>JAVBWA010000011.1:0-225684 GCA_036677685.1 Syntrophomonas sp. | reverse complement strand
AGCAATGAGTATTCCCAGAGCAATAGCCAGGTCAAAATGGCTGCCTTCCTTTTTTATATCTGCCGGTGCCAGGTTTACTATGATTTTCCGGTTGGGAAAATCGAAGCCGGAGTTTTTTATAGCCGATCGGACTCTTTCCCTGGCTTCGCGGGTGGTTTGGGAAGCCAGGCCTACCAATTCAAAATTGGGAAGTCCATTTTGGATATCAACTTCTACTTTAACGGGCCTGGCTTCTATACCGGTTAGAACCAGGGTATTTAATGTGGCCAGCATAAGACACCTCAAATAGCTATTTACATAATTCTTCGCCAAAGCGGATAATATTCCTTTATATAGAAAAATAAAACACTAAAAAACATATCTGGCAGAGAATTATACAAATAATTACTGAGGGTATTATAGAAATGAATTTTATTTGCATAGTTTTAAGAATTTTTAGCAATGATAAGAAAGCAATAGATTTTACACTGATTCGAGTTAGCATTCTAAAGTGAAGGGAGGTCATCGCATAATGATTGGAACCATAGTACGTTTTGTAGTGTCCGCTTTGGTCTTGATGCTGGTTGGGTATCTGCTGCCGGGAATAACTGTAGCGGGATTTACCGGTGCGTTGATTGCTGCAATAGTAATAGCTGTTTTGGGCTATATAGTTGAGGCTATTCTGGGAGACCGTATATCGCCGCGTTCCCGTGGCTTGGTGGGCTTTGTCACTGCCGCTGTCGTTATTTACGTAGCACAGTTTATAATCCCCAGCTACCTGTCAGTGTCCTTACTGGGTAGTTTGCTGGCGGCATTTGCGATTGGACTGGTAGATGCCTTTGTACCTACCGAATTACGATAGTCAGGGACATATTAACTCATAATATACAGGCCAGATTATCTGGCCTGTTGTGTTTTGAAAATACAATTAGCTCAGGAAAATAGTTTGCTAAACTTGCAAAATAAAAGTAAAATAAACAGGCAGGAACATAAAGTGAGTTTCGATTTGGTTCATTATCAACCTGCTGGGGGTGATTTAGGCAATGTTTGGATTTATCGGCAATATAGGACCGTGGGAACTGATATTGATACTGACGGTGGCGCTTATCGTAGTGGGGCCTGGAAAGCTGCCCGAAGTTGCCAAATCAATGGGTAAGGCAGCTCGCGAATTTAAAAAGGCAACATCCGGTGTACAGAAGGAATTCCAGGATGCCATAAATCTCGATGATGATAAACCTGCGTCACCTTTGGCTAGATTTGAAACAAAAGGTGAAGTACCTAAACCCGAAGAACCAAAAGGAATTCCACTTGACGAACTTAATAAAATGAGTCTTAATAATAAAAGCGATAATTTGACTCAGCCTGAAGACGAAAACAAAAATCCTTCCTAAAAATATGGAAGGCGAAAACAAAATATTTTTTATGCTCTTATCCAGAGAGGTGGAGGGACTGGCCCGATGAAACCCGGCAACCGCCATAACGGTATGGTGCCAAATCCTGCAGGAGGATCCTGACAGATGAGAGGGGAATGCAAACAAAACCCTCTTTTTAGAGGGCTTTTTTATATTTTAAATAAGGAGTTGGTGTTTTATGGACCTGTCACAAAGATTAAAAGAAAAAATATTAATACTGGATGGGGCCATGGGTACCATGCTGCAGGCCAACGGAATGAAAGCCGGTGAATGCCCGGAATTATTCGGCGCAAATAATCCGGCAGTTTTGCAGGACATTCATTATCAATATGTTGAAGCCGGTTCCGACATTATCCAAACCAATACTTTCGGGGCCAATCGTTTCAAACTGGCCGAATACGGCCTGGCCGATCAGACTGGCGAAATAAACACCCTGGCGGTTCAGGCGGCTCGGGAGGGCGCTCGGGGCCGGGCTTTGGTCGCAGCCGATATTGGACCTACCGGCAAACTGCTCAAACCCATGGGTGAGGTTGAATTTGATGATTTGTATGAGGCGTTTCGCGAGCAGGTAGTGGCCTGCGAAAAAGCAGGTGCAGATATAATATCGATTGAAACGATGAGTGATATAGGAGAAATGCGGGCAGCTTTGATTGCGGCCCGGCATAATACGCGTTTGCCGGTACTGGCGCATATGACTTTTGAGAATGGCGGCCGGACCATGATGGGAACCGACCCATTAACCGCCCTGATAATCATCGAAGCCTTGCAACCGCTGGCAGTAGGTGCAAATTGTTCGGGCGGAGCCCGTGAACTATTGCCGGTTATTGAACAAATGGGAAAATACAGCAGCTTGTATATCTCCGTAGAACCCAATGCAGGTTTGCCGAAACTGGTAAACAGCCAGACCGTCTTTCCAGACAGCCCCGAGGAGATGGCGGAATATGCTCTGCGCCTAAGGGATGCCGGAGCCAACATTATTGGAGGTTGCTGCGGCACCACACCCGCCCACATCAGGGCCATAGCCAGTGTAATCAAGGGCCTGGCCCCGGTTAAACGGGAGATTCGGAGCTTGCGGGCCCTGGCCTCACGGAGCCAGTACACCATACTGGGAAGTGAACATCCCCTGGCTTTTATCGGTGAGAGGATAAATCCCACAGCCCGGAAAAAGCTGGCTCAGGATATTAGGGAAGGCAAAATGCAGGTGGTGGTGGAAGAAGCCCGGCAACAGGTGGCAGCCCAGGCGCCACTCTTAGACGTTAATATGGGGGTGCCGGGTATTGATGAACCGGCAGCCATGAAAGAAGCGGTCCTGGCCATTCAGGCCGCAGTTGATATACCGCTTTCGCTTGATTCAACTAATGCTGCCGCTATTGAAGAAGGTTTGAAAAACTTTGTCGGGCGGCCTTTGATTAATTCGACTACCGGAGAAGACAAGCATTTGGATGTGGTGCTTCCGCTGGCCAGGAAATATGGAGCAGCCGTTTTGGGGCTCTGTCTGGATGAAACCGGTATTCCCAATCATGCCGAAGACCGGGTGCAAATTGCCCGTAAGATTCATAAAAAAGCACGGGAATATGGTTTGCGGGATGAAGATGTTTTTATCGATTGCCTGGTTAAGACTGCCAGTGCCGAGCAGTCCCAGGTCATGGAGACCTTGAAAGCGCTGCGGACGGTCAAAGAAGAATTGAATTTGGGAACCGTGTTGGGGGTCAGCAATGTTTCGCATGGCCTGCCCGCGCGGGAGATTTTAAATTCCAACTACCTTGCCATGGCCTGGGCCGCCGGGCTGGATCTGCCGATTATCAACCCTTTCGATGAGCGGATGATGGATGCCAATCGCGCAGCCGCAGTACTTCTCAATCGGGATTTGCATGCAGGTGCTTTTATTGAGAAATATCGGGATTACAAGCGTGGGACGGCGGTCAATCAGCCTGCCGCAAACCGTCATGAACTATGCCGGCATTGTAATATTCCCCAACTTCTGCAAGGTCAAAATGCAACTGCCGGTACTCCGGAAACCCAGGTAACATCGAGTAATGAGGCTCCCTTGTCAGTTTATGATCAGCTTCAAACAGCAGTATTGGAAGGGAATAGCGGGATAATTGAAGATCTTCTGCTCAAAGCGCTTGATGCAGAGCATATTCCTCCCCTGGATTTAATTAATCAGGGTTTGATACCGGGCATCGAAAAGGCCGGGCAGTTATATGAACAGAAAAAATACTTTTTACCACAGTTGATGATGGCTGCTGAAACCATGAAAAAAGCCTTTTCCATTGTTAAACCGCGTTTAGGCGAAGAAGCAGGTCAGTCAAAGGGAGTTATTATTATGGCCACGGTGGAAGGGGATATTCATGATATCGGCAAAAATATCGTATGCGTAATGCTAGAGAACTACGGATTTAGAGTGATTGATTTGGGCAAAGATATTGAAGCTGGAATCATATTGGATGTTGCTCAGCAGGAAAAGGCTGATATAATTGGTTTGAGTGCTTTGATGACTACCACCATGCCGCGTATGCGCGAGGTAATAGAGGGGGTTAGAGCGCGGGGCCTGCCCTGCCTGGTTATGGTCGGGGGAGCGGTGTTAAACCAGGATTATGCTGACCAGATTGGTGCTGATGCTTATTCCGAGGATGCACGTCAGGCCGTATTGTCTGCACAAAGATTGTTGGGGGGAAAATATAATGTCATATCAGAAAAGTTATGAAGAAATCAATGAGAAAATCAAAAGAGGAGAGGCCGTAGTAGTTACGGCTGAAGAAGTTATCGGTATTGTAGCGGAAAAGGGCGTAGCCAAAGCCGCCCAGGAAATAGATGTAGTTACAACAGGAACTTTTGGCCCCATGTGTTCATCGGGTGCTTTTATCAACTTTGGACATTCCAACCCGCGGATTAAAATGAAAAAAGTCTGGCTCAACGGGGTTGAGGCTTATGGAGGTATAGCAGCAGTCGATGCTTATATCGGAGCCGCCCAACTACCTGACAACGACCCGGAAAACAAGGTTTTCCCAGGACGATTCAGTTATGGGGGCGGTCATGTAATCCACGACCTGGTAGCACGAAAGGAAGTTCGTTTGGAGGCCATATCCTATGGGACCGATTGCTATCCCAACAAACAGGTGGATACCATAATTACGCTGGACGATGTAAATGACGCTTTTATTTTTAACCCGCGCAATGCTTATCAGAATTACAACTGCGCGATTAACCTGGGGGACCGGACTCTATACACTTATATGGGAATACTTAAACCCCATATCGGCAATGCCAGTTACTCGACTTCGGGGCAATTGAGCCCGCTGCTTAATGACCCGCATTATAAAACCATCGGGATAGGGACCAGGATATTCCTGGGTGGGGGTATAGGCTACGTGGCCTGGAACGGCACCCAGCATCATCCCAATGTTTTGCGCGGGGAGAATGGAGTGCCGAAAGTAACAGCCGGAACTCTTTCGGTAATTGGCGATCTCAAACAAATGGACCCCAACTGGCTGGTGGGCTTGAGTTATATTGGTTACGGAGCTACCATGGCGGTTGGTATAGGCATACCCATACCGATTCTTGATGAAGAGATGCTCTTATATACCGCAGTAAAAGATGAAGATATCTACTGCCCGATTGTTGATTATAACGAGGGTTATCCCTATTCCAAACCAATGGATTTGGGCTTTGCCAATTTTAAAGAATTGAAAAGCGGCAGGATAGAGATAAACGGCAAATCAGTGCTTACTACCCCGCAATCCAGCTACCCGCGGGCGCGGCAAATTGCGGCCATTCTTAAAGAGTGGATTCAAAAGGGTGAATTTGAACTAAGCAAACCGGTAGCGCCGCTGCCGTCAGCCGAAGCCAACATTGAATTTAAATCCATACCGGAACGCAAGCCCAATGGAAATGGGTTTAACGGCAGGAACAGGAGGTAATAAGAGTGAAGAATAAATTAGTATGCTATTTTTCCGCAGCACAGTCGGAACAGCCGTTGGTTTATCGTTTAGTAAAGAATTATGATTTAGTAGTAAATATATTGAAGGCTGACATCAACCCCCAGAAAGAAGGCTACCTGGTAATCGAAGTGGAAGGGGAACGTGACAAATACGAAGCCGGGGTCAGTTTTATTAAAAGCATGGGGATTATGGTAGACCCCCTGAGTGAAACCGTATTATGGGATGAAGATGTATGCATTCAATGTGGGGCCTGCGCTTCATTTTGCCCGACTGAAGCTTTGTCTATAGAGCGGGAAAGCATGATGGTATCTTTTGAAAATTCAAAATGTGTGGTTTGCGGTATGTGTCTGGATTGCTGCCCGACCCGGGCCATCAGACTGCATTTTGAAATCAAGGAGGCGGTGTAAACCGCGGATGAACGGCAATCAAAACGGCGGTTATGATGAACGGTATTACCGTCTACTTCATAAGGCCAAGGATTTACGTTATTTTCACCTAAAATTAAAGGAGACGGATCTGGCTATCGGGGTTGATGCTATGAGCTATACCGATAGCCTGGTGTCGTTATGCCGGAAAAAAGTCTTAAGTTTGAGAACGGAACTGGAAGATTATATTGCTTTATATCCGGAATACCGGATGTCCCTGGTTCCATTGTCAACCAAGCCGGGGGCTCCCGAGATCGCGGTTAAAATGGCCGAGGCTGCGGCCCAGGCCGGAGTGGGACCGATGGCAGCGGTGGCGGGTGCCTTTGCCCAGAGTGTAGGGGAGATGCTGGTACCCAAAGTAAAGGATGTAATAGTAGAAAACGGTGGAGATATATACCTTAATTCAAGTGAGGATCGAATAATAGCGGTTTTTGCCGGCAAATCATGTTTCAGTTATAAAATTGGGATATGGGTAAGGGCAAGCGAGAGCCCCTTGGGGATATGTACTTCTTCAGGAACGGTCGGCCCGAGTTTTAGTCTTGGCAAAGTCGATGCGGCGGTTATAAAAGCCAGGCCGGCGGAATTGGCTGATGCGGTGGCTACCCAGGCAGGAAATCTCGTGCAGGATGAAAATGATTTGATGAAAGCAATTAATTATGTTCAAAATATAAAAGGTGTATCAGGATTGCTGGTTATTAAGGATGACAAATTGGCAGCCTGGGGTGATATAGAAATACTTCCCATTTGATGTAGAAATATGAATAATAACCGGGGTATTGGCGGAGGGTTCTAACCCCCCGCCTCATTCTAGTAGTGTGTTGCCCCCTACTGGGACCACTTATATTGATTCCCTTTGGGAATGATAAATTGTGAAGAAACTGCTCCGCAGTTTCTTCCGATGCTTAAAAAAAACCAGAATTTGTGGCAGGATTTGTAGAACCGGTGTGGAATATAATTATGGTTACAGTATAGAAAAATATTGATAGATTATGGGGGGAGTATTAAAGAATGAAGCCTGAACTCGTAGTTCAACACTTGGTTGATTGGTTGCAGGCAAAAGTTAAGGATGCAGGTGCCTCCGGTTTGGTTCTGGGAGTTAGCGGCGGTGTCGATTCTGCAGTGGCAGCAGTTTTGGCTCAAAAAGCCTTTCCCAATGATTGCATGGCTTTGTTGCTGCCCTGTGAAAGTTTGATCAACGACCGGATGGACAGTCAGGCTCTGGTTGAAAAGTTTAATATTCGTTATCGAATAATTGACCTGGATAATCCGTACCGGCTTTTATCAACCCAGTTTGAATCTTACCTTAAATTCGACGGGGTTAAAGGAAGATTACTGCGCGGCAATATTAAATCCCGCTTACGCATGATGGCTTTATATTATTCAGCTCAAGCCCGCAATTACCTGGTCCTGGGAACCAGTAATAAAAGCGAAATTAGCGTCGGTTATGCCACCAAGTATGGTGACAGCGGTGTGGACCTACAGGTTTTGGGAGATCTCCTCAAAAAGAATGTCTATGAGCTTGCTCGATTTTTGGAGGTTCCACAATCGATTATAGACAAACCACCTTCAGGTGGCTTATGGTGTGGCCAGACTGATGAAGCCGAATTGGGTTTTACTTATGATGAATTAGATAATTATTTATCGACAGGATTTGCAGAACCTGAGTCTTTAACATTGATTCAAAGCAGGATGAACAGCAGTCAGCACAAACGGACCATGCCGCCGATAGCAGTAATACCGGAAGAAATTAAATAGGGATTTTAGATTTTGGAAAGAGGAAAATCATTTTGGATACGCGTCAACGCAATACGTTAATACGCATGGTGGTTTCGCTGGCGGTCTTTGCCTATATAGGCTATCTGGCCTGGTTCAGTCTGCCCCGGTTTGATTTTTGGATAATCATGGCCTTTTTTACGGTCTATCTGGCCTGGTCCATTATTGAGAACATAGCCTACCGGGCTCCGGAAACCCTGGCGATTGAAGATGATGACCGCCGGTCTTATATCTACCTGCAGCTTTCATCACTGTTGGTATTGTTTTATGCCTTGTTTGACTTTTTAGAATTTCACTTTACCCGGAATACCACATGGGAGCCGGTAATTTGCTATATTGGATTTGTAATGTTTTTTATTAATTGTATAGTTCGCTATCGGGCCATAGTTTCATTGGGCAAGTATTATAATCCACGGGTAGCTCTATATGAAGAACACGGCCTGGTTAAAAGCGGAGCTTACCGGCGTATCAGGCACCCTTTTTATTTAAGTGCAATACTCAGCGTGCTTTCCATTACTTTGGTTTTCAATTCATGGGGAGCTTTTTTGATTATAATTCTGGCAGTTTTACCAGCGGTTATTTATCGCATTAAAGTTGAAGAGGAATTTATGCTGCGCCATTTTGGCGGCAGTTATAAGGAGTATATGGAACAGACCAACCGGCTTCTGCCGGGAATATGGTAATTAAATAAAGGGGAGGAAGTCTTATGTCTGGACATTCCAAATGGGCAAATATAAAACACAAGAAGGCCCGTTCGGACGAAAAAAAAGGTAAAGAGTTCACCAAACTGGCCAAGGAAATAACCATTGCTGCCCGTACGGGCGGAAGCGGCGATCCGGAATCCAATGCCAAACTGAAGTTGGCTATCCAAAAGGCCAAAGCCATCAATATGCCGAATGAAAATATTGCCCGGGCCGTTAAAAAAGGTACTGGAGAGATTGAAGGAGAAGCCATCGAAGAAATAATCTATGAAGGCTATGCACCCGGCGGCATAGCGGTTATGCTCGATATTGCGACAGATAACCGCAACCGGACCGCCTCTGAAGTCAGACATCTTTTTTCCAAACATAACGGCAATTTGGGGGAAAATGGCTGTGTAGCCTGGATGTTTAAAAGAGTTGGGTTAATCAGTATCAACCGCGAAAATATAAAGGATGAAGAAGAATTTATGCTTAAGGCTCTGGAAGCCGGAGCGGATGATATAAGGGAGGAAGAAGAATATTTTGAGGTCTTGAGCACTCCCGATGTATTTATGGAAGTTAAAGAAGCTTTGGAAAGCGAAGGTTTTGTATCGGAAGAAAGCGATGTGGTGATGCTCCCGGAGAATACAGTGGAAATTAACGACCAGGAAATGGCGGTTAAAATAATTAAGCTGATCGATCTGCTGGAAGATCATGACGATGTCCAGAATGTTTATACCAACATGTCGATACCGGATGAGATATTGGAAAAACTAAACTAACACCAAAAACGAGGTGACAAAGGGACGGGGTTGCTGACAATTTGGCTTGCGAGCTTGTCAGCAACCCCGTCCCTTTCCTGCGCTTTTTTGATGGTTTTCCCCGCTTTTTATTTACCCGGCGTATAACGAGGCGAAAAGAGTCCTTAGCTTCCTTGCGTGGTCGGGTCTTTATTAACAAAACAGGTGGGGGGTTCTAATCCCACGCCTCGTTGCAACGGTGTGTTGAAACTGCTCCAGAGTTTCTTTCGATGTTTAAAAAATAAGAATCATGGAAAAAATCTCGATTAGAGGTGATTCTTATGAAAAAGATTGGCGTTGGCATGATGCTGTTGGGTTTGGCTTTGCTGAGCTTTGGCGGCGGGTACTTTATAGCCACCCAGCAAAATAAATATTTCGGTATTAAGCACCAGGCCGCAGTAGGCATTGAAAAAAAACCAAGCATTGAAGCCAAAGTGTTTGATGTGAATACCAAAGTAGTCTCCGAAAAAGAATATCAGCGCTGCAAGCATGTAATCATTTCCGAATTTGAACAAAAGGATGAACTTTGGGGCAAAAATCTGACCGAAATCAAACGCATATTTACTGAAGCCAATGGATTTAGAATTTCCATGCAGGATGATACTTTGCTCATTCATCAAATTATAGATGATTGGTGCCCGGAGGACAAAGCCAAATGCCGGCTTAAGGAATACCAAGGCAGAGTGGCAGTTTATAAGGGGCCGGATGCCGAAAATGACAGCTTGCTAAGGGTAACATCTATTGAAATGTCATCACTTCCTCTGGAGGTCCAGGAATCAATTAAGAATGGCAATTTTGAGTTTAAAAATGAACAATTCCTCAATGACGCATTGGAGAATTTGGATGAATACTAGGAAAGCTGCGAACTGGGGGGAAATGTATTGCGGTCAAGTTGACCACAATACATCCCCCCTTTCGCTATGTTATAATACTTTCATAATAAAATATAACGAGGCAAAGTCTGAAAGCAATCTTTTCGTTGCGTTTTTGGGCTTTGAGTGAAGCTAAAGGAATGGTTATAAATATATTCTTTGCCTCGTTGTAGCAGTGTAAAGAAAGTGCTTAAAGGCGGTACAAATGATTAGAGAAATTTTGCCTGCTATTTTTCTTATATCGGTTCCTTTGCCGAGAAACCCTCTAAAAGCTTTAAATTCCTATTTGATCAAAGGCCGTAACAGACACCTGCTTATTGATACCGGTTTTCATCAACGGGAATGCCGGGAGGCCCTGTTGACCGGTCTAAAAGAAGCAGATGTGGAACTATCGGAAATTGATTACTTTATTACTCATGTGCATGGTGACCACTCGGGATTGGTTTGTGAATTGGCCCTGGCAGAAAGTAAAGTTTATTGCAGCCAAACTGATGCTGAAATACTTAAAGCCACCATGGGCAGTGAATACTGGCATGGGATGGACCAATTTTTCAAACAGCACGGCTTTCCTGTACTGAGATCCAGTGATGCAGGCAATCGGGTGCAAGGATATATATCTGGCAGTGATATGAATTTTACATTTGTAAATGAAGGATACGAGTTAAAAATAGCGCAATATAGCCTAAGCTGTATAATGACCCCCGGCCACTCGCCCGGCCATGTATGCCTGTATGAACCATACCAAAAGCTGCTTTTTGCCGGTGACCATATTCTGGCGGATATTTCCCCCAATATAACGGCTTGGCGGGAAATGGAGGATTCACTGGGTGAGTATTTGCAAAGCCTGGAAAAGATTAACCAACTGGATGTAAATCTGGTTCTTCCCGGGCACCGCAGCTTAATAAGCGATCATCAAAGGAGAATTATAGAACTCAAGGAGCATCACTGGCAAAGGCTGGCGGAAATCCTTTTGATCCTGGAAAGTGGTCCTTTAAGCGCTTACCAAATAGCCGGGCAAATGAAATGGGATTTGACTTATGATGATTGGGAACAGGTGCCGTCTTTTCAGAAATGGTTTGCTACCGGGGAGGCGATTGCACATCTGGAGTACCTGGTCCATCGGAATTATCTTGATAAAACCGAACAAGCGGATTATATTTTTTATAAACTGAGTGAATAAGTGACTATTTCAGCAGACCGAGCCAAAGAAGCACCCTCCGGGCACACTGATGTTCGCTTTCGCTCACCAATGAAGAAGTAAAGAGCAAGGCATTCAAGAAGCCCGTGATTGAGGCGATTTAGGATCAGGGGACGGACCTTCCGCTTCGCAGCAAGGTCGCGTCACCGTACAGAGTACTGTGATTGAACGGGGTTCTTCACTTTACAAGTATAAGGGCAACCAGACCTTCTGGCTACGCTTTCAGCTTGCCACAAGCTCGGTTTACTTTAGAATAACGCAGCTATTTGCTTTATTTGCTCAGTCTGGGATAAGGTATTTTAAACTACCTTATCCTTTTTTAATTGCTTGAAGGTTATAATAGCTTATAATGGCATTTTAAAGTATGATTTGAAGCGGGGAAGGTTATGTTGATTTTGGGGATTGATCCCGGTACTGCTACCACCGGTTATGGTCTGGTTGAATATCGGGGAGGCCGGGAAATATTGGTTGATTACGGTACAATAAGAACACCATCCGCAATGGAAATGGCATTAAGGCTTTGTGCTATCAATAAGGGAATGAATCAATTATTGCAGGAATTCAATCCTGATGCAGTAGTAATCGAGGAACTATTCTTCCACAAAAATACCAAAACCGCCATAACAGTTGCGCAAAGCCGGGGAGTGATACTGATGACCGCAGCTGCTGCCGGTTATCCGATCGCCGAGTATACTCCTTTGCAGGTCAAACAGGCCGTAGTCGGTTATGGAAAAGCGGAAAAAAAACAGGTACAGTTGATGGTACAGCAACTCCTGGCAATGAAAGAACTGCCCAAACCGGATGATGCGGCCGATGCCCTGGCTATAGCCATATGCCACATCCATTCCTATAAAATAAATTCTCTGATTGCCGGGAATCCAGTAAAAAAGCTTAATGAACAGTAATGTGTAACAAGGCGAAAAGTGTTGAAATTGTTTCGCAGTTTCTTCGATGCTAAAATTTATCATGTGAAACAATTTATAACTTAACTACCAGTGAAGGCGGAATTGAAGATGATATCGTTTGTTAAGGGTATTCTTTATGAGCAGGGTGTGGATCGCCTAATAATCGATGTAAACGGTATTGGTTATCAAGTGATTGTCCATCCGCGGGTCGCATTAAAGCTGCCCCCAGCCGGGAATCAAGTTTTGCTTCACACCCATCTCCAGGTCTTGGAGAACGAATTTAAACTTTATGGATTTTTAGATGCCCGGGAGTTGGAGCTATTTGAAACCTTGCTGGGGGTTTCGGGAATCGGAGCACGGGGTGCCTTGAACATACTGGGTTCCATGGAACCGGAAAGTTTTTCCCGGGCTATCGCCAGTTCCGATGAAAAAACTCTGACCGCTATTCCGGGGATTGGCAAAAAGACCGCGCAGCGCCTGATTTTTGAGCTTCGGGACAAAATAAACGGATTTCAAAGCGGCCCTCCTGCGGAATCAGAAAACATTAATGATCTGCTGGAAGCTCTTGAGGTTTTGGGCTACAGCCGCAGCGAAACACTCCCGCTGATTATGGATTTGGAGCAAAAACACGAACTGGCCAAAAATATCGAGGACAATATCAAAATTGTTTTGAAAACTAAAGCTCGTTTGATGAAGAGATGAAAGGGGAGTAAAAATTATGCCTGATGAAAGGCTGGTATCCTCTCAAATGCTCATAGAAGATGACCACACGGAGAATTCAGTCCGTCCTTTACGATTGGCCGAATACATCGGACAGGACCGAGTCAAGGAAAATATTGAAGTGTTTATCGCAGCGGCCCGGGAACGAAGTGAAAGCCTGGATCATGTTTTGCTCAGCGGTCCTCCCGGTTTGGGCAAGACCACCCTGGCTGCCATTATGGCCAATGAAATAGGCAAGCCCATCCGTAAAACTTCAGGACCGGCGATTGAAAGACCGGGAGATCTGGCCGCAATTTTGAGCAATCTGGAAGCGGGCGAAATCCTGTTTATTGATGAAATTCACCGCCTGAACCGCAATGTTGAAGAGATCATGTATCCAGCCATGGAAGACTACGCTATAGATATCGTAATTGGCAAAGGTCCGGCGGCGCGAACCATCAGGCTTGACCTGCCACCCTTTACCCTGATTGGTGCCACCACCCGCCCGGGACTTCTAAGTTCTCCCTTGCGGGACCGTTTTGGGATTAACTGCCGGTTGGACTTTTATGAAGTTGCCGACCTCGGCCGGATCATCACCAGAGCAGCCCGGATTCTAAATATCGATATTGATTCGGCAGGCGCCTATGAAATGGCCCGGCGGGCCCGAGGAACTCCCCGGGTGGCCAATCGTTTGCTGCGCCGGGTGCGTGACTATGCCCTGGTAAAGGCCAATGCCGTGATAGATAAAGAAGTAGCCGCATGGGCCTTACAAATGCTGGAAATAGATGAATGCGGCCTTGATATTATGGACAGAATGATATTAGATGCTATAATAAACAAGTTCGGCGGCGGTCCGGTGGGCCTGGAGACCCTTGCCGCAGCGGTTTCGGAAGAATCCGATACTTTGACTGATGTTTATGAACCTTATTTGTTGAAACTTGGTTTTATCCAGAAAACCCCCCGGGGCCGGGTAGCCACCGAACACGCTTACCGCCACCTGGGACTCAAGTTTAACAAGCCCTGGGAGGAAAACGGGCTATTTGGCAATAAATCATGAGGCTTGAGGAGCAAGGAGTGAAATGTTTTGAGCAAAGTCTTATTACATATTTGTTGCGGTCCCTGTGCTACTTATCCGGTTCCCAGGCTGCGTGAGCAGGGTTATGAGCTTATGGGCTATTTTTACAACCCCAATATTCATCCTTACACCGAATATTCAGAGCGGAAACAGGCCCTCGAAGAATTTGCCAGGCAAAGTGAATTACCGGTAGTTTACGCCGAAGAATACAATCCGGTGGAATATTTTCAAAATGTCAGCTTCCGCGAGTCCAAACGCTGTATGATATGCTATCAGATACGATTGGAGCAGGCGGCTCGTATAGCACGCAAAGGAAATTTTGATTATTTCACATCTACTTTACTGGTAAGTAAATTTCAGAAGCATGAAATGATTAAAGAAATTGGTGAATCTGCCGGGGAGAAATATGGGGTGCCTTTTTTGTACCAGGATTTTCGTGAAGGCTTCTCGGATACGGTTAAATTGTCTAAACAGATGGGCCTATACCGGCAGCAGTATTGCGGGTGTTTGTACAGTGAAAAGGAGCGCTATGTACCCAAGCCGAAACGCGCATCATCTTCATAGCGAATGGAGACCGAGCCAATGGAGAATATAGCCAGGATTTTAATATATTCGGGAATTGTTCTGCTGCTGGCAGGCCTTATTTTTTTAGCCTCTTCAAAACTGGGCATAGTCTGGTTCAGGCTGCCGGGTGATATTTATTTTAAGAAAGGCAATACCAGCTTTTATTTGCCGGTAGTAAGCTGTATTCTAATAAGCCTGATTCTGACCCTTATATTTAACTTAATAAATAGGAGATAATATTTGGTGAATAACAAGGATATTTTCAACCTGGAGAGCTACCAATATGACTTGCCACCACATCTAATTGCGCAATTTCCGATAGTTCCCCGTGACCGCTCCCGTTTGCTGGTTCTGGATAGAAAGAGCGGTAAGCTGGAAGACCGCATTTTTACCGATCTTGTCGAATACCTGGAAGCGGGAGACAGTCTGGTCTTGAATGAGACCAGGGTAATTCCCGCCCGCCTGCTAGGTGCCAAAGACAGCGGGGCGCGAGTGGAGATACTGCTTTTAAGGAGGCATATCGATGGTTGGGAGGCTCTGGTAAAGCCGGGCAAGAGGTTAAGAGCAGGGAGTAAAGTACGCTTTGGCCCGGACAGCCCGGTGGAGATTGAGATACACCAGGAGCTGGATTTCCCGGGGGGGAGGCTGGTGGTTTTTCACAACTGCCCGGATGAAGAGGCTTTTATTGAGCAGATGGGGCATATGCCTCTGCCCCCCTACATAAACCGCAGTGATGAAGCAGGTGACCGGGAAAAGTATCAGACGGTGTATGCGCGCGAAAATGGCTCAGCCGCAGCTCCAACCGCCGGGTTGCATTTCACCGGGGAACTGCTGGAGCGAATCAAGGCCAAAGGGGTCAATATAGAGACTATTCTGCTGCATGTTGGCATGGGTACCTTCAGACCGGTTAAAAGCCAGGATATTCGGGAGCATAGCATGCATTACGAATATTTCCGTTTAAGCCGGGATACTGCCCTGGCTCTCAATAATACCCGCCAGGAGGGCCACAAAATAATTGCGGTGGGAACAACAGTGGTAAGAACACTGGAAACCATTTATAATGTTCATTGTGGCTTTATTCCCGGAGAAGGGGAAACCAACAAGTTTATTTATCCGGGTTACGAGTTTAAGGCCGTTGACGGTCTGGTCAGCAATTTCCACCTGCCCGGGTCAACACTGCTGATGTTGGTGTCCGCCATGGCAGGAATCGATGCAACCATGGCCGCTTACCGGTACGCAGTTGAAGAACAATATCGCTTTTTCAGTTACGGTGATGCGATGTTTATCAGGTAAGTAAGGGGTGAGGTGTAAGGGGTTAAAAGCTCCTAGCTTTACATTCATTTTCATGGGTGGTTGCGACCATACTACACGGGCACAAAGGATTAAAATGCATTTAATGTTCAATAGGTATCTAGGATCAACTGGTATCATGAAAGGCGTATATCTAGGTTTGATGGATATAGTGAGGTTCAGGAAATAAGGTGCGAGTCATAGTTCCGGGGTTTTCTTCCCCTCACCCCTAACACCTCACGCCTCACCCATTAAATGGGGACATTGCCCGGGCATTCAGCACTTGGATAGAAATAAAGCTGTACGATGGTAAAACCGGTAAAATGGTGAAATATGGGAAATAGGGGTGTGTCCCCTTACCTTAATAGGAGAAGCATCTTGGAGTTTAGGATTGAGAAAACTGATAATAATTCGGCAGCCAGGCTGGGAAATATAACAACCGCCCATGGCAGTTTTGCCACCCCGGTCTTCATGCCGGTAGGCACCCAGGCGACAGTTAAAACCCTGACTCCCGAAGATTTGTATGAAATCGGAGTGGGGATTATCCTTTCCAATGCCTATCATCTATTTCTGCGGCCTGGTGAAGAACTGGTGCATAAGGCCGGTGGCTTGCATAGCTTTATGAACTGGCAGGGCAGTATACTAACCGACAGCGGCGGGTTTCAGGTGTTCAGCCTGAGTAAGCTGCGGCGTATTAATGATGAAGGAGTATGGTTTAATTCGCATATTGATGGTTCCAAACACTTTATGACTCCCGAAAAAGTTATGGAGATAGAAAGCAAACTGGGTGCCGATATAATTATGTGTTTTGATGAATGTGCTCCTTATCCCTGCAGCTTTGAAGAAGCCGAGCGGGCGGTAATAAGAACCAGCCTTTGGGCCAAACGCTGCCAGGAGGCGCATCAAAACCCTAATCAAGCCCTTTTCGGCATTGTTCAGGGTAATGTATTCCCTGAACTCCGCCGGCGCAGTGCCGCTGATTTGGCGGCTCTGGAATTCCCCGGCTACGCCATTGGCGGACTTAGTGTTGGTGAGCCTAAAGCCGAGATGTATGCGACCCTGGAGCTGACCAATGAATTGCTACCGCAAAACAAACCCCGGTATTTAATGGGGGTTGGCAGCCCGGAGGACTTGTTGGAAGGTGTTAGGCGGGGTGTAGATATGTTTGACTGTGTACTTCCTACCAGATTAGCCCGACACGGCAGCGCCTATACCAGCCGGGGCCGGATAACCGTGCGAAATGCAGGATTTGCCGAGGATTTTTCACCGCTTGACCCTGACTGCAATTGTTATGTTTGCAAAAATTACAGCCGGGCCTACATCAGGCATCTGATCAAGGCGGAGGAAATTTTGGCACACCGCCTTCTAAGCTATCATAATGTTCATTTTTTAATACATTTAATGGGAAGCATAAGAAATGCCCTTAAGGAAGGGGAATTCACCAGATATTACCGGGAATTTTTTGATAAATACCGCTTTTAAGAGGAGGATTTGGGGTATAATTAGCGAATGTATATAACGCGGTGGAAAGATGTCCCCCGCTTCTTTAAGTGGTCGGGTTACTATTAAAAAACCAGGCAGCGGGATCTAATCCCCCGCCTCGTTGTAGCAGTGTGTTGAAACTGCTCCGCAGTTTCTTCCGATACTTAAAAGTTTTACAGTTTTAAGGAGTGATGATATGGGTAGTACAAGTGAAAGCTGGCTGCAAATGGCCATCTATTTCGGAGCTTTCATGGCAATTTTCTATTTTCTTATTATTATGCCGCGCCGGAAGCAGGAGAAAAAACATAAAGAGGTATTGGAATCGTTGAAAAAAGGTGACCGCGTAGTAAGTATTGGCGGTATTAAAGGTGAGATTGCCCGCATTAAAGAAGATGTTGTGGTGCTTAAAGTAAGTGACAATACCGAAATTGAGCTTATAAAGAAAGCCATTGCTTACCGGGTTGAGGACAATTAAATGATTTCCTTAACGGACATTCGTGCCAATCCTTTAGTTAATACCTTTATTGATAAAGGCAACGAGCATCTGGGGGTGATGGGATATACTGACCATGGGAAATTGCATTTGGCTCTGGTATCTTCAATTAGCAAAGCCGTAATGCAAAAACTTGGTTATAGCGAGCGCTTAGCCGAATTGGCCGGAATAGCTGGCTATATGCATGATATTGGCAATGTGGTCAACCGCAATGGACACAGCCAGAGCGGAGCCTTGATGGCTTTGGAAATCTTGCGGCGTCTGAATATGGAACCTGAGGAAATAGCTATTATCTGTGCGGCGATCGGCAACCACGACGAGGGCAGCGGACATCCGGTCAATGAAGTGGCGGCTGCGCTTATCCTGGCCGACAAGTCGCATGTGCATCGAAACCGGGTGAGGAACACCGATTTTGCAACCTTTGACATCCATGACCGGGTTAATTATGCGGTGGAACATTCTACTTTGGAAATTGATGAAAGTAAAAAAGTTATTACCATGGATCTGATGATTGACACCAAGATCTGCCCGGTAATGGAGTATTTCGAAATATTTATGAGCAGGATGCTTTTATGCCGGCGGGCGGCCAGTTTTTTGGGCTGTGAATTTGAATTGCTGATCAACGGAGTCAAACTATTATAACGAGGCAGGAATTGCCTCCCGCCTCATTGCAGCGGTGTGTTGCCCCCTACGGGGACTTTATATTAGTTCCCTTCGGGGGTGGTTAAATTGTTTTGAAACTGATCCGCAGTTTCTTCCGGTGCTTAAATTTACAGGGTTTTTGAAAGGAGGGTTTTTGTAGTGCGAAAAAATTCCAGTATGGCAATAATTTTCGCGTTAATTGTAGCATTAAGTTTGCTGTCATATTTTACCTACCGGCCTATACTGAATAATTTGGATTTGGGACTGGACCTTAGGGGCGGCTTGCATGTAGTTCTGGAAGCCCAGGAGAAGCCGGGCCAGAAAATATCAGCCGATACCATACAAAAAGCAGTGGGAATCCTGCGCAACCGGGTGGACAAACTGGGGGTAAGTGAACCGGTTATTTATCCGGAAGGTGACCGCCGGGTAGTAGTTGAAATAGCCGGCGTTCAAGACCCGGAAGCGGCGGTCGATATCATTAAGAACACTGCCGAACTTGAATTCTGGGATGAGAATGGCAAAGTAATGGTCACCGGTAAGCATCTTAAAGATGCCCAGGCCGTAGCGGCAAGCGGTGGCCAGGGTTTTGAGGTCAATATTGAATTTGATAAAGAGGGGGCCAAACTTTTTGGCGATGCGACAACTGCCAATGTAAACAAACCTTTGATGATTGTTATTGATGGCAAGGTTATAAGTGCACCTAATGTTGAAGGACCGATTACCGATGGCAGTGCACGAATTACCGGTAATTTCTCCGCCAAGGAAGCTGAAAACCTGGCGGTATTGCTGCGTTCCGGTGCTCTGCCGGTATCGTTTAAGATTCTGGAAAAGAGGACCGTGGGACCCACGTTGGGCAGTGATTCCCTGGATAAGAGCCTTAAAGCCGGACTTTTGGGTTTGGTTGCCATCCTTATATTCATGCTCGGCTATTATCGTCTACCGGGTTTGGTGGCTGATATTTCCATGACTTTATATTCGGTCTTGGTTTTGGGGACGATGGCCGCCCTGGGGACGGTTTTGACCCTGCCGGGCATAGCGGCTTTTGCATTATCCATAGGTATGGCGGTTGACGCCAATATTATTATTTACGAAAGAGTAAAAGAAGAATTGCGCTGGGGGAAAACCCTCAAAGCGGCAATTGAAGCCGGATTCGGCCGGGCCTTTTGGACTATTTTTGATGCCAATTTGACTACCTTGATAGCCGCTTTCGTTTTGCTCTATTTCGGTAGTGGGCCGATCAAGGGCTTTGCGGTTACACTATCCATAGGTATTGTGGCCGGCATGCTGGTGGCACTGGTGTTTACCCGCTATCTGCTGGTTTTATGTGCTGATATATTTAAAAACCGTAAACTTTACGGAGTATAAGGAGGGTAGTTATGAAACTCATTGAGAAACGCAAGTATTATTACATTTTTTCTTCTATCTTGTTGATTGCGGGTATTATATCCATGTTTGCCCAGGGTTTTAATTTGGGTATCGATTTTGCAGGTGGTTCCTCGCTTCGCTTTAAAATGGATGCCAGCGTTTCCTCGGCGGATGTCAGGGCTACCATCGACCAGTTGCATGTAGTTGATAAGGCCACCATCCAAAAAAGCGGTAACGAATTTATCATTCGCACCAAAGAATTGGACCAGGAACAGACCAAGAAGATCAGCGATGCTCTGCAGGCCAAATTCAAGAATACCCAGTATTTGAGTGCTGACAGTGTCGGCGCTACCATCGGCAGTGAATTGACCAAAAATGCACTGATTTCGGTAGCCATAGCTCTAGCCTTGATGCTTGTCTACATTAGCTTCCGTTTCGAATGGAGTTTCGGGGTGGCCGCTATTTTAGCTTTATTCCATGATGTTTTAATCGTTATCGGTTTGTTTTCAATCTTCCAGTGGGAGATTGACAGCGCCTTTATAGCAGCCATTCTGACCATTTTAGGATATTCGATCAATGATACCATAGTAATATTTGACCGGGTAAGGGAAAACATACGCAGCAAGACCAAGGAAGATCTGGCTGCCTTGCTGAACAAGAGTATTATGCAAACCATGAACCGCTCGATTAATACGGTTCTGGTTGTGCTTATGCCCCTTTTAGCTCTTTTCCTGATCGGCGGCTCAACGATCAAGACATTTGTACTAACCATGCTGATTGGTTTTATGTGTGGAATGTACTCATCAATATTCGTTGCCAGTCCCCTTTACTATGAAATTAAACAGCGGGGTTAATATATTCTTGAACAGAGTATAAAAATATGATATCATCATATAAATTATCAAGCTGAATATTTGGTCAGGCAATATTCTGCCGGGCTCTCGGGCAGCGAAGATATTCGTGGGACTTCATAGATATATTATGGAGTCCCTTTTTTATTAGTGAAAGGGGACACACCCGTTTCCGGCAATGTCCCCAACTCTGAGGTATGGATGATTAATAGCGAGGCTTTTATTGTGATTACATGCGAGCGAGGAGGAAAAGGAATGGATGTAAAAACCAAAGCGGCATGGCTTTCAGTGTTTAGCAACACCGTGCTGATGACCGGCAAGTTTGTTATCGGTTTTATGATTGGCTCTATTAGTGTTATTTCTGAAGCCATTCATTCGGCCAATGACCTCCTGGCTTCCTTTATTGCCCTGTTTGCGGTGCAGCGTTCCAGCAAACCGCCGGATAAGGAGCACCCGTATGGACATGGCAAGATTGAAAATATCTCAGGGACTATTGAAGCCTTGTTGATATTTGTGGCAGCGTTAATGATCGTAAAAGAAGCGGTTGAGAAAATACTCCACGGAGGAGCAATGCTGGATACCACCTGGGGAATAGCTATTATGGGGGTATCAGCGGGACTTAACTTCCTGGTATCTTCTTATCTGCTTAAGGTAGGCCGGGAAACCGATTCCGTAGCTCTGGAAGCGGATGGTATGCATTTAAAGACTGACGTGCTTACATCAGCCGGGGTTTTTGTTGGTTTGATTTTAATCAAGATAACTGGCTTAAAGATAATCGATCCGATTGCAGCTATTCTAGTGGCGGTCTTGATATTTAAAGCGGCTTATGATTTAACCAAAAAGGCCTTTATGCCGTTGATCGACACAGCGCTGGATGATGATAAACTACTGGTGGTTCAAGATATTTTAAGCGAGCACAGCCACAATTTTATAGAGTATCACGAATTAAGAACCCGCAAGGCGGGCCGCGATTCGCATATTGATTTGCATCTGGTTATCAGCCCGGATAAAAGTATACAGGAGGCCCATGAACTATGCGATATTATCGAAGGTAAAATTGAATCACGCATATCCCATTCTCACGTGCTTATTCACGTGGAACCGGCAGATCCTGATTATCTGGGAAGATCAGGGCTGGGCAATGCCTAAACCATAGCTGCTTGAAATAAAGGCAATTATATGCCTAAAATAAGGAGTGTAGAGGAAAGCTTGGGAAGAGGTGAACATATGCAAATCTATATGGTCATGGCTTTTTTATTCATTCTGGGTATAGGTATTTTTATTTTCCAGAACACGGCTATGGTGACAGTTCATTTTCTGACCTGGGTCAGCCCGGAAATTTCCTTAGCTCTGATTTTACTGGCTGCCGCCTGCGGAGGAGCCTTGATTACATTTTTGCTGGACAGTGTGCGTTATTTCAAAATAGCCAAGAAGATTAAAGAACAGGTAAACGTCAATAAAAAGCTTCAGAATGAGATTGAATCATTAAAAAAGATAAACTGGAAACTCGAGGAAAAGGCACAGAGTGCAATGGCTGACGAAGCAGGTAAAGAATGATAATGAAATATAAAACCGGGCTAGAAGCCCGGTTATTTCTTTATCAGCAATAATTCCCTTAATAGGATGAAGCGGGTTCTACTCCGCATCCCTAACCCCTGGCCCTTACGTCTTACCTAATGTATTATGTATATACCGGCCTTAATTATTGACGGGATTTAAAGGATAATGTTAAAATAACCAAGATTTATTCGATACTAAGGAGTGTGGATACTTTGCAACTCACCGGGACTATGAAGATAAGCCCGCAAGGTCATTTGGAAGTAGGCGGAATAGATACAGTAGATCTGGTTAAGGATTTTGGTACGCCATTATGGGTAATGGATGAACAGGGCCTGCGTCAGAACTGCAGTAAGATCAAGTCAGCCTTTAATGCGCTTGGTGATTCCCTGGTGCTCTATGCCAGTAAAACTTTAAGCACCATGTCCATTTACCGGATTGTTGAAGAAGAAGGGCTGGGCCTCGATGTAGTTTCAGGCGGCGAATTATATACAGCGCTTCAAGCTGGTTTCCCAATGACCAAAGTTTATTTCCACGGCAACAATAAGAGCCGGGAGGAAATAAACCTGGCTATCAATGCTAAGGTTGGACGGATTGTAGTCGATAATTTTTACGAACTCCAATTGTTAAATACCTGTTGTGCTGAACAAGATAAGATTCAGGATATTCTTTTACGTATAACTCCGGGAGTTGAAGCCCATACCCATGATTATATCAAGACCGGCCAGATTGATTCCAAATTTGGTTTTACCTTGGCTGATGGACAGGCCATGGACGGTGTGCTGGCGGCACTGGACAGTTCCCATCTCAAACTGGTAGGTCTGCACTGCCACATCGGTTCGCAGATATTTGAGATGGAATCCTTCGGACATGCCAGTTCCATAATGATGGACTTCCTGGGAGCGGTTAAAGAAAAAACCGGACATGAATTCGATGAGTTGGATGTGGGCGGAGGCTTTGGTATTTATTATTTCCCGGGTGATGAACCGCGCGACCCCGCAGAGTGGGCGGGGGCCGTAATGCTGGCGGTAGAAGCGAAGGTTAAGGAATTAGGAATTAAAATGCCCCGGGTTATCGTAGAACCGGGACGTTCTATTGCCGGACCGGCCGGCCTTACTTTGTACAGTGCAGGTTCCTGCAAGGAAGTTAAAGGTATTAGAAAATATATTGCAATTGATGGCGGTATGACTGACAATCCCAGGCCAGCTCTTTACGGTTCCAAATACTCGGTTATGGTGGCGAATAAGGCTCTGGCTGATGCCGAAGAAAAGGTTTCGATTGCCGGCAAGTGCTGTGAATCCGGGGATATGTTGATTTGGGACGCTATGTTGCCTCCGGTTGAAGCAGGTGACATTTTAGCAGTTTCTGCGACCGGTGCCTATAATTATGCAATGTCCAGCAATTACAATCGCCTGCCCCGTCCTGCTATGGTGCTGGTCAACGAGGGGAAAGCCGACCTAATTGTTAAACGGGAAAGCTATGAGGATTTAACCAGAAATGATCTTATACCCGATAGGCTTAATCCTGGTTTAGGTTGATATATCATTAGCTGAGAAAAGAGTTTACGGTTTGGCTTGAGAATCAGGTGATACATCAACCAGCTTGCGCTGCAGCGAAAATTGCTTTGATACCGGACTGTAATCTATAAAATCTATGGCCAATAAACCCGATTGGGGTGCAATATAAGCAATTGCGGCCGAATAGGTCTTGCCTTCTTCAGAGTACAGACCCCGTAAACCTGCTGCTCCCGAAGTACCCGGATTAATAAATATCGAATTGCCTTGCTGTACCATATTTGCTTGATGATCGTGTCCGGAGACGGTTAGCCGGGAAAGATACATAAGTTTTCTTCCCAGTTGGGAATTGTGTACTATAAGTATATCCGGTTGACCTTGGATTTCGATTGCCGATTTTATTATATCTGCTTGTTCTTCCATTAACCGCCGCTCTTCCTCCTCACTGGCATATTTTACATCCGCAACACTGACCAGGGGATCAGGAAAACCCAGGATTCTTAATCCAGAGACGCTTACCATCTGTCCATCCAATATCCTGAAATTATCATATCCTGATACTATATCCATTATTTCCGGACTATCATGGTTGCCTGCTGCAAATAGCTGGGTAGTTTTAATCGTTTGGAGGTCTTTTATAGCCTCAGCTTCCGCGACGGTGCCGAAGTCGGTTAGATCTCCGGAGTTTATAATAAAATCGATTTGGAAATTATCCGCTAAACTTTTAGTAAATTCTATACCTACCGGATTGGAGTGGAGGTCGCTAATGAGCAGGATTTTTACAACTTGGTCCTGATCCTCCGGATTAGCCATAATCATGAGGCTGTCGGCACTGGTAAAAATTTTACGCAAATTGGATACAATTTTTTCGGTATCTTTCTTTATTGATTCCAGGTTGGAAAATGAAGTGCTGGCAAATTCCATTACTGAAGGAGCCATACTGATGACTCCTTTGTATTCGGCTTCAGCGAAAGCTTGTGGATTATAGGTGTTTGCGGAATAAATAATTGTAATAGATAGTAGAATAATGCCTATTAGTGCATTTAGGAGCGCTTTGGTAATGCTGGTCCTCCAAACTACGAGTATCATTAAAAAAGCTGCAATGAAGGCAATGATTACCTGGCGCCAAGCAAAGGCTAACACTGAATTTTCAATTCCCTTGCGGATGCGTTGGAGGAATTCCTGGCTGTCAGGTGGATTGTTGATGTGGGTTTTCAGGCTGTCACTATTGATTTGTTCCAAGGTCAAACTCAATTTTACCGGACCTTGGTGGGTCCGGGATTCAATGACCCCGAACGGAGGCAACCGTAATTCAGTTATGCTGGCAGTTGAAGGAGCGATTGCTACTTTTATGGAAATGCCTTCAACATCAATTACGCTTGGACCGAATAGCCATATGGACATCAAGGCTGATATTAATCCAGTAAGAAGTATAGCAAATGATTTTGATAATAAACGGATTTTATTAAAGCCCTGGGTTTTGTAGAACATTATCCCCAATACCCCCAGTAAATACGCTTGACTGTCAGAACAAGTATAGCATAAAAGCTAGGGGATGCTGGCAGACGCCCAACATGTATTTTTACCCAGGTTTATTATTGTCGGCATGCATTTTAAATTTCTTTTGGTAATTCTCAAAAACGCCAGGTTTTGAAAAATAAATTTCTTTTCAACTAAAACGAGAATTGCTGATTTCCTTAAATAACTTTTTTATCAAAATCACGAGGTAGACTTTATTTCATTAATCCGGGACCTTTCACCAGTGCAGGATCAATGCGGGAATCCTTCGGGATGGAATATTTCAAAGCCCCTGACGGGCAGCGGTCTATAGCTTTGATGATATCTGTCGAAGATGCACCATCCATATTAACCCAGGGCCTTGCTTCAGGATCAAAAACCTGTGGCAGGCCGATAAAGCAGTGGGTATCATGCATACAACGTTTAGGATTCCAGTAAACCACCAGGTCCTGATTCCGGTATTCTTTTATGTATTCTCCTTTACCGTCATAAAGATCGTCACTGACATCACCAATAAAATGGTCTTCCAGGGATTCAATATCCTTGTTTTTTACTGCCTGTCCAAACTCCCGGGCAAAAACAACTATTTTTTCCACTTGTTCCTCCGAGGGGTTGAACCGTATTCTCAGACCTTTCATAACTTTCATGCGCAGGCTGATAAGACGCTGCTGTATACCGGGTACTGCTTCACCACTCCAGCCATAAGCTCCAAAAGCAGATGCAACTTTACCTTTGTGAACAATGGGGGAAAGTCGCCCCAGCAACTCCCAAACCGGATGGACCATATCTTTATTTATAGTCGGAGAGCCAATGAGCAGGCCATCGGCATTTTCCATCTCGCAGCTTACCTGTTCGCTAGGAGTCTCCATCAAATCATATTTTTTAATATTAAAATCTCCAGATTCCTGTAATGTTTTTTCAATTGTCTGGGCTATTTTTTCGGTATAACCATAAGCACTTGCATAAGCCACGACAATTTTGGGACGCCGGTCTTCTTCTACACGGGGACTGGCCCACTGCCGGTAAAGGTCCAGGTAATAGTCGATATTCCTGCGCAGGATTGGCCCATGACCCGGGCATATACATGTAATATCCAGGTCCTGTATTTTACGCAGGGCTTTCAAAACATGGGGCTTAAAAGGCTGCATTATTACATCAAAATAGTATTTATAGGCATCAGAAAAATCCCCTGCAATTCTGTCATTGAATATTCCTGCGTCGGAATAATGACTACCGAAAGAATCGCAGGTGAATAGGATCTTTTCCTCTTTTAGGTAGGTATAAATTGTATCCGGCCAGTGCAAAAGCAGGGCAGAGATGAAGTGCAGATTCCTGTTTCCCAGTGAAAGTTTTGATCCATTGCCTACAGCTTTGCTTTTAAAACTCAGGTTGGTGATTTCATTCAGAAACTCAATAGAATTTGGATGGGCTACAACCGTAAGCTCCGGAACAATCTGCAGCAGCCGGGCTACGGAACCTGAATGGTCCGGTTCAGTATGGTTTAGAACCAGATAATCAATTTCCGACAGGTTTATAAGTTCTTTAATATTTTCCAGGTATTCTTCAAAAAATTTCTCTTTAACTGTTTCTATAAGAGCAGTCTTTTCACTTCCCCTGATTAAATAAGCATTATAAGTGGTACCGTACTGGGTTTCCATTATGATATCAAAGACCTTCAGTTCAGGGTCCTGTACTCCAATCCAGAAAACATTTTCCTCGATTTTAACTGCCGCCATTCTTAAACGCCCCTCTTCCCAAACTTTATAATCAATATACCCCATAGTATTTTCCAGCACAAGCTATTAATGTTATTGGATTAGCCCTTGATATCCTGTTTATACCACTTCATGCTCACTATCATCAAGAAGCAATACAATAGGGTCAGATCGGAAAGAATTACTTCAGACGTATAGCTTGGTTTCTGGGCATTCCCCGTAATTTGTCGAGGTCATATACTTTAATTCCCATCCGGCTGTTAAGACTTTGGGCATATGAGTCAAAAGCCTGAACAAGCACCCGGGGTGGGAAGGCTTTCCTAGATACTAATCTTTTCCCTCTGGAGGTTCCCGGGTTATGCGTTGGGCACTTCAGATGAAGATACAGTGATATATGTATTACCGGTGAGAGAAGCTCTTTTGGATTGGGGAGAGTTCCTTCATCTTTGCTTTCGGAAAGCAGTTTGAATTTCTTCCTGGGAATTCTCAAAAACACCAGGTTGGGAAAAATAAATACAGCGGTCCTTGTACATTTTGATCCAATCAGTCCAGCGCTGGGCATATTCTTCTTCCGAAATCCAGGAAGGTATACCCCGTGAAGATGCCTGGACCAGGGAATTTACCGAATTCATTACCAGTTCGCTGAGATGGACGCAACCGGCTTTACCCAACAAGGCTTGTTTGACTTGACGGTTGAATCCCGGGCCTACTTCAAGGCCGATTATATTTTTGATGCTCTGCACACCCTGCGGACAGATGGAGAAGGGTGTGTTTACAACGGTGGCATCTGCCTCGAGTATTTTGAAGCTGGCAAAATCAAAAACTATGCGGCAGCGAATATCATGGATATCATCCTGCCAAAGTCCCTTCACCTCAAAACCCACCTCAGGAATCATCCCAACCTTATAATTCTCTGTTTTTTCGTACATGGTAACCCCCTAAATAGATATCTGTCGATTTTTAAGCATCGGAAGAAACTGCCGGGCAGTTTCAACAAAAATTAATCATTCCCTAAGGGAATCAATATAAGTGGTCCCCGTAGGTGGCAATACACCGCTGCAATAAGGCGGGGGATTATAACCCGCCGCCTGTTTTGTTAATAGGAACCCGACCGCTTAAAGAAGCGGGAGATATATTTTCAACTCATTATAGGGAAAATTAGACATAAAAATCAAGATAAATGTATCAAGGGCATTAGCTGCTTATTGATCTTGAGTGTATGAATGTATGTGAAGAGCTGTTCAAACCCGTTCGAATTGAGGAAAAACGGTAATATTATGATATAATGCAGTTATCTTATATAAGGGAGTATTATCTAGTGGACATAATAACATCACATAATTCTTTGGATTTTGACGGCCTGGCTTCGATGGTGGCTGCCAGCAAGCTATATCCCGGGGCAGTCAAGGTTTTTTCCGGTACTCTTTCGAAGAATGTAAAGCAGTTTATGGCCCTGTACAAAGACCTGCTGTTAATCAAGTATGCCAAAGAAATTGATCTCAAGGCTATCAAGCGAATGATAGTGGTGGATACCGCCAATGCCAACCGCCTGGGTTATCTTAAGGAAACAGCTTTGCAGAGCGGGATGGATTTTCATATTTACGACCATCATCCATCAGCTTCCGATGATTTGAGCGGGAACATCTGCGAAATACATAAATTAGGTGCCGCCACCACCATATTAATCGAAGAGATTAAGAAAAGAGGGGTTAGTATCAGTCCTTTCGATGCGACCATTCTGGCTCTGGGCATCTACGAAGACACCGGTAATTTGCTTTTTGCCACTACCACCCCGCGCGATGTTACGGCAGTTTCCTTTTTGCTGGAACGAGGAGCCAATTTGTCGGTGGTCGCCAATTTTATGGAACAGCCTTTTTCAAGTGAACAACGCTGGCTCTTACAGAGCCTCTTGAATACCGCAACCCATTACCGGATTAAAAATGTGGATGTGGTGCTTGCGGAATCGAATAACGAGAATTTTGTACCGGGACTGGATGCGGTTAGTTTCCGCTTATTGGAAGTGGAAAACGCTGATGCGGTTTTTGTAATTGCCAAAATGCAGGGCAAACTTAATGTGGTAGGGCGCAGCCGCTGTAATAATGTAAAAGTCAACGAGATACTCAAAGCAGTAGGGGGACGGGGCCATGAGCGGGCTGCCTCAGCTGTAGTTAAAAAAGGGACTATTGCGGATACGGCCGGGGTAATATTGGCCGGTCTGGAGGAAAAGGTGCAGCCCGGTTTGCTGGCCAAAGATATAATGTCGACTCCTGTAAAAAGCATTCCCATGGACCGGAGCATGGAAGAAGCTGGACGTATTATGCTGCGTTACGGGCATACGGGTATGCCGGTAGTTGAAGGCGACTTGATGGTGGGAATGATTTCACGAAGGGATGTAGGCAAAGCTCGTACGCATGACTTGGGCCATGCTCCGGTTAAAGGTTTTATGACTACCGGAGTTCTGGCAGTTGCTCCCGATACCCCGGTGGGTGAGATTCAGAGGATGATGGTAGAGTATGACATCGGCCGTCTGCCGGTAACCGATCATGACCGCTTGATGGGTATTGTATCGCGAACCGATATTTTGAGAACTTTGCACGGCGAGGATTATCCCGAAGACCACGAACTGTTATATAATGAGGGCGGAGAAAAGAATGAAAACTGCCTGGCTATGATGCAGGAAAGAATGCCATCCAAGATACTGTCAACCCTCAGCCTGGTTGGGGAACTGGCCGAGGCCATGGGTGTTACCGTATATTGTGTCGGAGGGTTTGTAAGAGATTTCTTCTTGCGAGTTCCCAATTATGATCTGGATATGGTAGTCGAAGGCGATGGGGAAGGACTGGCCCGCAAAGTGGCTGAGATCCTGGGCGGACGGGAGAGAATTCACCAGCGCTTTGGCACTGCCATGGTGGTCCTGCCCGATGGAACCAAGTTGGATATCGCCACTGCCCGTACTGAATACTACGAGTTTCCGGCGGCCTTGCCCCGCGTGGAGAAATCCTCGATTCGCGAAGATATGTATCGCCGTGACTTTACTGTAAATACTTTGGCCCTCTGTTTAAATCCCGGCAAGTTTGGCGATTTAATTGATTATTTTGGCGGGCGCAAAGATATAGAAAGTGGCTGCATTCGTATTTTATACAACTTGAGCTTTGTTGAAGATCCCACCCGGATTCTTCGGGCAGTGAGATTTGAACAGCGTTACCAGTTTACCATGGAACCCGATACTCTGCGTTTTGCCAGGGATGCCATAGAACGCCATTTGCTGGAGAAGCTATCCTATAAACGCATTTGGCAGGAATTACTGCTCTTGTTGAGCGAAAAAGACCCCTTGCCGGCTTTAAACAGGATAGTGGAAATAGGAGTATGGGAATATATACTGCCAGAAGTTGATCTGGCTAAAATCAATCGTACCACTCTAAGACGGGTGCCCATATTGGTTGTGTGGTGGGAGGAAAGATATTACGGTCAGAAAATTAAATCCTGGCTGGTTTATATTATAGTTATTCTTTCAACCTTGAACGAGCAGGAAAAGGAACAGGTGATGGAGCGCTATCATATGGATAACTATGCCCGCAAAACGGTGCAGGAATCACAACAGGTTGCCCCGCTGGTGGAAGAACTGCATTCCGACAAGAATATTCTGAACTCGTATATAGATAGCAAACTGAGTAGCTGGAATTCGGAAAGTATAATATACCTGCTTTTGTCTATTAAGGATGAACAAGAATGGGAAAAAATAGTAAAATATATGGATATCAAGGATAGTATAAAAATAGATACCAATGGTCATCAACTGAAGAAAATGGGATTAAAGGAAGGCCCCATTTACCGTTTGATTTTGGAGGAACTATATAAGTTGAAATTGGACCAGGTAATTGTCAATCGTGATGATGAAATGTCCACCTTGAAAAAATGGCTGGAAGAGGGGAGGTTCAGTGATGCTGCAATCAATAACTGAAATGATCATTGCTTTGCCGGCTATTGTGATAGCCCTGGTTTTTCACGAATATGCGCACGGCAAGGCAGCTGATCTACTGGGCGATAGCACACCTTATTACCAGGGCCGGTTAACTTTGAACCCTTTGCCCCATATTGACTGGCTGGGTTTTATCATGCTTTTTATTTTTCATTTCGGCTGGGCCAAACCGGTGCAGGTAAACCCGTACAATTTTAAGAACATCAGCATCAAAAAGGGAATGATGCTGGTTTCTCTGGCGGGGCCGGGCATGAATATTTTGCTGGCTTCTGTTGGCATGATAGCATACAAATACCTTGTCCCATTTCAAGGTCTGGAATGGGCTGATACGACTCTGAGTTTAATCCATCCTTTAATTTATATAAACATTATTTTAGCGGCATTTAATCTCATCCCCCTGCCGCCTTTGGACGGATCGAAAATTTTGGCCGGTTTACTGCCGGATACCGGGGCCCACTATATTTATTCGCTGGAGCAATACGGGCCGATAATTCTATTATTACTGATTGTTTCGGGTTTGGCCGGCAGGATTTTCATGCCGCTGGCGAATTTGATATACACCCTCTTAGCAGCGATTATATTTTAGCTTAAGGGGAGAGTAAATATGGCTTATATGGTTGATCTGGAAGCCTTTCACGGTCCTCTGGATCTGCTTTTATACCTGATTGAAGAAAATGAGTTGGATATTTATGATATACCTATCGCGGCTATAAGTGATCAATACCTGGATTACTTGCAGGCCAGCGGTGATTTTGATCTGGATAAAATGGGTGATTTCTTAATTATGGCCAGTTACCTGTTGAACCTCAAATCACGAATGCTGCTGCCCGGCAAACCGGCATCCGAGGAAGAAGAGGACGAACCGGTTGATCCCCGCCAGGAGTTGGTGCAAAAACTGCTGGATTATAAAAAATACAAAAAGGCGGCTGAATACCTGCAGCAAAAACAGGACGGAGAAATAAGCCGGGTATTCTACCGCAGCGGTGCTACGGAATACCAGTCAGCGGGTGAATTTACTGCGGAAACCGCTATGCTTTTTCGAGCTTATCAGACATTGATGCGTGATTATAATAAAAGTGAGGAAGCATATCAAATGCCGCAGGGCGATGTTAATATTGCCGATAAAATGGATGAAATATTGAATCTTTTGCGGAGAAACCCCAAAGGCATAATTTTTCAGGATTTGTTTACGGATGTTGCCAATCTCAGGGAAGCTTTGGCCTTATTTCTGGCTCTGCTGGAATTGTTGAGGCTGCAAGAAGTGCAAGCCCTGCAGAATCAAGCTTTCGGAGAGATTGTAGTAAGTTTGCGGGTGGCGATTTAAGATGTTGATGCGGGATGAAGTTATGGGTGCGGTTGAAGCGATTTTGTTCACGCGCGCAGAACGGGTAAATATTGATGAATTGGTTGAGATTCTCGATATACCGCTCTTGGAATTAAAAGCTTTGATGCGGGAAATGCTAAGCGAATATAATAATCACAAGCGAAAACGTGGTATACAGATATTGGAGGATAACGGTTTTTATCTGATGTGTACCAATCCAGACTATTCCGACATCCTGAGCCGTATGGAAAAACCGGCGCGTAAGCGGCTGTCCCCGGCTGTCCTGGATACTCTGGCCATTATTGCTTACCGGCAGCCGATTACCCGGGCTGAAATAGAACAGATTCGGGGCGTCAAAGCTGACCGGACGATTAGTAATCTGCTGGAAAAGGGCCTCATTCAAGAACTGGGATTTAAGGCGGCAGTAGGAAAACCCATTACCTACGGAACCAGTGAAGAGTTTTTGAAATTATTTGGATTAGCCAGTTTGAAAGAACTGCCGGTTGTTATGGAGGAGACCAAAGACAATGAGTGAGAAATCAATTGAAGAAGAAATAAAGATCAAATCCCAACAGGCCAAAAAGCTGGCCCGTTATATGAGCAGTACCGAAGATTTGGTGGAGAATCAAATATTAAAAGCCCAACAGCGGGGGGATTTTGATAATCTTGAAGGGGCTGGAAAACCGCTGAATCTCGAGGAAAATCCTTTCGAACCACTTGATCTCAGGATGACGTTTAAAATCTTAAAAGACAACGATTTTGCACCTTATTGGATCGAATTGGGCAAAGAGATTGACGCGGATATGGAAAAAATTGACAAGGAAGTCGAGAACTTCAGGCGTTACACAGTGCTTTTTTATAGTGAGAAACACGGCAGCTTGGCCCGCAAAAGATACGATAAAAGAAAAGCCCACTTTTTCTTTGAAACCCGCTTGCGCTGGGAAAAAATATATAAAAAAATTATTGATTTTAATTTACACTGCCCGACTTTCAGGCTGGGAAGAGCGAATATCAGTATTGATGAGGAGATGTACAAAATAATCACTGAACTCGAAAAACTAATAGAAGATCTGCAAAGAGCGAAATAAGCTTTGCATAATATGGAAACGGCTGGGAATGATATGCTTAAAACGGGAGGCATAGAATGCCAGCCTTATTTATTTTATCGACCTTTTTGCTATTAACGGCATTATCGCTGTTGTATATAAAATTTAAGGTCAATATCGAATACTGTGAAGGTGAAGAAACTAAAATTAACTTCACTATCTTATTTCCCCGGTTTATAAAGTTAAAAGATAAACTTCCTGTTAAGAACTTGTCTTTGACTAAATGGACTGCGGATCATGGAATCCGGGCCAAATTATTCAAACACATCTTAATTGATGAGCTGTTTTGGAATACGGTAATCGGCCTGGAGGATGCCATGTATACGGCAATAAGTGTTGGAGGAATTTGGGCCTGTAAGGGCAGTTTAATCAGCTTCCTTAAAAACCGGAAGCGCTTAAAGGATTTCAATATAAATGTAACACCTGATTTTTCAAGCAAGATACTCCTTAGTGAACTGGAGTGCATAATCAAATGGCGCCTCGGATATATTATCTACATAGCTATTATTTTACTCAGCCTGCGCTTGCAAGAGCTATATCGCTCAAGCAAGATAAAAATGGCTGTTTGGCTTAGAAATAGAATAAATATAATTGCTGAACAAACGAAAAAATGGGGGTGCTGGCATGGAGACGCAAGAGGAAAAGCATAGCCGTCCAATTGAAGGTTTGATGAAAACCGCTATGCAAAGTATAAAAGAAATGGTTGATGTAAATACCGTAGTGGGCGATGCAGTGGAAACCAATGATGGCTCAGTAATTATTCCTATATCGCAGGTAGCCTGCGGTTTTGCGGCAGGGGGCGGGGAATATGAATGGAGTTCGCCCAAAGCCAATGAACTGCCTTTTGCCGGCGGCAGCGGTGCCGGAGTATCGGTCAAACCAATCGGGTTTTTGGTGGTGCGCATGAATGATGTCCGTCTTATATCTGTTCAAGGCAACCATCTGGCCGAACGAATGGTGGATATTGCCCCGCAGATTATGGACAAAATCGAATGTATTTTCAAAAAAAGGGAAAATCACAACCATCACTATAACCCATCCTAGAGGCTAGGTTTTGAATCAATTAATAAACTTAAAAATGGACAGGCATACACATGTTATTACTGAAAAGCCCGGACTATTGATTGAGGAGAATAGCTATGCAACAAGTTTAAGTATTGCCATTATTTATGGAACTTGTTGAGCCACATTTCCCCGCCTTTACCTCTTTTCATCCATAAAATGTGTATGCCTGTCCTTATGTTTTTGCAATTCCTCTAAACAGGGGAATTGTTCTATTTTCTGGGGCCAAATCATAACCTTCAACAGGAATTAGTAATTTCCGGAGGAATGAAAATTGCTTAATTTGATTTGGCTGCTCTTATTGGCCTCAGGAATTATTATTGCCGCTCTTAACGGCAATGTGGAAGTAGTAACCGAAGCTGCCTTGGGCGCGGCTCAGGGAGCCGTGCAAGTGTGCTTTGATCTGATCGGCATAATGGCTCTATGGCTGGGTATAATGAGAATTGCCGAACGCGGCGGTTTGATAAGAATAATTTCCCGTCTCCTTAAACCATTGACATGTCGCTTGTTTCCCAGCATTCCCCCCGAGCATCCCGCAATGGGAACGATTATTCTCAACCTAAGTGCTAATATTTTGGGGCTGGGTAATGCTGCAACCCCTTTCGGGATGAAAGCCATGCAGCAAATGCAACAGCTTAATGACGGCTCTCCGGAAGCTTCAGAGGCCATGTGTACTTTTCTGGCCCTCAACACTTCATGTATAACGCTTATTCCAGCCACTATTATTGGTGTGCGTCTCTCGTTCGCTTCGGCTAATCCAACCGAAATTGTAGGTCCTTGCATTTTTGCCACCAGTATCTCGATGTTCATTGCGGTATCGCTTGATTACTGGTTTCGTACCCGAAGCCGGTGGAGGAGGCGTCGTTAAATGCTTTTATCTTTCCTGACCTCCGTGTCCAAATGGGCCATTCCGTTATTATTGCTGGTAATTCCGGTATATGGCTATATAAGAAAAGTTCCGGTTTATGAAGCTTTTGTGGAAGGCGCTGAAGAAGGTTTTACTACCGTAGTTAAAATCATTCCTTTTTTGGTGGGAATGATGATTGCTATTTCAGTTTTTCGAGCTTCGGGAGCCATGAATTATTTGAGCAATGCCATAGCCCCGATAACTAAATTAATCGGTGCGCCGCCTGAACTTCTGCCCCTGGCGGTAATGCGTCCCTTGTCGGGAAGTGCGGTTTTAGGTCTGGCCACGGAAATAATGAAAGTATATGGCCCGGATTCTTTCATCGGCAGGTGTGCCTCAGTAATGCAGGGAACCACTGATACAACCTTTTTTGTGTTGACCATCTATTTTGGTTCAGTTGGAATTAAAAAATACCGTTATTCGATAATTACCGGTTTAAGTGCTGATATAAGCGGATTTTTGGCTTCCATCTATATCTGCAATCTGCTATTTAAATAAAATCCATAAAAAAGGAAATAAAAACCAGGAACAATTGCTTTTGATAGGGTAAAATGATAGAAATCAACAACGGAGGAGATTTAGTCTATGAAAAGCGATATTGAGATTGCCCAAGCGGCGAATATGAAACATATTGGCGAGGTGGCTAATTATTTGGGAGTCGAGGATGACTGCCTCGAACTTTACGGTAGATATAAAGCGAAAATAGCTTTGGATATCTGGGATAAAATAAAAGACCGGCCTTCAGGAAAACTGGTGTTGGTAACCGCCATTACGCCTACTCCGGCTGGAGAAGGCAAGACAACCACGACCATTGGATTGGGGCAGGCTCTTAATCAAATGGGCAAGAAGGCAGTTGTTGCACTAAGGGAACCCTCTCTGGGACCGGTTTTTGGTTTAAAGGGCGGCGCTGCCGGCGGAGGTTATGCTCAGGTAGTACCTATGGATGAAATCAACCTTCATTTTACAGGGGATATCCATGCTGTAACAACTGCCCATAATCTGCTCGCCGCTTTATTGGACAACCACCTTCATCAAGGCAATGCTTTAAACATTGATTCACGTCAGGTGGTATGGCGTCGGGTAATGGATTTGAATGAAAGGGCTTTAAGAAATGTGGTTCTTGGGCTGGGTGGGCGGCTCGACGGAATACCGCGGGAATCCGGATTTGATATCAGTGTAGCTTCGGAATTAATGGCTGCCCTATGTTTGGCCAGCGATTTAATGGACCTTAAAGAACGTTTTAAAAAGATAATTGTGGCTTACAGCAGGGATGGGAAGCCAATCACGGCGGATGACCTGAAAGCGGCCGGTTCGATGGCCCTTTTGATGAAAGATGCGGTAAAACCCAATTTGGTTCAGACCCTGGAAAACACCCCGGCCTTTATTCATGGCGGACCTTTTGCCAATATTGCTCATGGTGCCAACAGCATAATTGCTACCAGAATGGCAGTAAAACTGGCTGATTATACGATAACGGAAGCTGGTTTTGGTGCCGATCTGGGGGCTGAAAAGTTTTTTGATATCGTTTGCCGTTATGGGAATTTGAGACCTGATGCGGTAGTTTTGGTAGCCAGTATAAGAGCCTTGAAGCACCACGGAGGAGTGGCCAAGGCCAAGTTGGGTGAGCCGAATTTGGAAGCCCTGGCAGCAGGAATCGAGAACCTCAGAAAACATCTGGAAAATATACAGAAGTTCGGAATGCCGGTAATAGTGGCCTTGAATGAGTTCCCGGGCGATATACCTGAAGAGGTTCAATTGGTAGCCAATAAATGCCAAGAGGCCAATGCTCGCTTGGCTGTCTCCCGGGTCTGGGCCCAGGGCGGTGCCGGCGGTCTTGATCTGGCTGCGCAGGTGGCGGAGGCGGTTGAACAAAATAGTGATTTCCATTATCTCTATCAATTGAACCAGCCGCTGGAGAAAAAAATTGAAATTATTTGCCGCGAAATATACGGTGCGGCTTCAGTAAGTTATTCGGGAGCAGCTCAAAAGATGCTGCAGAAAATCGAAGAACTGGGTTATGGAGAATTGCCGGTCTGTATATCCAAAACCCAATACTCGCTTTCTGACAACCCCGATTTGCTGGGCAGGCCCGCTAATTTTGAAGTGAATATCCGTGAAGTCAGGTTGGCAGCGGGGGCTGGATTTATTGTGGCTTTGGCCGGAAACATTATGACCATGCCGGGTCTTCCCAAAACTCCTGCCGCCGAAAAGATTGACATCCTGCCGGATGGAGAGATTGTAGGTCTGTTTTAACATTTGGAACTTATTTTATTAGGTGCAGCATAGTTTCATTTAGACTATAAAGCCATATCGCCTTTGCTTGTACAACTAATTGTTTTTGCTTGATTATCCGGGTAATTGAAACTGCTAAACTGCAGTGGCCTTAAAAGAAGTCAGGTCAATTACCCGGCTGCAGACTCGCTTAAGCAGATTTGATTCGTGGCTTACCACCAGAACTCCCAAATTGCGTTTCCGGGCGACGTCCAGAACTACATGCCAGATTTGTGCCTGGGTAATGGCATCAAGCATGGTACTCATCTCGTCGGCTATTAGAAACTGAGTCTTTGGACCAATTGCCCGCGCCACGCAAAAACGCTGCAATTCTCCGCCCGACAGTTCATTGGGCCAGCGTTTGAACCACTCCTTTTCGATTCCAAGCGAAATCAGCAAGTCATCATCCGGAGTCCAGGCTTCACATAGTGTATTGTGCATATGCCATCGGCTGTTGACTGCTTTTTCCGGATGCTGGAAAACCAATTGCACCGGATTATAACCCCTGACAGGCAGGGGAGAACCATTCAAAGTGACCCGGCCCTCATGCGGCTGCTCATATCCGGCCAATATGCGCCCCAGAGTGGTTTTTCCGCAACCGCTCGGCCCCGTGAGGCCGACTACTTCTCCGCATTCCAAAGTTATGTCCACTCCCCGCAAGATCCATAAACTTTTAAGATAATGAAAACCTATCTGCTGCGCCTCAAGAAGCATGTATACACCTCACCATCCCGCCCCTTAGTTTACGTGCTTCAGGCTGCCGCTGGGCACATTCGGCAGTAGCCATGGGACAACGAGGCTGAAAAATACAGCCTGGGGGCAGGGCATCCGGGTGGGGCTGAAAACCCGGGATGGGTTGGAAGGCATTTTGTGGTAATGCTCTCCACAAGGCCCTGGTATAGGGATGACGCAGACCCTCGCCATCACCGCTGAATTCTTCTACGGCTGCGATCTCGACGGTAGTACCGGCATAAAATACGGCGATACGATGAGCAATTTTAAACGCAGTGCCTATATCATGGGTTATAAACATCACTCCGCGACCTTCGTCAGCCAGTTCCCGGAAGTGGCCCAGGGCCTCCTCAAGAACCGCAGGATCAAGTCCCGGGGTAGGTTCGTCAGCAATAACCAGCCGGGCGCCGCTTAGCAAGGCCATGGCTACCAGAATACGCCGTGCCATACCTCCCGACAGCTGAAACGGGAACAGGCGCTCAACTTGAGAATCCAGATGATAGCGTTCAAAAACCCGGCGCTGAGCTTCCACCGGATTCCCATCTCTCACGGCGCTGCGCACCTGTTTTCCCACCCGCATCAGCGGGTCCAGGTAATTTACCGATTGCGGCACAAGAGCTATTTCGCGTCCCCGCAGTGCTGCCTGGCGTTCGCTGCTGAGTTCTTTTCCTGCATACTGCAGTGAACCGGAAACTTCAGCATTATTGGGCAGGATGCCCAGGATGGCATGTGCCAGCAAGCTCTTGCCTGACCCACTGGCACCTACGACGGCAAGAATCTCTCCTGCTTGAATGGACACATTCAGATTGCTGATTACCTGGAGTTTCCTCTGCCGCAATCCGTCGGTATATTGAGTAAATGATACAGACAAATCCTGTACCTCAAGCAGGGGTTTGCTCGGCCAACTCGCTTTTCTTGGCCGGCCCGGGAGAGTTTTTTGGCCTTCGGCTATATTTATATATTCTTCCGTTTTCCTTACAGGAAGTGCCGAGTTCAAGGTTATTTCCCCTCTCTTAAGTCGTTTAACAAATACACTTGATTTCATATATCCTGCATCCAGGGTTAGTCAACACTCATCCTTAACATGCCTGCATAATTCTATTCCTGCGAACTGTGCGGGTCGATCAGCATGCGGAGATTATCACCCAGAATATCAAACGCACATACAATTACCAGCAATGACAACCCTGGGAAAAAGGCCAGCCACCACATTCCGGTCGACAGATGTCGCATTGATTCAGAGAGAATAATTCCTATAGCCGGCTGGTGCGGAGACAAGCCAAACCCGAGAAAGGTGATTGCCGCTTCATGTAAAATGGCATGCGGAAACAGCAATATAAGTCCTACGAAAAGCTGCGGCAGCACATGGGGCAGAATATGCCGCGAGGCCACCCACCAGCGTGAACGCCCCAACTGCCGGGAAATCTGTACAAATTCGGCGAAACGCAACTGCAGAACTTCAGCACGTATCACCCGGGTGAGACTGGGCCAGTGAGTAAGGGCCACTCCCACAACCACACCCTTTATTCCTCCTCCCAGAGTGAACGCGATGAGAATAAGAACCACCAGATGAGGTATCCCCAGGCACAAATCCACCAACCAGGTAATTGCGGCATCGACCGCCCGCCCAAGAGTGGCGGCGGCCATACCCAGTACCAGGGCAATCAAGGCACTGACACTGGCCGCCAGGATTCCAACTCCGATGCTCAGAGTCAGGCCCTTAATGGTGCGGGTAAGCATATCCCGCCCCAACCAGTCGGTGCCAAAAGGATGCTCAAGCGATGGCGATAAGTAGCGTGCTTCGAAATGAGTGCTAATGTTATCATCATTTGAAATAAACCCGCCCAGAATTACCGACGCCAACAGTGCAAGAGCAAATGCGGTGACAATCAGGGTGCGCTGTCGGCGGTTGAGCCGGGGCGAGTCATATGCAGGCTGGTATTGTACCATGATATCGTTCATATCGATACCCCCTGCCGTATACGGGGATCCACCACACAGTAAATTAAATCCGCAATCAGATTTCCGCAGAATACAAACAAAGCGCTAAATATTGCAATACCCAGCAAAAGGGGCATATCTCCCCTTAAACCCGCCTGAACCGTAGCCTGTCCCAGACCAGGATACGAGAAAACCTGTTCCGCAAGAACCGATCCGCCAAACAACTCGCCAAAAGAAGCAAATTGCAGGGTAATGGCGGGCAGGGCGACATTGCGAAGGCCGTGCCGCCAGAACAGCAGAAAACCTTGCTCGCCTCTGGCCCGGGCAAACAGTACATAATCGCTGTTTAAAACATCAATCAATTTCTGCCGGGTATGCAAAGCCACGTTGGCTACACCAATGATGCTTAAGGTAAGGGCCGGAAGGATGAGATGATGGATGCGGCTGCCCAGGTCGACCTCCTCATTAATCATACCGGCGGGGCCTCCCAAACCAATGGGGAACCAGCCCAGCCACACCGAAAAAATGATGAGCATGAGCAGGCCCAGCCAGAAGGTGGGAGTGGAAGCCAGGATATAACAATAGCCTTTAACCAGCCGGTCTGCCCAGGTACCTTGTTTCATTCCTGCAATAATACCCAGCACAAATCCAAATACCCCTGAAAACAACCAGGCCAGACCCATTAGTGCCAGCGAAGCCACAAAGCGCAATTTTAAAACCTCGCTGACCGGACGGCGAAAAATCATTGAAGTACCGAGGTCACCGTGGATGACTGCGGAGGCCCAGCTTAAACCCCGCTCCAGAGGTGATTTGTCCAAACCCCAGTGTTCGGCAATCTGAGTTCGCTGCTCAGGACCCACCCTCATCATGTCAGCGCCTATGTATGCCCGCACCGGGTCTATGGGAGAATTGCTCAGTAAGCAGAAGCAGAGCATACATAGGGCAATTAGCAGTGATGCCATCCTGAAGCATTTTAAAATAAAAAAGGTTATCAGTTTTTTAATAGCCAATATACTTCCAGACTCCTTTAACCGCTGTTACTTCCAGCTCCATTCGGCAATATTATCTATAACCGGAAAGCCATGGCCATGAACTTGAATCTTCTGTTTACCGATATCCAGATCCTCCCGCACCAGGTACAGATGATCAATATTGAGCAGCCATGCCCAAGGTGCGTCTCCTTTGGCGCTAAAACCGGTTTTTCCGTCCCACTGGGCATTTTTCCAGTACTGCAAGGCATCTTCTTCACCGGAAGCAGCCAGAGCTTTATCGAGGTAGGTGTCAACGGCGGGGTTGTTGTAGTAACCCGGGTTGTACCATTCCACACCCGCCATCCGGCTGTGATACACATTGTACATTTCCAGAGGATCGTGAGAGCCCCAACCAAACATTACGGGATTGGAGTTCATCAAGGGCTGTATCTCATCCCAGCTTTTGCCCTGCACGTCGACCTTGATGCCAATGGACTTCAGCGTATCCGCCGAGGCTATGGACAGCGACTGGCGAACTTGATCGTCAGCAGGATAGAGCAAAGTGAACTGGGCTTTAAGGGAACCTTTCTCCAGAATTCCATCCCCGTCTGAATCTTTCCAGCCAGCATCAGCCAGTATTTTTTTGGCCCCCTCAATATCGGCATCCTTTATGACTGCTTCGCTATTGCACCAGGGAAGCTTATCGGCTATGGAATGGGCAACGGTGCCATAACCTTCCAAAACTCCATCAACCAGAGCCTGGCGGTCGATAGCGGTATTAACCGCCTTGCGAATGGCTATGTCCGCAGTAACATCGTTGCCTATCGGATAGCCGTCTTTGGTTTTTTTGCCGGATTTTTCGGTGGGAAAGAGAATACCGCGATTATCCACACTTTCCATGTCTACGAGACGCATTCCCTCAACTTTCTGCCGGGCGAAAGCCGGGGGTATATAAGCCATGTCAACCTCACCGGAGCGGGCGGCGGCAAAAGCAGCATCCTGGCTGATGAACAGGAAAGTTAACTTCTTAAAGGGGGATTTAGGACCGTAGTAATCTGGATTGGCCTCGACGATTAATTGCTGGCCTTTATCCCATTGCACAAATTTGAACGGTCCCGAACCGATGGGATGCTCACCATAATCCTTGTTGTGGGCATGTTTAGGTACGATTCCCAGGCAAATGAGTTTTACCACGAAAGTTGATTGCGGGTTTTTGAGCGTAAACTTTACCGTATAGGGATCAACAGCCTCAACACTTTTCATTTCATTTAAATCCACCACTGAACCGCTGTGGGCGGCGGTATTAAAGGTATATTCCACATCAGCCGCCGTGACCGGCTTACCATCCGTAAACTTCACATCTTTACGCAGCTTTACTGTCCACACCAACCGGTCATCGCTTACCTCATAAGAAGTAGCCAGATCATTTTGAATCTTTAGGTCGCTGTCGCGGGTAAGCAAGGTGCTCTGAAAAAGAGGAGACCCGTAACGTCCCCAACCAATGGTAGGATCCAAGGTTGTATCGGGTTCGCTGCCGATAGCCAGAACCAGTTCATTTTTTTTCAGATCTTTGCCTGCAGTAGGGGTGTTCTTTTGAGTACAGCCAGCCAGGGACATCATCGATAAGGCTAGCCCAAGGAGCACTAATAACGATGTGATCTTTTTCAACACATTTCCTCACTCCACTTCCTTAATAAATAAAATATAAAATAATGACCTCACAATCGCTGGATAATCCGCACCTTTTCGCTTTCCATCGATAATGAGAAATAGTGCAGAATATTTTCACCTCCTGAAAAGAAAAAAAAACCACACAAATATAGTCCTGCTTCAGCAGAACACATAACCTGCATGGTTATTTATCTTGTTATTAATTTTTTGCTGCGTTTTAAGAAAAAATTACGTTTACTTTAAATATAACAAAATGAGCAGCGTTACTTCATATAACGCATTCCTTCTTTTGGTTTATTCGACAACAATTTCTTGATTCCTTCCTGGAGAACCAGGGAAATGAGTTATAACAAAAAATATATATTTCCAAAACCCAATACTCGCTTTCGGATAACCTCGATTTGCCGGGCAGGACCGATAATATTGAAGTGAATATCCGTGAATTCAGGCTGGCAGCGGGGCTGGATTAACCGCGGCTTTGGCTGGAAACATTATGACCATGCCGGGTCTTCCCGAGAATCCAGGCATCGAAAAAATTGACACATTATCCGAGGGCGGGTTTGGGGTATGTTTTAACTTGGATTTATTTTATTCGGCGCAAGGTATTTTCGCCATTACTTATAAAGGGATTTCGTCTTTCTTGTACAATTATTTGTTTTTGGTTGATTATCCAGGCAATAGAAGTTGCAATAACAATGGGTATGAGCACGATGGAAAACCATATCTCACTCATTACCCAGAACTTGGCATGCATGGTTACCGGATAAATATCTCCATAACCTACGGTAGCAAAAGTAACCAGTGAGAAATAAAATGCGGACATACCATCATAAAGACCAAAGAAATTGTGGGCATGCTGTCGGGCCAAATCCAGATAAATACTGGAGTATCCGGTTGTAATGCTCAAAAAGCTTATTACCTCATATGTAATCAACCCCAACACAGGATGTGAAAACATCCCGGAGTCCGCTTTCTGGATTTCGGCGAAAGCCACTATAATCAAACCCAGGCCCCCGATTATCGATAGACAGGCCAAAGGCGTAGCATATGGTATTTTGAAGAATAAATTTACAGCAGAATAAAGCGCAAAACTTATTATCAGCCAGAAGATAAAACGACGGTATTTTAACACCCCAAAACCCTCCTTCGTGTGACACAAACTATATTTAATATAACGAGGCGAAAATATCCTCCCGCTTCTTTAAACGGTCAGGTTTCCATTAACAGAGCAGGCGGCGCTTATACTCTCCCCCCAGCTTGCAGCGGTTTGTTGCCCCCTACGGGGACCACTTATATTAATTCTCTTTGGGAATGATTAAATTGTGTTGAAACTGCTATGCAGTTTCAACACAATGCTTAAAACAAACTCAGGGGCCGAACAAGGAACTTGCTGTTTTAGTGCCGGGCGCAAGCCTTGGTCGCCATAAAAAAAGCCAGGATGATAAATATTCCACCGAATAACCACCCGAATAAAGGAGCGTTAATAAAAATTGATTTGGCGGCCTGGCCGAATATTAGTGATACGCCACTCAACAGGCTCAATACACCGGCTGCTTTTTGATATTTGCTCAAAAATAACACCCCGCAAAACGAATATCTCTTATAATAGTATACAACAAAAATAAGTCGAGGTTTTAACATAACAGCCCGGCAGGGAATTATCTGATAATAATCATTTGTTGGAGGAATATATGAAGCTGGCAGTTTTTGATTTTGATGGAACATTGTTAACGAAGGATACCCTGCCTTGTTTGGGCCGGGAGTGGCTGCAGCAGAAAAGGTCTAAAATCAAATATCTTAAAGCTTATTTTTCGGTGGCTCCGGCTGTGCTGCTATATAAAGCCGGATTTATTTCACGGGAAAGTATGAAGAATTCTGCTTTTAACAAGTTTAATCAAATCTTTAATAAAATGACCCGTTCTGCTATAATTGCATTCTTTCAGGAAGCCTATCCGAATTTAAAAAAGCTGTTCAATGCCAAGGTGATGGACGAAATAGAAAAGGCCAGAGAGCAAGGATTTTATTGTGTACTGCTTTCCGGTTCGTATTCCGATTTGATGAAGATCGTTGCAAAAGATTTGGGAGTGCACCGGGTCATTGCCGCAGATTTGGCTTTCCGGGACGGAAAATTTGACTGCAAAGGCACTCTTTTCATCGGGGGGGAAAGTAAACTGGCCCTGCTGCAAAAGGCCTTTGCCGGCGAAGATGTAGATTGGGCAGGCAGCAGATGTTTTGCCGACAGCTATACTGATATTCTGATAATGGAAGTAGTAGGAGAGCCCGTGGCGGTTAATCCGGATCGCGGGCTTATGGCTCATGCGCAGCAACAGAATTGGAAAGTGCTTGGCCTTTAGCGGCAGTTTATTATAGCTTGTTCTTAATCCACAATTTATCTTGGAGGAATAAGGGACGGGGTTATATACAACAAATGTTGTCAACAACCCCGTCCCTTTAGCATTTTTCCTTGACATTTTGAAATTTGAGTCATTCCTTTGTGTGCTATATAATTGCACTCAGAAAAGCTTGACTCCGCTCACTTTGCGGGCGGTCAAAAATATCATCGGGAGTTCCTTCTTCCAATATCTGACCGTCATCCATAAATATCACCCGGTCCGCCACCTCTCGGGCAAAGCCCATCTCATGAGTTACAACCACCATGGTCATCCCTTCCCGGGCCAGTTCTTTCATTACTGCCAGAACCTCTCCTACCAGTTCCGGGTCCAGGGCCGAAGTGGGCTCATCAAAGAGCATTACCACGGGTTCCATGGCCAGGGCTCGGGCTATCGCCACCCTCTGTTTCTGTCCCCCGGAAAGCTTAGCGGGATATACCTTTTCTTTTTCAGTCAGGCCTACTTTTTTTATATAATGCTGGGCAGTAGCTTTTGCTTCAAATTTATTCATTTTCCTGACCTGGGTAAGCCCTTCCATCACATTTTCCAAAACGCTTTTGTGGGGAAACAGGTTAAAATGTTGAAAAACCATGCCCACCCGGGCACGCATCTGATTCAATTCCCGTTCGTTTTTTTCGTTAATTAATTGACCTTCAATGTAGATTTGGCCCTGGTCGCTGTATTCCAGGAAATTAAGGCACCTGAGCAAGGTGCTTTTTCCAGAGCCACTGGCTCCTATTATCACCACAACCTCTGATTTTTTTATCTGCAGGTCAATGCCCTCTAATACCTGTAAATCCCCGAATGATTTGCATAAGTTTTCAACCTTGATCACAATCTCCACCTCCCGGTCTGTTATTTACTATCGACGCTTAACCAGTCTTCCAGGCGATTAACCAGCCAGGTGAATATACTGGTATAGAACAAATAAAAGATAGCAGCTATAGATAACATCTCAAACATTTTGTAATTGGCGGCAGCCAGTCGCTGGGCCTGCAATAATACTTCATTTATGGTAATGGCACTGGCCAGCGATGAATCCTTGAGAGCTATTATAAACTGGTTCCCCAACGGTGGAATCGACCGTTTAAGGGCTTGGGGCAGGATGATCCTGAGCATGCCCCGTTGGTAACTCATCCCTAGTGAACGTGCCGCCTCCATTTGCCCCGGATCGATAGATTGAATGGAACCCCGGAATATTTCGGAAATATATGCTCCATTGTGTATGCCCAGGGCCAGGAAGGCGGCGGTCAGGGAATCAAGGTTTAAGGCATTGCGCAAAACATAAAAAAATAACATTAGCTGCAGGAGTAAGGGAGTTCCCCGGATAACAAAGATATAGAGGCGGGCAATGGCATTTACCCACCATCGACTGGAAATACGCAGAAAAGCTCCTATTAAACCAAGTAATATGCCAATAACTATCCCCAGGATCGTAATCTTTATTGTCATCCAAGCTGCAGGTAAAAAGTAGGGTGTATATTTAATAATTACATTTAAAAACTCCATTTTTATACTCCCGCCTCACCGTATAAATAGTCTATTTGCTGGTAATATCAAGCTTGAGCCATTTCTCGCTGAAGGTACTCAGGGTACCGTCATCGTGCATGGCTTGCAATATTTCATTTATGGCCTCTCTTAAAGTGTCATCTTCCTGACGGAAAGCAACGGCGATATCTTCGCTTCTTAAAGGATTACCCAGTAATTTGACATTGAATTCACCTTTATTCATGGCTGTAACACCTACCACCCGGTCGGTTATTACCGCATCCAGATTTTTGTTCTGCAACTCCATTAAAGTCTGGTTGTCATCTTTGTATAACTTAACGTCAGCATTCAAGTTCTGAGCGTCATTTTCAAAGGTGGTTCCGGTAGCCAGGCCTACTTTCTTGCCCGCCAATTCTTCTATACTCTTATAGGGGCTGTCTTTGTGCACCAATACCTGAGCACCCGAATAGTAGTAGGGGATAGAAAAGTCTACTACTTCTTCTCTTTCCTTGGTTATAGCCATACTGCCCAAAATACCGTCATATACTCCGGCCCTGAGTCCCTCTACAATACCGCTCCACTCGTTGGGAACCGGTTTAAACTTTACTCCCAGGCGCTTGGCTACTTCTTTACAAACATCAATATCAAAACCTACCAGTTCATTGTTTTCGTCATAATAATTAAACGGAGGATAACCACCACTCATGGAGAAAGTGATTTCTCCAGCATCTTTTACCCTTTGCAGGGAATTATCCGCCTGCTCCTTCTGATCCTGATTTTGACTCTGATTCTGACTGCATCCGGCTACCAGCAGACTAAGAGTCAATACCAGCACCAAACTCATGGCTATAAGTATCCTTTTTTTCACTTATCATATCCCCTTCCTCTTAATTACCGGGTTACAAAAATTAATCATATATGGGCACTAATTACCAATCTATCTACCTCCTTTCATTGGAAAAGTAGACCGATCCGTTGGCACAAACTGTATTAAAATACCAAAACAAGAAAAGGAATACAAAAAGGCCGAGAAGATCGGCCAAATAAAGCATTATTCTTCCCTTTCCACGCCTACGAGGTTAGCTGACGGATTCGGGCCAAAGGTAGCCCTACTCATCTATCGATGAGATTCACCCCAAAAAATTTGGGTCCCCCGCTCTTAGTTGGGTTAAGATTCGGCGCCAACAGAACAGTGTATTAAATTAATCTGATATACCATTTTTAGTATAACATATAAAAAGTTGCCTACCAAGGACGCTGTCATTCTATATTCTATTAAATATTCGGCTCAGACGTTACAGGACAGACTAATCTCACCAAAACTCCGTAAAATGGAGTAAAACTAATCAATACTGCCACAAGATTGATTCTTTTAATTAATGGTTTTGAGCATAATTGTATTAAGAAAGTGATATATTAAACATCGTTCTCGGGTATTTGAAGTAAACATTAGTCTGCAACATCAGATCCTAAAAAGCAGTTTTAATGACATCTGAACTTTAGATTCGTTGGTGTTGCAGCATCGAAAGATCTGGTCGGGCAAAAGTTCCGTGTCATGGCATTCAGTTCAGACGTTTCCTAAGCACCTAATTCCATCATTTGTCTGTATTAAGCGGCAAGTCTATAGTAAAAACTACCAACATAAAAGCAAATACCTGATAAGTTATACCTTTGGCAACAACATCGTATATTAAGGGTTGTATTTATTTTATTCCGGGTTATCGGTAAAGCCAACCGGAGAGTCTTTTGGTATGCAGAGTAATAGGATGAAGAAAAGGGGGATAATTTTGGAATTAACCCTCCGGCAAGCTGAAATATTTAGAGCCATTTCCAGAAGCGAGACTACTTCTCTGTGGTTAGATTGGAAATGGCATATGCGTAACTCAATTAAAGATCTGGAAACCTTTGAGAAATTATTTGGCAGACGCTTTAGTGATGAAAAACGTAAGGCCTTTCAGAAGACCATCGATAAGTTTCCTATCGCAATTACCCCGTACTATTTATCTTTGATAAACACGGATAATATGGAAACCGATCCGGTCTTTATGCAGGCGTTTCCATCCCCTCTCGAATTGGATGTAATGGATTGGGACATGTCTGATCCGCTTCACGAGGACAGGGATAGCCCGGTACCAGGGGTTACGCATCGTTATCCGGACCGGGTGCTGCTGCTGGTAAGCAATGTATGTGGGATGTATTGCCGGCACTGTACGCGGAAAAGGCGGGTTGGCGATGTGGACTCAATACCCGGTCGTTCTGAAATCATGGCAGGAATCGAGTATATTAGAAATACCCCTAAGATAAGAGATGTCCTGCTATCCGGAGGTGATCCATTCCTGCTGGGCGATGATTACCTGGATTGGATACTAAGCGAACTGCAGGCCATTGATCATGTGGAAGTGATTCGCATAGGTACACGCACACCCGTCGTATTACCCTATAGAATAACTGATGAATTAGTAAATATGTTAAAAAAACATCATCCGCTCTGGGTTAATACCCATTTCAACCACCCTCGTGAAATTACCCGGTCTTCCCGTGAAGCATTGGCCAGGTTAGCTGATGCAGGCATTCCGTTAGGAAACCAAACAGTTTTGTTATCCGGCGTGAATGACTGTCCACGGATCATTCGTTCCCTGGTTCATAAATTGGTGGAAAACCGCGTTCGTCCCTATTATCTTTATCAGTGTGACCTTTCGGAAGGCCTATCTCACTTTCGCACCCCGGTAGGCAAAGGTATAGAGATTATGGAAAGCCTGATTGGACATACCAGTGGATTTTGTGTACCGACCTATGTAATTGATGCGCCCGGTGGCGGAGGAAAAATTCCAGTAATGCCCAATTACCTGATATCCTGGTCCACAAACAAGGTCGTATTAAGAAACTACGAGGGCGTCATCACCACCTATCAGGAACCGCATTCCTACGACCCGCAGTATTGTGATCGGAAGTGTGACACCTGTGACCTGCAATTGGAACTGGGGGATGCCGATGATACCAAAGCTGTAGGGATAGAACGGCTGCTGTCTGATTATGACCAGACTATCTCGCTGGTACCTGCAGGGAATGAAAGATATGCCAGGCGGGATTAATTACCTTTACACACCGGTCGAATTATAAAGAATGGGATAAATTATATGCTCGATAATAAGGCTGTAGACCGCATTGAGAATCATCGCGATGCGGTCATACAACATGGACCGTTAAGCAAGCGTATTTACCTCATGCATCTGGGAGAATCCAACCCCGAAGAAATGACGGCTTTTCTCCATAAAATGGCTGTTGAGCAAGGATACACCAAGATTTTTGCCAAGCTCCCGAAAAACCGGGCTGATGCCTTTCTCCGTAATGGTTATCGTATTGAGGCTGCTATTCCCTTATTTTATCGGTTCCGGGATGATGCTGTTTTCCTGGGAAGTTATCTGTCATCTGAACGAAGCGAACTTAAACAACCTGAGCAGATTGCTGCGTATCTGCGGCTGGCTGAGTCTTATGCATCCCGGTCGCCAATACTGCTTTCCCTTCCGAAGAAAGCCCATATTCGTGTATGTACATCCGAAGATGCAGAGGAAGTGAGCGCACTTTACAAAACGGTTTTTAAAACATACCCCTTCCCGATAGATGATCCGGGTTATATTCGATATACAATGCAGAGTCATGTTTTATATTTTTCGGTTGAACTGTCGGGGAGGCTGATCGCTCTTTCCTCCGCAGAAATGAATCAACCCTCCGGAAATGTGGAGATGACTGATTTTGCGACTGACCCTGCCTGGAGGGGACATGGTCTGGCGGTTTGTCTATTAGCGCGGATGGAGCAAGAAATGGTACAGCGTAATATTATAACTGCCTATACTATTGCACGTGCAATTTCACCGTCGATGAACATCAGCTTTTCCAAAATGGGCTACCACTATGGCGGCACCCTTGTGAACAACACAAATATAGCCGGACGGATTGAAAGCATGAATGTATGGTATAAATATTTGGTGTAGGAAAAACGAAGGTCTTGTATGGGTTAGCCCGGTTTGTTCATCAGCGAAAAGACTTCAGCCCGGGTCTCCGAACGGGTTTCAAAAATTCCCCGCACCGCCGAGGTTACTGTTAACGCTCCGGGTTTTCGAATTCCCCGCATGGTCATGCACATGTGCTCGGCTTCAATAACCACAGCGGTGCCGAAAGGATTCAGGGTATTGTTAATGCAGTCGGCGATTTGCGAAGTCAGACGCTCCTGGAGCTGGGGGCGCAGGGCATAGGCTTCGGCAACTCGTACCAGCTTGCTTATCCCCACAACCTTGCCGCCTCTCGGAATATATGCCACATGAGCCCGGCCGTAAAAGGGCAGAAAATGATGCTCGCACATGGAATATAGCGGGATATCCTTGATTAGTACCAATTCATCATGATATTCGGTAAATGATACTTGCAGGAATTCCTGGGGATTGGAGTCCATTCCGGCAAAGATTTCCTGATACATATTCGCCACTCTTTTGGGTGTGTCAATCAGTCCTTCCCGTCCCGGGTCCTCACCGATAGCTTCAAGTATCATGGTAACCGCTTGCTGAACCTTGGCTTTATCTATGTTTCTCTTTTGCATTATTACCTCCGCAGTAAACATTTGATGACTACCGGCTTTAATAATAGCAGATATAGCGATGTCTTTCAAAAAACAAAGCCGGTCCGGAATTTCAGGATTGGAGCAGGTACTTTTTTCATGTCATTCAGCTAAAGCAGGCAAAACAACTTCTGCCAGGCCTCCTCCATCAGTGGCATTCGATAGTGTTATGGTTCCTCCATGCTCTTCCACGATTTTTTGTACTATAGTAAGACCGAGGCCAGATCCGGATTTTGCTCCGGAGTAGAAATATTCAAAGGCGTGTTCCAGATCTTCCGGGCTAAAACCAGTCCCGTCATCCTGTATTTTTATAGAAACATGATGGTTCCCATCCCTCAAAGAAGAGTTAACGGTAACTTTGTTATGGGCATGGCGGATAGCATTTGAAAGAAGGTTGATAAAAAGACTTTGCAGTTGATCCCAATCCCCAATTACCCAGGTGTTTGGATCTATCACAGTTTTAATCTGTACTTTCCTTTCCAGGGCATAGCCACCTACTGCTTCAAGTACCAATTCCATCAGGTAGAATAAATCATGAGGCAAAAAATAAGTATTATGCGGTTGTTCCAGGATTGTTATATCAATCATGTTTTCAACAATATTTCTTAGGCGCAGACTTTCGCGATGTATAATCTCTATGGCATTTTCAAGCGCAGGTCCGGTAAACAAGCCATCTCTAATACCTTCGGCATATCCGTTAATGCTCATCAATGGGGTTTTCATCTCATGCGAAGCATTCTGAAAAAAGCGATGTCTGCCTTCATCATAACTTTTTAAACGATCTGCCATCTGATTAAAAGCTGTACCAAGCTGGGCAAGTTCATCGCCCGAGCTGACCTTCAGGCGAGTATCAAATTGACGGTTGCCGACCGCCTTGGCATAGTCTTCCAAGTCCCGAAGCGGCTTTACCAGGTAGCGGATTAAGAAAAAAGCTATTATAAGGGCTATTGTGAGGGCAAGCAGAAGGCTGCCGAAAATCGTAAGCAGGGTTTCCCGATACATGGCCTTTAGCGTATGGGCAGACACAAAGGTTAAAACCGTTCCTCCGCTGCTTGCGGGTACTTCCGCTGACAAATAATGATCATTTCTGAAAACATTGGCCTGGTTTCTATTAAAGGAAGTATCTTCACGCAGGGTTTCTGGTAGTTGGGCTACAAATTTACCCACCGGAAACTGTTCAGGTCTACTGCTAAAACTAATTTTGTCTTCGGGGCCAATCAATAAGTAGTTGCTTTCAACCGAGCGTCCCAATAGAAGGATAGTCAAAGGAAGATTCTGCTCCTTGGGCAGCGAAGAATTTGATCCGATGGTATGGGCGATTTCCCAGGCCTGTTTCTCCAAACCGATTTCGGCCCGATTCTCAAAAACACCTACCAGCATTGGATAAAAAGTCAGGGCGGTTAACAGAAATGTGAAAAAAACTACACTCAAGTAGCTAATTAAGATCTTAGTGGATATACTTTTGAACTTTAGCATTTAAACGGTACCCGTATCCCCATATAGTTTGAATGTTATTTTCCGAGCCGTTTTCCTTAAGCTTTTTGCGAAGCCGTTTGACCAAATCATCAACCGCCCGCTCGCTCCCATCATAGTCATATCCCCATACGCGGTCCAGCAACTCCTGGCGGTTGAAGGTTCGCTGGGGTTGTTGGACTAAGAGTGCCAAAAGTTCATATTCTTTGGTTGTAACGGTAATTTCCTTACCATTAACTAGCACCAGACGGTCAACAGGAATAAGTTTGAGATTGCCGGCCTGTAGGTAGGACCGCGACTCAGAGGGAGCCAGTGTACGCCGAAAGACCGAGCGCACCCGGGCAATGAGTTCCCAGGGGCTGAAAGGTTTGGAAAGGTAATCATCCCCGCCAATTTCCAAGCCTGTAATCCGGTCCAGAGCTTTTCGGCGTGCTGAAATAAAAATCACCGGGACCGTACTGTGCTGACGAATTTCCCGGCAGAATTCCAAACCATCCTGGCCGGGCAGCATGATGTCAAGAATAAACATATCCGGATATCCTGATGTAAGACGGTGGAGCAAATCTTCTGCACTGCAGAACGTTTCTACCGTAAACCCTTCATTTTGAAGGTAACTGGAAATCAGAAGGCGGATATTTTCTTCATCGTCAAGCACATAAATAGTGCTCAAAGCTAACACTCCTATCTCAATTAAAGGTTAGCAGTAAACCTAAAAAAAGTATACAACAATTATGTGGCAAAAATGTGTTAGCAATCGTATGGAGTTTCAAGCAAATATTGTGATATAAATAACAGTATTATGCCCTAATTCTGCCACATTTATAGTTTAGCATTATTATTGGGTTAAGATTAGCCAAGATGATTTTGTGGATGCTATACGGTCTTTGAATTATAACGAGGCGAAAAGCTGCTTCCCATGTCTTTAAGTGAACGGTTCTTGTTAACAAGCAGGGCGGCGGGTTCCAAATACCCGCCTCGTTGCAGCGGTGTGTTGAAACTGCATGGCAGTTTCTTCCGATGCTTAAACGAGACTAAAAGCCGTCTCCCGCTTCTTTAAGCGGATGGGTTTCTGTTAACAAACAGGCGGTGGGTTCCAAATCCCCACCTCGTTACAGCGGTGTGTTGAAACTGCCATACAGTTTCTTCCGATACTTTAAAGAGTGTGTTTAATTAATTGCTTAGTCTTGATGATGGCTGTTAAAAACTATTATTTGGGGAGGTGCTGTTTGCTATTAAGAATAATCTGCCATAATTGTCCAGGCAGATAAACAGCTAAATGCAAAATGCGCTGAGTCTCCCTTGGCAGGGAGAATGGGGGAACCACTAAGTGGGGTGAATCCGAAAGGTAGGGGAATTCCCTTTTCCCGAACCCGTCAGCTAACCTCGTAAGCGCTGAAAGGGAATCCGAGGTTAATACTTAATTAGCGTAACCAGAGGTCTTCCTTTGGTTATTTTTATTTTAGGTCTCGGCCCTTTTCGATTATGAGCATTCCACATACAGAGATTTATAGATTGGAGTGATAACATGAGAGAAACAGGGAATCTAAATAATCTTTATCAATCAATATTAAGAAGCAGCGAGCTTAAGGAGCAGGTGCTGCCTTATCTGGAAGCAGCAAAAGCAATGCCTGAACAATCTGCTTTGCATGAGCAGGCTGCTGCAAGAAGACAGAAAATATTAGAGGTCATGAGTGGTACCGAGCAAGATTGGGCCAACTGGAAATGGCAGTTAAAAAACCGAATAAAGGACAGTGCAACTTTAGCTCAAATAATTGGTTTAAGTGAACTGGAAAGAAAACGCATTGACCGGGTCAGCAAGGTATATCGTTGGGCCATATCTCCGTATTACCTGAGCCTGGTGGGGGAGGATTATGAGTACTGTCCCATATATCGGCAGGCGGTTCCTGATCTTAAAGAACTGGCGCCGGGAGGCAGTCTGGACCCGATGAAAGAGGCCCAGACTTCACCTGCACCGTGTGTGACCAGAAGGTATCCTGACCGAATGATAATAAATGTAAGCAACCAGTGTGCCATGTACTGCCGACACTGTCAGCGCAGGCGCAATATTGGGGAGCAAGACCGGCATGCCTGCCTGGAGGATATAAACCAGGCTCTTGAGTATGTGGCTGCCAACCCGGAAATTCGTGACGTTCTTATCACCGGCGGTGATGCACTTTTACTTAGCAATCATGTACTGGAATTCATATTATCCGCATTACAGCAAATACCCCATGTTGAAATAAAACGAATCGGCACCAGGGTCCCGGTGACCATGCCCCAGAGAATAACACCCGAACTTTGCGATATTATCCGCAAATACCCTCCGGTTTATATAAATACTCAATTTAATCACCCCCTGGAGATTACTCCTGATTCCAAAGCAGCTTGTGACCGTTTAATTGAAGCGGGAGTGGTCTTGGGCAACCAGGCGGTTTTGTTGCGCGGGGTCAATGATCAGCCATATGTGATGAGAAAACTGAGCCAGGACTTATTAAAAATAAGAGTCCGTCCGTACTATATATTTCATGCTAAAGATGTCCAGGGAACCAGGCATTTTCAAACCAGCATTACCGAGGGAATGGATATTATAAGATCGATGCGGGGCCATACATCAGGCCTGGCAGTCCCCACCTACATCGTTAACGCTCCAGGAGGATTGGGGAAAATACCCGTGATGCCCAACCACATTATGCAATGCCGGAAGAATAAGGTTGTTTTGCGAACCTGGGAAGGTAAAATAGTGGAATTGGAGAATGAGCCCCAGCCATAACTCAGTAAAAGATATGGCCCGGCTAAAAATGCAGGCAAGTAAAGCACAGTATTGTTTGTCAGGTAGCTTGTTCCTGAGTTTATTTATACACAAGCTAAATAGCTGCGGGGCCAGATCCGGTAAATATCCGGGATTGCTGGCCCTTAAGTTTTAGCAGGGGTTTTTTAATAAAAAGAAATCATATACAAACTATACTCAGGATGGGAATGAGACACAGGTTAGTCTCGAAAGGAGATTTTTAATATGACCAGGAATTATAAGAAAATACCTTTATGGCAGGATGTTTCCGAGGAACAGTGGCAAGATTGGAAATGGCAGTATTCAAATAGGATTACTACTTTGGAAGAGCTTGAACAGGTAATCAATTTGACGGATGAGGAAAAAATTGGGGTAAAAGCAATTCTAAAAAAGTTAAGGATGGCAATTACACCATATTATGCTTCACTGATGGATATTAACGATTTTAACTGTCCGGTAAGAAGACAGGCTGTTCCAACTATCCATGAAGGCAAAATATCGAAATGTGCGAGCAATGATCCTTTGCATGAAGCTGCGGACTCACCGGTTCCAGGACTTACGCACCGTTATCCCGACCGGGTGCTTATGCTTATTACCAATCAATGTTCAATGTACTGCCGTCATTGTACCAGAAGAAGATTTGCCGGGCATGATGATAAAGCACTATCAACGGAGAATATAAGGAAGGCTATCAATTATATTAAACTACATAAAGAAATAAGGGATGTTCTGCTATCCGGGGGAGATGCGCTATGCATTTCCGATGAACGACTTGAAACAATAATTAAAGGATTGCGGGAGATTGAGCATGTGGAGGTTATACGGATTGGAAGCAGAACTCCCGTAGTCATGCCGCAAAGAATTACCCGGGAATTATGTGATATGCTTAAAAAGTATCACCCAGTTTGGATCAATACCCATTTTAATCACCCCAAGGAGATAACCCCGGAAGCCAAGAAGGCTTGTGCCATGCTTGCCAATGCAGGAGTACCGTTGGGTAATCAATCAGTACTCCTTAAAAACATAAATGATTGTCCCTATATAATGCGAAGTCTGGTCCAGGAACTGGTCAAAAACCGGGTCAGGCCCTATTACCTTTACCAGTGCGATCTATCGGAAGGAATTGAACATTTCCGAACCCCGCTGGCGGTAGGAATTGAAATAATGGAAATGCTGCGAGGGCATACTTCAGGTTACGCAGTTCCGGATTTTGTAGTGGATGCCCCCGGAGGCGGAGGTAAAATACCGGTGGGACCGCAATATCTTATTTCCCAATCATTTGAAAAAGTGATACTTCGAAATTTTGAAGGAGTAATATGCACTTATACCGAACCGGAGGATAAAACCCATGAATGCAATAATTGCGGCCTATGTAAAAAGTTTAAGAACAGGGAATACCGGGGAATAGAGAAGCTTTATCGGGACGAACGGGTTTGCCTGGTTCCCAGGAGTAATGTCAGAATCAACCGGAGGGACCAAAAACATGAATTCAATGCAATCTAACACAAATGAATATTTAGTTTTAAAAGGTATTAAGGTATTCCGTGATTATACCAATCAAAGGTTAAAAATACTGGATTATAAAAGCATATCCGACAATCTTGTAAAAGATATGATTGATCTTGCCAGGTATGAGGGATTTGGTAAAATAATATCCAACTGCCGCAGTGTAAATCTAATGCCATTCATCCGTAACGGCTTTATCATTGAAGGGATTATCAACGGGTTTTTTATTGGAGAGGACGCATTTTGTATTTCCTACTTCCTTGAACCGCAAAGACAAGCGTCTCCTCTAAGTTTGGAAGCTGATTCTATTTTATGCCAGTGTAAGAACCACGCTGAAAGACTTTCGCACCAGTATAAAATAAGACCGGCAAATGTAGGGGACATTACTAAAATGATCAAGTTGTTTTCAACAGTTTTTGAAACTTACCCGTCCCCGGTATTTAGCAGGGAATATCTTAAAATGGCAATGAGTGAACAGGTACTGTTCAAGGTAGCTGAAGAGGATGGGGAAATTATAAGCATTGCATCGGCAGATATGGACAAGTATAACTTGAATGCAGAAATAACGGATTGCGCCACCTATCCTGAGTACCGGGGGAAGGGATTATTGGCAAGCTTGATAGCTAGTCTTGAAACCGACCTGAAGGCAAAAGGATTCCTCACGGCATACAGCCTTGCCCGGGCGATTAATCCGGGGATTAACAAGGCTTTGAGCAGGCAGGGTTATAAGTATGGGGGAAGATTGCTCAACAACTGTCACATATGTGGAGGGTTTGAAGACATGAATATATGGTCTAAGAATTTGTAAAATTAGTCCTGGTGACTAACCTTAAATCTATAATTGCGAAACAAATTATCTTCTAGATGTTATTAAAAGGCTGGTCTTTATGCATCGGAAGAAACTGCGGAGCAGTTTGAACACACCGCTGCAAGGAGGCGGGGGATAGGAACCCGCTGCTTGAATGGTAAATAGGAACCGCTTAAAGTGCGGGGGACATCTTTTCGCCTCGTGATATTTTGATAGGCAGGGAATTTGATATGTTTAATGAATTTATAAGTCGATCTAATAGCATTAATTTGGAGAAATTTTTGAATAGTACAATAATGACAGTATGCGTTTCCATTCTGATATTTCTGGTTTTTCTATTATTGAGAAATATTTTTACCAAATATATCTTTAAAATTATTTCAAGATATACATCCAAAACAGCTAATGACTTGGATGACAAAATACTGGCGGCATTTGAAAAGCCCTTGCATATTCTTTTTGTGATTATGGGTTTATATTTTGCGTCCAGGTATGCATTTGAAAGTGTTTCTCTAAATGAAACAATTAGCCGGCTCTTTCGTTCTTCGCTGGTAATACTTATTGCGTGGGGAATTTATGACTTATCCGGGAGCCAATCAGTATTATCGGAAGAGTTTAAGAAAAAACTAAATATTGACAATATCCTAATATCTTTTTTCTCCAAGGTTGCCCGGTTTATTATTATTGCGATGGCGATTGTGATAATTGCTCAGGAATGGGATTATGATGTTAACGGTTTTATTGCTGGTCTGGGTCTGGGTGGCCTGGCATTTGCCCTGGCTGCTCAGGATACACTAGCGAATATTTTTGGGGGAATGATTATCATAATGGAAAAACCGTTTCTGATAGGTGATTGGATACAAACCCCAAGTACAGAAGGGCATGTGGAAGATATTACTTTTCGCAGCACTAAAGTCAGAGCATTTAATCAATCACTAATAACCGTACCCAATTCTACTCTTGCCAAAGAAGCTATTACCAACTACACTCGAATGGGTATGCGCAGAATAACCTTTCATCTGGGAGTCACCTATGATACACCCCGGCATAAACTGGAAAACGTTGTTAAGCAAATAAAAGAAATGCTGAAGGATGATCCGAATATTCATCCCCAGACTATATTTGTGTTTTTTGAAAAATTCAATGATAGCAGTCTGGATATTTTCCTGTATTTCTTCACCAATACCACCAATTGGGAAGAGTTCCTGTCTGTTCGCCAGAATGTTAACTTCAAAATCATGGAGATACTGGAGAACGAGCAAGTGTCAGTTGCATTTCCCAGCCGAAGCATTTACTTTGAAAACCCCCAGGTGGTAAAGATTAATGATAATTAATGGTATTATTAAATTGAAATTGCAGAAAAAACTATAAACCAGGTAGTAATTGCCAGGGGAAACTGCGGCTATGCCAGGCAGGGGGTCAAATTTATTTATTCGCGGGATCGGACGTTTCACACTGAGCTGATTGCTGATGCCCGGCCATTTCTAACAAGGTAGGTTTGATTTTTTGTTCTTGTTTTCTATTAGTCAGAATATTAAGATAGTCACCGGCTAGAATTTTGGTATCACCACGCGGAATTATTTGTTCATCTCCCCTTTTAATATTGACTAAAAGGCAATGCTCAGGCCAGGTGATATTTCTGATTAATTTACCCTCAAGATGAGAACCCAGGCATACAACGGCTTCCAGAACCGTATTGGCGCTCGTATCCATATCTGATAATTTGCGGCCCTTTCTACTGGCTAAAGTACGATCCAGCAATTGATCGTAAATCGGTTTGGATTTTAATAGATCGGCCACAATAAAGGCGGCCATAGATACTGTAATAAGTGCGGGAAGATGTTGAAAGGAACCGGTCATTTCCGTTATTAAGATACATCCTGTAATAGGAGCTTTTACGATAGCCGTAAAATATGCGGCCATGGCAAAAACCACAAAGTTGTTTGCAAAACTGGGGTCAATATGCCAAATCTTGATAATTACCTGGCTGAACACTGCACCAGTAAGGGCTCCTATTACCAGCAAGGGCAGAAAAATACCTCCCGGAGCTCCTGAACCATAGCATATCATGGTCAATCCGAACTTGACTATTAGTATCAGAATTAGAATCATCAAGACGTACTGGCCGCTTTGAATACCTTCAATTAAACCATGTCCTCCCCCCAGAACCTTGGGCATCCAAAATCCCACCGGTATGGTAAACAATAACGGCACTAACATAGCGAATTTTTTAGGCAGAAGTTTTTGCTTATCATAAACTTGCAGCGATTTTATCAGGGACCAGTTAAAGAAAGCACCGAATAAACCGGTAATCAGCCCAAGCAAAAGTAGTAAAGCAAAATATTTCATGGGTAATACCGGCAGAGTATGAAAATCGAAGATTGGTCGAATACCAAAATAATTCCGTGATACATAATCAGCCGTCAGAGATGCAGCCATAGCCGTAAGCAATACTGGGGGTGAAAAGCTCTTGTGCAATTCCTCCAGGGAAAAAATAACCCCGGCCAACGGAGCATTGAAGGCTGCTGCCAGGCCGGCACTGGCCCCGCTAGTGATAAGAATCCTTTCTTCTATCTTTAAACCACCAAACCAGCGGTTCAAGCCTTGCCCGACGACTGCTCCCAATTGAATGGACGGTCCTTCCCGGCCCAGCGACATACCTGATCCTATAGCAAGAACCCCGCCAACAAACTTCCCTGCCAGAACTCTAAGCCAATTCATATTAAGCTGTCTGAGAACTGCTCCTTTCACCTGGGGGATACCGCTGCCGCTAATCATCGGCTCAGTTTGAATTATTTTATTCAGAATCAATGAAATAACAAAAAGCACAATTATCCACAGGAGAGTCCAAGCGAAATGATGGCTCCGAAGAAATGGATACAGGCGTTCGAGCCAGGTGCTTGACTCCTGTAATATATACCTGAACAAAACTACAATTATCCCTGCAGCCAAGCCGGTTAAGATTCCTTCGAAAAACAGGCGGACCCGGAAGCTTCGTTTATGGATAATACCCTCCAGTGTATTGGGTTTGTCAAACATGGAAATTCTCCTCGAATATTTTAGAAATAAAATAAATACTCTAACACATTGCATTCTATCATAACTGATCTATGAGAGCAGTACGTTGCTTATAAAAATTAATTCCAAATTGTAATTCGTGTATTAAGATATACAAATAGTTAGATTTTATTTTTATACTGCATAGCGGCATAATTAGAGGAATTGAAAAAGTGATGGCTAAAGTAATAAATATTGTCAGATTATTAAATATCTTGAGTGCAGGAGAAACTATCTTGAATAGGTCTTCGTTAAGAATAGTGAAGCGAAAAGGAATATCCAAAACGATGTAGAAAATTAGAATTAGCATAGAGTCAAATTTTTTAAATGGGAAGGTATAAATTGAGACTGTCCAAATATTTAGCTAATGCGGGTATTGCATCCCGAAGAAAAGCAGAAGCATTGATCGCTGACGGCCGAATTAGAGTAAACGGTGAGCAAATAACCCTGCAGGGCTATAAAATTAAACCTGGCGATGAGATTGAATTCGATGGACGCTCCCTTAAAAATGAAACTAAAATTTATATACTTCTTAACAAACCCGCTGGCTACCTGAGTACTGTTCAAGACCCATATGGAAGGCCCACGGTCAAGGAACTATTGGAGGGGATTGCCGAACGAGTGTATCCAGTGGGCAGACTTGATTTGGATACTGAGGGATTGCTGCTTTTAACCAATGATGGTGAGTTTAGCAATAAAATGATTCATCCCCGCTACCAGATCGGCAAAAAATATCAGGCCTGGGTAGAAGGCCGGGTGGAAAACCAAAGTCTGAAACAATTGGAACAGGGGGTAAAACTGGATGACGGCCCAACCAGTCCTGCCGAAGTTCGGGTGTTGCAGCAGAAGGCAGATTTGACCCTCCTGGAGATCTCAATTCATGAAGGCCGGAAAAGACAGGTTAAAAGAATGTGCCGGGCGGTGGGTCATAAAGTCGTAAAATTGAAACGAACCAATTTTGCCTTTTTAAGCTTGCAGGGTGTTGAATTGGGGAAATATCGCCATTTAACTGCTAATGAAGTTGAGTGCTTAAACAATCTGGCGGAAAGATTTGTATAATTTCAAAAGGTGGTCTGATTATGGATGTCCGGCCATTTAAAGGTTTGGGGAGGCTGGAGATTCTTTATGAAAAATTGTATAAGCTGCAGAACCAAATCGAGAATTATGGCTTGCTTATCTTTGCCGCTGATAATGGTATAAGCCTGGAGAGCTGCAGTAATTATCCGCCAATGAGTTCATCCGAAATCGTATACAGCCACCTGGAAGGCAGCAGCCCCACGGTAAAGCTCTTACAGAGACTGGGGAAGAACGAACTCATTGTTGATGTAGGATTATACAGGCCGGTTAATCATCCGGAAGTCCTTAATTGTAATGTTTGCCGGGGCAGCCGTAACTTCCTGCATTGTGATGCTTTGGAGCCATCTGAAATTCACAAAGCTATAGAAATCGGACGTTCACTTTGGGATGGGAATTATATCCGCGATTTTGATATAATAGGCATAGGGGAGATAGGGGTTGGCGATACCATGTGCGCGGCCGCCCTGGCCTCGGTCTTTACAGGTGTTCAAATTGGGGAAATGGTAGGCCGGGGTTCGGCCTCGGCTAAGGTTATTGACAAAAAGGTCGATATAATTTTTAGAGCCCTGGCAATGCGCAGCCCGTCTAAAGAAAATGTGCTTGATTTGCTGGCCCGTTTTGGCGGGTTGGAAATAGCTGCTTTAACCGGTTTTATTAGCAGAGCTCCGGAACATTGTAAAATAATAATGTTGGATGGATATGTTACTGCGGTTGCTGCGCTATTGGCCACCAAGCTTAATGAAAATGTAGCAGATTATTTAATCGCTCCAAGTTTATCGGATGAACCAGGCCATCACATTGTACTGGAACACCTGCAACAGGAAGCTATCTTTGATCTGGATATAAATTACGGCGAAGGGCTGGCAGCCTTAATCGGTTTATTTTTGGCTGAAATGACTATGCGCTTTTTCGCGTAAAATATAAAAATTATAGAAATAAAAAGAGACATTTGCGATTGGGGGAAAGGGATTTTGACTAATGTCAGAATGCGGGTTCGTTTTGATTATATAGGCAAAGCCAAAACAGGTAAGCTTTGGGGCGGTAAAAGCGGTGAACAAATAGCCGAAGAATTGAGGCAGCATAAGGCTTCATTAATCCGCAATGTTCCTATTCAGGGCATTCAAATAGAAGATCTGGATATGAGCCAGGAAGTATATTCGATTTATGATGATATTTTAGGCAAAAGCATTCACTATGCTCCGGTAACCATATGTTTTACGGCTTCTTCGCTTGAGGATGCCATTAAATTTACCATGAAGGAAGAATTTAGGACTGTTGAACTGATTGAACCGCAGGAAATTGTGCTTAATAAAAGTGAGATAGAGAAATTAACATTGAAGGTTAATGAAGAACTTGCCGAATACCGTGAGTATTTAGGCAAGAAAATCGATAACTGGAAGTAGCTAGGGGGGTTAAATCTTGACCAGGATATCTATGGAATCAATAGTAGAAGCCGTAAATGATTTGCCGGCATTGCCCCATGTGGTGGTTAAAGTCATGGAACTAACAGAAGATCCTGATGCTACTGCTCAAGATATCAGCAACGTTTTGAACCAGGACCAAGCTATGACCGCCCGGGTGTTGAAACTGGCCAATTCGGCTTTTTACGGATTTCCCCGTCGTATTGGCACTATAAGTGATGCCATTATATACCTGGGATTTAAAACCATTCGCAGCATAGTAATGGCGGTTTCGGTCAGTGATATCCTTAGCCGCGAAATTGAAGGCTATGCTTTAGAATATGGGGAGCTTTGGAAACATTCGCAATGTACGGCTATAGCAGCCCGATTGATAGCCCGCAAAGCAAAATTCGGTTTCCTTGATCTTGCTTATACTGCGGCCTTGCTGCATGATATCGGCAAAGTTATACTAAATAATTTTATGAAGGAAGCTTACCACGAAGTAGTAAATCGGGTCAGCGGGGAAAACATTTCTTTTATTGACACCGAAAATGAGATTTTGGGTTTTAACCACGCCATGGTAGGCGCCAGGGTAGCTGAAAAATGGAACCTGCCACCCGATTTGGTCGAAGCCATTGCTTTACATCATCATCCGGAAGATGCTGAAATCAATAAACGGCTGACTGCCATAGTTCATCTGGGAGATGCGATTTGTGTAATGATGGGAATAGGCATCGGGATAGATGGGATGCTTTACCCGGTATCGGAAGACGCTATGAAGCTCTTGGGCTTTACCGAATCGGACATAGAAACCATAATTTCTGAGTTGGTGGATGTATTTGCCGACCAGCAGAGTTTTTAAGAATACATAACGAGGCGAAGTCTGAAAGAAATCTTTTAATAGCGTTTATGTCTTGAGTGAAGCGAATATGCTCCCGCTTTGTTACAACGGTGTGTTGCCCCCTACGGGGACCACTTATATTGATTCCCTTCGGGAATGATTAAATTGTGAAGAAACTGCTCCGCAGTTTCTTCCGATGGTTAACTAAAAAACTAAATAATTTGGCGAAAACGACCGTAAGGTCGTTTTTTCTTATCTGTTTATGCAATTATTGGTTGATTTTACATGAATCCTGTATTATTATAACGAAGTAAAAATAGGTTCCCCGCTTCTTTAAGCGGTCGGATTCCTATTAACAGACCAGGCAGAGGGTTATAATCTATTGTCTCGTTGCAGCGGTGCGAAAGAAACTGCTCTGCAGTTTCTTCTGATGCTTAAACGCAATAGGTCAATCGGTTTAGAAACCGTTGGAAAGGGAAAAAGCTTGGGAAAAGTTATCGTATTTGCAGGTGGATTCGGGAGCGGGAAAAGCGAAATTACTCTGAACTTTGCCCTTGATGCGGCCAAAAAGCCGCCGGCAGGGGATAAAGTAATCCTTGCGGATCTGGATTTGGTGAACCCATTTTTTGCTTCGCGGGAGGCTGAAAACCAACTAGAGGAGAATGGCGTAAGGCTCCTCGGCCCCAGGGATGATTTGCTTTTCGGGGATGTTCCTCAATTACCGCCTGAAATCATAGGTATCATCAGACAAGATAATGAAATGTACATAGATTTGGCTGGTGATGAAATAGGGTCTCTGGTTCTTGGTTATCTCAGCAATTTCCTGAAGAATCGTGACAACCTGGATTTCCTGATGGTTTTGAACCCCTATCGTCCATTTGCCCGTGATTTAGCTAGTGTCGAGTCCTTGAAAAACGTGCTGGAATCAGCATCTAAAACCAGAATAACCGGGATAATCAGCAATCCTAACCTGGTTGAGGAAACGGATATTGAGATAATTTTAAATGGGCATGCCAAAGTTCAGGATTATGCTGATAATATGCATATTCCGTTAAGATACCTTACCGTAGAAGAAAAGTTCTATGATCGACTTCTTCCCCAGTATGGCACATTGCTAAAAAAAATTAATTTATACTTAAGGCCCCGTTGGTTACAGGTTTTATAACGAGGCGAAAAGATGTATCCCGCTTCTATAAGCTGTCGGGTTCGCTTAACAAAACAGGCGACGGGTTCTACTCTCCCGCCTCGTTGCAGCGGTGTGTTGAAACTGCTCCGCAGTATCTTCGGATGCTTAAACGAGGCGAAAAGCTATATTCGCTTCTATATGTGATCGGGTTCCTATTAAGAAAATAGGCAGCGAGTTCTAATCACCGGCCTCGTTGCAGCGGTGTGTTGCCCCCTACGGGGACTACTTATATTGATTCCCTTAGGGAATGATTATTTTGTGTAGAAACTGCTACGCAATTTCTTCTGATGCTTAAAAGGAGGTAATAATTACATGGCCAAGGGCAGGGTTAGTTTCTTTATTGATCGCTGCAAAGCTTGTGGGCTTTGTATCGAATTTTGCCCGAAAAATCTACTGGCTTTTGATATTGATACCATAAACACTCTCGGTTACCACCCAGTTGCTTTGATCCAGGCAGATAGCTGCACCGGGTGCGGGATATGCGGATTGATGTGTCCCGATCTGGTCATCGAAGTAGAAAGGGAGTGATGGTATGGAGAAAGTCTTAATGAAGGGAAATGAGGCACTGGCAGAAGGCGCGCTTATTGCCGGGTGCCGTGGTTTTTTTGGCTATCCGATAACACCTTCCAGCGAGATTGCTGAATATATGGCGCGAAAACTCCCGGGTTTGGGAGGAGTATTTGTACAAGCCGAGAGTGAGCTGGCGGCTATTAATATGGTGTATGGGGGTTCTTCAACCGGAACCCGGGTAATGACAGCTTCATCGGGTCCCGGAATCAGTTTGAAACAGGAAGGCATTTCATTTATTGCAGAGGCCGAGTTGCCTTGCTTAATCGTAAATGTCTCCCGGGGCGGTCCTGGCTTAGGTGGGATCCAACCCTCACAGGCGGATTATTTTCAAGCTACGCGGGGCGGCGGGCATGGAGATTACCGGGTAGTGGTATTGGCCCCTTCCGGTACCCAGGAAATGATGGATTATACTATTGAAGCCTTTGATCTGGCGGACCGCTACCGCACTCCGGTCATGATAATGGCTGAAGGAACCCTGGGCAACATAATGGAACCTATTGTCATTCGTGAGCCGGTAACAAAATTCTACGACAAGCCCTGGGCTATTACCGGCTGCAAGGGAAGAAAACCCAATATCGTGAATACTCTGCACCTCTCTCCGGATTTTTTGGAAGAAAGAAATCGTATTCTTCAAGCCAAATACAAGCTAATTGAACAAAATGAAAAACGGGCTGAAACCTTTCTAACCGAGGATGCCGATGTGGTCGTGGCTGCATTTGGCTTAATGGCCCGCATCGTAAAGAAAGCAGTTATAGAAGCCCGCAAAAAAGGTGTAAAAGCCGGTTTAATAAGACCCATTACCTTATGGCCGTTCCCTGATGAGCATTTCAAAAAGGTAGCAGAAACGGCAAAAATGTTGGTATCGGTAGAGATCAGCATGGGCCAGATGGTAGAAGATATCCGTTTGGCAGTTAATGGCAAAGTGCCCGTACAATTTTATGGCCGGATCGGTTTTACCCCCAACCCCGAAGAAATTACAGAAAAGCTGTTGCTGCTTGCGGAAAGGGAGGGGTTATAGATGAAGACAGTGTTCAAGAAGCCGGAAAGCCTTACCGATGCCAAATTCCATTATTGCCCGGGCTGCACCCACGGCATAGTTCATCGCTTAATAGCTGAGTGCATGGACGAAATGAACATCCGGGAAAGTACCATAGCTATATGCCCGGTGGGGTGCTCGGTTTTGGCTTACGATTATTTTAACTGTGATATTCTGGAAGCCGCACATGGTCGGGCTCCAGCGATTGCAGCCGCCATTAAACGGCTCTTGCCTGATCGAACCCTTTTTACCTATCAAGGGGATGGGGACCTGGCTTCCATAGGTATGGGTGAAATCCTTCATGCTTCGGTAAGAGGGGAAAAGATAACGGTATTTTTTATTAATAATACGGTCTATGGCATGACCGGTGGGCAAATGGCACCTACCACCCTATTAGGTCAGGTTACTACGACTTCGCCTTATGGCAGAAGTAAAGATAATGAAGGCTATCCTGCCAAAATGGCAGAGATTCTTGCTCAAAATGAAGGCTCCGCTTATATTTGCCGGACTGCCGTCAATGACCCTCCCAATGTTATGAAAACCAAGAAAGCGATTAAAAAAGCCCTGCAGACCCAGGCCAAGGGATTGGGATTCTCGATGGTTGAAATCCTCTCCACCTGCCCCACCAACTGGGGCTTAAGCCCCGTGGATTCCATGAAATGGCTGGAAGACAATATGATTCCCTACTATCCTTTGGGTGAATTGAAAGTTAAGGAGGAGAAGTAGTATGGAAAATGAGAAACAGGTACTATTTGCTGGCTTCGGAGGACAGGGAGTTTTATCAATGGGCCAGTTTTTGGCATATGCGGGTATGGAAGCAGGAAAAAATGTGTCCTGGGTTCCTTCCTACGGAGCGGAAATGCGCGGCGGCACCGCCAATTGCCTGGTGACTATCGCTGAGGAAGAAATCAGTTCACCGCTAACTGAAAATCCGGTGATGGCTATAATTATGAACAAACCTTCCTTGGACAAGTTTGAGAGTAAAATTCAGTCCAATGGAACTGTAGTGATTAATTCCTCGTTGGTGGACCGCATCCCGGAGCGGGAAGATTTGACCGTTCTTTCCATGCCGCTTACTCAAGTAGCGGAATCGCTTAACAATATGCGCGGCGGGAATATGATAATGCTGGGCGCCTATCTGGAAAAAACTGGTGTAGTGAAAGTTGAAGATGCCCTCAAACACTTTGAAAAAATATTTAAGGGCAAAAAGGAGTCAGTTATAAACAAAAACCGGGAAGCTTTTCTGGCTGGCGTTGAATATGCACGCAAGCACTGGTAATTAACATCTTAATTAAATAAAAAGCTTTAAACAACCTTTTTCAAGGGATTAATGTCCAGCGGAAAAGGTTTGTTTTTTAATCTGGATTGGTTTACTATCTTAAAAACAAGCTGAGGAGAAAGATAACCGGATGGACAAGGAAAAAATGTTGAATATTCTAAACTGCATTAAGAGTGGAGAAATCCAGCCGGAGGACGCCTATAAACAACTGGCCCTGCTGCCTTATACCGACTTGGGTTTTGCACGAGTTGATCATAACCGGGCTTTGCGCAGTGATTTCCCCGAAGTGGTATATTGTCCAGGCAAGACGGTTGAACAAATCTGTATAATAATTCAAGAACTGGCTGCCCATAACTCCAATTTGCTGGCTACCAGAGCCGACAAGCAGGTATATCTGAAAGTTAAAGAATTGATTCCGGATATTTCCTACCATGAGCAAGCCCGCCTGATTTATATGCAGCGAATAAAAAGAGCGCGGCCCATCGGACAGGCTGCTGTGCTTACCGGTGGTACCGCTGATCTGCCAGTTGCGGAGGAAGCGGCTTTGTGTCTGGAAACCATGGGAGCTGCAGTTAATAGAATATATGATGTCGGAGTTTCGGGATTGCATCGCCTGCTCGATAAAGTGGAAGCTATCAACGAAGCCCAGGTGCTGATTGTAGTAGCAGGTATGGAAGGTGCTTTACCCAGTGTGGTAGGAGGGCTTACCGGCCGGCCGGTCATAGCAGTACCTACCAGCATCGGTTATGGAGCCAGTTTCCATGGCCTGGCAGCATTGCTGGCCATGCTCAATAGCTGCGCCAGCGGGGTGGGTGTAGTCAATATAGACAATGGCTACGGGGCTGCCGCTTTAGCTTTCTCAATACTTGCAACAATTCAGGGATAATCTTGGCTTTTGGGCATAAGATAGAAAAAAGAATGCCCGAGGGGAGATGATCCAGGTGCCCAAGTTCTTTGAGAAAGTGGAAAAGTACCTTATTCGTTCCATAGTTTTAGGGTTCGTACTTATGGTAATAGTACAAGGTTTAATGACCCAGGAGCCCTGGCGCATGTACCTAAGCTGGAATGAGCGCATGGAGGGGCAAAATATAGAATTGCCTGCCAGCACCGCACATGAGAAATCAACAAAGATATCGCAGGAGAATTATCAAGCAAGCGTACAATCGCCACAGGCCATGCTGACTATATCATTGCAGCAATTTTCCTCGCTGCCCAAAGCCAGCATACTGGTAAATGGCAAAGTGTCAGGATACTTCAATGAAAAGGAAATAAAGCTGAACATAAACGGCGGGGATGTCCTGGAGATAGATTCGACTTTTTACAATTTCCCGGTCAGTTATCATATTAACAGTGTTTCGGAGAATATGGCTTTTCCCAAAAGAGGCGCGGATTATACCGGCAACCAGAGCATAGTAATGATTGGCAAAGTTATAGTAAAATAGAATCAGATTCTACTTGAAGGTGTGATTATAGTGGAAGTGGGAAGCAAACTGGTGGCCAGTGCGGCAATCAAAATGGCCCTTTCAGCCAGCCGGCAGGAGGAAGTCATGATCAAGAAGGAACTTTTGGAACGCTGGGAAGTAAAAGCCGTAGCGGTTGATTACGGCGGTGAGTATATCAGTTCGGTGGGAAAAATCGTGGAACGCGCGGTGGTGGCCGCCAAACGCGAAGGCGTAATCAAGGATGCGCATGCTGATGAAGGGGCGGTAGCAGGTGCGGCCCGGGAGGCTATAACCCAAATCATGCCCAAGGCACTGGGCCTTAATGTAGGCGGTAAAATTGGAGTGGCACGCCATAAAGATCACGTCAGTGTAGCTATTTTTATGGGAATAGGCTTGTTGCACCTTGATGAAGTAGCAATTGGTTTGGGGCACCGGGCGGTTTCTTAAATATACTGGGGAGGACGGTAGGATATGCAGGTAAGAGGAATCAGAGGGGCTACAACGGTAAAGGCGGATTTGCCGGAAGAAATAATGCAGGCCACCCGCGAGTTGTTGGAGATTATTCAAGCTGAAAACGATTTTCGCATTGACGAGGTAGCCAGTGCGCTTTTCACTGTTACATCGGATATAAAATCGGTATTTCCAGCCGCTGCTGCCCGCACCATAGGCTGGGACAAAGTGCCCTTGTTATGCTTTCAGGAGATAGAAGTGCCCAATGCATTGCCACTTTGTGTCCGGGTTCTGATCCATGTTAATACGGAAAAAAGCCAAAATGAAATCAAACATATTTATCTCAAAGAAGCCCAGTCACTGCGCCGCGACTTGAACCGCTAACACTATAGCGCAATTTCTTTTATTAATTGGCTGCAAGCAGCACCAAAGTTAAATAAAGGTTATTTGCTCAGGATATTTTAGAATATATTAAGGAGTTGCCGTTAGGCGGTTGGTCACTTTCCCGCGAGGGGAGGTGATGCCTATGGTTACGTGGACAGAACTGTTTAGCTTTGCTTTGCTGATCGTAGGGATTATTTCATTATGTTTGATGCATAAGAAATGAAAACGACTGCCTTTTGAGTAAGGCAGTCTAGATAGATTTATTGGACTAACCGCCATACGAAAAGCGGCAGCTCCTTTAACGATTGTATGATAGCATGAGAAGAAATATTCGTCAAACAAAGCTGCGAATCAAGGCTGTGGGCCGATAATGAGAGCGTGACTACTCTCCCATAACTTTTATGATAACCCGTTTTCTGCGGCGGCCATCGAATTCTGCATAGAATATTTCCTGCCAGGGGCCGAGGTCGAGGTCTCCGGCTGTTACCGGTACAATTACCTGGTGGTGGACCAAGAGGCTTTTTAAATGGGCATCACCGTTGTCCTCACCGGTTCGGTGGTGCAGGTAATCAGGCCCCAGAGGAGCGATAGAATCCAGCAACTGGTCTATATCCTTGATGATGCCGCCTTCATTATCATTGACATAGATACCAGCAGTAATGTGCATGGCGCTGACCAGAATCATCCCCTCTTTTATCCCGCTTTTTTTGCAGGCTTCCCTAACTTGATTGGTAATACGGATATATTCCCGGCGTTTTTCGGTATTGAACCACAGGTATTCAGTATGAAATTTCACCTTATATTCCTCCGTTTCTCAAAAACTAATATTTCAGATCGTAAACATCGGTACGACGCTGTTTAAGCACAGGGAGTTCTTTGCGCACTCGTTCCAGCCGGGAAAAATCCAATTCAGCAAAAACTATTTCTTCGTTAATACCGGCTTCCTGGATAATAGTTCCCCAGGGATCGACCACCATGGAATGTCCCCAAGCCTGGTAACTGGCAGCCGGGTTGCGGGCCGGAGAAGCGGCGGCAATAAAAACCTGATTGTCAACCGCGCGGCTGCGCATCAGCAATTCCCAGTGGGCAGGTCCGGTAGTTAGATTAAAAGCGGCAGGAATAATGAGAATTTTTGCTCCTTCAAGAACTGCAGCGCGGGCCAGTTCAGGGAAACGGCAATCGTAACATACCATCAAACCGAAGCCAATGGATTTATAATTGAACATAGTAATAGCATCCCCGGCAGCCAGCGTATCAGATTCCCGAAAACTAATTTTACCCGGAATATCAATATCAAAAAGGTGGACTTTGCGATGCCGGGCCAGGAAATTGCCCTGTTCATCGAAAACAAAACTACTGTTGTAAATAAGGCCATCGCTATCCTGTTCAACTATGGAACCGCCTATCAGGCAGACCCCATATTTCTTAGCTGCAGCAGCGAGGAAATCGGTGCTGGGCCCGGGAAAAGGTTCGGCATACAAGGTAAAAAGGTCAGTTTGATATGGGGAATTGAATATTTCCGGCAGGACAATTACTTCGGCCCCCTGCCCGGCAGCCATACCGATCATTTGGCTGGCCTTTCCCAGGTTGGCATTTTTGTCGCTTCCCACATTCATCTGGCAAATCGCTATTTTAAGGCTCTTCATACCAATCTCCTTACAATTTGTAATGAACCGAATACTAAACGGCTGTTGCTGTTTTCATAATAGCATGTACATATTATGAAAACCAAATTCTTGTATAAGTTGAAGAGACCACCATCAGCCATACCAAATACTATTTAGATTTAGACCTTTATTTTGATGATGGCAAATAATCCTCCCGGAGCGGAGAAAATATTTCAATAGCAAGCGAATCCTCCATGATATCAGCAGAATGCTGTGAGTTACCGGGGATGGCCCAACTGTCACCCGGATGCATGTCGAATGCCTGCCCGTCAATATAAAGAACAAGGTGACCGCTAACCAAATATCCGGTTTGTTCCTGCGGGTGCTGATGAGAAGGGAGTTTGCTTCCTTTTTGCAGCTTGAACTCGCAGAGCAGGGTCTTTTCGCCAAACACCAGGGTCTTTCGCATTATTCCGTCCAAAGCCAAAATATAACCTTCTTCAGAACGATGATAATTTGTTTGCATCCTAAATAACCTCCGTAGTAATTGATCTTTGATAATAATCATACGGTATTCAAGAATTTAACGCAGCATATTTATTGTAAAAAACAGCTTCCGAAAAACCAAGCTTCGTGAGAATATTCAGGTAAAATGATTTTCTTTTGTATTGGTTTCGCAGACTTTCTTCATGCCATAAATAATAGTTTTAAATCCAACCCTCCAGTAGTACACCACTGTGGATTTGATAAATAAAATAGAAAAATAAATGAATGAAAGTCACAGTTTCGTTCTGGGGGCTTTTCATTTTTGTGGAATTACTTACACCAAAATGGGGACATTGCCTGAGGGTGAGTTTGGGAATCAATAAGCTGACAAGTTACTTCATTAAGTTATTTAAGGAGTAAAGAGAAGTAATAAAGGGTGTGTCCCCTTACTTAAAGGAGGATATTTATGGGTAGTTATCTAAATGAACAAATCAGAAGTGACTTAATTGAACTGTGTGTGAATATTGGTGAAAGACATCCGGGAAGCCAGGGAAATCAGCAAGCCACTAAATACTTAGCAGGACGGATGGCCATTGCCGGGTTTGAGGTTAGTACAGCGGAATTGGACTGCATTGACTGGGAAGCTGGGGACATTATTCTTAAGGTAGGAGAGCAGTCTATAGAGGCTTTTATCGGTCCTTACAGCAATTCCTGTGAAATAGAGGGCCGTTTTCAAACTGCTTCTTCAATTACTGAGCTTGCCCGGCGGGATTTTACAGGGAAAGTCATGGTTCTGTACGGGGAACTAGGCAAAGAACAACTGGCAGCCAAGAACTTTATGTTTTATAATCCCGATCATCATAAACGGATTGTGGAGCTGTTGGAGCAGCAAAACCCGCTGGCAGTCTTAGCCATAACCGGCTGCAATCCGGCGACTACCGGAGCCCTTAATCCGTTTCCGTTGATTGAAGATGGCGATTTTAATATTCCCTCGGCATATATGGCTGAACAAGAAGGCGAAAAGGTCTTGAGCCGGATTGATGAGGAGATCTATCTGCGCATGGAATCCAAAAGAATACCCTCCAAAGCCTTTAATGTAGCAGGGGTTAAAAAAGGCCGGTCTGCCGAACGGCTGGTCTTCTGCGCTCACATTGATACCAAGAAGGGAACTCCGGGGGCTCTGGACAATGGAAGCGGGGTATGCGTACTTCTGGCTTTGGCAGAATTGTTAAAAGGTTATGAAGGCCATTATACCATCGAATTGCTGGCCATTAATGGTGAAGACTATTATGCTTACCCGGGGGGAATGCGATATCTGGCGGACAACCAGGAGCACTTTGAACAAATATTCCTGGTGGTAAATTCCGATGGAGCGGGAAGTAAAGGAAGCCGAACAACTTACTGTTGTTTTAATGCTACAGAGGCAATTGAGCAGGTGGTATCCCGCGTTTTTAAAGACGAGCGCAAGTTTATTCCTACTGAACCCTGGTATCAGAGCGATCATGCCATGTTTGCCATAAATGGACGGCCAGCGGTTGCCTTGACCACCGAAGCCTTTAAAGAGATTTGGTCTACTATTGCCCACACTTCCAAGGATACTATAGATGGCGTTGATATAAATACTATTGCTGATATTGCCAGGGCTCTTAGAGAACTGGTTGATGAATTAAATGCTCATATTTATGCCTCATCCTAAGCTCAGGCTTTTTAGAACAATTTTGAGTAGTGAAAGTGGTGCCCTGTTGTGAATAATAAAACCTATTCTACCGGTGAGATAGCGAAGATTGCCGGTGTACATCCCAATACGGTCCGATTATATGAAACCTGGGAGTTTATTGCTCCTGTCAAGCGCACGAATAACAATTACCGGATGTTTGATGATGAGCACATTTACCAGATGAAATTGGCCAGAATTGCTTTACCAGGGCCTTATCCATTGGATGGCAGGCTGGTTCAACAAATAGTAAAAGAGTTTGCTTTGCGAAATGTGGCCGGTGCCCTGACTCTGGCCGGAGAATATCTGCGCAGGGTGGAAGGGGAAAAGGAAAGAGCCTTGCAAGCACTGGCTATTTTGGACCAGTGGTTTGAAAACAAAACAGGGGACAAAAATAAAATCGTCCTTAAAAGCAGAAAACAAGCCGCCTGCGAACTGGATGTTTCAATTGATACATTACGGACCTGGGAGCGCAACGGTTTATTCAAAATAGCCAAAGACCATCATGGCAGCTTGGCTTTTTGCGAATGGGATATGGAGAAAATAAGAGTTATTCGACTGCTGCGAAATTGCGGTTATAGTATAAGTTCATTACTTAGAGTCTTTGCCGGGGAGGAAAAGCTCAAAGAAAAGCCTTCAATTTTGATGTCATTGCCCGATGATAATGCTGATTTTTTCTATGCAACTGATTTATTTATGCGGTATCTTGAACAGCATAGGGACCGGGCCTGTAGAATAATGAGCTTTATCAATGATTATGCCAGGAAGCTCCGTTAAATATATCAAAATCAAGGCGTGACACCTTCCCGGCAAGCAGTTTCATCCAGGTGGTATTTGCAAGCAAGAGGAGTATATGATATTATCCTATAACGAGGCAAAAAGATGTCCCTCGCTTCTTTAAGCGGTCGGATTCTATTAACAATACAGGCGGTGGGTTCCAATCCCCTGCCTCGTTGCAGCGATGTGTTGAAACTGCTCCGCAGTTTCTTCCGATGCTTAAAAATCAATATTTTCTACGGTCAAAGCAACTAAAGGCGAAAGCCTTAATTATAGGGCTGATGAATCTAAGTCGTGGTTGGATATGATGTGGTGCTTTGAGAAATCGGCTTACTTGGGTGGGTAGTCTTAAATGGGCTACTCTATTTTATTTTTGGAGGTTTTATAATGTATTTTTGGCTTTCCATAGCAATATTCCTGCTGGTATATGCTTTTATTATTAGCGAGAAGATTCATCGAACTATTATTGCTCTAGCCGGCGGCACCCTGATAATTGCACTGGGGGTGATCAGCCAGGAGAAAGCTATTGAAGCTATTGATTTCAACACAATTGGTTTGCTTGTTGGCATGATGATTATTGTGGGAATTACCCGGCAAAGCGGAGCTTTTGAATATCTAGCCATAAAATCCGCTAAAATTACCGGCGGGCAGCCGCTGGCTATTTTGGCTGCGTTGGCTCTAGTGACGGCTGTTGCTTCAGCTTTGCTGGACAATGTTACAACGGTATTGCTCATTGTGCCGGTAACTTTTGCGATCACCGATCGTTTGGATATTTCCCCCCTGCCGTTTTTATTTACCGAAATAATTGCTTCTAATATTGGTGGAACTGCCACCCTGATCGGCGATCCGCCCAATATAATGATTGGCAGTGCAACCGGCCTGGGTTTCATGGACTTTATAAGTAACCTTGCCCTGCCGGTTGTAATTATCCTGCTTATCACTATAGCTATAATGGTATTCCTTTTCCGGAAACAGTTGGATACTAATGAGGAGCATATCCAAACCCTGCTGAACCTGAATGAGAAGGAATTTATCAAGGACTGGATATTGCTGAAACGCTCGATATTGGTTATAAGTTTGACTATGGCAGGATTTTTGCTTCATCAAACCCTTCATCTGGAATCTGCCACCATCGCTCTGCTCGGAGCAGCCCTGTTAATGTTAATCAGCAATGAACATCCCGAAGAAGTCCTGTTGAATATTGAATGGCCAACCATATTCTTTTTTGCCGGACTGTTTGTACTGGTGGGCGGGCTGGTGGAAACCGGAGTTATTGAATTGATTGCCCGCAAGGCATTAGTAATTACCAATGGCAATGTTGTGCAGACCGGGATGCTGGTAATGTGGTTATCAGCGATTGCTTCCGCTTTTGTGGATAATATACCCTTTGTGGCTACTATGATTCCGCTGCTGCAAACCATGGGACAGATTTCCGGAATGACGATGGATTCGGTGTGGTGGGCCTTAGCCCTGGGAGCCTGCCTGGGCGGCAATGGCACCCTGATCGGAGCCTCGGCTAATGTTATAGTAGCGGGAATAGCTGAAAGATATGGAACTCCCATCAGCTTTGTCGACTTTCTAAAAGTTGGCTTCCCTTTAATGCTTTTATCCATTGTATTATCAACCATATATATGTTTTTGCGTTTCTGGAGCTAGTACCCTGTCAACCCTAATTCTATATCTTCTTGTGGGTAAAATTCATGGATGACTGCGTTGTCGTCAATCGCAATACGTCCAGTATTACTCATGCCTCCACCTTGTCCTGTATGAATTTTACTCGACAAACAATATACATTATTAAGATTGAAAGGGTACTAGGTTAAAAGCGATATTAGTTTGAAGCCTGGAAAATTTGCATTATAATAGTACTGACTTGAACAAGCATCGGTTTATTTGCGGCTCAAGCAAAACAACTTTTTCGCGGGAAAGGACAGCGCATGAAAGGCTTTCATCTAAGCTCCAGAGAATACCGGAAAAATGACACGGTAATTGAGATAAATACTAATTCAAAACCACTGCTGATCGGGCAGGGGCATTGCACCATAATTGCCGGACCCTGTGCGGTTGAGGACCGGGACGGATATTTGAGTATTGCCAGCTTTTTAAAGAATGCCGGAGCTCATGCTTTAAGGGGCGGTTTATTCAAACCCCGTACTTCGCCGTATTCCTTCAAAGGGCTGGGCCGCGAAGGCCTGGGGATTATGGGAGAAGCCCGGAAACTAACCGGCCTTCCGTTAGTGAGCGAAATAATGGACGTTAGAGATCTGGATTTTCTATATGAGCATATCGATATATTACAGGTGGGCAGCCGGAATATGCAGAACTATTCACTTCTGCAGGAATTGTCCAGGCTTAATAAGCCAATTCTGCTTAAAAGGGGTTTGTCCGCTACCATTGAGGAATGGCTGCTGGCTGCTGAATACCTTTTAAACGGCGGCAATCAACAGGTAATACTTTGCGAACGGGGGATCAGGACATTTGAACCCTATATGCGCAATACCGTTGATATAGCGGCAGTAGCCCTGGTCAAACAGCTTTCGCATTTACCGGTAATTGTAGATCCCAGTCACGCCACTGGCCGGTGGCAGATGGTAACTCCGGTAGCCCGGGCAGCGATAGCGGCCGGTGCCGATGGGGTTATGGTTGAAGTTCATCAGGACCCTGATAAGGCCCTGTCGGATGGGAAACAATCACTCACTCCTCAGAATTTTTCGCTTATGTACAGGCAAGTCATGGATATTGCCGATTTGCAAAATCATTCAAGCAATTAAAAACCAGAAAATACCCGCAAGATTGAATTGCCTTTTTGCTAAGTTTCGTTTATTCTTAAACATGTAGGATGGTAACTTAAAAAAATGTAGTATGGTAGTATGGTGGGAAATAGTAGCAATTGGCGAACTATGCCATTGGTGACTTTCTGTACTGCTCACTGATGGCTTTTTCTATTCTCACCCTTTACCAAAGAGGGAGGAAAAAAGATGATTATTGTAATGGAGAGGAACGTTGAGGCTGAACAACTGATGATGGTAAGTGAGAGGCTTAAGGAAAAGGGCTTTCAAGTGCACCTGTCCCAGGGCGTGGAGCGCACCATAATGGGTGCAGTTGGAGAGCGCACCCAGGCAATCATGGAATTGTTTGAAACCATGTCTGGGGTTGAGAAAGTGGTACCTATAATGCAGCCTTTTAAAATGGCTTCCCGCGAATTTCAGAGTCACCCTACGGTGGTCCCGGTAGGTAATACCATAGTAGGCGATGGGCAGGTGCAGATAATTGCCGGGCCCTGCGCTGTGGAAAGCCGGGAAAGATTTCTGGAAGTAGCTTCGCAGGTAAAAGCAGCAGGCGCTACCATGCTGCGCGGTGGGGCTTTCAAACCCCGGACCTCGCCATATTCTTTTCAAGGATTGGAAGAAGAAGGCTTGAAAATCCTGGCCGAAGCACGCGAGCTTACCGGTTTGCCGGTAGTTACCGAAATAATGGATACCCGTCTGATTGGAATGGTCGCTGAATATGCCGACCTTTTGCAGGTGGGTGCACGGAATATGCAGAACTTTTTCCTATTAAGGGAACTGGGCAAAATAAACAAACCGGTGTTATTAAAAAGAGGTCCCTCGGCAACTATCGAAGAGTGGATTATGGCGGCAGAATACATCATTTCCAGCGGTAATCCGCAGGTAATTATGTGCGAACGCGGAATCAGGACATTTGAAAACTACACCCGCAATACCCTGGATCTCAGTGCGGTTCCGCTGATTAAACAATTAACCCATTTGCCAGTAATCGTGGACCCGAGTCACGGCACTGGAAAATCCAAACTGGTCGAGCCGATGGCTCTGGCTGCAGTGGGAGCGGGATGCGACGGATTAATGGTGGAAGTTCACCAAAACCCCAGCGAAGCCTGGTCAGATGGACCGCAGTCCCTTACTCCGGCTAATTTCAGGAACATGGTCAAGAAAATTGTGGCGATGAAAGCGGCACTGGGTAATCTTGACTAGACAGGGAAGCCCATAAATAAAGACATACTATAAAGTGGAATAAAAGAGATAAAGACCGGCGTGTATGGCGCTACCTTAGTTTTGGGAATATTTAGTAGAAAAGAAACAATTTATCCTTCATCAACCAGAAGCCCGGGCTTTTATGGAATATTATAGTATGGATTGAAAGATGGAACCATGTAAAACCCCATAGAATGTTTAAGACAGGGGAATTTTGTAATGGGATTAAATATATTTATAATCGGAGTTGGCTTGATTGGCGGTTCTTTAGGCCTGGCTTTAAAAGAATCACCGATGGTAAATAAAATTATGGGCTTTGACCGGGATCAGGAATCTCTGGTCAAAGCAGTGGAGATAGGTGCTATAGATGGTCCGGCTGGGCTGAAGGAGGGCACCGGCTTGGCAGATGTCGTCTTCCTCTGCACTCCCTTACGCTTTTACCCGCAAATTATAGAGGATATCAAGCCTCACTTGCGGGCCGGTACCATAATAAGCGACGTGGGCAGCACCAAACAGGAGGTATGCCGGATTTTTGAGAGTTTGCCTCCTGATCTTTGGGCTATTGGCGGGCACCCCATGGCCGGGGCGGAAACCAAGGGAATCTATGGTGCGGATCGTTATTTGTTTGAGAATGCAGTGTATGTTTTAACACCCGTTCCCACGGTTTCTCCGGCAGCGCTGCAGGTCTTGCGGAATTTGCTGGCATTTACCGGGGCGCGGATTAAAATTATGGAAGCGGGCTTGCACGACCAGATAGTAGCTACCATCAGCCATATACCGCACCTTGCAGCAGTAGCTCTGGTGGGATTGACCGAAGGTGATGATAACAGTCTGATGCTGGCCGCTGGAGGTTTTCGGGATACAACGCGTATCGCTTCATCTGATCCTAATTTATGGGAAGATATTTTGTTTTCCAATCGCGAACAGGTATTAAGCAAACTTGAAAGTTTAATCAAGAATTTGAACAAAATAAAAATGGCTTTGCAGTTAAACAACCATGGTGTTATCCAGAACGAGCTGGGCCAGGCCAAAGAAATTCGCGACAAAATTCCCCGCTTGCGCAAGGGGTTGATTCCCGAATTCTGTGATATAGTTTGTATAGTCCCTGACCAACCCGGAATAATTGGTCAGTTGGGGCAGATTCTAGGAAACCAGGGCATCAATATAGTGGACATAGAGATCCTGCGCGTTCGAGAAGGGGATGGAGGGACACTGCGTTTGGGGGTGCCGTCATCAGACGATGCCTGCCAGGCAGTCAAAGCCCTGCAGGGTCATGGCATTAAAGCCTGGGAAAGATAAGGAGGCCGGAATGAAAAAGGCAATTAAACCCTGTACTAACCTGAAAGGTGAATTCTCAGTAGCGGCTGATAAATCAATATCCCACCGCGCGGTGATATTTTCCGCACTGGCTAAAGGGGAAGGCATCGTCAGAAATTTTCTGCCGGCTGAGGATACCCTTTCATCTTGTGCTTGTTTGCGCCAGTTGGGGGCCAAAATAGAAGGACGGAATGAGGTTCTGGTTGTGGAAGGTCCGGGTTTAAACGGGCTGCTGGAACCAGCCGGGGTACTCGATTGCGGAAATTCGGGAACTACCATGCGCTTACTGACCGGCTTGTTAAGCGGCCGGCCTTTTTTCTCAGTTTTAAGCGGTGACCAGTCCCTGAACCAGAGGCCGATGAAAAGAGTTATAAGTCCTTTAATGTCTATGGGTGCGGTTATTTCAGGGCGGCAAAACAACAATTATGCACCGTTGGCCATCCAGGGCCGGATGCTGCAGGGTATAAATTATCAGCTTCCGGTGGCCAGCGCCCAGGTCAAATCGGCTCTGCTGCTGGCCGGGTTAAGCGCCGGTTCGGAAACGGTATTGACAGAGCCCATGCAGTCCCGGGATCATAGTGAAAGAATGCTGGCTGCCATGGGAGCTGACATTATAGCTGATGATTTACTTGTAAAACTCAAGCCGGGAAGAGAACTGGAACCCCAGGAATTTGTGGTGCCCGGAGATATTTCATCGGCGGCCTTTTTCCTGGTAGCCGGGGCTCTGGCACCAAACTCCGAGTTGATGATAAGAAATGTAGGTATAAACCCCAGCCGCGCCGGTATAATAGAAGTCCTGCAGGCTATGGGAGCCCGGATTAGCCTGGAGAACTCCAAGATTGTAGGCGGTGAGCCAGTTGCAGACATTGTAGTAGCCAGTTCCGATTTGCAGGCAAGCAATATCGATGGTCAAATAATTCCTCGATTAATAGACGAATTGCCGGTTATAGCGGTGGCTATGGCGGCTGCCCAGGGTGAATCCAAAGTTAGCGGGGCACAGGAATTGAGGGTTAAGGAAACCGACCGGATAGCGGCGATTTGTTCGGAATTGGGAAAAATGGGCGTGGATATCGACGAGCTTGAAGATGGGTTTATAATTCACGGCAATAGGGATGCTCTCAAAGGAACCTGTGTAGATAGCCGGGGAGATCACCGAATTGCCATGAGCCTGGCGGTTGCCGGATTACTGGCCGAAGGTGAAACCCTCATTGAGAATGCCGAGGCGGTTAATATTTCATTTCCCGCCTTCTGGGACCTGTTGGAGCAAATCACTATTAGGTGAGGCGTTCAGGGTAAGAGGTGAGGAGGAGATCTCTTACCCTTCTTATGTTAATTATTCGTAATTCCCTGCTTATTTGCTAACATCTATAACGAGGTAAAAAGATGTCCCCCGCTTTTTTAGGTGGTCGGGTTCCTATTAAGCAAACAGGCGGTGGGTTGATACTGCTCCAAGTTTCTTTCGATGCTAAAAAAATTTCCACTCACCCCTCACCCCTTGCACCTCACTTAAAAAACCATTTACAGTTTTACATAACAGAGGGTTATGCTAAAATAATAAAGATAACGTGTAGGTGGTTTGATAATGAAGATTGCGATTGATGGACCGGCAGGTGCTGGCAAAAGCACGCTAGCCAAAGAAATATCCCAAAAACTGGGGTATATATATATTGATACCGGCGCCATGTATAGAAGTCTTACCTGGAAGGCCCTTCAAAATAGCATCGACCTGGAGGATGCCCAAGCACTTTTTGAACTTGCCCGCAATACCCGTATTCATTTCCAAAGTGATTCTGATAAACAAAAAGTAATTTGCGACAAGCTTGATGTTACTGAGGAAATTCGATCTCCCCAGGTAAGCGGAGCGGTATCCAGAGTAGCTTCCTATCCTGAAGTGCGTAAAATCTTGGTTCAGCAGCAACAGGAAATGGGGCGAAGTGTTTCCGTGGTCATGGATGGCCGCGATATTGGGGAATGTGTACTGCCGGATGCCGAGTACAAGTTTTTTTTGACTGCCAACAGGGAAGAAAGAGCCCGGCGGCGGACTGAGGAACTTAGAGTGCAGGGATATAACGTTGTTCCTGAATTAATCGAAAAAGATATGCTGCAACGGGATAAAGATGATGCAGCAAGGGAAGTCGGGGCACTGAAGATACTGGATGATTCAATTGTAATTGATACCACCAATCTAAGCATTGAGCAAGTCCTGCAAAAAATCCTGTCTATTATACAGGGGGACTAGATGTTATATTCTATACTTCGAACCATTGCCCGATTTATTTTTTTTCTTTTAGGTTTGAAAACAAAAGGAATACATAACCTACCAGAAAGCGGACCAGTGATTATTGCTGCCAATCACCTGAGCAACTGGGACCCTATTGTGGTAGCAATCGCTCTAAAACGCCACATACATTATATGGGTAAAGTTGAGTTGTTTCAGAACCCGTTAATGGCAGTTCTAATGAAGAATCTGGAAGTTATTCCGGTAAAGCGCGGAGAAACAAATCGGGCCGCCATAAAAGTTGCATTGGCGGTTTTGGATGAAAACCAGGTTATAGGTATATTCCCGGAAGGGGTTAGGAACAAGACCGGAGAAGAGATGAAGGCGCAAGCCGGAGTTGCTATGATAGCCATAAAATCCGGAGCTCCGGTTTTGCCGGTAGCCTGTATAGGAACCAACCGTAATCTGCCGGTGGGATGGCTGAACCCTTTGCAGGTAAGAGTAGGCCCTCCTATCAGACTGGCTGATAATGAGGTGCAAAAGGTCAATTCAGCGGCTTTAAACGAGTTTAGTACCAGAATTATGGATGAAATAAACCTTCTTTTATCAAAATAAAGTATTAAAATAAAGAAGGATTTATCGAGCCGCTTAAGGAATAAATTATTTTGTGGGGTGTAAGTTTTGCAGGCTTGGCTTGCTAAAAATGCTGGATTTTGTGCGGGGGTAAGAAGAGCAGTAAAAATCGCCCAGGATTCATTGAGTGAAGATGGCAAATGGTATAGTTTAGGAGTTCTTGTTCATAATGACGATGTAGTAAACCACTTTGTTCACAAAGGTTTGCAGCCTGTCGACAGCTTGGAAGAAATAGAAGATTCTGATGCAGGAATAATTATCAGATCTCATGGGGTTTCACCACTTATTTTGAACCAGGCAGCTGTACAGGGATTAAAAATAAAGGATGCCACTTGTCCCCTGGTAAAAAAGGTTCATGAAATTGTCGCCCGCTTACGAGGTGAAGACTATGAAATTGTGATTTTCGGCGATATTAGCCATCCCGAAGTACAGGGTATAATGGGTTGGTGTGATGATAAAGCAATAGTTGTTAACAGTATTGATAATCTGAATGATTTAGAATTCGGAACAAAGGTGGGAATCGTATCGCAAACCACCAAGGATCAGAAGGATTATCAGACTGTAACCGCCGCCATACTGGCAAAATATCCGGAAGCTCGTGTTTTCAACACGATTTGCCCGGCTACTAAAAAGCGTCAGGAAGCTGCCCGCTTATTATGCCGGGACGTTGATATGATGCTGGTAATAGGCGACAAAAAAAGTTCAAATACTCGCACTCTCGGTAAAGAGTGCATTGGTACCGGGGTGAAAACCTTTCAAGTGCAAAATGCTTCAGAAATTGACCCGGAGTGGTTGAAAGGAATTTCCCGAGTGGGTATTACGGCGGGAGCATCGACCCCGGACTGGATTATTAAGGAGGTATTGGATAGGATGACGGCGTACGATGAAAACAACGGCCTGGTTGAGAACCAGGAAAAGATGGAGCAGGAGGTAAACTCTGCGGAAACTCCAGCAAATGAAGAATCCTTTGCCAAACTGGAGGCTGAAATGGCTGATCTTGCTTCTCCAAATAAAGGAGATGTAATTAAAGGAATAGTTATTCAGGTACTGGATGATGAAGTAATGGTGGATGTGGGCGGCAAATCCGAAGGCATAGTCCCCCTGCGCGAGATGTCAGTTAAAGATGTCTCATCAGCCAAAGAACTTGTAGCAGTGGGTGATGAGATTGAGGTAATGGTCCTTAAATGGGATGATGACGGAACTATTCTGCTTTCCAAGAAGAAAGTGGAGAGTAAAAAGGTTCTGGATGAATTGGAAAAGTGCTACCAGGAAGGCAAAATTATTGAAGGCACCGTAACCGGCAGTGTTAAAGGCGGTTTACTGGTCGATGTTGGGGTAGTGGCTTTCCTGCCCGCTTCCCATGTGGATGACGGTTATGTAAAGAACTTGGACGATTATGTTAACCAGACACTATCCTTCAAGATAATTGAATTCAACCGCAATAAACGCCGGGGTTCGCAGATTGTGCTTTCGCGCAAAGAACTGGTAGCAGAAGAAAAAGCCAAATTGAAGAAACAATTTTGGGAAGAGATTGAAGAAGGTCAAACTCGTAAAGGCAAAATTAAAAGATTGGTTGATTACGGTGCATTCATCGATCTGGGTGGATATGAAGGCCTCTTGCATGTTTCCGAAATAGCCCACAATCGGATTGCTCATCCCTCGGATGTACTCACTGAGGGTGAGGAGATAGATATCTACATTTTAGGCATTGACCGGGAAAAGGAAAGAGTTTCCCTCAGCCGTAAAAAACTGCTCAAGAGTCCATGGGAGATAGTATTGGACAAATATCAAGAGGGCGATATTATCGACGGTACCGTGGTGAGGATTGCTCCCTTCGGAGCTTTTGTTGAAATTGAACCAGGAGTGGATGGTCTGGTGCATATTTCCCAGCTTGCCAACCGCCGGGTTGAAAAACCGGATGATGTAGTAAAAGCCGGAGAAGATGTTAAAGTTAAGATATTAAGCATTGATTCCGCCGAAAAACGGATCGGCCTTTCAATAAAAGAAGCTCAGAATGACGTGGAAAGCAGTGAAGTACAGGAATTTCTGGATAATCAAAACGAGGAATAATCTTATTGCGAGGTAAGTTAATATGCCCAGATTTGATTTTACTTGCCAGGAATGCGGCAAGCAATTTGATGTCCTGGTATCAAATGCCGACAAACATAAGGTTTCATGCCCGGAATGCGGTACCAACAACATAAAACAAATGCTGTCCTTGTTTAATACCACTAAAAGCGGTGGAAAAAGCGATGCTCGAGAATCATGCCACTGTTGTTCAAACAGTAGCTGTGCGATGAGACACTAGGCTGCCGCTGGCAGCCTCAGAGCGATCACAAAAGCACCCTTCGGGTACTACTGATGTTCGCTATCGCTTACTATTTAAGGTAGTGAATCTCTGCGTTATTGTAAAAACCCGCTCAATCAACGTACTCTGTACGGGGATACGACCTTGCTGCGAAGCAGAAGGTCCGTCGCCAGACCTTAATTGCATCAATCGTGGGTTTTTCACAATGCTCTGATCTTCACTCTTGGTATCGCCCAAGATCTTACCGACTTTGTCGAAAATACGAGGCTGCCTCTGGCAGCCTTTTTACTTAATTGGGTTTAAGCGAGGTGTGCCTATGAAGGCCAGTGGAGTAATCCTGGCTGGTGGAAGAAGTTCGCGCATGCAATTTAATAAAGCCTTTGCCATGTTGACTACTGAAACCGTAATCGAAATATTAGTGAAAAAATTCGGCCTTTATTTTGATGAAACTATAATAATCAGCAATGACCCTGAACTGTATTCGGGAATGGGTGTTAAGGTATATACAGATGTCTACTCCCGTTTAGGCCCGGTGGCCGGCATCCACTCCGCTCTTACCCATGCTTATAATGATGCGGTTTTTCTGCTGGGTTGTGATATGCCTTTCGTCAATTATGAAACTATTCATTACATGCTCCAAAAACTCAACGGCCATGACAGTGTGGTACCGCAAATTAGATCACGTATTCAACCTACGGCCGCCGTCTATCATCGCAAGTGTCTGCCGACATTCGCCCGACATCTTGCGGAAAACAAATTGAAATTGACTTTGTTATTTGATGAATTGGATGCACTGGTGCTGGATGAAAGCGAATTACAGAAATATGGCAAAACCGAGGAGATCTTTTTTAATGTAAATGACCAGGAGGCACTGGAAAAAGCCAGGAATATGGCAGGGAGGTTGTTATTATCAGAAAACAACGCAAACTTGATCATATAGACATAGCCGTTAACTTAAGCGATGGTCCGGTTGCCAACGGCTTTGCCAATGTCCATTTTATACATAATTCAATACCTGAATTGGATATGGACGAAATTGACCTCAACTGCTTTTTCCTGGGCCGGAAACTAGATTATCCTTTAATAATAAACGCCATGACCGGGGGAACCGACCAGGCCCGAAAAATCAACCAGGACCTGGCTTCAATCGCAGCCCGGTTTAACCTGGCGATGGCGGTAGGCTCACAGACCATAGCGGTGAATAACCCTGATTTAAGAGAAAGCTTTAATGTAGTCCGACAAGCCAATCCCGACGGGGTAATTATCGCGAATGCAGGAGCCGGTGCAGATCTTAATACTGCTCTGCAAGCGGTAGAAATGATAAAAGCCAATGCGCTTCACCTGCACTTTAATGTACCACAGGAACTGGCGATGGCTGAAGGAGACCGGCGGTTTAAGGGAATAATTGAGAATGTCAGGCAGATTATAAAAGAGTGCCCGGTGCCGGTTATCGCCAAGGAAACCGGTTTTGGCTTCGCGCGGGAAAGCGTAGCCCGGCTTTACGGAGCCGGGGTTAGATTTTTCGACTGCGGAGGGCAGGGCGGAAGCAACTTTATAGCTATCGAAAACCAGCGGGGCGGAAAAGATAACAGTGAACTTGAGGAATGGGGTATACCCACAGCGCAAAGCCTGGCCGAAACCATTTCCCTGCAATTACCCTTAACTATTATAGCTTCTGGCGGTATAAGAACTGCTGTCGATGCTGCAAAAGCACTGGCGATGGGTGCGGATATGACAGCGATGGCCGCACCGCTATTAAAAGTTTTGCTCCAACAAGGGATTAAGAGACTGGAGCAATATTTGCATGAGTTTTTCTATCGATTGCAAGCGGTTTTGCTCATGACCGGTTCAAAAGATTTGGACGAGCTTCGCAAGAAGCCGCTTATAATCCTGGGCGATACCGCCGAACGTCTTCGCCTGCGTAATATTGAACCTTCAAGATGGGCCAGGCCCACTAGTTTCCCTTCATAAACAATGAAACACAAAAAAAGCAATGCCAATATCCGAAAAGAGATTTTTGAGTATCGTATATATCACATTAAGACATAAATAAACATAAAAACATGTTTCAACAGCCCCTATTATTACATGTTTTTACAATGACTCTGTGCTAATATTACAAGGACATTATCCACTCCTTTTCCTTACATACGCCTGGCTTCGGCCGGGTGTTTGTTTTCTGATTCCGGGCTAGTATCCTGTCAACCAACCCTAATTCTATATCTTCTTGTCGGTAAAATTCATGGATGACTGCGTTGTCGTCAATCGCAATACGTCCAGTATTACTCATGCCTCCGCCTTGTCCTGCATGAATTTTACTCGACAAATAATATACATAATTAAGATTAACAGTGTATTGGACTCAGCTGGCCTATAGAGAGTTTTATATTTGACTGATATAATAAGGGGTGATGAAAATTTAAATGGAGGTTATATTATGGAAAAGATAGAGGTGCAATTTAAAAAACTGGTTGATTACGCCAAGCTGCCGGAATATGAAACCAGAGGTGCCGCCGGCTGTGACATCAGTGTGGCTATTTTGGATGAAGTTGTGCTCTATCCCCACGAGGTAAAGAGCCTCCCCAGCGGTTTTGCCATTAAAATCCCGGATGCATATGAAGCGCAGATTAGAAGCCGGGCGGGCATGGCAAAGAAAGGGATTATCGTAGTTAACTCACCCGCTACCATCGATTCGGAACATGTAGGCGAGGTTCAGGTTCTTTTATTAAACGTTTCAGACAAACCGGTACGGGTTTTGCCGGAGCAGAAGGTGGCCCAACTGGTGTTCAGCCCGGTAGTCAGAGCCCAATTTATGACAAACGATTAAAAGCCAAGGGCAGTGGCTTGAGCTATGGATAGTAATCAAGCAGGCTTAGGGCCTGCTGCTTTTTTATGCCAAACTATCATTCCCACCGTTGAGGTGATTTGCTGCTGAACCTTTCCATTAATAGAGTGTTTAGCAATAACTTCGTCGATGACTGCCTCCATCTCCGGGTTAACATGCGCAATATTGCCTGCAATGTCATGTATTTCGCTTTTAACCTGACCAAGCTCCTGCGGATGCCGGGTGCTGGTATTCCAGAAGGTTATGCTGGGCTGAAACCCGAGTGAGTAAAGCAAATTAAATGGAAAAATAACATCATTAAAGTGGTTGCTGTATTTGCGATCGAAAAGCTTACTCAATATTTCATCGTATATTGGAAATTTTCGTGAACCGGAAAAAGCACTGAGGTAGCACCATTCTTTGGAACAAAGCATCATTTTTTCCAGAGCATTTCGGTCGTGTACTCCGGGGCACATGGAAGCAAAAACCAGGTCGAACTTGCTGTCCCAGCCCATCTGATATATATCTATTTCCTCCCAAAGGCCTTCCACTGTGGTAATATTTCCGGGTAAATCGGGAGGAATGTTGGCCTGCAGGATTTCAAGCATTTTGGGTGAAGGATCAAGGGCCACCACCTCATAGCCCAGAGCTGCCAGCGGAATAGCAAAAGAGCCCGGTCCCGAGCCAATATCAAGAATCTTTATACCAGGTTGGAGAACACCAAAAGAACGCAAGTAATTGAAAACCTTATCGATTCTTGATGACTTGCTTGCGGAATGGATGGTAGAGCGGGCAAAGTCCTCGGCCCGGCCATTCCAATATTCACTTTGGGAAGTGCGTTTGCCTGGGTTACCGACATTTAATGCCCGGAAATTTGCCCATTCCCGGTCCCAAAAATCCGGAGACAACAAAGAATCCATAAGAACACCCGCTTTCCTGCCTTTTTCAAATCCTGTGAATTATCTTTAATAAATATGCAATCTAATGATAGAATAATTTTATCCTATTGCAAGGAGGAGTTGTAGAATGAAAAAATATAAGCTGGAAAGGAATAATACTGCCTTAATCGTAATCGATTTGCAGGAACGGCTGATGGCGGCTATGAAAGATCGAGAAGAAGTTTATAAAAACACCAGGATATTATTGGACACCGCTAAACAGTTTAATATTCCGGTTGTAGTGAGCGAGCAGTATCCTCGTGGTCTTGGCAAAACTGTAGATGTAATAAAGGAAAAACTGGGTGAGTATCATTATCTGGAGAAAGTTGACTTTTCGCTTTGTAATGAACAGGGCAATCAGTTATTTCAGGGTTTGAATAAAAAGACCTTCATCGTGACCGGCAGTGAAACTCATGTCTGCGTATTTCAGACGGTTCGTGATTTGCTGGCGGCAGGTTATAATGTTCATCTGGCTAAAGATGCGGTATGCTCGCGTTTTGATGATAACTACCAGAATGCCCTGGATTTGATGAGGGACATGGGAGCCGTAATAAGCAATACCGAGACTGTAGTATTTGATCTTTTGCAGGCCGCCGGCACTCCGGAATTCAAGGCTATCTCACCCTTAATAAAATAGCTTTAAACTGGCAAGCATACAGGCGGGGAGCATAGATTTTTTAAGATAAATCTATGCTCCCCTTTCCATACTGAAGGTTTTTAGTACTTGGCCTATCTACCTTAAAGGGGAGCATATAATCAGTTTTTCAATTAGCACTTGCCATGCTTTTTAAGCCTTAACAGGCTTTGCCGAACTTTGTGCTTTTTGCTTATGGTCCTGCCACATGGTCCACAGTGGTCCGGCAATACAGATAGTAGAGTAACAGCCGGAAATCGTGCCAAACATCATGGGCAGCGCAAATGCCCTGATAGATCCGATATCATAGATCTGGGCAAAAATATACATGACGGTAATGCTTAGAAAAACTGCAATATTGGTATTGATTGAGCGCATCATGGATTGATTGACACTTAAGTCAAGCAGTTCTTCGGCAGATACTTTATTGCCTAAAAGGCGTTCATTCTCCCGGATACGATCATAAATTACAATCGTATCATTGATGGAGAAACCAATGATAGTCAGTATTGCGGCAATAAAACAGTCATTCAGGGGAATCCTGAAAATTACAAAGACTGCAGTAACTATGAACACGTCATGAAACAAGGCAACAATAGCCATGGTGCCTGCAGAAAACCCGCCGATATTCCTAAATCGCCATCCGACATACACCAAAATAAGCAGAAATGACAGTACAATAGCAATCATGCCATTGGTAAAAAAGTGCTTGCCAATAAACGGTTCAACAGTTAACGCTTCGGATAGTGCCAGCTGTGCATCCGGATATGCCTGGGTGAGTGCCGAAGTAAGCGTTTCTTGTTCCTGCGAGCTTAGTGCTTCATTGCTGGCCAGGCTGACAATAAGCATGTGCTCATTTTTGACCATATTTGACTGCTGCTGGCAGTTGCTTGTCCTTCCTACAGCCTGTTCAACAATTTTTTCCGCCTGTTCGATGTTAATGCTTGCCGAATAGGTATATTTGAGTATGGTACCTCCCTTAAACTGAATATCAAGTTTAATGCCATTTACGAAAGCGCCCACAACTCCGAATAAAATAAGACAAAGCGAGATTATAAAGTACATGTATCGGTGTTTATAGAATCTGATCATTATGCTGCCCTCCTTGCCCCGAAGTACCGGGGTCTGTGCAATACCTCGAAATTGCTGAGTGAGCGGATCATAAGGCGGGATGCTGTTACACCGGCAATAAAATTCATGATAACACCGCATAGCAGTGTGTAGCCGAAAGACAGCATTGAACCGGAGCCGAGAATAATCAAGATGATTGCAATAATGATTACCGTAATATTACCGTCAAAAACGGAAGCAAATGCTCTTTCAAAACCTGTATCAATAGCCCTTTGTAAAGACTTGCCGGCATTAATCTCTTCTTTTATCCGTTCAGAGACGATAATATTGGCATCTACGCCCATACCGATGGATAGAACCAAACCGGCTATACCAGGCAGAGTCAGGGTAAACTGAGGAACGGACAAGGCCAATAACTGGCCGGTTACCTGTAAGATCAAAGCGATGCAGGCCACCAGGCCGGGCAGGCGGTAATATAGAAGCACGAATAAACAAACCAGCACAAATGCAACCTTGCCGGCTATAACCATTACCGCCAGGGCGTTGCTCCCCAGTGTAGGGCTTATAATGCTGCAGTTTTTGGCTACCAATGAAAACGGCAAAGACCCGGAATTAATTTTATTGGCAAGCAATGATGCATCTTTTAAGCTCTCCAGGTTGGTTATTTCCGCATTGCCGCCCGTAATCTGGGTTCCGACAATTGGAGAACGAATAAGGGTTTCGTCCATGTAGATGTCAATCCTTTGGCCAACCAGCCTGCCGGTAGCCTTGGCAAATTTCTCTGCGCCTTCCCCCGACAGATCGAGTGTGACAACAGGGGTTCCAGTCTGTGGGCTTAATTGAGCTGAACTCTTGGCTACATCAGTACCTTCCAGGATAACATTGCCGTTTGGATCCCTGAAAGTTAACCTGGCTGTCTCACCAAGCTCGGATATAGCCTTTTGGGGGTTGAAATTAGCTTCATCCGATTTCCAGGGAAAACGGACGATAATTTTGCCGTTGCTCTTGTCTATTGTTATGTCCCGGTCAGTTATGTTCTTGGCGTCCATCCGCGTTTCGATAATTGTCCTGGCAGCTTCCAACTCATTTTCGCTTGGTGCCCGGCCCAGGTCCCGGGGCTCGTAGGTAGCATCTACACCACCGCGGATATCTATTCCGTAACGCATCTGGTCTGCGCCTTTAATTTCAAAATTACCAATCCTAACGCCGAATAAAGCTAGGAAAAACAAAGCCACTGTTAATAAAACGCTTATAAAGAATACATGTTTAGAATTCATCGATATTCCTCCAATTTTGTCCAGCCATGCGCACAGCAATTTTTCAATGGCGATGCGGCCTGGATGGATGATATGTCGCGGATTAGCGCGTTTTAGGCGCACTTATCCGTTGCGGGACGTTTAAAGGTCCCGACATGAAGGATAATCATATCATTTCATACCATCTTTTTTGTGGAGGAAGAATGTTATTCTGATGGAGTTGAACTGGGTACAGATATTATTGGGGAGTCTTGAAGAATAGATGAAACAGACTATCTTAGCGGCGATTAATGCAGTTAGTACATCGGAAAAGGTTTTGTTAACCTGTGACCGGGTATTCTTTATTGGAGAGAAATTGAAAAATTCTATAGAAGTACCGGTAGTGGACATATAGGCAAAATGCCTGAAATTTGTACCGCCCTCCATTGATGAATGCTCGCTTGCTTCGCTGCCGAAGGAAATATCAAACCCATTCGTTTCTGAAGAGATAATACCATTGGTGTTTAAAACACCCATATAGCTGGTTATAAACAGTGAGCAAAGGAGCAGACATATACAAACATGCTTTTTACTGGCTTTCATCTGCATATCCAATACCTCCTGTTTTAATATTTGGAGATAGATTTTACTATATAACGAGGCGAAAATATGCTCCCCGTTATTTTAAGCAATCGGTTCCTGTTAATCAAACAGGCGGCGGGTTATGATCTCCCGCCTCGTTGCAGCGGTGTGTAGAAACTGCTCTGCAGTTTCCTGGATGCTTAAACGAGGCGAAAAGATGTCCACGCTTCTTTAAGCGGTCGGGCTCCTATTAACAAAATACGCGGTGGACTTTCTATTCCCGTGCCTTTGCAGCGGTGTATTGCCCCCTACGGGGACCACTTATATTGATTCCCTTCGGGAATGATTAAATTGTGTTGAAACTGCTCCGCAGTTTCTTGGATGATTAAAGCCATTATAAGCGTAGCTCGTATACAAGTCATGCTATTTCTAATTATTTCAAGGAATGTTGCAAAATAAGAGGACAAATATAGGACTATAGTCATAAAAAATTAGACCAAAAGGACCTCTGTTTTTTAGGAAACAAATGGTTGTATACTAAAAAAAAGGTTTAAAAAAGATATTATGCATAATGTGGGGTGAATATTATATGAGCTTTGCTGAAAGTATTCTGCATGAAGGGATATCAGTTATTCCCGAAGAACTAATCAACAGTACCGATAAAATTCTTAAGTATGCCGGTATTTCGGACGATAAAGGACGAATATTTAAAATTAATCTTGATTATTTCAGAAACCTGGAGGATAAAAACGTTTTTGATAGTGAGAGCAGCAAAATAGTCAAGATGATCAATATTGAATTTTTTGAAATCTACCAAAAGGTTTTAAAACGGGTATTGCGGGAGAAAGACTCCAGCCAGCTTTACAGGCTGTTTCTTAATTTTGCATATATGGATGAGAAACTATTGCAGACGGAGCACAGCAGGCTCCTTTATGATTTGGTTGATGAACTTGATTATGCCGAGCAGGGTTCAGTTAATAGTACTGCTCGGTGGCTGGAAAAGATTTATAAAAAGGAAGAAGAACCATCCGTAAACGAATACGGTCAGGATTATTTTGATATTTTCCGGGAAAAAGTTAAACGCGGTCAACTGCAAGCCAAGGACAAAAGCGAATATGACAACAATATTGATGGCAGACTGGATCACGAGATGAACAACTTGTTAAAGATAGGACAAAAGCTTTGCAGCGGCCATATTAATGATTATTGTCCAATTCTGCACAGCGGGATGATTAAAAGCGACCTGTCCAAAATGATGCTTGATCAGGATCGGATCGAAGCTAGTTTAGATAAGATTTTAAAAGTTGATTTTTCTGCATTTCACCGTGAAATAGTATACAATCAGCCCGAAACCGGTATAAGTAAAGAGTTAATAATGAAGTCGGTTTTGCCCTATTTCATACTGATGCCTACGGTAGGTTCGCGGGCAATAATGTGGCAGGAAGTGTCAGGCAAAGTTAAAAGCTCTCCGGGTCGTTTTGTTTTACCGGTTTTGGCTGAAGGGGATTTGGACAATTTAATGACTGAAATGGTTGCAAAATTCCGCTGGGATTTATCAAAAAATATGTTCAGCTATGGGCGCGGTGATGAATACCAGAGCTCATTGACCGGGGATTACTCGCAGTATATTCAGTTTTATAAGAAAAATCTTGATTTATCAAACGATGCCAAACAAAAAATTAAAACTCAAATACTTAAATATCGCAATAATGTTAGAGAAATGTTCGCAGCGGATTATTCCATCTGGATCAATTATGAATCCAAAGGGCTGGTCCGGCTTAATAAAGCTGTCCGGGACATATTTTTTAAGCATTGTCCCTTTTCCAAGTCAATTAGGGATGACCTGGCCAGACATCCGCTTTACAGCCAATATATTACCGTGTACGAGGGAGCACGAGTGAAACGCAGCAAAGTTTATCAGGCTCGCTATTCTAAAATGCTTAAGCCCAACATTCCGCTCGATGCAGATTTAATCGGCAATCTGGCTTATTATGAAATGTAGGCTGCTTGGTTTATAATTGGTGTATATTTGACAGTACGCCGGATAGGAAATATAATAAATATTCGGGTGCCTATTTGTTTAGAATAATAGTGCATTACTTTAGTTGATTGCGGCATAAAATTATGCCGCTAATTTTATGGTCCAGCTAAGAGGAGGAAAATCGACGGAATGTTAAAGGATCTCAGAAACATTGGAATAATTGCCCACATCGATGCAGGTAAAACAACCACTACCGAAAGAATTTTATACTACACCGGCTTAACCCATAAAATTGGGGAGACGCATGACGGGGAGAGTGTCATGGATTACCTGCCTTATGAAAAAGAAAGAGGAATTACGGTTACATCGGCTGCTACCCGCTGCTTCTGGAAAGGCAAAACCATAAATATTATAGACACGCCTGGACACGTTGACTTTACAGCCGAAGTGGAAAGAAGTCTCCGCATCCTTGATGGTGTAGTAGTAATATTCTGCGGCAAAGGCGGGGTAGAACCGCAATCGGAAACCGTTTGGAGGCAGGCGGATAAATATGAGGTCCCACGGATTGCCTATATTAATAAAATGGATGCCATCGGGGCCGATTTTTTTAGGGTGGTGGAACAAATCAAGAACCGGTTGGGAGCCAAACCTCTGGTTATTACCTTGCCGGTAATAAACGATGATATTTTTGAGGGTATAATTGATTTGGTAAGCATGAAATACCAGACTTTTAGCGGCAAGTTGGGTAATGACATCGAGGAGGAGGACATACCTGAAGAGTATCGGGAACAAGCAGAGAAGTGGCGTTCCATTATGTTGGAAAGTCTGGCCGAGACCGATGAAACTTTACTGGATGCTTATTTCAACAATGAGCCCATAAGTCAGGAACAATTAATAGAAGTAATCCGGCGCAACACCATAGAAGGTAAAATGGTGCCGGTAAGCTGTGGCAGTTCCTACCGCAATATTGGAGTCCAAACTCTGCTGGATTCTATAATAAATTATTTGCCTTCCCCGTTGGATGTGCAAGCCGCTCATGCCATTGAATCCGGCAGCGGAGAGGTCAAGGAGATATATCCTGACGCAGGGGGGGATTTTACTGCTCTGGTGTTCAAGATTGTAAGCGACCGGCATGTAGGCAAACTGGCATTTGCCCGGATATATTCGGGTAAAATCAAGGCCGGCACTTATGTTTACAATAGCAGTAAAAAGAAAAAGGAACGAATTGGCCGCCTGGTTAAAATGCATGCCAATCACCGTGAGGAGATCGAAGAAATTGCCGCCGGCGACATTGTTGCGATTATAGGTTTAAAGGACGTAAGCACCGGAGATACATTGTGTTTGGAAGATAATGAGGTGCTGCTCGAATCTATAAGCTTCCCGGAACCGGTTATTCAAATAGCTATAGAGCCTAAAACCCAGGCGGATCAGAATAGAATATCGGAAGCCCTGGCTAAAATCGCCTCCGAGGACCCAACTTTTAAAGTTTATTACAATAGTGAAACCGGACAAATTTTGATTTCCGGTATGGGTGAATTACATTTGGAGATAGTGGCGGAGCGCCTGGCTACTGAATTCAAGGTTGATTTCAGCACCGGTCAGCCTGAGGTTGCATACCGGGAAACCATTGGCCGGGCAGCTGAACATGTAACGCGCTATGTTAAGCAAACCGGAGGCAAGGGCCAGTTCGCCCATGTAGTTTTGAAGCTTGAACCTTCCGAGGGTTTTGAATTTATTAATAAAATTGTCGGCGGGGCAATTCCCAGGGAGTATATTCCGGCAGTCGAATCCGGTGTTAAACAGGCTTTACAGGAAGGAATAATCAAGGGTTATCCAGTGGTGAATGTCAAGGCCACCCTGCTTGACGGTTCTTTTCATGAGGTTGATTCTTCAGAAATGGCCTTTAGAACCGCTGCTATACTGGCTACCAAGGAATGTCTGCGCAAAGCCCAGCCTTTGCTGTTGGAACCGGTAATGCGCCTGGAAATAGTAAGCCCTGAAGAATTTACCGGAAGTATAATCAACCATGTAAGCAACCGCCGGGGTAAGCTGGAAGCCATGGAAACGCAGAATAACACCCAGGTAATTCGTGCCTGTGTGCCCCTGGCTGAATTATTTGGCTATTCAACTGCCTTACGTTCACTGACCCAGGGCCGGGCTGGTTTTTCCATGGAATTTTCGCACTATGAGCAAAGAAACATGGCTTCCTGAATTTAGCTAACCCTCATGCCCGTAGACTTAAACCATTGATGAAAATATGCTGACATTACATCCGGAAACCATTTTTGATGCAGATCAACACAGATTCAATATGATTATTCTTTTTAATATTTTTCTCTGCACTGATCATAATAATCTGCGTAAATAAGCGTCTAATGTTACCTGTTTTCATATGAATACAAAATAGAAACCGGAGAAGCGGAATGCCCTCCGGTTTTTCACTAATAATACTATTTTTGGCTCAGCGTAATTGTAGATGCAATGGCTTCAATTTTATCCTGGGGGAGATTGCCGCTCACGACAAGATTGTATTGGACATTATCGCTGGAAATATCTTTGTTGCTTGAATTAAGCACACTTGCCGGGGTTTCAGGGGTTACCACTGTGCCTACCTTTTGGTATTCTTCGGCGGCAGGGGTTGGAGCCGGTTCGGAAGCTACTCCAGCCACACTAGTGCTACTGAACTGCTGCTGGACCAGGGGGGTAATGATTATACACAATTGAATATCGGTGCCGCTTTCCCGAAATTGATATATATACTGACCATTGCTTTCATTTTTTTGAACTAGCTCATATGTGGCCGGGATGTTTTCGGGATAGGGTTCCAGATATTCGTCATGACTGCTTTGCAAACGGGAATTTAACTCGGCTTTGCCAACTTCACGGCTGCTGCCGTTACCTGGAACCAATTCTTTATCTTCAAGGGCAGCTAGAGGTATTTCATAGTTAGCCGGGACTTTTAGCTGCAGCTTTTGGTCTTCGTTAGTTTTATTATTATCCGCTGCTGAATCGGTTTTTACCTTGGAAGTATCCTGACTTATTGATTCCTCATTAGTTTTTCCCAGGCTGGTTTTTTCTAAAGTAGTATTGCTATAGTTGGGCAGATTCAGGGTTTTAACGCCATTATTACGGGCTGCTTGCTGATTACTGTTTAAACCCTGGTTTAAAATGGGCGGTATAAGCAAGACCAGCAGCAGAGCGGCCGCCAACAGAGCCCAGGAACGTTTTACATAAGGACGGTTAAAAAGATATTTATGATATTGCCCATTCGGTTTAGTTTCCTTATCAGGATAAAGCATGCCTTGGGCTTGAATCCTATCCAATAAACGGGTATTGAAATCCGGAGATAGGGCCGGGATGTCAACCGGTTCCGCTAATGCCTCATTTTCCAGATGGGTCAAATTCACCAAATTGCGGCATCCATGGCATTGCTGCAGGTGTTCTTCAAAACTTGTGCGCAGTTCAGAGGAAATAGTATTGTCACAGTAATCCAGGCAGTATTTTTCAATCTCTTGACAATTCATTTACAATCCCCTTTCCTGACATTTTTTTAATATAACCCGGCGCAGAGCTTTGCGTGCCCGATGAATTCTAACTTCTATATTTTCCCGGCTGGCCCCTAATATGTCGGCGATTTCCTGGTTGCTGAAATCCATTTGGTAGCGCAAGGTTATAACGGTTCGATAGCTTTCCGGCAGTTCCATAATAGCCGCATTAACCTCAGTTTTCAATTCCTTTATTTCAACTTGAACCTGAGGGTTATTCATATCAAATACCGGAAATGACTCATAGTTAGGAACAAAAGCCTCATCAAAACTCACATTGATAATATTTTTCTTTTTTCGGAGAGCACTTATACTCGTATTTACCGCAATACGGTGAATCCATGGTGACAGTTTCTTGCTATTGTCAAATTGATACATTTTTTCGTAGAGGTTTATGAATATTTCCTGAGTTATATCTTCAGCCTCTTGATATTGTCCGGTAATCCGGTAGGCTACGGCGAAAACTGAGTTTTTATATCGGTTAACAATCTGTTCAAAAGCCGATATATCACCGGTTAAAGTTTGTTCAGCCAGCATTTCATCGCTTATCACTTTTGCAACTCCCAATACTCTCATTAATAATTACGCTTTTAAAGTATACTTGCTTTCATTTAGCAATTAGAAATAATATACCATATAACCCATTATAAAGGGAAAACTAAAAGACAATTATGGTTTAATTTATAACGAGGCGAAAAGATGCCCCTGGTTTATTTAAACGGTCGAATTTCTATAAACAAAACCGGCGGTGGTTTCCAATCTCCTGCCTCGTTGCAGCGGTGTGTTGCCCCCTACGGGGACCACTTATATTGATTCCCTTCGGGAATGATTAAATTGTGTTGAAACTGCTCCGCAGTTTCCGCTGGTGCTTAAAGCATGTTAAAATATGGTCAATGATTGAACAATGCTAAAATAATAGGAAATTGGATGGTAGGGTGCCAACATATGAAAATACTGGTGGATGGGGATGCCTGTCCGGTTAAGGAAATAATTGAAGAGGTCGCGGGAGAATATCATTTGGAAGTGGTTATGATCTGCAATCCCAATCATGTTCTGCAAAGCAGTTACTCGAAAATTGTAGTTGTGGATGGAAGTTCTCAAGCAGTGGATATAGCGATTGTCAACCGAAGCTCCCAGGGTGATCTGGTGGTTACTCAGGATTATGGATTGGCTTCACTAGTTCTTGCCAAAAAAGCTCTGGCTATTCATCCTTCGGGCAAAGAGTATAATCAGGAAAATATAGAAGGTCTCTTAATGCAGAGATTTATTAATCAGAAAGCCCGGGAGGCCGGCTTGCGAACTAATAATCCCAAAAAGCGCAAAGCGAGTGATGATGAACGTTTTCGCGAGCGCTTTACCCGGATTATTGACAGGCATCTTCAGAACCAGTAAAGAAAAAATTTTATGCGAATCTGGCTTGCTTGCAGATGCTTAAGAATGTATATAATATATCTAGTCATTATTAAACGAAAGGAGCACCATTAATGTCAGATCAATGTAAAACATGTCCATCCAATGGGGGCTGCAGTATAGAACCGGGCCAGTGCGGTGTGGATCCGGAAAAGGCACTGCTGGGTTCCTTAAACAACATTAGGAATGTCATAGCCATAATGAGTGGCAAAGGCGGGGTGGGGAAATCCTCGGTTACCGCTTTGATTGCCAGTTATCTGGCCAAACAAGGGCAAAAAGTAGGGGTGTTGGATGCCGATATAACCGGTCCCAGCCAACCTCTGGCCTTTGGCATTAGAAAACCTCCCATGACCGCCAGCCAGTTTGGATTAATACCTCCGGTTAGCAGTCGGGGTATTAAACTTATGTCCATTAACTTCTTCCTTCCCAATGAAGATGATCCAGTTATTTGGAGAGGCCCGCTGCTCGCCGGGGCTGTAAATCAATTCTGGGGTGAGGTCGATTGGCGGGATTTGGATTATATGATAGTGGATCTGCCTCCGGGCACCGGTGATGTTCCGCTTACGGTTGTGCAATCACTGCCGGTCAATGGCATAGTAATTGTCTCATCCCCGCAAGACCTCGCTTTTATGGTGGTGAAAAAGACCATTAAAATGACCAAGAAATTAAACGTGCCCATACTGGGTCTGGTTGAAAACATGAGCTATGCTATCTGCCCGCATTGTAACGAAAAACTGCCGATATTCGGTAAAAACCAGGGTGAAGATGTAGCCAAGGAAACCGAAATTGATTTTCTGGGGAGTCTACCCTGGGACACCAATTTAAACGCTTTGTTTGATGCCGGGAAAATAGAAGATTACGATTCTCCGGATATGCAGAATATTGTAAAGCAACTGCTGGCCCGGCTTCCTTAAACCAAAATAATGCAAGAGGCCGAGGTTAACTCTGGCCTCTCTTTTTTTGCAAAAATAGGGGCTATGTATAGTTGGAGTAGAGGAGCGGTTTGTTTGCTAATATATTCGTGGAATGTTAACGGTATAAGATCAGTTCAAAATAAAGGCCTAATCGGGTTGGTTGATAAAGACCAACCGGATATTCTTTGTTTGCAGGAAATCAAGGCACAACCTGAGCAACTGCCCAAGGAACTAGTAGATATGAAGGGATATAATAGTTGCTGGAACTCGGGAGAGCGCAGAGGATACAGCGGAGTAGCAACTTACAGCAAGCAGAAACCGCTGAGAACAATTATTCCCTGTGAGACTGAACTGCTGCACCGTGAAGGCAGGGTTCTGCTTAGTGAATATGAATCATTTGCTCTATTAAATGTTTACTTTCCCAATGGTCAGAAGGGAGAGGAAAGACTGCAGTACAAACTTCGTTTTTATGAAGAAATAATTGATTATTGTGAAAAGCTCAAGCAAACCCAATCCAAACTAATAATCTGCGGCGATTTTAACACTGCCCATTGTGATATTGACCTCAAAAATCCCCGGGCTAATGAAAATCGTTCCGGCTTCCTGCCGGTGGAAAGAGAAATGCTGGACCGCTTTTTAGCTTATGGCTATGTTGATGTATACCGCTACCTTTATCCTGAACAAGTTCAGTATTCATGGTGGAGTTATCGTACTGCGGCAAGAAGCAGGAATGCCGGGTGGAGGATCGATTATTTTTATGTATCGGCAGATATGCTGGCAGATGTAGAGGATTGTGTAATATTAGATAAAGTTGAGGGTTCTGATCATTGTCCCATAGCACTATATATAAGATGAAAATACAGGCAGAATAAAGCTCGAAAAATAATTGTAAAAAAATCGTTCATTTTTGTATATAATCTAAGTAATAAATATAGGACTATGCTTCCGGCTATGCTGACGAAATAATGTAAATAATGTATAGTATAGTATCGGGATTGGAGGAGTGATAATAATGGTAACCAAGTTATTTATGGAATTGAAAAATTTATTTGCTGATTTAGCATCCACCTTGATACTTGGCAAAGAGAAAGATGCAGCCAATCTGGCCAGGATTTTATCCGAAAAAAGCAAAGCACTGGCGGATGAGTTGGGGAAATAACCAATATTATCAAAAAAATAAATATCATATGCACTGCTTTACTTGGCAGTGTATTTTTTTGTCCATATAAAAAAAGCTCAAATTAATAAAAACGAACTGAACAAAGACCCAAATAAGCCCGATGGTTGAAGCTGTTGAACCAGAGTTTATAGATTTGCTCAGAAATTGAAGATCATAATGAAAAAAATACCTGGGGAATTAAATATAACAGCGGGGAAAATATAAAAGAAATGATTTTAATAGGAGGGATTTTTTTGAAGGGAACCGTAAAATGGTTTAATGACAGTAAAGGCTTTGGGTTTATTGAAGCTGAAAATGGAAGTGATGTGTTTGTTCATCAATCATCAATTCAAAGTTCTGGCTTTAGATCCTTGTCCGAAGGACAGAGAGTGGAATTTGAGCTAACCTCAGGACCTAAAGGGCAGCAAGCATCAAATGTACACCCGATATCCTAGTCTGTCCCGGAATCATTTAAGCCGTCCATTAGGGCGGCTTTTAATATCTAGGGGAATTAGAGAAGACAAGGAGTATTTAAGATTATGTTTTCCATTTACACCTATAGAATATATGAAACCGGGCAGGAATTTAATGTGGATCTCCTGGAAAAGCAACTTCCGCAGGGACATATGCCATCTCGAGCACGCTTCTCCCGGGTTCGCACCAAATCAATTCAGATGGAGGCCCCACCCTTACTCGTTAAACTGGGGAGGCTTAACTTGGAAACAAATCAAGATAGGTCTGTCTTTACGGCCCAGGCTAAAATATTCGATATTGGAGCCATTAGTATATGCCTGGTCAATGAAAGAATAAACCCGGCAGAAAAAGAAAATGAGGAAATCGGGCTTCGCTTTTCAGGACAAAAAGGGCTTGATGTACTGTTTGCCCGTTCACTGCAAGATCTGCAGCAGATCTTGCAGTCCAGTCTGAATAATCGCGAAATAGATCCTGATTTTTATGAGGATTTTACCATTTATCATATATCAAATACTGATGAATTGGCAGACCCTGTTCCGCTGTTGATGGGGGAAAGAATAGATTTCAGTGAAGAGATTAGAGAACAGGTGCTAAAAAACCGGTTAAGCTATAGCCAGGAAGATTATGTTATTCTGACCTGGGATACAGCATTAATCTGTGATCCAGAGGAACCTAGTGACTTAAGAGATCTAATCGAATTTGCGAATGTTCAATTGCTGGAACTTCGTTATTATGATAGCATGCTTAACCGGCAAATGGAGAAAATGTACGATGATATTGAATTGGCAGATACTAAACCCCATTATCAAAAAATTCGCCATTATCGTGAGATAATCTCAAGCCGGATGCGATTGATTGCAGATATAACCGAGGTGCGAGAGAGAATTGAAAACCTGATAAAAATAACTGAGGATGTCTATTATGCCAGAGTCTACCAGACCACCTTGAAAGTTCTTCGAAGTGATCAGTGGACAGATAGTGTAAACCGGAAACTAAGTGTTATTCAGCAAAACTACACACTGCTAAGCAATCAAGTAAATATTCAGCACTCCAATTTTTTGGAATGGATCATTATAATTCTCATTGCTCTCGAATTTGCTTTCGCCATTCTCGATGCATTGATATAAAGCGAAAACCTCTAATTAATTCCATGTCTTATTTTAAGCTTCTGCTCAGATTCAATTCAGAATACTTTCAGTTAGCTGGCAGATAATTAATTTCATAGACTAATCCCATTTACGACAAAATATGACATAACAATGAGCTATTGTATTTTTAAACGAATAAATTAGCTGAAGGAGGTTGTTGCCCGGGTGAACGATGAAAACCTGACCAGAGAGCAGCTTTTGAACGAATTGCTTAAACTAAGGCAGAAGAATAGTGAAATGGAATTGGCACTTAAAAAGAAGGAGCCGATTTCTGCAAACCCTGTTTTAGTGCCTCCCGGTCTTTGGTTCGCAACTGGCAGAGCCGATCTATTCGTTTACAATAAATCTGAGCAGCAACAAAAGGACCGGGGAATGAAATATCGATATTCGGATTTAGTAGATATTCCGATTTTACGTCAATTGTTAAATGCCTTTTATGCTGCTACCGGATTACCCTATGGTCTAATTGAAGATGATAATAGTGTTCTGAGCGGGATAGGCTGGCAGGATATTTGCACCAAGTTTCACCGGGTATGCCCCCAAACCAGGTGCAGGTGCATGCAGAGCGACAGCTACATAATGACCCATCTAAATGATGGACCCTATGTTGGGTATAAGTGCCTAAACGGGCTTTTCGATTACAGCGTTCCCATTATTGTGGATGGTGAACATCTGGCTACCATTTCCATAGGACAGCTTCTGCATCAACCTCCTGATGAGGAATACTTCCGCCGCCAGGCCCGGGAATATGGCTTTGACGAACCAAGCTATATGGAGGCGCTTCACCGGGTACCAATCATACCTGAAGAAGACTTTAGGCCAATTATGGAATTTTACATACAGATGGGCAATTTTCTGGGCAACCTGGCATTGGTCCGAAAACGCCAAATCGAAGCCGCCGATCAGATTCTTAAAAGCCGCGAAGAACTCGTGAGCCTGGTTTTGGAGACCAGCAATACCGGCGTTTGGGATTGGAACATTGAGACCGGGGAACTTTATTTCAGCCCGCACTGGATAAATATGCTTGAATATTCCCGGAATGATATTGAGCCACACTGTCAAACATTTGAAATACTGCTTCATCCGGACGATATTACTGCTGCGAAAAAGTTGATTAGGGAGCATTTGAAGGGCCGAACCCCAAAATTTGAAGCCGAGTATAGAATGTTAAGTAAATGCGGCAAGTGGAAATGGATTTTGTCGCGCGGCCAGGTGGTGGACAGGAATGAAAAAGGGAAGCCGCTGCGCATGGCCGGTACATCTATTGACATTACTGACCGCAAACGAGCAGAAGCAGACTTATTATTATCTGAAGAGAAGTTCTCCAAACTATTTAAGTGTAATCCTGATTTAATATCGATCAGCACTTTAGAAGAAGGACGTTATGTGGAAATTAATGATGCTTATCTGGAAACCACCGGTTATGAAAGGCATGAGATTATTGGACATAGAATGGAAGATTTGGACATCTGGGTGGTTCCCGAGGAACGAAATCACATAATAAAACAAGCCAAAGAACATGGAAGTATCCATAATATTGAAACCAGCTTCCGAATGAAATCAGGGGAAATCCGATCTTTTGATATATCAGTTGAGATTATAGAAATAAACAGCGAAGAACACCTGATTGTAACAACTAGAGATACCACCGAACGCAAAATGATGGAAGAGGAGCTGCGTTTATCGGAGGAGTGTTTTTCCAAAGCTTTCAATGCCAGTCCTCTTTTAATGACTATAACCACATTGGAGGAAGGAAGAATAATCAAGGCCAATGATGCTTTTTGCCGCATTATAGGTTGCAGTCCTGAAGAGGCAATAGGCCGTACAACATTGGAGTTTGGATTCTGGCTGAATAATGACGACCGGCAATTGCTTCAACAAAGTCTTAGAGCCAATCAACCCGTTCGGGATATGGAAATAAGCTATTGCACTAAAACCGGTGAGCAGCGCCTGGGGTTATGTTATGCCGATAGCCTTGATATCCATGGTGAAGCATGTATGTTTGGCGTAGTTACCGACATAACCAATTTTAGAAATATGGAAATTGAAATGACCCGCCTGGATCGCCTTAATTTAATCGGAGAATTGGCAGCCAGCATAGGCCACGAAATCAGAAACCCCATGACCATCGTACGCGGTTATCTGCAAATTATGCGGGATAATGAAGACTACATTCAGGAAATGGAATACTTTGATCTGATGATAGAAGAATTGGATAGAGCCAATTCAATAATCACCGACTTCCTTTCCCTGTCAAAGCACAAGATTGTGGATATGCAACCTGCAAATCTCAATGCCATAATCAATAAAACATTGCCTTTGATTCAAGCCCGGGCTATAAGCAAAGATCATTATATAAAGCTGGAATTGGGTGAGATACCCGATTTGCTGCTTGATTATAAGGAAATCCGGCAGTTAATACTTAATCTGGTCAACAACGGACTGGAGTCAATGTCTCTTCCTGGAAATGTTACGATAAGAACATTTATGAAGGAGGATAAAGTGGTCTTGGCAGTTCAAGATCAAGGCCACGGAATTGACCCTGAATTACTTGGCAAACTGGGTACACCCTTCTTTACTACCAAAGAGCAAGGGACAGGCCTTGGGCTGGCAGTTTGCTACCGGATAACCGCACAGCATAATGCCGGAATCAATGTTGAGACCAGTTCGAACGGCACCACGTTTTTCGTTAGTTTCCCAGCTTAAATTCTTAAGAACTTGGAGCAGCCGCTTTCCAGAGTTCGGAAGAATACTTCCTTGCCCTGCTCATTTGCCACTACCAGCGAGCGTATTGAAAAGGAACGCAAGGCATCAGTCACGGAAAGGGTTCCCTCGGCTGAATTCTTGCGGCCGGTGAAGGGAAGTTCATCCGGACTGCGGCGGCACTGAGCATTTAGGTTAATCCGTGATACATGGTTAACCAGAATATCTATTAAAGGGGCCGCATATTCGGGTGAGGAGGTAAACAGACTGGCCTGCTGGCCGTAATCGGAGTTAACAAGATAATCCACCAGTTCATCCATGCCAGAAAAAGAGCTTACAGGTATTAAAGGCCCGAACTGCTCAACTTGATGGATTTTCATATCCTTGCTGACCGGATAAAGAACTGCCGGGTAAAAAAGCTTATCCTCCACCAATCCTCCTTTCTTATTAACTACCCGCGCGCCTTTTTGCCGGGCATCTTCGATTAATTCCGATAGCCACTCACATTTTCCCTCCTCAGGCAGAGGAGTGATCCTGACTCCCTCCTCCCAGGGCATTCCGCATTCGAGCTCTGCGATCCGGCGGATAAATAGCTCCAGGAAATGATCCACCACTTTTTCATGCACCCAGATATGCTTCAATGCTGTACAGCGCTGGCCGTTGAACTCGAGAGCCCCATCCACACATTCCCGTGCTGCCAATTCAAGGTCGGCATCGGGGAAAATAAAGGCCGGGTTTTTGGCTTCCAGGCCCAGGATGGTTCGCAGACGGTGGCTGCCCTCGTAATTATCGGTAAGCAGCCTGGCCACCCGGCTGCTGCCGGTAAAACCGAGTATTGAAACCTTGCCGCTTTCCATAATCGGATTGATAATAGTGGCGCCGTCACCATTGATAATATTAACTACTCCGGGAGGGAATGACTTGGCAAAGGCTTCAAAAAACGGGATCAGGCAGAGGGCTCCATAACGAGGGGGTTTGATTATTAAAGTATTACCCATTAATAAAGCGGGAATCAGCATGGCAAAAGTCTCATTAAGGGGATAATTGAAAGGCCCCATGCACAGGCAAATCCCCAGAGGGCAACGTCTCACCTGGTAGATGTAGTTTTCGGCCCGGGAAACTGAACTGCCTTGCATATCCAGTTCACGCAGGCGTTCTATGCTGTCCTGAATATATTTCAAGGTACGCTTGAATTCATCGAGGCAGGAATTGAAGGGCTTGGCTATTTCCCACATCTCCAGCAGGGCATATTTCCTTTCCATGCCGCGCATCCGCCAGGCCAATTGATTTAGAGCGTTTATGCGCTGCTCAATGGACATCTGCGGCCATTCGCCCATACCGCTGGCATAGGCTTTCTCCGCTGCTGCCAGGGCTTGCAAGGCCTCCTCCGGCCCCAGGTCAGGATACCTTCCAATAGTAAAGCTGCTCTTTTTCCCACCTTTATTAATTACCAATGGTGAAACCACTTCCACCCCTTTGCCGGAAAAAGTTCTAATTTCCCCGCCAAGCAGATAATTCATGCCTTCCCGGAATTCACCGATGCGATAATCTTCAGGTACCATAGTGTTAGCTTCCATCATAATTTGCTCAAAAGCCATTATTAAAACCTCTTTCCCGAAAATATATATCTAGTATGCGTATTAATCCCGGCTTTAAGCGTGATAATCATTCGGAAAGGAATTATTAAGAATGGTATAGTGGTATAAAGCCACTACCCTGGCAACCTGTTATTTGAAAGAACGGCCAGATTTTATATATTATGAAGCCAGTCCAAATAAAAATTAATTATCTCTGGTGTTAATGTGGCAATGCTTAATTGCTTATCAGAAAGGGGTATGACCATTGATAATAAGCGCCAGCAGAAGAACCGATATACCCGCTTTCTATGCAGAGTGGTTTATGAACCGTATCCGGGCCGCTTATTGCACTGTGGTAAATCCCTATAACCGCAAGCAGGTTTCATATGTATCGTTGCAGCCGGAGGATCTGGATGTTATTGTTTTCTGGACCAAGAACCCGGAGCCCTTGCTAAAACATCTAAAAGAACTGGATGATAGAGGCTATCGCTACTACTTTCAATACACACTTAACGGCTATCCCCGAACTATTGAACCCAACCTGCCCGGGATTGAAAAGGAAATTCAAACTTTCAAAAGACTTGCCGGTCTTATCGGACCGGATAAGGTTATATGGCGGTATGATCCCATTATTATAAGCAATACGACCGGAATGGATTATCATAAAAAACAAATACACCATATTGCCCGGGAACTGGAAGGAAGCACAAAAAGATTGGTAGTCAGCAGTGTTGACGAATACCGCAAAGCCAGGGCAAATTTTGATAGATTAGAAAATCAGGCTTTGTTCGTAAAAAGGCAAGTAACCGAACCGGATGTTCAAGAACTTATCAAATATATTGTTGCCCTGGCTCGGAACCGGAAGATGGAAGCCTTCAGTTGCGCCGAGATACTTAATTTAAGCCCTTTTGGATTAGTGCCTGGAAAATGTATTGATGACTGCTACATTAAAAAGGTTTTTGGCATAAACGTGATATCCGAGAAGGATAAATCACAGCGTTTAGAATGTGGTTGTGTGACCAGCAAAGATATCGGAGCCTATGATTCATGCCTCCACGGGTGCCAGTATTGCTATGCAGGGACTCTGGCTGCGGCCCGAAGGAATAAAAGCAATCACTTCCCGGATTCCCCGTCAATCTTGGGCAAATATGAAGTCCAAAACCCTGTGAATAAAAAAGATGATGAAACGGAGCAAGGTACTATATTTTAAAACTAAAAATTGTTAAAGGGAGAAATCTAATAAATTTCTCCCCTTTTGAATGACCTTTATTGCAGCAACGTTGCAGCAAAAAGCTTTTTTATTCCTGCTCTTAGCTTACTTGTTATCAGCATTAATTACCTGTGTTTTTGCTATGATATCATGCAGAGCTCTTCGATTCTTTGTTAAGGCTAACAAATAAGTAAGTAACCAAAGCAAACTATAATATCCTACAAATAATGTAGCAATAAGTACAGTACCGTTTTTTACAATTTCTCTAATAACAAAATGACCTAAAGAGAGATTGTCTCCTTCAAGATTTGCTATACGTATTTTTAGCCATTTCTTGCCCAATGTTTGCCCATTATTTTTATATGGAAAGTACGAAAAATACCAAAAGAAAACAAGTAAATACAATGTTAAGTTGCATAAAGATGAATAAACAGGCTGTAAAAAGGCAGCCGTTATATAAAATAACAATCTTAGTGGTGTCATAACTATAATTCCATCAACTGAATTAGCAAAGAAACGATCGGCAAATTTTGCCCTTTCAGCAGTTGCTTGGATTATGTGACCCTCTAATTCTGATTTCAGGTTGGTTTCGGGTTCCATTGTAACTCCTTACATTTAATCTTATATATTTTATTGTAATCTATTATATATACTTCTAATGATAACATAATATTCCTTCTAGGGAATTATTTATATTTTTCCCAATACCGCTTATAAGACAACATTTTTCGTGATTAACTAAAATAAAACGTGATACTTTTATAATTTTTACACCAATGATTGTAAGCAGCCAAAATTACGCCTATCATTCCATAGTTCCCGATTTCAATGGTTCGTTCTGGACTGCCGAAGTATTCAATTTGAATCCAAATACCTATAAGAAGAGCAGCAAGGGGAACAAACACAAAAAACTCTGCTGTAAGTTTAATCCATTTTTGCATTCTTAGGTCACCTTTGAAGTATGTATTTTGATAAAGAAGAAGGAGTAATTTTAGAAAGATGTAAAAAAGACCAAAACAAAACAAAGATAGTACACTATTAACAATTCTCTCCGAAAAATTAAGTGAACTAAATAAAAAATGGATTATTATTGGGACGAATAATATAGTACCTAAAAATGTATAAAAAAACTTTTGTCTATCTGCAATGTAATTTATCATTATCAACACCTTCACCTAAATTTTAAATGCTATATTTTACTATATTATAACCCGGGAATACTAGCCTTCTCATATACCTTTATGCAGCTTAGAGCAGCCGATAAGATGGATGCAATTCTAAAAGGGTAGTAAATATCTCGCGTTGCAGCAAAACTGCAGCAAAATAGGAAAATCAGATATATTACAGAAAATATAAAATCCCGCCGTCCTCGGCGGGTTCTTGTTTTTTAATGGTGGGCCATGTAGGAATCGAACCTACAACCTTCTGATTAAGAGTCAGCTGCTCTGCCTGATTGAGCTAATGGCCCGAATTTTTGTCACAATTGATATTATAATTCCTGTTGGATAATAAATCAAGGCATTGAGCAGACAAAATTAACTCGATGTGTGTTTTTCGAACGGTACCAGAAAGGTAAATGGCTGGGATGGCTGGATTCGAACCAACGAATGACGGAGTCAAAGTCCGTTGCCTTACCGCTTGGCTACATCCCATCCTTATTCAATTTAAGTCTGTGATAAATCAAGGCTATTTATGCAAGGATTCCGGCAGCTTGACAAGTTTTGATGCATGAGATGGCATTTAAACGGATAAAATAGTAAGCAGCATCATATTATGGTATGATAGCCGTATACTAAATAAAAGGAGGAGAAGTTGGCATGTATATGAATATGATGAGAAAAATGATGTACTTTGGTCTGGGTGCGATGAGTATGACCAGGGAAAAGGCTGAAAAAGTCTTCTCCGAAATGGTTGAAAAGGGTGAGATTACTAGTGAAGAGGCCCGGCAGTATGTGGATGATGCCATTAAGAAAGGTGAAGAAGAAAGAAAAGAGATGCGCAAGGTTATTAGTGAAGAGTTTGACGAGGTAAGAAAGAATTTCTCCCTGGTTACGCGTTCAGAGCTTGAAGCCATGGAACAGAGGATTAAGGACTTGGAGCAGAAACTGCAGCAACAGTAGATTTAAATTCATCAACTGCCGGGGCTTGAACCCGGCAGTATTAATTTTTGGAGGAGATTTGAGATAGGGATTCGCAACCGCTTGGACCAATTAAGCCATCTCCCTAGATATCGGGAGATAGCCAATATTTTAATAAAACATGGTTTTGGGTCTATTTTTGATCGTTTTCCGAGGTTTGACTTTAGAAACCGGAAAGAGCATGAAATAGCTTCCGGAAAACCGGGTGCAAACAAGATAGCCCGCAGGTTAAGAGAAGCTATGGAAGAATTGGGGCCGACCTTTGTTAAACTCGGGCAGTTGCTGAGTACGCGCCCTGACCTCCTGCCCCCCGAATATATTAATGAAATGGAAAAACTGCAGAATGAGGTGCCGCCGTTTCCCTCCGAAAAGCTGCTTGAGATTCTGAAAAGCGAAGGTGTGGACCTGCAGCGGGATTTTGCCTATTTTAACCCGGAGCCTCTGGCTGCCGCATCGATTGCCCAGGTTCATGAAGCGGTATTAAAGAATGGTCAGAAGGTGGTTTTGAAGGTTAAGCGTCCGGGTATTGAGAGAACCATGGAAAGCGACCTGGATATATTGATCGAATTAAGTTGCCTGCTGGAAAGACGCAATAATTGGGCCAAGATGTACCGGATAAGCGAAATAATTATGGAGTTGGGTCAGGCCCTGCGCAATGAATTGGATTTTCGCAAGGAAGCCCGCAATGCTGATATATTCTATAGAAATTTTCAAGGTGATGAAAATGTGATAATTCCCCGGGTTATTTGGGAATATTCCTCATCCGGGGTTTTGACCTTGGAGTATGTGGAAGGGGTAAAGATTTCTGATTTTATAAACCTTAAAAAGGGCAATTATGACATGCACAAAATCGCGGGTCATTTAGTGGAAGCGCTTTTTAAACAGATATATGAGCATGGATTTCTCCATGCCGATCCGCACCCCGGTAATATAGCAATCACTGCTGGAGAAAAAATTATATTCTATGATTTTGGCCAGGTGGGCATAGTAGATGAAATTATTAAGGAAAAGGGCATCAATCTGATTGTCAATATGATGCGATACGATACCAATGGGGTCAGCCGGGCTTTACTGGATATCGGGATCGGCAGCCAGTATGTAAACCATGAGGAACTGCGGCGGGATGTGTCGCGCCTGCAGCAAAAGTATTATGGCCTGCCCTTGTCGGAAATTAATGTAGGTGAAGCTTTAAGGGAACTGATCGATTTGTCCATGAAATATCAGATGCGCTTGCCGGCTGAGCTTTCCCTCATGGTTAAAATGCTGATGACTGTGGAAAATCTGATCGCCCAGCTTGACCCCAAGCTCAGTATAGTTGATATAGCCGAACCTTATGGGAAGAAACTAATGATGAAGCGATTTCTGCCCGAGAACCTGAAAAGGGAAACTGCAGAATTTGTTTTGGATTATGTTCGTTTACTCAGGGCTTTTCCCCGCGAGGTTGATAATCTGCTGAGAATACTTGAAGCCGGTGAACTAAAAATTAAAATGGAACATGGAAATATAAAACCCCTTATAGTCCGTGCTGACATTATATCCAACCGGCTTTCGCTGGCTATAATTCTGGCCAGTATTATTGTCGGGACTTCATTGCTCGCCGGGAACAGCAGCGGCGGTTTCTTATCCAGTATTCCGCTGGTGGATGTGGGTTTTGCTTTGGCTATGATATTGGGTTTATTTATGGTCTACTCTATAATTAGGAGCGGCCATTACTAAACAAATATCAACTTTTTAAGCATCGGAAGAAATTGCGGAGCAGTTTCAACAAAATTTAATCATTCCCAAAGGGAATCAATATAAGTGGTCCCCGTAGGGGGCAACACACAGCTTAACGAGGCGGAGAATTGGAACCCGCCGCCAGTTTTATTAATAGGCCCCCCACTTAAAGAAGCGGAGGATATCTTTTCAGCTTGACGGAAATAAAAGCTAGTGATAGCATGATAGAAATGCAAATCTTACAGCGATGATCAGAAGAGTAATTGGCGGGTTGCTTACAGAGAGCCGGGGCAGGTGCAAGCCGGTAGCAGCGCAAAAATGAAAGCCGACTGAGAGTTCTGGTGTAATACCTTCGGGTACTAAGCCGGACGGCCTCCTACCGTTAACGGGAATTTGAGTTGGGCGCTGGCCAAATAGGGTGGTACCGCGGGAGACAGACTCTCGTCCCTTTAGGGATGAGGGTCTTTTTATATTATAAGGACAGCCTTAAGGTGTGGGCCTAAGAATAAGAAAGGAGGAGACATATGGAACTGGAACGAAAAATATTATCCTTGATTGAGGATGATGCCCGCCTGAGCACCAAGACTCTGGCAACCATGCTGGAGGTTGATGAGGCGGCCGTGAAAGCGGCGATTGAGAAGATGGAAAAATCCAAGGTTATTCTCGGTTATCACACCGTAATTAACTGGGATAGAATGGGTGATGACGGAATTACCGCCATGATCGATGTTAAAGTGGCGCCGGAGCGCGAAGTCGGCTTTAACAGCGTAGCGGAAAGAATATATCGTTTTCCGGAAGTAAAGTGTGTTTATTTGATGAGTGGCACTTATGATTTATCAGTGGTAGTCACCGGGGAGAACATGAAGGATATTGCCTGGTTTGTGTCCCACAAACTATCAGCTCTGGACCATGTGCAGAGCACGGTTACTCATTTTATTCTTAAACGCTACAAGCAGGATAATTTTATATTTGAAGAACCGGAAGAAGATAAAAGGTTGGTGGTTAGCCCGTGAGCAGCATGAACAAGTATATTTCCCAAGTTGTAAAAACCATACCCCCTTCTGGGATAAGGAAGTTCTTTGATCTGGTGGCACAGACTGAAGGGGTAATTTCCCTGGGAGTAGGGGAACCCGATTTTGTTACTCCCTGGCATATTCGTGAAGCAGCCTGCTATTCCCTGGAAAGGGGCTATACCATGTATACTTCCAACCATGGTTTATTGGAGCTGCGGGAGGAAATAGCGGCTTATGAAAAAAAACGGATAGGAGTTGAATACTCGCCGGAGCGGGAGGTGCTGGTTACTGTAGGAGTCAGTGAAGCCGTGGACCTGGCCCTGCGGACTCTCCTGGAACCTGGTGATGAAGTTCTGGTTCCTGAGCCCTGTTTTGTTTCCTATGCACCCGTAGGGATTTTAACCTATGGGAAAGCGGTGCCGGTACAGACCTATGATGAAGATCAGTACCGCCTAAAACCGGATGCTCTGGCCAAATGTATCACGCCCCGGAGTAAAGTGCTTATTCTGGCCTATCCCAGTAATCCAACCGGGGGGATAATGGCCCGGGAAGATTTGGAAGCTCTTTTGGATATAATAATTAAGAACGATTTAATCGTCATATCCGATGAAATATATTCCGAGCTTACTTACTATGGCAAACATGTATCCATTGCCTCGCTGCCAGGGATGCGGGACCGTACCATAATGATGAACGGTTTATCCAAGGCTTTTGCGATGACGGGCTGGCGAATCGGCTATACCTGCGGGCACCAGGACATAATTGATGCGATGACCAAGATTCACCAGTACACTATTATGTGTGCGCCGATTATGGGGCAAAAGGCGGCTCTTGAAGCTCTGCGGCACGGCGAACCCGAGATGCGCCGGATGGTGGATAACTACAATTTCCGACGCAAACTGATACTGTCAGGTTTGCAGGAAATTGGGATGGACTGTTTTGAACCGCGCGGAGCCTTTTATTGCTTCCCATCCATAAGAGTCTCAGGAATGAGCAGTGAAGACTTTTGTGCCGGACTCCTGGAGGAAGAAAAGGTAGCAGTGGTTCCGGGTAATGCTTTCGGAGAGTACGGTGAAGGGTATATACGCTGCTGTTATGCAGCCAGTGTAAGCAACATCGAAGAAGCAATTGACAGGATGGGCAGTTTTATTAAACGACACAATGAGATAAGAATCGCAAACATTGGCTGATAATAATCCGTATTGATGGCGAAACCTTCGGAATATCATGGGAATAATACGATAATTAACTAGAGGAATAGAACAAGCTACAGGGAAAACCTCTTTTAATGTAAATATTGAAGGGGGTTTTACTGTGACCGGTGATATTACTATCAACGAAGTTGAGTTATTAAATGCCTATCAGATTTTGGGCCCCGCCAGTCAAAAAGGATTAAAGGATTATATGCGATATTTGCTCTACAAACAATACAAACGGGAAGTTCTGGTAGCGGTGTTTAATAATAAATTGTTGCACAATCTGTTTCACAGCCTTTTACACATTGTAGAAAGGGATGAATTCGACCTTCAACAAGTTGAGAAGAGGATCAAACAGATCAAGGAACTGTATTATGGACTGTTCAGCCAGGTTCATAACCGCTACGCCGAGGTGGTCGACGATTTGGACAGCAGTGAGGTAGTGCGCGAGTTCGGGCGTAACGGATTTGAATGCATAGAGAAAGCTATCCAGAGCGGAAATCATACTATGATTCGTTTTGAATTAATTGATATTTTCCAGGGATTTAATAAATTGTCACAGAAAAAGGACGTTAAAAATATAGTTGCGGTATAATTAGAACAAAATATATGTAAAGAGAGGAAACAGGAGATGAAGCTAAAGTTTATAGGTGCGGCTAAAACGGTTACCGGATCATTTATTATGATAGAAACCGGGAAACACCGTTTGGCAGTCGATTGCGGCCTTTTTCAAGGCCCCAAGGAAATTCAGCAGCGCAACTATAAGGATTTCCCGATAGACCCGCAGTCCCTTGATTTTCTGCTGGTTACTCATGCCCATATCGATCATACTGGTCTGATTCCCAAGCTGTGCAAACATGGTTTTAAAGGCCCTATATATTGCAGCCATGCCACCGAATCACTTGCAAGCATTATGCTTCCCGATTCAGGACATATCCAGGAATCAGAAATTGAGAGAAAAAACCGCAAGTTAAAAAGGGCCGGGCAGCCATTAATGGAACCAATATATACTGTTCAGGATGCCCTGGATTGCCTGCCTCGTTTTCGCTCGCTCAATATCGATGAAATCGTGACCTTGACTCCGGAAATCAGTGTACGATTCCGGGATGCCGGGCACATATTGGGCTCTTGTATTATTGAATTATGGATTGAAGAGGACGGTAAGAAGCAAAAACTGGTGTTTTCGGGAGACCTGGGTAATGATGATCAGCCTATCATCAAAGACCCCAGTATTATCGAAAATGCTGATTATGTCATAATGGAGTCTACATATGGGGATCGTTATCATAAAGCACCGGATACCAACCGTAGTGAAGAACTGGCCAAAGTTATTGAAGAAACCATGCGTAAAGGCGGCAATTTAGTAATTCCGGCGTTTGCGGTGGAAAGAACCCAGGACCTGCTGTATGATCTCATTCACTTATTTAATATTGGCAGACTGGACCCGGGTATTGATATTTATATTGATAGTCCGCTGGCTATTGCTACTACTGAAATCTTCATGAAACATAAGGAACTGTATGATGATGAAACCCGTACTTTTTTTGATAGCTGTGATGATCCGCTCAAACTTATAAACCTGAAGTATTCCCGGACTCAAGAAGATTCCATGCAGCTTAATATGGTTAAAAAGAATACGATTATTATATCTGCCAGCGGTATGTGTGAAGCGGGCAGAATCAAACATCATCTTAAGCACAACTTGTGGCGCCCGGAGTCAACCGTATTATTTGTAGGTTACCAGGCTGAGGGAACCCTGGGCAGGCGTATTCTGGACGGGGAGAAGCTGGTTAAAATTCATGGCGAAAAAGTTGCCGTAAAAGCGGATATTCGCCAAATTGAAGCCTATTCAGCGCATGCCGACCGCGGTGGTTTGCTTAAATGGCTTGAACACTTTGCAGTTCTGCCCCAGGGTATTATTCTGGTGCATGGGGAAGAAACATCTCTGCTTTCTTTATCTGAGGCAATTAAAGAAAAATACCAGATTCCTGTATATATTCCGGAATGGTTGGAAGAAATTGAACTAACCCCGTCTCTGAACATGCCGAGTCAGGCAGCGGCCACGGTTGTTGAACAAGCTGAACCAGGCCAGCCTAAAATGGATCAAGCTTTGCAGGCGCAAGAATTATATTTGGCAGTATCCAAACAGCTTTACCAGATGTTTAATGACAACTGGCAGCAGGGAAATTATGAGAAAATTATCACATATCTCAAGCGAATCAATACCTCTATATCTGAATAATAAACCATAGCCGGGGATCTCCCGGCTATATTTTCCTCATCCATCAATAATTGATCAGAGTCAAGTTCTATATTGTTCCTGAATTTAATATGCTCTGGATTTTATGCCATTAATTAAAGCTTTTTAAATTCACACTCATTAATCCGGATTTGTTGAAAATTTTAATGAGGTGTTATAATTTTTTTACTTCTTAAGGGGGTTGGAAAATTAATGCATCCTAAATCTGCCAGTTTGGAAATGTTTCGCTGGGGTTACGTCAATTTCCCGGCGGTTTTATTTTATTATGCCAAGGAACTCGACCTTGATATAGAAGATTTGGGTATGCTGGCTACTGTATTCTTCAGTTTTGAAAAATCGAAGCCGCTTTATCAGTCAGGAATAAGAGTAGGACAACTTCTGCAAGACTGTCCCTGTTTGACCAAGACCAAATTGAGCCGCAAACTGAGCCGGCTTCAAAAGCTGGAAATTATAAGTATGGAAGAAAACCACAAAAACTTTGTAGACCGTAATATTTTTCTGGAGCCTTTAATCCATAAACTTGAAAGCTTAATTGTAAGGGACCATCCAGAGTTTTCAAATCATAAAGAAGCTGAACAGCCCGTTAAAAATGAGAACCTGGTTAATAATGCTTCATTGCTTGAAGAATACCGGCAGAAAATCGAGCAGTTGGAACTGGAATTGCAGGAAGAAAAAGGAACTCGCATTAATCTCAATATATTAAATAGTAAAAATGCCAACTTTAAAAAAGTTGCCGATTTTATATCCAAAAAGACCGGTAATCTTATGAGCGTTAAAATGGCCGGTGAACTAAAAAAATGGCTGGAAGAGATGAGCTTAACTCCGGAGATTTTATTGTGCATGTTGGAATTGTGTTTTGAGCGCAGTATCTATAATCCCCGCGATATTACCCGCATAGCCCGTGATATCAAAGAATATTCCATCAATACGGTGGAAGGCTTGGAAAGCTATTTTAACAACTATGTGGATTTGGAGAAAAATCAGGCACTAAGGGTCAACAAGTTCGATCCCGATATTGCTGAATTTGGCAATTATACCGGTATAGATATGATTGCCGATGCGCGCAAAAAAGTTTACTATAAATGGCGCTACGATTGGGGCTTCTCACACCCGATGATTATGAAAGCCGGCGAGGTAATGTGCCAGCGCACTAAAAACGGCGGTTTGGAGTACATAGACAGCGTGCTTAACAACTGGATGAGCAAAGAGATTCGGCAGGTAAGCGAAGCCGATAATGAGATAAGCAAATTCAAAAACCGGAATAAAAGCGAAAAATTTGCAGCCATTGCCGGCAAGAATGATACCCGCAAAGCTCCTAGTGTAGAGTATGAGATTTATGTGCCGCCTTCCGGTCTGGAAGAATTAAAGAGTAAAGCGTAGTTTTTATAGGGCAACAGTCAGGCGGGTTTGGGAGCGTTGCCAACTAACATAACGGGTCGAAAAGATGTCCTCCGCTTCTTTAAGCGGTCGGATTCCTATTAACAGAACAAGCGGCGGGTTCTAATACCCCCGATTCGTTACAGCGCTATGTTTAAACTGCTCTGCAGTTTCTTCCGGTGCTTAAAGTAGGGTATAATTAAAGCGGGGTAGCTACCCCGCTTTAACTTTTGGGGATGGTGAACTGATGAATCTGAAATTAATGGGAAAAGTACCTGAAGAATACTTATTCGACCTGGAAAGCGAACGCCGGGTTTTATCCTCCATCCTGCATTCGGAAGAAGCGTGCATTGAAGCCTACAGCAGCCTTTTGCCCGATGACTTTTATTCCCCTCGCCATGCCGGTGTTTTCAATCTGGCGGGGAGCCTTTTTGAGAGAGAGATAAGACCGACCTATGTTGAACTCCTTAAAGAGGGGCACAGCCTGGGTTTGTTCAACACCCCCCAGGATGTGGAAGAAATAAAATATATTGTTGAACAATACATAGATGATGAAAATATTCGCTATTGGATCAAAAGAGTAAAAGATAAATCACGTCTGCGTAAATTTGAAGCCTTTCTGAAAAAGAATTATTATTCACTGGCCGAGAGTCGGGAAGATGATGTAGAACAGGTTCTCATGTCTGCTGAAGAGGAGTTGACCAATCTTACAGCTTTGGAAATTGACGACCGGGTTGATACCCCCACCGATTTGGCCAATCTGGGTTATGATGAGGTGGAACGTCGTTTTCTTCGGTTCAAGGAAATCAGGGAACAGCATAAAGGGGTTCTGCCGCTTGATGGGCTTTCTACCGGTTTTGACAATCTCAATCATATTACCCTCGGCTATAAACCGGGTGACATGATAATCCTTGGGGCCCAGACCGGCCACGGCAAAACTTCATTTGCCCTGCATACCGCCAAAGCAGTGGCAGTCGACAGTGGTAAAAACATTCTTTATCTTAATACCGAGATGAGCCGCGAGCAAATTGCACTGCGCTGGGGTTCGATACTTTCCGGTATTGAACATGACCGCCTGCGCCGCGGAGATATCAATGAAAGTGAACTGTCAATTATCCTTAATGGCTATTCACGGCTGCGCAACAGCGGCTTTTTTTCCTATCCCTGCCCCAATTTGACACCTGAAAAGACTATATCCATAGCCCGTAAATTCAAGGTGCAAAAGAACATCGACATGATGATTGTCGACTATGTGGGCCGCATGGACAAGATCGATCCACGTTTGCAGGAGTGGCAGATACTGGAGCAGATTGTAAAAACCCAGAAGATGCTGGCTCAGAATTTGAAAATCGTAGTCATGTGTCTGGTGCAATTGAATCCTGATGGCAGCCTGCAAGGGGCCAAGCGTATGAAGAACGAATGCGACCTGATGATCAAGCTTACTCCCATACCCCGGGAAGAGTTGGAGGAAAGCGAACAGTTAAAACATTATGCCAATCCCAATTATTATATTCAGATTGAGAAGAATCGAGATGGTCAAAGCGGGGTGCGCATTCCCATTAATTTCGACCTGCAGCGGCAGACTATGAAGGATGCGGAAAGGATAGGGTCATAGATGTCCGATCTGGAAAGCTTCGATATAAAAAAGGTATTTACCGAAACGGAAAGTCTGATTTGGAGTCTGTACGATAAGAAGCGCTTGAGCGAAGGGGAAAGAGACTTTCTTTGGCAACTCTTAGGGATGCTGAAGGAAAAGCAAGATCCCGGCGGTCTGTTTTCGGTTTTGCGGCAATGGCTGGATAATAACACCGGATCTCCAGATGACCAGATAATCAAAGCTACCTTTTTGGCCCTGGATATGAAAGATCAAGAATCAATCATGTTTAACTTGGAACTGTTGCGGGAACTTATGCAAAAAACTAGCTAGTGACATCCATAGGTAGGTTGGTTACAATATAATAATAAATCGATAGTGTGGGGTTCTTTAGGGGTCGAAGTTTCATTATGGCTGGCGGTAAAAACCGGTTCATGAGGCAATGGCTGGAGGAGGCCTTTTTTCTTGGACTCGATACCGGGATAAACTGGCTGAAGCCTATTTGGATTCTGAATTAATGAGGATTATATAACGCGGCGAAAAGATGTCCCTCGCTTCTTAAGCGGTCGTTTTCCTATTAATAAAACAGGGGGCGGGTTTCTAATCCCCAGCCTCGTTGCAGCGGTGTGTTGAAACTGCTTAAAATTTTGTGAGGAAATTTAGGAGGAAGTCTCATGGATGACTTTGTAAATAGAAGAGCGCGGAAGGCGGTCTTTTCGCTACCGCCCTATATACCTGGCAAACCCATAGATGAAGTGAAAAGGGAACTTGGTTTAACTGACATAATTAAGCTGGCCTCCAATGAGAACCCGTTGGGGCCTTCGCCACTGGCCATGCAAGCCATGGAAAAAAGCATAAAAGAGATACATATCTATCCGGATGCCAACTCCTATTACCTGAAGGAGCAGCTGGCATCCTTTACCGGTATTCCGGTTGAAGGGATTGTCCTGGGCAACGGCTCTGATGAAGTTCTGATGATATTGGGACTCACATTTCTGAATCCCGGCGATGAAGTTATATATGCTGATCCTACTTTTGTGGAGTACGAGTTCACAACCATGGTTATGGGTGCCAATTGCGTTGAGGTTCCCCTCAAGGATTACCGGCATGACCTTTCGGGAATATTGCAGGCGATTACTAAAAACACCAAAATGGTAGTCATTTGCAATCCGAACAATCCTACCGGGACTATCGTGAGTGAAAAAGAACTCGATGCTTTCATGGAGTCAGTACCTGAGGATGTCCTGGTGGTTTTCGATGAAGCCTACAGCGAATATGCGGAAAGCCCGGAATTTTGCAGTGGCACCAAGTATCTGCAGCAGGGCTGCAATGTTATAATATTACATACTTTTTCCAAGATATTCGGCCTGGCCGGGCTGCGTATAGGATACGGCCTGACCCGCCCTGAAATAGCAGCCGCCATGAGGATGGCAACTTATCCCTTTAATATGAATTCCGCCGCCCAGGCCGCCGCCCAGGCTGCTTTGGCTGACCGGGAACATATGGAACGCAGCCTGGAACTGAACGCCAACGGGAAAAAATACCTCTATGCAGAATTGGACCGTATGGGTCTTAATTATATTAAAACCGAAGCCAACTTTATATTGATTGATACTGGAATCAACAGTTCGGAAGTGTTTCAGGAACTATTGCAGGTAGGGGTAATAGTACGCAACTGTGCCAGTTACGGCTATAAAACATTTATCCGGGTCACGGTGGGAACAAAAGAGCAAAATCAACGTTTTATCAGGGAACTTGGCAAGATTCTTGGGGTGGAATAAATGATCCTGGCGGCGAAGCATTATTCAGAACCGGATTGTAAAGACACATTGGCCGCAGCTTTAAATCAAATTGCCGCCGATAGGGAAGAAGCCCCGGTTTTTCTCTGTATTGGGTCGGACCGTCATATATTGGACTGTTTTGGACCGTTGACCGGAACCATGATTAAAGAGAAAAATCCGGATATACTGGTTTTTGGCACTCTGGAGAAATCTATTAATGCGAAGAACCTCAGTCCGGAAATAGTAGCGATTAAAAAGCAGTTTGGAAGCCGGATTGCCATAGCTATTGATGCATCCGCAGGCAGTGATGAAGAACTGGGTATAATCAAGGTTCGCCAGGGTCCTTTGCTCCCCGGCAGGGCTTTGGCTAAAGGACTGCCGGCAATTGGCGACTATTCCATAATCGGCATGATGGGTGTAAGAGTGGACCGGAGAAACTTAAGAACACTGCAGCAGGGCAGTATAAACCATGTTTATCAGATGGCCCGAACGCTCGGCGATGCTATTGCGGCCTGGCAGCAGCAGTGGGTTTTGACCCGTCCGCATGTTTGAAAATTATTTTTTAACACCCAATATCTGGTGAAAATTTGTTACGGGCGCAGGCAGCCACCTAACTAAAAATGAGTTATTATCTCAGATTGAGATATATTGTATTCATGGGAAACGGTAGTTTCCCTACTTAAATTCATAATTTAGAATTCAAAATTCAAAATTACTTCTGTTTAAATTTGCTTGGGGTTTAGGAGGAATAAAATGAAAAAACTGATGATCGGCAATGAAGCTATAGCCAGGGGGGCCTATGAGGCAGGGGCCACGGTAGCCACTGCATATCCCGGCACCCCCAGCACCGAGATCATAAGCAATCTTGCCAGCTTTGAAGGTGTTTATGCCGAATGGTCACCCAACGAAAAAGTGGCTATGGAAGTAGGGGCAGGAGCATCGATTGGCGGGGCTCGTACCCTGGTCGCCATGAAACATGTTGGAGTCAATGTAGCGGCTGACCCTTTGTACACCTTTGCCTATACCGGAGTCAACGGGGGATTGGTATTAGTTTCTGCCGATGACCCGGGAATGCATTCATCCCAGAACGAACAGGATAATCGCGGATATGGCCGTTTTGCCAAGCTGCCGGTAATTGAGCCTTCGGATAGCCAGGAGGCCAAAGATTTCACGGCTCTGGCTTTTGAACTCAGTGAAAAATATGACACCCCGGTAATGCTGCGGGTTACCACCAGGCTATCCCATTCCCAGACTCTGGTTGAGCTTGGGGAAAGAGCTGAAATCCCTCTGAAGGAATACAAAAAAAATGCCGCTAAATATGTAATGCTCCCCGGTTATGCCCGGGGCCGCCACGTGGAAGTGGAAAAACGGATGCTGGCACTCAAGGAATATGCCGAAACAACCCCTCTAAATCGCATCGAATGGGGAGAACGCAGCCTGGGTATCATCACCAGCGGAGTGGCTTATCAGTATGTGAAAGAGGTTATGCCTAATGTATCGGTCTTGAAGCTGGGGATGGTCAATCCCTTGCCCCAGCAGCTTATCGCTGCTTTTGCGGCGGAAGTGGACAGGCTGGTGGTTGTTGAAGAACTTGAACCGGTAATCGAAGAACAGGTAAAATCATGGGGAATAAAAGTTGAAGGCAAGGAAATATTCACCCTTCTGGGAGAATACAGCCCGGAAATGATTCAAGAGAGGCTAGGCGATGGCAAGGTGCCGGTAGCTTTTGGCCTTGACCAGGAGATTCCGGCGCGCCCGCCTCTGCTTTGCGCGGGTTGCCCGCATCGTGGGGTATTTCATACATTGAGCCAGATGAAGCTCCAGGTCATGGGTGATATTGGCTGCTATACCCTGGGCGCCCTCAGTCCTCTGGATGGTATGGACGCATGTATTTGCATGGGAGCCAGCATTGGAACCGCTCTTGGCATGGAGAAAGGCCAGGGCGAAATCTATGCCGGCAAGATAGTTGCGGTGATTGGTGATTCAACCTTTGTGCATTCCGGAATAACCCCCCTGATAGATGTGGTTTATAACCGGGGAACTTCAACGGTTTTGATTTTGGATAACGACACAACCGCTATGACCGGGCATCAGGATCATCCGGCTACCGGCAGAACCGTTAGCAGTGCACCCACTCACAAATTGGATATTGAAGGCCTGGTAAGAGCCATAGGCATAAACAATGTAAGAGTTGTCGACCCTCTGAAGCTGGACCAGTTGCAAACAGCTCTAAAAGAGGAGCTTGACCGCCGCGAGCCTTCAGTTATAATAGCCAAAAGACCCTGTGTTCTGCTGGGCAAAACCCCGGTAACTGACAAATATGTGGTTGATGATGAACTATGCAAAGGCTGCAAGCTTTGCATAAAGATAGGCTGTACGGGTGTTTCCTTTATTGATGATACCAAGAAAGCTGTCATGACCAGCAATTGTGTGGGCTGTGGACTTTGTCCCCAGGTCTGCAAATTTGATGCGATTAAGAAAGTGGAGGGATAGCAGATGCAAGAGCAAGTCAAAAACATTCTTATTGTCGGAGTGGGCGGCCAGGGCACTCTGCTTACCAGCCGGATTATCGCCCAGGTTGCAGTACAGATGGGATATGATGTCAAAGTCTCCGAAGTTCACGGCATGGCCCAGAGAGGCGGCAGTGTGGTTTCCCAGGTGAGGTATGGCAGCAAAATATACTCACCCATCATAAAAAAAGGTGATGCCGATATAATCCTGGCTTTTGAGAAAATCGAGGCTGCCCGCTGGCTGGACTATTTAAAACCTGACGGCATGGTAATAATAAATAATGAAAGAGTTGACCCCCTGCCGGTTATGAGCGGTAAGCTCAAATATCCCGATGATATTCATGAAAAAGTGGCTGCATCAATAAAGAATACCAGTCTAATCGATGCCAGCCGGATTGCCGTCGAATGCGGCAATGTCCGCGCAGCCAATGTGGTTCTGGTCGGGATGTTGAGTGAAGCCATCGGCCTGCCTGAAGATGAAGTAGAAAAGGCGATAAGGGCAATTGTTCCTGCCAAAGCACTGGATGTAAACTTGAAGGCATATCAAGCCGGGCGCAAGCTTTTGACCCCGGCCAACTAAAAACGGAAACATAATCAAGGTACTTAGGGGACTGAGATAGGGGACATTCCTCCAGCGGAGGTGTGTCCCCTTACATTAACTGGTGTGTCCCCTTACCTTAAACGGAGGCAGCAGATTGCGTTGTTTGATTGATGGCATCACGCATAGCGGTGAAGGGGTAGCTCGAACCGATGGTAAAGCTACCTTTGTTCCTTTCGCCATCCCCGGCGAAACCGTAGAATTGGAGATTACTGAAGATAAACGCAAGTTTAGAAGGGCGCGCTTGACCGGAATTGTCGAAGCATCGAGCGAACGCATCGAACCCTGGTGTCCGTATTACTATGAATGCGGGGGCTGTGCCTACCAGCATATGACTTATAACAAGCAACTGGAATTGAAGCAACGGGTGGTAAGTGAAGCCATGCAGAGGATTGGCAAACTTGAATTGCCGGTTAATCCCGTCTTGGGTATGGAAGAACCCTGGCGTTACCGAAACAAGGTGACCTGGCATGCAGCTAGAATCGATGGCCGGTATAGGATGGGCTTTTACCGTAGCGATTCTCACCAGCTAATTGACATAAAAACCTGCAAACTCATATCAGAGGAAATGGAAAAGCTCAGCCTCTATATCAAAACCAATCTTGAAGAATTGCATATCCCCGAAATTTGCGAAATAATTATCCGGCAATCCTCCTTAAACCATAAGCTTATGCTTATGGTTATGGGTAAAGGGACGGAAAACGCTAATATAGATTGCCTTGTTGATTATCCGGATTTAAGCTCCATTTATTCAACAGATGGTGAACGTCATACACTTTTATATGGTGAACCATATCTCCAGGAAGCGGTAGACGGGATTAAATATGACATATCACCCTTGTCCTTTTTTCAGGTGAACCCCATACAAACACAGAAACTGTTTGATCTGGTGCAGAGATATGCCGCTGTAAACAGCAGCCACCGGGTTTTGGATGCTTATTGTGGAATAGGCAGCATATCACTGTTGCTGGCCCGAAAGGCCCAGGAAGTTCTGGGTGTGGAAGACTTTGCTCCGGCAGTTCAGGATGCCATTAATAATACGCGCAATAATCATATAACAAACTGCAGCTTCCTTGCCGGTCCCTGTGAGACAATAATCCCCCGTCTTCATGACCACTTTGACCTGCTGGTTCTCGACCCGCCGCGGGCCGGCTGCAATTCTGATTTAATCAGAGCCATAACCGGTAGCGCCCCCGAAAAAATAGTATATATATCCTGCAACCCTGCCACTCTTGCCCGCGATTTGGCACTTAGCACAGAAGGTTATGTGACTAAGGAAATCCAACCAGTTGATATGTTTGCACATACCCACCATGTGGAGACAGTGGTAGTGCTATATCGGAGGTAAATGACGGAAACTAGAAAATTTGTGAGACATGTGAGTATGTTACCCCAGATGGGAAAAAGGGTTACGGTCGTGTGGGGAAACATAAAATAGGATGTTCATATTGCTCTTGCCAAGGTCTTAATAATAAGTCAGAACAGCATATTCAAGCTGGATGTCATTATCAAAATAAACTGTTTTTGCAGAGATAAATAGGAATTTATAAGGATGACTTAGTATGAATATAAAGGGGTTGATTAATATGAGCAACGAGGGAGTGATAGAATTAAATACTCTATTGCAGAATAATAGATCCTTGGACTCGGGACCTTTCTACCATGGTACGAAAGCCGACTTGAAGATTGGGGACTTGTTGGAACCCGGCTATAGCTCCAACTATGGCGAACGAAATAAGGCCAATTACATCTATCTAACCGCGACACTAGATGCGGCTATATGGGGCGCTGAACTTGCGGTGGGTGACCTACCTGGTCGGATCTATCGTGTGGAGCCAACCGGCACCATTGAGGATGACCCCAACCTGACCGATAAAAAGTTCCCAGGGAACCCAACGAGGTCCTACCGTACGAGACAGCCGCTGAGAGTAGTAGGCGAAGTCTTGGACTGGGAAGGACACTCCCCAGAGGAGCTCCAGAAAATGAGGGAGCATCTTGATGAGCTTAAGCGACTAGGCATCGAAGCAATTAACGACTGACTGCGTGATAGTTGACATATTGAGTTTTAGTTGAATGGTAGAGATATGCTTGATGCGGGGTGCAGTGACGGGTTCGTATTTGATAACCAATCAAAGCACGGAGTGCGATATCGGAGGTAGTAACAAGTGAACATTCAGATATTCGGTGTCAAGAAATGCTTTGATACACAGAAGGCTGAAAGATATTTTAAAGAAAGAAATATTAAATATCAATTTATAGACCTTAATCAAAAAGGATTAAGCAAAGGTGAGCTTAAAAGCGTTAAAGCATCGGTAGGATTAAATAACTTAATAAATCAACAAGTTAAAGATTATAATAAGCTGAATTTGAATCGAATCGGAAGCGCCACTATGAGAGAAGAAATACTGCTAAATAATCCTAAACTTTATAAAACACCTATTGTACGTAGCGGCAAGTTGGCTACTGTAGGGTATCAGCCTGAAGTATGGAAAGAATGGGAGTAGTTAAGGCACTTAGATTCATAAAAACATTGATTTATAATTCAATCATGTTTAGAATATTAAAGGTAAATTTTTGCGCAAAGGGGATAATGAAACTTGGAAGAGGAAAATAAAAAAATAAACTGGGCTGGGTTTGTAGAAACAACTATTGTAAATTTTTTTCAAGAAAATGAACTCGAAAAACTTTCATTAGAAGATGGTAAAGGAAATAAAGCTAAATTAACGAAACAAAAAGATAATGTAATAAAAGTTGAATATACTTCAACAACAACATTATAAACAAGAAAGTTAAGAATAGAGCGTCTGCTGAGAGGCAGGTGCTTTTTAATTTAGGCGGATATTAGATTCACTAAAGGAAGAATCTGGAGGAGAGAATCCGGACGATGATTTTGAAATAGAATTACGGAAGTACCGGTTACCCAAAAAGATGATTTGTGGGTTCTTGGCAATGGCTACGGCTATCTATGGTGGCTCAGAGGAGAGGGCAGCACTTATGCATACTCGGCCCTGGGCGATGGCGGCAATGTTATCTGCTGTATTCTGGAAAAAGATATTGTAGTAGCAATCGCTTCCAGGATAATAAGTAACCCTCTCGACCGATGGCCGCTTTTTGAGAAGTGTATTTTACCTGCTGGGGAAGCACGGGGACGTTCTTTTTGCTTCCTATATCTTAAAATAACATAATATTAAGAAAATATATATAAATACCAAGAATTATGGAAACGGTTTAGTTGAAGAAACTGATAAGCAAATTGAGGATTTACGCCTACTGATTGATGACAAATCAGCATTGATTCTATCATTTCCAAGATTATGCTTCATGGGTTGTACAATACTGGACTCACGCTTTATACTGTTATGACAACAACCGGAATTAATATTTTCTGCGCCCCCTAAATTCTAAAGGGGGTACACTTTTGCGCAAAATCTGGTATTTTCGCGTATCAGTATCATATCTTTATCAAAACACACGTGGAGACAGTCGTGATGATAGAACGGAAGTAGCTTGATTTCTAGAGTTTGCGATGTTTCGGGCTAAATTTGAATATGTTTTTTATGTTCCCTCAGACATATGGTGTGAGGGAATTTTTGTTTCAGGGGGGTCGTACTTTTTCGCGTAAATAAACAAAGCGCGAAATCATAGAGGTTTTTGCGGAAAGATATAGTAGAATATGGTAAATAAGATCGGCCGCGGGTTATAAGACTGTGAACAAATGAAAAGTGACCCTTAAGAATACTACAAGATGCAGACTAATAACAGGAACACAAAATTGACCGGTTATGTCAAAATTGATAGGAGTAAATAATGGTTAATCAAAATAATTCTTTCCTGCAGGAGGAGTATATATCCAGGATAAATAAAGTACAGGATTATATAGAGGCAAATATAGGCGGGGAACTATCACTCACTGTGCTTTCAAATGTGGCAAATTTCTCTCAGTATCATTTTCACAGAATTTTTTGTGCAATTGTAGGGGAACCGCTTTCAAAATATATTCAGAGAATCCGTCTCGAAAAGGCAGCACTCAGCATCGCTGCAAATCCTAAAGACGCTATTTCGCAGATTGCTTTAAAATATGGGTTTTCAAATCACGCTTCCTTCTCAAGAGCCTTTAAGAAGCATTTTGGCTTCAGTGCAAGCCAATTGAGAACGGACTCATGCATACTGAAAAGCAAGAAATGTAAAACGGAAAGCAAGCCGGGAAAAGACTCTATAAATTTTTTCATATATACTGAGGTTGAAAAGGATATCCAAAGCAAAACCCAGCTTGTAGCGGATATTCCTTTCTATCTCGAAATAAAGGATATACAGGAGATGCCGGTGATATATATCCGTAATATCGGTATGTTCAAAGGAGAAACGGAATTGTTCCGCAAACTCCTTGGTAAGCTTTGCAAATGGGCCTGGGCAAGAGGACTGATTCAGTATCCAGACACAAAAATTCTTTCCATGTACCATGACAACCCGGATATTACTAGTGATGCAAAGTTCAGAACCAGCATATGCATGACTGTCCCGAGGGATACCGTGGTGGACGGAGAGATTGGGAAAATGATAATCCCCGGCGGCAAGTATGCAATCGGACACTTTAAACTTGATGCGCATCAATACAAAGAGGCCTGGGACACTATTTATGGTAGATGGCTGCTCGAAAGCTACTACCAGCCTGATGACCGCCCGTGCTTTGAAGTTTATTTGAATAATCCGGAAGAGCATCCTAATAAAAAAAGCATTGTTGATATATATGTGCCGGTAAAACCTATTTAACTTGTATTCTTAAGCGCTAAAAAGCGAAATATGCGATATGAAAGAGCGGCGAATTTATGAGAAACATCACAATAAAAAGAGCGCGGGTACACAACCTTAAGAACATTGACATCTCTATTCCAAAAAACGAGCTTGTCGTCGCAACCGGTGTCAGCGGATCAGGTAAATCCAGCCTGATGTTCGATATCATTTTCGAGGAAGGACGTAGGCAATATTTGCAATCCTTAGGCATACTTACAGGAATTGATGACGAGGACAAGTTTGACAGCATATCAGGTATAGCACCTGCGATAGCTGTGCAACAAAGTATTGTTCGCCAGAGCAATCCACGTTCAACTGTGGGTTCAAAAACATATATCCTAAATCTGCTTGGTGTACTCTATTCAGGCGAAGGAAAAATAATCTGCTCCTCTTGCGGCGCAACTGTAGACGAAAGCTTTACTTGCGAAAAATGCGGGAATGTAGAGGAACGCTTGCCGGCAAGCTATTTCTCATATAACGCTCCAAATGGAATGTGTATAAAGTGCTCGGGGCGTGGGGCGTATTATGAAATCAACATGGATAAACTGGTTTCGGAATACAGTACAACTCTCAGACAGGTTTTTGACAAGGTTGGCGTAACACCCGGTTATGCAAAGCTTCTTTATAAAAAATATATCAATTACATAAATATGCCATTTTATAAAATACCCGATGAAGTTAAGGAAGAAATAATCTACGGACACCATGTAAACGGTAATTTTGAAAAACGCAGCTATTGCCTGACAAGAATCTTTCAAAACCGTCTATATAGGAATGGAGAAGGTTTAAGTGGTATTTACACTATGCATGTATGCTCTGAGTGTAATGGATTCCGAATAGGAGAAGAAGCTCGCAGAGTGCTTTTAAATGGCAGACATATAGGCGAGCTTGGGAAGATGACTATCTCAGAATTACAGAAGTTTCTTGAAGTCTTATTGAAGCAGGAAACATTAACATCGTTTGGTAAAAACCTAGTTAAGGAAATACTACACAAAGCTGGTAATTTAAATAAATCCCGTTTGGGTCATCTGTCCCTATATAGAGAAATGCCCACGCTGAGCGGCGGGGAAATACAGCGGTTATTTCTAAACTCCCATTTGGATTCGAAGATGGATTCCCTGATCTATATACTCGATGAGCCAACTGCAGGACTGCATGAATCGGAAAAGACCGAACTTCTGCAATCCATTCAAGAGCTTAAGGAATTGGGCAATACGGTTATTGTCGTGGAGCATGACAGGAATACGATTGAAATGGCCGAGCACATTATTGACATAGGACCCAAAGCAGGTCTTGAAGGGGGACAGGTTGTTTATCAGGGCGATTTGGAGGGTCTGTTGGCGTCCAAAGATTCGATAACCGGTCAGTATCTTTCGGGAAAAATTGCTTTACCCGTCATGAAATCCAAAATGCATATCGAGAAAGACAAACAGATACCCTGCCTGACCGTCCGGCACGCAAAAACAAACAACCTTAAGGATTTGACTGTATCATTCCCATTGGGAATCCTTGTCGGAATAGCGGGAGTATCAGGAAGTGGGAAAAGCTCACTTATTTCAGATACACTGATTCCTCTTTTAAAAGGATATTTTCATGATCAAGCAGAGAACGGTAGAACGGATGTTAATGATAATGAATTAGAAGACAGGGATGAGCCGGAAGTTGTTGAAACAGTAGCAGACCTGCTGGAGGGCTCGGAGCACATCTCCGGATATGCGGAAATATCACAAGCTCCAATTGGCAGGAAAATGAACTCCAACCCTGTGTCTTATATAGGAATATGGGATAAAATACGCAGGCTGTATGCAAGACAGCCTGAAGCTTTACAACAGCAATTATCTGCGGGTCATTTCTCATTCAACTCGAAAGGTGCCTGCCCGGTATGCGGCGGTAGCGGCCGTGAGACGATTTGGCTGGGAGTAAATCTTAATATCGATCATACCTGTGGGGAATGTCATGGAAAAAGGTATAATGACGAAGCCTTATCTGTTAGGTATAAAGGTAAAAATATACATGATATCCTTGAAATGAGTGTTTCCGAAGCGGTATCTTTCTTTGAAGATGATCATGGGATTGTTTCTTCTTTGAAAGTCATGGAACGGATTGGAATGGGATATATAAAACTGGGTCAACCCACTCCAACTTTGAGTGGGGGCGAATCGCAAAGGATCAAACTGGCGAAAGAAATCGGCAGACGTCGGAAAGGCAATATCCTTTATGTACTTGATGAACCTACTACAGGTCTCAGTCTTCATGATACTGCCAAGCTCATTCTATTACTAGACGAGCTTGTGGTAAAAGGCAATTCAGTAATTGTCATTGAACACGATCCGGTCATTCTCAAATCCTGCGGCTGGATTATTGAACTGGGTCCAAATGGTGGCGAGGAAGGAGGAAGGCTCATTGCAGAAGGTTCTCCGCAAGAGCTGAAGAAAAATCCGAAGTCCATAACGGGGAGGTATCTTTAATGCCAAGAGATTACTGGCCAACCCAGGAATGGCTGATGGCAGATCCAGAAGCCGTAGGAATGGACCCGGTAAAGCTCAAAGACCTTGAGGCTATGATAAAACATCAATACAGTAACATTAATGGTATTGTTGTAGTTCGAAAGGGTTACATTTCTTTTGAAAGATATTATAACGGTTATTGCCCTCATGATACACATCATGTCGCTTCAGTGACGAAAAGTGTCATTTCCGCCCTTGTAGGTATCGCTATAGATGCCGGATATATCAAAAGCATAGACCAGAAGGTACTCGAATTTTTTCTGGAATACGCTGGTTCCGGTGATATACGGAAACGTACTATAACCATAAGGCATCTGCTTACGATGACTGCGCCGTTTCCATTTTCATGGAAGGAAGGAGACAGGCGCGGACATGAACCATTAGACAGGCTGCGAAGGCAGCGAAGCTGGATTATGTATATCCTGAACCTTATGGGACAGAATGGGCAACCAGGAAGGTTTCAGTACTATACTGCCGGGGCGCACCTGTTATCAGCAATAATAACACGCACTACAGGCATGTGCGCCCGCGAGTTTGCCAATTTACAATTATTTCGGCCTATAGGAATGAGAGGAATTCCGGATCGTGAAATGAAATCATTTGGACTAGATGATGTGTTCGGAAGTAATATCACGGGATGGATTAAGGATCCAGATGGCTACACTGCAGGTGGATGGGGACTTACATTAACACCCAGGGACATGGCGCGGTTTGGGTTTCTATATCTAAACTGCGGTATTTGGGACGATAAACAGATTATTTCAAAGACATGGGTTAATGAATCAACGAATATGTCGATAGCTCTGGATTCCAAAGGAAATAATTACAATGGCTACGGCTATCTATGGTGGCTTAGAGGAGAGGGCGGCACTTATGCATACTCGGCCCTGGGCGATGGCGGCAATGTTATCTGCTGTATTCCGGAAAAAGATATTGTAGTAGCAATCGCTTCCAGGATAATAAGAAACCCTCTCGACCGATGGCCGCTTTTTGAGAAGTGTATTTTACCTGCTGTAATAGATTAGGCAATAAATTCTTGCCGCCAGTGGATATCAGATTGAAGCGACTTTTTTTGTATCATCAGGCACGTGGAGACGGTGGTAAGTATATCGGAGGTAAAGCTGCGAGAATAGTACTTTATGATGCTGAAAATTATGTTTCTCCAGACGAGAAATAGGGTTAGGGTCGTGTGGGGGAGCACCCGGATGTTGACGGTGTAAGATGACCGGGAATTGAATTGACGGATTCCTAAATATATATAAAATCCTGGTACGGAGAATCCTGTGTAAAATAATTACATCCTCAATGCGTCCTATTTATTCACAAACCCCTGTGTGATATGCAACATACAGGCTTTTAGTTGTTCCGGGTTGAAAGTATCCTCCTCAATATTGATCCGACAATAATCATTTACATAATCCGCATATAGAAATTTGAGAATTTCATGGGCTTGCATTGAATAGCGAGCCAAGCTCAAGTTTTTATATATATACTGCCTTTGCAAATAAACACATGCTTCTTCAAGACTTGCAGCAATGATATCTGGCGAATAATAATTCTGTGACAGGATCAAGCAGATTTCATCAAATGATTTCGTGCTAATGATGCGCCAGAGCTTATTAATCTGAAGATATTGCTCTCGGTTCCAAACCGGCATTTTTCTGGTTACATCAAATAGCAACAGAAGATTTTCTTCCGGGGTTTCCTTGGCAAGACCCCCTCCTGAACTGATCACAAAGTTGGGGAAATTTCTAATCTCGCGGTTAAGTTTGGCTACATCATGAGCGATTTTAGCAGCCGGATCATAGAGCATGGACAGCGAATTGATATTGCCCAGTATGATCAGTTCCAAGGGTATCTTATGTGCCATATCACGCATGTTAACAAAAGAATCCAGACTTAAACACTGTGCGTTCGTTTTCATCAACTCATCAATAAGATGGTTTGTATTGCCTGGAATATGCAAAAAACCTGGCACGGAAATACCATTGAATATCTTCTTTATATACTTGCCGCAAAATTCATTAAATTGCTGCGGCGATAATAAAATGCCGGTAGGTTCTGCAATCCAAAAGAAATCAGCACCTGCTTTTTCACAGGCCAGTGCCATTTCAAAAATAAACTCCGTCGTAATTTTCATTGTTTTATTGATTAGCTCAGGATTATCAATGGAGGCGATACAGAGTTGCTCCGTACCCAGGATGCCCCCTGCACATGTAAACGGGCCGAAACACGCTCCGCCTACCGGCTTGGGGCATATTTTTTTAAATTCCGTGATACAAGTAATATGTTTCAGTGCTAACGGGTGATCGAGGGGTACTGTTCTTTTTATCTTTTTTAAATCATTTATGTCTCTTACCTGGTTTTCAACCACGTGTTCGCTGCCATCAGGCATAAAATATGTTTGCAGCCCCAGGCATTTGCATATTTGCACATCCAGCATCGTAGAACATAGGAACTCGTGTCCATATTCTTCGGCTTGAAAGGCCAGCCAGCGGGCACTATATTCCGCAGGTTTCATTAAGGAAGTATCGACTTTATTAAAAAATCTTTCGATAGATCCGCCGCCTTTGGGTGAAACCAATCTTTTGTTATGCTGCAGTACATAATCAATGAGCTTTTTGATGGACGTCGCCTCCTTTAGGAGAAAAGCCGGTAATAACCATACTGTTGATGAACTTATTTTGTAATATGAAGTATACCAGCAATACCGGCAAAGAGGCCATCGTCGCTGCTGCCATCAGTTCAGCGTAAGGTGTTGAATATTCACCCTCCATCATGGCAATTCCTAATGGAATCGTAAAGTTCATATCACTATTCAGGACGATTAGAGGCCACAAAAAATTGTTCCAGTTAAACATGAAACTAAATATACCCAGAGCAGCAAAAACCGGTTTGGCTTGCGGCAAGATGATGCGAAAATAGATCTGCAGTTCTGAAGCTCCATCAACCCGGGCTGCTTCGATGATGCTGTCAGGAATGGATAAAAAGTACTGTCTCATCAGGAAGATGGCAAAGGGCGAGGTTAAATACGGCAAAATAATTGCCCCCAGAGAGTCTATTAAGCTTAGGGATGACATGAGCATGAACAAAGGTACGATGATTGCCTGACCAGGTAATAGCAGCAAAATGATGATAAAGGCAAAGACAATGTTTTTCCCTTTATAATGAAACTTTGCCAGGCTATAGCCAGCCAGAGAGGATAAAAAGAGATTTGATGTTGTAGCTATAACTGCAGCAAATAGACTGTTTTTTAAATACGTCATGAAAGGATATTTTTGCAGAATACCTATATAATTATCCCAGTTGACTTGAACCGGTATCCATTGAAAAGGCGTTGCAAATACAGCCCCTTCATACTTGAGTGAAGTGCTTATCATTGCCAGCAGTGGCATTAACATGAACAGGGATACGATAATCAGGATCAAATATATTAACAGCATGGAGCGAGGGTTTTTCATATATTATCATGCCTTCCCATACGAAATAGAATTATGCTTAAAAACGCAACAATCAGCAGTATGATGACCGACATGGCTGATGCTTTACCCATTTGCATAAAGCCGAACCCTGTATCATAAATAAGCATCGATAAAACCTCGGTGCTATTAAAGGGACCTCCCCTGGTCATTACGTAAAATGGCGTGAAGGTATTTAAAATGTTGATGAGCATGATGATGCTGGCAAAAAGCGTTGTAGGCTTTAGTAATGGCAGGGTTATATAAGAGAATTGCTGCCATCCGGATGCCCCGTCAATTGTGGCTGTCTCATAATAGCCTGCAGGGATGCTCTGCAAGCCGGTTAAAAATATGATCATAAAATAACCCAATTCTTTCCACAAAACAAAAAGAATAATTCCCCCCAGGGCATAGCGCGGATCAATCAGCCACTTGATGTATGAATCAATAAAGCCCAAATGCATCAGATATTCATTGATTATGCCATATGGATTTAAGAGCATTTTCCATACAATTGCGGTAATTGCTTCAGACAGGACAACCGGTGCAAAAATGATCAGTTTAAAGAGCTGCGAACCCCGGAAAGGCTTAGTGAGAACAACCGCAAGTGCTAGAGATATCACAAATAAGGGGATGCTTGCTAAAAGGACAAATTTTGCTGTAACCATCAGCGAATTTAAAAAATCATGACTGGTACAAATGCTTAGGTAATTATTCAATCCTATCCACTTGGGCTGCGTTAACAAATCAGAATTGGTCAAACTTGTTATAACGGCTAAATAAACTGGATGTGCCAAAAATACTAATAAAACTATGGCAGCTGGAGCCAAAAAGAGGGCTCCAGCTGCATTTTGATTTTTGTGGAATTTGGTACTGGACATTGCTTGCCTCGATTTCATCAGGGCTATTTTTCTTGTAATGCTTTATTGATTTGTTCGGCAGCGATATCCATTGACTCTTGCGGAGGTGTGTCTCCTACCAGGCTTCTTTCGATGGCATCAGCAACCGCCTTTTCAATTTGCGGATATACAGGTGAGCTTTGCGGCCATATTCCGGCATCCAAATCAATGGAGAAGACATCGCTATATGGATAATCCTTCCATACCTGAGATTCCATAATGCTCGGTTTCGGCATGAGCAAGCCGGTTTTCTCAAATTGATCACCTGGATCTGAGGTGATATAGTTTAAGAATTTCCAGGCTTCTTTTTGTATATCACTGTCCACTTTATTGGATACATGCCACCAGTAACCACCGAGAGTGGTAATTCGATGATTCGGGTCAATCTGAGGAAGCGGAACAGCCATATATTTGTTTTCAATTTCTCTGTCTTTAAAAGTGCCTTTGCTCCAAACACCACTAACCCACATGGATGTAGTACCATCTCTGAACCCTTCTGATTCATCGATTGATGTGCCTGCTTCCGTGACCTTCTGTTTGTGCACCAGATCATATAGAATTTGCAAAGACTTGACCGCCGGTGCTTCATTTATGGTTGCTTTAGAACCATCTTCACTTAAAACACTACCACCACATTGACTTAAAATCGGTCCCCAGACAAAGAACCACCAATGATCTGCCTGGTTAAAGGGGAGATCAAAACCTTTTTGGATCAACTTGCCGTTTGCATCGCGGATCGTTAATTTCTCGGCAACTGTTTTTACATCTTCCCAGGTTTTGGGATAATCTTTTTCAGGGTCGAGGCCGGCTTTTTTAAAGTGTTCTGTATTAATAAACAGACTCCAGGTATTGGCTGTATACGGCAGGGCATAATAATTGCCGTCCTTTTCCCGTACACCTTCGATAGATGACTTATACCATTCAGATGCAAATTCTTCTGCTGAAGCATACCCCATTGTTTTCCAATCAACTGGTGCAATAATATCTTTGTCAATCAAACTCTTGTAATTCAGGCACAAGAAGTCAAATGCTGCCGGTCCCTGGCCGCCTTTTACCCCTGTATAAACCTTTTCAGGCAGTTCACCCGAGGGGAATGCTCGAATAATAACATTAACAGCTTTATTTTCAGCGTTATACTCTTGAGCCTTGTCCTCCATCCAGGCAATCAACGGATCATGTTTATGCACCCATACTTCAATATCTTTGGGTGCATCAGCAGACTTTTCGGCAGTACTGTTACCACATCCCGCAAGAGAGAAAAACAGTGTGAAAATTAATAGACATGTGAGCAGGCGTTTCTTCATATGTATTTCCTCCTTTTATAATATAAATTATATGATATTATATTAGAATCTGTATTTGTGTTTTGTCAAACAATATTCTTCTAAACATGTTGTTATTTATAATATAAAATTGTGTAATTATTTTTGTAACATAAAATGAAATGCTTGAGGTGATCTGAGCTTGGCCGGCTTGTTATTACAAAACATAAATAAAATATATAAAAATGGTGTACATGCGGTTAAAAACTTGAACCTGGAAATCGAAGATAAGGAGTTTCTTGTTTTGGTGGGGCCATCCGGGTGTGGTAAAACAACTATGCTAAGAATGATCGCCGGTTTGGAGGACATTAGCTCTGGAGAGTTGCACATAGGTGACAAGTTCGTTAACAATCTCGAACCTAAGAATCGCGATATTGCCATGGTATTTCAGAATTACGCACTGTATCCACATATGAATGTGTATGACAACATGTCATTTGGACTCAAAATGCGAAAAGTGCCTAGGAAAAAGATTAAAGAAATGGTTTTGAAGACGGCGGAATTATTGGATATTAAGGATTTATTGGAAAGAAAGCCTGCTCAACTGTCCGGCGGCCAGCGGCAACGCGTTGCACTGGGGCGTGCAATTGTTCGGGAACCGCAGGTTTTCTTAATGGATGAACCTCTATCGAATCTGGATGCCAAACTCCGTGTGCAAATGCGTACCGAAATTATCAAGTTGCATAAGCGAATAAATACTACATTTATATATGTAACTCACGACCAAACCGAAGCAATGACCATGGGATCAAGAATTGCAATAATGAAAGACGGGATTATTCAACAGATTGATACACCGAAAAACATTTATATTAAGCCGGCAAACACCTTCGTTGCTGGTTTTATTGGCTTGCCACAGATGAATCTGTTGGATGTGGCAGTAGTTGAAGAACATGGTGAAATAAAACTAGCATTTATAGATAACATACGCTGTTTGGACGCCAATAGACAACAAATTTTAAGGGAAAAGGGTTATATCGGAAAACAAATTATTTATGGTATTCGCGCTGAAAATGTCAGCCTTGAGGCAAAAAGCAATATGCTGCCGTTTACTGGTTATGTGGAGGTAATCGAACGCCTGGGAGCTGAAGCCTATATATATATCAATACACCGTCAGGTAGCATCGTCAGCAGGATACCGGCAGATGCTGATGTGAGTATTGATGATAAAGTAGCCGTCTTTTTTGATGATGGAAAAGGGTTTATGTTTGATAAAGAAACCTCTGCTATACTGTAGCAAACTGCAAGACCCAGTCTAGTTCCGCTGGTCTTTGTCCTAACAAACGGTGTACGAATTTTCAAAAGAATTTCGGGGTACGCCGGAGAATCCTGCGTAAATTATTACATCCTCAAGGTGGGGTGTCAAAGAACCGTCAGACTGTGTGAAAACTAGGCTTATCGGCGAAATTTATGACTCATTTCAGCACCTCCTGCTAATACTATTATAATAGGAAAGTGCCTATATTTAGCCATTTCTGTAAGCTATTTTAACACGGTCTGACGTTCCCCCTGCTTCCTTCATTATTACCAGCCATCCAGGTGAAAAGCTGTCTAATAATTTTTCAGTCAAGGGATTATTAAATTGTTGTAAACAACAGATCTACCTTGAACAAGTCACCATCGATCTTTATTCCAAACTGGCCTCCGCATATCCGGGCAAAGCTCTCGGCGATGGAGAGTCCTAATCCTGAACCCTCAGTAGTTCTGGATATATCTCCTCTTACAAAACGCTGCAGGATTTCCTCTTCACTGAAAGTCATTTCGTAATTAGCGGTGTTTTTTATCGTAGCCAGAGCTTCTTTATCTTCTACACTTAAATCAACAAATACCCGTGAACCGGCGAGCGAGTATTTTAGGGTATTGGCAATCAGGTTCTCCCAAACCCGGTAGAGCTTTTTGCCGTCACTTAAAATATAGACGGGTTCATCGGGGATATTGAGCCGGAAGGTAAGCCCTGATTGATTTATGGGTTCTTCCATATCCGCAAGGGTTTGCTTGATTAACCGCGCCAGATCCAGCTGCTCCATATCCAGGGTGACATTGCCGCTGCTGGCTTTGGATAGGTCGAACAGGTCCTGAACCAGGTTTTTTAGACGATCTGACTTTTGGGCCAGAATTTTTATATAATCATTAACCTTTTCGGGCAGGTTTTCTTCTTTGCCCAGCAGGTCAACATAGCTGACAATTGAGGTCAGCGGAGTCTTCAGGTCATGTGATACATTGGTAATTAGCTCTATTTTAATACGTTCTGATTTTAGTTTTTCAATGACTGCCGTATTTAGGCCTTCCTGCAAAGCATTGAGATTCTGCGCAGCCGGATATATATCGGCGTCGGCTGCCAGTTCCAGCCGGCTTTCCATATCGCCGTTTTTAATCATTTCAATGTGGTCGATCAGCCGGCCCAGGTCATTAATGGTTTGGTTGTAACGATTCAGGTAACGGCAGATGAGATATATACCAACTCCGGCGATCAACAGAGCGATCAAAAACATTATAAACTCGTTTGCAGATATGGATATCAACAAAGACAAGACCGACAGCAATGCCAACACCGTTTCAGCTCCCACCAGCCAATAGGCACGCTTGATCATGGACTGCTGCCAGGAATACTTGTTTTCGTAATTCCGGTACCATTTAATTGAGGAGTTTATGGTATTATGGCGGAAAAAGTTACCTCGGTTGATAATTATATCTACAGTCATCAGATAGAACCACCATAAGCCCAGTATTATAGCTGTACTTATAAATATCATTTCCAGGACATCGCTCAGCAGACTATACCCATTGGAAAACTGGACTGACACTCCAATCATTAGGGTCAGTACCAGGATGGACAGCAGTACTTTAACCTCCAGCCAGATGGCCCCCGACCAGGAAGCAAGTTTCCAGTCATACTCCCGTTTGTCCCTGCGCCTTATAAACGCATATACTAGCAACGCCAGTGCCAGTACTCCCAGTACGATGAAGACCCAGCCGACAATTTTAGACAATTGTTGGTCATAATAGTACATTGAACGCGAGTAGGGGTTTTTTACCAGCGGGTCCTTGATTGCCAGCAATACCCGGCTATTGGGGGAGGGGGCATAATCGTACATATTTACCAGGTTTTGATAGCCGCTGTCCAGCCGCTCGGTATCGACTAGCTTGTCATGATCCATTATGATTAGCTTTTGGCCATTCAAATACCAATAATAATCATAGCCGAGTGGCATTGTCGGCAATCCTCCCGAGTCGGGAAAGGAAATACTGCCCTCCATATTTGTTACTAACAAGCCGGTGTTTAGGTTTACCGCGCAATACTTGACGTTTATTCCTTCATCCTTTAACATATTCCTGATCATTTCCATATAGCTGTTGTTATGAGTAGAATCATTTTCTACCAAGGAAAACAGATTGTTAAAATAATGAGCGGTACGCTCTTTAAATACTATGCTATTTTGGTAGTTATCAGTAAAAGGAGCCTTTAACACACCCAGATTACCGCGAGATTTCTCCACCATGCCCAGTCCGGTAAACAGAAGCACTCCAATCAGGCTGACACCCAGAATAAAGCAGAGCCAGGCTGTCCATGGCCTAGATTTTTTCGATTTTGTATCCAATTCCCCATACCACCTTTAAATATTTTGGCTCTTTCGGGTTTATCTCGATTTTTTCCCTTATGCGGCGAATATGTACCATAACCGTATTTTCGACCCCGTAGGCGGGTGCTTCCCAGACCCGCTCGTAGATTTCCTCAGCCGGAAAGATACGTCCCGGGCTTCGCATTAATAACTCCATAATTTTGGTCTCAGTAGCGGTTAGTTTGACCGGGTCGCCATCAACTGTCAGAGTATGATTTTCCAGGTCAAAACATAGCCCTCCCGATTGCAGGATATTCGATTTGGCCTGTCCATTTACATCCCCCAAATTAAGGTAGCGCCGCAGCTGGGATTTGATCCGGGCCATAAGCTCCATGGTGTTAAATGGTTTGGTGACATAATCATCAGCCCCCATCGACAATCCCAGAACTTTATCCGTATCCTCCGATTTGGCCGACAGGATGATGATGGGTATGTTTTTCTCTTCCCGAATCTTCAGGGTGGTAGACAGCCCGTCCAGGCGCGGCATCATTACATCGAGGATAATAAGCTGTACACTTTTACTGCTGATTATATCCAACGCCTGCAGACCATCATAGGCCATGAAAACTTCATAGCCCTCGTTCTGCAGGTTGATGCCAATGGCCTTCACAATCTCCTGGTCGTCGTCCACCACCAGGATGCGTTGCCTTTCCATCCAAATCCCCCCTCGTATTAATGAGTGAATTGTTAAACCCGTGAACCTTAAATATACTTTAGATGAGGAGACTGACAAAAAACTTGATATAAATCTTAAGAATTTCTTGCGTTTTTCCCTGACGGGAAGTAATCTCGTATTTGGCGATCGTAATCTAATCAATTATATAACGTTTTTAACCATTACCTCTATAAAGGCAACAAACCACCGAGATTGGTTCTTGGTGGTTTGCGTTTTTGAAATTAACGAGTGATTAGTTATTTGATATATTCGGAAGTTGTCAAAGGGACGGTAAACGCATATTAGGAGCGAAAATATTTTTAAACTGGGATTGATTCACCTTCTTGCCACTTCTGGTAAGCATAGAGCAAAATGAAATAGCCGATATTAATTTCCTGTATTATCCTTTTCAAAATAGCTTACATAAGATAAGTTAATGTTAGATGAAATAAATGCCGGTTTAGGTAATTTTGTGTGAGGTCTTGGAGGGGATTCAGGATGGAAGGCTTGGGTTTCAAGGTTAAATGTATAAGTATACTTTGTTTGCTTGCCAGTTTTATTGTGGGGTGCAGCAGCAATAATACCACCGAACCCGCGATTTCGACAATGCCAAAGGAGACCTTGACTTTTCGTATAACCTGGAAAGCCTATTCCGGTCGTGCAGAAACGATTCAAAAAATAGTAGATTCATATAATGCGGTAAGTAATGACAGCTTTGAAATTAAGCTGGTAGGTGGAGATGAAAATTTTAATATTGTTGAAGGCATGTTGAAAAATGATTCGCCGGTTGATATTTATGTCCTGCCCTATAGGTTTGTAAAATACTTCGGCTATGAAGGGAAATTGCTCGATTTAACCGATTATTTCACAAAAGAAAAGGATTATTTCTATCAAAATTTATGGAATATGGCAGTTGTTGACGGCAAGACCTATGGTATTCCCTGGGTGGGACATTCTATGTGCTTGATTTATAACCAGGATCTTTTGAAGATAGCAGGTGTCGATCCTAAGACCATAAAAAGTATAAATGATCTTCTTGCAGCCTGCAAGAAAGTTGAGGCTAATACGAACGCCCGGGGCATCGGGTTGGTAGGTGCCAACCATAATGATGTTTCCTGGATGGTCAATCAATTTATTTATACTTTTGGCTCGCGTTTGGTTGATGAAGATGGTAAGAGTGTTTCGCTTAATAACGAAAATGCCAAATCTGCTATTGAGTTTTACAAAAATACGCTTGGACAGCATGCTCAAAAAACATGGATTAATGACACTGGCATAGAAGTAATGGATTACTTCAGGAAACAACAAGTGGCATTTGAATTCCAAGGATTGTGGGGCGTTACAGATATATGGAAGAATGGCAACCCCTTTGAAGTAGGAGTTATTGCTTTGGATGATATAGGAATGTACTCGGAGGTAGGTCCCATGATGCTGGCTCTACCCGCGGAGATAAGTGCCGAGAAAAGATCATCTGCTATAAAATTCATTACTTATCTTATTTCCAAGGAAGCTCAGGAAAAGATTATGAATGGAGAATACAGCCCGGAACATGATGCGTATTATCCTTTTCGTACACCGGTTAGAAAGGATTTAGCTGATAGCATGGTTTTTAAAGAATATCCGGAATTCATACCTTTTTTGGAGGGCTTTAAGAATCCGAGCATAGATGTACCAGTTCCACGGTGGCAAGTAATAAAAGATCAATATTATGCTCCCGGACTAAACCAGGTCATGGCCGACAAGGTGCCAATAGAAGTATTTCTAATGACCATTGAAACTGAAGGGAATAGAATTTTGACGGAACAAGAGAAATAGGAGGGGTACGCATGGATGTAAAAATACTAATTGTGGATGATTCCAAAACCGATATGATGTTGATTACAAGCATTCTGTCTGATTATAATCTTCTGTTGGCCTACGACGGGATTGAGGCTATGGAGATTATTAAGAATAACCCCACCCTGGATTTAATCATTTTGGATTTGAATATGCCCAATATGAATGGATTCGAAGTCCTGCAGGTGCTGCAGGAGGATAGCGTGTATAGAAAGATAACTACGTTAATATTGACAAATTATGATGAAATCGAAAATGAAGTAAAAGGCTTGGATTTGGGGGCCGTAGACTATATAAGAAAGCCTCTGAATATGGCGTCCTTAAGAAAAAGGATAGAGGTTCATTTAAGCTTGCGAAGGGCTCGGAAAAGCGTAGAAGAACACAATCTCATTTTGGAGGAAACAGTATCGGCTCGAACCCGGGAACTGGTTATAACCAGGGATATTACCATTCATGCTTTGATTGGTCTGCTGGAAATACGTAATATCGAGTCCAGTAATCATACCATAAGAACCCAGTGGATGATGAAGATTCTATGTGAACACTTGAAAACCAAAACAAAATATTCTGAGATTATGTGTGATGAATATATAGGCGAACTTTTTAAAACCGCACCATTGCATGATATTGGGAAAGTGGGCATACCGGATAAAATTTTATTAAAACCGGGGAAACTGGACCCGCACGAATTTGAAATTATGAAAAAGCATACTACTTACGGAGTTGAAGCCTTAAGCTATGATTTAAATCTTGAAAAGAGTGCTACCTTTATTCATACCGCAATTGAAATTGCGGGGAATCATCATGAAAAATTCGATGGTTCTGGTTATCCCAAGGGTCTGCAAGGTGAAGACATACCACTTTGCGGGCGTTTAATGGCTATTATTGATGTTTATGATGCCTTGGTTAACGAAAGAGTTTATAAACCTGCGTTTACCCATGAAAAAGCCTTGGAAATTATACTGAATGAACGGGGCAAACATTTTGATCCTTATATTGTAGATGCATTTATCGAAATAGAAAATGAAATTAGACAAATTGCCAGTAAATATGGGCAACGCCTTATATAAGAGGAGGAATAGGTGTGCGGTTTATAAAGACTATTTTGCTTGGCGTGTTCGCACTTATGGTCTTTTGCAACATTGCTTATGCAAAAGCAAGTGAAATAGTATTCACACCCGCTGAGAGCGAGTTTATCCAGAATCACCCGGTCATTCGGCTGGGGGTTGATCCACAGTTTATTCCCTATGAGTTTTTTGATTCTGATGGTGAATATAAGGGTATCGCTGCTGATTATATTAAATTGCTTAGTGAACGGACTGGCATAAAAATGGAGATAGACAGGGGCTTAACCTGGCCTCAGGCCTACGAAAAGGCGGCCACCAAACAGCTGGATGCATTACCGTGCATTGCCAAGACCAGAGAACGCGAGCAGTTTTTTAAGTATTCAGAGCCTTATTATTACTTCCAAAGAGTGATTATTGTAAAAAATAGCGAAAACAGTATCAGCAAACTGGAAGACTTGTTTAATAAAAAAGTAGCCGTCAAGAAAAACAGTTCCCACCACAGTCATCTAAAGATTTTTGACTCTATTGAATTTAGTCTTTACAAAACGGATTTGGAAGCACTGGAAGCAGTTGCTGCTGGCAGCGAGAAATACTTTGTGGGTAATTTAGCAACCTCAAGTTATATAATTAAGACTAATGGACTGACAGATTTAAAGTATATTAAAATCGATGATGAAGAAAAGCAAGCGCTTTATTTTGCAGTGCGAGACGACTGGCCCCAGTTGTTGGGTATTATTAATAAAGGGCTGGCCAGTATAACCGAGGAAGAAAGGATAGAGATTAATAATCGCTGGATCGGCATCGAGAACCAGGTTGATTATAGCAAGATAATTAAAATTGCGGTCATTGTTGGTGTGTTAATATTAATCATTATTTTGGTTTCCTGGTATTGGATTATAAAATTAAAAAAGGAAGTTGCCGAGCGAATAAGAGTTGAAGAGGCTCTGAAAGTTGCCAAGGAAGAAGCCGAAGTCGCCAACCAGTTCAAATCTACTTTTTTAGCTCGCATGTCACATGAGATTAGAACCCCTCTGAATGCCATAACGGGTATGGCGTATTTAATTAAGAAAACCGGCATCACCACTACGCAAAGGATATATTTGGATAAGATTACCCAGGCATCAAGGAACATGCTGGGCATTATTAATGATATTTTGGATTTTTCCAAGATTGAAGCTGGAAAAATTGACATTGAAAGAATTTCGTTCAATTTAGACAAAGTACTGCAACAGGTTATTAATATCGTATCATTTAAAATTGAGGAGCAAGGTATTGTTTTTGATTTGAATAAGGACCCCCAAATTCCAGTATATTTTTGGGGAGATCCAACCAGGTTGGAACAAATATTTTTGAATGTTATCAACAACGCGGTTAAGTTTACATCAGATGGGGAAGTATCGGTCAAGGTTCGATTGCTGGCAAGTGAAAATAATATTTGTCATTTGGAATTTAGTGTTATAGATACCGGCATTGGTATGTCCAAGGAGCAGTTAAATAATCTGTTTAAGCCATTCGATCAAGGCGATTCAACTATTAACAGGCGTTTTGGGGGTACCGGCCTGGGATTGTCAATTGTAAAAAACCTGGTTGAACTGCTGGATGGTGAAATTAATGTTTATAGTACTCCGGGCGAAGGAACAACCTTTATTATTCGATTAGCATTAGAAGTTGATCTAGAAAAAGAGGATGTGAATAAAAAAAATTCAGCATCCATTTACTTCAAAAATATACGAGTGCTGGTTTTGGAAAAAAACATGACCTGTTCAAATTTGCTTAGAGAATATTTAAATTCTTTTAATATGCAGGCAGAATTTTTATCATCAGAAGATGTGATTGTACAGTTGCTTAGAAATACCATAAATACGGATGACAAACCCTATGATTTGTTAATTGTAGATAATGATACACCTAACTGCGGAGGCATCAATTTTGTTAATACTATAAAAGTTGACCCATTAATAAAAACGAAACCCAGAATCATTTTAATGATTCCACTCATGAGGGAAGATCTTTTCGAAAAAATTGAGGATGTGGAAATTGATTTCGCTATTACCAAGCCAATCATAGCTTCCACTCTGCATAATGGCATTATTGAAATTTTTAAGGATAAAGTCCTGGCAATGCATGATAGCTCATCAAATGAAGATCAGACTGCTGATTTCTTGGTGGACTACCCCTATCATGTACTTATTGTAGAGGATAATAAGACCAATCAGTTTATTGCCCGTTCGATTCTGGAGCAAGCTGGATTTAAGGTGTCTTTGACTGATAATGGGAAAACCGGATTCGAATTTTTCCAAAAACATCAACAGGAATTAGATTTAATTCTCATGGATTTACATATGCCGGTTTTGAATGGCTACGAAGCAACCGGCCTCATTAGAGAATTGAATACTTCCATACCCATTGTGGCCATGACCGCAGATGCAATTGCGGGGGTAGAAGAGAAGTGTAAGCAGGTTGGGATTGACTATTACATAAGCAAGCCTTTTGAACCGGAACAATTTGTAGGAACAATTTGGAGTGTATTGAAACCGTTGCAGGAAGGACGCCGGAATCGACAGCATGAAGAAGTAATGAAACAAGAGATTGCCGCTGCTTATGAAGCCGTTCTGGACGAAAAGGACGGTATTGTACGTTTAGGTAATAATACGGAGTTATATTTAATGGTTTTGGATGAGTATTATCGTGAAAATAAGGATGTTTTACCCTTGTTAAACAGCAGTATAAATGAAAGGCGCTATCTAGATGCTATCCAAATTGTTCACAAAATTAAAGGCAGTTCCGGTAATATCGGTGCCAAAAGATTTTTCAAGATTGCCTCAGAGCTGCAACATTCTCTTGCTGCCGAAGATGAAACAGAAATATTCAAACTACATGAACAATTTCAGCAAATATTTTGTCAACTTTTTGAAGAGATAGCTCGAAAAATCCCAAATTCATAATGATTTATGCTGGGGAAGCACGGGGACGTTCTTTTTGCTTCCATCATTATTGTTTAATATAATTGGCAAAAACAAAGGTTGTGGTAGAAAAGTGGTAAGACAAGCGAGAAAACAGTGTGAAAGTGGGACTTTACCATGTAGTTTTAAGAGGAATCAATCAACAGGATATTTTTTATGATGATGATGATTATCAACGGTTGCTGGAAATACTGGCACAGAAACAATCGAAAAAGCAGTTTGAAGTGTATGCCTATTGCTTAATGAGCAACCATGTTTACATATTGATACGGGAAAAGACGATAAGATTTCGCGAATAATGAGTAGAACGGGACAAGCTGTGCGTGGTGGTACAACAGGAACTATTGTAGAAGCTGTCACGTAGGACGGTATGGAAGTGAAGGTGTCGAAGATGGATGCTTACCTATTGACGGTGATTAGATATATTCACAACAATCCATTTTGTCAAATCAATTAACTGAAATAAGGATGTGAATAGTTTGAACTCAAGAAAGAAATGGAGTATTATTATCAGCATTGCCGTTATCCTGACCATCGGCATCATAGCGGGTTTTCTGCTGTTGCATCCATCTGAAAACACAGTTGAAGCAAATGATTATTCATCAACCGATAACTGGCTGGCACTGCCGGGTACTACAGAGTATGATGTCGATGTGTTCTACCTGTATCCGACGTCATATTATCGGCTCTCAGCGGACGACCCCATCATATGCGAAATCGACAATACGCTTATGCGAACCAATGCAAGGTCGGCCTATAACCGCCAAGCGACGGCGTTTGAAACGGTTGGCAACATCTACGCCCCGTATTACAGGCAGCCGGACGCAGTAAACAGTCTGTCGCTTTCGGAGGAAGACAAGGATGAACTGCTCGGCGGCGTTACCAAAGACGACGTATTTGCAGCGTTCGACTACTATGTTGAGCATTACAACAATGGGCGCCCGTTCATCCTTGCAGGTCATTCACTGGGCTCCAACATGCTGCTGTATCTGCTTTCGGAGTATATGGAGGAATACCCGGACATCTATGCGAGAATGGTTGCGGCCTATGTGATCGGCTACTCGGTCACTGAGGATTATATGGCTGAAAATCCGCACCTGAAGTTTGCCGAGGGTGCCGACGACACGGGTGTGATCATTTCCTATAATACACAGGCTGCTGTGGTTGAGGGAACAAATCCCGTCGTACTGGATGGTGCACTTGTAATAAACCCAATCACATGGACAAGGGACGGCACGACGGCCGGAGCGGATGAAAATCTGGGGTCAATCATGCTCAATTTCGGCAGCTCGGTGGTTCTGGACGAAAACGGTGAATTCCAGCGGGTCATGAACTTCGCAGATGCTACTATTGACAGCGAAAAAGGAGCGCTGATCTGCAGTACCGTGGATGTGGATACCTGGGGACAGGGAAACGTAGTCTTCCCGAAAGGCGTATTCCACAGCTTTGATTATCTGTTTTACTATTACAATATTAGAGAGAACGCGGCCAGCAGAACGAAACTATTTCTTGGTAATTCATGAATTGTTGATCGATTTGTAACAATAAAAAAGGTGGTACTAGTCAGCGAAACCTTTCTGTTCTCCGACTATTGTCATTTAGAAAACGCTATATGAAAAACTCACCGCTGATTTAAGGAAAGATCCTTATTCAAAGAAGCTTCAAGAAATTCTTAAAAAAATTGCAAATGAGACCCAATTGATGAAGGAATATGTTAAAAAGCAAAAACAGCATGTCCTACCGCCAAGGGAATACCAGAGGGGGGCGACATCATTGTTGCGCACTCAAGGCACGCTGAGACCGTGGTTCTGCTATATCGGAGGTAAATGACGGAGAATAGTACATTTGTAATGATGGATATTGTATTTCCGCAGATGGAGAAATAGGGGCAGGGTTGAGTTGGGGAACATGAAAGTGTGCCAATATATGCTAATTTAAAATAGAGTAAGTTATATGAGCAAGGATAACAATTTGATGTAATAGTCATATTATGATATTATGTGACTATTACATTTTAATATGACTATAATGTTATTGGAACGAGGTGATACCATGGAACCAGCAATCAGGCCATCGGCAGATTTAAGAAATCATTATAGTGAAATCTCCAAACAGTGCAAAGAATCAAGAGAGGCTGTTATTATTACTGTAAATGGACGAGGTGATACAGCAGTTCTTAGTTTACAGGATTACTATCAGATGAAATCGGAATTGGAACTACTTAGAGCACTTGCGGAGGCAGAAGAGGATGTAAAAAATGGAAGATTGGCACCAATGCAGGATTCGTTCGATGATCTTCGTGCATCTTTACTGGAAAGGAAGAATGGATGAAGTACAAAATATTACGAACGGATAAAGCGGAGGAACAGCTCCGAGATATCATTTTTTATATTGCCGGCGACTCCGGTGATATTGATGTTGCACTTGGATATTTAGACAAAATTGAAACCGCAATTAATCGTCTTCAGGAGTTTCCAGAGTCGGGAAGTATTCCTCGATATTCGATTTTGAAAAAGCAAGGGTATAGAGTAGTGATTGTTGAACGGCATCTTGTTTTTTATAAGATAAATGAGACAGATAAGTTAGTAATTATATATGCCATTGTAGATGGAAGGAGAGAATATCGCAATTTAATATAAAAAGGTAAATTTGCCCCCACATATCTTTCTTTTTGATTATTGAACAGGTCTTAACCTCATCCATTGTGTTAGTTATTTTAGCAGCCTCAGCTTAAGTCTTTTGAATATTTGAATGGATAGAGGTCTTGATATTACCATCAACTGTATAAGTCCTGTTGTTTATAAATATCTGTTAATATATTAATAAATACCGGACTCAATGCAACCTGCAAATAATTATATATGGTGATCTGATCAAAATAGATCATGGGAAAAGGTGGATAATAATGGGGAGAGACAACTTCATACATTTTATCAATCAGATTCCTTCTGAAATCATTTCCAAGACTGAACATTATGGACATACGGATATAATGGTATTTAGACCCAGGTTATATGTTGGTGGCGGTGAAATGTGTTTGGAGGATTACCATTTTGTCTTTTTAACTTCAAATCCTCCTTTGTTGAGAATTGAACGACAAGAATATCAGTTTAAAAAGGGAAGACTTGTTCAGTTTACACCTGAAACGAAAATGACTTGTACAAGGACTGCTACCACTCGTCCATACATTGCAATGAATATAAAGAAGAAGTTCTTTCAAGAAGTTGCTTATGAGGTATGTGGAGAAAAACAATTATCCTTCAATATTATGGATAGTCCCTATAGTCCGAAACTGATAAATCTTATTCACAGCTGGGAAGAAGAGGTGGGCTTGCAGAACAGTACTGATTTAATGATACAAAGTATAAGCACTCAAATCGTGATTCAAATATTAAGAGAAAGCGGGAATCAAAAATGGGAGCAAAAAAAGCAGAGCATCAATAAAAATTATGTCAATCGTGCCAGGGAATATATGTTTAATTATTATAACTCTAATATTAAAATGGATGATATTTGTAAGGAAATCAACTTAAGCCCATATTATTTTATAAGAATGTTCAAAGAACACACTCAACAAACCCCCCATGAGTTCCTGATATCCATCAGAATAACAAAAGCGGAGGAAATGCTGAAAAAAGGGGATTATTCTATAGAAGAAGTAGCGAAATACTGTGGCTTTGTAAATAGTTCTCACTTTTCCAATTGCTTCAAGAAAATAAAGGGGATACCACCGTCGACTTATAAAAGGAGTTTTTAAAAATCTAATCAGAATCTTTTAATTTAAATATTGATATATCTTGTATCATCGTCATTATCCTTTTTCTGTTATTACCTTTTGTATTTTTACATACAAAAGGGTAATGGATTTCCCGGGTGCTGGCGATGATTTTTTCATCCTTAATTTACATTTTCAAAAACAAAAAACATAGCAAATTTATATAAATTAAATGTAGCAAAATTGCAAAATTTATTCTGATTGCTCAATTGTATAATGAAAAATAATAATCTTTGGCAAACACATACAACAGAAAAGAGCCATTATTGGATTGCTGAGAGAGAAATAGCTTGGACAGATACAGGCATACAACCCTGGAATAGCAGGAGTATGCCATCTCAATTGTAGGGGGGAATACCTGAAGAGATAGACCCCAGCCGCTCCAGTGGCAGAGAAGGGAAGTTTTGCAATGAAATAAGAAGATTGTGAGTGTTCAAATGAAAGGAGTTAGGGATGAAAAGAAAGATTTCTCTGCTGATGATTGTGTTTTTGCTGCAGATGTTGGCAATAAATGATGTTGCTTTTGCAGATACGTCTGGGAATGTATGGCCTAGACTGGGATCTCCGCCCGGTAAAATAGTCAATGTCAGTTTTGAAAATTTATATCAAAGTGGACTTGGAGGTTGGATAGGCACAGTTATTAAATACAGTGACAATCAATACTACTTAATAGAAAAGAAGCCGAATAATGAGACCACAGGAAATATATTTTTTAATGTTCCGCTGATGCCTGGTTATTACTTTTTTAGGGAATATGTATCAACATCTGATGGACAGGTGGTAGGGCTTGCATTTAGTGAGCGATGTATTTGCGTGTGCAGAATGAAGGCGGTATTTTCCAATATACCTGAAATTATAACGGCAGGCGAACAAATGGCAGTTGGTATTTCCGGTATCTCAAACAATCATAATACCTGGGTGGGCATCGTTCCCTATGAGCCTGACCATATATATGACCCGGATCTTCTTGACAAATGCACCTATTGGCAATCAATAGGTACCAACAGCAGTGCCTCCGTCAATGCTTATGCGCCTGATGAACCCGGATTATACCGTATTATAGTATTAGACCTGATTAGAGATCAAAATATAATGAGTATTGCATCAAGTCACACATTTGGAGTGGCACCGGAAAATGCTACCCAGGAAGATCTGGAATCAACCCAGGCATTATTGTCACATACAAACATAAGTGATTTAACTCCTAATCTGCCACAGATTTCTACTGATTCAAACCTTGTTTTACCTGCCGAAACAGGCGCTGTTAACCTGGCGGCAACACCTGGCAACAATAATGTCAGGCTCACTTGGAGTGCTGCCGGTAATACGCAAGGGCTGACCGGGTACTATATATTCCGGGCTGACAGTCCGGGAGCTTATTCATCTACGCCGTTAACCGACTTTCCCATTAATGCTCTTAATTACACCGATAGTACAGTAACCAATGGATCAACCTATTATTATGTAGTAAGTCCGGTTTACGGCACTACCATCCAAGATACTTCTAATGAGGTTGTGGCTGCTCCCTGCGCTCCCGGCGCTGCAGATGCTGCAGGTGCTGCAGGCAGTATCACGATGGTACTTGTCGTAGGTGATCCCATAATGACCGTGAACGGGGGTCAAAAGGAGATTGACCCGGGGTATGGCACAGCACCGGTTATAGTAAATGGTCGTACTTTTGTCCCTATCAGAGCCATCATAGAAGAATTGGGTGGCAGTATTGACTGGGATGGCAGCCAGCGAATGATTACCATTAACCAGAATAATACGGTGATAAATCTCCGGGTTGATAGTACCCACGCTATGGTTAACGGCGTGGGGAAGGATATTGATGCTGCTCCGTTTATTTCCTCAACCAATCGAACCATGGTGCCGCTTCGTTTTATCATTGAAAACTTGGGTTATGAAACGGTATGGGATGGTACTACAAAAACAATTACTATATGTAAAGGAAACGACACTGCTGATGTTGCAGCAACGCAACCGCTTACTTCGCAAAATGAAACTATTCAAAACCAGGATCAGACTGTTCAAACTGACTTTTCTGGCAGCTGGTACAGCGAATTGGGAGTTTTGCAGCTGACGCAGAACGGAAATAATGTGTATGGCAGCTACGAGATGTATACGGGTGTTATCAATGGTAAGGTATCAGGCAATAAACTGACTGCCACATGGGATGAAGAAGATACGGGTAATAGCGGTACGCTGGAATTTAATATGGCTGGAGACAAACAATCTTTTGACGGCTATTATCAGCAGCAGGGTGACAATCAACGTTCTGACCGGCATGGGTTTCTTCTGCCTGCTATGCAGGGGAACCGCAATTGGACCGGATTTTGGGATACAGATAATGGCTATATGATACTTAGACAGAGCGGGAATCAAGTGAACGGTTTATATGATTTAGAGGGGAATACCAGTATTAAAGGTACTGTATCCGGTGATACGCTGAGCGGTACCTGGAGTGAAGGAAATAATTCTGGTACTTTCGAGTTCACCATGGAAACAGATGGAAATAGTTTTTCCGGGTTTTCATGTAATTATAATGACCCGGAAGATGCAGAACCTTGGGGATGGGGAGGCAATAGGACTGATTATTAACTCTTAAAGGCAGTATTACAAGGGGGTGTTACTTAAAAGAGATGCGGGTAAAATAGCGGCTTTTTAGGAGAGTTGAGCTATAGAAAGATAATATATGTTCTACAAGCAAAATACTTTCATCTTGCCCCTTAGCTGATAATATGATGTGGAATACGGTTCTCTAAGAACTTTAGGAGGGTTTTTTATGAAAAAATTTGTGATTCTAATTATTTTACTTTCTCTGGTATATCCTCTTACCGGATGTAAAAGTGCATCGGAAGTTGCCGGGGAGAAACTTGCTGAGAAGGCAGCTGAGGATATAGTTGGGGGTAATGTCGATATTGATGGTGAGCAAATTACTATAACCGATAAAAGTGGAAAAACGACTTCTCTAGGTGGAACTGAATGGCCCAAGGGGAAGCTGGGCAGTGAAATATTAGAGTATAAAAAGGGCGTTATTACCTATGTGGCAGAATCTGATACCGACTGTGCAATTCAATTAGAAAAAGTTAAAAAGGAAGATTTCGAAGATTATCTTTCAGATATAAAACAAGCAGGTTTTACGGAGAATGCTATTGTTTCTTCATTTGATGGAGGCAGTTTCTATACTGCTGATAACAGCAAAGGCATAAAAATTCATCTTGCCTCTGATTATGAAAGCGAAGAATTAATGATTACGGTTACCCAGGTGAATAATGAAGACCAGCCCAAGCTCTGATTGCTTATGAGAAATGAAAAGGAAAATATTTATATAACTACTTGAGGAGGGAAATTATGAGAAAACGTTTTATAACATGGATAATTGCTTTTGCCATGGGGTTTGCAGTGATACCATTCATTCCGGTAACAACACTAGCGGCCAATTCAGCGACAAACCTTGAAGCACCGCGTGATCTTAATGTAACCTTTGGGGAAGATGAAGACGGAAAACCGTGTTTCAAGTTGAAATGGACCAACCCCCAGAGCGTAACAGATCTGAATAATAAGTGGGCCGAATTAGGAGAATCCCCTTTGAACTATCAGATTGATATGAAAGTAGGGGACGGAAAATGGGATTATGAAATAAGCGGTGATACCATACCGGGAAATTCATTTGATGATAAGGCAACATATGATCCTATAAATGAAGGTAAAGTAGACAAAATAGATATAAAAGCAAATGTCTATCAATTCCGGATAAGATATGCATATCTCGATATTGAAAACGATGATAATGAAGATCACTGGTATTACAGTACTTTTTCCGAGGTGTTCACAATTGGGATACAGTCAGTTTACAAAGATGCCAGCTCCTGGGCTATACCCGAACTTGATAAAGCTGCCGATTATGGATTTATCACCGAGAAAATTAAAAATAAAATGAATGGACCTATATCACGAGAGGAATTTGCTGAAATAGCGATAAAAATGTATGAAAAATCTACCGGAAAACCAGCTTCATATGCTGATATGAATGCTTTTGTAGATACAAAAAATCCTGAAGTATTTAAAGCTTACTCCTTGGGCATTGTAGCCGGAACAAATAAAGAAAGAAAACTTTTTTCACCTAATGAACTGACTAATCGCGAACAAGTTGCATCAATGCTTTATCGGGCAATTCAGGCAATAGGATATAACACTGACTTATCATCGTCTGCTTCAGCTGCTTTTAAGGATAAAAATATGATTTCAGCATGGGCGCTTGAACCAGTTGTGTTTATGAGTAATCAAGGTTTTATTAAGGGGTCTAATGGTAATTTTGATCCCAAAGGCACCTGTACCAGGGAGATGGCTGTACTAATTGCTTTGCGGGTATTTGAATATTCTCAAAAATAAGTTATGGACAAAAAATCAAACAGTATACCCCCTCCTTAAGGGGGTATACTGTTGCGCAAAAACCCGTATTTACGTGTTTCATTATCATATCTCAATCAAAACACAGGTTGAGACAATAGTCTTGATAGAGAAGAAATAGACAATATCTAGGCTTTGGGGCGTTCTGCCCCTTTTTATTTGGCTATTTTATGTTCCCATGGACAGGGGAAGGTAACAGCTTTCCGCCCCCCGGGGGTAGATAATTGCGCGAATATAAGATATAGGGGCAGGGAGTATAGGAGTTTTTGTTATTCCATTTACACAGTTTACTGTACACTTCCACTGCATCAACAACAGTATTAATCGCTTCTGCGACAGTATCAACGACATCTGTTACCGCATCCCAGCAATCACTCTAAAAGACGTCGTATTCAGGATCAATATTAAACAAAAGTGTCACAGGAATGGGCCCATGACACTATGTTGGGGCGCATTATACTTTGGTTAAGGTAATATGCTTGTTATGGCAATGTTTTTACAATCCCTCACACCAACACCTCCTGGTAATGTCAGTATTAGCCTTCAATCAATTGAGCTGAGCCCCTTGATTGCCTCCATTATCATCACGCTGTGGTAACTGTTGGTATATTCTATAAAACACCCAACGGCATTCGGCTTTATGTTATTATCTTTGTGTATCCGCGATAGCACTAATATTAAGATAAAAGTTGTGCAAAATGATAGAAGGGAGGTTTTCTTAAGAAGAATATGGATAATTTAATTGAAGTAATTGGAATTAAAGAAGAAAACTGTACCAATTGTCACCAATGCATAGCAGTATGCCCGGTTAAAATATGCAGCGATGGTAGCGGAGCCGTCGTTAAATTCAACAATAATCTTTGTATTGGCTGTGGACGCTGTATTGAAGCCTGCATAAAAAGTCACGGCGGAATAGTTGAAAACAGCGCCCGTTTTGCGATTGATGATGCGAAACAGTTTGCCGCCGATCTGCCCGGAAATAAAATAATAGCTCTTATAGCGCCTTCAACCCAGGGCAACTTCGAGTTGCCCAAGCTTATAACGGCATTGAAGCTATTAGGGGTTAAAGAAGTATATGACGTGTCACTGGGTGCCGAAATTACCGTAGCTTGCTATCACAAAGCCATTAAAGCCGGCCAGGTAAAAACACCGGTCATAGCGCAGCCCTGCCCTGCAGTAGTAAAGTATATAGAGCTCAATCACCCCAGCCTGCTTGAACATTTGGCAGCAGTGGGAAGTCCGGTGAATAACCTGGCCATTTATGTAAAGTCAATACATCCTGATGCTGATTTGGCGTTTATATCGCCCTGCCTGGCTAAACGCAGAGAATTTCAGGACAGCGGGTTAATTAAATATAATGTAATATATCATTCAATCAGTAAAATCATCGCCGATAAGAATATTAACCTTGCTTCAGTAGAGGACGGTCAATTTGATAATATTGTTTCGGCTGGAATTGCCGCTAAATTTTCTGCTCCCGGCGGATTGAAAGAATCCTATCTGTACCATTATCCTGATACGCCCGCAAGCAGTATTGCCAAGGTTGAAGGATCAGTTATTTTTGACGGTTACCTGCGGCAACTGGAAAAAGCCATTAAAAAGGGCAGTGCCCATCTTCCTATGGTTGTAGATATTCTTAGCTGTGAAAACGGCTGTAATATGGGACCGGGCTGTTTGAATAAATCACTGGCCCAAGTTGATTATTCGGTATCCAGGCGATCTGAATTAGGAATAGCGGACGAAAGCAAGAACCGGCAATTAAACACCTTTTTAGACGATATTACTGAAAAGCTTAATTTTGAATACCATAAATACCATGATTTATCTAAGCAAAATATGCTTAAAATCCCAACTGAGACTGAACTTCAAAAAATCTATGTTGAAATGCATAAGATTAATGAAAATGACTTTAGAAATTGTGCTGCTTGTGGTTACAATTCCTGTTACCATATGGCGATAGCAATATTTAACGGATTAAACAAGGTGCAAAACTGCCACCTTTATCAGGAAAAAGAGCTTCTTATAGAGCAGCAGGCGCTTAGAAACATGCACAATGAATTGAGCAACGTTTTTGATACGATGTCCGACGGAGTTATTGTACTTGACCGGCAGGGAAAGGTATCGCAGTTCAACCCGGCTGCACAAAAAATAACCGGTTATTCTGATAAAACACTTTTAGGGACTAACGTCGTTGACCTTTTCAGCGGTAAGGCTCCTTACACGTTAAGACTCCTTCAAACAGGCGATCCTTTTTACGATAAAGAAATTTTACTGGAAGGTAAGCATGGACAGATTCATGCTACCGCATCAGGAAAACCCATATTCGATGAGAACGATCAGGTCATCGGAGCGACCATAATTCTCACCCCGATAGAACAGGTTCATAAGCTGGTAAACACTTTAACCGGTGCTGAAGCCAGCTTCACATTCGAATCTATAATCGGCGAAGATAAGCAGCTGAAAAAATCTGTCGAGCTGGCAAAGATAGCTTGCACAAACGATTCAAATGTTCTTCTGCAGGCTGAAAGCGGTACGGGTAAAGAAGTGTTTGCTCAGGCTATTCATAATGAAAGTTTACGAAAAAAAGGACCTTTTGTGGCTGTTAATTGCGCAGCCTTACCCAGAGAATTAATAAGCAGTGAACTGTTCGGATATTCTGAAGGTGCTTTCACCGGCGCCAAACGGGGAGGAAGGCCGGGCAAGTTTGAATTTGCCAATGGAGGTACACTGTTGCTTGATGAAATTGGGGATATGCCGCTGGAGCAGCAGGCTATGCTGCTGCGCGCCATTCAAGACAAGGCAATTACCCGAATGGGCAGCAATACCCAGGTTAAAGTTGATGTTAGGATAATAGCAGCTACCAATCAAGATTTACTTTCCCTGGTAGAACAGGAAAGATTCAGAGCCGATCTTTATTACCGTCTTAATGTTATTCAACTATCAATACCTTCTTTGCGTGAGAGAAAAAAAGATATAAAACTGCTTTTTGAGCATTTCATAAAAGAGATGGGGCCTAAACTGAACAAGTATATTGCCCGGATTGATCCCGCCGTGATTAAATGTTTGGAAAGCTATAATTGGCCGGGTAATATTCGAGAACTGCAAAACATAGCAGAAAGAATTCTTCTGGTGGTTGAAAATGATCATATTACCATAGAGCACCTCCCCATGGAGATTGTAAACGCAGCTGTTGGATTCCCCTGCAATACCTGGGAAGTTAGCTGCAAAAACGACATTGCTTCTTCCAGGCCTGCCAACCGGAGCGGAAGAAAAATATATGCCCTGGAGCAGGAAAAGGAAAAGATTATCAGTGCCCTGGATGTGCATGGCGGAAATGTCAGCAAAGCTTCAGTTGAATTAGGTATATCACGCAACACTCTATATCGAAAGATGAAATCACTTAATATACGCAACTAAGAAAATGTGCCAAAAGTGTCACGCTATTAAACTGTCACACAAGAGCGTGACAGTTTTGGCGCACTTATAGAACAATACACTTTTAATAAATTTTAAATAAATATAGTTGTCAAAATTTTTGTCATTAATTTAAAAGCCCATAATTTGGGCTTTTTCTTATATTCCTATAAAATCAATTTTAAAATTCCGTTTAGTTGGCACGATATTTGCTATTTAAAAGTGCAAATGGAAACAAGCAATAAGACTAAACCGCAATGTGAAAGCGACAACTAGTACAAAGGAAAAGGAGCTGGTTAATATGGCAAAGTATTAGAATACCGTAAGAAAATTGTACGGGGAATAAACGTAATCCGTAACGCGAAAGTGGGAACTGGAAATAAAGAAAAGGAGCTGGTTAATATGAATACGGCAAAAGTATTAGAAGTAACTGAAAAACCCAAATGCCGTGAGCAAATAGTATGTGAATTCAAAAATACTGTACCTTGTCCTCGCTATATGCATGATGTTTATTCTCTGGGGTTTAATTTACAATATTATATCGGAGATATTCATCTGCAATTAGCTAATTTAAATCATGGAGATATTCGACAGGAATTCAAACTGCTTTCAGTAAAGCAGCTCGAGGTTAAAGAAAAAATTGAAGACATGTCCAGGGATCGATTGAATGAAATGCTGGCAATTTTCTATAACAACGGAGGACAAATTATTGATCCGACTGTGTCTGAAAGAGAAGCTAAAGAAATACAGCCGTTTTTCAACAGACTTTTGGATAGTTTTTTTCAGCGTTTGGAATATTCTATTATTTTGGCCAATAATGGACTAAGTGCAGATAAACTGGAAAGCCTTATTAATGCTGGCATTATGGAAATGTATACTAATATGAGCAAGTTATATAGGGACGAGGAGATAATTAACGCTTTTAATCAGCTAATCAATCTTAAAATGACGGAAATTTAACTATTAAAATTAATATATAACTTGGAGACGTTTTGTTCGTGATTAATAGGAAAGTAAATTACTGTAGACCATTTTCTATTCCTCCATTCCAAGCTAATAAGAAACCCTCGCTTTGTAATCAGGGCTTTTTAAGTCCCAAAAAATTTAGCGAGGGTTTTTTTGCCTAGGCAATAAGCCAATTCTCTGATATATTATCATACAGTGATTTTTTTTCATGAAGCGAGGGGTAGTTATGAACCGATATTTTCACTTGGGCTTATTATTCTCAGTAGTTCTTATATTTTGTTGGTCTGCATTAAAACCCCATGACTACTTCACCTGGTTTCTAGAGGTTTTGCCGGTAATCATCGGAATTATTGTATTACTTTTGACCTATAAAAGATTTACTTTCAGTAATCTTCTTTATTTTCTTATAGCATTACATATGATTATTCTAATGGTGGGCGGCCATTATACTTATGCTCAGGTCCCTCTTTTTAACTGGCTCAGAGATTTATTTGATTTGACTCGTAATCACTATGATCGTTTGGGGCATCTAGCCCAGGGCTTTGTTCCGGCAATGATTGCCAGAGAAATATTATTGCGTTTATCACCTTTGAGGCAGGGCAAACTTCTTAATTTTATTATTGTCAGCATTTGCCTGGCAATCAGCGCTTCATATGAACTAATTGAATTTCTGGTTTCAGTCGCAACAGGTACTGCTGCCGAGGCATTTCTAGGAACCCAGGGAGATATTTGGGATACCCAGTGGGATATGTTTATGGCATTAATTGGTGCAATCTTAGCCTTAACATTGCTGTCAACACTCCACGATAAATATATCATTACCAATAAAAAATAAGTTGCTTCACAGATAATCACTCAAATTTTATTACAAAGGAAAATCCAGCAATTCTAGGTTTTCTAGTATATGGGTAGTTAACGGAAATGGCGGCGAAGCAGTTTCTGGTCTGATATACGAAGTAGCGGAGTAAACCATTATTATTTTATATCTTTTTCCCAATATAAAATACATATCCATAATACTGTTTATATTTTGAATACAAGTCGGCCTCACGCCTCATAAATGCAATCATATCCTCAACGGTTTTATTTCCCGCATGTTTTTTCAAGAATTCCTCTTGCCTTGCTTTTTGCGGAATAAAATAATTGTCTATCCAACAATTTTCAGGCAGCGTAAATGCGGCAACAGGAATATAACCTGTTTTTTGCATGATGGAAATATTATACCCTATTGTGCCAATTTCAGGAACTGCGTCCAACCACCACTTCTCAATTTCAGCGGGGCGTTCATCGGTAAACCATGACTCATATGTTACGGCAATATAACCATCTTTTTTGAGGAAGCCTTTCCAGTGATTCAAGCCTTTTTCAAAACCTATATTGGCAATAGCCCCCTCAGACCATATAAGATCAAATTCGTCATTCTGAAACGGCAAATTATCCATTGAACCGACAATACCTTTTACCCTGTTCTGCAAACCAAGTTTTCCGGCTGTTGCGTTAAGTTTATCAACCGAGCCGGCGTAAAGATCGAGGGCGGTGATGGTTGCTTCTGTATTTTGTGCCAGAACCATTGTTTGAAAGCCTGTGCCGCAGCCTAAATCGGCAATTTTTGTTTTGTTTGAAAGATTTCCGATAAAACCTAATGCCCTGATGGTTTCTTCGGGGCTGCCAGGTCCCTGCCGTTCAAGCTCTGTGAAAAATTCATTGATGAGGGCAAAATCAAATTCTTGGATTGTTATTTCTTCCATTGTTCATACTCCTTATCTTCTAATTATACTTTGGCTTTACTCCTATTATTTCCGTGGGGCGGAGTTCTTTTCTATAAACCGCTCAATGTGCGCCGCTAAAAGCTTAGCGGCCTCTTTCTTATCAGGCATTGTATCTGAAATGCTTAGCAACAAATAAAACGGCGCGTAAAACTCAAGCGCAAGCTGTTGGGGGTTGCTTTTGTTCCAAATGCCCTGTTCCATCATTTCACGGAATAAATCTTCCATGTAGTTTACCGGCCCGCTTACAAGGCATTTTTGATATAGTTCCATTATTTCCGGGTTTCTGTATTGCTCCAAAGTCAACATTTTTCGGAAATTACTGAGAAATTCGTCCTCTGTCAAAAAATGAAACTGCGCCTCGGTGAAAACCTTGATATTATCCACGGCAGTATTACGGTAGGCTGATGGTAATTTATCAAAGGTTTCCTCCGGTACTTCATAATTTTTCGCTCTTTCAGCATCCAGCTGATATATCCGTTCCACAATGCTGTCGAATATATCCCGCTTATTCTTATAGTGCTTGTATAAAGCCCCTTTTGTCATGCCAAGCTCTCCGGCTATATCGCTTACCGAAGTAGCCTCATATCCATCCCGCGCAAACAAACGAAGCGCAGTATGCAAAATGTTTTCTTTAGTGTCGGCCATCTAAAAATCCTCCCATACAGTAAACCACCGTTCACCATTATTATAGTCAACGAGCGTTTACTTATCAATAGGTTTCACAAAAAACGGCATTGCAAATTAAATGCTTTTTCTATAGATAGGCAGCTTGTCTGCGACAAAGGAAGTCTAGTATTTTATGCATATGGAAAGTTAGCTTGCCATTAATGCTTTGCTGTGTTATTGTTGAAATGGAAAGTAAACTTTCCGTAAAAGAGGTGATAACTTGAAAAATAGACTTGAAGAAATTCGAAAGAAAAGAGGTATAAAGCAAGAAGAACTCGCTGAAATTTTAGAGGTTTCAAGACAAACAATAGGTTCTCTTGAAAATGGGCGGTATAATCCGTCAATAATCCTTGCTTTCAAAATCGCAAATTATTTTAACATGAGTATCGAAGATATCTTTATTTATGAGGAGGAACGAAATAATGAAAAAAAATAAGATTTGGCTATATGCACTTATATCAGCTATAGGTGCGATTTCGCTTTATATTGGCGGTTTTGTTTTGATTGAAGAAAAAGTAAAAATGATTTCTGGTTTATGCATTGGTTTAGGGTCAGCTGTATTCTGTCTTGGAATAGGTAATTTTATTGGCGCACTTATTATTTCGGAAACCGAAAATGAAGAAATGACACGCCGAAAAAATATTGAAGTAAATGATGAGCGAAATACACGGATTCGGGAGAAGGTTGGAGCAAAGATTAATCAAATTGTCATTTATGTTATTACACTTATCGTGTTAGCTCTTGGTTTTATGGGTGTAGATGTGGTCGTTATAATTATGATTTCTTCTGTTTTATTGTTAGAGCTTGTGCTGGCAATAATACTAAGCAACTATTACTCTAAAATAATGTAAAGAAACAGAAAAATGTTTATAGTAAATTGACTCATATTGAAGAGCATCAGCTGAGAGGCGGGGAGTGGCTTCAATCTTTGCATCATTAGTTCTTAAACAGCCTGATTTTGATAATCCGGGCTAATTGATAAATCAAATCGAAATAAGAACTATAGGATTTGCTGAAGATTTCCATGTTGAAATAATGTTACTCTATTCTTGATGGAAGGAGAAATTTTCAATGAAACGATTAAGTATATTATTTATTTGTATTATTACATTGCTGGTCTCTACTTCTGCGGTTGAAGCCGGAGCCGGAACTCATCAATCGGAAGCCGAAAAGCTTAATAGGATGGGGCTTTTGCTTGGCACTTCAAATGGATATGAGTTGGATAAATATCCTTCAAGAATTCAAGGTGCCATAATGCTGGTGCGTCTTTTAGGAAAAGAAAAGGAGGCAAAAACAAGCGATTATTCTCATCCTTTTTTAGATGTTCCTGATTGGGGAGATCCCTATGTTGCTTATCTTTATACCCATAAGCTGAGTTATGGCAGCAGTTCGACGACATTTACGCCAGATGCCCCTTTATCAGCCGAACAATATATGACCTTTATTCTTCGTGCTCTTGATTATGATGATCAGGCAGATGACTTTAAATGGCAGGCTTCTATCGACAAGGCCTTACAAATAGGTTTATTTCAATCAGCCTCGGCTTCGGAAATAAACAGTTTGAAGGATTTTCGCCGGGATGAGATGGTATGGCTCTCATATTTAGCATTGCAAAGCAGTCCAAAAGGACAAGGGGTAAATCTCCTGCAAAAACTGGTCGAAACCGATCATGCAATCTCTCCGGAAGCAGCCCGGGAAGCAGGTGTTTATCCCTATGTTCCCGCTACCCGCACTATTGTGTCGGCCAGTGGAAGCTCCAGTGATTATGTGGTAAGTAATCAAGGCGATTATGAACAAGCCCTGACTACAGCGATGTTGACATTAACACCTGTGCTTAACTTAAGCTTCACATCGTATGCGGGCAAGCCATTTGAGGACTTTGAAGAGATATTTACGCGGGCCAAACTTCAAGCAGCCCAATATACGGGCATATCTGAACTGGTGGATTCCTGTCGCTATCAGGGAAATTCCAAAAGTTTGAAGGTGGAACTAAAATACATCCTTACTGCTGAGCAAATCACTGAACTGGACAATCGCGTCAAGGATATTATCAGCAAAACCATTAAACCGGGAATGACACAATTCGAAAAGGAAAAAGTCCTGCACGATTACATCATCGCTCATTGTGCTTATGATAGTAAAAACTACCGGAGCAATACGGTGCCTGCTGCATCCTACAACCAGTATGGAGTACTGGTGCTTGGGAAAGGTGTCTGTCAAGGCTATGCAGACGCAATGTTCCGTTTATGCAGGGAAGCTGGCCTGGAATGTAAGGTCGTCGGAGGGAAAGCGAGTGATGATAACAATTGGATAGATCATGCCTGGAATATTATTAAAATTGACGGGCATTTCTACCAGATTGATGTGACCTGGGATGATCCGGTAATGGCTGACGGAAAGGAAACACTCAGTTATTACTACTTTAATTTAACAGACGCGGAACTCGCACGAAATCATCGCTGGGATACTTCTGCTTATCCGACTTGTACAGCGAACGAGGGAAATTACTATGTTTACAACAAGCTCCTGGTAAACGACATTGATGAATTGAAAATCCGCATCAAAGAGGAGATTGTTAAACAAAGCCAGGGATTTGAATTCAAATTGAATAATTTTGCTGGTGTTGATGAAGCTGCTTTAAAATCAATAATCCGGGACTTGCAGAGCATAAAAAGCTATTATTACAACATCAATGAAGAACAGGCAATCATAGATGTATCTTCGATAGATTATTTGCCATAGAAAAACACTTATTCCCTTATGGTTATCCGCCCAGTTGGGCCGAAGGAACCCACCACCCCCGTTGCTTTTCAGAGGGTGTATTTTTGCGTAAAATCCGTTATTTATGCATATCAGTATCACCTTTCTATCAAAGCACAGATCGAGACAGTCGTGTTGATGGAGAGAAAATTGGCCTATATCTACAGTTCCAAAGGGTTCGGTATAGATTTGAATATGTATTTTATATTCCCTCAGAAGACGTGGGAGTATTTTGATTTTAAAGGGCTCACTTTTGTAACGATATAACACATATATGAAAATTGCAGGATATTGCCTTAACATGTAGAATATTGCATTAAATATCTTGTGATGATTAAACTAATCATTCCAAACCACTAATCCATGATCAATAGAGCTATAGTTTTGGATAAGATTTTTTGGTGAATGCAATTAAATAGAAAGGAGTTTATATGAGTCATATTACAAACATAAAAATGAAGCCATTAAATAATTTGTTCTCCAAATGGAGGAGAGCAGTCAAAGGGGCAATAATAAGAAGTTTTTCTGTACTAATAGTTGCTGCCGCAGTTCTCCTTGGCTTGCTCACTATTCCTGCAATGGCGGCAACTACCCTCAGTACTGGCGATATTGCATTTATTGGCATTAATACGGACGGAGACGATGATTTTGCTTTTGTGCTGCTGAAGGACATTTCAGCAGGAACCTCCATCAAGTTTACAGATAAAGGATGGAACGATGGCGCAGGTTTTTTTACCGTACTGGGAGATGGTATTTGGGAATGGTCTACAGCTTCTGATCTACCTGCCGGAACAATCGTACATATAAAAACTACCAATGATGGGATAATTGAAGCCGGTAGTTTGGCAGCTTCACCAGGAACTGTTGCTTGGTATGAAAACAATAGTACGGTGATTTCCTATGCCGGAGATCAGGTGTTCCTTTATCAAGGGGATGAAGCAACCCCAACTATAATTGCCGGTATCCATTGGAATGTAGAAGCAGGTACCACCACCGGTAATTGGGATGGTTCTGCAACTTCAGCTATGACCTCTGCTTTACCGGATCAGTTAACCAATGGAGTCAATGCTATCTGGGTATATCAAGCGGGTCCAACTGAAAAAGACAATTTTAGATATAATGGCTCTACTACCTCAGGGACTCCATCTGAACTAAGAACTGCTATTTATAATTTAAATAACTGGGATGTCGATGATACTAATACAACTGCTTATACGCTTAATCCTTTCCCCTGCAGCTTCAGTGTAACCGTACCTCCGGCAATATCATCAGCCAGCTATTCTGCAAATACTGGAGCATTAATTGTATCCGGTACCAATTTTGAAGCCAAAATTGGTGCTGCCAATGATATTACCGTTTCAAAGCTTACCCTTCAGGGAGAAGGAGGTACTACCTACACATTAACCAGCAGCGATGTAGAAATTGATTCAGCTGCTCAATTTACAGTTAATTTAAACGCAACCGATTTAGCGGCTGTTAATCAGATCATCAATAAAAACGGGACTTCTTCAACCGGCGGAACAACATATAATTTGGCTGTCGCCGACGATTGGTGCGCCAATGTAACGGATGGAGACATCTCCGATACTACAATTGCACTTACAGTCAGTAATGTTGCCGTACCTGCCATTGCGAGTGCTGCGTATGATGCTGAAACAGGGGTTCTGGCAGTTACCGGCACAAGCTTTTTTGTATTATCGGGTGCTGCCAATGATATTGTAACAAACAAGTTTACCATTACCGGTCAAGGAGAAGCAACCTATACGCTCACCTCTGCCAGTGTTGAGATAACCTCAGGAACATCTTTTGCCGTAACCCTAAACGCAACCGATAAAGCTGCGGTTAACCTGATCGTTAATAAAAACGGCACGAGTTCTATCGATGGAACAACATATAATCTGGCTGCTGCCGAGGATTGGGCCGCAGGTGTGGATGCCGCAGTCAACGTGGCTGATCTGACAGGGAACGGAATTACGGTAAGCAATGTGGTTCCTGATGAGACACCGCCGACCGCAACGGTTGCGCTGGATGATACGGCTTTAAAAGTTGGGGATACAGCCACGGTGACCATTACTTTCTCAGAAACGGTATCGGGTTTTGCCAATGACGACCTGACCATTCCGAACGGTGCTATGACCCCGGTTGGCTCGGCAGACGGAAACATAACCTTTACAGCCACTTACACCCCGACGGCAGATGTTGAAGATGCCACCAATGTGATTGCCCTGGCTATGACCGGGGTAACCGATATAGCGGGAAATGCCGGCAGCGGTACTGCCAGTTCGCCAAATTACGCCATCGACACGCACCGCCCGACCGCAACGGTCGCGCTGGACGATACGGCCTTGAAAGCAGGGGATACAGCCACTGTGACCATTACATTCTCGGAAGCAGTGTCAGGCTTTGCCAATGACGACCTGACCATCCCGAACGGTACTATGACCCCGGTTGGCTCGGCAGACGGAAACATAACCTTCACAGCCACTTACACGCCGACGGCAGATGTTGAAGATAACATCAATGAAATTACTCTGGCTATGACCGGGGTAACCGATATAGCGGGAAATGCCGGCGTCGGTACTGCAAGTTCGCCGAATTTCGCCATCGATACGAATCGCCCGACCGCAACAATCGTGCTGGATGATACGGCTTTAAAAGCAGGGGATACAGCTACCGTGACGATTACATTCTCAGAAGCGGTATCAGGCTTTGCCAATGACGACCTGACTATCCCCAACGGTACTATGACCCCGGTTGGCTCGGCAGACGGAAACATTACCTTTACGGCCACTTACACGCCGACGGCAGATGTTGAAGATAACACCAATGAAATTGTTCTGAATATGACAGGGGTAACCAATATATCAGGAAATGCCGGCACCGGTACTGCAAGTTCGCCGAATTTCGCCATCGATACGAATCGCCCGACCACAACAATCGTGCTGGATGATACGGCTTTAAAAACAGGGGATACAGCTACCGTGACGATTACATTCTCAGAAGCGGTATCAGGCTTTGCCAATGACGATCTGACTATTCCGAACGGTACTATGACCCCGGTTGGCTCAGCAGACGGAAACATAACCTTTACAGCCACTTACACACCGACGGCAGATGTTGAGGACGCTACCAATGTAATTGCCCTGGCTATGACCGGGGTAACCGATATAGCGGGAAATACCGGTGCCGGAACTGCCAGTTCGCCAAATTACGCCATCGACACGCACCGCCCGACCGCAACGGTCGCGCTGGATGATACGGCCTTGAAAGCAGGGGATATAGCCACTGTGACGATTACATTCTCAGAAGCGGTGTCAGGCTTTGCCAATGACGACCTGACTATCCCGAACGGTACTATGACCCCGGTTGGCTCGGCAGACGGAAACATAACCTTTACAGCCACTTACACGCCGACGGCAGATGTTAAAGATAACACCAATGAAATTACTCTGAATATGGCCGGGGTAAGCGATATAGCGGGAAATGCCGGTACCGGTACTGCCAGTTCGGCTAATTTCGCCATCGACACGAACCGCCCGACCGCAACAATCGTGCTGGATGATACGGCTTTAAAAGCAGGGGATACAGCTACCGTGACGATTACATTCTCAGAAGCGGTATCAGGCTTTGCCAATGAGGACCTGACTATCCCGAACGGTACTATGACCCCGGTTGGCTCAGCAGACGGAAACATAACCTTTACGGCCACTTACACTCCGACGGCAGATGTTGAAGATAACACCAATGAAATTGTTCTGAATATGACAGGGGTAATCAATATAGCAGGAAATGCCGGCACCGGTATGGCCAGTTCGGCTAATTTCTCAATTGATACCAAATGCCTGACCGCAACGATTTCTTTGGATGATACGGCTTTAAAAGTTGGGGAAACTGCTACAGTGACAATTACATTCTCAGAAGCAGTGTCAGGCTTTGCCAATGACGACCTGACCATCCCGAACGGTACTATGACCCCGGTTGGCTCAGCAGACGGAAACATAACTTTTACTGCCACCTACACGCCGACGGCAGATATTGAGGATGTCAGCAATGTGATTGTCCTGGCTATGATCGGGGTAACCGATATAGCAGGAAATGCCGGCACCGGTACGGCCAGTTCGGCTAACTTTGCCATAGATACAAGAGTTCCGACCATAAGCAATGTAACTTCTACCAAAGATGACGGCACCTATGGCATCGGCGAAACGATTGTGATTACGGTGGGTTTCAGTGAAACGGTTACAGTTACCGGTACACCTCAACTGCTTCTCGAAACCGGTACTGTTGACCGAACTGTTAATTATAGTTCCGGCTCAGGCAGTTCGAACTTGAACTTTTCATATACAACGCAAGCCGGTGATGAAAGCGACGATCTTGATTACGCCTCCACCAGCGCACTAACGGGAACGATAAAAGATGTAGCAGGCAACGATGCAACCTTAACTTTACCGAGTCCGGGGGCAGCCAATTCGCTGGGAGCCAATAAGGCGATTCTTGTTAAAGCCTTCCCAAGTGTCAGTTTGAGTGCAAGTTCTTCGAGTATTGCTGAAGATGGAGGAAGTTCCACAATTACGGCTACCTTGTCCCAGGCTTACGGTCAGAATGTTACGGTTTCATTGTCGTTTACCGGAACAGCAACCAACATAACCGACTATACCAGGTCAGCGGATTCAATAACCGTTATTGCGGGAGCAACCAGCGGCAGTATTATAATAACCGGCATTGATGATGCTGTTGATGATGATAACGAAACAATAATTGTGGACATGACCGGCGGAAGCAATTGTATTGAAAATGGAATCCAGCAGATTACCGTTACCATTAATGAAGCACCCGATATTCCGGCAGCACCCGCGTTACAGTCTGCGGCTGCCGGGGACAGGCATGTGAATGTAAGCTGGAGTTCGGTCTCGGGTGCTGCCGGCTATAAAGTATTTGCCAGCACGACTTCCGGAGCATACACAACACCCGCAGCTACGGTTGCTGACTCGGTATACAGCTGTGATGTAGCAGGGTTGACCAACGGAACAACCTATTACTTTGTTGTAAAGGCTACCAATGCAGGAGGAGACAGCGCAAACTCCAATGAACTCAGTGCCACTCCGCAAGCTGCCGCACTTGGAGCACCGATAATACAGTCTGCGGTTGCCGGAGACAGACATGTGAATCTAAGCTGGAGTACGGTCTTAGGTGTTACCGGGTACAAAGTATTTAGCAGCACAATTTCCGGAAATTACACAACGCCCGCAACAACAGTTGCTGGTTCGGTATACAGTTGTGATGTAACAGAACTAATCAACGGAACAACCTATTACTTTGTTGTAAAGGCAAGCAATGCGGGAGGGGACAGCGCCAACTCCAACGAAGTCAGTGCAACACCAAAAACTGTACCGGGAGCGCCAAGTAATATAACCGCCACAGCCGGTAACGGGTATGCCGCAGTAAGTTTCACAGCACCGGCGGATGATGGCGGTAGTCCTGTAACCGGATACCTTATGACTTCAAATCCAGGCAATATAACGGCCACCGGAACGGGAACAAGCATTACGATTACCGGTTTAACCAACGGTACTGCCTATACCTTTACCGTAAAGGCTGTCAATGCAGTTGGCAACGGACCGGATTCCACAGCTTCAAATGCTGTTACCCCACATAGGCCTTCCGATGGAGACAGCGCTCCTTCAACACCAACAACACCGCCAACTTCTAACCCGGGAATAGAAATACTGGTTAATGGTGAGGCCGGAAATGCTGGAACCGTAACAACTTCAACAGAAGGTGAAATAACTACTACAATCATCACCATCGACTCGCAGAAAATAGAACAAAAGCTGGAGGCCCAGGGCAACCATGCAACCGTCACCATACCCGTTAATACCCAGGCAGATGTAGTCATTAGCGAGATCAACGGGCAAACTATCAAAAACATGGAAAGCAAGGAAGCTATACTTGAGATCAAGACCGAAGGCGTAACATATACCTTGCCAGCAGCACAGATCAATATTGATGATGTCTTAAGGCAAATTGGCCAAGAAGTTGAATTAAAGGATATAAAAGTAAGCGTAAAGATAGCCGAGCCTTCCGCTGAAACCGTAAAAATTGTGGAAGATACAGCCAATAAAAACAACTATCAAATTGTGGTTAGGCCCATTGAATTTGAAATCACCTGCACCAGCGGTGATAAAACCGTAGATGTATCCAGATTCAATGCTTATATCGAAAGAACTATTGCCATCCCTGAAGGGATAGACCCCGATAAAATAACCACCGGGGTAGTACTGAATGCAGATGGAACCTTTTCTCCTGTATTGACCACCATCGTTAACTTAAACGGCAAATACTTTGTAAAAATAAAAAGCCTAAGCAATAGCACCTATGCCGTAATCTACAATCACCAGGAATTCAAGGATGTTGAAAAACACTGGGCAAAAGAAGCAATCAACGACATGGGCTCAAGACTGATCATCAGCGGAGTGGGCAATGACATGTTCGAACCTGACCGGGATATTAGCCGTGCAGAATTTGCCGCTATTATGGTCAGGGCCTTGGGATTAAAAACGGGCCTGGGCAAAAACCCGTTTAGTGATGTACCGGATGACGCCTGGTACTGCAGTTCCATTATGACCGCTGTAGAATACAAGATTGTCAATGGCTACGGCAATGGCAAATTCGGTCCCCTGGACAAAATTACCCGTGAACAGGCCATGACTATGATCGCCAATGCCATGAATACAACCCGTCTCCAGACAGAGTTAAGCGAATCTGAGTTTAAGACCCTGTTCTCATCCTTGGAGATTGAAGGGGAACCGGTGGACTGGGCCAAGAACAGTGTAGCCGTCTGCATAAAAACCGGAGTAGTAGAAAAGAATGACGGCGATATCAAGATAATCAAAGGCAACATCAGCAGAGGCGAGGTTGCCGTAACGGTACGCAGATTGCTGCAAAAATCCAAGCTCATTTAAGGGTGCAGTGCAGTATAGAGGAAAATCCATAATAATATCATGGGGGCTGTGCCTAAACAACCATTAGTTTATAGGCCAGCCCCTTGTTACCCTAAAGGAGGTGTTTGCGTGAAGATAATTATTGAAGATGTTTCGGACGGGGAAGAGGAACAAATAATTATCAGGTGTAGTGAAATAAATAATAAAATTTTACAACTCATCTCTGACATCAAATCACAGCAACAATCAATAGTTGGATATGAAAATAATGTTATTCATAGATTAAAGCCTGCCGACGTGTATTATTTTGATACAGTTGATAATAAAACCTTTGCATATTGCAGTGCTAAAATTTATGAGGTGCGGAAGAAATTGTATGAACTTGAATCAGATTTTGTTAATAGCGATTTTCTAAGGGTTTCAAAATCAATTATTCTTAACGTCAAAAAAATTAAAACGATTAGTCCTGCATTCAGTGGAAGATTTGAGGCTTTATTGGATAATAGCGAAAAAGTTATTATTTCAAGGCAATATGTTCCAAGTTTAAAAAAGAAGCTGGGGATTTAGGAGGGTCGCTGAATGGAAATAAAAACATTGATTAATGGGATGGTTAGATCATTTTTTATAATTACTGTCGGGATTATCGTTTCGGTAGCGGTATTTTGCTCTATTTTTTCCAGGGATGCAACCTTTGGAGTAAGTATTTTTTGGCAGATACTGATTTTAGCAGTGTTAACTACCCTGCCACTTTTGGTTTTTTTCTCATCAAAGGAGTTAAGTAAAAAAGGCTGGCTGGTTAGGGAAGGCATACATTTGGTTGTTTTGATAAGTATACTTATTTATTCAGGGTATATTTGGGGATGGATTGCAATAACTAAACCAATACAAATAGCATTTTATTTGTTCCTAATAACAGTCGTTTATTTAGCAGTAAAATTGCTGGCATTCCGTAATGATAAGAAGCTTGCTGATCAACTCAATGTTGGACTGAAAAAATATAATAATGAATGAATATAATTATATTGGGACGGTAGGCTGTTTGCAGCTTACCGTTTTTTTTTTGCAACTAACTGCATTCAAATTACAGCATACTTCTTACCCTATAGAAATATGAAAACGCAGTGAATATACTATGGTTCATAGAAAGGGTGATGAGCATGCAAAAGATTATCGAGGTGCAAAACTTACAGAAAAGTTATGGCAAGATACAGGCTGTAAAAGACATTAGTTTTTATGTGGAGCAGGGAAAGCTTTTTTCATTTTTAGGTCCTAACGGGGCGGGCAAATCGACTACAATTAATATTCTTTGTACATTGCTGGAGTATGACAGCGGAGAAATTGTTATTAATAAAAAGAAAATCGGACGAGACGATAATGAAATACGAAACTCTATAGGAATTGTATTTCAGGACAGCTTGCTTGATCCATTATTAACGGTTGGTGAAAATTTGGCAATTAGAGGCGGATTCTATTTTAAGGAAAAAAATGAACTACGGCAAGCAGTACGTAATGTAGCTCTGATTACAGGATTGATGGAGCTTATGGATCGCCCTTACGGACGGTTATCCGGCGGTCAAAGACGCAGAGCGGATATTGCCAGAGCACTGATTCATACTCCGAAAATTCTTTTCCTTGATGAACCAACTACAGGACTTGATCCGCAAACAAGAAAAAGTGTATGGGATACAATCAAGAGGCTGAAAGATGAAACGGGCATGACAGTCTTTCTGACTACCCATTATATGGAGGAAGCGGATAATTCGGACTATGTTATTATTATTGACCACGGTGAGATAGCAGCCGCCGGTACTCCGGCTGAGTTGAAACAAAAATATGCCAAAGATGTTTTAAGGCTGACTGTTCAAAATGAGCAAGCGGTAAGCGAAATACTAAATGAAACTAACACGGAATTTCTAGATTCCGGTGACCAATATACTGTTAAGCTGACTTCCACCTTATCTGCTATCCCGATTGTTGAAAAATGCAGGGATTTTATATCCGGCTTTGAGGTATTATACGGTACTATGGATGATGCTTTCATTGGTATTACAGGAAAGGAGCTTCGGGAATGATCAATTTTACAAATAGAAATTTAAAATTATATTTTAGGAATAAGGGTTCTGTATTTTTTTCTTTGCTGGCAGTTTTTATTATTGTTGGATTGTATGCTGTGTTTTTGGGAGATGTTTGGTTAAGTGAATCTATGGGTACGGAAAATCGGCAGATTCTAATGAACAACTGGCTGATAGCTGGAATTCTGGCTGTTGCCTCTGCGACGACAACAATGGGTGCCTTTGGGATTATGGTAGAGGATAAAGCAAAGAAGATCTATAGGGATTTTTATTCCTCTCCAATCAAACGGTCAAGTGTTACCGGTGGGTATCTTCTAAGCGCGTTTGTAATTGGGGTTTTAATGAGTTTAGTAGCATTACTAATCGGTCAAATATTCATAATTATAAAGGGCGGAGAAATGTTTGGCATGGAGGCGGGCCTAAAGTTATTGGGGCTCATACTTCTAAACACGTTAACAAATACCGCAATGGTTGGGTTTATAGTTTCTTTTTTCAGCAGTCAGAATTCCTTTTCTACAGCCAGCACTATTGTGGGTACGTTAATTGGATTCCTTACAGGTATCTACTTGCCAATTGGAAACTTACCTGAGGCTGTTCAATATATCGTCAAACTGTTCCCTGTATCTCATGGGGCAGCCTTATTTCGGCAGGTAATGATGGAACAGTCAATAAATGCAGCGTTTGCAGGTGCACCTGCAGAAATCCTGGATAACTTCAAAGAGTCGATGGGTATAATCTATCGCTTTGGAGAATATACGATTACATCATTTGAAAGCGTTGTTATACTTTTGGGTACAGCTGTGGTTTTTTATCTTCTCTCAGTATGGAATATGTCAAGAAAGATTAAGTAGGAAATTATAAATCATTATAATAAGCTTATCAGGTTGTTGGTAGACTCTCGCTCCTCTTTTTAAAAATACTACATACCGCAACTTCAACCGAAGAACTGTCAGACTGTTACAGTCCCTTTCTTACATAAAAGGCTGCAACTCAAAATAAATCAAGCTGCAGCCTTTTTAATGTCAGGCAATGGCCGGGGAGAATGAACCAGTATAACAATAACATTCTTTTAAATTTACATTTGCTTTTTGATTACAAAATCTGCATAGGCATCCAGCCCGTGCTCGCCAATATCAAGCCCTTCTTCTTCCTCTTCCGCACTTACCCTCAGGCCGATTGTAGCTTTTATAGCGGCGAAAACGATAAAGGCTAGTACGGCAGTCCAGGCAAATACGGAGACAATACCTATAAGCTGGGTAACTAACAATTGAACTCCGCCGTTATAGAAGAGGCCGCCATCCACCGCCAGTAATCCCACCATGGCGGTGCCGAATGCTCCGCATACGCCATGAACGGATACAGCACCTACCGGATCGTCAACCTTTAATATTTTGTCTATGAATTCCACCGATAATACCACTAAAATACCTGCCAGGAAACCGATTATCGCAGCGCCAACCGCGCTCACTGCCGCACAACCGGCAGTAATTGCGACCAGTCCGGCCAATGCGCCGTTCAATGTCAATGATACGTCGGGTTTGCCGTACCTGTTCCAGCATACCAGCATTGCGCCAATAGCACCGGCAGCCGCTGCCAGGTTGGTGTTTACAGCTATCAAACCAATGTCCGGATTTGTTCCCGACAGAGTGCTGCCAGGGTTGAATCCAAACCAGCCGAACCATAAGATGAACACCCCTAATGCGCCCAGAGTAATGTTATGACCCGGGATGGCATTGGGTTTGCCATCCTTTGAATATTTGCCAATTCTGGGGCCAAGCAAATAAGCCCCCATTAGAGCTGCCCAGCCTCCCACCGAGTGCACCACGGTCGATCCGGCGAAATCGATCATACCCCGCTGGGCCAGCCAGCCGCCGCCCCATATCCAGTGGCCGACTACCGGGTAAATGATGGCAGTGATGACAATACTGTAGAAAAAATAGGATATGAACTTGGTTCTCTCGGCCATCGCACCGGAAACAATGGTGGCAGCCGTAGCAGCAAACACAGTTTGGAACAACAAGAAGACCCAAATTGGGATTGACAATCCCAGGTGTTCAAAGTTATCCGATATGGCAAACCCTGTCGTCCCTATTAATCCAGCCTTATCGACACCGAACATAATGCCGATACCTACAATCCAAAACATTATTGAACCGGTAGAAAAATCCATCAAGTTTTTCATTATAATATTACCGGCATTTTTTGCTCGGGTAAAACCTGTTTCCACCATGGCAAAACCAGCCTGCATAAAGAAAACCAGGAACGCAGCTATAATTGTCCAGACGGTATCAATGGCTACGGCATTGCTTTCAGCAGTGGGACCGTCCGCTGCCAAAACAAAGTTTGGCAAAACCAGCAAGGTTAAAAGACTTAAAATCAGTATTATAGATTTTTTTCTCATAATTATTCCTCCCTTGATAAATAGAATCTTATTTAGAGCGTGATCTCACCTCGTTCTCCGGTTCGAATGCGAATTATTTCTTCCACCGGATAAATAAATATTTTGCCATCCCCGATTTTACCGGTTTTGCAGACCTCAATTATCTTTTCCACGGTTGCTTCCACTTGATCGTCATTACATATGAGTTCCACCTTAACTTTTGGAAAAAGGTCAACCACAGCTTCCTGACCACGGTAAAACTGTTTAATATCTTGCTGCAACCCTCTGCCCATAACGTTGTAGGTGGTCATACCGCGAATATCAATGGAAGGAAGTGCTGATTTCAATTCTTCCAATTTACCCGGCCGGATTACAGCCTCGATTTTTTTCATAAGCTGCCTCCTTATCTGTTATTCTCAAGCAAAAAAAAGGCGCCCAAGCATTTGTTATGATCAAATACTTAAGCGCCTTTGCTTCCCTTCAATATAGTTTTTTCATGACTTTGATTCTCTTTAAGGATAATGTCGCCAAATCATGGCCTCAATCCTTTTCATAAGAACACCTCCATTCCTTATCAAATAAAAAGGCGCCTAAGAATTTCTTAAGCGCCTTTACTCCAGAATCATATAAAATTTGAAATCCGGGCCTCGATTTTAAAATTTATCCCACAAAAATAGCCTTTTTCCCAGCTATGAGAAAAGGCTTCGTTGCCCCAATATTTTATTAATTTCAGTTTCGCGATGATTTATTTTAGCCCCTCATTTTTTCACTGTCAACGATAATATTCAAAGTATACAGTATATCAATAATACCGCCAATTAATCTATATCAACCATTCCCAGGAGGGACTAATCCGGGCTCAGGTTGCCGTAGCCATTAGTAAGGCAGTAAATTTGGAAATCAAAAGCGGAGAAACTGACAGCGGATTCAAAGATGTGGCTACAGATTACTGGGTTGCAGCTTATATAGCCGCAACCGTAAAAAACCGGTTATCTAGCCGGTTTTTACGATGGAAATTGTAAACTTGAAGGATAATTATCCCAATCATCGTCCCAAGGCTTGTTAAGTATATGGTGAAAAGCAGCATGGGGATAGTTTTTTCAGATAATGAGGATTCCCTTAATGAGTTATTTTGCTGGCTGCCAGTATTCAAAAAAGCATTCACAGAATGAACCTGCGGCACTGGTAATACCACGGTAGCGATTCAAACCCACTATAGCCTCGTCATATGGTATTGTTTGAAGTTGGGACCGGTGGCATTCCAGAGCCTTAATTTTCAAACCCATAAATTGAGTAATATCTTGAACATGGTTGTAGACCGGCAAGGGGTTAAGGATTTCGTAGCCAAACATTAATTTTGGCTCCCATGTCAGACCCCCATGAGGAAATTTGCCCCGGCCTGACGCGCGGCTTATAGCCGATACAGTTAAAGCATGGCAGCACCGGTGATCGGGATGAGTATCAGTGGCATGGGGCGCGTAGATTATCTCAGGCTGCAACTGTCTGATTAAGCTTGTCAATTGCCTTATACTCGCTGAATTGTATTCCAGACTTCCATCCTTGAAACGCAGATAATGCAAGTCGTTTATTCCCAGAATGGATGCTCCGGCCGATGCTTCTTGTTCACGAATTTGCATGACCAGTGCCCGATCGCTTATGTTGCTTACACCGGCTTCACCGGAAGTCATATATATCACGCTGATTTCAGCTCCTTGATGGCTATGCCAGGCCAAACTCCCGCCACATCCCAGTACCTCATCATCGGGATGAGGGGCCACAACCATTATTCTGCGCGCCCGTCCGATATCCATGTAAATCGTACCTCCTATGACCTTTGTTCGCGGTAAGTATTTATAGGAGCTTTTTTATGCCAGGTTTTTTATCATCTAGTTTAAGGATATGCTTCTATATAAGGTAATGTTTGATAATAGAACTAAAAGATATATATTTTCTTAAGAGATATTCCCTCTTTCACGCGTAGTATCTTATGAAAAGAGTTTAAGGAGGTGGGATACTTGGAATACTCGGAGGTCGAGCTTGTACGGGGGATAAAAAGCCGGGATTCAGCAGTCTATGAGTACATGATCGGCAAATATACGAAGACGGTATACTGGCTTGCCTACAACATCCTCTCAGCATCGCATAGTAAAGAGGATATTGAGGAATGTGCAGCCGATGTATTTTTTGATGCCTGGATTAAGATTGCCGAATTTGATGAAGAACTGGGGAGCTTCAGAACCTGGCTGCTGGTTCTGACCAAGTACAAAGCACTGTCCTATAAACGGAAAAAGAGCCCAGGCATTATCGTGGACATTGCGAATATCCAGGTTGAGGATGATAACAGCCTGGAAAGGCAGGTTGTATTCAGACAGGAGCAGGAACAGGTGATGGATATCATCAACACCTTTGCAGAAACCGATCGGGAGATATTTGTCAGAAGATTTTTTCGAGGCGAAAAGATCAATGATTTGGCCAGGGCTTTCAATCTCTCCAGGACTGCCATAGACAACCGGCTGTTAAGGGGAAGAAAGGTCATAAAGGAGGGTTTGAAATATGAGTGAAGACAAAATTATCTTAATGTTGAGCCTGCTCGATGATGATAGGGCGGAAAAGGAGATTGATAAGCTTATGGAAGGAGTTGATTTCGATATGGAATCGATCAAAAGAAAAGCAGTTCAGAAACTTGACCGGCATAATAAAAAAACGAATCCTAAAAGGCGCCTGGCGTACGCGGCGGCGGTATGCGCCTGTTTTGTTTGCCTAAATGTGGTATATGCCGATGAGATATCTGAGACGATAAAAGCCTTTTTTAATAAGACCCCGGTGTATTCGACTATGGTTGACGGCAAGGCCTATTATCTTCCCGAGAGCCTGAAGCTGGATGACAAAACTACGATTAACAGCTTTATAGTAGCTTCCGACCGGATGGAGATGAAATTGACATCGGACCTGAGCGAGGAAGCTATTTGCGGTATAAAAGTTGTGCCAAAAAATGACTCCGGTATCGAATATACCTCAGGAGGATTTTCCATGGATGGAGATAAAAGATACCTCTTGCTTCTGATGAACGAAAAAGAAAAGTACAACAAATTCCAACCAACCAGGGAGTATGACCTGCTGCTCGGCGGTAAAACCTATACCATGGCTTTAGCGGAAGCTAAAAGCCTTGATGGAACCCAAAAGCTGACAGCAAGTGGGCCAAATTCAAACAAGATTGATTTGGTTGCGGTGGGGGCGAACAGCATCGAGAAAGACGGCAAGCGGGCGGTCCAGTTGATTGCTTCCTTTAAAAACCAGGATATGAAGCTCGAGGCCTTTGGCGAGTCGACTAATAAAATATTCAAGTATACGGTAGAAGACCTGGGTAAGGACGGCGTAATGGCTCACGGCACCGCGCTAAAAGTCGGAGACATTTATGCAACGGATGAAAAGGGCAAGAAATATAAACTTGAAAAACCCCAGGATGCCAATGCAATGCCCATTACTACCTTCACAACCGGAGCCTCCAAAGATACAAGTCTTACCGTTAATATACCTGCGCTTCAGGCGTGTTATGAAAAAAAGGTTGATAGTTTTAGCATCAACATTCCGAAGAACGGCGAGGAAAGCCTCAACCGCGAAGTTGATTTATTTGCTCAGAAGGCAGTGGTAAAGAGCGTTACGCGGCTTTCTCCAAGATCGGTAAAGCTGGTGATGCAACTAAACACGGGAAACCAAAAATTTGTCAAGATCAGATCCTTCTCAATATATAGCGAGGGAATTAAAAAGTTCGATTCCGAATTTAACGGTGACACAGCTATTATGACACTTGAGTTTAATAAGGATATAGATGCGGCTGATCTGGATATATCCCGGCCGTATTTTGAAATGAACGGAAATTGGACCATCAACTTGAAATAACAGTTAATAACAGTGGAGCATTATGCAGTAAACTTGAGGTGCCGGAGCAAGATCTCACATTGTTGAGAACCTGCTCCGGCATTAAACATTTTGCCCGTCAGGTTTCAATTAATTAAATCAAATTTCGGCCCTTTATTTACTGATATAAATAATCGACTACAAAATAAGTCGACGGGGCAAAATAAAGTAGGACTTTTTTGGGAGGTGATGAGTTTAATGAAAAAAGCTAAAAACTCGGCCAAGAACAACATGAAGCCTGACCCGGGTGCGCTGGAAGGCATTCCTAACCGGCATCCTCACGAGGATTATGCAAAAAAGGATGCCGATTTTAAGAAGCGCAGTGGAGGAACCCAAACATAGTCCTGTTTGGAACGGGGGCTAATTCAGCCCTCGTTTTTTTGTTGTCATCAAGCCAATCCCATGATAGGATAAAAATGGCAGATTGACCGGCCGAAAATTAAAGAGCAGGAGTAATAGATATGCGCTTAAGTGAACTACCTAATATCGGTAAGGTAATGGAAAAACGACTCAATGCGGTGGAAGTTTACAATGTGGACGAATTTATGAAGATGGGAAGCAAAGAAGCTTTTACCAGGCTGCGCTTACTTGAGGGTGATACGTGCTTTAGCTCTCTTTGCGGGTTGGAGGGTGCAATTCAAGGTGTTAGATGGCATTACCTTAGTAACGAAACAAAATCGGATTTAAAAGAGTTCTTTCAATCGTTTAAATAAATGATTTACTATTGATGGGCAGAGAACGGGGTATTAAGTAATGTTCAAGATAGGGGAGTTTTCAAAACTGACCCGGGTTTCTATTCGGATGCTGCGCTACTATGACGAGACCGGGGTATTAAAGCCGGCCAGTATAGATAAAAATACGGGTTATCGCTTGTATTCGGTAGAACAGATTCCAACTTTACATAAAATTATTTTTTTAAGGGATGTAGGCTTTAATGTTGCCCAAATCGCAGTTGCCCTCGATCATTGGGGCCAAGCATTTATAAGCAGGCAGCTAAAAAAGAAACAGCAGGAAATTGAATCCCTCATCGCGACAGAGCAAGCCAGAATTAAGAAAATTGATATTGCCATACGTGATATGGCAGAAGAAAAATTTTCGATTAATTATAATGTTACGCTGAAAAGCATCCCTGCCTATCAGGTACTATCCCTTCGTAAAATCATTCCCAATTACTTTGCCGAAGGAGTGTTATGGCAAGAACTAGAGGACTATATAGAACGAGAATGCTTGGATATACCACCCAATAATCATGCGCTGGCTATTTATCATGATGTGGAACATAAGGACGCAGACGTGGATGTTGAGGTATGTGTGGTTGTTAATCAAAAAGGGCATAGCAAGAATGGAGTTATATATAGAGATACCGAAAAAGTTGACAATATGGCCTGCGCCATGGTCTATGGCCCATACGAAAATATAGCTATAGGGTATGAGGCTCTAGCGCATTGGCTGACGAAACACAGCCAATACAGAATGGTTGGACACAACCGGCAGATATGTCATAGAGGACCGTGGAATGAAAAGGAAGTAAACAAGTACCTCACTGAAATTCAGATACCTGTTGAAAAACTGTTTCTTGATAAGATTTGAAAATGGGATTTAAAAGGTATTGACTCTCACATGGTGGCAGGGTTTACAGTCAATTTGCACGTGCTGACTAATTACAAGGAGGTTTGGACATGGAGCAATTTATTGTAAACCCCATAGGTAAAGTAAGAATAACTCAGGAAGGCATGTTGATTGAAGTTGCTAAGAAGTATTCCCCTGCGCTGAAAGAATTGGATGGATTTAGTCATGTAAATGTAATATGGTGGCTTAACGATTGCAACAACGAAGATGCCAGAAGTATTTTGGAAGTTTCTGCTCCCTACAAAAATGGTCCATCAACCATGGGGGTTTTTGCTACCCGATCACCGGTCAGACCTAATCCCGTCGCTCTGACTACCACGCAGATCTTATATATTGACTTGGAAAAAGGCATCATAGGAATAGCTTACATTGACGCCTATGACAATACTCCGGTTATCGATTTGAAACCTTATACACCAAGCTTTGACAGGGTGGAATCGCCCGGGGTTCCGGGATGGTGCCGTCACTGGCCCAACAGTATTGAAGAATCAGGAGATTTTGATTGGGAAAACGAGTTTAATTTTTAGAGATTGTTTAATATAGTAAGTCTATCAAGTTTAACGGTCAGCAAAAGAGATAAAACGAGATTGACAGGTCTTGTTGTTAGAACCATTGCTGCTCGAAAAAAATCTCGACCCCCTTGAAATTTAAGGGGGTATACTTTTGGGCAAATCTCTATTTCATGATTCTTCGTCTGCCCTAACTTATATAAAATTTATGGATTCCAATAGTTGGATAAGATCCAGCCGATATGAAACAAGTTGAGTTATAATTTAAACATCGTAAGAAACTGCTCCGCAGTTTGAACACACCGCTGCAACGAGGCAGGGGATTGGAACCCGGCGCCTGTGTTGTTAATAAGAATCCGACCGCTTAAAGAAGCGGGGGACATCTTTTCGCCTCGTTTAAGCATCAGCGCAAACTGCGGAGCAGTTTGAACACACCGCTGCAACGAGGCAGGGGATTGGAACCTGGCGCCTGTGTTGTTAATAAGAATCCGACCGCTTAAAGAAGCGGGGGACATCTTTTCGCCTCGTTATATATTCCGGATTTGTGGTAAACATAAGTAATGAATTTTTAAGGATGGTGCTTATGAATGATAAATACGGGGATGATTTCATAGCGAGAAATCTTTTAATTCCCCTAAGCGAATTGGAAGACAGCCCTTATAAACCTAAGGGGTTCGCTTTTGCTCCTTTACGTGATCAAATAGCAACTGAAGGTTTAAAGGACGACGACTTTTATTTTAACCCCGTAGATGCAGAAGCCCCTTATTCTTATTATCGAGGTTCGGTATTGTTGGATTTTGCGGGTATTGATCAAAAAATAGGTGAAATAAAGATTCTAATCGTTAGACTGGAGAAGGATATAAATGAAAGTGTCGCAAATCGGGATTTTGACAGGTTTTTGTCTCTAGTTGACCGGAGACTGGTGCCAGATTTATTCATGGAAGTTTTCAATTTCATACCCGACCAGGATAAATACCGTTTATTCGAGAAAGTATGGAGGTATAACGAAAACAGCCACGACGTTTTTACCGAGGAGTTTATTAAGAAGGTATCGAAGTACAAGGGAGTAAGCGATTCACGTCCAGTGGCTGATACCGAAGGTTATGTACGGGTGTATCGAATTAAGGATGAGGAAATGAGTTTACCTGATAAAGTATCATCCTGGAGTACGGATGTTAATATAGCAATTATCAACGCCCTGCCGTTAGAACCGCGGCCAACCATCTGCCAGGGCAAGATACACCACAACAACATTATTTCTTTCGATAATGATAGATTCAAAAAAGAGATAAAAGTTAAAGTATCTGGTGTCGAGCAGGTTGAAGCGATGGAATTAATCAACTTGCTGGACTTCGATGATGAATTGACGAAAGGTGAAATAATTGAAAAATATACTTTATACTCTAGTATGATAAATAACGCTTGGTTCCATAACCCTCAGGGAATTCATGCTTTAGGTCATACTAAAAGAGTGTTGCTGTTAAGCTTGATTATTTGTTTCCTGGAGAACTTTAGCGAGAAGGACCAAGCCATTCTGGGTTTTGCATCCATCTACCATGATATCGGCCGAAAAAACGACGGTTATGATCCTGACCATGGACTGGCCAGTTACAGTAAGCTCATTAATGAGCAATTATTAAAATTAGATGATTTTCATGAGAATGAGATTCTAAGGTTTTTGGTTCAGAACCATGCTATTCCTGATCAGAGCGCATATAAGAAGATAAACCGTTACGCTCTTATAAATGTGGAGAGAACTTTAAGATTATATGACGCCTTTAAGGATGCCGATGGATTAGATAGGGTGCGGTTAAAAGACCTCAATCCCGAATATTTGCGTACCGATTCAGCCCAGCGGCTCATACTGGCAGCCCACCAGCTTTATAGTCGGAAGGTTGAGTATTAACCCCCTCCCTCTGCCGGTAAATTGAATGAATAAAAATATGCCTTGTAAGAATAACGCCGTTTTCTTGACAAGGCATTTATTTTCAGAAACCGGGCAGTATCTTAAATATATGCGTTGATTAACTGATTTCATAATTCTATAATATATTTTAGTGTTTCGCTGATTTTTGGCGTAGTACGGTATTTTATAAATAATAAACAATTTTTTTATCGTAGAATGGGAGGATAGAAAAATGCCTATAACAGATATATTGTCGCGCAATGCCGAGTTGTATGGACAGGAGATATGCCTGACCGAGATCAATATGGATCTCCAGGAAAGCCACAACGTCACCTGGCTGGAGTATGAACTGATCGAAAACAATCCTGCCGGAGAATATAGAAGAGAAATGACCTGGCGGGTTTTTGACGAGAAAGCCAATCGACTGGCTAATCTATTAATTAAAAGGGGAATAAAAAAAGGGGATAAGGTGGCTATTCTTCTGATGAACTGCCTGGAATGGCTGCCTATTTATTTCGGAATTTTAAAAGCCGGAGCTATCGCTGTCCCATTAAACTTTCGCTATACCGCTGAAGAAATCAAATATTGTTTGGATTTATCCGATACCATCGCTTTAATTTTCGGACCGGAATTTATCGGCCGCTTGGAATCGATTTATAATCAGATACCCAAGGTAAAGACCCTCTTTTTTGCGGGAGAAAATCGTCCAAGCTTTGCTGAAAACTATGACCGCCTTACCGCCAATTGTTCTTCAGAAGATCCCCGGATTAATATTACTGATGAAGATGATGCAGCCATATATTTTTCTTCAGGGACTACCGGGTTTCCCAAAGCAATTTTACATACTCACCAAAGCCTGATGACGGCAACGTATACGGAAAATAATCACCATGGTCAAAGCCGGGAAGATAATTTTTTGTGTATTCCGCCTCTATACCATACCGGTGCCAAGATGCACTGGTTTGGCAGTCTTTTAGCGGGCAGCAAAGCCGTCTTGTTGCGGGGGGTTAAACCCGAATGGATTCTTAAGGCTGTCTCGGAGGAGAAAATTACCATTGTGTGGCTTTTGGTTCCGTGGGCTCAGGACATTCTGGATGCAATTGAAAGTGGAGCTGTGAACCTTGAAGATTATGAGCTTTCCCAATGGAGGTTAATGCATATTGGGGCGCAGCCGGTTCCGCCCAGCTTGATTAATCGCTGGAAAAAACATTTTCCGGACCATCTCTATGACACCAACTATGGCCTGAGTGAATCTATCGGCCCCGGATGCGTCCATTTGGGAGTTGAAAATATTCATAAAGTAGGAGCTATCGGAATACCCGGTTACAACTGGGAAGTCAAGATTGCCGACGAGAATGGCAGTCCAGTAATTCAGGGACAGGTCGGAGAGTTGGCGGTAAAAGGCCCGGGGGTTATGAAATGTTATTATAACGACCCCGAATCAACCGCTGCCGTACTTCGGGATGGATGGCTGTTCACCGGGGATATGGCCAGGATGGATGAAGACGGTTTCATTTATCTGGTGGACCGGAAAAAGGATGTTATCATCAGCGGAGGAGAGAATCTATATCCGGTGCAAATTGAAGACTTTCTTCGGGCCCATACGGCAATCAAGGATGTGGCTGTGATTGGTTTGGCCGACAACCGTCTCGGGGAAATAGCGGCGGCGATCATAGAATTAAAACCGGGATGTAATTGCACTGAAGAAGGAATACAAGAATTCTGTGCTGTAATGCCGCGTTATAAACGCCCGCGCAAGATTATTTTTGATAAAGTCCCGCGTAATCCGACCGGCAAAATAGAAAAGCCACGCTTGAGGGAAAAATATGGCGCCATCAGTTTGGTGGCAGCGCAGACTGAAAGATAAATACGCATTAATCATTACTGATTAACGATAATTGCGGACTTGGGAAGGCTATTTTGCACATACTCAAGTCCGATTTTACTTTCCAGGCTCTGCACCGCCTGTACCAATGCTAACGTAAAAAATTAACAAAACCTTAATATTATAATGCTTTTAAAATCATACGGGTTAGGTATCCTCTAATCCTAAAAATATCTCTAATAAAATGATTCCGCACCTATATCTTTCGCTCCACGATTTCTGGCATTGGTAAATAATTGCTTTGACCCAGTGCTTTACTCCGGGTGGTGCCGTTTAGTTCATAAACGGTAACCCAGGAATCTATTACTCCGCCATCCATGCCTTTTTCCACTACACGTTCCGCCCCCGCCGGTAAATTCTGGTTGGCCTGATAAACTCGACCGGCCGGTTGCCGGTTGGAAAACTTATGGTGCCATTCCACCTGGGGGGCTGCCTGTCGGCTGTAAAAAGCAATATATAGTGTATTACCAATTCCTTGTGACCATATGAGAATGGGTACTGAAGTATTATTTGCAAATTTAAAGTCTTTGGAGCCATAAGAGACAGTTGCATCTTGTCCATAAGGTACATAGGGAACTGGCATCCCATGAGCATGGCGCTCCACTACTTGCAAGTCACAGAGAACCACAACATTATATAGGGTGGATGCAATCTTGCATACACCGCCCCCGATGGTTTTGCTTAGTTGGGTGCCGATATAAACTGGGCCTTCCTTAAAGCCTCGAGCTTTTGAATAAGGCCCTATAGCTGCATTCTGAGAAAAAACCTCACCCGGCTGAACAACGGTTCCAGCAAGTAATCCAGCTGCCAAATGAACATTTTCTTCTTCACCCGGCAGGGGATCAATTAAAACCGTACGAAAAGCTGCCATCTGCTTAAAAGTCTGGTTTTTTTGCTGGGCTTTTTTAAAGTTATTATCATTTGCCCAAGGAACCTCATCAACCTTACCGGAAGAGATTTCTTGTTTGCTATTTGCAGGCTTGTTGCTGCTGGATGAAGATTCCTGCTTATCCGTTTTAGTTTGTTGCGGACCTTCCGGAATTTTTCGATTAGGTGAGGTTGTCCCGCATGAGGTTATGATTAAGGATACAATAAATAAGCATGTTATAAGTGAAAACCGGAAAAAATGCTTCCCGAACATATTTATTCACCATCCATTTCCCGAATTGATCTAATGCCATCAAAATTATTATCCGTAGCTAGGGAGATAAATACACAGGAATTTCCTGAAAAGTAGGCAGGGATTGAGAAACGGATTTTGGCGCGGACGGTTGTAGCAAGGCTGCGCCCAATACTTTTATGTGATTGATGCATGCATCGGTAGCTCCTTGGAGTTCACACCCTTCAGCCTTTAACAATTGGATATATTCGATAATTTCCCGGGTAATTCTTTCCCCCATGCAAATTACCGGGATTCCCGGCGGATAGGCCATGATCATTTCACCTGATATTTCACCCATTGATAATTCGAGGGGAACAATTCTTTTAGGGCTGTAAAAAGCATCACGCGGTGTAACGATCATTTCCGGGCAGAATGGAATATTGAACCATTTGGACGCAGCTTTGGCTTCTCTCTCACCAGCGATCTCCCGGAAGGCAGTTACTAATTTTCGCAAGTTTTCTCTCCGATCACCAAGGCTTACAATTGCTAAAGCATTATAGATGTCCGAAAACTCGACTTGAATTTTATAGCGCTCACGGAGAATTCTTTCGATCTGGTAACCGGTTAATCCAAGTTTTCTTACATGAATGCTTAGTTTGGTTTCATCAAAATCAGCGCATCCGGGAGAACCAATCAGTTCTCTGCCAAAAGCGTAGATGCCATCAATTTCATTTAATTCCTGGCGCGCCTGTCTTGCCAAGGCCAGCGTTTTGTTTAAAAGCAACTGTCCTCTGGTGGCCAGCTGTTTACGGGCAAGATCGATAGATAACATAAGTACATAGGAAGCGCTGGAAGTATAACTCAATTGCAAAACTTGTTTTACTCGATTTGCGGAAATTCTGTTACCCTGGTGCAGCAGCACCGATGACTGGGTCATGGAACCACCAGTCTTGTGCATACTTACTGCACTCATATCGGCGCCTGCCTCTATAGCATTTAAGGCAAAATCAGGGTGAAAATATAAATGGGCCCCATGGGCTTCATCAGCCAGTACCGTCATATTGGCCATATGGGAAATCTCTACAACAGCTTTTAAATCTGAATGAATTCCATAATAAGAAGGATTGATAATGAATACCGCTTTGGCCTGAGGATGCTCTTCAATTGCCTTTTGAATACTTTCTGCACTAACCCCGGTAGCAATTCCCAGTGTTTTGTTGACCTGGGGTTGTACATAAACAGGGATTGCGCCGCTCAGGATGATTGCACCAATTGTTGATTTATGAGCATTGCGCGGAATAATTATTTCATTGCCGGGATTGCATGCGCTCATAATCATTGCCTGAACCCCGGAAGAGGTGCCATTTACGAGAAAATATGCATATTCCGCTCCAAAAGCCTCTGCACAAAGATACTGGGCCTCTGCAATAACCCCGGAGGGATTTCCGATATAGTCCAGCTCCTTCATCCCGTTGACATCCATTTTAAGCACATTTGAGCCAATATATTTGCGTAATTCGAGATTGCCCCGGCCATGCTTGTGGCCTGGAACATGGAAAGGGATTACAGCTTCTTCAACATAACTTCTCAAAGCATCTAGCAAAGGTGCTTTTTTCTGGTCCATATTCTTCTTAAAACCCCTTTGTGCCTTTTATGCTCATGACAATTTGCCATGATGCATCGTATGAATAAGGGGAGTAAAGTGTGCATATTTCGGAAATATTCAAAGTTTGATGGATAAGATGAGGTGTTGAGATAAAATGACCTAATTTATCGAGGTGGAGGAGAAACGGACTTCATCATACCTTTTTCAACAATCGATGGCATTGGATTATAATAGTCTTTACCAAGTCTTTTGGTGATTTTACCCTGCTTAGGATCTTCAATGGTCAGCCATGACCGTATTACTGCACCGTCCATTCCTTTTAAAACTATTTTTTCTTTTCCAGCCTCAACAGAATAATTATTCCTGTAAATGTTGTGGGTTTTGATTTGTTTTACCATTTCGTGGTGCCATGTAACCTTAGGTGGTGTCGTCTGACCATAGAAGGCGATATAAAGGCGGTTTTCAATACCTTCGGCCCAAATTAAAATCGGGTACGGTGTATTGTTTGAAAATTTGAAATCCTTGACTCCATAACAAACTGTTGCATCTTGCCCGAGTGGTACATAGGGAACCGGCATGCTGTGGGCGTACCGTTCAATAACCGGCAAATTCGACAAAACTGTAACATTATATAGAGTGGAGGCGATTTTACAGACACCGCCGCCAACAGTAGTTTTTAGCTGATAACCAATGTAAACGGGTCCGGGCTGAAATCCTTTGTACTGGCTGTAGGGTCCAATTCTGGTGTTTTGAGAAAATATTTTACCTGGTTCTACAACTGTTCCTTTCAATAAGCGGGCAGCAATGTGAACATTGGTTTCTTCTCCGGACAAGGGATCCTTTAATACGGTACAGTAGTTTGCTAACTGTTTATTGGCTTTATTCTCTGCTACAGCTTTCAAAAAGTCCGGGTCATTTTCCCAGGGAAGTATAGTAACTGAGCTTGAAGCAGACGGGGTTGAATAAAATATTTTGTCTGTTGATGAAGCATAGGGCAGGAAATCCAAATTAATTCGGGAATGATCCGACAAACTCCTCGCATATATAGCATGATTTGTTGTTCCTAATAATAAAATGAGTAAAGAAGCCAATCCAATCTTAATATACCGAATATACAATTTAAGTCCTCACTTTTCTCGTTTTAATATACATATGAGTATTTTGTTCTACTATCAAAACGCATAAACAGCCGAATGTTATTAAAAATGGCATAAAAAGGTGCAGTCGTGTACGGAATTATTGGAATGATTCAAAAATAGAACCAAGCTTCGGCCATTTGGCAAGTAAATTCTGACCAAGGTTGTGAACTTATAATCAATAGTAAGTTTCTTAAAATATTTCTTAGCAGAAAATATTCTGCTTTTTCAAAATGAAAGGTCGTATATAAATGGTAATATGGCTGGCCTTGTTAGGGATGATATGCTGGGGAATTGCACCCATATTCGCTAAACTAGGTTTACAGAATGTTAATCCGGCAACCGGTTTGGTCTTAAGGACGATAATTGCTGTGATTCTGGTCAGCACCTGGATGGGAGTAAGCGGTGGAATTACGCAATTCAGGCAAATAACTTTTCAACAATCAATTTTGATTGCGGTAGAAGCGATACTGGCTACCGTGGTCGGAGATCTGGCATATTTTGCAGCCATCAAGGGTGGTAATGTTTCTCTTGTATCTATGATAATGGCAGCCTCACCCCTGGTAACTATGCTTTGTGCCGCACTATTTTTAGGTGAGCCGATTACAGCGTGGAAATGTTTGGGTGCCGGGTATATTATTCTGGGTATCTTTTTTCTATTATAAAAATGAGGGATCAGACATAATAGCTGGCGATGAGAATGCAATTGCTTGGAAATAGGGAGGACAAGTATGCCTTGTTACGTTAGAACTGATCTCCTGTCCAAACATGTTTGGGTAAATGCAGAGGATTTTAAGGGCTTGTATTGAAAGAATATAGTAAAAATAGAAAGCTTTAAATATTTTTATGGTACAGATATTGAAATAGAAAGCACTCCGGGATGCGGCACCAGGGTTGCGCTTAAAGTGAAGGCATGATAAAAGGAACTCTATGCTATAATTAAAAATTGAATGGGATTTATTTTATAATGTGGGAGGACTATCTCTATGAAGAAGTTTATGGTTTGCTTGCTGATAGGGTTTCTTTTAATCCAATCATCAAGTTTCGCTTGGGCTGAAAATATAAAAAAGATGGATAATGTAACAGATCCCATGCTAAACGCCCAATTTTGGATCAACCAGATAAGTGCTCCCAATGAAATCATCATGTCACAAACTGAAATATCGAGTCTTAATAAAGAAATAACAGAAAAATCTAATACTTATGTCTGCGATCTTAGTACTCTGCCAGCTAGTTATTCCAAATCCCAGCTTAGCAAGATGGTGGACCAAAAGTGTCCTGATTCTGATTACTATGTGGATGGAAAGCCACTCTCCAAGGAGTATTGGGATAGGCTTATAGAAAACTTAAACCTGAAAGGGATTGCTGAGAACAATCCGGTTCGTTATGGTTTTACAGTTAGGCGCACCAATCTTAAAATATTTCCCACCGCAGATATTGTAAGCGACGATCCTGACGATCTTGCCTATGATGAGTTTCAAAATTCGGGGATATTAATAAACGAACCGGTTCTGGTTCTGCACCGGAGTGCTGATTCGCAATGGCTTTACATAATGATGCAAAACTGCTCCGGATGGGCTTTAGTCAATGATATTGCATTGAGCCCCGATAAAGATACCTGGTTAAAGAACCGGAATTATTCCGATTTTATGGTGGTTACCGGTAATAAAATAAAGCTGGAGCCGGATCCCTATGCTCCTGAAATATCGGAACTGGAGCTTGCAATGGGCTCTATCCTTGAATTTGCCAATTCCTCCGAGCTTCCCCAATCTATAAACGAAAGAGCGCTTTACGACAATTATGTGGTAAAAATCCCTACTCGCGGCAGCACCGGTGAACTGATTTACAAGCTGGCATTAATACCGGTTTCCAGGGATGTAAGCTGCGGCTTTTTACCCTATAACCGTGCCAATATCCTAAAACAGGTTTTTAAAATGCATGGTGACAGATATGGATGGGGAGGGATGCTTAATTCAAGAGACTGTTCCCAACTGGTGGTGGAAGTATATCGTTGTTTTGGTATAAACCTTCCGCGCAATACCGAATCACAGGTCAAGGTTCCATGCAAAACCGCCAGCTTTGATAACTTGGATATTGAGAACCGCCATAATTTGCTTGACAAGCTGGCTCCCGGCTCACTTCTGCTTTTTCCCGGGCATGTGATGATTTATCTTGGCAAGTACCAGGAAAAGTATTATGTAATAAGCGATTTGGGGTCATTCGCCAAATTCGATACCGGCGCCACCAAAGCCAATATTATAAGAACCCGCAGTGTAGTAGTCAATGAGCTCAGTATTAAGCGGGCTAACGGCAAACAGTGGATTGAATGCCTTACCGCTGGAAAACAAATTGAAAAATCCAAATTTGAAGATCTTGATCAATATGAACAAAAAGAGGCGGTTGAAAGTCTCGCAGACAGGTTCATTTTGTCGGGAAACGGCAATCATTTGATGCGTCCTGCCGACCAATTGACCAGGGCTGAGTTTTCGGTAATGCTCTGTAGAGCTCTGGGTTTAAATGAAGATAAAAACTATGCCCGTGAAAAGTTTAATGATGTAACGTATGATTGGGCTGAGGGTTTTATTGGAGCGGTAGCTAAAGAAGAACTAATGTTGGGAACTGCCGAAAGCCGATTTGCACCCGACAATTATATGAAAAAGGATGAGATAACCGCCATTATGGTCAGAGCCCTGAAGAAGAAAGGAATAATATGCGATTATGAGAAAGGAAGAAAAATATTGAACGACATCATGTCAGCTAAGGGATTATCCGGGCAAAGCATATTTATTAGCAGATATCAAGCCGCGATTGTACTATATAATTACCTTCAGGCACGGGATGTAATAATTAATAGGAATTATTAATTAACATACTTCCTTATAACATTTTTTGCTCGCTCTGCCAACATACTTGCTTTATTGACAGGTTAAAAGCAGCTTCAAGGCTGCTTTCTTTTATGACCTGCAGTATCTACTTAGGAAGAACGCTGGATGCAATATATTTATGGAAAAACCATTCACCGATCCCCAGGACTGCTGCTGCCAAAAAAGCATCAGTTATCGATATCGCTACACCCCGATATATATAGCTGAACAAATATACGGTCGCCCACGCTAAACCAATATTGAACAGGGTAGCTATGGTATCGTTCGAGACCGGCAGTATCATCATATCTCCGAAAATATAAGCGAGTAAAGTTACAGTTACACTTATTGATAAGAGTTGTGCGAAATTCAGATTCGTCAAAAGACCAAGCACAATTTCCAGTACAAGCAGTACGATCAAGAACTTATAAAGAATAGCCTTTAAATGTTTCATGCTTTTACCTCCACTAATATACTTCTTCAATAAATTACCCAGTAAATTGGATTTGTATTCATTTCTATAGTAATGTCCGGATTTTCATGAGGTCATATAGTAAATATATCTGAGTTGCCGAATAGGCCGGCCCACCATAAATTGAACACAAAGGCCCATTAAATATAGGACTAAAGGCCGGTGTTTTTATAAAAAATATGCGTTATTATAATATCATTAAATGTCGAACCTGGTCATAAAGTAGGAAGACTACACAGTTTTTAATAGTTACGGACAGTTTTTGGCAGTATTTGATTAGCTAATAAGAAGGGGTGAGGTCTAATGAAAGAAATCCGTAATTGTCCCAGGTGTAACAGACTTTTTTCCTATTCGGAAAGGCATCGGGTTTGTCCCGAATGTACCAATCTTGTTGAAGAGGAGTACAGTATCATTCGCCGCTTCATTAGAGATAATCCCGGAGTAAATGTTATCGATGTGGTTACGCAAACCGGGATAAAGCAGGCGGCGGTATTAAAGTTTATGCGAGAAGGACGTTTTGTTTGTTCATAGGTCCTCCATTTAGGACCTATTGTTGAATAGCCAAACACTACAATTAAAGCTTGTTTTTGCGGTATTGTTTGAGGGGGATTTTGATGAAAAGGGTTTTGATTGATGAACTTGAAGCAGGTATGGTAGTTGCAAGAACGGTCATTGGTTCCGATGGCAGGGCATTATTAATGGAAAATACCGGGCTTTCTGATGCATATATAAAAAGGCTTCATCTATTGGGGCTGCAGTCTGTCTATATTAAAGACGGACTATCAGATATTGATATTCCTGAGGTAGTTTCCCGGCAGGTTCGCTCTGCCGTATCAAATACATTAAATCTTTCCTTGCAGCAATTTTCGGCAAAAAAAGCTCTGGATATTAAAAGCTTAAGAAGTGTTATTTCCTTATTACTGGACAATGTTATCAGCAATCACAACACACTTATTCATTTGGACGATATCCGGTCCCATGACGACTATTTGCTGATGCATTCTCTTAATGTTGCTATTTTATCGATGATGACCGGATTGACTATGGGATATAATGAATCAAAGCTTATGGATCTGGGACTTGGGGCCTTGCTGCATGATATAGGTATGATTATGGTGGACCCCAGTATTGTAAATAAAGCAGGAGGACTGAGTCCAAGCGAAATTGAACAGGTGAAAAATCATCCGGAAATCGGATTCAATATATTGAGGACCTTCCGGGAAATGCCCACCAAAGCATCCCATATTGCCTATCAACATCATGAGAAGGTTGATGGGACCGGCTATCCCCGGCAGTTGGACAGAAAAAGCATACTGGAATATGCCCTAATAACATCAATTGCCGATACATTTGATGCGGTTGTCTCGGATCGTCCCTTCCGCAAGGGTTATTCTACCACTGATGGTTTGATAATTGTTAAAAAACTGGCTAACACTTACTTTGATCAGGAAATCCTGGATGCTTTCGCCAGCAATATAGCTATGTATCCGGTTGGTAGTTTGATAAGCCTGAATACCGGACATATTGCTCTGGTGACATCCGCTACCAGGATCAATTCCACCCGACCAAAGGTACAAGTGGTGTGTGACAATAATTACAATCTGATACATCCCACCTTTGAGATAGATCTGCAAAAAACCAATGAAGTAAGTATAGTAAAAAGACTGAGTAATGAGGAAATGGAAATGGTTCGCTGTCAGATTTCAGTTCGGAAGAAACAAATCCATAATAATCCTGTTGAACAGCAATACGCAATCTTATAACGAGGCGAAGAGATATCTCCCTCTTATTTAAGTGGCCGGGTTCTTATTAACAAAACAGGCGGCGGGGTCTTAAAGCAAATGATAGGACAAGGGGACACATATTTGAATCCCCTTGTCTTGTTGTTTTACTATAAATTTGTTTTAAAGAAAGCTCTACTTGTATTTATTCTCCCTGGCATCGGCTTCATCTTTGATTTCGTTTATCATGCCTTCCAGAGCGTCTTCCCGTCTCCGGTTCTTTTTTCTTAACGACTTTTTCTTTTTGGAGTCTTCAGTTGAGGCAATTATTTCATCAGCAATCTCCATATTCTTGATTGTGTTGTCAATATTGTTTTGAATTCGATCAACATTGTCCCTTCGGTCATCTGGATTATGTTTCATAGCCAGCCTCCTCTTAAGCATAATTGTTTCCAATAGCTTTTCCTAGAAGCACCTGAAGAATACAACACCACGAGAAACTTCTTGGCCGAAGAGAAAAATGAGAATTATTGATAGCAAATGTTGAGAAAACAATAACCTTGAAAAAAGGGGGGATAAATACGTCATGCTCCGAAAATTATAAAAGATTTAAACAAAAGCTTATTTATGATAATGAGAAAAAATATGGGCAGGAAGCTCGTAACAACACTATACATAACATGACAAGCCGCCGTCTACCATAAAGATATTACCAGTCAGCCATTTGGAATCATCGGAGGCGAAGAAGACAATGCTGCCTACCATGTCTTCCGGATAACCCACCCGCTTCATGGGAAAGAGCTTATTAAGCTTATCCATTTTGCCGGCGGCAGCCAGGCGGTCCATTTCCTCCTGCATCATAGGTGTTACTATATGGGAAGGACAGAGGCAGTTGACCCGGATTTCCGGTCCCAGACCTGCGGCCATAGCCCGGGTAAGATTCACCACTCCGCCTTTCATGGCGCAATAGGCAGCAGCATTGCCATTTCCCAGGACCCCGAGAATGGAAGCAATATTTATTATGCTGCCTCCTTCACCCAGTTTCAAAAGAGGGGCCATGATCTGGGATACCGCAAAAACACTGCGTAAATCAATGCGATATATCTGATCAAATTCTTCCAAAGTAGTCTCCATAAAAGGCTTGAATAAAGCCGAACCTGCATTGTTGATTAAAATGTCCAGGCCACCCCAGTGTTTTTTTAACATTTCCGCGGCTTTTTCGATTTCAGCCTCTTTGGTCACATCGGTGGGGCAGGCCAGAGCTTCGCCACCGGCTTTTTTGATTTTGCTTACCGTTTCCTTCAGTGGTTGCTTGCGCCTTCCCAGAACCATAACCCTGGCCCCCTGTGCTGCCAGGGCCAGGGCAGCTTCCTGACCAATCCCGGTACCTCCGCCGGTAACCAGTGCTACTTTATCTTTTAGTTTCATAGTATGCAACCCCCAAACCTTTTTTATTATTAGAATACAACAATCGGATAAATTTTCCTGCCAGAAAATAAAATAGCCGGGGTTCTTTGATTTTTAAAATGCCATTATTGTTATAGCGAATTTTCAACTTTCACAATTTTTTAAAAGAATTTTTTTATAATCTCTTGACAAACTAAAAATGCAAATTAAAATGAAATTAGCACTCGCGGGGCGAGAGTGCTAACAACATTTACAGATTAAGGAGGCGTTAATCATGTCAGGACTAATTCCTTTTAACCGGAACAGGTCAATAATGAGAGCAACGGGTTTTGAAGATTTCTATAACATGCTTGACGACTTTTTTACTGATATGAAGCCATCGTCAAGAAATTTGATAAACGGAAGCTTTAAACTCGATGTCCGGGAAAATGAGAATGAATATTTACTTGATGCCGAACTCCCCGGAGTTAAAAAAGAGGAGATTAAAATCGACCTTAATGATGGGAAGTTTACCATTAGTGTTCAGAGGGAAGAAAACATCGATGAGAAAAAAGACAACTATCTGCACCGTGAAAGACGTTTTGGCTCGATGCAGCGCTCCATCTATCTGGCCGATATAAAAAATGAAGGGATCGTTGCCAAGTTTGAAAATGGAATTTTGGAAGTAACTATCCCCAAAAAGTCACTGCCGGAAAAGGCCCAGCAAATTCAAATTCAATAGTATTAAGGTAAACAATTTAATATGTTGTTTTTAATGCACATCGACCAGCCCCACCGGTGTGCATTTTAGTTTTAAAAATAGTCGGAGTTAAGCAGACGCTTGGAGACCTAGCGCCAGGAGCAAAAATAATTTTCAGCGATATCTATTGCCATGAATATGCAAAAACCCATAAGGCTGAGAATTATTATGCCTGCGTACATATCCAGATAATTAACCCGCATCCAGGAGTCCATAATAAAATAACCCATACCATATTCAGTGCCAAAAGTTTCAGTAAAGAAAAGGATGGATACTGCGGTTCCCAAGGCTAATCGGGTTGCGGTCAAAACTTCGCCAAGTGAAGCGGGGAGGATTATTTCCTTAAATATTTGGATTTTGCTGGCTCCCAGGGATTTAAGGGAGCGGAAGGTCTCCTCCGGAATAGCTTTAACCGCATCCCGGGAGGTTATTATAATTTGAAATACCACGATTAAAACTATCATAATTAATTTCGAAGCTTCACCCAGGCCAAACAGCAGCATTACCACCGGCAGCAGGGCAATCTTGGGGACCGGGTAAGTAAAGTAAACCAGGGGGGAGAGGACACGGTCCAATCTTGAGAAATATCCCATTAGGAAGCCCAGAGGCACCCCAATCAGAATAGCGATAGCTATGCCTTCAATAATTCTCTCCAGGCTGTAGAAAACATGGACCTGCAGTTTACTGGCAAATATTGCGATGATGTTTACAAAAACCGCCCATGGTGACGGAACAATAGGAAGATTTAATATCATAGCCGCCAGCTGCCAGAAGATAACAACTATTACCAGACTATATAAGGCACCCTGCAATTTTTCTTTAGGCAGCACTTTGATCATCCTTTACTGACTATTTTCCTCAATTTCATGGACATGGCATAGTATTCATCACGAAAGCGCAGGTTGTCCAGATTAAAACACGGGTTTTCCACGATTTCCAAAACTCTGCCCGGTGAAGGGGATAATACTACAATTTTTCTTCCCAGGTAAAGAGCTTCATCTATGCTATGGGTAATAAAAACAGTTGTAACACTGTGCTGCTTCCAGATATTCAAGAATAATTCCTGCAACTCCTCCCGGGTAATTGCATCCAGTGCAGAAAAGGGTTCATCCATCAACAGGAGATCCGGTTTTAGAATAAAGGCACGGGCAATAGCTACACGCTGCTGTTGTCCGCCGCTTAATTCCCGGGGATACCGGTCCAGCAAAGCATCGATTCCCAACTGTTTTAAAATAAATTTGCTGTACTCATCTGTATCCTGGCAGCCGTTTTTGATCTTTCGCCCCAGCATGGCGTTCTGAAAGACATTTTTCCAGGGCAGCAATCCATAGTTTTGCAGGATCAGCCCGATACGCTGGGTTCGGGGATCGATCGCCCGTCCTTCGATGCTCACAGTTCCGCGGTAGTCTTTCAGAATTCCGGATAGAACATGCAGCAAAGTCGATTTACCACAGCCGGAAGGGCCGATAAAGGTGTAAATATCCCCTTTGCAGATATTAATGCTGAGTTTATCCAGAGCCAGGGTTTCTTTATCCTGGCTCCAGTATTTTACACTGAGATCTTTGATTGCTATCACTGATTTACCTCAATATTTCTTGATCCACCAAATCTTTATATTCATAGCTTCCTTTTATAAGCTGCTTGGCCTGCAGCCATTGCACCACATCATTAAAGATTTTTTCACTGGGTAATTCCGCCGGAGTATACCGTGGCAGTTGCAGAGAATCTTTGATCGTGGGAGGAAAACTCTGGGACTCAATAATGAAATCGATGTAGCTGGCGGACGGTTCTTTCTCCAGGTAAGCCACGGCCTGGTTGTAGGCTTTGAAAACTGCCTTAACTTCATTCGGGTTTTCCTTGATGCTTTTGGCAGTAAAGGCTATGGCTCCAGCTTTGTTTTGGAGTTCATCGGTACTGCTAAGGACTCTGGCACCATTTTTAACTGCCAGGCCCGCCAGCGGTTCGGGAAGAATAGCGGCGTCAATTTTGCCGCCCTCCAGCATTTCCAAACGGGTGGGCAGCTTGGGAATTGCTATCTTATCTATTTCTTCAGTTTTAGATCCGCCGGCTTCCAGCATTCTATCTGCTGTGTATTCCATTATGGTGTTGCTTGAAAGACCAAGCTTTTTACCTTTGAGGTCCTTAATCGTATTAATGGGAGAGTCTTTCCCGGCCAGTAATTCAACATTACCATCGTTCTTGGCGCATATTTTAAGTTGAATGCCCCCCTCATTATTAAAAACAACGGCCAAAATATCAGTTATTACTCCATCCAGCTTCCCGCTTTGCAGAGCGCTGTCTCTATCCTGGGCACTCTTGAAATGCTCTATTTTTACCTTAACCCCTTCTGCGGCAAAGTACCCGTTTTTCTCTGCAATGATGAATGGTATGGATTCCACATCAGGCATAACGCCTATGGTGATGGTTTTTTGAGATGCCGGTGCCGGTGTATTGGCAGCCTTTTGCTCCTTTTGGCAGCCCAGCATACTTAAAGAAAAAACAACCGTTAATAAAACAACAACTAACCTTTTCATTTTTTACCCCTCTCATGCTTTTTGCTAACCTGGAAATAAGTTTAATACATCATTTCCTATAAAACCAGATATTTTAACAAGTATCTGTCCTGAGATTCGATATAAAAGATAGTTTTGTAATTCAGATATGACCTTAAATGACAATTTAAAAATAACTTGCTATTTCTGCTGTTTAATATGTCATACTGATGTCAGGTTCAGCATGCTAGAATTAGGTAAAAAAGGAGGTCAATTTGCATGGATTACAAATTTGAACTAAGTGAACAGGGGCCTCAACCGGTTCTATCAGTTAGAACCAGAACTTCTGTAAGCAACTTGCCGCAGGAACTTGGCAAAGCGTACACTTCCATTATTACTTACCTCAATGAAATAGGCGAGAAGCCATTGGATGCAGCTTTTGCTGCCTATTACAACATGGATATGGAAGATCTGGATGTAGAAATGGGTTTTCCAGTAGCCCGGGTACTGCCAGGTAAAAACGAAATCAAACCGGGGGAAATTCCGGCGGGGAAGCAGGTATCAGCGATGTACAAAGGGCCCTATGCCCAGATGGAACCTCTTTACAATGCCCTGACCGAATGGATGCAGGCCAACGGACATATACCGGTCGGTATCTGCTACGAGTTTTATTTTAACTCGCCGATGGATGTACCGGAAGCCGAGTTGTTGACCAAAGTTGTATTTCCGGTCAAGTAGGGTTATTTCAAGACTCAATGCCTGGGAGATGGGGAGCCGGTCCGGATTGCTAAAAAATGCTTTATAACGAGGCAAAGATGTCCTCTGCTTTTAATATGGTCGGGTTCATATTAACAAAACAAGCGGCCGGTTCTAATCCCCCCGTCTCGTTGCAGCGGTGTGTTGAAACTGCTCCGCAGTTCCTTCCGTTGCTTAAACGAGGCAAAAAGCTGAAAGAAATCTTTTCATTACGTTTTGTGCCTTGAGTGGAGCGAATGGCATGATTATAAATATGTTTTTCGTCTCGTTGCAGCGGTGTGTTGAAAGTGGTGAGTTTTTTGAAGATTGATCGATTGCTTTCTATAATAATATATCTCTTAAACCATCAAAAGGTAAAAGCACAGGAATTGGCGGATAAATTTGAAGTTTCATTAAGAACTATTTACCGTGATATTGAAGCTATTGGGCAGGCCGGCATTCCCATTGTAACCTATCCGGGGGGAGGCGGCGGGATTGCGATAATGGATGGTTTTAAACTGGATAAAAGCGTCCTTTCCCGCGAGGAGATTCTTAGCGTTATAACCGGCTTAAAGGGAATCAACAGCATCAGTCCGGATGTTCGAACCCGTTTGTTGATAGATAAATTTTCCGGTCTCAGCGCCGAGTCCGGCAAGCTGTCTTCCGGACCGGAACTGTTAATAGATTTATCACCATGGAACAAGTATGACCAATTAGGAACAATTATTGAGGAAATAAAAAAGGCCGTACGCAATCAGCAAATTATAGAGTTTCTCTATATCACCGGTCAAAATATAACCCGGCGCCGGGTTGAACCCCAGGTAATTGTCTTTAAACAATCCAACTGGTATCTATATGCTTTTTGTTTGCTCCGCCAGGATTTCCGCCTCTTTAAATTGAAAAGGATTTATGAATTGTCCTTATGTGATGAGTTTTTTAAGGCGCGGGATTTTTCCCTGGATGAAATAAACTGGGATGACGAGGCCCAGTATGCCCATCTCGAACCGGTGGTAGCAGTCTTTGATTCGCTGCTGAAATATGCAGTCCGTGATATATTTGATGCGGAAAACTATGAAACATTGGATGATGGCCGGATAAAAGTCTCGTTCCCCGGCCAGGGCAGTGATTGGCTATTGGGGTTTTTATTAAGTTTTGGAGATAAAGTCGAGGTTTTATCTCCAGAAGAAGTCAGGAACAGCATAAAACTAATGGCCCAAAAGATTTTGGCCCTTTATCAATAAAACTGACATTTTGGCTTCTTATTGGAGAATAAGGCAAAAACAAAATCAGGGGGTGTTGTATTATGATGACAGTATGTGGCCTGCTTTGTTCGGACTGTCCTTCATATGAAAAGGAATGCCAGGGCTGCGTAAAATTGGAGGGAAAACCTTTTTGGGTGGTTCATCTTGAGGAGGAAGATAAAATATGCCCTTTATATAAATGCAGTTTGGAAAGAAAATATCCAAACTGTGGCCAATGTGAAGAACTGCCTTGCCGTAAGTGGTACGACTTAAAAGATCCTTCGATGTGTGACGAGGATCATTTGCAATCAATAAAGGACCGGGTGGCGGTTTTGCGGAAACCAAAATAATACAGGAAATAAGTGTTAGACCGAAGCAAAGAAGTGAAGCGCAAGGCTTTCAAGAAGCCCGTGATTGTGACGCTCTAAGGTGTGGCGACGGACCTTCTGCTTTGCAGTAAGATCACGTCCCCGTACAGAGTACCTTGATTTTACGGGCTTTTTGCAATAACACAGAGATTCGATTATTTTGCCCGGTCTGAGGGAAGCGCAAGCTTCCCTTTTTTGTGTAATAAAGTAGTTTTGCCTCGTAGTTTAGATTTTTGCTTTAAAAGAGGTATAATAATTTACTGAGGAGGCTTAAAGTATTGAATACAGAGCAAAATGGAGCACCCAAATATCACATTTTGACTTACGGCTGTCAGATGAATGTCCGGGATTCAGAAACCATAGCCGGGCTCCTGGAAAACGCCGGTTATGAAAATGCCGGAATGGAAGAGGCTGACCTTATAGTTTTTAATACCTGCAGTGTTCGCCACTCGGCTGAAAATAAAGTTTACGGGAAACTCGGGGAAATTATGGCTCTAAGGAGAAAATCCAGACCCGGAATGGTCATTGCCTTTGGGGGATGTATGGCCCAGCTTCCCGAGGTTCGGCAGCGTCTGAAAAAAATGGGGGTCGATGTGGTCTTTGGCACTCATAATGTACATGAACTTCCCGAACTCATAGATATGAGCAAAGCCAGTCAAAAACCGGTTTTCCAGGTTTGGGAGCAGGAAGGAACTATTATTGAGCCGCTTCCTTCATTGCGCAAGCCTGGATTCAGTGCTTTTGTAAATATCATGTATGGCTGCAACAATTTCTGCAGCTATTGTATTGTTCCCTTTACGAGAGGGCGTGAACGAAGCCGGTTACCCAAAGATATAATCAGAGAAATCAAAGAACTGGCTGCCGCAGGCTACCGTGAGGTAACCCTGCTGGGGCAGAATGTCAATTCCTACGGCAGAGGGCTGGATGAAAAAGTTGATTTTGCGGATTTGTTGATGATGGTCAATAACCTTGAAGGTATAGAGCGGGTTCGGTTCATGACATCTCATCCCAAAGATGTTTCCAACAAGCTTTTATATGTACTGGCTGAAGGAGGGAAGCTCTGCGAACACATTCATGTTCCATTGCAGTCAGGCAGCAACCGGATACTGGAACGAATGAACCGGGGGTACACCCGCGAACACTATCTGGAACTTGTGGATAGAATAAGAGAATATATCCCTGGAGTTGCCATATCCAGCGATTTAATTGTGGGCTTTCCGGGTGAGACTGAAGCAGAATATATGGATACCCTGGATATGGTCGAAAGGATACACTTTGATGCGGCTTTCACCTTTATGTATTCAGCTCGCAGCGGCACTCGGGCCGCTCTGATGGAAGACCAGTTAAGCATTGATGAGAAAAGGCAGCGATTGGCCCGCCTGAACAAAATCCAATATCAAATAGCCACTGAAATTAATTGCACCCTGGAAGGTCGTATCGAAGAAGTGTTGGTGGAGGGTGTCAGCAAGACCGATCCTGAAAAACTGAGTTCTCGAACCCGGACCAATCGCATTATAAATTTTTCTGGGCAAAAGGACTTAATAGGAAAAATAATAAATGTTAAAATAACTAAAGCCGGAACCTTTTCTTTATTCGGTGAAGTAATTTGAAGATTCTGACAAAATTTAAAAACAGGAGGAAAATAATTTGACTACTGATGAGATTATAAAAATGGCTTTCGAACTGGGTAATGCGATTGCAGATTCTGACGAAATCGCGCAGTTGAAAACGGCCCAGGAAAAAGTCACCCTCGACCAAAAAGCCTATGAGCTTATCATGAACTACCAGGATGCCAAAACCAAAAGTGATAATAAGCTTAGAGACGGAATGCAGCTCAGCAAAATTGAGGAGGACCACTTAAACATATTGCAGCAGCAGCTTAACAGCAATGATACGGTAATGGAGTTAATCAGCACTCAGGAAAAATTCGACAGCCTGATGCAGGCTATTTATTTTGCAATGAACCAGGCTCTAAGCGGCGGTTGTTCATCTGACTGTACTTCCTGCGGCGGCAGCTGCGGTGCTTAAAACAGTTTAAGCAAGGAAGAAAATGCGGAGCAATTTCAGCACACCGCTGCAACGAGGTGGGGGATCGGAATATATTTTCACCTCGTTATATAACCCAATATTGCAATTAAAGACTTGGTTTATCTAAGTCTTTCTTATTAGGAGGTAGCAATTGTTTGACTAAGTATACCCCCATGATCGAACAGTACCTTGAGATAAAAAGCCAGCACCAGAATGATATTCTGTTCTTTCGACTGGGTGACTTTTATGAAATGTTTTTCGAAGACGCCCAGCTTGCTTCCAAAGAACTGGAGATCGTCCTAACGGCTCGCGATGGCGGCCAGACCAAAATTCCCATGTGCGGTATTCCTTATCATTCAGCCAGTAATTACATAGCCAAATTAATTAACCGGGGTTATAGGATAGCGATTTGTGAACAAGTTGAGGACCCGAGTGAAGCCCAGGGCTTGGTGCGGCGGGAAGTAATAAAAATTATTACACCGGGCACGGTAATTGATGAAAAAATGCTTGATGACAGCCGAAACAATTACCTGGCAGCCGTTTGTGAAGAACAGGAACGATATGGCCTGGCTTTTACCGATATTTCAACCGGTGAATTTATGCTCAGCGAATTTTACGGCAGTGATGCTCTAATTCAACTGGAAAGCGAAATTCAGAGAATAACACCTTCGGAAATTCTATTGGCCGAATGGAGTGAACTGCCGCTCAAATGGCAGGACACATTACTTGTAAGCCAAAAAATATCTTTTAATACGATGCCCGATTCAACACTTACCCTGGATAAAGCACGAAATATTCTTATGGGCCAGTTTGCTGTTCTATCGCTTGATGCTTATGGCTTGAGAGAGCATACATCAGCAATAAAGGCGGCAGCCGGCATCATCAATTTCCTGGACGAGACTCAAAAAAGCAGCCTTAAACAGTTGAAAACCATACGTACATATAATCGGTATAGTTATTTGGAATTGGATTATTCAACCCAGCGCAACCTGGAATTGACGGCTTCCCTGCGCGAAGGGAAAAAGGAAGGAAGCCTGCTGGGCATCCTGGATTCCTGCTGTACGGCGATGGGCCGCAGAGCACTGCGCAATTGGATTGAACAGCCGCTAAAGGATATAGAAGCTATAAATCAACGTTTGGATGCAGTAGGGGAGTTAAAGGACCAGCTTTCCCTGCGCTGTGATTTAAATTCAAAATTATCCGCCATTTATGATTTGCCAAGGTTAGCCGGGCGTATTGGCAGTGCCGCCGCCAGCCCCCGTGATCTGCTGGCTTTGAAATATTCGATTGAAGTGCTGGAAAGCTTGAAGTCGCTCTTGCAGAACTGCAGAAGCGATATTTTAATTGAAATCGCTTCGCTGGACAGTTTGGCCGATGTTTTTGCTGTAATCGAGCAGTCTATCAACGACGAAGCACCTTTGGCGATCAAGGAAGGTAATATTATAAAAAAGGGCTACCGGGAAGAAATCGATGAATTGCGGCAACTGTCACAGCAGGGCAGTGAATGGCTGTTGGATTTTGAAAACCGGGAGAAACAGCGCACCGGAATAAAATATCTTAAAGTCGGCTTCAACAAGGTGTTCGGCTATTATATCGAAATCAGCAAATCCAATATACATATGGCTCCGGCTGATTACCACCGCAAACAAACTCTGGTCAATACTGAGCGCTTTATTTGTCAGGAACTAAAAGAATACGAAGAAAAAATCCTGGGCGCCCGCGAAAAACTATTTGCCCTGGAATATGAAGAATTTGTCAACATTCGGGAACAGCTATGCGCTTATCTGGAGCGCATTCAGAAAACCGCCGGGCAAGTAGCCGCCCTGGATGTATTATATTCACTGGCCGAGACCGCCTACCAGAATGACTATATCCGTCCCTTGATTGACAACAGCGGAAATATAGAAATAAAATCCGGACGCCATCCGGTGGTTGAAAAATTTCTCAAGGAATCTCGCTTTGTCCCCAATGATCTGAAAATCGACCGGGATAAGGCCAATTTTGCCATCATAACCGGACCCAATATGGGCGGCAAGAGTACATTTATGCGGCAAACCGCCTTGCTGGTAATCATGGCCCAGATGGGATGCTATATTCCAGCACAGCAGGCGAACATAGGCGTAGTTGACCGCATATTCACCCGGGTGGGAGCATCCGATGATCTGGCTTCCGGACAGAGCACTTTTATGGTGGAAATGCTTGAAGTGGCTAATATTTTGAATAATGCCAGCGAGCAAAGCCTGGTCATACTGGATGAAATCGGACGGGGAACCAGCACCTATGATGGGCTTAGTATTGCCCAGGCGGTCAGTGAGTATATTCATGACCGGATTAAGGCCAAAACTCTTTTTGCCACTCATTACCACGAACTTACCTCATTAAGTGACAATTATACAGGGGTGGTTAATCTATCGGTTTCAGTGAAGGAAAGCGGTGACACCGTAGTATTCTTAAAGAAGGTTTTGCCCGGCAAAGCCGATAAAAGCTACGGAATCCACGTAGCCCATTTGGCCGGACTGCCGGAGCAGGTTATATTAAGAGCCCGTGAGATTCTGGAGAACCTGGAAAAGAAGCCGGAAAGCAAGGCCAGCCCCAATCTGGTGCAGCCTTTGCTTTTTGCTGAAGAAAATCCGCTTGTACAGGAGCTTCAAAAACTGGATCTTGATGAACTAAGCCCTCGTGAAGCGCATACGCTCTTGTATCGCTGGAAGGAAATAGTTAATAATAAGAAGTAGGGGATATTGATGAAACAATTATGAAAAAAGACATAGGGAAAGACGTACCGTAATGTGGACGAAAAGAGATAAAGGCGAGGGAACATGGCGCTAAATGGCATTAGAATAAGCAAAATTAGAATAGAACATACCTGGCCATAGTATATAAAAAGTCCGGGCTTTTCGGGAATATTACGGTATGGATTAAACGATAATTAGTATGGAGGTGGTGGGATCAGATGTTAATCGGCATTGATGTAGGAGGGACTTATACTGACGGGGTGCTCTTTGATGAAGGGGCGATTGTCGCAGCCGTAAAAAAACCGACCGATGAAGGCAATCTGCAGAATTCGCTGCTGGAAGTCCTGGATGAGTTATTAAAATCCGCCAATAAGGATATATCCCGTATAGTATTGAGCACCACCCTGATAACCAATCTGCTTGCAACCGGTAGAGGAGAACGCACTGCCCTGATCCTGATACCAGGACATGGACTGCCGCCGCAATCTTATGATATATGCCCGGATACCTATTTCCTTAAAGGAAGTGTAGATTTTCGCGGCAATATTATTGAAGCTGCAGATGAAAAAGAAATTATCGATGTAATTGCGCAGATTAAAGCGGCGGGAATTAAAAGAGCGGCGGTTGCCGGCAAGTTTTCCAACCGCAATAACAGCCTGGAAAAACAGGTGCAAGGGCTTTTTGCCAAAAAATATGCCGAGTGTTTGCTGGTCACAGGCTCTGAGATATCATGCAGACTTAACTTTCCGCGCCGGGCTGCCACTACTTATTACACAGCCATGACCCTGGAAGAATGGCAGCAATTTGCCGCTGCAATCGCCAAAGCGATCAAAGCACGGAATCTGGACTGTGAAGTACATATCTTGAAGGCGGATGGCGGCACCATTCCCCTGGAAATATCGCGCAGCCGCCCCTGTGAAACGATGTTTTCCGGTCCGGCCGCCAGCACCATGGGAGGAGTGGCAATTACCCGGGATCAATTGAACTCGGTAGTGCTGGACATCGGCGGAACTACCTCCGATATTTCTTTATTGATTGGAGGACAGCCCCTCTATGCTTCCAAAGGGGCCAACATCGAAGGTAAGTATACCCAAATCAATGCCTTTGCCGTTAAATCAGTCGCACTGGGCGGTGACAGTTTTATCGAACTGCAGGGAGGTACTCCGGTCCTGGCGTCATATCGCAAAGGAGCGGCGGCTTGCTTCGGCGGCGATGCCGCCACCGTTACCGATGCTTTCAACTATGGGTTGAAACTGGAAATTGGAGAAGTCAAGCGTTCCGAAAACCTCTTGGAAGAACTGGCAGCGCAAGCAGGGATTAGCATTGACGATCTGTGTTCACGAGTTATCGATCTGGTTGTCGGACAGCTTCAGGAAAATATTGAAGCCATGTTTAGAGAATGGGAAAACGAACCCGCTTACAAAGTATGGGAAGTAGTCAATAAAAAGAAATTCAAGTTGCAGAGAATCATCGGCATCGGTGCGGCAGCCCCGCCGATCGTACCGATGCTGGCCGAGCGCATGGAAGTCGAACACTACCTGCACAATTATTCGAGGGTAGCCAATGCTTTAGGTGCTTCGGTGGTCCGGCCCACTCTGGCGGTGGACCTGCATGTGGATACACCCAACGATTTCTTTACCATTGATCCGGGCGGTTTTAAAGGCAGCCTCAAGCAAAAGCGTAACATGCAATTGGAAGACGCCAAGAACCTGGCCCGCCAGTATCTGAATGAAATCGGGCAGCAGCGCGGGATGGCCGCTTACCTCGAGGATTCCAGCTTTTATATGGAAGAACAGTTCAATATTATTCGGGGCTGGGACCGGGTAGGCAGGCTGTTCGACGTAGGAATTCAGATATCACCCGGCTTTATCAGCGAATTCAAGGGGGTGGCGAAATGAAAAAGACCGGTATACTATTTTTCCCGGCTTTCGACTGGGCAATTTCACCCACTCATCCCGAGCGGGAAGAGCGGCTTCTCTATACCCGGGATCAGATTTTCGAAGAGGGCATAATGGACTTGCCGCAAATCCAGGAATATCACCCGCGCCTGGCTGAAATAAAGGATGTGGCCCGGGTGCACTTCTGCATACCGGATGTTGAATCACAAATTCTTGAAGCGCATTTGGTATCGGTAGGTTCCGCTCTGGTCATTGCCGATGCGTTTATGCAGGGGGAAGTGAAAAACGGCTTTGCCATTATCCGTCCTCCCGGACATCATGCCATGACCGTCAGTCATGGGAACCGGGGATTTTGCAATATTAATAATGAAGCGATTATGATTGAGTACCTGCGTAAAAAATACGGAGTGAAACGGATTGCCATAGTAGACACCGATGTGCATCACGGGGACGGCACCCAGGAGATTTATTATCATGACCCGGATGTCTTGTTCGTTTCTTTCCACCAGGATGGACGGACTTTGTTTCCCGGTTCGGGATTTATGGATGAATTGGGCGGCCCGACCGCCTACGGAACCACCATTAATATACCCCTGGCACCTAAAACCACCGATACCGGAATACATTACGCCATTGACAACCTGATTCTGCCCATGCTGGAAGACTTTAAACCGGATCTGCTAGTCAATTCAGCCGGACAGGACAATCATTACAGCGACCCGCTGGCCAACATGGCTTTCACCGCCAAGGGCTATGCCGCGCTCAATTCCAAACTGGCACCGGATATTGCCGTACTTGAAGGCGGTTATTCCGTGGAAACCGCATTGCCTTATATAAACATGGGCCTGATAATGGCTATGGCCGGAATCGACTATTCCAACCTGCGCGAACCGGACTTTGTGGACGGCCGTATTAAAGAATCCCCGCGCAATTTGGAATACATTAAAAACATGGTGGAAAAGCAATGGGCAGTCTATAAGAACCGGGAAGAAGTGGTTGCCCGGAATAAAAAACAGAGCGGGGATTTTCACCGCTATTACAACAGTATTTTCTATGATACGGAATATATTCATGAAGAACAAAACAACCTCGTTCGCATTTGCCCGCATTGCGCAGGCTACCGGAAAATCGATTCCCGGGCCCAGCAGCGCAATGGCATGAATTACCGGGTTTACTGCATATCCATACCGGCCAATGCCTGCCAGCAGTGCCATGAACAAGCGCGGCAGGCCTATTTTGACATGCGGGACAACCATCATTTTGAACTGCTTTACCTGCAGGATCGAATAAATGATGAATTCCGCATTCGCAGTTTACAAAGAGATTTAGAAAAGGTTTTATAAAGGCTATGACCATAAGATTATTGGATGAGAATCTAATAAACCAGATTGCCGCCGGTGAAGTAATCGAAAGACCGGCGTCAATTGTCAAAGAACTCTTGGAGAACTCCATCGACGCCGGTTCGGGGCGGATCAATGTGGGGATAGTCCAGGCGGGGCTTGAAAGCATTGAAGTTGAGGATGACGGTGAGGGGATAAGCTATGATGAACTGCCCCTGGCTTTTCTGCGTCATGCCACCAGCAAAATTCAGAGCGAAAGCGATCTGTCAGCCATTGTAACCATGGGGTTCCGGGGGGAGGCTCTGCCCAGTATCGCATCGGTAGCACGGGTTGACATATACAGCAGCCGCGACCATGATAATCCGGTGCATGCCCGCATCGAGGGCGGGCAGTTGCTGGAGATCGAGCATTATCCTTCATCACATGGCACTAAAATAATTATTAAAGACCTGTTTTATAATACCCCGGCCCGCAAAAAATTCCTCAAGTCACCGGTTACGGAGGCCGGCAACGTATATGAAACCGTTTGTAAATATGCCCTGGCCAGGCCGGATATATCTTTTTCCTATCGCAATGAAAAGAAACAATATTTTAAGACTCCCGGCAACGGGAAGCTTCGCGATGCGATAATTGCGGTTTTTGGCAAGGATTATAACAAGAACCTGCTGGACGTAAGCTTCCGGGGCTATAGCTACTCTTTGAGCGGACTTGTATCAACACCGGCAGTCAGCCGGCACAACCGAAAAAACCAGTTCTTTTTTGTCAACAACCGTCCGGTTAGAAGCCCCATGTTGTATAAGGCGGTTGACACCGCTTACCGGGGCTTGCTGGTATCCCGCGAACAACCTGTAGTTATTCTGCATCTTTCTATTCCGCCGGATCAACTTGATGTAAATGTGCATCCCCAGAAAAGCGAAGTGAGGTTTCGCGATGAAAAAGCGGTATTCAAAATGATAAATGAGGTTCTGCGCAACGCTTTGGATAATCAGGACCTCCCGGTTGATGTTTCCTGGACTTCCCAATCCCCAGCCGCCAAACGGGAGAATTGTAACTACCAGCCTTTAAAGAAATTGGGGCCGGAATGGGTGGTGGTTGAATCACTGCCCGGCGAGTTTGCATCCAGCGGGCAATTAGTAATCCCCAACCCCCCAAGCAGGGAAGGAGTCTTGGGTTCACCGCTTGCCGAACTGCCGCCCTGGGAGGACAATAACAGCCGGCAATTTAAAGTAATCGCCCAGACACTAAATTCCTACATAATAATGGAAGAAGATGAATCACTCTGGATAGTTGACCAGCATGCAGCCCATGAGCGGATAATGTATTCCCGTTTAAAAAAGATATACTCGGGAAGCAATGAAATCGCACAGATTCTGGCTTTTCCTTTGAGCCTGGAACTTTCCGGGCAGCAGATGGAAGTTGTGGAAAGCAGTTTGGCTTTTTTCGCCGATTTGGGTTTTCAGCTTGAGCTTATGTCTTACAACTCGATAGTCGTTAGATCGATTCCGGTATTCCTGGCGGGACAGGAGAAAGAAAGTATTATTGAAATCATCGATTTGCTTTCGGAGAGTAAAAATGTCGATTTGCTCGAAACCGCGATTATAAAGATGGCCTGCCGGCAGGCGGTTAAGGCGGGGAATCGCTTAAACCATCAGGAAATGGAAACGATTATAGAAGAACTGTTAAGGGTGGAAAACTATATGAATTGTCCCCACGGCCGTCCCACCATGATAAAATTAAGCCGGCGCGAGCTTGACCGGATGTTTAAGAGGTAGCAGATGTGAAAATTATCGCCACTACAACCCAGTCCAATACATCAATTAGTCAAGATTTCGCAAGCTTTATTGAAGAAAGCGGATTTGTCTTCGTACCCCGGCAAAGGAAGAGTATCGAGCTTCTAGCCAGGGAACAGGAAGCCGCGGGGATTGTGGTATGGCAGCCGGAAGGACCGGTTTTGCATTTTGGCGGTGAAGTATTTTTTTTTCATCCCAGCATGGCCAAAAACCGGATTGCCGCGTACCGGAAATTCAAGCAGCATGACAATCTGATCAAAGCTTGCGGGCTTGAAGTTGGCGATAGTCTTCTGGACTGTACCCTGGGGCTGGGAGCCGATGCTATTGTAGCCTCCTACTTTTCCGAAGGGGGCAAAATAGTCGGCCTGGAATCATCGAGGGCAATTGCCATGATAGTCAAATGGGGTATGAGATTGTACAACTCATCAATGAAATGGCTGAATGATGCGATTAAAAATATTGAGGTTGTAAATACTTATCATTATGATTATCTTAAATCCCTGCCGGACAATTCGTTTGATATTGTCTATTTCGATCCCATGTTTCGCAAACCCATTCTGGCAAGTCAGGCAATTGCACCGCTCAGACAGATGGCCAATCATCAGGAGATAAGCGCTGCCAGCCTAAGTGAAGCCGGGCGGGTAGCCCGGAAGCGGGTAGTGGTTAAAGAAATGACAGAGAGCATGGAGTTTGAAAGACTGGGGCTGATAAAGCTAAATTTCAGCCCTCACAATAAGATAAGCTACGGAATGATGGAGTTATAAAGATGCGAAAAGATGTCCTCCGCCTCGTTGCAGTAGTGTGTTGAAACTGCTCCGCAGTTTCTTCCGGTACCCTAAAAAACTAATTAACAATTTTTTAATAATATTAATAATTTAATTATTTAGAATTATTTAAAATATTAGTCTCTTAAGTAGAAAACCGGGTGTGGAGGACAGAATAGGCTAAGAATATTGGCAAAATTCGCGAGGTGAAAGTTTGTACAAATTAGCAGCCATTGTTGGACCGACTGCGGTAGGCAAAACCAGTACATCGATTAAAGTTGCACAAACCATTGACGCGGAGATTATCTCCTGTGATTCCATGCAGATTTATAAGGATATGAACATTGGGACCGCTAAAGCATCTCCAGCCGAACAGGCTGTGGTGACTCATCATCTTATTGATTTTGTCAGGCCGGATGAAGATTTTAGTGTAGCCCAGTACCAGAAGATGACCAAGAAGTTGATTTGTGATTTAAATGAAAAAGGTAAAACACCCCTTTTAGTTGGCGGTACCGGTCTGTATTTTCAATCAGTGGTGGATGATTACACATTTTTCCCTTTGGAATCGCGGCAAAAAGTTCGCGACCAATGGAACCAAATAATAGAAGATAAGGGAATGGATTTTGTTTACACGCATCTGAGATCTGTTGATCCGGTTTATGCCGCCAAAATCAGTGCCAATGATCAGAAAAGAATAGTACGCGCTCTGGAAGTCTATGAATTAACTGGCGAATCGTTTTCTTCCCTGCAGAAAAAGCGAGAAAACACATATAATCTCGCCGTAGTGGGACTCTATTTAGAAAGACCGGAATTGTATAAAAGAATTGATTTGCGGGTCGATCAAATGTTAAGACACGGATTAATAGAGGAAGTTAAAACCCTTCGTGAGAAAGGTTATGATCTGACCCTGAATTCCATGCAGGCCCTGGGTTACAAACAGGTATATAATTACCTGGAAGGCTTTCTTAGCCGGGAACAAATGACCGAAGAAATAAAACGGGAGACCAGGCGTTATGCCAAACGTCAATATACCTGGTTCAATAAAGATAAACGAATACACTGGATTAATGTGCAGGAATACCCTAATGATGATGAATTAGCTCGAAAAATTTCGGTTTACATTGGCAGGACAATTAATTAGTATGTAGAATGTAAACATAGATATATTTATTGAATGGAGGATTTCGCTCAGATGACCAAAAACCAGATGAATCTGCAGGATGCTTTTCTCAATCAGGTAAGAAAGGATAAAATACCGGTAACCATCTTTTTGGTAAACGGATTTCAAATAAAAGGCATGGTCAAGGGTTTTGACAATTTCACAGTTATTGTTGAGCTCGATCAAAAACAACAACTCGTATACAAGCACGCCATATCTACCGTAGCCCCGGTAAGACCTATTGGCAATCTCAATCTGGAGATTAAAACCGATAATTAATAGACGAAGCCCTGATATATCATCGTAAATGGGATAAAACATTCAGGGTGTGAATAAAGCTTTGGCTCACTCATTTGGAGCAGGTAAGCCTGTGGGATTGTGATTATTTACAGTCTCACAGGTATTATGATATAAGGGCAAATATATTCAGGTAAAAGGAACAATCATTCCAGGAGAGATGTATAGTTAGGAAAGGGAATTTTGATGGACGCTAACATTAGTATTGCCCTGTTGGATTTTGTAATAAATTTAGATCAGCATCTGCTTGAATTAATCAATAATTATGGTACCGGAGCCTATTTTATTCTCTTTATGGTTATTTTTTGCGAGACCGGTCTGGTCGTAACACCATTTCTGCCTGGTGATTCTTTAATCTTTGTTTTGGGAGCCCTGGCCGCCAGCGGGGAAATCAACCTCCCGGTCATAACATTACTGCTTATGTCTGCAGCCATCCTGGGCAATGTGGTCAATTATCAAATCGGCCGTTATATAGGACCAAAGATATTTGAGAGAGAAAATGTACGATTCTTAAAAAAGGAATACCTGGTTCGGACCCATAATTTTTATGAGAAACATGGCGGCAAAACCATAGTTATTGCCAGGTTTATTCCTATTATTCGAACATTTGCCCCTTTTGTAGCGGGTATCGGACAGATGTCCTATCCGCGTTTTCTCATTTATAACATCTGCGGAAGTGTAGGCTGGGTATTGCTTTTCCTGTTCGGAGGCTATTCCTTCGGCAACATCCCGTTCGTGGAGAAAAACTTTACCCTGGTTATCTTCGGCATAATCTTCATCTCACTTCTGCCTGCCATTATCGGCTTCTTGCGGGAAAGAAAACAAAATTAAGGGGTGTGTGCCCGTACACCAAAATGGGGACATTCCCCGAGGAAATGCCTGGGATCAATAAGCCTACAGATATTTAATAATGGCAATTAAGAAGTAAATAGAAGTAATAAAGGGGTGTGTCCCCGTACATTAAAGGAGACAGCGGGTTCGCCATCTCCTATAGTACCTGAATATTATATTCCTATTCCACAACTTTGAATCCAGCCTGATCGACTGCTTTAACCATTGCGGACTTGTCCGCCGCGCCGTCCACAACCGCTTCCTGCTTGGACAGGTCCACCTGAGCACCGGTTACCCCGGCCACTCCTTTGAGGGCTTTTTCAACCGCCATTTTACAGTGGTTGCAAGACATTCCTTCAATTTTAAGTGTTGTTTTACCCATAAATTATCACCTCCGTTCTTTGTGAATAATATTGGAATCAATTAATGAGTTTCTTGCCATAACCCTTGAGCAGCAGGGAATTGCTAACCACCGATACTGATGAAAACGCCATAGCCAAACCCGCCCATTCCGGCGGCAGGAGCTTGCCGGTTACGGGATAGAGCACACCGGCAGCTACAGGAATTCCGATCACATTATAAATTAATGCCCAGAAAAGGTTTTGCTTGATTTTATCTAAGGTTTTTCTGCCCAGGCGAATGGCCCTTTCCACATCAAGCAGGTCATTACGGACTAAAATGACATCCCCGGTTTCCTTGGCTACATCAGTTCCGGAGCCGATGGCAATCCCGATATCCGCCTGAGCCAGGGCCGGAGCATCATTAATTCCATCGCCTACCATAGCCACTTTTAGTCCTTGCTCCTGATATTTTTTCACGATATTGATTTTATCCTGGGGCAGAATCTCAGCTTCTATTTGATCAATACCCACTTGCTGCCCAACCACCTGAGCCACCTTTTTATTGTCCCCGGTGATCATGAATGTTTTCAGCCCCAGTTTTTGCAGGCGTTTGATGGCATCGCGGGTAGTTTCTTTGAGTACGTCCGCCAGTGCAATCATGCCTATAGCCTGGCCGTCATAAGCGACCAGCATCGTTGTCTTACCTTCTCCGGCCAAGCGCTGGAAGTTCTGTTCCATACCCTTAAGGTCAATTCCGAATTTCTGCATATGCTTCATATTCCCGATCAGCAAAGGCTTGCCCTGATATGTGCAGCTTATTCCATGCCCGCTCTCTTCCAGATAATTTTGAACCTCGCCGATGTCTGTTTCTTCCTTCTGGGCGTGGGCCACAACCGCCTGGGCCAGGGGATGGATGGACGGATTTTCCCCGGATGCTGCGATTTTTAAAACTTCTTTTTCCGTATAAGGAACTATTGCTATGATATCTGTAACTTCCGGTGCACCTTTGGTAAGGGTACCGGTCTTGTCAAAACCGATGGCCTGGATGCTCGATATTGCTTCCAGTACCGCCGCCGATTTAAAAAGCAGACCGCGATTAAGGCCAACCCCGCTGCCTACCATGATAGCCGTCGGAGTAGCCAGTCCCAAGGCACAGGGGCAGGCTATAACCAGAACCGCAATGGCTGCTGTAAAAGCAAATACGAAACTGCTGTGAAAAACCATAAACCATATTAAAAAAGTGATTATGGATAGAGTCACAACCGCAGGAACAAAATAATTGGCTATCAGATCGGCCAGGCGCTGAATCGGCGGCTTAACCCCCTGGGCGTCTTCAACCATTTTGATGATCCCGGAAAGCACTGTGTCTTTGCCGGTCCGGGTTATTATAACCTTGATACTGCCGGAACGATTAATGGTAGCACCAATTACTTGATCCCCTTCACCCTTGTCAACCGGAATGGATTCACCGGTCAGCATGGATTCGTCAATGCTGGCCAGGCCTTCAACAATATCTCCGTCCACCGGTATGCGTTCACCCGGTTTAACTATGACCACATCACCGATTTTAAGTTCACTAGCCGCAATTTCCGTTTCTTTTCCGTTCACAAGCAAGCGTGCCTTATCGGCTTGCAGCTCCAGCAAACGTTTTAAGGCCTGACCGGCCCGTCCTTTGGCTTTGGCTTCCAAGTATTTGCCGAAACGCACAAAGGTGATTAACAATGCTGAGGTATCAAAGAAATTTGGACCTTGGAAGAAAAGATCCGGATACCACATATTTAAAGTGGTCATCACACTATACCCATATGAAGCAGTAATCCCCATTGCTACCAGGACATCCATATTGGCCAGGCGGTTTTTCAAGGCGTGGTAAGCACCGCGGTAAAATATCCAGCCGGCGGTAAATTGAACAATGGTTGCCAGAGTGAAAATCATATACATAGTCGGTCTAGACATGGGGAGATACATTAAAGGCATAATCGGAAAAGCCAGAACAGCACTGAAAATGAGCCAGTTGCGCTGCCTGACCGCTTCAAGGTCATCATCATAATCATCCGGGTTTTCCAGGGGAATATAGCCGGCATCTCTAACTCTTTCAAAAATATCGCTCAAGCTTAGAGACCGGGGATCATATTTGACAGTCACCATCTCATTGGCAAAATTTACAGAAGCCGTTTGCACCCCGGGGGTACTCTTGAGTCTTTTCTCAATAGTCAAAGCGCAGTTGCCGCAGGTCATACCGCTTACTTTGAACTGCTGCTTGTCGCCTTCCCAACCGTCTGCCTGAATCCCACATTCCAGATCATCGATCTTTATTGACGTCTCAGCTTGGGGGGCAGGAGTTTCATCCAAATTATTAGATTCAACCTGGTCTTCACCAGGAACAGGTTCAGTGGAATATCCGGCTTCAGTTATAGCATATTTAACATCATCAATTTCTGTCCGGCTTCGATCGAGGTCAAGAACAGCCTGGCTGTCAGCCAATGATACCCGAACATTATCTACTCCTGGAAGTTTTTCCAGAGCCTGGGTCACCCGCCGGACACAGTGCTCACAGCTCATATCATAAACCGGAATGGTAACTTCCTTCAGTTCTGCATTCCTGGATGAACCTTTGGAATTTTCATTTCCCTTGCCAGCCATCGGATCACCTCCATAAATACGATTGTCAAAAACAAATAAAACTATGCAGCCCGCTTATTTGATTAGCTTGAAGATGGTTTTCAATACTTCGTCTATCACATCTTCATCACCGGCCTGAAGCTGCTCCATAACACATGATTTCATGTGTTTTTCCAGGAGCAGCCGGGCCACTCCGTGCAAAGCCGACTGGGCCGAGGCAATCTGGTTCAATATATCGTCACAGTACACATGCCGTTCAATCATGCCCTTAATCCCGCGAACCTGCCCCTCAATCCGGTTCATCCTGCTGACCAGTTCGCGGATGGTTTTTTCACTATGGTGACTGAGCCGTTCACCTTGCACTTCACCTTCATGACAAGCCGGGCATGCTTTTTCTTTATCATTCACTGTGCTCACCGCCTTACTTTTAATTCCAGTTCCATAACAATATACTCTACCACCCTACCCTATATGTCAACATTAATTATGTTAATAATTTAGGACGGGATAAGGAGAGCTGTTTAGTAATTGGTGTATAATAGGTGTTAAATTTGAACGTTGCTCAAAAAGTGGAGGTATGACAGTGAATTACAAAAGATTATTTGAACTAATTACTATAACTGCGCTGTTATGTTGGAGCAATCCGGTTTTGGCTGCTCAGTCAAGTGCCTACAACAGCACCAACATAAACGGTACAAATGTAAAGTTTGTTACGCTTGATATGAATAGCCATAACATCCAACCGGTAGCACTGAATGCACAGAATCAGATTTGTGCAACCGATTCACTTGCTAACATGGCTCAGGGGGCCGGAGCCTTTGCCGCCATCAATGGGACTTATTTTGAAGCTTACAACGGTACTCCAGTTCCATGGGGCACAATCTTTAAGAACGGCAAGCCGGTGCACATAAGCCAAAGCGGTGCAGTGGTAGGGATTACATCTTCCGGCAAGCTACTGGTTGATCGCCTGTCTTTTGATTTCGAAGGTTACATAAATGGGGTATATCGTGCTATTCCTTGGAGAATTAACCACCCCAGCACCGAACCCGGAGCTATAACCATTTTTACTCCTGAATATGGAACAACGGTCAATCTAACTCCGGGAGCAAAAGGGGTTTTGGTGAGCAAGAAATGCGTTACGGATATTGTTAACACAGGTTTTAACGTACCCGTTGATGGATTTGCCATCGTATATAATGAAGCAAGTTCCTATCTTGTCGATGAACGCTACAAAATAGGGGATGAAGTAAATTATAAAGTCAAAATAAATACAACGTTCACCAATGCCAGCGATTGGAACGATGTGGTATGTGGCATTGGGGCCGGACCAAGCTTGATTATTAACGGCAATGTAACAGCCAGCGGTGAGGCTGAAGGTTTTACCGAAGCCAAGATAAACATAAATAGCGGTTCCCGGTCGTTTATCGGGGCTACCGCAGATGGGAAGATAATTATCGGCAACATGGCTTCTGCGACCTTGAAAAATGCGGCAGCGGCGTGCCAGAGTATGGGACTGGTAAATGCCATGTGTCTTGACGGGGGCGGTTCCGTTGCGCTGTATTACTCCCCGAACGGTATCTCCATGGCCGGACGGAAAATTAACAATGGATTGGGTTTCATAGGGCTGGCAGAAAGCATTTCAAATGCAAACAATACTTTAAAGGCCATATCTTCAAAATCGGCACTTAAAATAGATGGGAAAGCTGTCGAGATTGAAGCCTACAATATCAACGGCAGCAACTACTTCAAGCTTCGTGACCTGGCAATGGCCTTAAACGGCAGTGATAAACAATTTGAAGTTTCTTGGGATGGAGCCCAAAATGCAATAAGTTTGTACGCCAAAAAACCCTACACCATTTTAGGCGGAGAACTGGCGAAGTCTGGAGGGACTAACAGTAAAAATGTGATTGAGACAACCTCGGCTTTGTATATTAATGGTAGCCAAGCCAATTTCAACGCATACCAGATCGATGGTAGCAATTATTTTAAGCTGCGAGATCTAGGTCAGGCCATAAACTTCGGTGTATCCTACGACCAATCTGCAAATTCGATTAGCATCGATACAGCTTCAAATTAAATCCCATAATACGATTATGAATTATATCCCGGACATTAGATTTGGGGGTACATATAGTGGCTAACCATCATAATTATTATTGCAACCCAACTATCCCGGCACTCTGGCCAAACTGCTGGAAACCGGCGAAATCAGCACAGCTGGCAAAAGGCAAACCTATACCATAAAATTCCGCCTTGAGGGTAATAATACTACCCCGATGATAGTCTCGGTTGATAGAGTAGTCTTTTGATCAAACGAAAATCTGGTTCATATTCAAGTTAAAGCCGGGGAGCAGGCGAGTTTCAAGAAAATCATTTTCCCCGAAAACCCCGGCCAGTTTCCATCCGTCGGGTTCGTTTCTAAATACTTCAATGGTTACAGACTCCGGGCTAACCAGCCAGTATTCCTTTATGCCAAAGCGGTGATACAGTCGGCTTTTTTGGCGGCGGTCAAAGCTTTCAGTTCCGGGTGAAAGGAATTCAATCACCAGGTCTGGTACACCTTGAATATTAAGATCAGAGACAATTCCCATGCTCTTACTGGAGATAAAAATCAGATCAGGGGTGATTACATTGTGCTGGTCCAATACCACATCCAGATCCTGAACAACCAGCCCTTGAAGAGTTTCTCTAAGATGCTTTTCCAGGGCAAAGGTCAGATTTTTTGAAATAATCTGGTGGCGGGTTCTAGGACTTGGTTCTTTTATCAGTTCACCGTCTAAAAGCTCAAATTCATTGTCATCATCCAAGCGCGCGTACTCCATGTATGTCCACTTTTTATTATCCAACGACAATGTAGAACTCATCAGCCAGCCCCCCTCATTCTGTGGTCGGTAACTTGGCAAACCAGGATATTGATTCTGATTCCAGTATATTGAAAATTAGCTAGCGAATCAACTGAATAGGCCGCGTTCGCTGTAAACAAAAACCTTAATGAACATTAAATTGCTTGCTGTTTGACTGATCGGAAATGGTGATATTGGGTCTATAAAAACTTCCCGTAATAGAATGTTCTTCAGGGTTCCTATTCTCAATACTGAACGAGAATTGTCTTTGTTCGCCGGCCTCCAAAACAAATTCTTTTAGAGTGCGCTTCCCCTGCTTATTTGTCTCAGTTATATCCATCATGGTATCCAAATGACCAGGTTGTTGTACCTGCATATTGAATTCTACCGCATCATGACTATGATTTTTTAACGTGATTTTATAAGAGCAAGAAATCATTTCATTTGACATAGTGGAGGTATAATTGCAGCTGCTATGAGTGGGCAAATAATCAACTGCATTTATACCCTGTGAAAAGGATAAAGCTATACCATATCCCCAGTTAAAGAGAGGCGCTGCGGTAAAAAACAATATTAAGACTATTGAAGCAAGGTTATTTACCAGCTTGGGATAAAATTCTTTTAAGAAACGGGTGCTGCCTGCATATCCCAAAACCGCGAAAGCCAGGAAGAATAAGAATGTATAATGAAATCCAGTTGCCCCAAACTCAATTGATTCCATTGACCATGCCTTAAGCCCCAATCCTCTCAAAATATTATCTCCCAAACAGTATTTACTCGGGGTCGTTACACTGAACATAAAAGCGAAAACCAAAAGACCCAGGGAGAGAAAACCTAAAATCCTTTTCCCAGTCATTACTGAACATCCTTAACAATTATACTAATATATAGAATATCATAAATGGGATATGTGCATAACAATAGGAAGCAGTGCATGGTATCAAAAGAATAAGTGTGGGTGAGGGAGGGCGAGATCTTTTTCAATCTCTTTAAATAAAAATGTCCCGCTTCTGAAAAGTGACGTAGGTCAAGGCTGTGCATCCGATTATTATTATTACCGACAGGAATAGGAAAAAGGAGTTGAAGGAACCTCTCATAACCTCGATAACCGGGAAGTATTTGAAGGGTGTAAAGTATTTTAGAAAATCAATTTTATTATAGAGGTCAATAGCCGCTGACAAAAAAAAGCTGACCAAAAATATAGTCGTGGACAGAGATGACGCCTTTTTAGCGTTTTTTGCAATTCCGGATATGCCCAGGCCAATCGCTGCAAATATAAGCTGCAGTATGAACAAGGCAATCATCAGGTAGGCAATTTGATCGTTAATGGATTCGCCCCGGTTGTATTTGGCAACGAAGAACACCGACGCAAAATAAGTTACCAAATTGAATATTGCCAGATTAATGATAAGCGCCGCTATCTTGGAGGTTATCACCTTGCTCCGCAGAACAGGTTTCGCAAATAAAAAATCGGCGGTTTTGTCCCGTTCCTCTTTGGAAATGATAACTGCGCCCAGCATAACTGCATGGATGCCGCCCAGCAGCGCGAAGTAAAGAAAAAAGATTCCGTAAAATCCTGATATGGAGGTTAAATCCAAATAATTCATGCCCAGAAGGCTTTTTATAACCGGCGGCAACTGATTCAAGAGTTCGTTGGCGCTTTGGCCTACTGCTTCAATACCTGAATACTTTAGCATACCGGCCGCAATAAGAAAAACCATGGCCAAACACCATATGACCAGGGATTTTAAATTGGACCGAAGCTCTCTTAATACGATATTCACGACCAACCTGCTTTCATTTTATTTATACTGATGGAATATCCTTATGCCGGTAGATGATATATGTAAGCAAGGTAAAAGAAATGATCAAAACCGTATCAGTAAATACATAAGCACTTTCATAAGCACCGGTCGTAATAATTTTCGCAATATCAAAGTAGGCAAAGGGTGTCAAATATGCCAATACCGGATCAGCCAGGGATTGATTCAACATTTGCAAGACCCAAAAACCAAAAACTATGCCCAGCGCAACCGGCAATACGGTTTTAATCTTTTTAATAAGAACTGACAGCAGGAACCCCAAGCCGGCAAAAAAAAGCCCCACCCAAAATAAGCTCAAGTTTATCAGTAAGAAAGCAGATTTATCATAAGGTTGACCGGCAATTATATCAACAATAATGAACGCAGCGAAAATATAGATAACGGTTTGAAGCACTAAAAGCGTTAGAACGCTCATTGCTTTGGCAGTCACTATGACATTTCGGGAAACAGGCTTGGATAACAAAAAATCGGCGGTTTTCACCCGGATTTCCTCCGATAAGGCGGAAATTCCGGACTTCAATGCGAAAACCGAAGCGACCAGCAGGATAAACATGAATCCATAACCATAAAACCCCAGTACAGTGGACAGATCCAGGGTGCTCAACCCTAGAGCCCGCACTATTTCGGGCGGGAATTGGCTGGTTATTTGATTAATCACGGATGCATCTTCTGACACGGCTGAAAACATCAGCATGAAGAACAACAATTCCAGGAGCATTCCCAGAGTCCAATAGAGCATCGAACGCATCGACATCTTAAGTTCATGTAAGTAAATATTCATAAATTATTCTTCCTTTTCGTAATAATGCATGAATATCTCCTCCAAAGAAGGCTCTTCTACGATAAGGTTGCTGATTTTTCTCGCATATAGTTTTTCAATGATTTTATTGATATCACCATTAAAAATGAAACTTGCCGATTTATCGTTCACGGCTAAACTGCCGATCCCCGCCAGATTAAAATAATCCGCCGGAACCGGTTCGGTCATTTCCACCCTGAATTTTTTGTAATTACTATGCCCCAGGGTACTTATATCTTCGACCTTAACCATTTTTCCTTCTTTTATAATACCTACCCGCGTGCATATTTTTTGCACCTCGCTTAAAATGTGCGATGAGAAAAGAACGGTAACTCCCTTTTGGTTTTCTTCATGAATCAGTTCGAAGAACTTATGCTGCATAAGGGGGTCCAGCCCGCCGGTCGGTTCATCCAGAATAATGAGTTTGGGGCGGTGCAGCAAGCCCTGTACGATCCCGACTTTCTTTTTGTTGCCGTAGGAGAGATCATCAATCTTGCGATTCAGATCCAAATCCATTATTTCCGCTAATTCATAAATACGGTCATGATCCGTACCGGGATAAAAGCTGGCCGAATACTTTAACAGGTCTATGACCTTCATATTGTCGTAATAATACACCTCGGAAGGGAGATAACCGATTTGCCGCCTGATCTCCGGCCCTTCTGTAATGCAATCCTTACCGAATATTTTGGCCGATCCGCTGCTTGGATAAATCAATGCCAGGAGGGTGCGAATGGTTGTGGATTTACCGGCCCCATTGGGTCCAATGAAACCGAATATCTCTCCTTCTCGCACATTAAAGCTCACATCGACAATTCCTCTGGCCTTGCCGTAATATTTGGTCAATTTATTAATCTCGATCACATTCATGCTATATTCTCCGTATCTTCTTTAAACCTGCTTTTAGCTTAACCGGCTCTTGTTAAAAATATCCCGGAGGCAAACGCCTTATTACTCCTCATTTTTGCACCAACTTCCCGCAAGTCTCCACACAGAGTAATAGCCGAAAATCAATCGAAACGCTGATTAATGATTTTCATGCTTACATTTGCAGGAAAAAGTGTAAAGGAGTCGAAATGTTAAAAAAATGCCTTATGGAAACATATCCCAAGAAAATATAGGGGTAGGCTCTGGTTTTGAGAGCCGATGTGGCTAATGTCTATAATAGGAAGCTCAAAAAGGGTTTTTTATTCTGTTTTGAGGAGAGTATATGGAAGATTTAAAGCTATGGAGATATTATGATTTAGTGAAATTCTTTGCGTTAATTAA
>JAVBWA010000010.1:0-120837 GCA_036677685.1 Syntrophomonas sp. | reverse complement strand
CTTCCGGCAACCTGTTCCTACGTCTCTCTCGCTTCTTCTTTTCCATAAACAAAATCCTCCATCTGGTGTTATTTTACCATCTGAAGGATTTACACAAATATTTTTACACTCTCAACTACAGCGATTTAGCCAGGGTGGCCAGTTTTTCCGCTACTTCGGCCAGCTCCATGACCGTTGCCGTTACTTCCTCGGTAGCGGCCGCCTGCTCCTGACTCTGCATAACGGTTCCCTGTGAAGCTTCAACCGCTTCTTTAATCCTGATTTCGATAGCCCGGGTTAACTTCCCGATCTCATCAGCGGTCTGTTTCGACTGGTCGGATAGTTTCCGGATTTCCCCGGCTACAACTCCGAAGCCTTTGCCAAGGTCTCCAGCCCGTGCTGCTTCTATTGCTGCATTCAAACCCAACATCTTGGTCTGGTTTGCCACATCTTTGGTAAAAGCCAGAACCTCGACGATATTTTCCAGGTTTTCCTGTACCGACTTGATTACATCGGCGAGTCTGCTTTCAGTGACATTAATCTCTCCGGCTGAGGTGGCTATTTGCTGCATCACCCGGGCCATATCGTCAGTGTTGCTTCTCAGCTTGGAGGACGCATTCTGCAGGTTGCTGGCCAGGTTGCGGGGTGCGGTTATACCAAAGGTTCCTACCACTTCGCCGGTTTCCTCATCAAAGAGCGGAATACTGATCATCCGGATGTCGCCTAGCTTCTTGGTAGGGATGTCCACCTGTATCCTTTTCTTGGCCTGCAGGGTTTGCATGGCGGTTTTCACTTCTGTTATCGGTAGCCCGACTACCACATTGGTATCAAATTTCTCCGAGCCCATGCGGCGTAGCACCTTCTCCATGTCACTGGCTCCAACCCAAGCCCCTTCGGGCTGGGAATCAATAATAATGGGCGCAAAGATATCGAAAGCTTTGACCACCGGGTGAAGGCGGGGTGCGAAAACACCGTAGGTTCCTATTACGGGATTGCGCTCATCGTCGTCTTCAAAAATCGGAGCCACCCACAGGTTTAAACGGATTCCGTAAACTTTCTCATTAACTGTTTCGCTGACCGGTTTCCCGGTTTGGATGCAGCGCAGAATATGCCCGCCCTGCACGAGTGCCACTCCGGTTTCTATACCAGCAATATTCATGTTGTGGTTCTCTACAAAATCGAAATGCTTGGTGTCGGTAGTAAAATAAATAACTCCGTCTTTTCCGTAGGTAGGAGTGAGAAAGGGCGCCGATGTCCGGAAGGCTTCTTTCTTGCTGCGGGCTTTTTTCAAAATTCGTTCGTGCCCTTCAACGAAAGTCATCATAACATTAGCCATCCGGGAATCCATCAGCAAAGCGGAAGCTGGCTTCATAGCCAGGGCCATCTCCCGGACCCGCTCGCTACCGGTAGCCTCGATAACGACCTCCAATCCGGGGACACGTAATAACTCACCCAGATCTTGAAAGGCGGGAACACCCAATGCCTTGGCCAGCTTCATTCCCGGAGCTTCCGCGTTAACATCACATAAACCCACGACTTTAAACTCCTCAATGTCATGGAACGCTCCCAGAATAGTGGTCCCTCCATTGCCTCCTCCGATAATTCCGATAGTCGTCATGGTTTTCTCCCCTTTCTCTTTTTTGCATCGAAAGAAACTGCGGAGCAGTTTCAACACAAATTAATCATTCCCGAAGGGAATCAATATAAGTGGTCCCCGTAGGGGGCAACAAACCGCTGCAACGAGGCGGGGGATTAAAACCCACCGCCTGTTTAGTTAGTAGGAACCCGACCGCTTAAAAAACGGGGGACATCCTTTCGCCTCGTTATATCCGGGTTCAGGATGCTGAGCTTCCGAACGATTTTTCCATATATAAATAATACTACAAAATGGTGGAAGGTTTATGATGTCTGTATAAAATTTATAATGAATATGTTTAAGTCCTCTGCTATCCTTTTTAAACACAAGAGAATTGAATCCTCCCTTGGATATATGGTTTTTCTGTAAATTTAGCCGCGTAACAGAAAACTGCTTGACCTCTTAACAAAGCAGGCTGATTTTGACAAGCGACAAATTATAAACATATGTGATGCGCAATATAATATAATGTTGTGTTTTGGTATTAAATATCTGTATAATTTATATATAAAATAATTATTAAGGAGGATGGGAGATGAAAAAAAGGAATCTCGCACTACTAGTTGTATTGGCTTTCTCAATGTTGGTTTTTACCGGTTGCTCAAGCCCCGGTGGAGACGCCACTAAGCCCGCAGTCAGCAAAACAGGTACGGCTCCTGATGGAAGCGAGGTCGCCATTGAGAAAGCGACCATAAAGTTCATCAAGGACTATGAAGCAGGAAAATATCAGATACTATCGACCGAGGAACTGAACAAATGGGTCGGCGAAAAGAAGGACATGATCATCATTGACACCATGCCGGCCGATTTCTATACTAAAAACCATATTCCCGGTGCGTTAAATGCCGAACTTCCCAAGACCGGAATGGCAGATGCGACTGACGAACAAAAGGCGGACTTTATTAAGCTTTTGGGCACCGATAAAGAAAAGCCCATCGTTGTTTACTGCGGCTTTGTGGGTTGTGCGAGAAGCGATGTGGGTGCTGTTATAGCGCTTCAAGAAGGCTTTAAAAATGTTTACCGTGTACCCGGCGGATTTATAGCCTGGCAAGAAGCGGGTTTTGCCATTGAAAAATAGAGCCGGAAAAGTAGACACAATGCGGCTAATTTTTATGAAAGGTCTCAATGATGGCGGAATAACAATAGAAATTAAACCGGATCACGAACAGCCATAATTTATCCATGTATACCGGAGTGTATGGAAAAATCTTTCGGGGTACTGGTTAGGCATTAGTTCTGCAATAAAGGCAAAATCCAACGACGATTTCTTGGAAAGCGTTGTTGGATTTGTTTTTTTTGAGTTAAATGTGCAATATAACGAACAGTTATTTGACGAATAACTAGTATTCCAGTAGACTTTATTTATTAATTGACAAAATGGGGAGGACGGAGGCAGTGAAAGTAAAACAGGAAAAAATACTCGCTCTGTTTGTGATGCTGGCCTTACTGTTAAGTGTTGCAGGCTGCGGGGGAAGCGAGTCCCAGACCACACCGGAAAAGGTTGCTCCGGAAAAGACCGCCGAGGTTAAGATGGATGCCCAAAAAGCAACACTGATGGTTGATGTACAATGGTTAAAGGATAGCCTTAGCGAGGTAAATATAATTGACGCCCGGCCTGACAAGGATTATAACCAGGGTCATATTCCAGGTGCGGTCAATGCTACCTGGCAAAGCTGGTGCAATATGCAGGGTAAACCCGGTGAAGCAGGCTGGGGGGTAGTGCTGCCAAAGGATGAACTGGCGGCTAAAATCGGGGCACTTGGGATATCCGGGGATAAACCGGTTATTGTATATGCGCAACCGCCTGGTTGGGGAGAAGAGGGCTGTATTTTATGGATGTTAAAGATGGCCGGAGTAAAGGACGCCAAAATGCTGGACGGCGGTTATGCGGCCTGGGAGGCAGCCAACAATGAAATCAGCCAGGAAGCCGCCAAGCCGAGCACAGCAGTCTTTAGCATCGCCAGCCTGGACGAGAACCTGACTGCCGACACCGAATATATCAAGAACAATCTAGGGAAGGTCAAGATTGTCGATTCCCGCTCCGAAAAAGAATATACAGGAGCCACCGACTACGGCGAGGCTCGCGGCGGGCACCTGCCTGGAGCAATCAGCATTCCTTTTGAGAATATGTTTAACAAGGACAATACCCTGAAAGATTCCGACCAACTTAAGCAGATGTTCACTGCGGCCGGGTTAAAAACCGATGATGATATTGTTACTTACTGTACGGCGGGAATACGTTCGGCCCATATGGCCTTGGTGATGCGTATGGTAGGTTTTGAAAAAGCGCGTAATTATGACGCATCTTTTTATGAATGGGCTGGAGATGAATCTCTCAAAGTAGAAAAATAGATTATTTGTCGGTCAGGATAACCACGCAATAAGTTGGCAAATTACTGCTGGTTGCTACATCAGGCAACTGGCAGATTGCCGTTTCTATGCAGGATTTCGTATAATAACACAGACAGGTAAAGAATTATGTCTAAGCAAACCATCAAAATTCTTTTAAGAACTGCGGTCTCAGTTTCCCTCCTGGCCTGGCTGGCTTGCACCATAGACTGGTCCCAGTTGGCTGCCAGCTTAAGAATCGTTAGGCTGGAATGGATAATGGGTGCCATCGCTTGGATTATCATATCTATAGTGATAAGCACCTATAAATGGCAGGGCATTTTAAAAGCTCAGGGCCTGGATTTACCTTGGTGCGAGTTATGGAGGGCATATTGGATCGGCCAGTTTTTCAATAATTTTCTGCCCTCCAGCATCGGTGGAGATGCCATGCGCATCGTCAGGGTAAGGGAGTTGAGCGGCGATACGCCCGGGGCTGCAGCCTCGGTTATCATAGAACGAATCCTGGCCACGGTGGGTCTGGCGGTTACCGGCCTGATCGGCGGGCTGCTGGTCTTGCATCCGGATTACCGGGTAATGTCAATATTTGCAGCTTTGATTTTGTTTTGTGTGGTTTTGATGCTGGTCATTACCCGCGGCCGGTTGCCGGCCTGGATGGAAAAGCGGCCAGGGCGCCTACTCGATTTCTGTGAAGGTTTACAGGCTCACGGCAGCCGTCTGAATGGTCAATGGCACACTATAATAGGAGTGACCGTATTGTCCGTAGCCTTTCAGGTCGCGGTGGTAGGAGTTAACTGTTGTATTTTTCAGGCTCTGAATATACGGACAGTGGGCGCCTGGGAAGCCCTTTACATTGTTCCGCTGGCTTCAGTAGCCGCCATGCTGCCCTTTGGCATCAATGGCTACGGGCTGCGGGAAGGAGCCTATGTGGCCTTGCTTGCTTTATATGCCGTCCCCAGAGGTACGGCTTTTGCCGCCTCGTTGATTTTTGCATTTTTGGTAAGCCTGTGCAGCCTTTATGGTGCCTGGATTTGGCTTACGCAGCGTTCGAAAGAAGTGATTTCAGATGTCTGATACCAGAGCAAGTAAAATAGTGCAGGAACAAATGAAAGCGGGCCGGAACTGTTGCCAGGCGGTAATTACTGCTGCCAGCCAAGCCCTTCAGGTGCCGGTCGGCAAGGATATCTTATCTGCGGCTTCACTGTTCGGAGCCGGTATGGGCAGCGGCTGCAGTTGCGGAGCGCTGACCGGGATGATAATGGTTTCGGGAGTTTTTCAACAGCATACTCCCCATCCCCTGGGTACCAAGCTGCCCCAGAAGCTGCACGATGACTTCAAAAAACAATTCGGCGCTACCTGTTGCCGGGTTATAAAATCGCGGCGCAGCTCTCTGGCTAATATCGGCAACCGGGCTTGCATCGAACTTACCAGCCGGGCCGCCGAAATGCTTATAAAGGAATGGGAGGGCATCCTTGATGCCTGAACCCTCACTGGTATCGATTATCATACCAGCCCTGAATGAGGAGAATTTTATTGAAAACCTGCTGCAAAATCTGTATGCAATTCCATATACCGAGGTCATTGTAAGCGATGGCGGCAGCACCGATGAAACAGCCGCGATTTGTGGCAGGTATCCCGTTCAATTTGTATCAGGCAAACGGGGGCGGGGACCGCAGCTCAATGCCGGAGCCGATGCCGCCACCGGTGAAATACTGTTTTTTGTACATGCTGATTCGCTAATCGAATCGCAGCTAATAGATGAAATCAGACAGGCTGTAGCTGCCGGAAATCAGTGGGGCTGCTGTTCCCTGGCCTTTGATAATACGGCCATGATTTTCAAAACTATTGCCGGTTTGTCAAACCTGCGTGCTCTTCTTTTCAGCAGTTGCTATGGCGACCAGGGCATATTTTGCGGCCGGGAATTGTTTTATAAAGCGGGGCCGTATCCCCCGACTCCCTTTCTGGAGGATATTGCTCTATCTGACCGTTTGCGGTACAGCAGCCGCTCCAGAGTGCTAAAAGGACGAATTATCAGCAGTTCCCGGAGATTTACCGGGCGCGGGGTTTGGCGTACTATCATCAAAATGCAGGTTGTTAAGATATTGTACCGGCTGGGCATTAAACCGGAAAAGCTTGTTAAATGGTATTATACCGGCCATGAGGATTAGCTATGAAAATCGCCGTAATTATTATGAGCCGCATACCTAAACCGGGCTATACCAAAACCCGCTTATTGGGCAGACTCAGCGGAGAGGAATGTGCTGCTTTGCATCGGGCTTGTCTCCGGGATATTTGCCGGGCAGTCAGAAGCACCGGGATGGCGGCTTATCTATACTATACCGGATCAGTACCTGAAGAAGGTGTACTGGAACCGCATGAAACCGGTTTTAATCCCTGGCAGTTGACACTTGGTGATTACCGGTATTTTACAATGCGCAGACAAAAGGGAGTACAACTGGGAGAGCGTATGTTAAATGCCGTTAGCGAAGTACTTCCCGATCATGAGGGGGTTATACTGCTGGGCAGTGACATGCCCTGTCTTACCCCGGCTTTGCTCCAGGACGGGGTCCACCTGCTGCAAAGGAATGATTTGGTCATTGGCCCTGCGGAAGATGGGGGATATTATCTCCTGGCAATAAAAAAAGTTCATAAAGCGCTGTTTCAGGATATGCCCTGGAGCACCCCGGAGGTCCTTAGTATGACTTTGCGGGCTGCGGTCCAAGATGGCATCGTTCACAGCCTGCTGCCCATGCATTCTGATATCGATGACTGGGAGGACCTTATATCATTTTATAACCGGGGTCTGATACATAAGGAATATAGCGAACTGGACTCATATAAATACGCTGCACATCTAATCGGAAAGTCAGGCATACAGAAGGGAGAGGTTTAATATGGATGCAACTATTAAGAGGATAATTGATGAAGCTTTGTCAGGTCGGATAATTGAGGATAAGGAGATAAACGCTCTGTATGCAGTGCCGCTTCTTAGTGAGGAATCTTTTTACATCCAGTGGGCGGGCCGGAAAATGAGTGAGGAGTGTTCCGGAGGAATGGCCGAAGTTCATGGCCAGGTTGGGGTCAACAGCGGCCCGTGCTCATGCAATTGCGCTTTTTGTTCCTTTGCAGCCTCCAATAAGGTTTTTACCGAACAGCATGTGGAACCGACCGAGGAGATTATTGACAAGTGCCTTATCCTTAAGGAGCAAGGGGCTAATGCCATATATCTCATGGCTACCGCCACTCTTGGCTTTACCAGTTATCTGGAGATAGCCGCGCGGGTTTACGAACGCTTGGGAAAAGATATTCCGCTGATTGCCAATATAGGAGACTTTAATCGGGAAAAGGCGCTGGCTTTAAAAGAAGCTGGATTTATTGGCGTATATCATGCACTAAGAATTGGCGAGGGAATAGCTACCCGGATCGATCCCAAAAAACGAATGGAATCTTTTGCTGCCGCCCGGGCAGCCGGCTTGTTGCTGGGCACCTGTGTGGAACCGGTCGGACCTGAACACAGCCTGGATGAACTGGTGCAAAAAACCGTGATAGCCCGGGAAGCCCGTCCGGTCTTCAGCGGAGCTATGCGCCGGATTAATATCCCCGATACCGAATTATGCAGGCATGGAATGACCAGCGAGGCCCGGATGGCTCATATTCTGGCCGTAGTCCGGTTGGCTATGGGTTATGGAATTGCAGGTAATTGCACACACGAACCCAATGTAACAGGAGCCCAGGCCGGGGCTAATTTACTCTGGGCCGAAGCGGGGGCCAACCCCCGTGATGTGGTGGAGGAAACCGAAAGCAGCAGGGGATTCGATATGAAGCGCTGCCGGAATATACTGGCCGAGGCCGAGTGGAAGGTACTGGAGGGGCCGTCCCGCTTCTTTGGAAGATAGGGTTTTTCACAGAAAGGAGGGTTAATGTGAAAGGAAAGATATGGAACACCTGGTGGTTTAAAATAGCCGTTATTATCCTTCCGCTATTGCTCTATTATCTGGTAGGTCCGGTCAAACAAGCGATAAATCAGGCGGTATTTATTATTTCCATGGTAAACGTCCCGGCCGCCCGGGAATATATCCTTTCTTTTGGAATCTGGGCACCTATAGTCTCTTTCCTGTTGATGGTTCTGCAGTCGCTTTTGGCGCCTTTACCCGCTTTTATAATTACTTTTGCCAATGCCGGATTGTTTGGCTGGGTCAAAGGGGCAATATTATCCTGGAGCAGCGCCATGGCCGGGGCTGCCCTGTGTTATGCCATCGCCCGCCTCTATGGACGTTCGGTGGTCGAGAAGTTTAGCACCCGCCAATCATTAAAAGAAATCGATGTCTTTTTCGAGAAATACGGAAAATGGGCAGTTCTAATCGCCCGCCTGCTGCCATTTATATCTTTTGATATAGTCAGCTATGCGGCTGGATTAACCGCCATGGGCTTCTGGGAGTTTTTCTGGGCTACCGGCCTGGGGCAATTGCCGGCTACCCTTGTCTATTCATATGTAGGCGATATGCTGGTAGGAAGCGTCAGGACGTTTGTGTTCGCACTGTTGATCCTATTTGCGCTGAGCGCCGCGGTGGTTATGGGCAGGCAAATCTGGCAGGAGAAGCAGCAAAAATCAACCTAACCCCGTATTATCCCAATTGCACATAGCAGGACGGATACCACCACAACACGGTTGTTCCGTGCTAATTAGCCAGAAGCATCAGCAGCCGCGCCCCGTTGGCTACCAGAAGACAGAAAATAATACCGGCAGCCGTAGGTATGGCAAAGGAGGCCAGGGTCCATTTGAGGCTCTGGGTTTCTTTTTTTATGGTCAGAAGGGTGGTGCCGCAGGGGAAATGCATTAAAGAAAACAGCATAACACATACCCCGGTGATCCAGGTCCAGCCATGGTTCATCAGAAGCGTTCGCAATTCCCCCAGGCTATTAAGCTCCAGTATGGAGCCGGAGGTCATATAGCTCATAATGAGAATTGGCACTACGATTTCATTGGCCGGCAGACCCAGGATAAAAGCCATTATTATATAACCGTCCATACCCAGCAATTTGCCGAAGGGGTCCAGGAAATTGGCACAGTAGGTTAAAAGGCTGGTACTCCCCACCGTAATATTAGCCATCAGCCAGATTACCATACCGGCTGGTGCCGCAATACCAACTGCACGTCCCAGCACAAATATGGTCCGGTCGAAGATGGAGCGGACAATGATGCTCCCGATTTGAGGTTTACGGTAGGGCGGCAATTCCAGGGTAAAAGAAGATGGCAAACCTTTAAGCACTGTTTTGGATAGGATACGGGCAACCAGCAAGGTCATAAAAATTCCCAGCAAGATTATGCAGGTAAGGGCAAACGTCGAAACCAGGGAAGACAAAGCGCCGCTGGCCAATCCGCCCATAAAAACCGTGCTTATTACAATCAGGGTTGGAAAACGGCCATTGCAGGGTACGAAAACATTGGTCAAAGTCGCTATCAGCCGTTCCCGGGGTGAATCGATAATTCGGCAGCCGATAACTCCGGCGGCATTACATCCGAAACCCATGCACATGGTTAAAGCCTGCTTGCCATGGGCACAGGCCCTTTTAAAGAAGTTATCGAGGTTGAAGGCTACCCGGGGCAGGTAACCCAGATCTTCCAGAAGCGTGAACAGGGGAAAGAATATGGCCATGGGGGGCAGCATCACCGAAACCACCCAGGCCATGGTGCGGTACATGCCAAGTACCAGTATACCGTGCAGCCATTCCGGAGCACCCGCCCGCACAAACCATCCGGTTAATTTTGATTCAAGACCGAAAAGAACGTTCGCAATAATATCGGAAGGGATATTGGCCCCGGTAATGGTAATCCAGAAAATCAAAGACAACAGGGCCAGCATGATAGGTATGCCAAGGATTCGGGAAGTAATGATACTGTCTATTTTGCGGTCGGTCCGGTTATATTGCTGGTCTTCGAAAGCTACCGTCTGACTGCTGATTTCTTCAGCCAGACCCACCAGCCGAGCAACAGTCCGGTCCCGTAGTTCAGACGGCGGGATTCCGCTGGCGGACAGATGCTCTCTGGCAAGATCAAGCTGCCCGCTTATTTTGGCATCATCCATAAGAGCAAAGCCCAGGTAGGTATTTAGTGATTTCAGCAAGGCCGGATCACTATCCAGCAGCTTCAGGGCAATCCAGCGGCTATTGATTTTCCCGGCGGTCAGTTCCCTTATTTTAGGCTCCAGCATTTTTATGGCCTCTTCAATTTCCTGATCATAGGTGATTTGTAGTAGTTTTGAGACTTTCTCCCGGCTGGCAACATCATAAACCGCGTTCATCAGTTCATCAAGGCCTTTGCTGCTTTGGGCGTTGGTGGGGATCACCGGCACCCCCAGGCGGTTGGACAATTCTTTAATATTTATATCTATTTTCTTTCTTTTGGCTTCATCCATAAGATTAACACAGACTACAACCTTATCCGTGATTTCCAGAGTTTGCAGAACCAGGTTTAAATTTCTTTCCAGGCAGGTGGCATCAGTCACAATCAGGGTAACATCAGGATTGCCAAAACAGACAAAATCGCGGGCAATCGCTTCCTCCGGGGAATTGGCCATCAGTGAATAAGTGCCCGGTATGTCCACCATAATGAAGTTTTTTTCCCGGCATTTATATCTTCCCTGGGCATTGCTTACGGTTTTCCCGGGCCAGTTCCCGGTATGCTGCTTCAGTCCGGTAAGGTTGTTAAATACCGTGCTTTTGCCCACATTAGGGTTTCCCGCCAAGGCTATGATCTTTTCATCGGGGGCAGACCGTCGTACAAACCCGAAGCCGCTTTCCAGCACGACCGCACCGGTAGACCGGTTTGTAAGACCCATTTGAAATCCTCCTTGCCCTAGTACTCTGTTAAATTTAATTCTATATATTCTCGTCGGTTAAATTTTCATATGACTGCGTTGTCGTCAATCGCAATAAGTCCAGTATTACTCATTCCTCCGCCTTGTCCTACGAAAATTTTCCTCGCCGATTTATACACAGAATTAGAATTTAACAGAGTACTAGGCTGATTAATTTACTTCAACGATAATTTGGCCTGCTTCTTCCGAACGTAAAGCCACGACTGCGCCGCGAATGCAGTATGCGGTAGGGTCCCCCGAGGGGCTTTTATGCAGAGCTTCGACTACCGTATCGGCAATCAAACCTAGATCCAACATTCTTCTGCGCACTGTTCCATCGGACGCAAGCATCTTTACTTTTGCCTTTTGCCCGATGGGCAAGGAGTTTAACGGGATATATGGAAGTTTGCTCATCTTTAATCTCCTTCAACACAAATTTTTTACCTTTTTTTGTTTTCGGTGATGGGGAAAAATTTATCCTTACAACCAAGATATACAGAATAAACCCCAAGTGTTACTGATATTTGGAGTTGTAGGCCTAAAGAAAATAATGGGAAAAATTTTGCTTGGTGAACGGTAGAGCATGAGGGATATTATACAGAAGGGATAGAAAAACTTAGATATTTTTGCGCATGGATTCTTCCAGGGCCGAATCCTGGTTGAACATTTTTTTGTATGACAGAGCTACCATGATCAAGCAGCCGATGGCCACGGAAGCGGCTACCATGATCTGCACCACAAACTGGTAGCGTACTGCTGAACGCGGGTCCATGCCTGCCAAAATCTGCCCGGTCATCATACCGGGCAAGCTGACCAAACCAACCACCATCAGGGAATTAATGGTTGGCATCATACCCGCGCTTACTGCTTTTTTAACCAGGGCCAGGATCGCTTCCCAGGGAGTCGCGCCAAAGCACAACAACTGCTCGACCTCTTCGGCGTGCGAGCGGACTTCACTATAGAGGCGGTCCAGCGATAAAGCGATGGCGTTCATGGAATTGCCGAGCAGCATTCCGAAAATAGGAATCAGTACCCGGGCCGAATACCAGGGTTGCGGGGCAATGACAAGCACCACCACGATTGAACCCACGATAAAGGTGCTGGCGGCCAGCGAAAGAAAAGTCATCGGGGCCGGGTTATACGGCGCATTGTTGATTCTCCGGGTAGCTTCGCGGCTGGCTATCCAGCACATAAGAAAAACGAGGGGGATAATCACCAGCAAATTGTTAAGTTTGAAAACATAGCTCAGAACATAACCTATCAGGGTCAACTGAATAAAAGCCCGTATAGTTCCCCAGATCAGGGATTTTAACAGGCCTAGCTGCAAGAGCGCTGAAATCAGTCCGGTTATTACCACCAGACTTACACTCAGAACCAGTTGCCAATCGGAAATATGAATGTAGCCGCTAGTCATTTTGCACCCCCCTTGATGCTCCCATATGTAATGTTGAAACATTGTTCAGAATATCCAAATTATCATCGTTGTGGGAGACCATTACTATGGCACGCCCCGCTTTACTCTGAACCCAGTCAGCAAGCAGATTAACAAGCAGGGTCCGGCTGTTGCTGTCCAAATAAGCACCCGGTTCATCTAAGAGCAGAACTTCCGGCTCGATCATCAATGCCCTGATCAAAGCCACCCGCGCTGCCTCACCTCCGGAAAGGGTTTGGGCCGGTTGTTTAAGCAGTTCCCCCGGCAGACCCAGATTCCGCATATATTGCTCGCAGAGCGACGGAGAAAATGAAGTATGTTCTTTCATTTCCCGGAGAGTAAAGGGCAGGCGAAAATTATCCTCTACCGTTCCGCCAAACATTACCGGTTTTTGGGCAACGTAGTGAACACCGCAGCGCCAAGCCCCCGGAGCTATGGAAAACCAGTGCCGGCCCCGCCAGTAAACATCGCCTGACTCGGTCTTGATTGTTCTGGCCAGCATACGCAGCAGCGTTGATTTGCCAGAACCGGAGGCACCTTTAACAGAGAGGATCTGTCCGGCCTCAAGTGAACCTGACTCGCGTACAAAAAATCGGCGCTGGTCGAGCGAACGGTATAAATCTTTAAATTCCAAAACCATATCCATGGTTGTCTCCCTTTAATTCAAATTTTTCCAGGCCAAGTTTTAGGCATTCAATCTGAAATTTAGGAGTTGCTTGAACTGCCTGTGGCATTGATATATGCAATGTATTTGTTTCCCCAGGATTCCAGGACCTCAATGACCGGAATGAACTCACGCCCTATTTCGCTCAGCGAGTATTCAACTTTGGGGGGAACCTGGGTATAAATATGACGAATGACCAAACCGTATTCTTCCAGGCTGCGCAATTGTTTGGTCAGCATAGCCTGGGTGATGCCAGGTATCAGTTTTTGCAGTTCACCAAATCGCTTGGTGCCGGAATGAAGGTGAAAAAAAATAAGCAATGCCCATTTGCCGCCGATAATCTTTTGCGCGGTGGTAACAGGGCATTTCCCAAATAACAAGCATTTGTCTTTCATGGACAATCCCCCTAAGTATCATTATTGATAGTATATATCATAAAATTGCGTATTTACAATAAATATATTAACATGCAAAAATGATAGATATAATTAATTATCAGTAAGGGAGATGTGAGGTAATGGAGGAAGTATTAAGGTTTTTGAGTGAAAATCCAATTTTTTATGTGGCCACAATTGATGGGGACAAACCCCGGGTAAGGCCCTTTGGCTTTTTTATGGCTTATGAAAATCGCCTCTATTTTGGGGTAGGCAGCCATAAAAAAGCCTGCCAGCAAATGAAGGCAAATCCTTATGTTGAAATCAGCACTGCGAGTGTGAACGGCGAGTGGATAAGAATCAACGGTAAAGCGGTTTTTGACGAAAGACCGGAGACAATTTCAAGGGTAATGGAGACAATGCCAACTTTAAAAAGCATATACAATGAAACCAGCGGGCTCAAAATAGCGCCCTTTTACCTGGAAGAGGCCCGGGCGGAGATTGCGGATTTTAACGGGAACTTTCAAGAAATCGTTTTAAGCTGAAAATGTGGCAATTTTAATGGGCACAAACTATTAAGTGCAAGCCCGGGGAAGTGGACTTGCGCAAGCAAATACAGATTAAGCTTACAGGGCAGCTAGTACTCTGTTAAACCTAATTATATATATTCTCGTCGGTTAAATTTTCATATGACTGCGTTGTCGTCAATCGCAATACGTCCAGTATTACTCATTCCTCCGCCTTGTCCTACGAAAATTTTCCTCGCCGATTTATACACAGAATTAGATTTAACAGAGTACTAGTTTAAATTTTGCTGGGCGGTTATTTTGAAACGGATGACATCAGTTTCCTGGTTGTTGAGCCGCCGCACAATACTAACCTCGTTGCTTTTTTGCAGGTCGATGGGCTGGGGCGGTTTGATCAACTGGCCCTCCTGATCGCAAACCAGATGGATAATTGGGCGTGTTGAATTTATTTTGCTTGCGGAAGTAACCACTGCAATATGTCCGGTATTAAGACTTAACAAGCAACCGATCGGATAAATAGCCACATTGGTGGCAAAAGCCTCAATAATCTCCAGATCAAAGTAGGTATTGCCCAGCTTGCGAAGAACGGTGAGGGCTTCACTCGCCGAGTAACTATGGCCTACATATTTATTGGAAGTTACATTGTCAAAAGTATCGGCAATAGCTGCGATTTTGGCATAGTCGAGGATCTGTTTGTGGTTCAGTTGGCGGGGATAGCCTGAACCGTCTACTTTTTCATGATGCTGGAAAGCTATATGTGCGACTTTAGTCGATACCTCCCGGTAAGTTCGCAAAATATTAAAACCGATCTCGGGGTGGCCGCGGAACACTTCACCTTCGGTGTCCGTAAGTTCGCCCCGGCGATGGAGTATATCGGGATCAATCATAATCATTCCGATATCATGAAGCAAAGAACCTAAACCCAGTTCTACAAGCTTCCCTTCGGTATATCCCATACTCAATCCGGTCATCATGGCAAAAACCGCTACATTAAGAGAGTGATACAATAAATCATCATCATAACTGCGAATATCTTCGAGATGAATGATGACATTGCGATTGCTAATAACTTCTTCCAGCAGTATGGAAACCAGATTCTTCATGGAATTTACATCCAGAGTTTTTTTGGCCGCAAAAGTTTTGAGAGTTTGATTTAATTTAAGGGAAACTGCGGCACGCACTTGGGCGGAAACTACCTCCGGAACCTCAATATCTGCCAACCCGTCTTTAACATATACCGACATTACACCCAAAAGACGCAGCCGGTTGATAAAGGTGTCGTTAAGACGGGTATTTTCATTAAGCAAAGCTCTTCCATCCGAAGCAATAATAGTCCTGGCAATTACCATCCCGGATTCCAATTCTTCTATTGCAATTCTTTGCATACTAACACTCCTCCCTGGAAAATAAGCAATTCCAGAAAAAACATATATTCACAATAAGCTTAGCATGTTTAGCAAGGAGATTCTTCCAGCATATGCACTAATTTGCTTAGGACCTATTACTCAATTCAGGATAGTTGTATTTTGTCACCGAAAAGCTTTGGCTGCCGGCGGCTGGTGTATGCCGAAAAAGAATGCTGCTATCGGCGGGGAGTCCACGTCATACGAAGGGTTTTGACCGTCAGCCATATAGATTCGATGAGAAGAGCGGCGCCAAAAATAAGGATTACGTAACTATGATCAGCTTGTAATCCGAGGGCGGTTTGGATGGATTGATAGTGGAGGCTGCTGATCATAGCGGCCATAGTGATATTAATCATAATCATGCCCCGGGCCGTAATCCGGCGGATGGCTTCCAGCCCGGCCGGACCAAGCTGCTCTTTTTGGCGCGGGGTGATGTTAATGAATTTTCCAGGATCATCGGGTTTGATAATCAAAAAATAGTTGAGCATTACCAGAGATAGCCATACCAGAGTTCCGATTATCAGAGCCAGGTAAACCGAGCCAAAACTTTTGGGCTGCCAGGCATCGGGAACACCGTATAGGTCAAAATGGGTCGGGAACTGTCCGGGCAGCTCCGGGTAAACGGAATAGGTATATATTAAAGCGGCTCCCAGCAAAAGAGGAGCTATATATTCCAGCCAGGGAGGGTAATAATTACTGATTTTTTCCCACATACTAAACTCCTCCGAATACACATTTTTAGCAATTATAACGAGACGAAAGATGACCCCCGCTTCTTTACTCGGTCGGGGTCCTATTAACATAATACAGCGGTGTGTGGAAACTGCTCCGCAGTATCTTCCGATGTTTAAGCATTTGCCAAAAACTATATGTTATATATACCTCAAATGCAATAATATCAACAAATTTGCTTTTAAAAATAATTATTTCGTAAACTACTGATAGGGGAAAAAAACGCTTGCGCAAATACAAACAATAATGTATTATATCTATACTATACACAAACAAAGCTGGCAGGTGTTAGGATTGAGTGATGCTTTAGAATTGTTTTGGAGTGCTTCATTGGAAGAATTCAAACGCGGTTATATTGAAGAAGCTAATAGTTTTACATGCTTGCTTTGCAGTAAGCAACTGGAGAAAGGAATTGTTTACAGCGAGGAAGGGGTCCTCTATGAAGCTGAAAGATATATAAGAGTTCATATAGAGAAAACACATGGCTCGGTATTTGAATATCTAATTAATTTGGACAAAAAGCTTACCGGACTTACCGACCATCAAAAAAGCCTTATGCAGCTATTTTACCAGGGCAAAAGCGACAGCGAAGTACAGGCGGCCATAGGCATCGGTAGTGCTTCAACCATACGTAATCATCGGTTTGTGCTCAAGGAGAAAGAGCGGCAAGCCAAGGTTTTCCTTACGTTGATGGAGCTTCTAAAAGAGAAAGACAAATATGCCCCCGCTTTTTTAAGTTTGCATAAAAATGCCACCATGATTGATGACCGCTACAATATCACCGAGGAAGAAAGGAAGAAAATTTTAAAAACATACTTTACCGATGGGTTGGATGGGCCATTAAAGCGCCTTCCCGGACGGCAAAAACATATAGTCGTTATTCTGCGCGAATTGGCCCGGCGCTTTGACCCGGAAAAAGTTTATGCGGAAAACGAAGTAAATGAGATACTGCAAGATTTTTATGATGATTATGCCAGTTTGCGCAGATACTTAATCGATTATGGGTTCTTGGACCGCAATGCCACCGGCAGCAAGTACTGGCTAAAATGATTGCACTGGAGAGATAATTTATGGATAAGAAAAAAGAGCTAAAGCAACAGTACAAGGAAATAAAAACCGAAGCCGGGGTATTTCAGGTAAGGAATACCCAAAACCAAAAGGTTTTAATCGACAGCACCCGAAATTTGAAAACCCTTAACGGCAAATTGTTTCAGTTAAAAAACGGTACTTATCCTAACCCACGGCTGACCGAGGAATTGCAGCAATACGGGCCGGATGCCTTTGTGTTTGAAGTTCTGGAGGTTTTGGAAAAACCGGACGATCCTTTTTTTGATGAAAAAGACGCCCTGAAAAAAATGCAGGCCCAATGGCTGGAAAAACTTCAGCCATACGGCGACCGGGGCTATAACTGAACGCTAAAAGGCGTGACAAGAGACGTCAGACTGTGCTAAAACTCTCTAAAAGACCAGGTCAATGACCCGAGAGGAGAGCGCATATGGGATATCATAGTTTTTTATGGCTCACGCCTCTAAAAATAGCCCAATAATGACCCTGAGTGGGGCGGATAAAATCGGCAAAATAGTTTTCATACAATCTGACGGCCTTTTGTTAAAAAGGCAGGATGTGTCAATTTGTGTTCAAGCCGTAAGTACTAGATGCGAAGTAATTTATAATAAGCCGGGAAATTACTGCCCGCTGGCGAAAATAGATTCAACCGGCGGGCAGTAAGATATATATATCGATATTAAGTTAAGACAAGGTACTTTAAGCTTTGATAAACTACAACATCCGGGCCATGCTAACTATTATTGCAACAACGATAACACCAAGCATACAATAATCGGGCTTGTTCAATACGGGGTCCTGCAGGTAGGTTCTAGGTCCCTCCTGGTATCCCCGCGCTTCCATGGCATCTATCAACTCGTCACAGCGGTGGAATATGCTTGTCGACAAGGGGGCGGCCATGTAGCCCAGGGCCCTAATTCTGCGGACTGGATTATGACGGCTGAAAGCAGCTCCTCGGGCTAATTGCGCTTCGCGGATATCATTCATCTCATCTGCAAGCACCGGTAAAAATCGCAGGGCCAGTGTAATCATCATGGCAATATCGTGGGAAGATACCCCAATAACCCGAAGAGGACGCAGGAACCTTTCCAGGCCCACGGTAATTTCTGATTCGGTGGTGGTCATGGTCAGTAAGGAAGCCGCAAGGACCAGCAACAGGAACTTGCCGATCTGGATTATGCCGAGGTTAAGACCTTCTTCGCTGATTTGGATCGGCCCTATAGAAAAATTCGGTAATGGCTGGTATGGGGGAGAAAAGAGATACAACAGAAAGAGACAAATGAAAAATGGCCAAACCGGGCGCGAAGATTTAAGCAGGAGGCACGGAGATATACGTGCCACTTTGGAACAACCTAAGACCAGCCCTGTTGCCAGCAAGAGGCCGATGCCGTTGGCATGCAGAATGATAATGCTTAAGGCCAGCACCGCAAGAATTTTAACCCGGGGGTCCCGGCGATGAAGTATAGAGTCTTGAGTGATGTATTGACTCGATTTATTCATATCCAGCCGCCTTGGGAAAAGGGGAATAGGAGGAATGCCGGAGTCTGCCGAGCAGCGAACCGATTTCAGCAACCGCCTCGGAAACCGAAAAAATGTCAACCCCCACCGCTTCACCGCTTTGTTGTAGTTGCCACATTAACTCAGTAATTCTAGGTGGCGCGAGACCCAAGGATTTAAGCCACTCTACCCGGCTTAATATGTCGAATTTGTTTCCATCGGCTACTACTCTACCCTTATCCATTACCAGAATTCGATTGGCGTTGGCAATCTCGTCCATACCGTGGGTAACATGGATAATGCCGATCCCTTGCTGGTTTAACTGCTGTAACATAAACAGGACGCTTTCTTTTCCGGCTGGATCAAGAGATGCGGTTGGTTCATCAAGTACAATGAGTTTGGGTTCCATGACCAGCAGGCCGGCCAAAGCCAGAAGCTGTTTCTGGCCTCCAGAAAGAGTATGCGGATGGCGTTTTTCTAGACCGCTTAATCCCACCATGGAAAGCGCCCAATCCACACGGCGGCGTATTTCAGCCGAGGGCAGCCCAAGATTTCCAGGACCGAAGGCCACGTCTTCTTCCACGCTCATACCTACTATTTGATTATCAGGATTCTGAAATACCATCCCTACAATACAGCGAATAGTATGATGTTTTTTTGGATCCTTGGTGTTATGCCCGTTCACTAGAATCTCACCGGCTGTCGGCATAAGAAGTGCGTTAAAATGACGGATAAGGGTAGTCTTGCCACAGCCATTGGAGCCAATAATAGAGAGGTACTCACCCTCATCAATATGCAGATTAATATCCCGGAGGACTGCCGGCTGTCCAATCCCGTAGGTAAAGGTCAGGTTTTGAATATTGATCATGCATTTCCGCCCCCTATAAATTGAAATGCTTGCTTATTTTTACGCCCAGCCAGGCGGTGGCCAAAATCTTCAGTAAATCACCGAATAAAAAGGGAACCACTCCTACTATCAGGGATTTGACCAGGGTTAAACCAGTTACCTCCATTAATTGCCAAGTTCCCAGGGTATAAATTATCAGATTGCCCACCAGCAAAGCCATTAGCAAGCAAACCCAACCGGGTTCCCGCCTGACTTCTACAATCTTACCTATAACATAAGCTCCGACTACAAATCCGATAAGATAACCCCCGGAGGGACCGAATAAAACACCGACACCCGCCTTGCCACCAGCAAAAACCGGCAGTCCGATTATTCCCAGAAGCACATAGATGATTTGACTCAAACCTCCGGCATGGGAACCCAGGAGGATGCCCGATAAACAGGTAAAGAGGGTTTGTAGGGTTATAGGTACGGGCTGCATGGGGATCACTATCAGAGACCCTGCTGCAGTTAAAGCTCCAAATAATGAAGCGTATACCATTTTGTGCAGTGGGTTAGCTGATTTCTTGAGCATCGGCATCTCACTCCCCGTCTTTTATAATAAATGGCAATATAATTTAACCCTAAATTGAATTGGATACAGTCAACCACATCGAAGTCGGGCTATTATATCGCTTAATACTCCCTGAACTTGCCAATATCAGGGTGAGAAAGGAATATCTCGCCCGACATTACGGTATGGATAATTCCTTTTTGGTCACGGACCAGGAGAAAGCCGTTATCATCCAAATTGACGGCCCGGCCCACGACAATACCGTTTAGAGTATCCAAACAGACCTCCTGGCCGATCACGGCTGATTTGCTTTTGGCTTTGGCCAGGGTTTGGCTAAAATTGCCTTTAAGCATTTCTTTATAGTGATAATCAAGTCTGGTCAAAAGAGCTTGAAGAATCTTGCTGCGGGAGCAGGTAGAACCGCTTTCTGCCAGAGTTGAAGTGGGTGGGGTTGCAAAATTCTCCGGAAAATCCTGTATACTGTGGTTGATGTTGAGGCCAATTCCCAGCACCAGATATTCCACGCTATGCATACGGGCGACTGTTTCTGAAAGAATTCCCGCGATTTTCCGCCGGTTGATTAATATATCATTTGGCCATTTGATGCTGGGCTGCAAGTTCATCTGCTCTTCCAGGGTTTCGGCTACCGCTACCGCAGCGAGCAGAGATACCCTGGATATTTGGCGCAAGGGTATTGCCGGGCGCAAAATTACTGAAAAATAAATACCCTGTCGAGCCGGAGAAAACCAGGTTCGCCCTCTGCGGCCCCGGCCCCCGGTCTGCATTTCCGCAACCACCACGGTGCCCTCCGGATATCCTTCCAAAGCCAAACTCCGGGCCAGATTATTAGTCGAATCAATCTTAAGGTAGTATAAGTAATTCTTTTGCCCGAATACACCGGCTGAAAGGCCTGGAACAACCTCTTCAGGCAAGAGACTATCAGGTATAGCGCAAAGCGAAAATTCCCTTAAGAGAGTTGGTTCAACCGCGCTTATCGCCGCCGGAAGGCCTTTTTCCTGACATACCACTGGTGTTGCCTCTGGTTTGGGATCAAATACTTTGCTCGAAACTTGATTGCTCTTTGTTTCTTTTAAGGCAAACGGAGCAGTTTCACTAAAGTCCATTCCTCACACCCCCTAAATATACAAGGTCAAGCTAAGTGTTAATTTTATTGATTATAAAAGTCGCAGTACCATAAGCTATTAAATTACCCTCGCTGTCCTTAATTTCACCCTTCCCAAAAATGATATTTTTGCCCTTTTTTATAACCTTGCCTTCAGCCCTTAGTGTTCCTTGATTTACTGAACGTAAAAAATCTAGTTTAAGACCTACCGTAGACGCTCCTTCATTCTGATTTAATTGCTGATTAACAGCGACAGCTATACACGAGTCCATTAACCCGGCAATCACGCCGCCATGAACATTTCCATAAAATTGCTTCAAGTCCTCAGTAACTTTCAATACTACTTGGACTTTTTCGTCCAACGAGCATTCAGTTGTCATATGCATGTGTTTCCAGTAGTTGCCCGTTTCCAGATCAGCTATTCTAACCAATATCAATCAACTCCATAGATTATTTTGCTGATAATATAAATAACTTCATCACGGCAATTACCTTATTTACATGAACAATTTAGCATGTCTAAGCACGGATAGGTACGAGCACTAGTTTTTAAAAAGCAACGGTTAAATGGCTAATCAAGTTCAATATAAAAGGTGTTGCCGTAATGAAAATGTATTTCAAAAGCGATCTACTGCCCTGCCATCAGGTAATGGATATTATCTCTATAACAGAACAGTAGATCAAGGAGGAGTCTGTTTAAACAATATGCAATTATCATGCCAATACTTGGCCGGGATATTGGGCCTGCGCTGTCTTCTTCTATCTCCCTTTAAACTGTCACAAATGCGGGAGGGATGACAGAAAGTGGTGGATCCGAATTAGGATTGGAACAGGACTGTCCGGCATTACACACAGATGTATTCATATGCAAACATTTCTCAACGTGCATACGTAGATCAAGATGTAATAAATAGTGAGCATGTAGCCCCCCCCCATCAGCTTAGCCATATTGGAGGGGCCTGCATGCTCACTATATACAAAAAAAGGGCACCTTCTTATGCCGCCGAAAAATGGGAGGAAAAGCGGCGCGCATAAGAAGAGCATTAAAGAAATTAATAAGGGGGTTTTACCACAAACGTCATTAACCTTTTATAACTCTGGGAGTTATCATTTGGTGAATGGCGCAAATGGACTTGGGATTTTGATATACGGAACCTACAAATGCCTGGCAGTATTTGCGCAAATTGGAGTAGTCAACGATTTCGTCCACCAATCCCGTTTTGGCACAATAAGCAGGCCTTGATTTATCATAATAATCTTTAATCATCTCATTCATTTTCTCCATGGTGGGATCCAAGGATTTACCAGCATCCTTGTCCTTGAGCAGACGGCGCGAATAAGAAGCAGCAGCGGCAGTCTCGCCATGCATTACATAGATTTCAGTGGTAGCAGTGCCAATTGTAAAGGTATTGTTATTGTTGGCCTGGGGGCCTCCCAATACGTAGTGGGCGGCTGCAGTGCCTTTTCTGAGGATTATTGCCATCATGGGATTATCACTCTGCTCAATGGAATAGATCAATGATTGGCCCAGGCCCAGCAACTCAGCTAACTCAGCCGTGTCGCCTACATCAATGCCGGTAGTATCCTGAACCCAAATGAGAGGAATCCGATCCCGGCCGCAGAAAGTTACGAATTCGCTCATCTTGATGAGCCCCTCGCGATACAGCTTTCCCCCAATGCCTTGATAGTCGGCGTATTTGGGGTAGTCTTGCCCCAGTACTCCCTGGTTGTTGGCAACAAATCCGCATAAAAACCCGTCTATCTTGGCCAGACCACAGTAAATCTCCAGTCCATAATCCGGGTTGAACTCCATATGTTCACTGTTGTCAAAAATTCTGGCCAGTACTTCCGGCATGGAATAGCTTCTTTTTTGGTTGGCTGGCACCAAGCTGTACAAATCAGAAACCGGATATTTGGGTTCAGCAGGAGCGGCTACCCGGAAAAAGTCCGGATTATAAGCCGGCATATCCTTCATATAGCTCTTAATGTCATCCAGAACTTCTTCTTCAGTATCACAGACGTCTCTCATGAATCCGGTTCCATTGTGATGAATTTCCACGCGACCGGGAGGAGTTGCCTTGAACTTGCGAGTTTGTTCGATAAGAGCTTCCGCTGCTTCATCATCAATATAGCCCTTGGGATTCATACCGCCGACGATACCCCCGCCGCCAACTGCCATATTACTGTCTTTATGGGCGATTAATATGGTTGGGCTGATGGAATGATATCCACCGCCCGCCGGGTTGGTTCCATATATACCAACAATAACCGGGATGCCGAGTTTTTGCAGTTCAGCATGCCGGAAGAAGGTGGTCCCACTTCCCCTGCGGTTGGCGTAAAGGGTTTCCTGTTCCATTAACTTGGCACCGCTGCAATTTAATACCCAAACCAGTGGTATATGCAATCTTTTGGCAATATCGGTTATGCGCAGAACGTTGTCCGCTTGTCCGTTTAACCATGCGCCTGCCATTACTTTATTATTTGATGCTATTATAACTGCCCATTTACCAGCTATTTTGCCTATTCCATCAATTACTCCGGTATTGCCTTCTTCATTTCCCGCTGGATCATAGATAGTGTGCAATGGGCACCAGGTACCCGGATCAACCAGGTATTCAATACGCTGCCAGGCGGACCATTCACCCTTTGCATTCATAGCTTCAGTTGATTTGCCGGAGTTCTTAACCCGCTCAACCTCTTTGACCATATCTGCTTCTACGGCAGATATCTCTTCAATGTTTTTTTTATTGACCTTGGCCAGTGCCTTGCCGATGCCCGGCATTTCGGTAAAATATGGGTGCAGGGAATATCCGTAATGACTCATATATAGTTCTCCTTTCCGAAGTTGCTAAAAATCAACCTTATTGTCCGGGCAATTAGCGATTAGGCTGATAGCCCAGTTCAATATTCGCGATAATTTGCATATGGATATTGGAGGTTCCCTCCAAGGTTTCAAACTGCTTGGCATCGCGCAGCCATCTGCCGCACGGGTATTCAGTTGAGTAACCATAGGAACCGTAGATCTTCATGGCCATATTAGCCCCATGTACGGCGGCCTGGCAGCCGAATAACTTGGCCATAGAAGTTGCCTGCTGGTTAGGCAAACCATTATCTTTTAACCATGCAGCATGATAAACTAAATACTTGGCCGCTTCATCTTCGAGTTTCATTTCCGCCAGCTGGGCCTGAATCATTTGATATTTGCCAATTGGCTTGCCAAATTGGGTACGCTCATTAGAATATTGAATGGCGCCTTCCAAGCAGGCTGCTGAAAGTGCTGCCGCACCGGTAGCACAGCCCATACGTGTATTGTTTAGCTGCCACATACAGATCTGAAATCCATTGTTAAGGGGTCCCAAAAGATTTTCCTTGGGAATCACTGCATTTTCAAATACCAGTTCTGAAGTCGGGGCAGTCCACATGCCGACTTTGGTGTGTATAGGGATTCTGGTAATACCCGGGGTATTATTATAGTCAACTATAAAGCATGATAATCCCTTGGCCCCCTTGCCCTTTTCAGTGACCGCATAGACCAGGCCGACGTCGGAAACATGTCCACCTGATATCCACATTTTGGAACCGTTCATTAGCCAGTGATCGCCTTTATCTTCAGCAAAAGTTTTCATACTGGCCACATCGGAACCGGAGTTGGCTTCAGTTATAGCAAAGCTGCCAACTGATGCACCGCTTACCAGGCCGGGGATATATTTTTGCTTTTGTTCTTCGGTACCATACTGGTTAATAGTCATGGCTGGCCCCCAGCAATTGCCGCTGACGCTTAACCTCCAGGAAGTATGAACCTTGGCTATTTCATATAATGCCAAGACTCCCTCCACCCAGCCCATGCCATTTCCGCCGTATTGTTCGGGGATGCTCCAGCCCAACAGATCCAATTCGCCCATCTTGGTCAGTATCTCTCTGCGATAATAGTGGTTTTCTTCATCCTGATCTACATATGGTGCTATTTCCTTTTCTGCGAAATTACGGGCCATTTCCTGTACCATTCTTTGTTCATCGGTTAATCCAAAATCCATTGTAATGTCCTCCTACTACAATATAGAGTTGCCCTCATCTGCCTAAAGAGGGTGATGCTTTTTAAAATACTTACTCAATAATTGCTAAAATGTCACCTTCTTCAACTTTATCGCCGACTTTAACCTTAATTTCTTTTACGGTACCTTCCGGACCGAATAGAGGGTTTTCCATTTTCATAGCTTCTATGATTATCAACTCGTCATCTTCGGTTACTACTTGGCCTACCTCCATATTGATTTCAAGTATTTTTCCTGCTAAACCACTTTCGAAATTTGCCATTATTATTACCTCCCATTATGTTGTTGAAATAGATTTTTACAATATGCCTGTGTTAAGTCGAGATTATTTTGTCATCCTGAATTTATAACTCTAGAAACATAATCACTCTATTTCCCAACCTGATTTTATTGTTCTAGTTATCATACCTCCTTTACTTCCTTTGCTTAGTGACACTTATACGGACAGCAATTAGTTCTTTTGACAGTGTACAAACGGAATAACACTAATAATGCAAATATCATGCCAGGATAATTAACTTTAGAAATTATAAGGTATTGATATAACTGGAGGTGATTGAGAAAGGAATGAATCAGAACTTTTCGGATTAAATTTTTATGCTGCAAGGGGTTTAAAAAACATTGATAAGACTTTAAACACCTCTAACAGGCTTTTATATCTTGTCCAGGCAGTAAAGCTGCCTTATATACACTTAACCGGATACTGATTAACTTTATCAGTTACACTAGTTGTTCATTTACCCATACACCTGTCCGGACTCATAAACATCTTCTGTTATAAAAAAAGGACAAAACATCCAAATACATCTTGTCGTATTTCAAACTGCTGGGATAGAAGTAGAAAAGACCCCCCTTGTAGCAGGCCAATGATTTTGAGCTTATTAGTATTGGCACGTAATTTGCATAATTAAGTTACATAATGGGGGAGCAAAAATGTTGTATTAGATATGATTTCCCTCTTAGCTGTAGCTGAAGTCGTTCATTTATTTAGAGAGGTATTTATGCATAATCTTGCTGCAACAATTGCCGTTGCGATTTTCTTATTGGCATATGGACTAATAATATCAGAAAAAATACATAGAGCCGTGGTGAGCCTTGCCGGGGCTGTCATTATCATTGCTTTCGGGGTTTTGAGCCAGGAAGAAGCTGTTAAAAGTATTGACTTTAACACCATAGGACTAATGTTAGGGATGATGATGATAGTAATAATTACCCGCAGAAGCGGCGTGTTCGAGTATATTGCTATAAAGGCTGCCAAAGTAGCTAAAGGCGATCCGATTAAAATATTGATACTTTTGACGCTAATAACCGCATGCTTATCAGCATTTTTAGGTAGTGTAACAGTGGTGCTGTTAGTCGTCCCGGTCACCTTTTGCATTACCAGCAGACTTAATATAGGTCCCGGGGCCTTTCTGTTATGCGAAATAATAGGCTCGAATATCGGCGGCACGGCTACACCGGTCGGTGATCCTCCTAATATGATTATTTATTCAGCCACACATCTAGGATTTATTGATTTTATTGTGAACCTTACTCCGTTGGTTATAACCGTTCTTATGGTAACGATTGCATTAGTGGCTTTGATTTATCGGCGTAGTCTTAAAGTAACTGAGGAAGACAAGCAGAAGCTCATGAAATTAAATGAGTTAAATGCTATAAAAGATTGGTTGATTCTAAAAAAAGCGCTGATAGTACTGGCTATAACTATCACGGGATTTTTCTTCCAACAAGTTCTGCATATGCAGACGGCTACCATTGCGCTATCGGGTGCCATGCTCTTGTTTATAATAGCCAAGGAGGAACCGGAAGATATTTTATTGTCGGTGGAATGGCCTACTTTGTTCTTTTTTATTGGATTATTCGTGATGGTGGAATCCCTTGTTAAAGTAGGGGTTATTGAATTTCTTGCTGAACAATCCATGGTTTTAACTCAGGGCAATTTCCCCTTAACTGCACTTCTGATACTTTGGATGTCAGGATTATTTTCGGCTTTTGTGGATAATATCCCCTTTGTAACAGCCATGATCCCAATGATCAAAGAGGTGGGACAGCTTACCGGAATGCCTCTGGAACCACTATGGTGGTCATTGGCGCTGGGAACTTGTTTGGGGGGTAATGGAACATTGATTGGTGCTGCGGCTAATGTGGTGGTAGCAGGCATAAGTGAGAAACAGGGATATCCTATTCCTTTTATGAAGTACCTGAAAGTGGGATTACCATTAATGATAGTATCGTTGATAATCAGTTCTTTCTATATATATATCCGGTATTTAGTTTAAGCCGGTTTTAGCTAAAGGCGAAGAAGATATTTAATCAGGTGCGATTTTTTGAATCAAATGGGTGGTTGATGTCTTCAATTGCTTATCGTTTAGGACCTGTATATGTGCTATGTGAAAATTCAGGGTATTTTTCCAGAGACTCAGATGGCGGTCTCCTAATCATAGGTTGATTTTAGATACAAGGCAATAGTTTAGATTAAGGCAAGGGGGGGTTGGAATGTTAGAGTTTACAACAATGCAGAATATTATCGGTGGTGTGGCCTGTTTAATTATTGCGGTAATATACGTAATTGTTATCAGAAAAGAATTGCTCTAAAACTCGTTTGATTGGAGGGATTAGATGGAATCCATATCGTTAGCTATTCACATTTATGCTATGGGATTTATAATATCATTTCTGCTTGCGGTTATGATCAAAGGGTTGATGTTTAGTATCCGGCATTTTTCCCGTGAAAATGATAATACTGGAAACACTTAGGATGCAGATTGGAAAGAGAGGATAGTTTATGGATTTAGCATATTTGTTTCAGGGATTTGGTACCTTGGCTGCACAAGAGCCAAAAATCGTGATAGGCAGAATCGTATTGGTACTGTTGGGGATGGCACTGGTTTTTTTGGGGGCAAAAAAGACCCTCGAACCTCTGGTTATGATACCAATGGGATTCGGTATGGCAGCAGTTAATGCCGGTATGCTCTTTTTAGAAATAAATAAGGTGGGGAATCTCTTGGTAGATCCATTGGTCTCTGAGACTGCTGCCTTAGTGAGTATCCTGCAGATTGACGCATTACAGCCTATTTATACTTTTGCTTTTAGCAATAATTTGATTGCTTGTCTTGTATTCATGGGAATAGGGGTAATCAGCGATCTTAGCTATGTTATGGCGTATCCGTTTACCAGCATGCTGATTGCTATGTTCGCTGAACTGGGTACAATAGCAACCTATCCCATCGCCATAGCGATGGGACTCAACCCTTCGCACGCTGCTGCAGCGGCCTTAGTAGGGACTGCGGACGGCCCGCTGGTGCTTTTTTCATCGCTGATGTTGGCTCCGGAACTCTTTGTTCCCATAACGGTTATTGCTTACCTGTATTTAAGCCTGTGCTATGGGGGGTACCCGTATCTAATCCGGTGCATGGTTCCCGCAGAGCATAGAGGAATAAAGGTTAAAACTACTGTTAAAACCAATGTAACCTCTCAGGAAAAACTGATTTTCTCGGTTGTTGCCTGTACTGTATTATGTTTCCTATTACCGGCAGCAGCGCCATTGTTATTGAGTTTCTTCCTGGGCGTCGCAATCAAGGAATCAGGAATAACCAGCTATGTAAATCTAATCGAGACGACCTTCCTGTACTCCGCGACTTTCTTTTTGGGCTTGATGCTGGGTGTGTTGTGCGATGCCACCACCATCTTGAATCCCACGATTCTCCCGCTGCTGATTCTGGGAGTAATTGCTCTGGGGCTGTCCGGGGCAGGCGGTATTATTGGCGGATATATAGTCTATTTTATCAATCGTAAGAATTTCAATCCGGTTATCGGTATTGCCGGTGTCTCCTGTGTACCTAGCACCGCCAAGATTGCCCAACATGAAGTCACCGCAGTTAAGAGATCAACCATTATTATTCAGTATGCCATGGGAGCCAGTATTTGCGGGGTTCTCACCAGTGCCATTTTTACAGGCATATACATTACTCTTATACCAATGCTTAAATAAAACGCGTCGCTTTATTCCCCAAAAAAATGGTATCGAAAAATGTGATATTATGCGGAAAAGGCTACCACAAATAGCGGTGTATGACTAAATATTACAAGATTCGCAAATGCAATTTAAAGTTCTGCCAATGCCTGTCCGGATAGTCGTACACATGTGTGGCTGTAAACAACACTCTTCGGTGGATTGACTGAGCGGGTCAAACAAGCAGGGCCACTGGTCTAGGGTTTTGAAGCAAATAATGGGGGCATTGGCACACAAATTGCTATTCAAAATATGAGCTGCTTATTGGGGGTGGTTTATGCACTGAACTGTGAGATTAAGAAGACCTGTTACCTGTTATACAAAACAAGAACTATTTAAAAGTGGAATCAGGCAAAATTTTTATGAAGGAGGTAAAAGATGGGCGGTTATATGGATTTATATAGGAACAAGCTACGCAGCGCGGATGAAGCAGTAAAGGTTGTAAAATCAGGCGATTATGTATGGTACGGCCATTTTGCTATGGCTCCGCGAGCTTTGGATGAAGCTTTATCCAAGCGGGTTGGGGAATTAAAAGATGTTTGGATAAAGGGCGTTTGTGTACTCTTTGATCCCAAAGTTGCCACAGCAGACCCCGAGCACAAATCGTTTATCTATCACAGTGGTCATTTCAGCGGCCATGACAGACATCTGGGTGACAAGGGGCTTTCATATTATCTGCCGGGTAATTATGGTCAGTGTCCCTATAATGTGAGAATGGGCAATTATGGTCCGTTGAATGTTGCCATGATAATGACGACAGCTCCCGATGAAAACGGCTATTTCAATTTCGGGACATCATGCTCCTATGCCAAGCTTATATGTGACTCAGCCGATATAGTAATTCTTGAGGTGAATGACCAGGCTCCATGGTGCCTGGGTGGGGAACAGGAATGTATCCATATTTCCAAGGTTGACTATATTGTAGAAAACAGCACTCCGATGATAGCCTTTCCCTCCGAGTTTGCGGTTTCAGAGGCCGAGCAAAAGATAGCAGCTTTAATTATCGAGCAGATAGAAGATAGTGCCACTCTCCAGTTTGGTATAGGGGCCATGCCCTCAATGATCGGCAAGATGATCGCCGATACCGACCTCAAAGATCTGGGGATTCATTCGGAAATGATGGCCGAATGTTTCATTGACCTGATTGAAAAAGGAAAGGTCACCGGAGCCAGGAAGAATATTGACCAAGGAAAGATCGCCTACACCTTTGCCTTGGGATCCCAGAAGCTATATGACTATATGGACCGGAATCCGGTCTGCGCAGCCTATCCGGTGGACATAACCAATTCCCCGGCCAGAATGGCCTTAAACGATAAGCTGCTGGCCATCAACAACGCCGTGGAAATCGATTTGTTCAGCCAAATAAACTCGGAGTCCTCTGGGTTCAGAAATATTTCTGGCACCGGTGGTCAACTTGATTTTACCATAGGAGCGATGTATTCAAAAGGGGGCAAACCTTTTATCTGTATGACTTCAACCAAGGTTCAAAAAGGCAAAACCGTTTCCCGTATTGTACCTACCTTAAATCCAGGGACGATTGTTACGCTTCCCAGAACCTTGGCTCCCTATATAGTGACCGAATACGGTATCGCCAATATGATGGGCAAATCGACCTATAAAAGGGCGGAATTGCTTATTGATATTGCTCACCCTGATTTTCGCGATGAATTAATAAAAGCAGCTGGTGAACAGGGAATCTGGACCAGGAGCAACAAGATCGATTAGACCATGTTTTATGAACGAATAATGAGGGGGATTGTATTCTATGGTTATAACTTGTGTATTAGCCTATTTTGCGATAACTACGGGCATTGGAATATATATGATGAGGCAGAAGAGCACTTTAGCTGAGTTTTTCGTTGCTAAAAAAGATTTGGGTGCAATGTTGATTATCCCGTTGCTGTTTGCGGAAATTATCGCTGGTGCAGGCACGGTCGGCAATGCCGCCCAGGCCTTTAATTTGGGAATATCTGCGGTATGGGTCAACTGGGGTATGAGTATCGGCTGTATAGTAGTTCTACTGACGGCCTCCAAGTTCTACCGGGTTATCGGCAATAAATTCAATTCGGTATCGGTGCCACAGGTTTACGCTGCAAGGTTCGATGCCAAAACCAGAATGGTCATGATGATTGTGCTGGTTTTAGTTTACGCTATCCTTTTTGCCATGCAGCCGGTGGCCGCGGGGAATATACTGTCTCCGTTGCTGGGAGTTGACAAGACTATGATTACCTGGGTACTGGGAATTCTGTTCATAGTCCTGTGCATTACGGGTGGAATGAAGGGTATGGCCTGGATGAATGCGCTTCATACTTTGGTGATGTATGTTGGGCTAGGTACAGTGGCTTTTTGTGCCGTGAAATGGGCGGGCGGCATTGGTGGAATGAAGGCTGCGCTTCCCGCGACATTTTTTCAGATGGATCAGCCTGATCTGTTAACCATGGCTGGCTGGGTATTAGGTACAGCGTTGTCGTTCTTTGCGGCTTCGGTGTTGATAGCCGCTATATTTGGAGCCAGAAATGAACGTTCCTATAAGCAAGGATTCGCCTGGGCCTCAGTACTAACGCTGATATTTGCTTGTTTTCCGGCATTGATTGGTGTAGCTGGCAGAGTGATGACACCTGATGCTGTAAGCGGAAGTATCCTTTATACGGTGGCCAGTAATTTGGGGCCGGTTTTCGCGGTTTTGGCTTCCATGGGTATACTGGCGGCTATTTTATCCACCGGTCCGGCATTATTGCTGCTCACCAGTACCATGCTCAGTGAGGATGTCTACAAGTTATTCAAGCCGAATGCACTAGAGGAGGAGCGGCTGAAGTTTTCCCGTATAGCTATGACTATAGTTGGTCTGGCAGCGACCTATTTTGGTTTGCATGCCGGTTCCATACTAGCTCAGATGGCAGGTGCTTTTCAGATTAGAGCCATTGCCGGATTAGTTTTGTTAGTAGCCATATTCTGGCCGCGGGTTGACAGCCGGGCAGCGTTCTGGTCAATACTGGTTGGCGGTCTTGTAGCAGCTGTGTGGCATTTTTCCGGCAATCCCTATTGTACTTCTCTATGGCCATCGCTGGCGTGTGGAGTTCCCATACTGGTAGTACTTACCTTGATGGCGCCCAAGCCGGTATCCGATGGGTATGAGGTATATCAACAGGCACTGGCGGAGGCAGAGGCTCAGGGTGCATTATAATAGGCACAGCAATAACAGCCAAAGCGTTGGGCTTTATTTACACCGATGTTAACAGATGTGATTGATACCACTAAGAGCATATTCAAATGAAATTTATATGTAATACGTCTGTATGTGTCAAATAGTGGTATCAATCTAAAAATATTAAAAAATTTTCCTAATAACCCAAATATTATAAAGGAATTAAGCACGCCCTAGTTTGTTGAAAGGGGATGAAGACTTGAGCTATAGGGATGAGAATTACCAGTATATTAAGGTGATTATTGAAGATGACATTGCCATTGTTCAGTATAACCGTCCCGAAGCGTTAAATGCTGCCAATGCCCAATTGGTAATGGAACGTAATGATGCTATTTATCAGGCCGGTATAGATCCAGAAATCAAAGTATTGATAATGACCGGGAACGATAAGGCGTACAGTGCAGGCGGGGATTTGGCTGCCATGGTTAATTACGGCGTAAAAGATGCAAGGGAATTTGCAGACAAGGTAATGGCAGCCAGTTTGGCCTTGACTAACCTCCCCAAGCCTACTATTGCTATGATTGCAGGCTTTTGTTTCGGGGGAGGTTTCGAGAATGCGCTAAGTTGTGATTTGCGCATTGCGGCGGATAATGCCAAGTTTGCACTGCCTGAGATAAATGTCGGTATATACCCGGGAGCCGGAGCTACTCAAAGATTGCCCCAGCATGTCTCGCTGTGTAAAGCCAAAGAACTAGTATTCCTGGGTGAAACTATTGATGCCCAGACCGCACTTGATTTAGGGTTGATAAATAAAGTGGTGCCCCTGGCAGAATTAAAGGAAACCACGATGGCGATGGCCCGTAAACTGGCCAAAAAGCCGGCCTTTTCATTAAGAATGGCCAAGGAGGCTCTCAATGCAGCCTGGAGTACCAGCCTGGAAAAGGGCATGCAGATTGAAACCCATGGATGGGCAATGACTTACGGAACCAAAGACGCCAAAGAAGGTATGAATGCATTTTTGGAAAAACGCAAAGCAGTTTATACAGGTGAATAGTAATTAGGAGGAATCATCATGGAATTTAAATATAATGTTCGCGATCTAAAATTCATCTTGAAAGAATGGCTGCCTACTGAAGAAGTATTGGCCTGTGACCGTTTTAAGGAATACTTTGGATTGGAAGATATTGATCCGATTATGACCGAAGCATATAAAGTCGCTCGCGAGGTAGTCAGCCCCATCAATGCCGAAGGTGACAAGAACCCGGTAAAATTTGAAAACGGCGTGGTTACAAATCCCTCCGGTTACAAAGAAGTATTTCAATTTCTGCAGAAAAATGGATGGGGTTCCAGCAGCGAATGCATCGAGCTTGATGGTGGAATGCCCCTGGTACTATATAAAGCAGCCGCAGAAATGATTGCTGCCGCCTGTCCGGCTATGGGTTCAAACATTAAACTGACTTCCGGTGCCGCCAATTTGATTATCGAGTTTGGAACCCAGGCCGACAAAGACAGATTCCTTCCCAAGATGCTCAGTGGTGATTGGCAGGGAACCATGAACCTGACAGAACCTTCGGCTGGCTCAGATGTAGGGGATGCCCTGACTAGATCCTATCCTACTGATGACCCTAGAATATGGAAGATAAAAGGGACCAAGATGTTCATCACGGCTGGTGACGGCTCCATAGTTGAGAACACCATTCATATGGTTCTGGCTCGTCCTCCGCAGGGGGCTAAAGGTTCATCCGGTCTGGGTCTTTACATTGTGCCAAAGTTTTGGGTAAACGAAGACGGCAGTATGGGTAAAGCCAACGACGTTACTACCATTGCCATAGAGCATAAGATGGGACTTAACGGTTCGGCAACTTGTATGCTGAACTTCGGAGAAAATGATGAATGTTATGGAATTATGGTTGGCAAGGCTCCTGATGAGAAGGGTCGCTCCAAAGGCCTGGCCATGATGTTCAATATGATGAACGAATCCCGCATTGGAACCGGTCATAATGCCAACAATCAGGCTTCTGAAGCTTATGTTTTGGCTGCCCAATACACCATTGACCGCGTTCAGGGCTACATTAAAGGTGAGCGGGTACCCATTATCAAGCATTCCGATGTTAGAAGGATGCTGCTGGACATGAAAGCTCATACCGAAGGAATTAGAGCCATGATATTCAAAGGATTCTATAACCTGGATATAGCCGGGAATTCCAGTGATAAAGCCAAGGCCAAGGAATGTGCAGATATTGCCGCTATATTGACCCCGCTGGTAAAGTGCTATGGCAGTGAAACGGCAGTATTGATTACGGCAGAGGCCATTCAGTGCCTGGGTGGGGTTGGTTACACGAAAGAGTATCCAGTAGAACAGTATATGCGTGACTCCAAAGTATTAACTATTTGGGAAGGAACCTCCTTCATTCATGGTAACGATCTGGTAGGCCGCAAGATGACTATGGATAACGGTGAGCCTTTCAAAAAGTGGATGGCGAGCATCAAGGAATTTATTGATTCCAATAAAAACGCGGCTGGTTTGGAGAAAGATGTAACTGTCCTGGCGGATGCATATGAAGCTGCCGAAGAAATATGGCAGCTAATTATGTCGTGGCAAGCCAATAAGGCTGAGAAGGGTGAATTAGTTAACCTTTATGCAATTAGAACCTTGTTTATTTTTGCTCAACTCTATGTTGCCATGTGTCTTTTGGATCAAGCTATTCTGGCTAATAAAATGATTGCGGAATTAGCGGATGACCATTATGACCTGAACTTCTACAAGGGCAAAGTGGCTAGTGCCCGTTACTATGTGAACAACTCCCTGCCCAACGTGTTTACCCTGGCGGAAATTATTAAAAATGCAGATACGACAGTTTTGGAAGTGCCTGAAGAAGCCTTAATTGTTAGCTAAACTGCTTAAATAGATAGGAGGGGAAATTGAGAATGAGAGATATATATTTGGTTGAAGCTGTTCGCACCGGTATAGCCAAGGCGGGGAAAAACTCCTGGTTTGCCAACCTGCGAGCGGATGACATGGCTGGTCTGGTTATGAACGAATTAATGCGCAGAGCTGGCCTGGAAGATAAAAAAGAAGAACTTGATGGGGTTATCCTGGGCGGAACTGCCCTGATTAATGATATGGCCAGCAATATCGGGCGCTATTCGGTTATCATGGCTGGTTTCCCTTATAGTGTTCCTGGCTGCACAGTGGATCGCTTCTGCTCCTCCGGGGTCCAGGCTATTTTCAATGCTATAGCCGAAATTAATATGGGTTGGGGATCCGAGCTTATACTGGCTGGCGGCGTCCAACACATGACTCATGTCCCCATGGGTTTTGGCAATGTTCACAATCCGCGTCTGGGGGAATTCACCGATGAAAATGCCAAGGCCATGGGATGGACCGCAGAAATGGTAGCCCGTAAGTATGGCATCACGCGGGAAGAACAGGATTTAATGGCCTATGAAAGCCACCTTAAAGCCCATAAAGCAACGGAAGATGGCTTGTTCAAAAATGAAATTCTGCCGATAGAGGCTGATGCACCCCAGAAGGATGGAACTACCAAAAAAGTGATTGTTGACCGGGATCAGGGAATCAGACCAGATACTACCATGGAAACTCTGGCCAAGATGGAGCCGGTCTTTTTGAAAGATGAAGCAGCTACGGTTACGGCTGGCAATGCGAGCCAAACCAACGATGCCGCGGCGGTAGTACTGGTAGCCAGCGGGGATAAATGTAAAGAGTTGGGTTTAAAACCTAAGATGAAACTGGTGGGATTCAAGGCGATTGGTGTTGATCCCATTTATATGGGGATTGGACCTGCAGTAGCCATTCCCCTGGTATTAAAACAAGCCGGGATGACTATGGATCAAATTGATATTTGGGAAATCAATGAAGCTTTTGCGTCCCAGGCGGTTTATTGCACCAAGGAACTGGGTATCCGCAATCATCCGCTGCTGAATCCGCGGGGGAGCGGGATTGCTCTGGGTCATCCGCTGGGCTGTACCGGAGCAAGAATAGCCACCACTCTTATGAATGAAATGCCCTACTATGGCGCTAAATATGCTGTAGAGAGCATGTGCGTAGGTCATGGCCAGGGGGTGGCAGCTATATGGGAATGGGTTGGCTAAGTATATGTAAACTTGCATAGTTGTTCGGTGGATGTTCAGCAGATCCCGTGACATGTGTTCGGCAAGGCACTCTCCTATTGTATGCCTGGTAAATATATAACAGAAGCAGTCTATACAAGGCAAGATTAGCAGTAGGCCAGGCACAATATTTTAATTACTAAACGCTACCGGAATAGGCTGAGAATTTGGAGATAAACAAGAAATAAAAGGAGGACAAGAAAATGGCAGTTAAAAAAATAATGGTAATTGGCGCAGGTTTTATGGGCGCTGGTATAGCACAAGTGGGAGCACAGGCGGGATATGAAATGGTTCTCTATGACATTGCTCCTGCTGCCGTGGAAAAAGGGATATCTGGAATCAAGAAGCTTCTCGTTAAAAAGGTGGACAAAGGAACCATGACTCAAGAGGTTCTGGATGGAACCATCGCTCTTATTAAACCCAGCACAGCCCTTGAGGACGCGGCCAATGTGGATTTGGTCATTGAGGCCGTTTATGAAAATGCTGATCTTAAGAAGGACATCTTCTCGAAGCTGGATGCCATATGCAAGCCGGAATGCATACTGGCCACCAATACTTCATCCATTCCCATTACCTCATTGGCTGCCGCCGTTAAAAGACCGGAAAAGTTTATAGGCATGCATTTCTTCAGTCCGGTACCGGTTATGAAACTGTGCGAACTAATACGCGCCATTAAGACAGATGACGAGACCATTCAGGTTGTTACTGAAGTTGCCCAGAAGATGGGTAAGGTAACCGTAGTTGCCAAAGATGTTCCCGGTTTCATAGTAAATCGCATCAATTCTGCATTGAGATGTGAAGCCTACAAATGTATGGAAGAAGGCGTAGCCAGCATAGAAGATATTGACAAGGCTATGAAGGCGGGCGCCAATCATCCCATGGGCCCATTTGAACTGGCGGATTTTGTTGGTTTGGATGTTAATTACAGTGTGCTTTCCACCCTTCATGCCGGATACAAAGACTCCAAATGGGCTCCCAATCTGACTCTGGAGAAACTGGTCACGGCTGGCGATCTGGGCCGGAAGACCGGCAAGGGATGGTATGACTATAGTTCGGGAGAAAAGAAACCCCGCACCGATGTTAAATTCTAAAGGTTGAAGAGGAACCTATATAATATTCTGGCTGAAAAAATGCACACACAGAGTAAATCAGATAATAAGCTGATAGTTATAGTTTATCCGGCTGAAGCCACAGGATAGACCGTAACCGATATCTGCGGTTCGTAGGTATCGGAAAGGAGGCGGTATTTAGTGTCATATAGGGATAAGAAATATAATACCATGCTGGTCACGGTCGAAGATCATATTGCCACCGTTCAGTTTAATCGACCGGAAGTATTAAATGCTATTAATAATGAAGTGAACCGGGAACGTGCGGAGATATTTACCGCATTGGGGCAGGACCCTGATGTCCGGGTGGTAATTCTTACTGGCGGGCAGAAGGTATTTAGTGCCGGCGGGGATTTACCGGCTCTTTCTCAGTATGGAATAGTAGAAGCCCGGGAACATGCTGACAATAACTATGCTGGTCAGAGGGCCCTGGCAGATATGCCGAAACCAACTATTGCAGCTATAGCAGGATATGCCATGGGTGGTGGTGCCGAGAACGTATTGTTGTGTGATCTGCGTATAGCGGCAGATAATGCTAAAATTGCCTGCTCAGAGATTAATGTTGGCATCTTCCCGGGTGGTGGGGCGACCCATCGGCTGGTGCAAAATTTATCAATGTGCCAAGCTAAGGAAATGCTCTTTTTCGGTCGTATGATAGATGCCCAGAAGGCCCTGGAGATGGGGTTGATCAATAAAGTTGTCCCATTATCTGAATTAATGAGTACAGCTAAAGAATGGGCTCAACAATTAGCCAAGAAGCCTCCCTTTACGCTGAAGATGCTCAAAGCAGTCATGCACGCCAATTGGGGCTTGGATACCGAAACCGCGATGAGGGTGGAGCACGATGCCTGGACGGCTATCTTCGGCAGTGCTGATGCCAAGGAGGGTATGAAAGCCTTTACGGAAAAAAGAAAACCTGAATACAAGGGTAAATAAGTTGAAGTAATACCTTCAGCCCAGTCTAATAGGAGGGATTAACATGAGAGAAGTTGTCATAGTTGACATGGCCAGGAGCGCTGTGGGAAAGATGGGCGGAGCTCTTAAGGATTTACGTCCCATTGAATTGCTTTCTCAGGTTGCCACGGCAGTAGTGGAACGTAACAAGGCCAAGGTAAAAAAAGACATGTATGATTATGTTATTATGGGGCAGGTCAAACAGAACAGTGAATGTGCCAATATCGCAAGGAATTTGGTGCTGAGAATAGGGTTGCCGGAAGAAACCCCGGCCACCTGCGTTACTATAGCCTGCGGTTCGGGTCTCCTCTCAATTGAAGAGGGTGCAGAAATGATCAAGAACGGCTTTGCTGATATTATCCTGGCCGGTGGGGTAGAAACCATGAGCGGGGGAGAATATTTCTTAAGTTACAAGTCAAATCAAGCCTTCGGCAACACTAATGTTACATTATTGGATGCTATCTTAGCCGGCGGTCCGGGAGCCGCGCCCGTAGAACGTTATGGCAATATCCCCATGGGGAATACAGCTGAAAACCTGGTGGATATTCATAATATTAGCCGCGAGGAACAAGACAAATTTGGCTTCAGAAGCCAGACCCTGGCCCTCAAATCCATCGCCGCAGGCGACTTCAAAGCTGAAATAATACCGATTAAATACCCCAAGGCGGATGGCAGTACAGCTATCTTCGATACTGATGAGGGACCCCGTAAGCCTGATATGGAATCTATGTCCAAACTTAAACCGGTCTTCAAAAAAGACGGTTCGGTTACCGCTGCCAATTCATCCACCAGAAATGATGGAGCGGGGGTAGCTCTTATTATGTCCCGGGAAAAAGCTGATGAATTAGGAATCAAACCACGGGCCAGATTTGTGGCGGCCGGTATAGCCGGAGTCGATCCCAGCATAATGGGAAGAGGCCCGGTTCCAGCTACCAAAATAGCCATGGAGAAAGCTGGTCTGACCCTCAAAGACATGGACGCAGTTGAACTCAATGAAGCATTTGCAGGTCAGTCGCTGGCCGTATACAGAGAATGGGAAAAGGACTGGGGTATCGACAGCGAATGGGAAGATAAACATATAAATCCGTGGGGAGGAGCCATTGCCATCGGTCATCCCTTAGGCGGAAGCGGATGTATCATTACCACTAAACTTTTATATGGTCTGGAACGCACCGGTGGCAAATATGGCTTATCCACCATGTGCTGTGGCGGTGGTATCGGAGCAGCCGGTATCATCGAAATACTGGATTAAGAGAAGAAAGTGAGGTAATTTGCGATGCAAGAAGTCGTAATTGTCGGTGCTGTTCGAACACCGTTGGGGTTGTATCGTGGCGAATTAGCCGACCAGAGATCACAGGATCTGGCCGCCAATTCTATGAAGGAGGCTGTGGCACGGGCAGGAATTGATTCTGCCAAATTTGACGCCAGCATATTCAGTGAATCTATCCAAACCAGTCTTCCGGCCAATGTCGCCAGACACGGCTGGTTGTTGGCGGGATTGTCTGAGGACCCGGCCGGATTCACCATGAATACCCTTTGTGCAGGGGCGCTTCAGACCATGTTTAGCGCTTATAATAAGTTAGTAAGCGGTGAATATAAAGTATTTATGACCGGTGGGGTAGGAACCAGCAGTCAGGCTCCCTATTATGTTTTCCATCCCCGCTATGAATTTGGACCGCAGAGCATGTGTTTCCATGATCAGAAGCTGGAGATACAGACTAACGCTCAGCCGGTCGACCAATATGGAGAACTCACCATTGCCAACCTGGCTGACATAATTGCCAGCAATAATGGCTTGAGCCGTCTGCAACTGGATGAATACACTGTGGGCAGCAAGGCTAAAGCGATTGCTGCCCTCAAGAACGGAGCTTTCAAAGACGCTATTGTACCCATTGTTAAAAAGGTAAAAAAGGCCGAGGTAACCGTTGACACCGACGAAGGCATTAAAAAAGCAATCAGCCTGGAACAATTAATGGCTATGCCGGCGATTAATTGCTGCGGTAATGCCAGCGAAGGTAATGTGGCGGCCATGGCTGACGGGTCGGCCAGCATCGTCATGGCCTCCGCAGACGCCGCTAAAGAACTGGGAGCCACTCCTCTGGCGAAGGTTGCCGGGTTCGGCATTGCCGCCGGTAATCCTACGCTGATCGAAAGAACAACAGTTAAATCCATTGAAAAAGCCCTGAAGTCTGCCGGGATCAGCATGAGCGATGTGGATTACATTGACCTGCATGAACAGTCGGCTGCTTATGCCGTGGTGGTCAGCAACCTGCTGGGAGCCGATGCAGCTGCTAAGATTAATGTAGATGGCGGCAGTCTGGCCTTTGGTCATGCCGGGGCAGCAACAGGCGGTGCCACGGTAGTAAACATGATCTATCGCCTGCAACGTACCGGAGCAAATTATGGGTTAATTAATGTTGGAGCACTTGGTGGACAATCATTATCAATAGTAATCAAGAGATAACTACTTCACTTCATATTATAGGCTGGGGCAATATTCTGGTCTTCGCCCCAGCCTATCAACCTTTAATCATTCCGCAGGATTAGCCTGCGGGTAGGAGGTATCTGGGTGGATAGGATTCAAATACTTGAAAGGCTTTTTAGTATAAGAAATAATGCGCGGGAAAGAGCCAGAAGAGAAGCAATGGAATATTCTGAACCTGAGATGAAAGCGTTTATTCTGGAAAAAGGTATTCAGCAGCTTATCATTGAGATTCAAAACGGTATTTTGACAGAATACTATATAAATGAAAAAAGCAGCATATATACAAGCAATGTTTCATCACTAAAAATTGATGGCATGCGATCTTCAGATAAAATGATTAGTTAGGTGGGTCGTAGGCAGTTACAATCCACCATATAATATGATTATTGCTTAAAACGAAGACCCGAAAGGGTCTTTTTTATAGGTTGTATTCCATGTTTAATTTGGAAGGAGAGTACAAGATGAAAACTAAATTTGAGACATTACAGGAACACCTGGATATAAGTGGAGCGTTAATTGAATCCCTGGGGCTGGATGCCTTGGTTTTTACCACTGACCAGACTAGTTTTACTAAGGTAAACAGCTATAGAAATTATGGATATAGCGGTATTATAGAGGGAGGTAATGCACTGCATTTTGACATTATTAAAGAGGTTCTGGAAAGCGGGAATGAAAGAAACGGACAATTGAACGGGAGCAACCTGGAGTTTATATTTGCGATAATGGTTCATCCCGTTGTATCTCCTGATAATGGAATGGTTACGGGAACCTGGGGTATTGTGCATGCTAAGATGTGGCCCGAAATAGCTGCCTTCAAAACATTTAGCGATTTGATGGGCAACGAGTTTGCGCAAGGATGCATGATGTATATATCTAACCGGGAAAAGTTTCTTAGTCGTTATGAATCTGACAATTATGAGTTGGGTGGAAAGTCGGTGGCTCAGGTTGGAGACCGGCTGGGCCAAGAAGGTGTAGCGATTAAAGCCATGGAAGAGAATCGAAAAATGTCTAAGGTTCTGGCCAAGGAGATTTACAATACACCAGTTAAGGTAGTAGCAACCCCTATTAGAGATCATGGCAATGGCGAAGTAGTGGGAGCGCTGGGAATAAGCCTTAATCGGGGAATGGCTACTGATCTGCAAAATACAATCAACTATACCAATAAAAACCTGAGCGAAATAAACTCCGCGATTGAAGATGTTGCCAAAGCGGCCGAGCAGACAGCACGCAATAGCAGTACCCTTAACTCAAAAGTGACATTATTAACAGGTATGACACAAACAATTAATACAATACTTATTGAAGTAAAAAATATCTCTGATCAGACTAAAATGCTAGGTCTTAATGCGGCCATCGAGGCGGCTCGGGTTGGTGATAGCGGTCGCGGTTTTGCAGTAGTGGCAGATGAAGTGAGAAAGCTTTCTGAAGAATCAAAGGATACAGTGGCTGATATAAAGAAGTTTGTTGATCAAATTTCTGACACTTTGAAAGAAATCGGTAGTGATGCCAAAGACGGCATGCTGGCCAGTGAGGAACAAGCTGCTGCCATTGAACAAATTACGGCAAGTCTGCAAGAAATAGATGCGACCATGCGAAATGTGGAAGGCATTGCATTACGACTATAATAGTTCCTCCATTAGATCACGCGTGCGGTTTGGTGCATAGGGTTATGACCTCCTGGTATTTGGATTTAGTGCGAGTCGGTGCTGGTAGCTTATAGCTGATTCGTTCTATTCTTAACACCAGGTTTTTGATTTTTTAAATCAAAATCTATCTCTTAAGGATAAGAATGCTTAATATGTTAAATAATATCCGAAGTAAAACGAACGGGAATCAAATAGAAGAATTAATGACAACGACTAATACCTAGAATAGATTTTCGAAATGCGAGAACACTTATGATTATGGTGGACAATACCAGATATATTGCATTAGGCGCGAATATTGTCAGCTTTTTCAAAAAAGAGTAGAATATAAACAAGCATGGTTCTTGTTCTAATAATAGTATTTACTATAATCAAAATCAGCCTGAATTTTTGTTTGACCTGTGCCATCTGCGAGGAGGATAATCAATGGAATCGAGTAATGATAGTTGGCTGGCAAAAGACTCATTAATCTTGGTTAAGGATTTTATGAACAAAAATATTGAAGTTATACATGCCGATGATCCGATAAGGACCGCTATCTCTATTTTCAGTAGGTGCAAGCTTAATATCCTCCCGGTAGTTGACGAAGAGGGGAAACTAGAGGGGGTTTTACCAAATCGCAGGCTGTTTAGGGCTTTATTAGCTGGATTTAGCCAGGATGATTCATGTGCTCCTTGCGTTGTGAAGAATCCAACTTTTATTAGTTCGGAATTAACCTATGATGATATCAACTTAGTCATGAGAGTAAACAAGAGTAAGGTCGGAAATGTACCGGTGATCGATGAATCTGGCAAGGCAGTAGGTATAGCCGGACCCCGGGAGTATTTACGAACCAGTTTAAGAATAATTGAAAAAGCCTATGGTCTGTTGGATTCTATCTTCCAGTCTATACAAGAGGGGATAGTAACCACAGATCAAAAAGATTACATTTTGAGGATTAATCAAGCCATAGAAAAAATGTTCGGCTTTAATGAGGCGGAAGTGGAGGGCAGGCATATAAAGGATGTGTTCCCGGAAATCACCTATGATGGCTCCCGCAGGATAGGAATGAAGGTGAATGTCCGGGGCCGTTCAGTGATTGTTAGGCAGGCGCCAATAAATGATTTTTTGGGGACGAATTTTGTTATCACAGATATGTCTGAAATTGAGGAAATTGCCCAGGAACTGGAAATAGTCAAGAACTTACAGACAATACTGAGCGGGGTTCTCCGCGCTTCTTCTGATGGCGTTTTCATTACAGATAAATTGGGCTCAGTTCAATATATTAATGAAATGGCCAACAAGTTGCTTGGGAACGATGGGGATATAATTGAGGGGAAGTCGATAACAGAATTCTTGGAAACTAGCAGCTTGGCTCAAGTGGCAAAAACTGGTATAGCTGAGGTTGAAGTTTGCCGCATCGGCGATAGAAATTGTATTGTTTCTCATGTTCCCATTAAACTGGAGAATATTAATGATAGCCGACTAGTTGGCGTAGTCAGCACAGTTTATCTTGACGATAATAAGATTACCGAAGAAATAACCAGGAAATGGTTCTCTTTGCGGCAACAAGTTCAATATTATCGTAGCGAATTGGAAAAACAAGGTGGAAGTGAGACGAATAACTTTTTGCATATAGTAAGTAAAAATGAAGAGTTTATGCAAATAAAGAAAGAAGCCCAAAAAATAGCTAAAAGTACTTCTACCGTCCTTTTGACGGGAGAAAGCGGGGTTGGTAAGGATATGTTTGCCAGGGCAATTCATGCTGCCAGTCCCCGCGCCCGAAGACCGTTTGTTAAAGTAAATTGCGTGGCGATACCGGAGACCCTTTTTGAATCTGAACTGTTTGGATATGCTCCGGGATCGTTTACGGGCGCGACTAAGAAAGGTAAAACTGGTTATTTTACGCAAGCTCATCAAGGTACGATTTTTCTTGATGAGATTGGCGATATGCCGCTTTCCATACAGGTTAAAATATTGCAAGTATTACAAGAAAAACAGTTTACCCGAGTTGGCGGCGAAGCTGCCGAAAAGGTTGATGTGAGGATAATTGCCGCTACCAATCGTAATCTGCGTGAGGCCATAGCTAAAGGAACCTTCAGGGAGGATCTCTATTATCGCCTGAATGTAATTGAGTTGTACTTGCCACCGCTTAGGGTGCGATCTGAAGATATACTGCCTCTCGCCGATAATTTTATTACCAAATACAACGCTATATTGGGTACAAAGGTATTAGGTATAAGCAACCGGGCAAAAGAAGTCTTGCAACATTATGCATGGCCGGGGAATATTCGAGAACTGGAAAATGCTGTTGAAAGAGCCGCCAATTATGTCTGGGAGGGCGAAATAGAGGTAGAACATCTTCCGGTTCACATCATAAATTCTGAAAAAGACAGCAATGAGACATCATCTTACAGAATGACCATAAATGATGTCAATAAGGAAATAATACAGGATGCCTTGAGAAAGGCTAAGGGTAATAAAAGCGCAGCAGCCAGAATGCTTAAGATTAGCCGTTCAGCACTTTATGAAAAGCTGGCTAAATACGGATTAAACTAGATATAACTTTGCTATTGTATAAATACTTTCGCAGTTGATAACAGAACCATTCCCATTTTTGCAATTCAGACGGTTTGCTCCAATACTTTTTGGGGAAGAAACCGTTGCTCTACCTCCCCCCCTATCCTCACTATAAATCTTAAGCCGTACAATATATTCGCCGTTTCCTTCCCGTGTATGGATTATACAGCAGTGATCACTACCGCTTTATATCCAGGCTTTATTTTTAGCAACAATATTAAATACTGGAATATGCATCGGGAAATCTTGGTGAAAGTTAATACTTAGCCGTATTCTGCAATTGATACCCTGTTTCGCATTTACCCTCGGTTGCTGGCATGATAATTGCATAAATAAATTGGGTGTGAACCTGTCTGTTTAGGAAAAAGAACCGGGGGTTTATTGTTTTAAAGTTTGTAAAGCTATTTTTGCAATCAGTGTAAAGATCACTAAAATTAGGAGTTATTTATATGTTCAAAAGTCTTTTTAGCTCTATTAAAATAAATAAAACCGAAATCAAAAATCGGATTGTTTATCCTGCCATTAACCTGCTATATTCCATAGATCACCAGTTAAGCGACCGGCACCAGGCATTCTTTGTGGAACGGGCAAACGGTGGAGCAGGAATAGTTACGGTCGGACCAGTAGGGGTTGGTGAATTGGGTTCGGGGAGAGCCGTACTGGCTATTACTTCAGATGAGGATATCCCTTCATTTGCTGACCTGGCAAATTTAATTCAAAATGCCGGCGCCAAAGCCTGGATTCAGCTTTTTCACGCGGGAGCCTATGTGCATCCACAACAAATTGGAGGACAGCAAGCTATAGCGCCTTCGGCTATATACAACCCTTATTCCAAAATAACCCCAAGGGAAATGATGATTGAAGATATAAAAAATGTTCAGGCCGCTTTTCTCAAAGCGGCGGAAAGAGCCAAGCAAGCTGGTTTTGATGGAGTTGAAATTATTGCTTCGGCTGGTTATCTGATAACCCAGTTTCTATCACCACTGAGAAACAAGCGCAGTGATGAGTATGGTGGGAGTTTTGCCAATCGTACACGCTTTGTTAAAGAGATTATTGAGCAGATGCGTCAAAGGCTGGGTCCGGATTTCCCAATTACCATCCGAATGGCCGGGAATGATTTTGTACCTGGCAGCAACACTGATATGGAAACGCCCGCCTTTGCAGAAGTATACGAAAAAGCAGGAATTAATGCGATTAGTGTAACAGGTGGCTGGCATGAATCACGCGTCCCGCAAGTTACCATGAACCTTCCCCAAGGGGGATTCGCTTATCTGGCCCAAACCATTAAAGAAGCTGTAAATATACCAGTTATTGCTTCGAACCGCATTTGTGATCCCCAAACAGCGGAACAAATACTACGCGACGGTTGTGCTGATATGGTCAGCTTGGGCAGGGTATTGCTGGCCGACCCTTATTGGCCGCTCAAGGCAGCTAATGGCAACAGCGAACAAATACGACCTTGCGTGGCTTGTTTGCAAGAATGTATGGACAAGCTCATGAGTTCAAGGCCGGTGCTGTGCATGGTTAATCCCCAAACCGGCTTTGAAGGGACCCGAAAAATAAAAATTACTGCCAAACCTAAACGAGTTATGGTTATTGGTGCAGGCCCGGGGGGGATGGAAGCTGCTTGGCGAGCTGCCAAAGCCGGGCACGAGGTCGAATTATTTGAAAAGGCCGACCGAATCGGCGGACAGCTATGGATAGCTGGCACTCCGCCGCACAAACAGGAATTGTGGCGGCTAATCAATTACTACCGGGAGATGCTGAAGCTCTACCAAGTTAAAGTCTTTCTAAACACAATGGTTGACATCGAACTTATCAGGCAGAAAAGACCAGAATATATCATTGCCGCAGAAGGGGCTGAGACATTGTTTCCCCCTATTGATGGTATTGATTGTTCAGATGTAATCTCTGCCTGGGAGGTTTTGAAGAATAATCCTCCCTTGGGTAAGAGAATTGCAGTAATTGGCGGAGGTGCAGTTGGTCTGGAAACTGCACATTTTATAGCTGTTAAAGGAACCATATCTCCTGAAACCCTTCACTTCCTCTTTAGCAATGATGCGGAAAGTCCAGAAAGACTTCGACAACTGGTTTTTAAAGGCAACAAGCAAGTGACTGTCTTTGAGACGATGCCGCAAGCGGGAAAAGGCCTGGGAAGAAGCACCAAGTGGGTGCTTATGGAGAGATTGAAGAAGCATGGTGTAAGCATAATCACCAATGCTCAAGTCTCTTTTATAAAGGATGGCGTACTAGGCTTTGAAGTAAATGGTGAATTACGGAGCGCTAATTTTGATAATATAATCAATGCAACCGGGTCCAAGCCCGTGCGGAAATTGGCTGATTCTCTAGAGGGGTTGGGAATTCCATTCTCTGTTATTGGAGACAGCCTCGGTATTGGGCAGATAACAGATGCCATACACCAAGCTTATTTAGCGGTTATGAACAATTTATAAAGGATATGGGTACTAGGGCGTGTCATTTACCAACTGTTAAATCTTATCATTTACATACTGAGAAAATCCTAAATATCTGGAATGATCAAAACAATTGGCCACTAAAACTATTAACGTGGCCAATTGTTTTTAATTCTCTTCTCGTCTCTAAAGGCGCTCATGGCATGATAATTGCATTAATAATAGATCAGTTGCCCGATATTATCCGTCCGCACATGCCAGGCATGGACTTGGAAATTTTGCTTTGAAGGTGGCCTGGTAGACAATGGGTTTGGTGCCGATAGTGTACACTTCTGCATCACCCTTAGAGTGGTTTTTTCTTTAAGTCTCTGCGGCATTTTCCAGAGACACCGTATGGTTACTGGTAGGGTATTAAGGTATGGGGCTTGATGAGACAAGAAATGGACTATTGACTAGAACAGTTTTGTTTTTAGGGCACTGATTTTCCCTGTATTCCAAAAGATAGACATTGGCAGCTTAATAATAGAAGAGGGTAAGAATAAATGAATGAACCTAAATTATTTACCAAGGATTTTCTGATTATTTCACAGGAGAACTTTTTTGTTTACTTCACCTACTACTTATTGATTGCAATTATTGCGGTATATGCGACGGAAAGATTTAACGCTTCACCCAGTATAGCTGGTCTTTCAGCCGGTATTTTTATTTTAGGGGCAATTGGGGGACGTTTATATGCTGGAAGTTTTATTGAACGCATTGGACATAAAAAAATGCTCTATATTGGATTTGCGTTTTATTTAATAACCACTCTTTTATATTTTGAAGTATACAGCTTGACGTTCCTTTTAATTCTCCGTTTATTCCATGGGGCAGCTTTTGGCATGGCTTCGACAGCTACGGGAACAATTTCAGCTGAAATTATTCCGAATGAGCGACGCGGAGAAGGAACTGCCTATTATGCTCTGAGTACGACTCTGGCTGCAGCTATAGGACCTTTTCTGGGGATGTTTCTAACTCAGCATTTTAATTTTAAGCTAAATTTTATTGTATGTGCTATTGCCATAGCTGTTAGCTTTATAGCGGCATTCCCTTTAAAGGTTCCCAAAGCCGAATTTACGAACAAACAACCCCAAAATACGAAAGGATTTAACCTTAACGGCATTATTGAGCCTAAGGCGCTACCCATTGCAATAATTACGGCTTTGACGTGCTTTAGTTACTCCAGCATTCTATCCTTCATTGCGACTTACTCAAAGGAAATACATCTAATTAATGTGGGGAGCTTTTTCTTTATTTTCTATGCCGCTGCTATTTTAGTTTCCAGACCTTTCACGGGTCGCTGGTTTGATATAAAAGGGGAAAATTATGTGATTTATCCTGCTTTCGTGCTGTTTGCAGTCGCCCTAATTATCCTTGGTGAATCTCACCAGGGTTTTTCAATTTTATTAGCCGGAGTTTTAACGGGTCTTGGCTATGGAAATTTCTTTTCCAGTGCTCAAGCTCTTGCTATTAAGGTATCACCCCAACATCGCAGGGCGTTAGCGACTTCTACCTTTTTTATCTTGGCGGATGTAGGGACAGGTATTGGACCCTTCTTACTAGGATTATTAATCCCAACCATGGGTTATCGCGGTTTGTATGTAAGCATGGGTATCGTTGTATTCGTTACCGGCTTCTTATATTATTTCTTACACGGCAGAAAATGCATAGCTCATGTATCTGTTTGAACGATTGCCAAACGGGGCTACCTATGATTGATTTTTTTGTTATGACTTTAGCTTAAACCGGTATATTCTATTCCTATTTCGATATCGGCAGTTATAGGATACTGATACTTTAGTTAAACATGTGTTTACTCTTTCGTACACCCGTATGTAGAACCGGACAAGTATGCTGCGCTTTGCTGCACTGGAAGTGTCACTTTTAAATAGTTCAATTGGCTTTAGGCCAGCAATGTAAGGAGACATCTTAAAGAGTTGCCAGTGAATAACGGGGTGTTTCATATTAAATAAAATGGGGGGAGCACCATGGAAAATGAAATTAAATGGGTTAAAACTCACTGCGCCAGGATGGATCATGGAGGATGTGGACTACTCGTAGGGGTTAAAGATAATAGGATTATTCAAGTCAAGGGTGATCCTGAAGGTTATTTAAATAAGGGATACACCTGCTATAAAGGTAGAGTATCGGCCGACCGGCTTAGCCATCCTGATCGTCTTAAATATCCTCTAAAGCGGGCGGGAAAACGGGGCGAAGGGAAATGGCAGCGCATTTCCTGGAATGAAGCACTCGATGAAACGGCGGAGAATCTACTTAAAATCAAGGAAAAATACGGGGCGAGAGCCGTAGGGTTTGGCGTGGGGATGCCCAAGGGCCTTGAGCATTTTGTTTTAATCCGGTTGGCCAATGTTTTCGGTTCGCCCAATGTAATTGCTTCCCAGGATGTCTGTCATGCCCCCCGGGAAGTCACCGGCATGCACACCTGCGGGTTTTACCCGGTTGCCGATCTTCATAATCCGACCCGGCTTATTCTTTCCTGGGCCAGCAATGTTCTTTCCACCAATGAGGAGGGGCAGATAGGCGGGAACATGTTGCAGCAGCTTAAGAACGGCGCTGAGCTGATCGTGGTTGATCCCCGCAGGACAGCTCTGGCTGATCGAGCCGACTTATGGCTGCAGCTTAAACCCGGGACGGCACAGGCGCTTGCTCTGGGCTTCTTACATGTCATCATTGAGGAATCGCTTTATGACCATGATTTTATTGAAAAGTATACGTTCGGATTCGAAGACCTGGCTCAGCATACGAAAAAGTATTCCCCGGAAATGGTTTCTGAAATCACCTGGGTTCCACCCGATCTGATCCGTAGAGCTGCCCGTATGTATGCCGCAGCAAAACCCGCTGCCCTGCAATGGGGTAATGCCATCGAACATGACATCAATGTTTTTGATGCCACCCGCTCACTGGTTTGTCTTATGGCCATCACCGGAAACCTGGAAGTGCCAGGGGGGAACATAAATGCCCATGACCCTGAAATCATGGGCCTGGGCAAATTCGTAAGAGCGGATCTCATACCCAATAAGTATAAGGAGATGATTGGTGCCCACCATGGGACTATTCCTAAAATGATGACGGTGCCGCCTTCTTATTTTCGGCAGGCAGTTCTGGAAGAGACGCCTTACCCGGTCAGGGGATACTATGGTATGTGTACTAATCCATTAGTGGCTTGGGCGGATAGCGCCCTTACTTATGAAGCCTTTATGAAACTTGATTTTATAGCCATGGCAGAAATATTTATGACGCCCACTGCATCCATGGCAGATATCGTCTTCCCGGTTGCGCACCAGTTCGAGATGAATGATATCGGTCACTATGGGATCGGACACGGCATGATACTGGCCCGGCCCAAATTGATTGATCCACCGGAGGAGTGCTGGCCAGACATTAAAATCATGAATGAACTGGGCAGAAGGGTATCGCCACTGGAATATTGGCATGATGATTTTGAGGATTTTCTCGAAGATTTGCTTAAGCCTTCAGGTTTAAGCTACAGTGAATTCGTTGCCCAAGGGTATCTGAAAGGGCCTGATCGTTTCAGGCTGGGTCAGGAGAAGGGATTTCGCACACCTACGGGAAAAGTGGAATTGAAGTTAAGCACTAGTGAAAAGTTCAATCTAAAGCCTCTGCCCGAATTTACCGCTTTGCCCGAGGAGGATGAGCCGGATTATCCGTTAATTTTGATTAGCGCCAAGAGCCGCTATTATCTCCTCTCTTCCTACCGGTGGGTTGACAAGCTTCGGCAAAAACGCCACGACCCGATAGTTGAGATCCACCCCGAAACGGCAAAGGCTTATGGGATCAGCGACGGAGATAATGTCATTATCGAAACGAAATACGGTGAAATAGTCCAGATGGCAAAGGTTACTGATATCGTTCACCCGCGAGTAATTAGTGCTGCCCTGGGATGGTGGTTCCCGGAAGGGGATGCGGCCAAGCAATTCGAGTGGCAGAAGTCGAATTTCAATAATCTTACCTCAGCCGGAAAGTTGGGTAAAGAGTTTGGAACACCGAACCTGAAGAACCTCCCTTGCAGGATAACGAAGATAATGAAATAAACTAATCAACAAACTCAAGATGTATCTGAATTTAATGGAATATGTATTGGATGCTGTGATTGTTATTAAATACTGTCCTTCGAGTTTGCTAATCGAAAGAAGCAGAATTATTTATACATAGGTGATCATAAATAGTATGGGATGAGCGTTCCCGTTGGGAAGATGCGGTTATCTTGCTTACTTTACTCAACTATCTTTATAGCTCTTGAGCTTGTGGCATAGCTCCAGTTATGGTCATGAGTGCAGCGTGATAGCAGGAACACGGGTAAGAAGCTCCATATTCAAAATTCTGCTTAGAATATTTAAAAGGTACTGTGCTTGTTATCTCTATACTGCCTCAAGATTGGCGCCGGTAAACTGGCTGTTATAAAGGTCGGCGTAGAAGCCTTCCCGCGATAATAGCTCCTTATGAGTGCCTTTTTCGATTACGCTGCCGTTGTTCATTACCAGGATCAAACCTGCATCGCGGATGGTGGACAAGCGGTGGGCGATAACAAAGCTGGTCCGGCCTTTCATCAGAGTCACCATCGCTTTTTGAATGTAGACTTCGGTGCGGGTATCTACACTGCTGGTTGCTTCATCCAGGATAAGGATAGCCGGATCAGCCAAAAAGGCCCGCGCGATCGTCAAGAGCTGCTTCTGCCCCTGGGAGAGGTTGGTGGCTTCTTCGTTCAACACCGTGTTGTAGCCTTCGGGCAGGGTCCGGATAAAATGATCCGCATGCGCCGCCACGGCGGCTTGAATAATCTCCTGCTCACTGGCTCCTTCCCGTCCATAGGCTATATTTTCGCGGATTGTACCATTGAAAAGCCAGGTATCCTGGAGCACCATACCGAAAATACCTCGCAAAGCCCCGCGCTTGATATTCCTGATATCCACCCCGTCGATCGTAATCTTTCCTCCGTTTAGTTCATAGAAGCGCATTAAGAGGTTTACCAGAGTGGTCTTGCCGGCTCCGGTGGGGCCGACTATGGCAATCGTCTGACCGGGCTTGACTTCGATGTTCATATTTTCGATCAGCGGCACATCGGCCTGATAGCTGAAATCCACATTTTCAAATTTAACGTGGCCCTGTGGAAAATCAACTAGTTTGGCATCCTTGCTATCCGGCAACTCTTCCGGTTCATCCAGAACCTCGAATACCCTTTCTGCGGAAGCGATTGTGGACTGAATAACATTGGCGATATTGGCGGTTTGTACGATGGGATGGGTAAACTGCCGGGAATACTGAATAAAGGCCTGAATATCCCCGATGGTGATGCTTCGCTGGCTGACCATAATACCACCTACCACACAGATAAGCACATAACCAATATTACCTATAAAGGTCATCAGGGGCATGATTATGCCGGAAACAAACTGAGCTTTCCAGCCGGACTCATAGAGTCTCTGGTTTATATCCTTGAATTCTTCAATAGACTCTGCTTCATGCCCAAAAACCTTGACTATCTGGTGCCCGGTATACATCTCTTCCACATGGGCGTTGAGTTCACCCAGAGACTTCTGCTGAAGGGCAAAGTATTTTTGCGAACTGGAAGCCATCCTGCTGGTCACCAGAGCATATAAGGGCAGAGTGATCAGGGTAATCAAGGTTAGCATAGGGCTGATGCTCAACATCATGACGATAATGCCCAGCAAAGTAACAATGGAAGTAATAAGCTGGGTCAAACTTTGCTGCAGGGTAGTGGCGATATTGTCGATATCGTTGGTGACCCGGCTGAGGATCTCACCATGGCTGTGGGCATCAAAAAATTTCAGCGGCAAACGGGCCAGTTTGTTGTTTATATCCTGGCGCATATCATAAACGGTTTTTTGCGCTACCCCGGCCATTATATACTGCTGAATGTAGGCAAATGCTGCACTGGCCAAATAAAGACCCAGTAAGATAAAGACTATATGCTGGATATAGACAAAATCAATATGGGCTCCCGGAACATGGCGCATTTTAAGCATTAAGCCCTCAAATAGCCTGGTGGTGGCCTTGCCCATGATTTTGGGGCTTAAAATACTGAAAACCGTACTTAAAACCGCAAAGAGGAATACCATAAGCAACTGCCCCCGGCGCGGCTGCAGATAGCCCAAGAGCCTCTTGAAGGTGCCTTTAAAGTTCTTGGCCTTTTCCACCGGCCGGCCCATTGCGCCCATGGGGCCCATACTATGATTCCCGGCTGGTCTCTTTTGCATGCGTTGGTCTTGGTTCATGCCAATTCCTCCTCAGACAACTGGGAGTATACTATTTCCCGGTATACCGCACAGGTTTCCATGAGTTCCCGGTGTCTGCCCCGGCCTGCCATTCGTCCGTCATCCAAAACGATAATCTGGTCGGCATCCATAACCGTGGTTACCCGCTGGGCGATAACGAAAACCGTGGAATTGCAGATTTCTTTTTTAAGGGCAGCCCGCAGCCGAGCATCGGTTTTAAAGTCCAGAGCGGAAAAACTGTCATCGAAAATGTATACGGGTGCTTTGCGAATTAAAGCCCGCGCTATCGATATGCGTTGTTTCTGGCCTCCGGATAAATTGAGACCGCCCTGGGCGATGACCGAATCAAAGCCTTCCGGCATTGCTTCGACAAAATCGCCGGCCTGGGCAATAGCCGCCGCATGTTCGATTTCCCGGTTGCCGGAGTCTTCTTTGCCATAGCGGATGTTTTCGCGGATGTTGCCGCTAAACAGTAGAGTTTTCTGGGGAACCAGTGCTATTTGGGCCCGAAGTTCGGCCTGGGTCATTTCCCGCAGGTCTATACCGTCCAAGCGGATGCTGCCCTGGTCGATATCATAAAAACGGGGTATTAGATTTATCAACGTAGATTTGCCTGAACCGGTGCCGCCGATTATAGCGGTTGTCTCACCGGGCCGGGCCGTAAACGATATATTGCTGAGTGCGGGCTGTTCGGCCCCGGGATAGCTGAAGCTGACATCTCTAAATTCCAACAGCCCTTTCTGGTCTTTAATCCGACGGGGGCGCTCGGGGTCGTTGATTTCGGGGAAAGTCTCTAAAACCTCATTGATTCTTACTGCGGATGCCGCCGCCCGGGGAATCATCACAAACATCAAAGAAACCATGAGCAGAGAAAACATTATCTGCATGGCATATTGAATAAAAGCCATCAGGGAGCCGACCTGCATTTCGCCATTATCAATGCGAATACCGCCAAACCAGATAATGGCTACGGTAGTCAGGTTCATAATCAGCATCATTACCGGCATTAAAGAGGCCATAATTACATTTACTTTAATCGCATTTTGGGTAAGGTCCGCATTGGCTTCGGTAAAACGCCGCTTTTCATAATCGATGCGGTCGAAGGCCCGGATTACGCGAATCCCGGTAAGGTTTTCCCGCAAAACCAGGTTTAATCTATCCAGTTTTACCTGCATTAACTTGAACAGAGGGATGCCTTTTCGGGCAATTAAGGCAATGGCTGCTGCCAGCACTGGCATGACCACCAGTAAAACAAGGGTCAGAGGTTTATCTTTGGATAAGGCCATGATTATACCCCCGATGCACATTAACGGGGCCATGAGCATCATGCGCAAAATCATAACGGTAACCATCTGCACCTGGGTAATATCGTTGGTGGTTCTGGTAATCAGGGTTGCGGTTCCAAATTTATCAAATTCGTGCAGGGAAAAACTTTCCACCTGGGTGAATACCCGGTTTCGCAGATTAGTGCCAAACCCCACCGCGACTTTAGCGGATAAATAGCTGGCTATGCTTGAACAGAGAGTGCCGGCCAGAGCAATAAAGAGCATCCACAAGCCGGTGCGAAGAATGTATGCGGTATCCCCTCTTACAATACCGATGTCAACAATATCGGACATCAGGGTCGGAAGGTACAATTCAGAAAGGGTTTGCAAAAAAACCAAGAGCAAGACCGCCGCTATTAAAAAAGTGAAAGGCTTTAAAAACTTGTAAAGTTTAATCACGCGAATGCTCCTTTGTTTGCGCTGTTTCCAGGGCAGTTAAAATTTCCTGCAAAGCATCATTAATTTGGGCGGCCCGGCTTTCGGGTATGGAAGCCAGCAATTGGGTGAATCGCTGCCTGACTTCCCGGCCAATAACCCCCAAATGTTCGCTGCCTGCCGGAGACAAGAATAAGCGTATAATTCTTTGGTCCCTGGCATCCGGATGTTTCTCCACCCAGCCCCGGCCATACAGGTCCTTGATTATATTGGATATATGTGATTTGGCAATGTTGGTCTTGCGCGCCAGTTCACTGATACTGATACCCGGCTCCAGACTAATCTGCTTAGCTATAATCATTGTGGTAATCGGGAATTTATGCTGGGCAAATACTTCCTTGCCCTTTTCACCAAGCTTGCGGTTAACCTGGTGAAGCAAGTCGATAAGCAGTTCGTGATTGCTCATAAATTAAAACACACCTTTAAAGGATATTATCTGCTGACTGGTGCCGTATTTAAATTATTTCTAGAAAATCAGATAAAAACGTTCTCTACAGAACGAATTATATTCTTAAGAAAATTAACTTGCAAGTGGGAAAAGAAGGTTAAAACGAAAGCATTATCAGGGGTAGATTCGATGGATCATTGTCAGTTTAAAGACCGGTTTTAGTGATTACGCAGGAATTCAGCAGTATGTGTAGAAAAATATGTAATATCAGTAAATATTGCAGTAATAAATAGAAAAAGCAAGAACCATACAAATATGTATGGATACTTGCTAAATCCAGAGAAAAAAATATAAGGGGCGTGGAAAAATGAAAATGACGGCGGAGAAGGCGGAGGCCTTCAAAGAAATTGGGGAGTGGCTGTGCAACTTGGTCCCTGGAGGGGCGATTTATGCAATGTCTGACCGGCAAAGGCTTACCTGGAAAGTACCCTCGAAAGATTTTGACGTCCTGGCTTTTAAAACCGGGCTTGAGTTGCGGAAGGAAGGTGCTCCTTACCGCTGTATTCAGACCGGAAAGATAACACACGAGGCGATTCCGCGCAGTGTTTATGGTATAAGGCTGGATATGACGGCCATGCCTGTTTTTGACGGTGAAGATGTAGTAGGGTCGATAATCGTTACCCTGCCCAAAATACACCCGGTAGCGGGGTCATTTGGGGCATTTGCACCGGTAATGGTCGAAATGTTCCCGGAAGGGGCGTTTATGTATGTAAGTGACCTGGACAAGGTTTATGCCCGGCAGGGTTCTAAAAAATTCGATATGCCCGAGCAGCAGGTAGGCACCGTACTTAAAGGTGAGGCGGTGGCAAGGAAGGCAATGCAAGCCAAAGAGGCCCTCGTGGTGGAAGTTGATGAAACGGTTTATGGAAAACCGGTAATGATTGCAGCTTATCCGCTGTTTGACAATGACGAAGTTTCCCAGGTGGTAGGTTCGTTGGGAGTCGTAACACCTCGTCAGAACAAAGTGAATTTACTTAGGGCTGCCAATAACCTGGAACGAGGACTGACCGAAATATCTGCGGTTCTTGAAGAACTGGCCTCTTCCGCATCCGAAGTTACGGTTAATGAGCAGCAGCTTGGCCGGAATATAAGGCAAATATATGATTTGTCGGAAGAAATAAATGAAGTTATGGCTTTTATCAAACAGATTGCCGATGCCACCAAGATGCTGGGGCTTAACGCCGCAATCGAAGCCGCCCGGGCCGGTGACGCCGGGCGCGGGTTCGGGGTGGTTGCGGGGGAAATCAGAAAGCTTTCCGATGAATCCCGGGAAACCGTGGTCAAAATACGGGTTCTTACCGACCAGATTAAAGATAAAATCGAAGAAACCACCAAGAACAGCAATACTACCTTGCGGGTCAGCGAAGAACAAGCTGCCGCTACCCAGGAAATAAGTGCAAGCGTAGAGGAAATAACCAGTATGGCTACTGAGCTTGAGCGAATGGCAGAGGAAATGTAAGCTTAAAATAGTGAGGCGTGAGGTGTAAGGGGTGAGGAGTAGATTTAATGAAGAGAGTTCAGGGGGTTGACTATATTCGACTAATATTTTTCGCTTCATTCAGAATGACTCAAAGCTGCTATCTTACAAATATAGTCTGATTATGAACGCATAATGCCGTTATAGCATTATGCGTTTGTATTATCAGGATTAATTGCTGCGGCGGCAAATCTTTTTGTTTTGTTTGTAGTAATGACCGGCGGCCATAAGCAGCAGGATTACTCCCAGGATGGTAAGGGTGAGCTTGATATCCTGAATCTTGAAAAGACTAAGGCCCAGTCCCGTATAGAGCAGGGCGGTAGGAAGCTTGCCAATGGCCGAGGAAAAAAAGAAGACAGTAAAACCCACACCCCCCAGGGCTGCTGCTGCATTAATGAGCGGAGTGGGAACCACCGGGATTATACGTGCAATAATTATACTCCAGAAGGCCAGACGGGAATTCATCCCCCGCAAATCAAAATCAAAACGGGATCCGAACCGGGCCATTACCCAGTCCGAGCCCAGCCAGCGGCAAAGCCCAAAAGCAATACAGGCACCGGTCAAGGCTCCTGACCAGGAAAGCAGGAACCCGGTTTTAAACCCGAATAAAAGACCGGCTGCAGCGGTCAGAATAACATAAGGAAATACCGGGAGGATAGCCTGTAAGGTAAAGAGCACGAAAGTTATAGCGGGGGCCAGGATGCCATAGCTTCGGATATAAGAACTCAAAACCGCAACATTGTTAAAGATATGCAGATCCATTTACATCCTCCGTTTATGCTCTTTGCATTTTAAAAATAGCGGCTTGGCAAGTTATTGTCAAGCAAACCGGGATTGGTTGAAGTCAAATATTTCAACAAATAATGCCATATAATTGATATTTCTTAGTAAGAAGAAGTGCGGAAAAAATTAACTATCGTCCAGGATTTTATGAGGGCTGTGCTATAATTTAAGTATCGGAAGAAACTGCGGAGCAGTTTCAACACAACACTGCAACGAGGTGGGGATTAGAACCCGCCGCCTGTTTTATTAATTAGGAACCTAAGCGCTTAAAGAAGCGGGGGTCATCTTTTCGCCTCGTTATTATTATTGCTGAGAAATGCAGGTGGTTACATGCATTTTAACCTGCTTGACTATGGTATAATTGCGATCTTGCTTTTGAGTGCCATAACCGGACTCCGGCGGGGATTTATCGATGCTCTGGGAGGCATGCTGAGCACAGTACTGGCGTTAGTAGCCGCAGTTTTGTACTTTGGGGATTGTGCCTCCTATCTGGATAAATATTTTAACTTAGGCAATTTTTTGACTGCGCTCATTAAAGAAAAAGTGCCGATATTGGCGCTTTCCCTGGACCAGAGCATCCTGGGGCAGGGCTTGCTTGCGGCCCCCGCCGTAACTGACCCGGCCCACTATCTTGCCCACCTCCTGGTTGCGGCGGCGGGTTTTTTGCTGGTATTCGGGCTGGCCAGTGTAGTGCTTAAACTGGTATTCGCCTGCTTGAACAGTCTTTTTTCACTGGGTTTGCTGGGCGGCGTAAACCGGATTATGGGTATGCTTCTGGTGTTGATTAAGAACCTGCTGATTCTTGTTATTATCTTTGGGGTAGCTTATGAGCCAATTTATCTGGCGGCCCGCATGGGTTGGGACTGGGCGGGAATAGCCGCCGGATATATGAATAATTCCATCCTGGCGGCCAGATTGATGGATGGGTTTGTTCTTATTAAAGCCCTGTTCGGTATAACGAGGTAAATATATGTCCACCGTTCTTTGAGTGGTCGAGTTACTGTTAACAAACCAGGCAGTGGGATCTAATCTCTCAGCCTCGTTCAGCGGTGTTTTAAAACTGCCTGGATCAGCAAATTTATATCATAAAATACTGTTCAAACCCCATTTTGGATAAACTAATCTTATAAACTTAAGGAGGAAATTAATAATGGCGGATAAGAAAGAAGCCATGAAACGCAATGCCTGGTTGAGAATGGATAGTGAGGAGATTAAGAAAACGTATGATTTTAATCAGGGCTACCGGGAGTTTTTAAATCAGGTGAAAACCGAAAGGGAAGCCGTGGATTATTTTGTTGCGGCGGCCCGGAAACAAGGTTTTGTAGCGCTGAGTGAAATAGACTCCATAAACCCCGGGCAAAAAATCGTTATGACCAGCAAAGGCAAAGTTTGCGCTTTGCTGGTCATTGGCCGGGAGCCATTAAGTGAAGGAATTAATCTGGTGGCTTCGCATATTGATTCTCCCCGCCTGGATCTCAAAGCCCAGCCTTTGTATGAAGCAGACGGCCAGGCTTTGTTTAAAACCCATTATTATGGAGGCATTAAAAAGTACCAATGGGTGGCGGTTCCTTTAGCTTTGCACGGGGTGGTCGTAAAAAAGAATGGACAGTCCATAAAAGTGGCAATCGGAGAAAAGGAAGATGATCTGGCATTTACCATTGCCGATCTGTTGCCGCATCTCGCCAAGGACCAGATGGAAAAGAAAATGTCCGAGGCCATTAAGGGGGAAAGCCTCAATATCCTGGTTGGCAGCCGTCCGCTGGCGGAAAGCAGTGAGGATGGGATCAAGAAATATATTTTGGATATCCTGCAAAGCAAGTATGGCATCGAAGAGGATGATTTCACCAGTGCCGAATTGCAATTGGTGCCGGTTCATACCGCCCGCGAAATCGGCTTTGACCGCAGCATGATCGGAGCCTACGGGCAAGATGACCGGATTTGTGCCTATACTTCGTTCCAGGCCATTCTCGAAGTGGAAAACCCGCAGCGCACCGCCATGTGTCTTTTTGTGGACAAGGAGGAAATCGGCAGCACCGGCAATACCGGCCTGCAGTCACTGATTATCGAAAATATCATGGCTGAACTATTGCATAAAGCCGGTGTCGATGATTATTACAGCATTCGCCGCAGCCTGGTCAATTCCTATGCTTTATCGGCAGATGTAAATGCTGCTGTCGATCCCAACTATCCGGAGGTATTTGAGAAAATGAACTGCAGCTTCCTGGGTAATGGGGTGGTATTGACAAAATACACCGGTTCACGGGGCAAGAGTGATTCCAATGATGCCAATCCCGAATTCCTCGGCCGGATTCGTCAGCTCTTTGATGAGCATAAAGTAGTATGGCAAGTTGGCGAACTCGGCAAAGTGGACATCGGCGGCGGAGGCACCGTTGCCCAGTATATGGCCCGCTACGGGATGGAAGTAGTGGACTGCGGGGCGGCCCTCCTGGGCATGCACTCGCCCTTTGAAGTAGCCAGCAAAGCCGACGTATATATGACTTACCTCGCCTACAAAGCCTTTATGCAGAAATTTAGATAGTTATAAAAAGGGTTTTTAAGCTTCTATAGGAGGAAGACATACACATTTTATGGATGAAAAGAGGTAAAGGCGGGGATAGGTGGCACTAAATTCGCCCCGCGATAACCATCCTGGAAAGGGATATATTAGTCATAGCCCAACAATTAGTCCGGGCTTTTCAGGAATAACATGTGTATGCTTTCACAGTTTTTATTGTTATATGGGAGAGAGGTGAGAACATGGGTGACCAGAAACGGCTTACCGAAATGGTTAGAGCAGCCGGGTGAGCGGCCAAAATCGGGCCGGGGGCCTTGGAAGATATCTTAAGTAAATTAGTAATGCCCGGTCATCCTAGTCTCCTGGTAGGCCTGGACCGCCGGGATGATGCGGCCATTTATAAGATTCGGGATGATCTGGCCTTGATTCAGACCTTGGATTTTTTTACACCCATGATTGACGATCCCTTTGTGTTTGGACAGATAGCTGCAACCAATGCTTTAAACGATGTTTATGCCATGGGAGGAACTCCGTTCCTGGCCTTGAATATAGTCTGCTACCCCCAGTGCGAAGACATGGAAGTGTTGGGCCAAATTCTGGCAGGCGGATTATCGAAAGTCCAGGAGGCGGGAGCCGTATTGGCCGGAGGCCATACCGTTGATGATAACGAACCCAAGTACGGCCTGTCGGTATCTGGGATGGTTCACCCGGACCAGATTGTTGACAATGCAGGAGCCCGAACCGGGGATGTTTTGTTTCTGACCAAACCTCTGGGCAACGGGGTTGTATCCACTGCCATCAAAGCTCAGATGGTATCTGATGAAGCTTATCAGGAAGCGATCAAGTGGATGGCAATGCTGAATAAGGAAGCGGCCCAGGTAATGCAGGAGGTTGGAGTCCATGCTGCAACCGATATTACCGGCTTTGGCTTAATTGGCCATCTCTATGAAATGGCTGCGGCCAGTAATAAAGCAGTGGAATTGTACGCCAGCCATTTGGAGTTCATGACCGGGGCTGTGGAATATGCGAACCTTGGGCTAATCCCAGGAGGCGCCTATACCAACCGGGATTACCTGGCAGCCAAAGTGGAATATAAAGATGAAATCAAGGGCGTATTGCGTGAACTGCTTTTTTCACCGGAAACCGCCGGAGGTTTATTAATTGCGGTCAATGAGCAAAAAGCGGAGCAGCTTCGGACCGGATTACAGCAAAAGGGCTGCCGGTGTTTTCAAGTAGGGAAAGTAACTGGCGACGAATTCCGTCCCATAAAAATCAGAAGCTAAGCATTGCCGACCTAAAGAGGAGCATTATGGAGAGGAAAATTTTCAAGCTTGATGATCGGGTAAGAATGCGCAAGCAGCACCCCTGTGGCAGTTATCACTGGCAGGTTATCCGCATGGGTGCGGATATCAAGATAAAATGCCAGGGCTGCGGTCGGGTGGTTATGCTGCCGCGCATGGAATTCGAAAAGAGAATGCTGCGCGTGGAGAATTAATATCCGGTTAACAAATCCGCCGCAGCATGCATATAATGTGATACAGAAACTGTGTCAAGGAGTGAGCCCGGATGAATATCAGGGTGATTTCGCCCCATAGGTTCGCCACCGGTGATTTGGTTACGGTAAAGAGTATGCCCCAGAATGAACGTTTTTGTATCATAGGAATCAAAGATAAACCGGGTAGTGAACGAATCGCGATCTTAAAGGCCTTGTTTAATGAAACATATATTATTGAAAAACCCTTCTCCGAGCTGCAAAGTCTTTTAATTAGGGGGCTGCTGTAATGTAGGGGGACACACCTCGGCATTATCACTCCAAAAGACCAGAGAGCGACCTTAATATTGTTTTAAATAGGACCACAGTTTCTGGAGGAGAGGAATGTCCCCCGTTATGTGGTATCCAAAGATACGCGACAGGTTATGCAGAGTTCCCTGATTGAGGTAGGGGGACACACCTTCCGCAATATGGCTTTAAAAGACTAGTGAGGCCCCCCATTTTCATTGAAGTAGATACAGGAATTTTTGGTGGGGGAGGAATGTCCCAATAACAGAATGTCCCCCGATTACATAAAATCACCGATTATTTACATCACACCTCCATATTTACCCAATTATTCGACCGTTTTTATCTTGCATCGAAGTTTTAATACTGATATAATCAATGGAAGTCCCTGCCCCGGTTAAAACCGGGGCCAATTGCTTGTGCAAACAGGTAAGTCCATAGGGAGGAGGTGTAACGATGCGCACGTATGAACTGATGTTTATCCTGAAACCGGATTTGACCGAAGAGATAATTGCCGAAGCCAAAGAAAGACTGCAGACGATTATTGCAGACTTTGGGGGCGAATTTATCAAGGCTGCTGACGGTTGGGGGAAGAAACGGCTGGCTTACAGTATCGAAGACTACATGGAAGGTATTTATAGTCTGTGGTATTTTAAAGGCAAGCCCGAAACTGTTCAAGAATTGGACAGGGTTATTAAACTATCAGAAAAATTTTTGCGTCACATCATCATTCGTCAGGACGAAAAATAAAACCGGTATAGTTGGGAGGATATAACCGTGTTGAACAGGGTGATATTAATCGGACGCCTAACCCGGGACCCGGAATTACGATACACGCCAAACGGAACTGCGGTAGCAACCTTTACCCTGGCGGTGGGCCGCAAGTTTAAAAGGGATGAAACTGATTTCATACCGATTGTAACGTGGACCAAACTAGCTGAACATTGTGCCAATTACTTGAGTAAAGGCCGGATGATTGCGGTTGAAGGCCGAATTCAGGTGCGTACTTATGACAGCCAGGAAGGGCAAAAAAGATGGGTTACCGAAGTAGTGGCGGAAGATGTCAGATTCCTCGAAAAAGCCGGTACTGGTACAGGAGCCGCTTCTGATTTTGGAGGCAGATCCTCCCGAAATGATATGCATGATGACAAATGGAGTGACCTGGGACGCGAAGTTAATTTGAATGATGTTGATCTGGTAGACAGGTCGGACGATGATGATATACCTTTCTAAGCACTATCTGGGATGTGAACTTCGTTCACTTTTAGGATGATAGTATAAGTGCAACCACGACTTGCGACATCGCTATATCTCGACGCAAGCCGGGTTTGCTTTACAAAGGAGGAAAGACGCTTGAAAAAGGATAGACGTAAAAAGAGAAGACAGTGCAATTTCTGCGCTGACAAGATTGAACATATAGATTACAAAGAAATACCCAAACTTCGCCGCTATATTACAGAAAGAGGGAAGATTCTTCCCCGCCGGATAACCGGAAATTGTGCCAACCACCAAAGGCAGCTTACCGTAGCCATAAAACGGTCCCGGGTAATGGCCCTACTGCCTTACACATCGGAATAAAATAAGCGAACAACAAGCAGCCCCCTAGAAGGGGGCTGCTTTTGTGTGCACCGGCCAAAAGGCTTGGAAAAGGAGGATATTGCCAGACAGATGAAGAAAAAATATAGTGGAGGTGTTATTTATTGAATTCAAAGATCAAAGATATTGACATAACCAAGAATTTGAAAACCATTGAATGGCTGAAAGCCGAATTGGTAGATTCAACAGCCGCTCTGCTCAAAGCCCTGCTTAAAACCGGAAACGATATGATTGGTGATGCAGTTGCCAATATTATAATTATTGCCTACCTTCTGGGCCGCCGGGTCGGGGTAAATTTTCATTCAATAGATGTCCAAATAAGGAGCAAACTCCGGACCAGTATAGATGAATCCCAGGAAGTCGGGCAGTGGTATGGGGATTTGGCTGACCTGCTGAATTATTTGGAGAGTAAAAAGAGGTGATAAATTGCCGGCCATCATGTTTCTAATTATTACTTCTTTGCTGTGCTTTTTAATGGCGACCATGCCTTCCTTGACTTTCCCCCTGGCCATAGTCTGGGGCAGTGTACTGATTTTAGCAGCGCTGCTTTTACGCCGGTGGCAAATAATTGTTATCTTCCTTATTAATAATGGGTTGTTATACAGTATCAACGGTAGTGCCAGCCTGTTTTTTTATTTGGCGTTTTTCGGCATGGCAGTTTTGGTAATGACTTTGATGCTTGTTTCCCGCCGTGATTATTATGAAACCCAGAAGTGGGGCGTTATTACCGCTGTCTTGGGAGTTTCGATATTCATGGGAGCGGTGTACTTGGATTCAGGCCAAATCGGGATTCAGGAGTTGGAAAAACAAATAAATAATTATCTCCAGGACTCCCTAAAGACTTATGAAGATTCCGGAATTATGGCCTTGTATGAAGAACAAGGATTAAGCAAGGCTGAAGTAGTGCAAAGTTTTATTGGTGTGGCTGGAATTATCGCCAAGCACTTGCCCGCCATTTACTATCTTCAGGCTATAGTGGTAATATTTTTAATGCTCTTGGTGGCCTCCTGGCTTAGCCGAAAATTCAACATGGAACGTCTAAAGAAGAGACCCTATTCCCAGGAGATAATGCCATGGCAGTTCGTGTGGGTTACCATTGCCGGATTAAGTTTATGGTTGTTGGGCCGGGAAGAGCTGGGGCTGACTTATTATATCGGCTCCAATATACTGGTGGTGATGGTTCCCATCAGCATTTATTTCGGCATTGCGGCTCTGGCGTTTAAAATTAAGCAGCAAAGTGCGGGAAAGAAAAAGTGGATAACCACCGGACTGGTAGTTTTGAGTGTGGTTTTTCCGCTTTCCGCAGTAATATTTTTTGGCTTGATAGGTTTATTCGATGCTTTGCTGGATTTTAGAAAAATGGGATTAGAATAGGGGGCTTGAAATGAAGGTTATACTGAAGCAAGATGTAAAGAACCTGGGTAAAATCGGGGAAATTAAGGAAGTATCCGACGGCTATGCCAGAAACTTCTTAATTCCCAAAGGCCTGGCGGATGAAGCCACCACCAATAAACTAAAGGAAACCCAGGAAAAAAACACCCGGGAAGCCAAACGCAAAGATAAGGAAAAGGCAGATGCCGAGGAAGTGAAAAAGCGGCTGGATGGTAAGACTGTGAAAATCAAGGCCAAGGCGGGAACTGGTGACAAGCTGTTCGGGGCAGTCACCAGCCGCGAAATTGCCGACATTTTACAAAAGGAATTTTCGCTGAGCTTGGATAAAAAGAAGATAGAAATGGGCGAAGCGATAAAACATTTGGGGCAATACAAAATAAAAATTAAAATATACCCCTCCATTCAAGCCGAGGTAGAAGTTATAGTCGAAGCAGAATAATTCCAGGAGGAAACAAGGTGACGCAGTATCTGGTGAAGCAGCAAAAGAAAAAGGATTGGCAAAATAATTCGGAAACCCAATTGCACTGGCGAATAGAATGTTTGTACAAAAACCTGGCCAATATCTACGGAACTCAGGGTTTGATACTTAGAGCCAGCAAGCTTGATGCCATCGACCTGATGAGTTCGCCCCGGCAGGAGGACCGGATAATAGCTCTGGAAAGAATCCTGCAGGAGAATCCGGGCATCGTTAGCTTAAATGAGAACGAAGACCTGGCGGATATCATAGAACGGCTTGAAGATCGGGTGGCCGAGGATTATGCCCGTAAAAATATTGAAGAAAAAATTCAGCAGCGGATCCAGGAAAAAATGGACCAGAAATATAGTGATTACATCAGGGATATTAAACTGCAAATCCTGAAAGAACAAAACAGCACCCCGGAAAATGCACAGACCTTAAAGAAGCTGGGGCGTTTGGAAATAATGGAACGCACCGGCCTGAACCGCTCGGCTCTGGAAATCTTGCGGCCCTCCAGTCTGGATGAGATAATTGGCCAGGGAAAGGCTATGAAATCCTTGATATCCAAGTTAAATACGCCCTATCCCCAGCATATTCTGCTTTATGGCCCGCCGGGAGTGGGGAAAACCACCTGTGCCCGCCTGGCCCTGGAAGCCGTAAAAGGCAAAGAGGAAAACCCTTTTCGCCCGGAGGCGCCATTTATTGAAGTGGATGGTACTACATTAAGATGGGATCCCCGGGAATCAACCAACCCGCTCCTGGGTTCGGTCCATGATCCCATTTACCAGGGGGCCCGCAAGGAACTGGCCGATGAGGGTATCCCCGAACCCAAACTGGGCATGGTCTCCGAAGCTCACGGCGGGGTTCTGTTTATTGATGAGATTGGGGAAATGGATATATTTCTCCAGAACAAGCTTTTGAAGGTTCTCGAAGACAAACGGGTATTTTTCGAATCATCCTATTATGATCCGCATGACGAACGAATACCCCAGTATATAAAACAGATATTTGAACAAGGGGTGCCTGCTGATTTTGTGCTTATTGGCGCCACTACCCGTAATAAAGAAGAGATCAACCCGGCTTTTCGCTCTCGCTGCATGGAAATCTTTTTCGATCCGCTTTCCAGCGAGCATATTAAGAAAATCGTGGAATTATCCGCGCATAAATTGGGAATTAATATTGAGCCCGGAGTGGACGAAATTATTGGCGACTACACCAGTGAAGGCCGCGGAGCCAATAAAATTCTGGTGGATGCTTATGCCCTGGCTTTAAATGAACAGAATTCAGGCGCCCAGCCTTTGGTGGTCACGGCGCGGCATGTTTATGAAGCCATCCAGAACAGCCGCATAACCCCTTACATATTCAGCAAGGCATCTGACCGGGCGGAAATCGGCAAAATATTTGGTATCGGAGCCTCAGGATATCAAGGCACTCTAATCGAACTTGAAGCCATGGCCTTTCCTGCGGAAAATCCGGGTGAAGGCAGTATTCGTTTTAATGATACAGCCGGTTCCATGGCCCGCGATTCCGTATTCAATGCCGCATCCCTGCTGCGCAAGGAAAGCGGGGAAAACCTCAAGAATTTTGACCTGCATATTAATATAATCGGCGGCGGCAATGTTGACGGGCCTTCCGCCGGTGCTGCAATTTATCTGGCAATACTAAGCTCCGTTCAACAGAAAGCCATTCGCCAGGATGTAGCCATTACCGGGGAATTGTCCATCCAGGGACATGTCAAAGCGGTAGGGGCTTTGTATGAAAAAATATATGGTGCCAGGCAGGCGGGGATTAAAAAAATCCTGGTTCCGGAGGACAACCTGAAAGATTTTCCCAGTACTATAAAAGGAATAGAATTGGTGGCGATCAGTACGATCGATCAAGCCTATGAACATGTTTTTACCAAGTAAAAGCTTTGTCCGGTTAAAGCGGATATTTTAAAATTGCCGGTAAATCGCGATTTGGGCATGGTTGACACACCAGGGTGCTTTTGCTACTATAACGAAGGGAAAAGATGCCCCCGCTTATTTGAGCGGTCGGGTTCCCATTAACAAAACAGGCGGCGGGTTCTAATCCACCGTCTCGTTGCAGCATGTTTGAAACTGCTCCGCAGTTTCTTCCGATGCTTAAAGATTGCTGGCAGTAGCCGGCAAATGATTGAGGCAAATAAGCCAGGGGGTGGGGCCCATGTCAGCAGTAGTACTAGTAGGATCTCAATGGGGTGATGAGGGCAAAGGCAAAATAACCGATTTTCTTGCCCAGGAAGCCAATTGCGTGGCTAGATACCAGGGAGGAAGCAATGCCGGGCATACTGTGGAAGTAGGCAATGACAAGTTCATGCTTCACCTGGTGCCTTCAGGAATTCTGTATCCACAAACTCTTTGCATTGTCGGAAACGGTGTAGTTGTAGACATGCAAAAACTCAATGAAGAGATAGATGGATTGCAGAAAAGAGGAATTGACTGCAATAATTTACGTATAAGCTTAAGAAGCCCGGTCGTAATGCCGTACCATAAAAAAATTGACGAATTGGAAGACCGCCATACCAAAATAGGCACTACCAAACGGGGAATAGGTCCGGCTTATGCCGACAAGACCAACCGGGTTGGTTTTAGAATGGGAGATATTTTATCCGGTCAGGATAGTTTTAAAGAAAGATTCAAAGACCAGGTCGAACAAAAGAACCTGATTATTAAAGAAATATACCAGGAGGAAGGCTTCAACTGCCGGGAACTGCTCGACCAGGTTTTGTACCAGGCCGAGAGTTTAAGAAAGTATATGGCTGATGCTTCCTATCTGCTGTATTCCGCTATCAAAGCCGGGCAAAAGGTGTTGTTTGAGGGAGCCCAGGGCACGCTTCTGGACATCGACCATGGAACCTATCCCTATGTAACCTCATCTCATCCAATTGCCGGCGGAGCCTGTGTGGGAACCGGAATCGGCCCCACATTTATCGACAAGGTGATAGGAGTAGCCAAAGCCTATACCACCCGGGTCGGAGAAGGACCTTTCCCCACGGAACTGCATGGCCCTGAAGGTGAATACCTGCGGCAAAAGGGTGCCGAATTCGGCACCACCACCGGGAGGCCGCGGCGCTGCGGGTGGCTTGATGCGGTCATTCTGCGCTACGCAGTGCGCGTTAACGGGCTGACCGATTTGGCGATTACCAAGCTTGATGTATTGGACGAATTTGCCAGCTTGAAGATTTGTGTGGCTTATCGCTACAAGGGTGAATTACTATATGAATTCCCTGACAATCTGAACATATTGGAAGAGTGCGAGCCTGAATATATTGAGATGCCCGGCTGGCAGCAGGACATTTCCGGAATTACTTCTCTGGAAGAACTTCCGCCTCAGGCCCGTGATTATATAGCCAAAATCGAAGAACTGGCAGGGGTAAAGCAGGCCATCGTAGCGGTGGGACCCAATCGCAGACAAACTATCGTGAGCAGCAATATGTTTGAATAGTTTTTAAGTGAGGCGTAAGGGGTAAGGTGTAAGGAGCATACCCCTTCTTAAAGAATTACCCTGATAAACTTAGTACCTGCATTTAAAGGTTTAATCCTAAGCCCGGCAGGTACTTTTCCTATTAATGAAGCGGGAAGATGTCCTCTTGCTTCTCTAAACGGTCGGGTTCTTATTGACAAGACAGGCGGCGTGTTCTAATCTTTTGCCCTGTTGCAGCGGTGTGTTGCCCCCTACGGGGACCACTTATATTGATTCCCTTCGGGAATGATTAAATTGTGAAGAAACTGCTCCGCAGTATCTTCCAATGCTTAAATATAACAAGTCGGTAGGGTTGATTTGAACTTATCCATTCAAGATGTTACAATTAATAAAGTATCAGGGCGCGTAACTCAGCGGGAGAGTGCTACCTTCACACGGTAGAAGTCGTGGGTTCGAAACCCTCCGCGCCCACCATAAGAAAATAGTAATACCGGGGTTTTAAAGCCCCGGTATTTTTTTATGTCTGAAAGTTATTTTAGTGTCTGCCAACAATCCTTACTAGAATCTATGAAACAAATCTTTTAAAATTTTCGGGTTTGCTGGAATGGGGTGTTATTCCTTTACAATCACGGTTATATCCCTTGTCTGGGACTGATTGCCTCCATAAGGTCCTATTGAAGCACTTAACGTTATCTGCCCCGGGGTTAATCCTTTAACATAAACGGCTTTATCTGCAGTGACAATAAATCTTTGTGTTTCAGATCCCCATGTATTGGTATAACCTGACACTACTTCACCTGTAATATTGGCAATACTCATGTTGCTGGTTCCCCAGCGCGGATATTCCTGCTCAAAGGTGAGGCCCTCGCCCACAACTGTAGCACTGATTTGCTTGGATTCACCCACCATCAGGTAAATGGGACCGGTTTGATTAATATAAAACTCTTTTACTGCACTATTTCCTTGTGATCCGGTTTGAATCGGGGCAGTTGCTTTAGGTGTAATGCTGACCGTCCTGCTTTTTTCATCCCAGCCAACGTCCTGCCCGGTACTTTGACCGATAAATCTAACCGGTACCAATGTCCTGCCGCCTACAATGGTAGCAGGTACATCCAGCAATACTTCTTTGTCGTTTACCAGAGCCTTGTTTTTATCAATAGTCAACTGAATCCTGGTATTATCCTTGGTGCCAACAACTGTCTTGCTTGCGGGAATCCATTCTACTCCGATATTTAAGGCATCAAATATAACTCTCACCGGGACCATGGTTCTGCCACCGATAATTTGAGGTGAAACATCGCTGGGCAAATTCTTGCCATTAATGCTGATGGTTATGGGCTGGTTGTTAGCGGCAGGTACTAATGATTCGGCCATTATCTTATCAGGTATTATAAGATTAATAAAAAGCAATAAGATCACCAAAGCCAAACCCCTATTTATATAACCCATATATATACATCCTCCTCTCACTTAGCCTTATCTTCATAATTTGCAGAAATAATTTCCACATCATTATAACACAGCAGAAGAATACGGGAGAACCCAAGGACTTTCTTTTTGTTTGAAGAATACGGACACAGGAGGAAAGTTTCTTTTCTTTTTAAAGGATTTTCTTTGTATCCATCCTTTTAATGATGGGAATGGACGTATAGCCCGGTTGCTTACTTTGTTGTGCCTATATTAAGCAGGTTATGGTTGTGAGGTGAGAAGATTCATCAGCCTGGAACGAATTCTTTAAGACAGTAAAGACTCTTATTATGAACCCTTTAGCAATATTCACAAAAGCATGAAGGCTAACATAGTCTGTTGATATGAGTGAATACCTGCTGGGGGTTATCCTTGCTGCATATAAAGACTTGTGGAACGGGTGGGTAAAGTTAAATAATAAAACGAAAAATTTCCAAAGAATAAGCAGAAAATAAAGCGAGACAGCACGAGAAAACTGCGAAAACTATAATAGTGCAACTTGTATTTACTATATAAGCTTTGACGTTCAAATCTTTAATAATTAGTTAAATAGTCCAATTAGACTCCAGTAGAAAACTGACGGCTAACATTGAGTTTCCCAAGCTAATAATATCATTAGCTGTTTCGAATACCACCACATTACCAGGCTTCTAACCATAACGATACCTGGGGAATGCCGGTCCAAGTTTAGCGCTGCTGCAAAGCCTTGGGAATCTCTGATTCACAAGGAGTACTGGTGGAACAGAGTCCACACCCGTAAATAAAAATATGGTAATGCCGGTTGCAATACTTCATAGAACTGATTACTCTTTTACCGCATATGTCCTTGTCATGTCCAGTTGGAGATATTCCATCAACTGGACATCTTGCCTGGCATTTTAAGCAATCAATACCCTGATATTGAAGGCAATGAGCATGGATATCCGGGTTTCTTACCCGGTCAGGCTGGAGATTTAAATTCACGGCAAAGCTTCCGCATCGGTGGGCCGAGCCTTTTTCGGTAATTAGCAAATTATGCTTGCCAAAGCTTCCAAGTCCTGCCGCATAAGCGATATGACGATGCGACCAGGGCGATGTCCATCCCAAGCCAGGATATTTCTTAAAATGGAACATGGGAGTCATATCGGGGGCAACCGCTAAAATTCCGCGCTGCATAAGCAAGGCGACTATTTCCTGCACCATGGTTTGGCTGAAAATTTCGCCGGACCGCCTCGTTTGCGCCCATCTTTCTGAAGTCCAGTCGACTTGCGATTTGTTCTCATCCCGGGTTCTTTTATTTATAGGAAGGATAAATGATACAACAGCAAGGTCTGCGGCTGGAGGTGGTTTGAGGTTGTTGTTGCGGGCTTGCCATGCCATTATTTCTTCCGGGGTAAAGTGGTGGGGGCCAATGATTTTTTTGAATTCATAGAAGATAGGATCATCACCCCGAACAAACCCTATTATTGGCTTATCAAATATTCTCTCTCCGGTAAAGGGGTATTCCAGAGTGTTTGCCGGATGATTAAGGACTTTTTGCTCAATAGTATATTTAAACCAGTCTTCATCGTATTTGGCGAAATCATCTTGAGAAGTTATAGCCGGGTATAGTTTGGGCTGTTTGGGAAAGCCGATTCCCAGCATATCACCAATTGAGGTTTTTAACCCGGGAATGTCAGTGATCCATGAGAATCTGCGATAACCTTTACTCATATTTTCCCCTCCTTAGAAATCTAAGTGATCCTTAACGCATAAACAATACCCGGATCTTCCATCCGACCCCGTTAAAGAGATTTGCTTGCTAACACTCGACTTGCTTTGATATATGCATGTTTAATACTTCAATACATTGTTCGGCCCAGCGTATGGACGCTTCGGCCATTATAAAACCCCTTTTCAAGGTTAATCGCCAGTACAAAGATTCTTCAGGAGAAGCTAAAGCTTGGCTATATTCTTCAATGGCAATCTCTATGAGCTGGTAACTGGCGATTATCTCGTTTTGCTCTTTAATCAATTTCCTAAATTGGTATTGCAGTTCTTCGGTTGATATTTGCGAACCAAAGAATACATGCACAACAAATTCATCGCGAAGCGGGACCGTCAAGTTAGGGGGGAACTTCTCCAGCCACTGCTGAAATGATTGCCTGCCTTCCGCTGTGATGCTGTACACCTTGCGATCAGGACGTTTCTCTTGAGCTTCAACAATTGCCGAAACATAACCCTTTGCTTCCAGGTTGCCGAGATCACGATAGATTTGACTTAATTGCGCTGACCAGAAGAAGTTGATCGATTTGTCGAATACATTTTTTAAATCATAGCCACTCATAGGTTTGTAGGAAAGCAACCCCATAATTGCATATTGAAGTGACAATTTTACACCCCCTGCAGTTGTTTTTTATGATACTTGTATTATATAACTTGTATAGTATATGCTGTCAACCGAATTAGCAGGAAGATTTAATCGGCTGGGTGAGATGTGAGTGGGCAGAATTTGTAAACGCTTGAATTGCCCAACTTAGGAAGGAAGTCAAGAAAAATTAGCGGCCAGTCTTAATGGATGGGTTCTTATCTTAATTGAGTAGAACCGTAGGGCTAAAACGTTCTTACTCTGACATAAGAAACGAAAATACAGAGCTTGCAGGCTCTGTATCAAAACATTTGGGATTTATTAGGGATCCTAAATAATAATATTTATAGCATCCTTATTTATGCAGCTTCCCTTTTAAGCAATTGACAACCCTTCTTGTTCACCGGCACCGGTTTTGTCAGCAGCAGCAGTGGTGAAGGTAATAATTTTGTCCATTCCCAAGCGCTTTTGATTGCTGCCCTGAAGGTTTTCGCTGATGGTCAGGACATAGACCGTATTGCTTTGCAGGTCCTGCCGGGGATGGATAATGATCTCCTTTTGCCTTTCGGTATTGTCATTCGGTTCCGCCATAATAACGTCTATGTCGATGGGCTGCTTCTTACTGCTTTCCAAAGAGAAGCACTGCAGATTGTGGTCCCGCACCTCGCTTCTAATGACATTGTTGGAAAAGGTCAGCTTGATATCTGTATCAACCTTAATACTTTCAGCACCGGTCGCGATATTGCTGCGGCTAAGTATCAATGCCAGATATGAACTGCATAATTCCTGGTTAAAGGGTGTGATATCCATTACTTCATGTGTTGAAAACAGCACCGAATGGTCTTCCTTCAGATAACTGTAGTTATTGGCCTGCAGAAGTTTGGATATGAAAATCTTATATGCCCTTCCGTCAGTAAGCGGGGAAAGAGGCCTGACAATAAAAGTCCTTCCGGCCTTTTGACCATACATTCGCTTGTTTCCGGGTATGACATCGACAGGCACTTCTTTCATTCTCTCGTCAAACAGATGGAAACACTCCAAATTTCTCTTCATACCGTCCGGTATTCGGTGCTCCATAACTGCGGCGACATTGGCAGAGAAGACCAGCTCTATTTCAAAATCATCCTGTTCAGAGTAGTTAAGGTTAATCGCCTTTAAGGCTAACGAGTGCTCACCAGACCCGTGTTCATTGCTTAATGAGGCGATAAATAAATCAAGCGCATCCACCTGTTCGGGCGGCAGTTTTCGAATATTGCTGGTGATGCGGTTGATTTTTGACGATTGGGGTTTATTCATCAAGTCTTGACCAAGCAATTCTCCTAAACTCATCCCCAGCCCCTGGGACAATTTCCTCAAGGTCTCAAGGGTGGGCTGCTTTTCTCCCGATTCAATTCTCCAGATAAACGACTGGCTCAAGCCAGATTGTTTGGACAGTTTTGATGCTGAAAGCTTCCGACCTTCCCTGAGTTCTTTCAAACGACTCCCAAAGTCCATGAATGTGGACACCTCCATAGTAACGATTATGCCACGACTTTGGAAAATAAACAATGATTAATGTGAATAGAATCACTATGTTATCGACACAGTTAGACACAATATTACAAAAAAAGATGCGAAAAATAATAATATTATATGTTGATTTTTATCATTTTATGCTATGTTATAAGAAAATGCCTAAAGGCATAAACGCATATGCCTATAATGATATTCTTGAGGAGGAAAACAACTACCAACGTCGATTTAAAAGGGATACAAAATACAGCGTACAAAGACTTTGCTCTTTGCGATAGATTACCTATTGCATGAAGCTATGGTATCCCAACTCATGGGTGCGTAGGGAGAAGTAAAAGGACGAGTATAACGAGGCGAAAAGATGCCCCCCACTTCTTTAAGCGGTCGGGTTCCTATTAATAATAAAACAGGCGACGGGTTGTAATTCCCCGCCTCGTTGCAGCGGTGTGTTGCCCCCTACGGGGACCACTTATATTGATTCCCTTCGGGAATGATCAAATTGTGTTGAAACTGCTGCGCAGTTTCTTCCGATGCTTAAGAGTCCAAACAAAAATTAAATATGCTCCGAACCTGACGACCTAAGGTTTTTTATTCCATGGTTTTCAGGACGTTACGGTATACCGGGAAACCGGTATGCCCCCCACTGTGGAAAGGAGAAGCTAAACCGGCTAGATAAAGGGCGACTGCTTTGCGCAGATCGCCTTTTCTGTTTAACTGGCTGCGGTGACTAGCTCCAATAGTCATCTTAACCCGGAACTGCTTTAGGCCGGGTTTTTTGGGCTTTATTAAACAAAGGGAAAAGAGAAGGAAAGGAGGGTAACACTTTTCTGCTTAGGGCAAAGCAGGAGGCTTTATCCATGGAGAGCGGCTATTTATGCTTACTAAAATAGGAGTTATATGGACTATTTTAGTAATTATGAGTTAAGCTCGTAAAATCGCAAGTTTTTAGAGAGGAAGAAGATGGGAGGGGAAAATACATATGAATTACAACTCCAAAAGACGCAGCATTATGGCGGTTACGCTGACTTTATTTATGTTGCTGTCTTCACTGGCAATAGGTGTGCCACCAGCTTACGGGATAACCGTTGACAGTTTTGCACCGACAGCTACCTTAATCAGCAGTGATGAGAGTGTACAGTATCAAATAAGTGATCTCGTAGATCCGGCGAACGTTCATTTCAGCTGGAATTTTTCCAATGGAATGGATACTACATTTGTGAATAATCTTGAGCAGATAACCCTTGTTGAAAAATATACGGGACAAGCTGTTCAGTTGGCAAAAACCATCACTAGACCTTTTGATGGAGTATATATGGGCACTGAAGACTTCCTGTATACTAAAAGCCCTAGCGGTGCGCGCCTAGTTGAGCTGATCCTAACCAGTACAACCCTGCTGTCAGGCACCGATTATGTAATTTCATTGGGACCTAATTTCCAGGCCAATAACGGAAGTACTCTGGGGAAAACATATTCCTGGAATTTTACTACCCAGGGTTCTGCTGAGTCAGAGGCACCCACTTGGCCTGAGGGTAGCAATTTAAGCGCTGCCGCAACACCTACAAGAGTAGTGCTGCAGTGGCCGGAGGCCCAGGATAACACGGCTGTAATCGGGTATACAGTGTACCAGGAAACAGTTGCATTGGCGATAGTAGATGAAAATACCCTGAGTTATACCGTAACCGGGCTTGCCTCTGATACGGAATATACCTTTGCAGTCAAAGCCATAGATGTGGCAGGTAACTACAGCGAAGCTCTGAGCAAAACGTGTAGAACTCCAGCCCATGATGCTGAAGCCCCAACCTGGCCGCCGGGTTCTTCATTAAGTACTCCTACTGTAGGAGATAATTACCTGACCCTTAACTGGACGCCAGCGAATGACAATTATCAGGTAACAGATTACAAAGTATTTCAGGGCGACACTGTCCTGGGTACAGTCTATGGCGATACTTTAACGTATACTGTAAGCGGTCTGACGATTGGTACCGAATACACGTTCAAAGTTGAAGCCGGTGATGAGTGCGGTAACTGGTCGGAAAACGGCCCCGGTACAACTGTACAGACTATGGCCGATATAACTGTGCCAACCTGGCAGGACGGCACTCTGACTTATTCCAATCTGGCTGCTGAGAGCCTTACTCTGGAGTGGACTGGAGCCAATGATAATATTGGAGTTGTAGGTTACTATGTTTACCAGAACGGTTCATTGCAGGAAAATATACATGGAAGTACAAGCTGCAATATTACTGGATTGTCTCAAAATACAGAATACAGCTTCAGGGTTGAAGCCTATGATTCAGCTGCCAACCAAAGCACTGACGGACCGGCTTTAACAGTAACAACTCCGCCCTGGAGTCCTACCGCAGGAGGTGGATTTGATTTTAATCTCACTACTCCTGTATCCACCAATATAACTTATTCTGATGAGCGATTATACAACCGGGTGAACAATTTTGTATATGGAGCGCAGGTTTATTTTTGCTGGGATTTTGATAAAGGGCTGGATCAGAATCTGGTGGCAACCCTACAGAAGATCCGCCTTAAAAACAAAAATACTGAAGCAGAGATTCCACTCGACAGGGGGAATTTAAGCCAGGCCGAGTTTGATGCCGTATTTACCGATGTTATTACGCTGGGCGACTTTACCTATACCAAACAGAATGTCCCCGAAAAAATCCGGCGGCTGGAATTCAATTTGAGCAGCAGCCTGGAGGAGAATACTGAGTATATCATCGAACTGGCTGCGGATATTACCTGCAACGAAGGAAGTACTCTGGGAAAAATCTATTCCTGGGAATTTAAAACCTGGCCCGGAAGCCGGGCTCCATCCCGGCTGGGCATTTATGAACATAGCGTTTTCGTAGATGATAATGGCAATGTGTGGACCTGGGGCACTAATTCTTCCGGGCAACTGGGCAGAAGCAACGGAACATCACCAGCCAAAATACCGGGGTTTGCTGGGGTAAAATCAGTATCCAGCATGCAGCATGTCCTGGCCTTGAAAGAAGATGGTACAGTCTGGAGTTGGGGCCAGAACAATTACGGGCAACTGGGGAACGGAACTAATCAAAACAACTCTACTCCCAGTCAGGTTCAAGGCTTGACTCAGATAGTAAAAACTTCAGCCGGGAGTACCCATTCCCTGGTATTGAAGGATGATGGAACAGTCTGGGCCTGGGGCCAGAACAATTACGGGCAACTGGGAGACGGAACTACACAAAACAGCTATACACCTATACAAATCAGCAGTCTCAGTAATGTTGCGGACATAGCTGCAGGCCAGGAAGTTGATTTGGCTCTTAAAAAAGACGGTACGGTCTGGGCCTGGGGCCGCAGTTATTATGGACAACTGGGTACGGGAAGCAGCAGTTTGCCTGTGGTACAGATTGAGGGACTGAGCAGAATCGTACAGATCTCAGTTGAAGGAAGCCAGTGTCTGGCTCTGGCAGATGATGGAACCCTGTGGACCTGGGGCTATGCCTATGTAGGCCTGGGACCGGATTTAGGCCAGAGTTCCACTACCCCGTTAAAAGTGGAAGGGATTTCAGGAATCAAAGCCATAGCCGGGGGCTCCAACTTTTCAATGGTGCTTAAAGATGATGGGAGCGTTTGGACCTGGGGCCGCGGTGATGATGGTCAGCTGGGTAATGGCAGTACCGGTCTCAGCGCATCACTGGTTCAGGTCAGCGGGCTAAGCGGGGTGGTTGAAATAGAGGGAAATAAAACCTCGGCTATGGCTCTCAAGGACGATGGCACTCTCTGGACCTGGGGTAAGAATAATGCCGGCCAGTTGGGGGATGGAACTACTACAAACAGTGCGGTACCGGTGCAGGTTCCCTACGATTTTAATGATCTCTCAGCACCTGAATGGCCACAAGGCAGTGAATTGACCGCTGACATTTCCTTTGACAGTATGGATTTAAGCTGGACTCCAACGGCAGAAGATACCCTGGCTTACACGCTGCTGGTGGATGGTACGGCTGTTGCAGATATCGGCTACGGAACCAGCAGCTATCAGTTGACAGGCCTGACTTCAGATACTGAGTATACCATTAAAATTGAGGCCTATGATAAGAATGGCAATATCAGCAATGATGGACCTTTACTGACTGTCAGCACTTCATTGAACCCCAACACGGATATGGGATTTACTTTTATGCCGCAGTCCACCAATATCAGCTATGATGAGACTGCGGTACATAATCAAGTGGATGCTTTCGTATATGACAATATATCCTTCTGCTGGAGCCTGGATAATGGGATTGATAAAAACCTGGTAGCCAATCTGCAGAAGATTACTATCAAGAACAAGGCGACCGGGACGGAGTTGACGGTTGACCGGGGTAATCTCACCCAGGCCGAAGTTGATGCTCAGTTCGTTAACGTTATAACTATGGGTGACTTCACTTACACTAAAACGGACGATATTCGGCAACTGGTACTGAACCCGGGCATCAGCCTGGAGCAGGGTGCTGAATATGTCCTGGAACTGGCAGCCGGTTTTACCTGGAATAACGGCGGCACCCTGAGCCGGACTTATACCTGGGATTTTAAACCCTGGCCGGGTTTATCCCAGCCCGCCGCCAGCTTCTCCAGCGGCAACTACCACTCAACATATATTGATGATGGCGGAAATATCAGGACCTGGGGCTACTATCGATACGGACTCCTGGGCGATGGATCCAGCGCAAGTCGTTCAATTCCAGCCAGCCTGGAAGGGATAAGCGGGTTTAAGGCAATCTCTGCCGGAGGTTATCATACCCTGGCCCTGAAGGAAGACGGCACGATCTGGGCCTGGGGCCGTAATAATTACGGGCAGCTAGGCATAGATAGTACGGCAGACAGTGCAGTTCCGGTTCAGGTACCGGGACTGAGTACTATAGCAGATCTTACCACCGGTTCTTATCACTCTGCAGTGCTGAAGGAAGACGGCACCGTTTGGACCTGGGGCCGTAATAGCAATGGACAGCTGGGTGATGGATCTACCAACAATCAGCTGTTGCCTGTTCAGGTAAGCGGTTTAAATCACGTTGTCGCTATTGCAGCGGGCGGTTATCATACTCTAGCCCTGAAGGAAGACGGCACCGTCTGGGCCTGGGGCCGTAATAGCAATGGACAACTGGGTGATGGAACCAATGACAGCAGCCTGGTTCCGGTTCAGGTTAGAAACTTGAGCGATGTAACAGTTATCGGCAGCGGTTTTTATCATTCCCTGGCTTTGAAGAGTGACGGGAGGGTCTGGGCCTGGGGGCGCAATAATTACGGACAGCTGGGTGATGGAACCAATGACGACAGCCTGGTTCCGGTTCAGGTTAGTGACCTGACAGGGGTGAGGGATGTTGCGGGCGGCAACTTCCATTCGCTAGCTCTCAAGGATGATGGCACCGTCTGGGCCTGGGGTTATAATAACAATGGACAGCTGGGTGATGGATCTACAACAGACCGGACTGTTCCGGTTCAAGTAAGTGGCCTGACCGAAGTAAGCGAAATTGCAGCAGGTTACTATCATAATAATGCCATGAAGAACGACGGTACTCTCTGGAGCTGGGGAGATAATAATTACGGTCAGCTGGGTGATGGAACCAATGACGACCAGAGTGTTCCGGTTCAGGTTTTGCTGGATACCCCGGATACAGTCGCACCCACCTGGACGGAAGGTACTCTGACGGAATCCGACGTTACCCAGACTGAGCTGACTCTGATCTGGAGCGGGGCCAGCGACGATACAGCCGTGACCGATTACCGGGTATATCAGGAGGACAGTTTGATAGCTACGGTAAACAACGCAAGCACGTGGGGAGTTACCGGTCTGAGCGCCGGCACATCATACACCTTCAAAGTGGAGGCAGGCGACGCAGCCGGCAATTGGAGCAGCGACGGGCCCAGCCGCACGATTCAGACCGCAGCGGCAGATCCGGAAACTGTTGCCACCCCGGCAGCTTCACCGGGCAGCGGGGAACTGGTGGCCGGTACTCTGGTAACTCTGACCACCACTACCGACGGAGCAACGATTTACTACACTTTGGACGGCAGTACTCCCACGGCCAGCAGCACGACATACAGCGGGCCTTTTGCCATTAGCAGCCCGGTGACCGTCAAGGCCATCGCCGTTAAGACGGGTATGACCGATAGCGGAGTGTTGAGCGCCGCGTATACCATCCAGGAAGGCAGCATCTTAATCAGCGCATATTCAGTAGCTCCGGCTGCTGATGCGGCATATACAAGTGGCGAGACAGCCGACGGCATCAACACCATGACCGTCAACCCCGGTTATTCAGGGGAAACAAATTTTACAGTCAATGTCAGCCCGGTAACAGCCCATGCAGGCAGTGAAAAAGCCGTGTTCGTGCAGCTTCGCAATGGACAACAGGCAAACATGCAAACCGTAGAGGCAGACTTCGATACCGTAAACACTGCCTCAGCAAGCTTTGACGTGCAACCCGGTGACCTTGTCAAAGTGTTAATCGTGGATGATTTGTACACCACCACCGACACAATATCGACGGTGCTGGAGCAGTAAGCCAGTTGCACAGAACCGGAAAGCAGAAGGGATATACCCTGCTTTCCAGTCCATGCAAGATTTTTCGCAGGCTGGCTTACTGACAAGCCTGCCAGGCATAAAGGAGAGGTGAAAAGTGAAATTGAAGTCACGAATTGTTCTAATATTAACAATTCTAATGATGTTACAGGGTATTCTGTTCGGTGGGGCGGCATTGGCCGCCGGAACCAACTTGCCCAATATTGTTAAATACGGCCTGTACAGTTATGTGGATAGCAACACCACCTTGCCCACCGACATTCAGGTGAAATCTACGGGCAATGACGGCGCCACCTACACTTCCTGGCCATGGGACGAGTTTACTGATGTCCCTTATGTTTTCGAGAGCAATATGGGCATTGGGATAGAATTTGCAGTTAATGTGGCGACCCCTACCTACTGGGAACAAAACGCCACCAAATTAAAAATGTATGATTCTGCTGGTGCCCAGATAGCTGCCAGCGTAATAAGGCTGGGTGATGGAACCAATACAGACGAAAACCGGCATTACATCTTCGTGATTCCGCAGGTAACACTGCAGCCTTCCAACTCATACAAAATTATTGTTGATGCGGATTTGACGGCCAACAACACTAATCAGGCCGGCAAAGTCCAGCAAATTAACTTTACCACGGCTGCCGATACTACCAGCCCAAGCTGGTCGTCCGGCAGCTTGACGGCCTCCGGGATTGCATCCACAGCACTAACTCTAAGCTGGACCGCTACTGCTCAGGACGATGTAGCGGTAACCGGGTACAAGATTCTTCAAAACGGGACGGAAATCGGCACGGTGTCTGGAGTAAACACGCTGAGCTATAGTGTAAGTGCTCTGGAGGCTAACAGCACGTATAGCTTTCAGGTGTTGGCCCTCGACGCGGCCGGCAATCCAAGCACAAACGGCCCCACCACCAGTGCCACCACCGGCGCGGCTACCGATTCCACCAGTGTCAGCCTGAACTTGAATAAAAGCAGCGCCCCCCCCGGAGGGAGCGTTACGGTTTCCGGGACCGCCGGGCCCAACCGCTGGGTATCGATACAAGCCCTGGACAGTTCTCAAAACATCATCTTTTTCGATGCGGTCAAATCCAACGACGGCGGCAGCTACAGTGACATCTTCAAGGTGCCGGCGGTTTCCACTGGAAGATTGACTGTTCTGGCCGGCTACGGCAGCAATGTGGACAGCGCCGGCTTGAACGTAATACCGGAAGTAACTTCCGATGTAAGCATATCCGGCGATGGTTCAAACAAAAACCTGGCCATAACCGCCAACACCCCCAGTGATATAACTGTAACTGTTCCCCAGGGAGTAAGCGGTGCCAGTATTAATGTTGGTGAATTACTGAGCAGCAATGCTTCCGGCGGGGTATCCACCAGCGGTATGCCGGCATTGAATATTCCAACCTATACCAGCCTTAATCCCAATCCTGTACAGGTGAAAATACCTGTGGGAACCATTGTCAGCGCGCCCGCAGGCTGGACCGGGAATATTAATCCACCAACCATACAGGAAGCCAATACGGTCGATGTAACCCCGGATAACGGGAAAACCGTTACCGTAAGTACGGTCATTGAAATAGGCTATGGAGATATACCTCTGACCTTCAGCAAAGCAGTGCGTTTGCTTATTCCAGGTCAAGCCGGGAAATATGCGGGATATTCCCGCAACGGCCAATTTACCAAGATCAGTACGACGCTGGCAGAAGATACCCAGGCAGCGGGTGACGCCCTTGCGGATGGAAGTGATGGCAAGATAGATGTCGGCTCTGACCTGGTCATCTGGACCAAGCATTTCACCAGCTTTGTAACCTACACCCAGACCAGTTCGGGAGACGACAACGTTCCCGGCGAAGACCCCGAACCAGGCCACGAACCTTCCAAAGATAGAGACTTCTGGGTAGAGGGTTTCACCGTGATAAAGAATTCATCTGCCAGCTATACCCTGCGCTTCGATTTAAGCAATGGTATGGATCGGGAGATTCCGGGCAACCTGAGCAAGGTCCATGTCTACAAAAAATCGGATCGCACTCTCATACCATACAGCAGTTACAATTACATCAAACAGGGTACCAATGATAATCCTCCTAAAATACGGCGTCTGGAATTAACCTATGACGATTTATTCAATAATGGAGAAAGCTACCTGGTAGAAATTGATCCTGAATTTACCGCCAATAACGGCAACACCTTCGGAACCATGTACACCACTGAATTTACCATAAGTAGCAGTGGGACAGTACAAGAAGGAAACTCCTCGGGCGTTGTCAGTTTTGGCAGCGCGGGCGGAACCCTGGACGGAGAAAATGCCACCATTGTTATTCCCGCCGGGGCCTTCAACAGTGAAATAAAAATAAGCATTGCCAAAGTTAGTGATATCTCCGCTCTGCCCATCACCAGCGGCAGCAAAATATTAGGCACTGTTGTCGAAATAACCGCAGACCGGACCGGAGAATTCAACCAGCCTGTCATCATAACCCTGCCATTTGATAAATCATTGGTAGATCTGGAGAAAAACCGGGTAAGCATCTGCTGGCTGGATGAAACGACCGGCAAGTGGAATGAGTTGGAGAATGTCAAGGTTGATGCCACTACTGGAACGGTCAGTGGTGGAATCAATCATTTCACCAAGTTTGCGGTAATGGCAGTGGAAAAAACCCAACAAGAAGTAGTACCCGTACTGGCTCCAGTTATCAATCTAAATGATATCAAAGGACACTGGGCCCAGGTGCAAATCGAAAAATTGATTACCGCAGGAGCCATCAGCGGATACCCGGACAGCACATTCAAACCGGACCAGACCATAAGCCGGGCGGAATTTGCTGCAGTACTGGTCAAAGCCTTCAAACTGGAGGCAAAGAACGGAAAAATCTTTGCAGACACCGCCGAACACTGGGCAAAGGATGCAATTGCAACAGCTGCCGCCTGCGGAATAGTCAGCGGTTACGATGCTGAAACCTTTGCTCCGGATGAATCCATAACTCGCGAACAGATGGCAGTAATGATAAGTAAGGCTGCCAAACTAACGCCGGTGGAAAGCGGCAAGATATTCAGTGACCAGGAACAGATTTCCGAATGGGCGCGGGATGCCGTAAACAGAGCCAGCGGCCATGAAATCATATCAGGTTACCCGGATAACAGCTTCCAGCCCAAAGCCAATGCCACCAGGGCGCAAGCAGTTACGGTTATTGCCAAAGCATCATAAAAGGTAAGGGTGTCGGGGTGTCAGGGGGACGGGTCTCCCTGATACCCCCTTTATACAGGGAGGTATTGAAATAATGTACTTTAATCAAGCGATAAAAAAACGAATTGGATTTACAACAGTTATTGCCTTGCTTATGTTTGCGGCATTATTGTGGCTGGATTTGCCCGTAGCGCAGGCTGAAAACATGACCATCCGGTGGTCCCAACCGGAAGCAACTCTGATTAGCAGTGACGAAAACAGTGTTTCCTATAGAATTAATGAACCGGTTGATCCTGATAAAGTGCATTTAAAATGGAATTTTTCCAATGGACTTGACCGACCCCTGGCAGATGATTTGCAATGTATTAGTCTCAGAACTAAAGACACGTCTGGCATAATTGCACTGGATAAAGGGACTCCGCCCTTTAAACTGGATAGTCAGAATATCATCGAAGAGGGAGATTTCAAGTATACCAAAATAGGCGGCGGCAGCGGTAAAAATGGAGATAAGAGCAATGAATTGCGGTTGCTGGAATTAATCCTGAAAAGTACAACTCTTCAACCTGGCACTGAATATGTTATTGAAATGGCTCCTGGATTTCAGGCTAACAATGGCAATACTCTAGGTTTGACCTATTCATGGGAGTTTACCACCAGTGGAAAAGCCCAAGCCGAATCTCCTGCTCCGGTTCCAGAAGAAGTAAAGCCGGCTATAGAGACAAAGCCGCTCCCAGAGTTTCAAGACATCAAACTGCACTGGGCCCGGACAAAAATTGAAAAAATGATTGCCTCAGGAGCCATCAGCGGTTATCCGGATGGTTCTTTTAAACCGGATAACACTATTACCAGAGCCGAGTTTGCCGTAGTGCTGGTTAAGGCCTTCAAACTGGAGGCTGCCAATGGCAAAACCTTTAAAGATACGGCCAATCACTGGGCGCAAAGTTCAATTGCGACTGCTGCAGCTGCTGGTATAGTCAGCGGTTATGATACAGACACATTTGCTCCCGATAAGCTTATCACCCGTGAGCAGATGGCGGTAATGGTCAGCAAGGCGGCCAAACTTGGAGAGGTAACCGAGGTTAGGAATTTCAGCGATTACCAGCAGATTGCAGAATGGGCTCGGGATGCTGTAAACAAGGCCAGTGGTCACGGAATCATGTCCGGATACTCGGACAACAGCTTTCGGCCGGGCACCAATGCCAGTCGGGCAGAAGCAGTTACGGTCATTAGCCTGGCTTCCGAACAATAAAGAAAAAACTGAGGGATTTTAGAAACTTCTATTCGGTACAGAGAAATTCGTTCACAGAACATCACCAGCATGGGATAAAATTGGATGTGAGGGCGGCATAGTTTCAATTTAAGGGAAGGAAAAACATGCGTAATTGGAAGACCGGATTGAGTATTATCATAGCAGGGATCGCTTTATGGATGATGATAGATTATCTTCATTATTCCCCTCCCAATTTGGAAACTGAAGAGATAAAACGACTGTCAAAAGTACAACTGGAGAAAGAACTGTCTGATATTCTAAATTGCAGTCGACATATTAACAAAGAGCAAGTAAAAGTTTGTGACCTGGAAGTGCTTGATGTTCGGGAGTTAGACAAAAAAACTTATCTGGTATTCAAAGTAGATTACCAGCTTAACGGGGTAGAGCAAGATCCTTTAAATAATAAACGCTATATCCTGGGGCTGCGACTGGTAGAAAAGAAGCTGGGGGGAATTGCTCTGCGCCAGGGTGCGGAATTTGAGGTAAAGTATACCGGCTTCTATCCGGCAGATTGTGGGCGGCATGAGGATGGGGTTTTCTATGGGTTTTGCAAAGACCCCCGGGTTAGTAAAATAGTATTGCGAAGTAATGATTTCAACAGTGAGCAGGAGGTAAAAAACCGGATTATTATAGCAAAAATCCCGCCTGGAAGAGATGAGGTTTATCCGGAATTTTGGGATAAGCAGGGGCGCCAAATCCAGCCGACTAATGCTATGCGAGTAGCATTTATTGCCCCCGATAGTCAAATCTTACAGAAGTACAAGAATCAACCCTTTACTGGTTGGAATCAGGATCTGGATGAGATTGATTATCTCACCAGCGGTACTGTTGATGTTGTTTGGATTTTCCCGGCTTTCAAGCCAGGCGTTTTGCAGGGGACCGGCCTGGCTGCGCTTAAAAAATTAATCAATGAAGAAATACCGGTAATATTTTGGGGTGAGAAAGATCCTCAGAATATAGCCGCGATTTTTAATATGCAAGATTCTTACGATAAGGTGAATGACCCGGAAGATATTGCAGCGGTATATGTTGGAGCCAAGCAGGAAGGTATGGCTAGGATTGGGGCTATAAGCGGGGAAGAAGGCAGGGAATTTCCGATTCTGCAAAAATCAATTGCCCTGCGCTATCAACTGGATATATTTGACAATGAAAATGAAGCCCAACCGGAAGAAGGAAGCCAGCGATAATGATGAAAATACTCATCTGGAGAAAAGAAGCTAAGATGAATAAATGGTCTGAGTTGAGCTGGCGAGCATTGTTTTATTTTCTGGTCATAGTTTTTGCCGGTAGCATGGTTCTAACGGCTAGTGCCGCTGATGGCTTGAAAATGGAGGCGAAAGCCGGTTTTGGCGGCTGTGCCCGCAGCGGCCAAATTACTCCGGTACAGGTTATGTTGGAGAATAACGGGCCGGGAATCACCGCTTACCTGGAGATAAGCACACTTAGTGGTAACAAACAGGTTTTATACAGAAAGCAAGTGGTACTGGCTTCAGGCAGCAAGAAAGCTATTGATATGAATATACCGGTATATGCCGATCAGGATTATTCGGTAAGACTAGTATCCGGAGCGGAAAAAAAGCTGCTGGCTGAATCCCGTTTAAGGGTGTCATGCATTGAGGATAATGCCTTATTGGTTGGGGTGCTGGCTAAGAGCAAGGGCAGTCTGGATTATCTGCAGGAGTTAAGATTGTCTGGTTCAGATCATAGAGTGACCGTGGCCTATCTAAAGGAAGATGATTTGCCCGTAAATGAACTGTTTCTGGATAGTATCAATGTCCTTGTTTTTTATGATTATTCTTTTGAACGTCTGCCTGTGCAGAAGTCCCAGGCAATAAAAGAGTGGATTAAAAATGGAGGCATGCTGGTTCAGAATCGGTTTCAAGCTGGGGAGCCAGCCGGAGAAAATGCCAAAGAAATGGCGATAGACGGTAAATCTATATATTGCTGGCAATTGGGAAGGGGAAGTATCTACCAGTTGGGGGGCAGTGATGCAGCCGTGGAGATGGGCGGGATTAAGCTATGGGAGTATTTGTTAAACCGGGCTGAGTCCTCTCCTCTGATATTAAGGAATAAGATGGCTGAATCCATGGATACGATAGAATCGACTCTGTCCACGATTCCGGCTTCCGACCTGCCGACTACCGGCTGGCTGGCAGTGATATATATTATTTACATAGTGATACTGGGTCCCGGAACTTACCTGGTATTAAAAAGGTTGGACCGCAGGGAATGGGGGTGGGCGGTTGTTCCTTTGCTGGCGATGTTGTTGTTTTCTCTTACTTATATATACGGTTTTAAAGGCAAAGGATGGCATGCCTTTACCAGTGTCGTTTCCCTGGTCAATCTGGAGGCAAATAACGACCAGGCTCGGGTAAATTCCGTTCTGGGGGTTTTTGCGCCTACGCAAAGTAATTATTCAATTAAACTGCCCGGTCGGAATTTGGTCAGCCTCTTGTCGGTTGATATTGGTGGCAATGGAAGCGTAATGCCCAAAAACGCTGCATTAAAAACGCCCTTTGCGGCTCTGATCGAGCAGGGTAGTGATACCCGGGTTGAGTTTGACGATACCAGCCGCTGGTCGTTGCGTTGTATACGCAGCGAAACGATTGGACAGATGGGACAGATTGACAGTAAACTGAAAATGAATAATGGAAAAGTAAGCGGTATGATAAGTAACCTTACCGGCTACAACCTAAATGATTGCGTGGTTTTCAGCCGTTATAACTATCAATATATCGGAAAACTGGAAGCGGGACAATCAGTTCAAATCGATTTTATTCCATATATTTCCGGGCAAAAGGGAGCCCAGACGTTTCAAAGGATGGAAGAAAATTATCCGGTGAACTGGCCCCAGCAAGATAGGAATATTGGACGAAGAGATAAGGCAATAAAAAAACAGCTGACGGCTGCGGTTGCCAATTCGTATGATTTTATGGATGGAAACTTGCTCCTGGTCGGATATTCAGCCGAAGTAGTGAATGGGACTTTATATGAAAACAAAAAAGAAAAAAGATATGCTGTGACCGCTTTTGCGGCACCGCTGCTGTTAAATGCTGATAATGCCGGTAAGGTATCAGTGCCTCCCGGGATAATAAATGCAAGTCTGCTGGATGTAGTTGGCCCGAATTGCTCATATGATGAATGGGGATATAACCTGAAAGAATCAAAATTGGTATTTCAAACTCATTTACCCTGTTCGCCTTATTTTAATTTTGACGAGGTTAGGATTTTCGTACCGGGAGTTGATTACCGGATGCAGGAGGTACTGAGCATAAAAGTATTTAATTGGGTGAGCGGCAATTGGGATGAAGTGGGCTGTGCACCTGCGGGCAGCTTGTTGAAAAATGCCAGGCAATATGTGGGGGAAAGTGGTTCTGTGCGAATAATGGTGGCAAACTTAGCTGATGAGTATTCTGATTATGTGCTATATTTTCCGGGACTTACCGTTAGCTATGAAGGCAGTTATTAGCAATCTGGGCGTCGGCCATTAACCGCATATAGCACAGAGGCTTTATGCAGAGGAGAGGCAATAAACGGAAACCAGACAGAAAATTGCAGGATTAAATAATTTGGGGAGGATGATACTATGCCGCTGAGATTTTCACCTCAGAAAAACCCGATTTTATATATTGGATTGATAGCAGTATTTTTCCTGGTATTTCTCTTATCGGGATTAGAGGCGGCTCAAGCAGGAGTTGAAGAACCTTTTTCGCTTACCCTTTCTGTACCGGATTGTAAGGTTATAAGTTCTACTAACACGAGTGTTACCTATCAACTGGAAAAACCGGTTGATAATAAAGAAGTATATTTTAGATGGGATTTTACTAATGGCATGGATCGCACCCTGGAAAATAATTTACTGGAAATAACCCTGTTCAATGTTGATGATAATGTAGAGGTCAAACTAGATAGAGGGAAGCCCTCTGATTTCCAGAATTTTAATGGTACTACCATAGAAGCGGGCGATTTTAAATATACCAAACTGGGGAGAAAGCCTGATCCCAAAATTCGCCGGGTCGAGTTCACTCTGAAAAGCAGCACTTTGGAACCCTCTAAAAACTATATCCTCAAAATAGGTCCCAAATATGAGGCTAATAATGGTAATACCCTGAACAAGACCTATAGCTGGCAGTTTACTACCAGCGAGGCCGGGACTGTAACCACGTTAGCAAAACAGCCCGACCCGGATGGTACGGGTAACGATTCCAATGTTGAAGTCAATCCGGAAAAGAGCAGCCATGAAGAACCAGCTGCAGGCGGTAGCGGTGACGGCACTGGCGGAGGCCAAGATGAGCCTCTGGAGCTGGTTTCCTCCACTCCTGCGGATGGAGCCGGTGGAGTAGCTGTGGATACCGAGATAAGACTTTCATTTAGTAAAAACGTTATAAACATGATGGTTAAGGATGCCAACCTGGAATGTTTCAGCCTGTATGCTGGTAATGAACCGATAGCAGTTAAAGTGAAGATGGCAGATGATCAGATCGAGCCTGAATATAAAAAAGATGTAGTATTAGTGCCGGTTGAAAGTTTGAAGCCGGGCACCAGCTACACAATCAAAGTAGACCCCGAATTGAAGTCCAAAAGTGGAGTGACACTGGGCGAAGAGCTAAAGCTTGGTTTTACTACTGCCAACGGCACCGAAAATACTGAAGTCGCTGTTGAGGTTAGCAACGAAAAAGCTCCGGATAGCTCTCAACAATCAGAAGATAAAGGGAAAAGCAGTATCCCCGCCATTGTTATAATAACGGTTATAGCCACAGGAGTATTGATTTGTACTTTTATTAAGCGCAAAAAATAAAGTACTAACTTAATATAATCTGATAAAAGTTGGTACCATGAGGCTGATTCTCCAGACTGCCTTCATGGCAATAATTGCTCCTTCAGCTTAGCCTGATAGGCGAGTAAGATATATATGGGCAAAAGCCTATAGATTCTTAAAGGAGGCAGTGATTATGAACAATAGGTTTAGTCATAAGTCAAGAATAATATCACTGATCCTATTGCTGGTCTTTAGCTGTGTATTAATGGCAGCACCGGCACTGGCAGCAGATGGTACGGGCGATGGCAGCGGGGGCGGCAAGAGCATTCCTCTGGGGCTGGATTCTTCGGCTCCTGCCGACGGGGACAAAGATGTATCCCTAAGCGGGGACATCAAGCTTACTTTTAACAAGAATGTAATTTATTTGGGGATCAGAGAAGCGAATAAAACCTGTTTTTCCCTTGTGGCTGCAGACGGCAGCAAGGTGCCTGTTGAAGTTATTATGGCGGATGACCAGACCCCCGAAGGATTTGAATTAAGAAGGGAAATTTCTATTCATCCTCTGCAGGAACTCCAGCCGGGAACTGCTTACACAGTAAAAATATCCCCGGAACTGCAGGCAAAAAATGGGATCAGTCTTGGGCATGAGGTGACCGTAAGCTTTGTCACCGAAGGGACAGGGGCAATACCTGTGCCTGCTGCTCCGGCCGGTGAAACCGTAAAGCCTGAGGAAAGTGACAAAAAGGCACCCGTTGCAGATAAGCATGAAGTGACAAATGCAGCCCCCGTTGCAGATAAGCATGAAGTGACAAATGCAGCCCCCGCTCCGGTTAATTCTGAAAAAGACGCAGTGGTAGAGGAGAAAAAAGCCTCTGGAGTAGAAACCGTACCGGCGGCAGAAGATAAGACCAAACCGGCATCAGAGCCGCAGATAAAAACTGAAGAAAAAAGTGGGTTAAAGGATAATCTTGGGTCCGAAACGAAGCCCAATCGAACTTATGCAATTATAACAGGATTAGTTTTAGTAGCCGGGGCCGGATATCTGCAAGCGAGAAAGCGGAAGCATAGATAAATACAGCACAAAATTGGAAGTTGGGGGAGCCCCAAGATGTTTTAAGAAAAGCTCCCCCGTAAATTTCTGGCCTTATTTTGGGAGTGAATACCATTAAGAAAAAAATATTGTATGCTTTGCTGCTCATAGGGCCGTTGGCGTTTATATTTATCAGTCTTTTCATAGGCAGATATCCGATATCCATCGCCCTGGTGGCAAAAATTCTGTGGTGTAAAATTACCTACAGCAGTTGTAATATACCGCAAATGTATCAAACCATTGTCTGGGATATTCGTATGCCCCGGGCGATTTTGGGAGCCCTGGTGGGAGCTTGTCTGGCAGTCAGCGGAGCATCCTTTCAGGGGTTATTTCGCAATCCCCTGGTAAGCTCGGGAATCCTGGGGGTTACTTCAGGGGCGGGTTTCGGCGCTGCTTTGGCGATTTTACTATTTAACACTACCGCCCCGATATATATTTTTGCGTTTCTTTTTGGCGGACTGGCGGTGCTGTGCAGTTTTTTAATCGGCAGGGTCTACAATAAGACCCCAACCATCATGCTGGTACTGGGAGGTACTATTGTTTCCTCGGTTTTTTCAGCCTTAATATCATTTACCAAGTATGTAGCAGATCCGAGCAATGAACTGCCGACCATAGTCTTCTGGCTGATGGGCAGCCTGGCTTCAGCCCGTTACCAGGACATTATGCTTGCGGGGATTCCTATGCTGATGGGAATAATTGGCCTGCTGGCCATAAGGTGGCGGATTAATGTTCTCTCGATGGGAGACAAGGAAGCGCATACTCTGGGCATCAATACCCGGCTCAACAAGGGAATAGTTATCGTGTGTGCCACCCTGGCTACCGCAGGTGCGGTTTGTGTAAGCGGAATTATCGGCTGGGTAGGATTGGTCATACCTCATATTGGCCGCATGCTGGTCGGCAATGACAACCGGATACTTATTCCCACCAGCCTATCCCTGGGGGCCTGTTTTTTAATCTTGGTGGATAATCTGGGCAGAATGCTGACCGGTTCAGAAATACCCCTGGGAATATTGACGGCACTGGTTGGCGGGCCTTTCTTTGTATATTTATTGAAATCAACCAAAGGAGGCGGGTGGTAAGCCATGCCTTTACTTGAAGTTAAGAATTTGAGTTTCGGTTATAATTACCGCGATATTTTAACCGATATCTCTTTTCAAGTTAATAAAGGCGAAATATTTTTCTTGTTGGGCCCTAACGGATGTGGTAAAACCACCTTGCTGGATTGTATTCTGGGTCTTTTAAAACTGCGTCAGGGGAGCATACAACTGCAGGGTAGTGCCATTAATACCCATCGCCCGGAAGTTATTGCCCGGCAGGTGGCATACGTACCCCAGAGCCATGAAAAGACATTTCCCTATACCGTCAGGGATATTGTTCTGATGGGACGAGCAGCTTTCATCGGCTTGTTTAGTGCTCCATCACCAGAGGACATGCTTATTGTCGAAGAGGCTCTGGCCAGGGTGGGAATTCTTCACCTTATAGACCGGCGGTATACCCAGTTAAGCGGGGGAGAAGGGCAACTGGTTATGATTGCCAGAGCCCTGGCCCAAAAGACTTCCCTGATTGTAATGGATGAGCCCACGGCACATTTGGATTTTAAACATGAACTGGTAATCATGGAGACTATTGTGGAGCTGGTCCGGGAAACTGGCTTAGCTATTTTAATGGCAACCCATTTTCCCAATCATGCCTTTTATTTCGAAAACAGTAATATTGCAACCAAAGTAGCTTTGATGAACGACAGTAGATTTCTAATTGCGGGAAGACCTTCAGAAATTTTATCCGAAGCCAACTTAAAAGCAATTTATAATGTGAATACCCGGGTGGTATCGTATGTCATTGATGCCCAGCACGAACTGAAACAGGTTATACCTATCAACACTGAGTCCAATTGAATAATTGGGGGGAGAAATATAATATGAAAATGAAGTGGAAGACTATTATACGCAGTACTTTACTGTTATGGCTTATACTAAGCCTGGTATTTATCAGTGCCTGTAACAAGACGGAAAAAGCGGAAATACCATCTCAGGCGGCAAGCATTACGGTGACTGATTGTATAGGGCGGGAAGTGAAAATCCCGGCGCAGATAAACCGGATTGCCTGCCTGTGCCCGGAATCAGTTTATGCCTTGGCCATGTTTGGAGAAGGGGATAAAATAGTGGCTGTGGTAGGGGGGGTAAAAAGAGATCTTATCCTAAGTGATATGTACCCGCAGATAAAAGATGCACCCGTGCCCAAGAGCAGCGGAGCTATAAATATTGAGGAATTGGTCAGAACCAACCCCGATGTGGTTTTTGTCAAGACCGATACTTCCAGCAATGATGCAGAAGTAGAAAAAATGAACAAGAGCAATATACCCTTCCTGGTAGTTGATTTTAATAATATTAAGGAACAACAGTATACTATGGCCATGATAGCAAAAACAGTAGGAATCAGCGAGAAAGCGGAGAAATATAATAGATATTATCAGAGCCGTATTGAAATGATTCAGAAGATAATTGCTGATATTCCCCAAGATCAACGGGTCAGAGTTTTTCACTCTATTAATGAAGCTACCCGGACTGATATTAAAGGCAGTCTCTCCAGCGAGTGGCTGAACGCTACCGGTGCGGTCAATGTTTCTCTCACCGGAGAGTTAAGAAACCTGGAAGGCAAGTATTTTGCCAGTCTGGAGCAGATACTATTATGGGATCCAGATGTAATCCTGGTTAATGAGTTGGGCGTGGCTGATTACATATTAAACAACGAACAATGGGCTCCCTTGCAGGCAGTTAAAAATAAGCAGGTTTGGCAGATGCCCAATGGGATATCCCGCTGGGGGCATCCCTCATCACCGGAGACTCCCCTGGCTATAATGTGGACAGCCAAAACCATATATCCGGATAAATTTGCCGATCTGGATATGGCGGCTGAAACCAAATTCTTTTACAAGGAATTCTTTGGCCTGGATTTATCAGATGAGGAGATTGATAGGATTCTTTACGGTAACGGCATGCGCACTGCCAAAAAAATCTCAAACAAGTATAGTTAAGGAGGATACCCGTGAAAATATTTGTTGCCATTGATGACACTGACAGTTTGGAAATGGGATCAACCGGACGCTCTGCAAACGAACTGCGTAAATTGATTAAGGATAGAGGCTGGGGTGATACACAGGCCGTAACCCGGCACCAGCTGCTGCTGCATCCGGATATTCCATACACTTCACATAACAGTGCCATGTGTTTTATTGCTGATATATGTGAGGAATCGTGTGCAGAATTCATCACAGCGGCGGGTGATTTTCTTCAGACTACGAGCGCCCCGGGTTCCGATCCCGGCTTGTGTGTGGCGATTGACGAGCAAATCCAAGAAGCGGAGCTTTTAATGAGGTTTGGATTTAAAGCCAAGGAAGAAATTCTAAACAAGGAAGAAGCTTATAATACCGCTAAGAAATGTAACATTCATCTGTCGGAACACGGAGGAAACGGAGACGGAGTAATTGGTGCGCTGGCTGGTATTGCCCTTAGAATGAGCGGCAATGACGGACGATTTCAGGGGAAAACTCAGCTGAAAGAGCCCGGAGCAATGATGGGTATAAGGGATATCCTTGAGCAGACGGATATAGATGAAGTGCAATCGATAGACGGTGAGGTACTACAGGCAGAAGAAACTCTCATATTGGGGGAGAAAATTAAAAGCGTACTCCTGGAAGGCAAAAAAAAGCTTTTGGTCTACCGGGAAGATGACAGGTGGCATACCTGTAACAACAAGCAACTGCGGGCGTATTAAGGTTGGGGGACACACCTCGGCATAATACTCCAAATGACTAATGAGGGACCTTAATAATATCCGTGAAGGCACTTTAGTTTTTTGGTTAAGAGGAATGTCCCCCGGTTCAGCTTATTTCTTGGGTGACGGCAGGTTATGCAGAGTTCCCTTACGGGAACGCTTGAGGTGGAGGGACACACCCCTGTGGAGAAATGTTTTCATGGCAGGCTTGGCTGCATCGGAGGTCCCCGTAGGGGGGAATAATATGGCTGTCCGCTTTAAGGCTCGTTCTATTAATATTGAGAGATGGAGGTTCATTAATGAAAATATATGTGGCTTTGGATGATTCCCGGCAGCTTGATGGTGGTAAAGCTGGAGAAACCGTTTCCCTGCTGGGTAAATATATAGAAGCCAAAGGATGGGGGCGGAGCGCTATTCCGAGCCGTCACCGCCTCTACCCCAACCCTGCTACCGACTGCAAAAAACATAATACGGCCCGCAGTTTGGCGGCGGACATTAATGAACAATACCTGAACGAATTTATTGATTATGCCTGTGAGTTGATAAGGTCAACCGGAACCAGGGATTCCAATGCCGGATTGGCTATAGCCGTTCCGGAACTTATGGAAAACCCCAATGAACTCATCGAATATGCATATCGGGTTAAAGAGGGACTGGTGAAGAAGAATGAAACTTTGGAACTAGCCACTCGACCAGGTTTATATGTATTTGAACTAAATGGTACGGGTAAAGGTATAATTGGAGCCCTGGCTGCCGCCGGGCTGCGAATGACCGGCAATGACGGGCAGTTTCGCGGTAAACTGCAGGTCGGAACCGGTGAAGATTATATTGCCAGCGTTAAGGAAATTGTAGACCAGACTTTTGTTGAGCAGGTAAAAAACATGGATTTTGAGAATGTTAGCGATATTGAATTTGTCAGGATGGGAGAAAAGGTAAAAGTAGTCTTGCTGGATGATAAATACACCTTGATGGTTTTCCCTACGGAGCTTGAACATCCCAAATGGCAGACCAGCACTACCCATATGCTTCGTGTTTTTTAATTGATTTTCATGCATTCCTAACTTCAAATCTTGCAAGGAAATTAAATAAATGAGGTGATGTTTTGGTGTGGGATATTAACTCGAAAGACCAGCGCGAGTTTAAAGGGGGCAAGGAAGATTGGGAACTGGCTGCCCGAATAGCTGAGCAATGTCCTCATTTCAAACCCGATGATGAGGACGAAATGACAGCAGATGAAGCAAGATCCTGCTACAACTGCCTTTATCGAAGATGGACGATAAAATCGTTTATATGTTGTAAATAGACTCAAATCGCCCCAACTGCCTATTGCGCAAGTGGGGCGGTTGCCCGGGCCTGCTGAAAGTCACAAATTAAGGATGTTTTAATAAAGTTGACTACTGTACGGCGATATTATAAAATTACCTTGATGCGGGAGTAGCTCAGTGGTAGAGCACCGGCTTCCCAAGCCGGGTGTCGAGGGTTCGAACCCCTTTTCCCGCTCCATTATATTTTGTTGCGAAGCAACACTAAAATCAGTAGTGCCCGTAGGGTGCTCCATTAAAATTCTTATACTGCGAAGCAGTATTGAAATCAGTAGTAATCGTGAGTGCTCAATTATTAGTTTGCTGCACAGCAGCATTAAGATCATAGTGCCCGTAGGGGATTGTACCGATGCTTAAATTGCTAATCAATTAAAAATTTGGGGAGGTTAAGTTTTGCAAAAACATATTCAGACAATAGTGAAGCCCAGTCTTAAGAGGGATTTAGAAAAAATCAACTGCCGGGAGTGTGCAACTTCCTGCCAGTCGGCCTGTAAGACTTCCTGCACCGTAGGTAATCAGACCTGCAAGAACCAGTAGCCTCAGACCGTCCAAAAAAGCGAATAGCTGCGTTATTCAAGAAACCCGTTCAATCAACGTACTTATGTACGCCTCAATCACGGGCTTCTTGAAAGCCTTGCTCTTCACGTTTTTTGATCGGTCTGCTAGTATAAAATTATTGACAGCCTGAGGGGCAGAAGCCCCTTTTTTTGTGCCCGCAGGGAAGTGACCGGTCAGGTTGGGGTAGGAGGAGAGTATTTTGCGGTCATTGGCCAATTATGATTTTGCGGCGAATATTCATTTATTTCGCTACAAAGAGCTAAACATACTATTGGATGTTAACAGCGGAGCTATTCATATTCTGGATGATCTGGCTTACCAATTGGTGGAGGGAATTATAGCCAAACAGGGAGATTTGGAAAAGGCCAGAATTGATGTAACCAAGCAAAACCCAGGTTATACTGAGGATGAAATTGATCAGCTTATCCTGGAACTTGAAGTAGCTATACAGGCGGAAAGCCTGTTTACTGAGGGTCAGGTTCTTGAAGTCAACCTCAGCAATCTGCATATTAAAGCTATATGCCTCAATGTTGCGCATGCCTGTAATATGAAGTGCCGCTACTGTTTTGCGGGGCAGGGAGAATTTGGCCGCCCCCCGGCCTTGATGTCCCTGGCAACCGCCCGGCAGGCCCTGGATTTCCTGTTTGAGCAAAGCGGAGCAATCAAAAATCTGGAAGTCGATTTTTTCGGCGGTGAGCCGCTGCTGGTTTTACCCATGCTGCAAGAACTTCTGCCTTATGCCCGCCAACGTGAAGAGCAAACCGGAAAGAAATTCAATTTTACCCTGACTACCAATGCCCTCCTGCTTGATGATGAGGTTATAGACTTTGTAATTGCCAATGAGATTGGAGTCATACTGAGTCTGGATGGCAGAAAAGAAGTCAACGACCGCCATCGAATCCTTAATAATGGAGCAGGCAGTTATGATTTAATTCTGCCCCGGATTAAGAAAATGGTTGAACATAATCCGGTAAGCTATTATGTGCGCGGCACCTTTAGCCGGCAGAACCTTGATTTTGCCAGCGACCTGGAGCATTTGGTCGAGTTGGGGTTTGACTGTGTTTCACTGGAACCGGCAGTTGGCCCGGAAAACGGCTTTGCCATCCAGGAAAGCGATCTACCGCAAGTCTTGGAAGAGTATGAAAGGCTTACCGAACTTCTATTAAATTATCACCGCCAGGGAAAACACATCCATTTCTTTCATTATAATCTCAACCTCCAAAAGGGTCCCTGTCTGGCCAAACGCAGCACTGGCTGCGGGGCCGGCATCGAATATCTGGTTATAACTCCCGAAGGAGATATCTATCCCTGTCATCAATTTGTGGGAGAAGATGATTTTTATATGGGAAACCTCCAAGAGGGCCAGGTGAACCGAAAAATCCGCAGTAAGTTTGAAAACAATCAATTAAAAAACAAGGATTGTAAGCGCTGCTGGGTGCGTTATTTTTGCGGGGGCGGATGCCATGCCCAGGCCTACCGCCAGCACGGAAATATCAGTATTCCTCATTATCCCAGTTGTGCTATGCATATGAAGCGGATTGAAGGTGCGATTTACCTGGACTTGAGGAAGGATTTGGATTCACGGCAAAATTATTAAATATTCCGAATTTAATTGGACGGTTTCCAGATCTAGTAGAGATTGCTTTATTAACCTACTATATATTGTGGAAAGAAGCGTCAGGTAAATAATGGATAGAAAAAAAGGTGTCGAAAAGCAGGATTTTAAGCATAAATTATAGAAATCAATAAAACAGAACAAGGATAAAATTTGGATATGGAGATTAATTATGTTAGACAAAATGCAAAAGTTCTTACAGCAGGACAAGCATTATATTATGCTCGAATCTGCTGTACTTGTGTTGGTGCTCATATGGCTGACCAGTTTACTGGGAATCAAAGTTCCCGCCTATGCGGTATATGTTGATAAGGAAAAGGCATTCGTTGTAAAAGAACCTGAACAATTAAACGAACTGATTGACAAAAAACTGGCCGAAGAAAAGAAAATAAGCCACAATGATGTGGAATTTGCAAACCAACTGGATTTCCAGCGTGTATTTGTAAGTGAAGAACAAATCGTTGCCGCCTCGGAACTGGAACGTAATCTGGGTAAATACCTGCAATTTGAAACATCGGGAACCGCCATCATAGTCAACGGCAAAAACGTTGCTCTAGTTAGCGACCGTAAGACCGCAGAACAAATACTCAAGGAACTCAAACAGGAGTACGCATGGGTCGATGAGGGTGAAAAACTCCTGGATCTGGGCTTTATGGAAAAGGTACAGTTGAAAGACGTAAAGGTTTCGGCCCACGATTTACTGGATAAAAAACAGGCCTATGGATTGATTAAAACCGGAACCGATAATCCGGAAAAATACATAGTCAAATCCGGTGATTCACTATGGTTGATCGCCCGGCGTAACGATATGTATGTAAATGATATCGTAGTGGCCAACCATCTTAAAACTGATAAGCTGGATCTGGGGCAGGAACTGTTGCTCTTAAAGAGCAAACCCTACATAAATGTGGTAGCCAGTGTAGAAGGAAATAAAGTAGAAGCAATACCTTTTGAAGTTGAAATAATTGTGGACAAAAAAGCTGCGAGCGGCATTCGCGTCAAACAGGACGGCCAGGATGGTGAAAAACGGGTGGAATATGTAGCTACCAAATATAATGGCATAACCAGTAAACGCGAAGTAAAAAAGGAAACCATTATAAAGGCTGCTGTTAAAAAAGTTATTGTCAAGGGCAGCAAGGTTACGATGGTGGCATCGCGCGGTGGTTCGGGTGCTCTGGATTGGCCGGCTTACGGGGTTATCACCCAGTATTATCGCGGCGGGGGGCATACCGGGATTGATATCGGTGCCCGCAGCGGTACTACCATTAGAGCGGCGGACAGCGGTTATGTAAAGTCTGCTTCTTACCAGGGCGGTTACGGTCGTTTCATTGTAATCGATCACAATAATGGGATAATTACTCGTTATGCCCATTGTTCAAGCATTAGCGTTTCTGAAGGCCAGAGTGTAGTTAAGGGCCAGGCTATCGGAACCGTAGGTTCTACGGGGCGCAGTACCGGTCCCCATCTTCATTTTGAAGTACTTTCCCGTGGCTCTTTCCGAAACCCCCTTGATTATTTACACTAAGCATCCAACCTACCCTGACCTCAAAGGGTCAGGGTTTTTGTATTTCTTACTATAGCATCGGAAGAAACTGCGGAGCAGTTTCAACACAATTTAATCATTCCCGAAGGGAATCAATATAAGTGGTCCTCATAGGGGGAAACACACTGCTGCAACGAGGTGGGGGATTGGAACCCGTCGCCTGTTTTGTTGATTTGTTGATAGGAACCCGACCGTTTAAAGAAGTGGGGGACATATGTTCACCTCGTTATATAAGTTTGCCAAGGAGAGGAGATTTGGCTCATGTATGATGTCGTTATTGTTGGGGGCGGTCCGGCGGGTTTAACCGCAGCCATCTATACCGGCCGGGCCCGGTTAAAAACCCTGGTTTTGGAGGGGGCTGTAATCGGAGGGAATGCCGCTCGCACCGACCAAATTGACAATTATCCGGGATTTCCTTTTGGGGTCAACGGCTCCGATTTAATGGAGAGTTTTCGCAAGCAGGCGGAGCGTTTTGGGGCTGAAATAAGAATGGAAGAAGTTCTGGGTATTGATGAAAATTCTCTGGCCAGCAAAAAAGTAATTACAAGTGAAGGCGAATACCTGGCGCGTGCTGTTATTATCGCAGTGGGTGCCCGGCGGCGTGAATTGGATGTGGATGGTGAACAGGAATTTCTGGGGAGAGGGGTTTCCTACTGCGCGACCTGCGATGGGGCTTTCTTCCATGGAGTTCCTGTGGCAGTCGTAGGCGGAGGCGATTCGGCGGTTAAAGAAGCCTTATACCTGGCTGATATTGCATCAAAGGTTTATTTGATCCACCGGCGGGAGCAATTCCGGGCTAATCAAACGGCTGTGGATAAAATGCTGGCTGATGAGCGGATAGAATTGAAGCTGAACAAAGTGGTCAAAAGAGTTGAGGGTGACGCGTTGATGAGACGCCTGATACTCCAGGATGTACACAGCGGAGCCGAAGAAATCCTTGAAGTCGAAGGGCTTTTTGTCAGCATCGGTCTGGTATCGGGAGCCGACTTTAGCGCAAATATTGTGGATACTGAAGAGGGTTACGTTATAACCGGTGAGAAAATGAACACTTCCACTTCCGGTATATTTGCGGCCGGTGACGTCAGGGTAAAAAAAGAGCGCCAGGTGGCGACTGCCGTAGGTGATGGAGCTCTGGCAGGAATAGCCGTAACTGAGTATTTGAAGGAATAAGGCCCACTATTTGCTTTCCCCTTGATAATGGTCTCCATTGTATAATGGGTCCAGAGGGGAGAGAATTTTTATGTGGGGAATTAAATCTGCCGAGGTGTATAAAACCACGGCTTTAGTCCTTGTGATAATCATGGTTTTTGCCCTATTGCTAAGCAAAAACAGTAATGCTATTATGCGGGTGATGGTGGGACAAGAAGTCAAATTAAAGACTGCGGGCTTTGAAGAGATGTCGACCCAGCATTTTAAAATCAAGTATACTTCCGTGGATAAGGATTACATTCCGTTAATCGCGGAGTCGGCCGAAGCAGCTGCCTTATCACTTAAAGATGAATTTGGGTGGGAACCCAGCCGGAAGACTACTCTGATAGTATATCCAAATGGACAAAGCCTGGCATCCAGTTTCGGCTGGGATAAAAACGAAAAAGCCATGGGTGTATATTGGGGCGGATCCATCCGTATACTGTCACCCCGGGAATGGCTTAGCGGCGATGATATCAAGGAACGGTTCATAAAAGAGGGGCCAATGGTCCACGAGTTTACCCATTTAATGGTTGACGAAATTACACGGGGGAATTATAATCGCTGGTGGACTGAAGGAATTGCCCAGTATTCTGAAAAGCAAATAACCGGTTTTCAATTTGCCGACCCCTTTACCGGGGGGAGAGAACTCAGCTATTATTCTCTTGAAAAACTGGACAGTGAATTTGACCGCCTTGATCAACAGATAGCTTATTGGGAATCCCTGCAGCTTGTGGAGTTTATGGTTGATCAATACGGTGAAGACCAAGTTTTCAATATACTTGAGGGGCTGGGTCAGGGCAAAACTATGGCCCAGGCACTGCAAGAATGTTTGGGAATAAACTATAATAGCTTTGAAAAGAACTTTTATCAATCTTTAAATGAATAATTTGGGCGAGAGGTGTAAGACTTGAAAAACAGTTTAGTTATAGAGGGCGGCTATCCTCTAAACGGCCGGGTACGGGTCAGCGGAGCCAAAAATGCCGGCCTGGTGCTGCTGGTAGCCAGTGTTATGGCGGATGGTGAAACCATCCTCGACAACCTGCCCCGTATACGAGATGTTGAGGTTATGGTCAAAATCCTCAATGATGTGGGAGTAAATGCTCGTTGGAACGAAGACGGAAGTTTATCGATCTGCCCTCCGCAGGGAGCAGTCAAAGTCAAGACCTCATATGAACTGTCTAAAAAATTGAGAGCATCCAATTTGTTTCTGGGAGCCTTGCTGGGCCGCGAAAGAGAGGCAGTTATTTCACTGCCCGGCGGCTGCGATATCGGATCACGGCCCATGGATCTTCATATCAAGGGCATACAGGCCTTGGGCTCGGAAGTAGAAATAGAACATGGTTTTATATATGCCCGTGCCAAAACACCGTCGGGTGCCCGGGTTTATTTGGATTTTCCCAGCGTGGGGGCTACTGAAAACATAATGATGATGGCCGCCAAAACACCGGGACAGAGTATTATCGAAAATGCTGCTAAAGAACCGGAGATTGTCGATCTGGCTAATTTCCTCAATTCCATGGGAGCCAGAATACGGGGTGCCGGTACCGATTTAATTAAAATAGAAGGTGTTAATGAACTCAAGGCAGGACGTTATGCTATCATACCTGATCGCATTGAAGCCGGAACCTACATGATTGCGGCTGCGATATCCCAGGGTGATGTTCTGGTCGAAAACGTTATACCCACGCATTTGCATCCGATTGTGGCCAAGTTGCAGGAGACCGGTGCCATCGTGGAAGAAACCGATGAAGGAGTACATGTAAAAGGTGGCAAGCACATCCACTCGGTGGATATTAAAACTCTGCCTTATCCAGGGTTCCCTACCGATATGCAGTCGCAGATGATGGCTTTATTATCCCTGGCCGAAGGCTCCAGTGTAATCGTGGAGAATGTTTTTGAAAACCGTTTTCAAATCGTGGACGAGTTAAAACGAATGGGAGCAAATATTAAGGTTGAAGGACATACTGCAGTGGTCAAAGGAGTCCCAACCCTATACGGTGCACGGGTAAAAGCAACTGATCTGCGCGCCGGAGCCGCTCTGATTTTAAGCGCACTGGCAGCCCGCGGCGAGACAATCATAGATGATGCCATTCATATTTTCCGGGGTTATGAAAAGATCAGCGAAAAACTATGCCAATTGGGTGCTAAAATAAAATAAATATATTATTTAAGTATTATGACACGGGAGGCTAAAAGCCTCCCGTTTTACTTCCAAAAACCCGGTTCATTTTACTATAAAATTAATTTGCTAAAAGGTAATTTCATGTTCATGTGGAATAGAAAAGTAAAGAATTATATAGGAAGGTGAGGGTGATGGCGAATATTATCATAGTTGGAGCGGGACAGGGCGGAAGCTCCATTTTGCAGGCTTTGCATGGTATACCGGGCATCAAGGTTCAGGGGATATGCGACGTTAATACCGATGCCCCGGGAATTAAATTGGCCCAGAAGAAGGGAGTTCCGATATATTCTGATATCAGCAAAATTTTTGCTGTCCCTTCCCTTGATTTAATAATTGAAGCCACCGGCAATGCAAGAGTGCAGCAGATGATACATGACGGAAAACGAGACGATGTAGCGGTGCTTGACTCGCATGGTGCCAATCTCATGATGACATTGGTGGAAGCGCGGGAAGCAATGATTGTAAATCTGCATAAAGAAGCAGAGAAATTGGCCGAAATGTCCGGGGAGTTTTCTTCCACCATGCAGAGCGTAAGGCAGGTTGTGGAAGAAGTAGCCAAATATGCCCAGGAAATTGCCGCCAACGGGGAGGACTTGACTGAATCGGCGGCGACTGCTTCCTTGAGCCTTAATGAAACCGGCGAGGTCTTAAAGATTATTAATTCAACAGCCCAACAGACCAAACTGCTGGGATTCAATGCAGCCATAGAGGCGGCGCGCAGCGGCGAACACGGTAAGGGCTTTGCAGTAGTGGCAGTTGAAGTCCGTAAATTGGCGGAGTTCAGCACTATATCTGTAGAGAAAATATCCAAAATACTAAATAATATTCAGCAATCAGTCGAGGTTATTACCAGCGGTGTTAATGAATCCGGAGCTACGGTACAGAAACAAGCCGAATTAATGCAGTCGGTTGCGGCCAACATTCAGCAACTGGAGGCCATGGCCCAGGAACTGGCCGCTTCGGCTCATCGCTTGACGGAACTCGCTTAAGATGAAAAGTAGAGGTTTGGTCGTTTAAGTTTGTCAATAATCTCGGAGCAATTGATGATTGCTCCTATAGCTGCACAAACTATGCAGAAATAAAGCAGGGATGAAATTAATTTGATTTCATCCCTGCCAAAGTTTTTGGTGTTATTCTTACACCGGGATCAAAGGAATAGATGACCTTCTGCCCGTGGTAAAAGTTATGTTCTTAAAATTGGACTAAGAATACTGATGATTAATAATTTTGAACAAAATATTTAGGCTGGAGTGAATTAATTGAAATTCCGGGTAATTTCCATAGGTAAAATTCGTGAACCTTTTTATCTTGAAGGAATAAACGAATACCTGAAACGTCTTGGTTCTTACACCAATATTGAGTTATTGGATGGATTGGAAGAGAAAATAAGCCCCCGGGCGGGTGATAAGGAGATACAGAAAGTTCTGCAAAAGGAAGGCGAAAAAGTCCTAAGTTTATTGGGAAAAGATGAGATGTTGGTAGTCTTGGATATTGGCGGTAAGTCAATAAACTCGGAGAATTTTGCCAGACAGCTTGAAAATTGGAACATCTCCGGCAAAAACCGGATTAACCTGCTGGTTGGGGGTTCTCATGGCATAGCTGATCAAGTAAAAAAGCTGGCCGAGGCGAAAATATCTTTTTCTTCTATGACATTTCCCCATCAAATGGCAGTTCTAATCCTGGTCGAGCAAATTTACCGCGGGTTCAAAATCTTGAAAGGTGAACCCTATCATAAATAATTCTTCTGGTGCGTGACTTCGGACATTCCTGGGGCAACGGCCAGTATGCTGACGCTTACCCAAGCCGATCTTGGGAAATATGTCCAGGTTCGGGTAACTGCCACTGATATCGGGGAAGGGCTGTTAGTCGCCCTAAAATCCAGGCCTTTCACTTGGAGTTCTTTTTAGGGAGCCAGCAGCCATATGGTATTCGACCAACTAAAAAGGCAATACTGATAACGGAAAGACTTTGAATATTATAACGAGGCGAAAAGATGCCCCCCGCTTCTTAAGTGGTCGGGTTCCTATTAACAAAACCGGCGGCGGGTTCTGGTCACCCGCCTCGTTGCAGCGGTGTGTTGCCCCCTACAGGGACCACTTATATTGATTCCCTTCGGGAATGATTAAATTGTGTTGAAACTGCTCCGCAGTTTCTTCCGATGCTTAAAAAGGTGACGGCAATCATACAATAAACCAATGAAAGCAGGATACTCAATACATAATTGGCCATTAATGTAAAAAAGGAGGGGCACTGGAATTGGAACAAGGCGATTTGAGGGGTGATTTTTCCACCATGCTTCACCTTCTGGAACAAGGTCAAAATCTGGCGGTTATTACGGTATTGGACCGTCAAGGCTCGACTCCCCGTCTGCCCGGCACTCGAATGCTCTTGTCCTCCTCTGGAACTGCGATAGGAACCATCGGCGGCGGCAGTGTCGAAGCGAAAGCCCTTAGTATTGCCCGGGATGTAATACAGGATGGGACCTCACAGCAGCATACCTTCTTTACAGACCCCGCCAAGGACGCATCGATCGATATGATATGTGGAGGTTCCTTGGAACTATTGGTGGAGTTGCTTAGCAGTAATGAGTACAATATAGCGCTGTTGCAGACCATCAAGCAATGTCAGGATATGGGGCGAACAGTTTATGTCTTTACTCCTTTACCCTCGCTTGAGCGCGAAACAGAACGGAAGTTTTGCCTTGAGAAGCCATTGTCACTGCATGGGCATGCCAAAATAGAAAATTTGAACAGCTTGGCTGCTGATATTGATAATGTTTGCAGCAGCAGGGTAATTCAATTTGAAAATGCGGCATATCTGGTAGAGCCCTGTTTGCCGGCAGAAAAGCTAATTATCTTTGGGGCCGGACATATTGCCAGGGAAGTATCTCCCCTGGCGGTTAACCTTGGTTTTGAAGTAAGCATTGTCGATGATCGCAAAGAATATCTCAATTCAGAACGCTTCCCGGAAGCACATCAACTCATCGTGGTCGAATCACTTGAGGATTGTGTGGAAAAGTTAAATATTGACCGAAATTCCATGCTGCTGATTGTAACCCGGGGGCATTATCATGATGGCGTGGTATTAAGCCAGGGACTGCGGACCGAGGCTTTCTATATTGGCATGATCGGTAGCCGGCATAAAAGGAATATCCTTTATCAAAAAATTCTCGATGAGGGGTGCGCCCCCGAGCAATTAGAGCGGGTAAGCTGTCCGGTGGGAGTTAAAATAGGGGCGGATACTCCCGAAGAAATAGCGGTAAGCATATGCGCCGAATTAATCCAGGCCCGGGCATTTAAAAGAGGGAGAAAAATCAGATGAAAATCGGTGCGATCTTACTGAGAAAATCTTATGCGAGTGTGAAAAGTTTTGCCGTATTGAAGTAATCTAAGTGAATTACATATTTCCTTACCCTACTTGGAGCCTGGGGACTTACTGAATTAATATACTTGTTTACAAAAACTTCTCGGTTAAGGAAAATAGAAATTAACATACCAGGTAATGACAATAATGGTTTTGTATGATATTATTTAGGAAAGTATATCCAGAAGTATTGACCGAGAATAAGGAAGGTAGTCGCATGAGAGTTGATGAAGCATCGACAAATAATTATTGGAATGAGCTGAGTGCTACGGCAGCAGCCTCTCCATCCTCCAGTTCGCCCGAAGCAGCTCAGTGGCAGTCTGCTGAAGATGCGTACAAGATTGATATTGCCAGCGGACTGCAGGCTCAGAATATAGATTTGAATCAAACGTATAAAGACATTCAGGACAGCACTTCTTTGTTGCAGGCCGCCGAACATGGTATGAGTGTCACCGAATCGATTTTGGCCCGGATTCAAGAATTGACTGAAGAGGCAACTGTTGAGGGGCTAAGCGATGCTGATTTGGAAAGCATTCAAGGGCAAATCGATGAACTGGTTTTAGAAGTCGACCGGGTAGGATTGCTTACCCAGAACAAGATCAAAGAGATTCTGGAAAATTCGTCCCTGGCTTCAGGCAAGGCCCTAAAGTTGACTGATGTGCCCGAGAGTTTGCTTGATGAGATTAAAAACAGTAATCTGGTAAATGATTCACCTTTCGATGTCAATTGTGGGGATGATGATCTGAAAATCACCCTGCAAATCGGTGCCAATGCGGGACAAACCATGACTGTTAGAATAAAGGCAATGAACAGCAAAAAGTTGGGATTAGACGAAATCGATGTCACAACCCACGATAATGCCGTCCAATCGCTTAAGAAGATTGATAAAGCCATTGAATCCGTATCCAGTCAAAGGGCAAGGTTAGGAGCCACTGTCAGGTGTCTGGAGCATACCATTAACTATCTTACAACGATGCATGATAATCTGGCTGATGCGGAATCACGGATTCGCAGTGTGGACATGGCCAAAGAAATTTCGGAATTCATTAAAAGCAGTATTCAGAATAAAATCGCCGGGGCTATGATGGTCCATGCCAACCAGCGCCCCAAAATGGTTTTAAAATTGCTAGAAGCTATATAAACAGGCAAGAATAATAGCATAGGTGAAAAAGCAGAAAGCATTTGGGTTTGCGGTCAAGAAAAATACCGTCCAGTGCTTTCTTTTAGTTTGAATAGGAGTGATATTAATTAACTGGGAGCAAAAATCCATTAATAAGCCAACCCGAGAGGAATTAAGGCAACGGCTCAGTAAAATTCAATTTGATGTAACCCAAAACAATGCAACCGAACCGCCTTTTCGCAACGAATATTGGGACAACCAACGGGAAGGTATATATGTAGATATCGTATCAGGAGAAGTTTTATTCAGTTCCCTGGATAAGTTCGACTCCGGCTGCGGTTGGGCAAGTTTTACTAAACCGCTAAATCCCCGGGAAATAGAAGAGAAAGAAGACTTTGGTCATGGTATGATAAGAACTGAGGTCCGCAGCCGAACTGCGAATTCCCATCTGGGGCATGTTTTTGCCGATGGACCGCTTAATGGGCTGCGCTACTGCATTAACTCGGCAGCGCTTCGTTTCATACCCAGAGAAAATATGGAGCAGGAGGGTTATGGGCAATATTTGAGTATATTTCCGGGCAAATAAATATTAAAACAAGATAAGAATCAAAAAGACAGCCAACCCCGTTTGTTATTCAATAAGCAGATGGGGTTGGCTGTTTGAATGGCCCGGTTCAACAAGAGGATCTTTTGACTATGTCATATTTATATCAAATTGAAATTATTCTGCAATTTCTCCGTGTAGACAGGTTTTTCAAGTAGATATTACCTATTGTAATAAATAGCATCATAAAGTATATTTTGTATAATAAGGATTCTTGCCATATTAACCAATAAAAGAGCAAAAAGGGGAGGGAAGCAAATGAAAAGAAACAAGCGGGAACTGCTCTTTGTCGCGCTTATACTTTTAATGATAATGAGCCTGGCAACAACTGCCGCTGCTGCGGAGCAGCCGCCCGATACCACTGCGGTCAAGGCTGAGCCATTTAAAAATCTGTTTACCGATGTCAAGAGCACCGACAACAACGCCTTGTTTATCAACTACCTGGCCGACCTTAAGATAATCAGCGGATATCCCGATGGCAGCTTTAAAGCCCAGGAAGGACTAACCCGGGCCCAGGCTGCCGTAATACTGGTTAAAGCCGCCGGACTTTCGACCCCGGCAGAAAGCACAAACAGCTTTGCCGATGTAAAAAGCGATCACTGGGCAGCCACCAGCATAGCCGCCGCCGCCCAAGCCGGCTACCTGAAAGGCTACCCCGGCGGCAGCTTCAAGCCCGAAGAAAAGCTAACCCGCGCCCAGGGTATATCCTTGGTGCTAAGACTATCCAAACAAGAAAAGAAAGATGAACTACCCACATTAAAAGACATGCCCCAAAACCACTGGGCCGCAGCCGACATGGCCACCGCCCTTAACGCAGGCATGATAAGCTTGTCTGAAGACAAGACTTTAGTCTACCCCGAAGCCATAATGACCCGGGGAAGCCTTGCGGGCGCACTGGGAACCTTGCTCGTCAAAGATCCCGGACTATACACCAAAACCCTGACCGGAACCATTAAAGAAATAAAAGGCGAAATCAAACTGACCCGCAATGGCACCACCACCACCCTGCAAAACGGAGCCTCCATATACAAAGGAGATAGCATAACTACCGGAGCAAACAGCACCGCCAACCTGGTATATCCTGACGGCAGCAGCGTACTTATCGAAGAAAAGACCGAACTTTACATAAAAGAATCCCTGGGACGCGCCTGCATAAAGGAAAATGGGACCGGCGGAATCGCAGTAGACAATGTAGACATCGAACTTAAAAAAGGAACCCTGTTTGGCGCCCTAGCCACCAAACATGAGAATACCCCGGAAAAACAACAAGCCCAAAACGGGGAGACCCTCTTAGCCTCAATGAATGGCCTGGGCTACCTGGCTGACAACAACACCCCGCCCTGGTACCAGCAAGCCGAAGCCAAGAAAGTAAAAATGAAAGTAGACATGCCCTATGGAGTAGCAGCCATTCGCGGCACCTATCTGATGGTTACCCTAACCCAGGATGAAAACGGTAATATCACCGGCTGTGACGTAATCTGTCTGACCGGAGATGCAACAGTACAAGGAAACAATGATCAAACCGGGCAAAACTTGACCGGAGGCACCAGCACTTCAATTAATAATGTAGGAAATGCAGCCAATGCAGGTACCTTGACCGAAGAAGAAAAGAAGAAACTAGCCCAGGCCGCAGTCCAGCAATGGGTAGTAAATACTGCCCTTAATATGAATAATAATAAAGAAGCCAAAGTACAAATGGTAGTAGAAGTGCCGGATAATACGGCCAATCCGGAACAAAGCGCACTGGATGTAGTGCTTAAAGCACTGCAGGACAGCGGCATCACGCTTGACGAGAATGTCAAAACGGAATTGGAACAGAAGATCAATGAAACCCTGGAAACTGTTACTCCTACAACATCATCAGGCGGCGGAACCACCGAAGAATCCAGTGTAAGCTATATAAACTATGCGACTGCTGGAACCTATGGACCGGAAAACGATGTCCAGACCATCAGTAAGAATGTCATAGTAAGCGCTCCGGGAATAACCTTGAAGAACATGGTAATAACCCGCGACCTGATCCTGGGAGCCGGAATCGGCGATGGTAATGTAACCCTCGAAAACGTCAAGGTGCAGGGGAATACCAGCGTCCTGGGCGGCGGAAGCGACAGCGTGACTTTGGTGAATTGTGATCTCTATACGGTTACCGTAGACAAAGACGAAGTTAGAATAGTAGCCAAGGGTACCAGTAAAATTGGAGCCCTGACCCTGAATACGGGAGCGACTCTGGAAGAAACGGATCTAACCGGAGATGGCTTCTCCTCGGTGAGCACCGGACTTACCCTGCCGGCCGGAGCCAGGATTACCCTTTCCGGCAACTTTGAAGCAGTCAATATCAATGCCCCGGACCTTACCATCGAATTAGCCAGTGGCAGTATTGAAAACATTATTCTTGATTCTTCAGCAAGTGGGACGGAATTAACCCTGGCCTCCGGAACCAGTGTAAACACAATGATAATCAATGCCCAGGCAAACATTGGAGGGGCAGGAACTATTGCATCAGCCACCATAAATGCCAGTAATGTAGTCATGGCACAGACTCCAAGCACCATTATCGTCTCCAGCGGGGTTGATAATGCCAGTGTGGGAGGCCAGCAGGTCAGTGAAGGCAGTACTCAAATAGTAAGCACGATTGAAATATCCGGAGCTGCAAGTATAAGCATACCAGCTAGCGGGTCAACTACCAGTACGTATACAGCTGAAGTCAAGGACCAGAACGACGCCCCTATGTCCGGAGAAAATATTGCCTGGAGCCTGTTATCCCCGGTAAGCGGGGTGAGCATAGCTTCCACTACCGGAATACTGACTGTAAGCAGCGGGACAACTGCAACCTCCTGCACCATAGTGGCCACATCAGAAAGCAATAGCAGCAAGTCAGGGCAGTTGCAGATCACGCTTACGTTATCACCTTTTGTACCTGTAGTTACAAGCATTGAAATAATATCTGGAGATACAAGTATAAGCGTACCGGCCAGCGGATCGGCTACCAGCACTTACACTGCCGTAGTCAAGGACCAAAACGGCGATGCTATGTCAGGAGAAGATGTGACTTGGAGCGTAGCAGATGAAGTATATGGGGTTACGATATTCAGCTTGGATTCAACTAGTGCGGAACTGACTGTGAGTAGTTCTACAACCGCAGAATCCTGTACTGTAGTGGCCACATCGGTAAGCAACAGCAGCAAATTGGGGCAGTTGCAGGTTACCTTAGCGCCTTTTATAGCGGTGGCCGACAGTATTGTAATTACCGGGCCGGCGAAGCTGAGCATAGCGCCTGCCGGAACAGAAATAACTGCCGTTTATTTAGCAGAGGTCAAGGACCAGAACGGCAATCCCATGCAGGGGGAAACAGTGAACTGGAGTATTAATAATCCGCCTGCCGGAGTTAGCATCGATCCTGCTGCCGGTATCCTGACCGTTACCGATTCAGCCGGGGTTGGAGAAGTTACTTTAATGGCGCAGACCGGCAATGAAAAATCTGCTGAAATCACCGTCAGCCTATTGCCTGCCTGGCAGTACCTGGGCGAAGGTATATCTGGAGCCCTGCTTGCCGGTTCGGACCTTGCCCTGGCGGTGGATCCCTATGGGAAGGTGTTTACAGCCTATACGGAGGATACTGATGCCAAAGTAGTAATGGCGTATCTTTATGAAGGAACTTGGCTTCCTGGCGGACCAGATTCAAGTTATCCCGGTAAAGGGCCTTTGGATTTAACCGAAGACCTAACTGGAGGTTGTAGTAGCTATTTGTTGGGTTGGTGGGACGAATTCGGCTCCGGCTCAACTCAACAGCAGATAGTTGTTATGCAGGGATCCCAGGACGGTTCGCAATTTTATTGGAATAACGTGGGCTCCGGGGTTGAAAAAGATAATGTTGCCGCTCTCTCGGTTGGCAAGGTGCAAGACTATCCTTTCATGACTTATCTTTATAATGAAGAAATTCAGGCTAAGGCATGTATTGACTATGTCTGGACCGACATAAGCGTTTCGGGCGGGTCCGGAGTCAGTGAACTGAAACTGGAAGGTGAATATGAAGCCTATGATCAGCCGGTTTTCATGGCTTACCGGGACCTCGAAGGGATTAAGGTCATGCAAGTCCTTTATGATTACAATCAGGGTTGGAACTGGCAGTCCTGCAGCGGCGCGATTGCCGGCACCGGCCTGTCTCTGGACGTTGCCAACGGCATCCCATATGTGGCTTTTCGTGACAGCCAGGGCTATGCCCAGGTAAGCAAATATGATTCAACAAGCCAGGAATGGATAAAAATGGGCGATAAGGTTTCACCCGGAGGGGCCAATAATCTTTCCCTTTGCGTAGCGCCCAACGGGACGCCTTACCTGGCGTTTGCGGATGGCACCCGGGACGGGAAAGCCAGTGTCGCCCAATACGTTTATGAAGACGGCACATTTAAGTGGCGACCGCTGGGAGCCGGGCTAAGCCCCGGCGCAGCCGGGGTTCCGCAACTGGATTATTACGGGGGTAACCTGTACCTGGCCTTTAAGGATGGATATGCAGACGGCAAAGCGACCGTAATGAGCTATTATGTTGAACCCGCCTTTGAAAACAATACTCCGGTCCAAACTTATGTATCCGGTTTCAATGGCAGTAATGATTTCGGTATGATATTGGATAGCAACAAGAGCGGCACCATATATTATGTGGTAGTGGAAGAAGGTGCCGAGCCCCCTTCCGTGGAGCAGGTTAAGGAAGGAAAGAATGCAAATGGATATTCTGCGCTGACTTCGGGTAACGTGGAGCTTAATGATCCTGATGTGCCCATAGAGGTTGGCGTAGACGGGGCGTCCTGTTTGCCATACCTTGAAAATGGTAGTCCGTATGATGTCTATCTGGTGATCGAGGATCAAAACGGCTTTACCCCGCAAAATGCAAGCAGATTTGATGTGTATACTAACGGTTGCTAACCAAGTTAATAGTACCAGGTATTTGTGTAGATAAGATATTGTTGGATTAGGATCGCCTCCTGTTGCATTTGCGGCAGGAGGTAATTTTTTTGTGAACAGAATCTAAGGAAACCGGATTATTGGGGCAATATTTCTTCATTGTTCCTGTGGCTCCATATTATGCTAAGAGTATTGTTTCGGCTAATATAATAAGGTATATTATAAATAATCGATAATTTTGGATTTATATCGAATAAAACGGGGATTGATGGGGTTTGATGAAGGGGGATGAGTAATGAAAATTTTTAAGAAACTCCCGCTATTGGCTATACTCATTATGATATTAATATTGAGTGCGGCGGCGGCAGGAGTTGCTGCGGAAAAGGAGGAAGAGAGTCCGCTGGCCGCAACTGACCCACAGATAACATCGCTGTTTAGTGATGTCGCAGCAAATGATAATAATGTTTTGTTTATTAACTATCTGGCCGACCGGAAAATAATATCCGGCTACCCGGATGGGAGCTACCACCCCCAGGAAGGGCTGACCAGAGCGCAGGCTGCGGTAGTCCTGGTTAAGGCTGCTAACCTTAAGGCAACGGCAGCCAACGAGACCGGATTTGTCGATGTGAAAGCGGAGCATTGGGCGGCCGCAAACATAGCTGCGGCAGCGAAAGCCGGCTACCTGAAAGGATATCCCGACGGCAGTTTTCATCCTGATGAGAAGCTGACCCGCGCCCAGGGTGTAGCTCTGGTAATGCGATTGTCAACTCAGAAAGAACGGCCACAGCTTCCGGAACTCAAAGACCTGGATCAGAGCCACTGGGCGGCTGGAGATATGGCCTTGGCTCTCGCTGCAGGAATGGTAGGGCTGAGCAATAACCATACCCAAATAAACCCTGAGTTGGTAATGAGCCGGGGCAGTCTTGCCCGTGCTCTGGGAACCCTGTTGACCAAGGACCCGGATTTATATCTGCAGCAAATGGCAGGAACTATTAAGGATGTCAAGGGTGAGGTAAAACTTACCCGCCAGGGAGCCGGCAGTTTTCTGAAAAACGATGATCAGGTTTATGCGGGAGATATTATTAGCAGCACAGCCAATAGCAGCGCCAGCATATATTACCCGGACGGCAGCAGTATCCTTATCAAGGAAAATACCGAAATAATTGTTAAGGAATCAATAGGCAGAAATTGCATAAAAAGCGATGGCAGCAGCGGAGTTGCCGTTGACAATGTCGATTTTGACCTGAAAAAGGGAACATTATTTGGTGCTCTGGCTACCAAACATGGGGCTGAGGAAACGCAGCAGGCTCAGGCTGGGGAAATACTCTTAGCCGGTCTTGAAGGGTTGGGTTACATAGCCGATAACAGCAACAGCAAAATTCCACCCTGGTACCAGCAGGCCGAATCCAAAAAAGTTAAAATGAAAGTTGATATGCCATACGGAGTTGCATCGGTAAGAGGAACGTATATTTTGGTCAGCATACAATCGGATGGAACAGCTACAGTTGGTTGTTTAACCGGAGATGCCGAAGTTGAGGGGAACAGCGGCAAGTATACGGCTCTGGCAGCGGGTCTTAGCAGCACGGTTGGCCAGGGTGGCAATGCGACCGATGCGGTTCCCATGAGTGAAAAAGAAAAACAGGAATTCAAGGCTGCCCAGCAATGGGTAGTAGATACTGCACTAGGGATTGACAAAAACAAAGAAGGTATCGTACCCCCGGTGGTCGAGATGCTTATAGAGATACCCGATCAGGCTCTAACTCCTGCCCAGCAGGCCGAAAGCTTAAAGAATACGATTGAAGTAGTGCTGGATGCTTTGAATTCGAGCGGCATTGAGCTTAGCGAGCAAGTTAAAAAGGATCTTGAACAAAAACTTGAGGAAACCCAGCAGGGTTTAAGCCAAAAACTACTGGAAAATAATCAATCCAATAATCAGAATACCGTTCCAAGCGGCGGTGGAGGCGCAAGCGATGAAGGCTCAAGTGTATCATATATAAACTATGCTGCAGCTGGAACCTATGGGCCGGAGAGCTCAGCCAACCCTCAGATTCTGAGTAAAAATGTAATAATTGGGGCATCGGGGGTAACCCTGCAGAATATGGTAATATACCGGGATCTTATTCTGGCGGCAAGCATCGGTGACGGTAGTGTTACCCTTAAAAATGTAGAGGTCCAGGGCAACACTTTTGTACTGGGCGGCGGTCCCAACAGTGTGGTTTTGGAAGACTGCGAGCTCTATACGGTAACGGTGGATAATGAAACCAATACCGTAAGAATAGTTGCCAAGGGAAATACCGCGGTTGGGGCGCTTACCCTGAATTCAGGAGCCAAGCTGGAGGAATCGGATATCAGCGGATCCGGTTTTTCTTCGGTGACTACCGGTCCCAGCATACCGGATGGAGCCACGGTAATACTTTCAGGCAACTTCACAGCGGTTAATATCGAAGCTCCCGGACTTAAGATTGATGTAGCCAGCGGCACCATAGGAGAGATCAACCTCTCTTCCGCAGCTACCGATGTTGCACTAAACCTGGGTTCCGGGGTCAGCGTCAGCAGCCTGCAGGTTAATGCTCCTGTAGAAATAAAAGGGGCTGGGCAAATTGTAAGCGCAGTTATCAAATCCTCCGGAGTGGTGATAGAAAAACAACCTTTAAGCTGGACGGTAATAGGTGAAAATATAACCGCCAATATCGGAAATCAATCGGTATTCGGCAGTGGAGGGGTAAGCACCAATGCCAAGCTTTCCAGTCTGAGCCTCAGCAGCGGGATGCTCAGTCCAAGCTTTAATGCAAACATTTTAGAATACAGCGCAGCACTCGGATACGAGGTTGAGAGTATCAGAATAACCCCGGCAGCTGATAGCAGTGCCAGTATTTTAGTAGACGGCCAGAGCGTGGCAAGCGGCAGCGAAAGTCAGATTATTGACCTGCTTGTGGGCAGCCGGAATATCAGCATAGAAGTGACGGCAGAGGATGGAACGCAAAAGATTTATGTTTTGTCCTTAACCAGAGCAGCCAATCCGGCGAAAGCGATAACGGCTTTTGTTTTTGACGGGTTGACTCCGGCGATAAGCGGTAGCATAGATGAAGGAGCAAAGACCGTAGCCCTGACCGTACCCTTTGGAACTAATGTAACTAACCTGGTGCCGAGCATAACACATTCAGGAGTAAGCTTAAGCCCGGCTTCAGGAGTCCCCCGGAACTTCAGCACCCCGGTAAGTTACCGGGTAACTGCAGCGGATAACAGTACTCAGGATTATATGGTAACCGTAAGTGTAGCAGAAGCTCAAACCGGTAGCATTGCAGGTTATGTTGTGAATGCTTCTGATAATACTTATGTACCCGGAATGACTATCAGCTTCAGGGACAGTACCGAGACGGTAGTAGCAACTGTTTATTCCGATGACAGTGGTGCCTATAGTGTAAGCAATTTGGAAGCAGGGACTTATAACGGATACGTTAGTGGAACAGGTTTTATTGATGCAACATTTACGGTCACCTGTGTGGCGGGGATAACAAGCAATAAAAATGTGGTGGTATCTCCTATCATGTCTCAAGGAGAGACACGAATTGTGCTGACCTGGGGTACAGCACCGGATGACCTTGATTCTCATCTTACCGGACCGAGGGTAGAGCAGGGCAGATTTGAGGTTTATTATGGAAATAAATCGTATAGTGATTCAGGAACTTTAGTAAATCTGGATGTCGATGACACCGATACCGGAGGACCGGAAACCACCACTATAATTAACCAGCAGGCAAGCGGAGACTATATATTCTCTGTGCACAACTATTCAAGGGCTTTTAACTTCAATGCGGTTAACCTGTATGGCTCCAATGCCAAAGTGGAGGTATATAGCGGAGGGCAAAACACTGCCATAGCCACCTATAATGTTCCAACCGAGGTTCAAAACGGAGTCTGGTGGACGGTGTTCAAGCTGAACGGGAATACTATTACACCGATAAACTATATCTCTGATACCTTTGAAGCAACAGGAGCACCCGCACCGGGTATCCCCAGTGTGGCGGCAAGCGGGCTGAACTTTACCGACAATGATACGACGGCAGGAGAGATGGGTGGAACCCTGTCCTGGACTCCGCCGGCGGATGTATCCAATGTAAGTCATTACGTTATCTATCCTTCGCTTGACGGCTCAAACAAGGGCGGCAGTTTGGGAGAAGTAGCAGTGGGGACCAATAGCTTTACAATCGCAGACAATACAACATTTGCGCCCTATTTAATGATTTATGCCAAGAACGCAACCGGCGAAGCGTCTGCAGGTGCGAGCCTGGAGATCACTGACCTGGTTGGGGGTGCAACCGGCAGCATACAATTGGAAAACGCCGATGGTCAATCAGTAGCGTCTTACCAGGTGGGGGATTTGGTTTATGTAAGAGTTGCCGATGATGATTTAAATAACCCGGTATCAATTGATAATGTTACAGTAAGCCTGCAAAATAACAACAACAATGACAGCATTAATTTAACCTTGGCCGAAACAGGCGTCAACACGGGGGTTTTTCTTGGTAACGCTAGGCTGAAAAAAGATACCAGTCAGGATAATATGCACCTTCACGGGGCAGTTGGCGAAACTATAACAGCGACTTATAACGATGCCCAAAATGCCGCTGGCGACCCGTCAACGCTTTGTGACAGTGCTACTGTAGTGAAAGGCATTACCGGTGTAATAAGTGCCGTATACGAAAGCGTGGAGTTCAAGGTGAATATTACGCTTTACGATGCTGATCTCAACACTAACTCGGGAAGCATACAGAACGTTTGTGTAATTGTTAAATCAATTAAGGATTCACAGGGTTTTGATTTAACTCTGACGGAGACAGGTGTTAATACAGGCATTTTTGCCGGTACACTTACAATTGCTGCGGAAACAAATTATAGTACAACGCCCCCGCAATTAGGAGTTAACAGCAACGACATAATAACCGTAACCTATGAGGACGAATTGAATGATAATGGAGTTTCTGAGACAATTACCGGAACCGTCCAATGGCCTCCGGCCCAAATGCCACTTTACTGACCAGTCTCCAAGAAACAACAAGCCCCGCTGCTTAGATTTATAAACTAAGCAGTGGGGTTTTTCTTTGCAAATTACTTTTAAGTATACTATATTCCCTAATTCAGCTATATTTTTATCTGAATAATAATCGACAGCAGAAATGTTAACCATTATTATATAAGGAAATGATGTTAGAAAAGAGAAAGAGGGAGAATGGCCAATGAATACTACTGATCCTGCTTTACCGGTTAATTTTATTCAGAATATTATTAGCGACGATTTAAAGCTTGGCAAGAACGGAGGCCGGGTACATACCCGTTTCCCGCCGGAACCCAATGGCTATCTGCATATTGGTCATGCCAAATCGATTTGCCTGAACTTCGGGCTGGCGGCTGCCAACGGGGGGATTACCAACCTGCGTTTTGATGATACCAATCCCAGCAAGGAAGAAGTGGAATATGTCGAATCCATACAGACCGATGTCAAGTGGCTGGGTTTCGATTGGGAAGACCGGATATTCTATGCTTCGGATTACTTTGAAGAGATATACGATTATGCGGTGGAATTAATTAAAGCCGGCAAGGCTTATGTGTGCGACCTCAGTGCCCAGGAGATTAAAGACTACCGGGGCACCCTTACTGAACCCGGCAAGGACAGCCCTTACCGCAACCGCTCCATTGAAGAAAATCTTGATTTGTTTGCCCGCATGCGGGCCGGGGAATTTGAGGACGGCTCCCGGGTTCTGCGCGCCAAGATCGACATGGCTTCACCTAATCTGAATATGCGCGATCCGGTTTTATACCGTATCTTGCGTTCCACCCACCATCGGACTGGTGATGCCTGGTGCATATATCCCATGTATGATTATGCCCACCCCATATCCGACTCCTTTGAAGATATCACACATTCCATCTGTACTCTGGAATTTGCCGACCACCGGCCATTATATGACTGGTGCCTGGAAGCACTTCCTCTGGAGTCCTATCCCCGCAAAGTAGCGGGCCGGCCCCAGCAGATCGAATTTGCCCGGCTGAATCTGAGCTATACGGTAATGAGCAAGCGCAAGCTCCGCGAACTGGTGGAGAAGGGCTATGTGAGCGGCTGGGACGATCCGCGTATGCCTACCATTTCCGGACTGCGCCGGCGCGGCTATACACCTGAAGCGATCAGAGACTTCTGTGATCGCATCGGGGTGGCTAAACGCAACAGCATGGTAGATATTGCCCTTCTGGAGCATTGTATAAGAGAAGATTTGAATATGCGGGCCCCAAGGGTTATGGCGGTTTTACGTCCCCTCAAGGTGATTATCGATAATTATCCGGAAGGCCAGGTGGAATGGCTGGATGCCGAAAACAACCCGGAAAATCCGGAAATGGGTTCTCGCCAGATACCGTTCTCCCGCGAAATCTATATTGAACAGGAAGATTTTATGGAAAACCCCCCGAAAAAATTCTTCCGTCTTACTCCCGGTGGAGAGGTTCGCTTAAAGAGCGCATATATCATTAAATGCGAACAGGTGATAAAGGACGAGAATGGGTCGATAGTTGAACTGCACTGCAGCTATGATCCGGATTCCAAAAGCGGCGGACCGACCAGCGGCCGCAAAATAAAAGGGACATCGCACTGGGTTTCGGCAGCCCATGCTGTACCGGCTGAAGTCAGGCTTTATGAGCAGCTTTTCCTGGTGGAAAACCCGGACGAGGAAGCCGAGGGTGCCGACTATAAGGCTAACCTCAACCCCAATTCACTGGAATTGCTGACCGGCTGCATGCTGGAACCGGGACTGGCTGCCAGTGATGAAACCCATTATCAATTCTTACGGCAGGGATATTTTTGTGTGGATGCGGTTGATTCTAAACCGGATGTCCTGGTATTTAACCGTATAGTTTCACTGCGGGACAGTTGGGCCAAAATCAAGAAACAAGGTTAAAGCTGAATTGGAGAAAATTAAGATAGAGGACGTGGTTGTTGATAACTCGCTTGCGAGTTATCAACAACCAC
>JAVBWA010000009.1:0-52800 GCA_036677685.1 Syntrophomonas sp. | reverse complement strand
AGCCCGTTCAATCGACGTACCTCATGTACGCCTCAATCACGGGCTTCTTGAAAGCCTTGCTCTTCACTCTTTTTGCTCGGTCTGCTACTTTATTGACACTCTGAAGGATATTAATTAGAAATGCCCCTGCTGATTTATCTCATCCAGTTTTATTTGGGTATACTCTTGCCGGGAAACGGGCAGCATTTGTGATAGTGTACCACTAGTCTGGGCCATTGACCGCTGTCGTAAAACTCCTTGCTGAAAAATCCCAGCAGCCGGTTGGCGGTTTCATCTCCCTTGATTAATATACCGTTGTTTACTATGGAACCATCATACCAGCCTCTGACCAAATCCGTAATACCAATTTTTACGATTCCAAAGAAGTTGTCAGGAACGCTTTCCGTTCCATCAGGAATATTTGCTGCAAAAGGCTGGGTGTTCCAGGTAACATTAAGTTCATTCCAGGCCTGCAGCACACGATAGACATTCACATCGATACAGCCTGAAGGGATTTCATTCCGGTAAATCGGCAATTTTAGGTAAGCGCATTCAATGCAGCTATCGGGCGGGATGGAGTTGCAGACTAGACTGCAGAGATCAAATTGAATCAGGGTTCGATAAATGTCTCCGGCCTGCTTATATCTGCTGATGTACAGGTAGGGAACGGTACCGAAATTCTCTGTAGGATAATATTCAGCAATATAGGCATCTTGACTAGGTGTAAACGTAATGGTTGCCAAATTAACCATCTCCTTCTAATTGAGTTAATTTATAATACTAAAACACACTCAAATAGGTTACTTTTTCAAGTAAAATATTGCTGACCCCTTGCCAAGATGGCTTTAAAGTATTATCATTGGATATCGATGGGTCTTATTTCAAACTTGAAATGGCCTTGCGAAAGAGTTATAATACTCTTTGCGGGCGGGTGTAGCTCAGTGGTAGAGCCCCAGCCTTCCAAGCTGGTTGCGAGGGTTCGATTCCCTCTACCCGCTCCATTTTTATGTCCCTGTAGCTCAGCTGGACAGAGCAACGGCCTTCTAAGCCGTGGGTCGGGGGTTCGAATCCCTCCGGGGACGCCACTTATTTAAAGCTTTTATGGTGGGTGTAGCTCAGTTGGAAGAGCACCAGATTGTGGCTCTGGGGGCCGTGGGTTCAAGTCCCATCATCCACCCCATTTTAACAAGTTTATCCTTGACAGGGTATGACCATCCTAGTATACTCATAAACGTTGGGGTGTAGCCAAGCGGTAAGGCAACGGACTTTGACTCCGTCATTCGATGGTTCGAATCCCTCCACCCCAGCCATTTGATAATTAAATGGGCCATTAGCTCAGACGGTAGAGCACCTGACTTTTAATCAGGGTGTCGATGGTTCGAGTCCATCATGGCTCACCAATTAAAAACTAGACCCCTCCGGACTTGGAGGGGTTTTTGTTATTCTATTAACAGGCTATTTTTATCACAAATTATGGGGTTTTGCTGAAACCACATCTTCTAAAATAAACCTTATTCCATCAGCAAAGCCCCGCCGGTAGTCCTTTTTGAGAAGGGTGTTTCTATAATCAGGTTTCTTTATGATTTTCAAAAACTCTCTAAAGGTTAGGCTTGACCGGCACCACCAGGAGTACGGCCCTCCTCTTATATAGGTCGCATATATCCCGGTCAAGTTTTCTGTGGATATAAAATAAGCTGCATTCAGGCTTTGGTGTGTATGCCGGTCTATTTGCCCCAAGCTCAGGCTCTTATGCAAAGAATATGACATCATTCTGGGGTCTGCTTGAATATGTGCTTAACGAAAAGAGGTGATTCTGGGTGGAGATAGTTATGAAAAGTCACTTTACTCCGCTAATCAAATATTCTCACGAAGCCTCATTAAGAAATCCTGCAAGTAAGGATTATCACAGTCGTTTAAAATGTAATAAGGATTACCCGAGCATGCTATTTTGCCATTATTAATGAATAGAATCCGATGTGCCAGGTTCTTAATAAAGCCAATCTGATGGGTAACAATCATCATGGCCATACCATCTTCAGCCAATAATTTAATAATATCAAAGACTTCGTAGGCAAGTTCCGGATCAAGTGCCGAGGTTGGTTCATCAAATAAAATTATCTCCGGTTCCATAGCCAGAACTCTGGCTATAGCAACTCTTTGTTTTTCTCCCCCAGATAAATTACCAGGGTACTGCAGCATCTTATCTTTTAATCTAACCTTTTCCAAGAGTGATTCGCCTAGTTCTTCTGCACTCTTTTTGCTCATTCCTCTAACAACCCGGCATGGGCCGGTAATATTCTGCAATACCGTATAGTGTGGAAAGAGATTAAAGTTTTGAAACACCATTCCTATTTTCTTACGGACATTTACAGCCTCTTTGCTGTTATTCATGTGCTGACCTTTAATTAGTATTTCTCCCCGTTGGGTTTCCTCCAGACCGTTAATACATCTAATTAAAGTACTTTTTCCAGACCCGCTGGCGCCAATAATACCCAGAATTTCTCCAGCCGAAACGTTCAAAGATACACCCCTTAGCACTGATAGATTAGCAAATGATTTATAGATATCTTTTATTTCTATCAAATGGTTTAGAGTATCCATCTTTTTTCCTTTCTTTCTATTTGTTTAGCCAGCAGAACGACTGAAAAGGTTAAAACAAAATAAAACAGACCCAAAGTCAAATAGATTTCAAATGGTCTGGCCGTACGAGAATAAATTAGATTACCTGTTCTGGTGAGTTCGGTAATAGAAATTACCGAAACCAGTGAAGTTTCTTTAAGCATAGATGAAAAACCATTCATCAATGGTGGTATTGCCACCCTGATAGCTTGAGGCAATATGATATGCCATATTGCCTCAAGCTTATTGTAACCCAACGAGAATGCAGCTTCTTCCTGTCCTTTGGGAACCGATAGAATAGAAGCCCGGACTGACTCAGACATATAGGCTCCGCCATTTAAAGCCAAGCCGATTACCGCTGCTGAAAACGCATCCATGATTATACCTACGGAAGGTAAGCCATAATAGATGAAAAACAGCTGGATAAGCAGCGGCGTTCCGCGAAATATCTCTACATATGCTGCAAGCAGCAGTTTGAACAGACCTGGAATTTTATAGCTTCTTAAAACCCCTACTGCAAAAGCAATAATTAATGCAAATACAAAGGCCAGAACTGTAATTTTTACGGTTATTAGAGTTGCCTGCCAAAACAGTGGTAAATTTCTTATTACGGTATCAAAGTTTAGCTCCATAATTCTAAATCTGTAATTTTAGCCACTTATCGTGAATTTGATCATACTCTCCACTGGCCTTGATAGCCTTCAAAGCTTCGTTTAATTTAGCAGTCAAAGCGTCCGCGCCTTTTTTGTTAACCATTACGATTTCGCTAGTTTCCCCTACTGGAGTATCGATGATCTTAAGATCTGAGCGATCCTTTATTTGCGTGGCGGCATATGCATAGCCCACTATTACAGCATCAACCCGGCCATTGGTCAGATCGATAAAAGCATCGGGATTATAGTTGTAACGTTTAATCTCTTTAAGTCCGCTCAGACTGTCTACCGCTATTTCACAACTACTTGCGGACTGTACTCCGACTACCTTGTCTTTTAAATCGGCAACAGTTTTTATAGAATCATTACCTTGCTTTACTACAATTATGTCATTAAGTTTATAATAAACATCACTTACATTTATATTGGCACTTGCCGCTTCCTGTTTAGACATGCAGGTAATCAGTACATCGTAATCACCTTTTTCAACCCCGGCTAATAATGCTTCCCATTGAGCATCTATAAACTTCACCTTAACACCCAGCTTCTTTCCCAGCGCATTGGCCAGATCTACGTCAAAGCCTTCAGGTTGATTGGTTTTTTCATTAATAGATTCAAACGGCGGATACTGGGCACACATGCCAACGACTAATTCGCCATTTTTCTCAACTGTAGTCCAGGAATTATCGCTTACTTCCTGCTGGCTTTTATTAGCTGACTGATCTGTGCTCTTGTCAGCGCATCCCCCAAGCATAAACAACATTGCCACCAATAGACCAACCAATACTGCAGATGCGTGTTTGAATTTTAACACCTAACCCTCTCCCCTCAATACTTTTTTGATATCTGCAATTGAAGCAGCCGGATCGGCTTCCTCAATAGCCAGCATAGGTATGTATACTTTGTTTGCTTCGAGTAATTTTCTAATCTGCTCTATAAATATACCCGGCGCTTCAATCATGTTTACCTGCTGCATTATTTCTTTCGTAGTCCGGCGGTCATTTATTTCACCGCCCCAGGATGTTGCCGAGCAAGTTTTACTGACCCCACATGAAGGACTTCCATTTACCCCGATAAGCGCTGCTAAGCAGTAGCCGTTTTTTTGGTAGTCAATGATTTGCTCTAAAAGCGGAGTAAAAATTTCTTTACAGTATTTCCGATAGAACGGTGTTTCCAGTTGTTCCTTAACTTTTCCCCAGCGCCTAATTCCTTCGCAAGCTAACTCCGGGCAAGGAAGTTGGATGATGCCAAAACTCTCTTCGATCAAAAACTTGATTAACTCCTCATGAGCACCTTTATAATTAGCCAATCCATAAACCTTGGCATTGACATTTAACAAGCAATGACTGAGCAAAACCAACTTTTTAGCTCTTAACAATAATCAAAACCCCCTATTATAACGAAACGGAAGTCTGAAAGAAATCATTACGTTTTGTGCCTTGAATGAAGCGAAAGGACCCATTATAAATATGTCTCCCGCCTTGTTGCAGCGGTGTGTGAAACTGCTCCTCAGTTTCTTCCGATTCTTAAATCCTGTATTCCCCATAAAATATATTAACATAATATAACGGATTATAAAATATAACTATACGTTATAAATAATTGCAAATATCATAGTTTTGGGATACTTATAAAGCCTGTTTGCAGACTGCGGGGATTCTCTGTTCCAGGCGTTTTTCTTTAATAATTTGTAGTAAGTCGAACCGGTGCAATAGTTAATAGAATTTTATACTTGCATTTAGCCCCCATAATTAATGTTTTGCATACGTATATATAGTAAGGCGAAATATTAAAGGGGGACCTCATATGAAAATAGTTGCGGCTACTTGCCCGGTTGCACCGATTCATCCGTCAGACTTTTCACCAAGGTCATACCGGCCAAAGAGGAAGCTGTCCGAGCCGAATAACAAAAGAAAATCGGCGCCGTCTTCATTCTCTGCAATTTTGTCGGCACTGACAATTGATAATGACAGAACAAGATAATATTTATCTTGAGTTTAAAATCTACAGCAATAATGCCTTAACCGGGAGGGAGTTTAACAAACTGCCTCCCGCTTGCAATTTGTATTTACTTGATTTCCAGCAAGAACCGAGCTGGCCATAAAAGACCTTTTCGGCGCAGCCCGGCACTGATAATAAGGGGATTAACAGTAAACGATTCAACCCATATCTTGCCGGAGGCCGGGATTTTCTGTAGTATAATTGAAGACAGTTGGCTTGGATTTAATAAATTTAAGGACGTGAAATAGATGAATATAGATCAAAATGGCAGCTTGGAACATGAACATAGCGACCCGTTGGCGCGGTATCTGGGAATAAAATTTTTGGAAATCAGGAACGGATATGCAGCGGGAACCATGGAAATAAAACCGGAGTTGCTGAATGGTAAGGGCATAACTCATGGGGCGGCCATTTTTGCTCTGGCTGATTCGGTTTTCGGAGCAGCCAGCAATTCTCACGGAGCTTCGGCCCTGGCCATGGATGTCCACATCTCTTTTATTAAAGCCAGCAGGGCGGGAGAAATATTACGGGCTGTGGCCCGGGAAGAGAACCTTACCGCTAAAACGGGCTTGTACAGAATGGAAGTTGTTGATGGTCATGGTCAACTGGTAGCCATTGCCGAAGGGCGGGTTATTAGAAAAGCAAAATAAGGCTGGAATGGTTTGCAAACTGACGGATTACCGCTCAGAGAGCCGCCGTACTAATAAAAGCCGTCGGGAGGGATTGCTTTGTTATTTAAGTTTCAAATCCAAAAGAAAACCGTTAAGGAACTCCGCAAGAATCAAAACCTTACCGCAAAAGAACTTGCCAATAAGCTAAAGATAAATACCAATGATATATTGAATATAGACAACCTTAAGCTAAAAGATGTATCAGAACCCTTAAAGTCCAAGCTCTTACCTATTTTAAGCGGCGACTACATGGACAAAATCCCCTGGCTTTAATATCGTGGATAATGCATCACTGGGGTACTGTGTTATCTATATTAAGTGTTGAGCATCTGTTTAAGAGGTATTGCTGACATTACAATTAAGAGGTCAACATTACCCGGTGTTACCTAAGGACCTGATTATGTCTAGTGTTATCCATGCGTATAAATTTAACGGGTTAGGAAAAGCCTGGCCCTTCGCTCAAACTCGCTGGTGGCCAACATCTTATAAATAGATTCAGCTTCCATGTTCAAGGCTTGGTTTAAGGGAAGGTCAAGCCCCTGGTTTAAGACCTGTTTTATTTCCTGAACCGCCGTCTGGCCTTTTCGGCTGATTCGACGGGCGATTTCTTTAGCTTTTTCATAAGCACTTCCGGGTGGGGCAATATGTTCGACCAGACCCAGTTCCCGAGCTTCAGAAGCATCGAGCTCCCGTGCGCAGAACAGCATATCTTTGGCCCGGCCGGGTCCTACCAGACGCGCCAGCCGCTGGGTGCAGAATACCAGGTTGAGATTTACCCCGCTGGCCGACATATGTGCGTTTTGGTCGATAACCCGGATATCGGCACATAAAGCCAATTCAAGACCGGCACCGTATGTGTATCCGTTAACGGCGGCAATTACCGGGTAATGACAGTTGGCGATGAGGTTGAAGGTTTCGTAGATTTTGGAAAAATAAATCTTATTTTGCTCCAATTCGTTTTCTAAAAGTTCCTTAATATTAGCACCTGTGGAAAATGAATGGGTTCCCCGACCGGTTATGATTACTGTAGAGATATCAATGTGTTCGAGGTCGTGGAAGGTTTGTGACAACTGTTCAATCAAGGCTTGAGTAAGCACGTTGGCGGGCGGATTGTTCAAGGTCACTGTAGCAGTATGCTCATTAAATTCCAGCAATACAAGCTGGTTTTTCTTCTCTCCCATCATATACATCCTCCCTTCGGTTCCCGAAAAAGATAGGAGTTGCTGTACAATTCTCCTGGGATAATTTAAGTATATACTATTAATATATTAATTTGCTGGTTATTGGTGCAGGCATAAAGGCGGGAAGAGGAAAAACCTTTTTTGGCTCATTTCATTCAATGAATTGCTTGTAGCTGCTAAACAGCAAAATCATGACGTGGTCAGCCGAAGCCATGATTGTATCCCTGCTTACCACCGTCCTTCCATTTAGTTATCCCGTTCGGGAAATTCAACCGGGAGAGTCTGGCTGCGGTACAGAATGCCGGATATTTTGGGGCGGGCAGCCCTAAACAAGGTTTAGCTTGGTAATAATACAGTAATAATAATAAAGAAGGCAGGTTCCCCTGCCTTCTTTAATAAATGCTTCGTCTTTTAACTTAATTGCCTTGCATGGGCAGGTTTAACTCCATGATCTGGGTGCCTTCGGGAAGTGTAAACATGGAATCGGGAACATCGCCGATTTTAAGGTTCTTAAATAACCCGACTGCTTTTTTCCCGTCCATTATCACTTCCGTTTTGATAGGCAGGCCGTTCTCTTCCCATAGCCAGGCTTTGGTTTGGCCATCAAGAAAATCATAAACCAGGCACTTTTTCCCATCAACGGTTTCTCTACCGACCATTTTCATATCATCCGGTTTGTAGCTCTCCAAAGTCTCAGCTGGGCTGGAGGATTCTTCCTGCTGAGCCATGGAGATATCCATCTTGGTAGCCATATTCTGTGCCGGCTGATATACATAAGCGACGCCCTTTTCACTATCGATAATTGTAATGATGTTGCCGCCCTCAGCAGGATTAGCCATTTCGGTACGCATTTTCTTGCCTTTTATCCAGGTTTTAGCTACTATTTTCTGACTATCAGGCATCTGTGCTTCATATTCATAGGATAATTCAGTGATACCCTTTCCTTTGCCAAGCAGTTCAGCGGTTGAAGGCTCGGTGGATTTTGAGGAATCAGCAGGTGCGTTCGTCTCCTGTTTAACCGGAGCAGCAGTTTCTTCGGCATTTCCCCCACAACCGGCGATTAATACCGTCATCAGGAAAATAGCCAACAGACCAAGAACTACAGGGGCTTTTTTCATCTAGATCATCCTCCCTTTTACATTATTACTATATTACTATTGAGATTCGTAAACAATTCACAAAATCCTTCCTAAACTAAAGAGACGAACGTAAAACGCGACTGTAATCCGGGTTAATTCCAGGCGGATGGTCCTGAACGGGATAACAATGTAAAGGATGTTCTTTTGCTTTTTCATTCTCTTAACGGAAAATATACCCACTGCTGGGTGTATATCTCCGGAAGTATTTTGGGTCAAAGATATTGACGCAGCGGAGCTTTTGTGTAATCGTAGAATCAAGAGAAAACCGGCTTGAAAAGCGGGACTGGCGAAGATAGGTGGTAAAATAATGACCTTGCTGCAGCTAAAATATGCAATCGAAATTGCACAATGTGGCTCAATAAATATCGCTGCTAAAAAGCTTTTTATTAGTCAGCCCAGTCTTTCCAAGGCAATCAAAGAACTTGAGACCGAGATAAATATAAGCATTTTTGAGCGCAGCAACCGGGGTATTAATGTTACGGTTGATGGGGTGGAATTTTTAACTTATGCCCGGCAAATAATTGAACAAACCGAGTTGCTGGAAAAAAGATATTTGAATGCAAAACCTTCACCCCAGCATTTTTCCGTATCAACCCAGCATTATGCTTTTGCAGTTAATGCGTTTGTGGACCTTGTAGAAAAATATGGTATTAATGAATATGAATTCACTCTGCGGGAGACCAAAACCTATGAAATTATCGAAGACGTAAAAAATCTTCGCAGTGAAATAGGTATTTTATATATAAACAAATTTAATTCCAAAGTTTTAAAAAAACTGTTTAAAGAAAATAATCTGCAGTTTACCCAACTATTGGTTGCCAAACCACATGTATTTATCAGCATAAAAAACCCTCTTGCCAAGCTAAACAAGGTTACCCTCGCGGATTTGGAGGATTATCCCTATCTATCCTTTGAACAGGGGGAGTACAATTCTTTTTACTTTTCAGAGGAGATTTTGAGTACTCTATCCCATAAGAAAAGCATTAAAGTGAGCGACCGGGCAACCCTTTTTAATCTATTAATCGGCCTAAATGGCTACACTATTTCAACGGGAATTTTAAGCTCCGATTTAAATGGGAATGATATCATTGCGGTGCCATTGGATCTCAAAGAGGAGATAATTGTAGGTTGGATATCCCACCGGAACATTAACCTTAGCCAACTGGCGATCAATTATATTGATGCCCTGAAAGATATAATTAAGGATAAATAGCTTCATCTTTTCGAATGCCGGGACAAACCATAATTCAGGTACAGAGCAAAAACTATGGCTTGTTATAGCTAACAACTATAACAGGCCATAGTTTTTTGGTTTTACCCTATAAGCATGATTGCTTGCTATGATTAGTCTTAATAAGTTTGGTGCTTGAAAGGACTGGTATTATGAAAACCTCAATTATAGGTTATCCCCGCATAGGCAAACACCGTGAACTGAAATTCTGGATAGAGGATTATTTCCAAGGGAACTTATCTCCTGTAAAGCTTCAGGAATATGCCCGGGAGTTGAGACAGGAACAATGGAAATTACTAGCGAATAGCGGACTTGATTTTATTCCGTCAAATGACTTTTCTTTATATGACGGAATGCTTGATACGGCAGTTCTTTTAAATGTGGTACCTGCCAGCTACCGGAGTTTAGAGCTTGATAGACTGGATACTTATTTTGCCATGGCCCGAGGTTACCAAGGGTATCAAGGTGATGTTAAGGCGCTTCCCATGAAAAAGTGGTTTAATACGAATTATCATTACCTGCGACCCATAATTGAGGATAACACAGAAATTAAGCTCAATGGTGAGCAGCCATTTAGACAATATTGTGAAGCACTGGCCCTGGGGATTAAAACCAGGCCGGTAATAATAGGAGGATTCACTTTTCTTAAGCTGGCTTCTTATCAGGGTGAGAAAAAACCGTTCGACTTTATAGCGGATATTGTCAATGCCTACCGGGATATTTTGGCCCGGCTAAACGATCTGAATGTGGAATGGGTACAATTTGACGAACCTGCTTTGGTTAGTGATTTGGAGCCAAATGACCGGGAAATGTTCATCCGCCTTTATAGTGAACTATTGCCCTATAAAGGCAGTCTCAAGATCCTGCTGCAAAGCTATTTCGGAGATATTAGAGACTACTATGGAGAAGTTTCAGGCTTAAATTTTGATGGAATAGGTTTGGACTTTATAGAAGGCCGGAAGACCATGGATTTACTCGAAGAAAGCGGTTTCCCTGAGGATACCTTGCTTTTTGCCGGCATCGTCAATGGGAAAAACATATGGAAGAACTGTTATAAGGATTCATTGGCTATCTTGTACGATCTTCTTAAATACGTTGCCAAAGAGAACATTGTAATCAATTCATCCTGTTCGCTTTTACATCTGCCCTATACTCTGGAGAACGAAACAGAGCTTGCGGAAGCTTACAAGGCGCACTTTTCTTTTGCCGAACAAAAGCTGATCGAACTGGCTGAATTAAAGGATCTTTTTGGGAATAAAGATTATACCGGGAGCGAAATATATCTTAAAAATACCGCTTTATTCAAAATTAAAGCCAGCAGCACTGATTTGAATGTTAAAAGTAAGCTTGACCATTTATCGGAACAGGATTTTAGCAGATGCCCGGCCTTTTGTGAGCGAGCAAAAATCCAAAAGGATTATTTCAAGCTGCCCTTGCTGCCAACTACAACCATTGGTTCTTTTCCCCAAACTGATGAGGTAAGATCAAACCGGGCCCGGTTTAAAAAGAGCCAAATTAGTGAAACAAGATATAAGGAGAATGTAAAGCAAAAAATTGCCGAGTGTATAGCTTTACAGGAGGGGATTGGACTGGATGTCTTGGTGCATGGCGAATTTGAACGCAATGACATGGTTGAATATTTTGGCGAAAACCTTAATGGATTCCTATTTACCCAAAAGGCGTGGGTACAATCATATGGAACCCGGTGTGTTAAACCACCTATAATCTGGGGTGATGTTAGCCGGGCCCGGCCGATTACCGTTGAATATTCAAAATATGCTCAGAGTCTGACTCCCAAGCCGGTAAAAGGAATGCTTACCGGTCCGATAACGATTTTAAACTGGTCTTTTCCACGGGAGGATGTTTCGCTGCAGGAGATGGCCTGGCAGATCGGATTGGCGATTAAGGAAGAGGTTATGGACCTGGAGGCCAACGGTATTAAAATCATTCAAATCGACGAAGCGGCTTTAAAGGAGAAGCTTCCCCTCCGAAGAGATGACTGGCATAGTGAATATCTGGATTGGGCTATACCTGCCTTCAGACTAGTGCACAGCAGCGTCAAGGCCACTACCCAAATCCATACCCATATGTGCTATAGCGAGTTTGAGGACATTATAAAAGAGATTGATTTAATGGATGCCGATGTTATTTCTTTTGAAGCCTCACGATCGAACCTATCAATTATTCATGCAATAAAAAGCAATAACTTTACTACCGCAGTCGGACCCGGAGTATATGATATTCATTCACCGCGAGTACCGGGCATAGAAGAGATTGCCGGCGGGATTAGCTGCATGATCAGCACCATAAGCCCGGAAAAGCTTTGGATTAATCCGGATTGCGGCTTGAAAACGCGCGGCCTTAAGGAGACTATTCCCAGTCTTAAGAACCTGGTGGAGGCAGCAAAGAGAGCAAGAAATGCCTTGCATAAGCAATATATGGCCATGGATTGAATAATCTGAAGCTGGATTTCTTTTAAATACAGGAGGGAACATATGGATATTAACGAAAGACCATTAATTTTCGATGGTGCTATGGGAACATATTATGCAAGTCTTGGTAATAATCCTTTATTAAAATGTGAACTGGCCAATCTTTATGATCGAAATACGATTTTAAAAATACACCGGGAATATATAAACGCTGGCTGCCAGGCGATAAAAACCAATACCTTTGGAGCCAATAGAATCATTCTGGAATGTAATTTTGATACAGTTCAAGAGATTATTAGTCAAGCCTATAATATTGCCCAGGAAGCAGCCAATGGTACGGGTGTTTCAGTTTTTGCGGATATTGGCCCAATACCATTTCTGGAAATGCCGAAATTGCGGGAAGAATATCAAGCCATTGTGGATGTATTCCTGGAGTTGGGAGCCAGGAACTTTATTTTTGAAACCTTTAGCAGTGATGAAGGTTTGCTGGAGATTTCTGCCTATATCAAGGAGAAGAATCCACAGGCTTATGTTTTGATACAATTTGCCGTTACTCCGGAAGGGTTTACCAGAGCTGGCAAATCAGGAAAAATACTGATGGAAAAATTAATGAAGGCATCCACTATTGATGCCTATGGCTTTAATTGCATTTCCGGTCCATACCATTTGTTGCAGTATATTAAAACGCTCGACCTGGACGGTAAAACGATTTCGATTATGCCCAATTCCGGATATCCTAGCATAATAAACCATCGGACTTTCTTTGATAATACCGCCGAGTATTTTGCTGCCCAAATGCTTGAGATAGTCAAACAGGGGGTTCATATTATAGGTGGTTGTTGCGGTACAACACCGGAATTTATCAGGCAAACAGTGAACCGGCTAAAGGATTTATCTCCCTTTAAAATGGTTGTTAATAAACCTATTCTTAAAACTCAAATGAAAACAACAATGGTTGAGAACCTTCTTTTGAAAAAAATCCAGGTCGGGGAAAAAATTATTGCGGTAGAATTAGATCCTCCCACCAATACGGAAATAGATTATTTTATGGATGGGGCAAAACATCTTAAGGAACTGGGGGTTGATGCGATAACCATTCCCGATTGCCCGCTGGCCAGGGCCAGGGTGGATAGCAGCCTCTTGGCCTGTAAGCTGAAAAGAGAGCTTGACATTAGCACTATTCCTCATATGACCTGTCGCGACCGAAATATTAATGCCACCAAGGCATTGCTTTTAGGATTGAATATTGAGGGGATAAATAATGTTTTAGTGGTAACCGGAGATCCTATACCATCAGCCCAACGGGACGAGGTTAAAGGGATCTTCAGTTTTAATTCTGCAATTCTGGCGAACTATATCCGCAGTTTAAATGCCAGCACGTTTGCCCATCCTTTCAATATTTGCGGCGCTCTAAACGTCAATGCCAGAAATTTTAAAAGTCAACTCTCCCATGCTCAAAGGAAAATGGAAAATGGCATAACTATGTTTCTAACCCAGCCTATTTTAACCGAACAGGCATTGGACAATCTAAAACTTGCCCGCCAAAAATTAAATGCCAAAATTTTGGGAGGAATCATTCCCATTGTAAGCTATGCCAACGCTTGTTTCATGAATAATGAGATATCTGGAATTAGTGTATCCGAGAAAATTATTGAACAATATAAGAACATTTCCAGAGAAGAAGCCAGTCAGATGGCAATTGACATATCTTCGGAAATCGCTGAAAAAATCGCTCCTTATGTAGACGGGTATTACCTTATTACGCCGTTTAAAAGAATAGATATAGTTTCAGAAATCATTAGTAATATCAGGGATGCAAATATTCTACTGGATTCTATCTAAAAGCCTGGCATTTTGGAGATAAGGGCGGAGTTAAGGAATGGGAATTTATTCGAGGTAATCGACGTGCTGGCAAATTTCTGCCACCACTGCGTCCTTCCTCAGGATGAATTCCCGTATATTTTTTTCGAAAAGATTATTACCCTTGCTGTCGATGGAAACAATCAAAGGACCGAATTCCTTAACACGCATTACCCACATGGCTTCAGGCATACCTAAATCCAGCCATTCCACATGCTCAACCTCTTCCACACAATTCGCTGCCAGCACAGCGCAGCCGCCGGGAAATACAGTATGAACTGCCTTATATTTTTGGCAGCCTTCAACTGTATTGGGCCCCATGCCGCCTTTTCCGACTATGAGCTTTAAGCCGGTTTTGGCTATAAATTCCTTTTCGTATTTTTCCATACGCATACTGGTGGTCGGTCCAATAGAAATAACCTTATATTTGCCGGTCTGGCCCACAATTTCCTGCATAATTGGTCCGGCATGAAAAATAGCCTTGCCTGACAAATCGACAGGCAGTTCCTTATCCTGCTTTATCAATCGTTGATGTACATCATCACGGCTTGTCACCAAATATCCATTAAGATAAATAATGTCACCAATCGTCAGTGATTCAAGGTCTTCGTCCTGAATCGGGGTTGTCAATATTTTCTTTATCATAATATAGCTCCTTTATGTGAAATACATTCGTATTCCAGATCGGCATTTATTTTAATCAAAGCTCTGCGGTGTGCCCAGCACCCGGTCGACAAACCCACCGCAATTGTGGCCGGATGACGTGCGGCCTCTTCAATATGTACGCCCATAACCGAATTTTCTCCGCTTAGACCACCCGGACCTATTTTAATCGCATTTAGTCCCGCTTCGATTCGGGATTCCAGTTCAGCACCGCGCGGATTGCTGTTATGAGATCCCAATGGACGCAGCAAAGCCTTTTTCGATAATTTGGCCGCGACCTCTACGGAACCGGCGATACCAATACCGACCAAAAGTGGAGGACAGGCGTTGATTCCGTACGAAGTAATCTGGTCAAATACGAATTTTACCACCCCCTCGTAGCCTTCCAAAGGCATAAGAACCTTGGCGGTTCCCGGCAGACTGCAGCCACCGCCGGCCATATATACATATATTGTTACTTCTTCACTGTTAGGGATGATTTCCCAATCAATCCAGGGAATCCTTTTGCCGACATTGTTGCCGGTATTTTTCTCATCAAAAACCTCAACGGCATTATGACGCAACGGAGCCGTGACAGTAGCCCTTATTACTGCTTCACGCAGGCAATCTTCTATATCGTCAATCAATGGAAACTTGGTTCCGATCTGTACAAAATATTGAATTATGCCTGTATCCTGGCAGCATGGCCTATCCAACTCATCCGCCATCTTAAGATCCTCAAACATGGCATCGTATACGATCTTGGCTAAAACTGTATCTTCTTTTTCTTTGAGTTCTTTTAGTTTTGCTAAAACATCATCCGGAAGATGTTTGCCGGTATATGCAATAAATTTAGCTATGATATCTATGAATTTTTCCCGCTGTCCATCCTTATTCATTACAAGCTCCTCCAATAGATATTCTTTCTTTACTCAATGGTCTAATATTGCGTTTTTATTGTATAGTAATGAAAATAATCGGTCAAATAATATGCCAGGATAAACAGCTTAACTACAGTACCTGGAGGGCTGTCCGACAATCCCCACTCCATTATGTTATAATCATAGAGTCTGGTTTGGTCAGGAGGGATGAATATTAAAGGCTTATCACGGAACGATTTGTGCTGGTGCGGCAGCGGGAAAAAATATAAAAAGTGTCATATGGAAATGGAAAACCAGCTCGAAGAATTTAAGAAAAAAGGCTATCCGGTACCGGGAAGGAAACAGCTTAAAACCGAAGCTCAGATTGATGGGATTCGTAAAAGTTGTCAGCTTACCCGCGAGATCCTGGATATGCTTACCGAGTTTATTAAACCCGGCCTAGCTACCATTGAGATTGATCGCCTGGTTTATGATTACACCACAAAAGCGGGAGCCCGGCCGGCATCGCTTAATTACAAGGGCTTTCCGGCCAGTGTGTGCACTTCCTTAAACAATGTCATCTGCCATGGGATTCCTGGTGAAACCAGGCTGCGGGATGGCGACATTTTGAATGTGGATGTTACAAGCATTCTCAATGGCTACTATGGCGATGCTTCCCGAATGTTTATAATCGGCGAAGCTTCGGAACAGGCCTGCAAATTGGTACGGGTAGCTGAGGAGTGCCTGTATCTGGGTATCGAGCAGGTCAAACCATTCAACCGGATCGGCGATATTGCATATGCTATTGAACAGCACGCCAATCAATATGGCTTTTCGGTAGTCCAGGATTTTGGCGGCCATGGAGTGGGATTGGAATTTCATGAGGAACCTTTCGTTCATCATTATGGGGTCCGGGAATCAGGAATGTTTCTGGTCCCCAATATGGTATTCACGGTTGAACCGATGATAAATGCCGGCAGCTATAAATGCCGGGTCCTTAATGACGGATGGACCACTGTAACCGTTGATGAGTCTCTTTCAGCACAGTGGGAGCATACGGTAAGAGTTACGGAAAATGGTGTGGAAATTTTGACCCGCTAGAGGACTTAGACTTAAATATTGCGAAATTATATCGGAGCTAAAATTCAACCGGGAGAAGGGAGAACGTTATGAAATTCAGACATGCCAGGGCCTTGTTAAGTATTACCCTGCTATTCGTATTTACCCTGGTGACAGCGGCTGTACCGGTAATGGCCGGAGACAATGCGGATACTGCCTATTTGCAGGGGGTAATGCAATTTATAAAGAACCGGTATAATTATGAAATTGGAGAAAGCCAGTTGACTGAAGGCTCGGTAAAGGGAATGTTCGGGCAGCTCGATGATTATAGTGAATTTTACACCCAGAAAGATGCAGAATTGTTTTTGGAATCGGTTGATGGAAACTACGAGGGTATCGGAGTAGCTTTATCGAGGGATCAGAATTGTGTTGTTATAGTTAAAGTATTTCCCGGGTCACCGGCTGAAACCGCTGGCCTGCTGGGCGGCGACAAAATTGTCAGCATTGACGGTAAAGATGTAATAGGAAACACCATAGATGAAGTAAGTACACTAATTCGAGGTCCGCGCGGCACATTGGTTAAAATTGGAGTTATTCGCGATGGAAACAACAATGTCTTGGAAATAAGTGCCAAACGCGAGGGCATAAAACTTAATCCGGTTAATGGTGAAGTCAGGGACGGAATTGGCTACATATCCATTGATAGTTTTAATTCCAATACCAACGAATTCTTAATAAATGTTCTAAAGGATTTGGATGTCTCCGGTGTTAATAAGCTGGTTCTTGATTTGCGCGACAATACCGGAGGGGAAGTTGCACAAGCAGTAGCTGCAGCGCGCCATTTTGTACCGTTCGGTACCATTACTACCCTGAAGTTCAGAACCGGCGATGATAGTGTATATACCTCATCACTGGCTAAAACAAAATATAAAGTGGTTGTGCTGGTCAATAAAAATACCGCTAGTGCATCGGAAATCTTGAGCGGAGCTATTCAGGACAGCAAAGCGGGCATCCTGGTAGGAAGCAAAACCTATGGCAAAGCTCGGGTGCAGTCGGTAATCCCGCTTTTGACGCCCGAAGCCTACAATAAATATTCCCGCCAGTTTAGTGATATAACGGTGGATGCCAACGAATTGGTACTTCGCCACAATATTGAAGTATCCGACCGCGAGATACTGGGTTGGGGAAAAATAACCACCGGGACTTACCTCACGCCGTCTGGAAAGTTTATTGACGGCAAGGGACTGGAGCCAGATATCAATGTAGAGGACCCGGGACTTGCTAATGGTATTGAGGTAAGAAATATAAGCAAATTAAACAAGAATTCCAAGCCTGCACTAAACAGCAGCGATCTTAATGTATATAATGCGGAAAAGATTTTAGCCGCCACAGGCTATGCCGTAGATAAACCGGATCTCAACCTGGACCTTAAAACCTGGGATGCCATAAAGAAGTACCAGAAGGCCAACAAGCTTTATCCCTCTGGAGTTTTGGATTATGCAACTCAGGATTTATTTAATCTGCAGCGACAGAATCTACTTCTAAAATACGACCGGCAGTATGCCAAAGCCGTGGAATATCTTAAATAGAATTAGTCTGGCTTGTTGCTATTAATATATTAATACCGCAGCAATGCGATGAGAGTGTCCACAAAGCCGCCAAAATCCCAGGGCGATGACAAGAGTGAAGATCAAGGCATTGTAAAAAGCCCGCGATTGAGGCGTACTTGAGTACGTTGATTGAGCGGGCTTTTTACAATAACGCAGAGATTCGCTTTTGTCATCGCCCTGACCGCAGCAGTGCGGTTTTTTTATTTGAGTATTCTGTCGTTTGGTGAAAGGAAATACAAGTCATATGTGTAATGAGTATAGGTGTATCAATAAAGAGGGCAAGTACTGAAGTGCCTGCCCAGACCGTCAAAAAAAGCGAAAAGCTGCGTTATTCAAGAAACCCGTTCAATCGCCGTACCTCATGTACGCCTCAATCACGGGCTTCTTGAAAGCCTTGCTCTTCACTCTTTTTGCTCGGTCTACTAATCGGAAGACTTTATTGACACTCTTAGGGGGGTGATTTACCCCCCTTCCAGTGCGTTCTATGCGCTTAAGATTGCGAAATTAATTGGTAAACCATTGGGTTACATACAGATACTGGCCTTCCTGGTAGAATCCAAATCCTACTTTGCTATACTGCGAACCTAGAATGTTAGCCTTGTGTCCGGGTGAATTCATAAATGCGGTATGTGCTCCGCTGACACTGATATTTTTGGCAATGTTTTCCGCTGCAGCACGGTAGGTAATTCCCAGGCTTTTCATCATATCAAACGGACTGCCATAGCTAGGCGATGTATGACTGAAATAATTATGGTCCGCCATATCCTTGGATTTTAAGTAGGCCCCGTCGCATAATGCTTTATCCAGAGTCAAAGGTACCAGATTGGCTTTGGCCCGCTCGGCGTTTACATAGCCCAGCATTTCATTTTGCATCTGGCTGGGGTCGAATGTGGTAGCGGGATTTGCCGGACTGGGAGTTACTTGTTGATTCGGCGCCGTTGGGGTCTGCTGAACAGGCGCTGCAGGCGCCGGTTGCGGCGCGGGAGTAATCACGACTGAACCAGGATTCGAATTGGGTTGGGGAGCCGGCACAGTCACCGGATTTGCCGGAGTACGGGTAATTATCTTTCCATTGCGAATGCAGACAACCTTTTTAACAACTCCGGCAGATTTCAGTTTATTGACGACGCCATAGATATATGACGAATAGCTCCCCAAATTACTTAACTGAATTCTAAATGTGCCGGGACTGATTTGCTGAATGTTAGCGGGCAGCTTACTTACCGAACATGTACTGGCCTGAATGACACTTACAGGAATAAAAAGGGTTAATAGTAGAACAACGGCAATTAATGCTTTTTTCATATGTATTACCTCCTTGTTCCTAGAATACAAAACATGTCCAGGTATTTCTACCGGTAAATCCCACCAGCTTGAGGAAACACACCGCTATATGGGCTGTTCCAGCCGTTCGGATTTCCTCGGGTGAATATAAACCAGAGGTAAACTTATCCATGGCCTATTTTTATGTTTACATAAGGGGAATTACTGAGAAGGAGAATGCCAAGAACTGCTGGATCGCTGGCACCGCCTGATCCGCGGCCCCCAGCGAGTGCATCGATTATGTCGTCACCCATGAATTATGCCACCTGAAACACCACAACCACGGCCCCAGCTTCTACCGCCAACTGGATAAACTAATGCCGGACTGGAAAAAACGGAAAAGGAAGCTGGAAATGGCGCTGATTTAAGAGGGGATTATGGAATACTAAGTCACGGAAACGGTTAAATAATCAACCTGGCTTTCAGACTCCGGAACCGGCAACCCATCCTCTTTGAGACCCCTGAGATGGAACTCCAAAGCCTTTCTCAGGTTTTCTTTTACATCATTTATACTGGAACCGGTAGCCACACATCCCGGCACATCAGGCGAATATGCCGAGTAATTATTACCTGCTTTTTCAATAACAATGGAATATTTCATGGTATCTTACCTTTCTCTCAGTCCTGCTTGTTTTAGTATACTATTTAAAGTCCCTGGAGCCAAATCATCACTAAGCTTACCGGCTATGGTAACGCGACCCTTCTTTATGGGGTGCTAGAACTGCCGGTGGCTTCCTTCCTGGGCAAACAGATACCAGCCATCTTCTTGAATCAATTTTATTGCGTTTTTCACATTCATGGGCATGGAACATAATCCTTCGATTCTTCCTAAGTAATTATTACCAATCTCAGAACTATCTGATTAACTCTGCTATCATAATTCACCATTCATTATTAATAGGCCTGCCAAAACAGTTTCTTCAATTACCTCAATTGGCCATCCAAGAGAATCTTTTATTTTCTTAATGTAATTCATAAGATTTTCAGAACATTATTTTGCGCCTACAAAGACTACTATACAACTTCCTTTAGGAATAAACATACTCTCAAAATCATCTGAGATTATTACCAAATCTAGCCAATAGCCCTGGGATGAAACACCATCAGCTACGGCATTAATCCCATAGCTTACTGGATTGTCGAGCGGGAACTGGCGGACTCAGATATTGAAACTGCGGAGCAGTGGAGCTAAAGATTATGCCAGTTTTATTCGTCGAGTCCCATAGCATGATAGTAGTTAACCGTATCCATAACCCCCGGCTCCCAAACCACTGTTTGAACTTTATCCGGAAAATCTTCCGTAAACGATTCTTTCGTATTTCCAAACGGTGCAATCTTTTGGCCCAAAATCGTCTCGGCGTCTGCTCTCATTATTGGAACCCCGCCAAAGGAATAATCTGCCTGGGTAAAATTGATTTCTACGCCTTTGATATAATCAAAAACAGCGAACAATACGATAGCATCCTGCATTTCTTTCGTAAAATCAATCTTATAGTCGGGTTCCGTTTCCGATAGCTTTAACTGGAATTCTATTTTTAAAATCCCATTATCCTCGGTATAATTTGTGCCGGCAACGGTGAGGGTATCTTTGGATTGCAAAAGCTCGGCAAGCTTTGCGAATTTTTCCGTGTCATAAGCAGCATTATGATAGGAATACATCAACTCGTAATCATAAAGATGTTTCTTTGCCGACGTCTTAATAGGCGTATCTGTATTTTTTTCCGGCTTACTCACTTGAGTACAAGCACACATGGACAATATCAGCACTATAACCAATGCTGAGAGAAAAAATTTTGCTTGTGGGGGAATTATTATCTTCACATTCATCACCTTGTATTTTCATTAGAAATAAAACTCCATCAAACGCTCAACCCATTCTGGAACAACTGCACTTACTTGCAATCATATAATTAGGAAATTATCCACATTTTGAAAAGCCACAGTGCCGGCAGATCATACAACCACTTTCGTGATTGACCGGCATACCGCATTCTGGACAAGCTTGATCAATGGCTACCCCAGTATAGACCTTTTTCGTTAGTCCATTTACAGGTATATTGTTCATGCGTTCACCAGATTTTTCTGCTGTACTGGAAAATTTGCGTAAAGTCTCGGAAAGGTCTCCGACTTCTTTATCTGATCCCGATACGGAAAATAGCTGTTCCTGATCGTTTGAACCAACATCCCTGTATTTCTTTATAACTCTTGATATTGCGTCTGGACATGAAGTGACGTTGACTCCTTCACGGCGTACACAAGCGGGACACCGAATCCCGCGCATTTGCTCAATAATCGAATCAACGGCGAGCCCGGATCTCAGTGCAATGGAAATTAACCGTGCAGTTGCTTCCGACTGTGAAGCACATCCTCCAGCCCGTCCCGTATTGGTAAAGACTTCGCAGATACCCTGTTCATCGGCATTAACACTAACATAGAGATTGCCGCACCCAATTTTAATCTTTTCCGTGACACCTACGGTTACTGCCGGGCGGGGGCGAGGTGTGACGGTATGAGTTACCATCGAGTTTCCAGGGGTTTGTTCCGGATTCTGGCCAACACGGCCTATCCCTGCTGAAAGCACTTGCTCATCCCGGCTTCCGTCGCGATAGACAGTAAGTCCTTTACAGCCTAATTTATAAGCCAGCAGGTAAGCCTCTGCTATGTCTTCGCGGCTGGCGGTATTCCTAAAGTTGATCGTTTTCGATACCGCATTATCGGTATACTTCTGAAAAGCCGCCTGAATGCCAATATGCCATTCCGGGTCGATTTCCTGGGCGGTGATGAAGACTTCTTGAACGCAATGAGGCACCTCCGCTAATCCTAGTACGGAACCAGTCTCGCTGATCTTCTCCATCAAAGCAGGTGAGAAAAAACCATATGTTTTGGCATAGCTCTCAAATAAGGGATTTATCTCAACAAAAGACGTTCCATCCATAACATTCTTGGTGTAGGCCACTGCAAAAATTGGCTCAACACCGCTGGACGCTCCGCATATCATAGAAATGGTTCCGGTTGGCGCAATGGTGGTGATAGTTGCATTACGCAGCTTTCTTACACCGTCATAGATAGATCCTGGGTAATTAGAGAAGGTCCCTCGTTCACCAGCCAATCTTTCTGATTGCAATCGTCCCTCGGTTTGAATGAAGTTCATAACTCTTTCGGCATAATCGACGGCTTCCTCCGAAGCATATGAGGTCTGCAACTGGATCAGCATATCCGCAAATCCCATGACTCCCAGGCCGATCTTCCGGTTTCCCTTGACCATTTCCTCAATTATCTCCAAAGGATATTGATTGGCATCGATAACATCATCCAGGAAGCGTACAGCCAGTCGAATTACTTTAGATAATCGTTCCCAATCGATAACCGTTTTGCCTTCATGTTCCGTTACCATAAGTTTCAGGTTGATAGACCCAAGATTGCAGGCTTCATTCGGTAGCAGAGGCTGTTCCCCGCAAGGATTGGTCGCTTCTATTTCGCCCAGTTTAGGCGTGGGATTATCATCGTTTAAGCGATCCAGAAATACCAAACCTGGTTCTCCGTTACGCCAGGCATGATCGACAATCCTGTTAAAAACATCTGTTGCTGATAATTGGCCAACAGCTTTTTTCGTACGAGGGTCAATCAGATCATAACTGCCCTGTACGTTCAGTGCATCCATAAACTCTCTGGTAATGCCAACCGAGATATTAAAGTTAGTGATCTGTTGGTCATCTTCCTTGCAGTGAATAAACTCCAGGATATCCGGGTGATCAACCCGTAGAATCCCCATATTAGCTCCGCGTCTGGTTCCTCCCTGCTTTACAGCCTCAGTCGCTGAATTAAACACCTTCATAAAGCTGACTGGTCCGGAGGCTACACCACCAGTCGAACGAACCGCGCTGTTTGTTGGTCTTAAACGGGAAAAGCTAAAACCAGTTCCGCCCCCGGACTTATGGATCATAGCCGCAAATTTGATGGCGTCAAAAATATCTTCCATACTGTCTTCTACAGGAAGAACAAAACAAGCACTTAATTGCCCCAAATCTCTGCCTGCATTCATAAGCGTAGGAGAGTTCGGCATAAATTCGAGGTTAGCCATCATATCATAGAATTCTTTGGTTAATTCCTTGATCTCTTCCGGCGTCTTTCCGTATTGTTGTTCAATATTTGCGACAACTCTGGCTACTCGGTAAAACATATCTTCGGGTGTTTCTACCACCTTATCGTCAACTTTGATTAAGTATCGATTGTCCAAAACGGTTTTTGCTGTCAAAGTCAAATTTACTTTGGGCCAAGCTATAGGAGCTTTTTCCTTAAAATACAAAATAATCCCTCCACTTTCTTTGTCAGATCACATCTCTAAAAATAGGGACGCATGCAAGAAAGGCACAATATGTAGTAGTAGTAAATTATAACAATACAATATATTGTATGTCAATAGAAGCTGGGGATAATATGGAAAGTAATTATTTTAACGGTCACAATTGTTTAATGGGTAGTATTTATGCTGTAAGGAGTAGTCCTTGAATAGCCAAAATAGATGAAACTACCTGCAAATAGATGCGACTAGCTGCATATTTAAGCAAACGCAGAGAGTCCAAAAACCAGCATTCCCGCCGTGCCAAATGTACACGGTGCCATGCAGCTAGTTAAAGATGGGCAATGTGGTGGTAGACGGGGACGAAGGCAAAGTGTATCTGCAGTAGGCCTGCAGTGTATAAACCCAATGCCCTTGTTACGGTTTGAAGTTTATCCGCAGGTCAACGATTTCCGGAGTGTTGCCTATCCGTATAGGGGGTCCCCAGGTGCCGAACCCGGTGGAAACCACAAGCTGCAAATTGCCCTGGCGCAGATAGCCCCAATCTGCGTCATACATGTTATTGGTAATAAAATTGTTGGGAAACAACTGGCCCTGATGGGTGTGCCCGGATAACTGCAGATCAACCCCGTTGATTCTTGCTTCTTCGAGATCGACCGGGCTGTGTTTTAAAAGAATTATGGGCAGTTCTTGCTTGACTCCGGCCATAGTCTCGGCCAGTGGCTGCTGTGAAGAACCGTTGTTATGCCAGCCTCCGAAGCTTGTGCCGGCTAGATAAAAGCTGTTGTCAATCAGGCGATATTGATCGTTGAGTACGATTATGCCGGCAGCCTCTAGATAAGGGATTAGCTCGGTGCCGTGCCCGTCATGATTTCCCAAAACCGCATAAGTACCCAGTCGTGGTTTCAACTGGGCAAGGGCAGTCCCCATATTTTGCTGCAAAAAGGGTCCGAGATCCCCATCGATGATATCCCCGCCCAGGAGAATCAGGTCTGGGTTTCTTTGATTCACCTGCTTTACCATTTCGCTTAATCGTTCCCGGTTGACGATTTCACCCAGATGCAAATCGGAAATCATGATTACGTGCAGATGTTTGGTGTCATTAGCAGGTTTGTCAATATTTATATCATATGAAGTGATAACCGGGTTCCAGGCATTCCAACTGCCATAAGCCAGCAACCCGGCCAGTAGTATAATTACTGCCAGGCCAACTTTTGCCGGCGATTTTTTTATGGGAGGCGGTATAAATCCCAGCCAGCGATCCAACAAGCGCAGCAAATCGATCAGCAGCAGAATGAAAAATGCATAGAAAAGAAATGCCAGGGAATATGACCCGACCCAGGTGAGAATAGTTTTAATTAGCGGGTGGCTGCTTTCAAAGCTCCTGCCCAGGATAGAGGAGGAAACGATCAACAGATAAACAGCCCAGTATACTTTTACACCGCCCGGCGGTATATGCCGGGCAAATGCTTGCTGCCCGCGTCTGCCGGTATAAAATATGGCTAGTAGCAATAAGAAAGGAACAATAGCCCAAATTTTCAATTATACACACCTTCCTAAATCTCATTTACTGCTGCGGCAATGCAAATTGGCATACTCAGCCACACCATATTGACCAGTTTCCAATTTCACGCTTCTACTTTTTAGCACCGTTGTCGAAAATAGGTCACCCCGCCCAGGCTGCGGCGAATGCCCTGCGTATATTTGAATTTTGGATAGCCAAAGATCACCATAATGCCCTGGTTGGGACCAGGAAATATCTTGTACTTCTCGTTTACCTTGGTCTTGTTCTTGAGAAACGGTGCCACCGAGCCGATCATACAACTCCCCAATCCCAAGGATTCAGCGGCCAGCATTGCATAGGTAGCGGCGATCGCAAAATCAACCGGATCAGACGTGGGTGAGGCTTGAAAGTACATGGCCAACGGCGCACCGTACAAGAGCCAATCTTCATTTATGGCCATTTTCGTGGCAAGAAAATCCGGCAGCGGGACAACGAAGGTTTTCATCAAATCGTAAATTTCTTTACCATAAAACGGGCGCAGCAAAGCCAGCATAAAGGGTGAAAACATCCATTTGCGCGCTTGGAATACATCAATCATGTCTCGGGAAAATTCTCTAACCTCGGCAAAACCGTCCAAAACCGTAATATGCACTTCGGAAGGCGGTAAACCCATGGGAGCTGTGGCAACCGCATCGATGATCTTCTGTACCAGGTCCGGTTCTACCTCACGGTCTCTGAAGGCCCGGGTGCTGCGGCGCGCCTGTAATAAAGACAGAAACTGACTATAGTTTGCCCTGGTTCCTTGGGGCGGAAGATCGAACAAATCCTGGGCTGACATTTCACGACCTTCTACAACGATGCATTTTCGGGGACAAACAGCAGCACACTGCCCGCATCCGATACAGCCAAATAAGATAGACTGATCGACTTGCACCCTCTCGTTCTCAATATATAAAGGTTTCCCTTTGCAGACTTCAACACAAAGGCCGCACAACGTACAATTCTGGTGATCAATGATAACATTTGCATTACCCTTGGCTCTTCTGGTCATGATCGGCATACTCGACCCTCCTGTCAAAATTGTCCCTTTGACCCGCTCCCCGGCCTATAAACTGGCGCAAATTTGCAACTGCCAGACCAGTCCTTATTTGATAATAAAGCAGCTGATTGCCCCACACAACATAATTTTTAAAATAATAATGCGGCATGCCCCTATAACAGGTGATAGAGTTGTTTGTAAATGCTTGGACAGTGATAAGGAAGAGTATTCTGGCGGGAAAACCATTGTATTTGATGATGACAATTTAAAAAACCACACCAAAGGCTTACTGCCTCAGCTTCTTGTAAGCCCCGGTAAAGGTTATGAGGTCTGCTATTCTTAATCTGCGTTCTCAATTATATTTTTCCCTATTTCTGGCAATAGCTCCCTAAATTCCATGGGCAAAGGGAAGAGAATAGTAGTGTTCTGAGTATTGGAGAGCTCGGAAAGGGAGCGCAATGTGCGCACGGTTAGAGCACCGGGGCTCTTGATCAATATGTTGGCGGCATTGGCCAATTCTTCTGCTGCCTGGCGTTCTCCCTGAGCTTGAATAACAGCTGAACGACGGATGCGCTCTGCCTCAGCCTGGCGGGCAATAGCCCGGTGCATTTCCTGGGGAAGAGTTACGTCTTTTATTTCGACTGCGGTTACTTTAATTCCCCAAGGGTCAGTGGCGGCATCTACGATATATTGTATGGTTTCATTTAATTTATCCCTTTGGGATAGGAGTTCATCCAAATCCGCAGTACCGGTTACACTGCGCAGGGTAGTCTGCGCCAATTGGTTGGTTGCTTCATGGTAGCGCTCCACATTGACTACCGCTTTATCTGCTTCTACTACCCGGTAATAAAGCACTGCATTAACTTTGCATGTCACATTATCCCGGGTAATTACCTCCTGGGGCGGAACATCGAATACTATTGTACGCAGGGACATCCGGACATAACGGTCGATAAAAGGAATAATGAAAACCAAACCTGGACCACGCACCCCAACCAATCTACCCAGCCTAAACAGTACGGCGCGCTCGTATTCCGCAATAATCTTGACAGACATAGCCAAGAGAATAACTACAATTATAATAATCACAGACCAATTAAGAAAACCATAAAGACCTTCCACTAAAATTCCTCCCTTGTCTTCTATTCATTTCCTAAATTCTGTACAGGTTCAACCAGTAAAAAAAGTCCTTCCTTCTTAATAATCTTGACCTTGCTTCCCAAAGCAATATCTCTCCCGTCCAGAGACTGGGCTTGCCAAATTTCCCCCTGTACTTTCACTAAACCCCGGGGTTCTAACGCTTGCACTACCAATCCCAAACGGGCAGCAAATTCCATATTTCCATGGACCGGCCTGATGCGGCGCAATCTCCAAATTCCACTTAGAATGATGGAGAGTAAAGTTGCACCGATCACTCCAATACCCACCGCCATAAAGCGAAAAGAAGACCACCAGGAAACCGGCAACAAAGGTTCTACCGGGAATAACAATATTCCCAAAACCAGGCTGGCTATCCCTCCCAAGCCTAAAATTCCCCAAGTAGGAGTATAGGCTTCAGCGATTAATAAACCTAAACCCAAAACAATCAACAAACCAGCGGTTATATTTACGGCAAAGAGGCCTATGCCATATAAACCGAGGAGCAGGCTTATAGAACCCAGAACTTCCGGCAACAAAAATCCCGGGGAATGAAATGCAAAAATAAGACCATAAAGACCTATTATTATAAGAAACAGAGCCAGCATCGGGTTGCTGATTTGATGGATTATAAGCTCTTTAATGTTCATATCCAGGCTTTGCATACTAGCTCCGGCAGTGCTTAATGTATGTTGAACTGACTTGGTTTGCACGCTATAGCCGTCAGCCTTTAAAAGTAAATTCGATAAATCGGTGGCTTCAAAATCGATCACCCCTTGCCTTAGTGCATCGCGATTACTAAGGCTTAGGTTTTCAATTACAAAACTCCTTGCCAGATCTGCTGGTCGACCCCGCTCCTCCGCAATGCTCTTCATATGATCCGCCATCAGATTTATAGTCTTTTCGTCAGCGGCCTCATACTTCCCCAGACTGCTAATCCTGACAGGCATTGCTGCTCCACAGGTAGTCCCTGGTGCCATAGCCGCCAGGTGTCCACTTAGCATAATAAATGTTCCAGCTGAAGCAGATATAGCCCCGCGAGGAGTAACATAAGTAATCACCGGGACTGAAGCATTGGATATTGCCTTAACAATATCCAATGTAGATGAAAGCAGCCCCCCGGGAGTGTTTAGTATAATCACCAGAACTTCGGCGTCGTTTTTTTCGGCTTCCTTAATCGCCCGGTTAATATAGGCGGCAGTTCCTGAAGTTACCATATCATTTACCTGTATAGTGTAGACAAGTGAAGCCGGTGTGGCTGAGATCTCCTGTAGAATTGCAGCGGGAATCAAGGTCAATGCAATTATAATTAAAATCCCAAAACGTCTTATTAGCTTTTCCAAGCTGCAAATCTCCTTTTCAATTAATTATTTGCAAATATCGCAGTAATCTATGCATTTTCATACAGGAATAATGCAAAGCTTATTGATTATATTTGAAACTACTGCACAGTTTCTTCCGATACTTAAAAAAAGAAACGCCGCATTTATTGCGGCGTTTCCAGCACTACCCTATAAAATTGTAACTTGGACAGTTTGCTTCCCAAAGTTTAAAGCCTCTTGATGACTATCAAAAAAGAGGTCTATCCTATTACCCTTAATCGCGTTACCCTGGTCGGCAGCTATGGCTTCTCCGTAACCTTCCACATAAAGTCTGGTTCCCATAGGAATGATTTGAGGATCTACGGCAACAATTCCCCGCTTCAATGGAAGTCCGATATATGAAGGCTGCCCGTAATATGGTTTATTACACTCATAACAGCCGTCATAGCCGGTTGCCACCATGGTCAGAACCTGGTTTTCCCGGCTGCCGCCTCTGGATACGGTTGTTGCCGTGGTATTGGCGGAAGCCGTTTTGTCTGATAATCCGCTGGTTTGTACTGTTTTTGGCTCAAGCAAACGTTTATCAACCAGGGAATCATCTTTTTGCAAGCTCATCATATTTTGATTTATACTCGAATCAGACATTCTATCGGCTGTTTCACCAGAGTCCTTCTTGGCATCAAGGGTTTCCTGTGATTGCACTACCCCGGCTTTCCGTGAGTCGGAAAGGTCGGATGCTGTCTTATTATCATCAGCTCTTGCTGATAATAAACCTGCAAATAATAATAATACTACTAAAAACGGAATAATAATTCTTTTACCTAACATTTATAAAACTCCTTTCTAAACTGTTGTTTAGTCCAAGACGGTCATGCTTCGATCGTCTGATGAAGCAGTTTAGCAGGTAGTACCGTATTAGTCTAAGGTAAAGAGCATTGTTATTCAAACCGGATATAAGCTTTCTGAAATGGACAAGTCCAACTACAATTAGAGGTGCTCTGGACTATTATCCAATTCTAAGATCTCTTAAGATATACTAGGTGATGGGATTTCATGGTACCAGTCAGGCGCGAAGAACTGGTAAAACTATTCGTATACCGCTTCGGGAAGAGCGGGTTGATATTAATAAAATCATTTATAATTTAGAACAGGCTGATATATATAAGAAGCAAATTCAGCAGAAGGAAGCAATTAATGCGGTTCTAAAGAAGGAAGTAATGGTTCTGAAAACCAGCGGGCAAGTGGACTTGGAAACCAGGTGGAACGCTATCATGTCAAACCTTCCTTGTCATTGTGGTGGGGTTTCTATCCGCATCCACAAAAGCAGCAAGAATAATCAGGAGGTGAAGTGATGGGAAATATAACTGAGCAAACTTTACCCGATTATTTAAAACCGGGTTTAAAGGTGCTTTTTGTGGGATTTAATCCCAGTATCCGTTCCGGGGAAATCGGCCATCATTTTGCCAGCCCTAATAACCGTTTCTGGAAAATCCTGCATCAGGCCGGTTTAACTCCGCGTCAATACAGCCCTATGGAAGATGCCAGTCTTATGGAACTGGGCTATGGACTCACCAATCTGGTGGCCCGTCCCACTCGAGCTGCAGCAGATGTCAGTGCTGCAGAATATGCCCGGGGTTGTGAATTGCTTTGGGGCAAGATAGAGCTTAACCTCCCGCAGATAGTGTGTTATGTGGGCAAAGGGGTATACCAGATTTATGCCCACCAGAGGCGAGTAGCCTGGGGATTTCAGCCCGGTGAAATCATCTCTGGAGTAAAGGATTTCGTTGCTCCATCGAGCAGCGGCTTGGTGCGCATGCCGATGGAGCAAATAATAACCGTATATAGCTGGTTAAATAATTCTCTGTGAGATTCCCAGTATCCTATACCCTGAAAAATACTTCAGGCTCCTTTCTCTGCAAACACTGTTTATGCAGCATTTCCATACCCTGGGTCCAAAATGGATTAATGACCCCCCGGGCTTTTAACGGGCAGTTTCTAACACAGGCAAAGCACATTATACAGAGTTTGGCATCGGTCTGCAGGCCGGACTCATTGTCTATGGAGATGGCATCGACCGGGCAGGATTCCATACATATATCGCATAAGACACACTGCTCCAGGGTTTGAACCTTGAACGGGTAATTAGGTATGGCTCTACTGGCGTAATCACTGTTACCTGGTAAGGAGATTTGCTGGTTGGCTTTTACCAATATATCGAACTTTTCCTTGATTTCGGCCCCAAAAAGCCGGGCCCTGTTCAAATCTTGCTCATCTGGGCGTCCGGGTGCCATCGGCAGGTTTTCGGAGGAGTAGGAATGCTCACCAATAAATGCCGCCCCGGCAATCGGCACGAAACCCGCCGCACAAGCCAGGTCATGGAGTTCCAGCAAAGCATCCTCGAATTCACGATTTCCGTATACTACAACCAGGACAGCCGGGGTATTGTCAACCTTTATTTTGGAGAAATAACGCGCAACCTCTTTGGGAATTCTCCCATAATAAACCGGGGCGCCGATGACCGCCAGTGTGTTGCCTAAACCAGACAGGCCTTCATCCCTGACCTTCCTGTCGGTAAAGTCAAGCGTTTCAGGTTCGCTGTTAGTGATGGCGGCTCCGATGGTTTGAACGATTTTTTTGGTCGTTCCGGTGGGTGAAAAATAAAGTGTCTTTACCTTTTCTACAGGCATTAGGATTCTCCTTTCCACATCTTCCTTGCTTAATTTATTTACTGCCGGTTTTATCCAGCATTAGCAGGAATTCATCTTTGTTTAATATTGAAATTTGATCCTTTTTATACATCTTTAAAATATCATCAGAGGTCTTTTTAGTCCAGGTTATAGTTGCATCTGAAATGATGGTTACATCGTAGCCCCTATTGACCCCGCCCTGTGCAGTACGGTAAACGCAAAAAGCAGCATCGGCACCTATTATATAAAGCTTAGCTACCTGATTCTCCACCAGGTAGCGACTCAGGGCCGGATTGGAAAAGGCATCGGAGCGGCGTTTGGGGAAGTAAATTGAATTCACTTTTTCTAATCTGGCATCCAGCTTGGTCCCGGCCTGACCTTCAATAAGTGTCTTGCCCAATAAAGCCCGGTTTATAAAATTATCAGCAAACTCCTGGCCGATATAAACGACTGGTATTTCGTATGCGTCGGCCGATTCGATCAGTTGGTTAACCCGGGTTAGCAGATGTTCCGATTGGCTGCTGGAATACATCTTGGTCGCCGGGCCAGTTACATCCTCTTGAACATCCACCACCAGCAAGGCAGACTGCGGTATCTGATATTTGTCAATTTTGGGGCCCTTGGTAGGGGTATACATCCAAAAATAACTGGCTGTGCCCAGGGCTACGATTAAAAATGCGACTACCCCAATCCCGATAAGAATCTTCTTGAACATCTTAAATCACCCCATTATCAATTTTATAGGGACTGCAATCCCATCGCCATCAAGTCCATTAAGGCTTCAACTTCTTTCTTTTCTATGCGTCGGTTCAAAGTAACTTGGTTCGCTGCCTCCTTTATGCTGCCGTCGTCTGGCCTAATAATCTGAGGTCTTATTTGACAACCGCGCAGGCAAAATGAGCATTTTCGCAAGCATAATAATTGTCCGGGCGGTTGTTGAAGTATAACCCGTTAATTTCCGATGGGTTCAGGTTTTCTTCAAGTTGAAATCCCACTTTGGCGAGGTCGGCAGCCAGCGTTTCCGGGTTGAAAAACGATTTTATACGCTCTCCTGCTTGCTCAGCCATCATCAATATCTCTTGCGAACGTTGGGCTGATTTTTCCGGAATGAGTAAATCGGTATCTAAATAATCAAATACAATCCTGCTGCCTGCGGGCGCTGATTCTGAAATAGTCTGCAATACAGCAAAAACCACATCGTATGGCAGATAGTAGGTTACTCCCAGCCAGTTAAAGAAGCTTAGGCATTCTTTGTTGTATGTTGAGCGGGCGAGCGCTTCCGATGCGTTATCCTTGTTGAAGTCCGCCGCAATCAGATGCAAGTGGGACGGGTATTTCCAACCCAACTCATTAATGCGCAGATGTTTAAATTGCTGGGTGGCAGGGTGATCGATTTCAAACACCTCAAGGTCTTCCATTACCTCAGAATGCCGGAAGGCAAAGGTATCCAATCCGGCTCCGAGTATTACATATTGCCCGACATTCTGCCGGAGGGAATCCAACAATTTGTCCTCCGCATAGCGGGTGCGGCTGAAAGTCAAGGCCGGTGCAGCTAATGATTGCATCATATGTTTTAAAATAGCCGCGCCATCCGAAAAGGATGAGGCAATCTCCGGGGGGGCGAATGTTTTAAATATCGACACATAAAGAGTTTTAAAGGATTCATATTCCGATTCCCCAAGCAAATCATAGGCAAGAAAATCATTAAAAATTATCGGGTTATCGATACGTGAATGATAAGCTCGCCAACAGGCTGTTTTAATGGCCGTATCACTGACTTGATTCTCTTTCATCTTAATCCCCCCAATTTTACTTATTTACTTAAGCTGTTTACCAAACTAATGGTATTAATCGATAAGCAATCCGGCTGCAATATTCGCGGTAGCCGGGAAGATCACGTAACAACATTTCTTCCTCGTTTTTTATCCTGATAACCGTCCATGGTATATAAAGGAGGGCTGGCAGGACGGCCCAGTATGAACCCAAAGCCAGGGGTGCAAATAGTATCATCATTAAAAGACCAGTGTACATGGGATGACGTATTACCCCATAGGGGCCGGTCGAAATAATCCGCTGGTTCTCCTCAACCTGTAAATTGGCTGAAGCATAGCTGTTTTCCTTAAAGACGATGATGATAAAAACATAGCCTAAAAAAACCATTAGGTTAGCAGTAATAACCAGCCAGACCGGCACTGATGACCAGTGATAGCGAAAATCAAAACCGGGAATTATATATGCCAGAAACGCAAGGTTAAAAAAAACAGAAGTCTTTTTCACCGATTCCTGGTCTTTAACCCGCCTGCGCCGGGCCAGAAATTCAGGGTTTCTTTTTTGGAAATAGATTGTAATGAAAAGAGTGGGCACGGCAAATACCGCCAGGTAAATCCAGGCCTGCCAGTACCTCAAGGTGCCGGCGGGAAGAAATATTACCAGCCCCATAAAAAGTATCATGATGATTGGAAACATATAGGCTTTTAGTCTTGAATGTTCAGTATTTTCCATAAATCCGACCTCCTATAATTCCAGAGAGCTTAGTTCCTTCTCAATAAGTTCCAGACAGCGTTCAATCTCCTCTTTTTTGTTGGCAAGGTTCATAAAAACTTGCTTCCAGGGTCAGGGTTTGGTTGTAGGTGCTGGCCGCCACAAGATCCCGGGCGCAGCAACTGCCGGTGTGACCAGATAAGCGTCGCTGGCGGTAATCCGTTTAATCGAATAAACAGCCTGAGTGCAGCAAAGAAGCACTCTTGAGGATGAGGTCATAAGCCATTTAGGAAATCCTGAATAATTGGATTAATAATTTCGGCTTTTTCAGATGATAAAGTATGACCGGCATCATCAATTATTTGAAATGTTAAATTCTTGATTAATCTCTCTGCCCTTTGTTTAACATCATCAACTCTTGTAGCAACCTCTTTACTGCCAATTAATAATAATACCGGCATTTTAATTTGCGATAATTCATTATCACTGAACAAATGTATCAAAGATTTAATTTTAAGACTACGATACTTCATCCCGAGTATCAGCAACTCAGTATAGTCATTTGGAACTAACGGTTTATCTGCGTTGATCCATTTTAAGAAATTCATTTTTGTAGAATCGAACGGTGAAACTGCAGTCTTTAATACCCCAAACCAGAATTCTTTTTGAAGTTTCGAAATTGATACGGTAGGAGAAAGTATTATTAAACATTCAATCCTTTGCGGTTCAAAAATTGACAAAATCATCGCAATAAAACTGCCGTATGAGGTTCCCATGATACTGAATTTATCAATTCCTAATCCATTAATAACACCAATTAACCAGTCTGCCGCTTCTTTATTGCTGTTAAAAGTTTTTATTGCTTTACTTTTGTTAACATCACCCAGAATATCAACTGCAATTATATAAGTCTTTTTTGATAATTCTTTGATGTTAGGTACCCACCCGGCGGAAGTACCACCCAAACCATGCAATAATACGAGAACAGGCCCTTTCTTATTTCCGCATTTTATAACGTATGTTTGGCCAAATTCAGTCTCAATATAATCTTCTTCATATGGAACCGGCCATAATTTTAAACATGACTCATATTTTTCAAAGAATAAACTTTCTGCAGTTTTGTTTTTAAATAATGATAGATATTCTGACATTTTTTCACCTCCTTAAATTAAATTTTCAAAATAATTCTAATAATTTAATTAGGCTGTCTGCCAAACGATGTTAGTTTTCTACATCGGGCAGTTACAGAGAAATCAACTCATCTGCCATGAAGTCCATCAACGCATTAACGTCTTCAGTCCTATGTGATGGCTCACAATAACCGACTAACAGGGTCAGAGTTCTATTGTAGGTACTGACCCCCAGTAAAAAACCAGGTGCATAAACAGTTGGTGGAACAAGGTAAGCATCATAGGCAGGGAGCTGTCCAAACTGCAATGGACTGATGATCCCCATATTGGTTAGGGTTGGAGGAACCTTACCAGTTTCTAAAACCTGGGGCTTGACTGCTTGAAAAAGAGTGAATAGTTGCGAATATTCCATGGCCTCTTGTGCTTCAATTATCACAGCGCGAGACAATTCTGCTTGAGTATGTTTTAATTCATCAATAGACTCGGACACTCTTTTTAATGTCCTCAGAAAAGCTTCTTCCTCCATCCGGTAGGTGCTTACAGCTGCCGTTATCGACAGGTTGCATATATCCTGAGACGGATTGGTTTTAAAAGACCTTCGCAGATCCATGGTTAAACAGATCTCCCGGTCGTCTCCGGCCGGTGGGTTCAATAGTTGAAACATGCTTCTAAAAAATGAGGTTAAAATTATAGTATTGATGGTTACTGCATGAGTTTTGCCAAATGCTTTAATCCTGTCGAAAGATTCACCAGCAAAACGGCGCATGGAAATATGCATTTCCTTTGATTCAACACTGTAATAGGGAAAGGCCCAGGTAGCGGGGGGTGTAAGCTGGGAATGGGGATCCATTAATGTCAGTGGCTCCTTAATACCTAGTGCTTCAAAATAACTCTTCTGGTCCAGTCGGCGCTTGGTATTAGGCTCAGGTTTATAGCGGGAGTCCTCTAGTAAGCTCGAATATATTTCGGCCAGCAACTGCAAATATTGCTTAAGACCTGCACCGTCAGAACAGGCATGACAGATTTTCACACAAAGGGTATCATGATCATTGACCCGAATTAGCCTTACACTCAGCATTTGCTCTTCATAATAAAATGGGCTTTTCAAGAACTGTTCAATTGCCACTTGTCTACTATCATTTTCTACAAACTCAAACCACTGGATTTGGTCTGGATTTTCAAAGGGCTGCCAATAAGGTTGTTTATCATTTTCAATAAACTGGCATCGCAATATCGGTTCAGCATCCAAAGATAATCTAATCGCTTTTTTTAGAACATCTATATCCAGGTGTTGATCGAATGCTATGACCGCCTGGATTTGCATATTATAGTATCCGTACTTGAGTAAATAACAGTTTCGATCAATTCCAGTTACCGGTAGTATGGTGGGAATCCCATATTCCAATATGCTCGTTTTCATTTTTCTAAAACCCCTTTCTTATTTCCGATAAAAAAACCTGTATAACGAGGTGAAAATATGTTTCCCGCCTCGGTGCAGCGGTAGCACAGCAAAAATTATCAGGTAAATCCAGGCTTGCCAGTACCTCAAGGTACCGGCGGGGAGAAAGATGACCAACCCCATAAAAAGTATCATGACGATTGGAAACATATAGGACTTTTAGTTTTGAAGGTTTAGTATTTTCCATTAATCCGATTTCCTATAATTCCAGGGAGCTTAGTTCCTTCTCCATAAGCTCCAAACAGCTTTCAATCTCTTCCTTCTTATGGGCAGGTTCGTGGTAACTTGCCTCCAGAGTCAGGGTTTTGTTGTAGGTGCTGGCCGCCATCAAAACCCCCGGCGGAGCAATCGCCGGGGTGACCAGATAAGCGTCTCTGGAAGTGATCTTTCCAAACTGCACCGGACTGATAATACCCATATTGGATAATGTCGGAGTGGATTTACCAGTTTCAATCATTTGCTGCCAGACCGCCTGAATGATACCTAAACACTGCGGAAACTCAACAGCTTGAAATACTTCTATCCCAATCGCGCCCCGCAAATCGGCGCGGGCATTCTTCAGATCTGCAATAGATAGAGATAATCTTCTAAGGGTTTCCTGAAAAGGCTCATTGTCCAATCTGGCTATTCTTGGCTCCATGGTTACCGATAGGTTGGATATGGCCTGATTCGGATTGTCTTTAAATGTCTGACGTAAATCCATAGTCATGCCGACACCCATTTCTTCTCCAAGCGGAGGTTTAATAAGTTCAAACAGGCTTCTGGAGAATGCGGTTAGCAGGATGGTGTTAACAGTTGTTTCGTGAGCCTTGCCGAATGCTATAAGCCGCTCGAAATTCTCGTTACTGATTCGGCGCAAGGCAACATTTATTTGCCTCTTTTCAAGTTCGTGATAAGGAAACGCCCAGGTGGCAGGCGGCGGTTGATTTTGGGGATCAAACAACGACATTGGGTCATTAATGCCGAGGGCCTCAAAATAATGCCTCTGGTCCCGACGTCCTTGAATATTGGGAACGGGTTTGAAGCCAGGGTTCACCAGCAGTTCCGAGTAGATGTCGGACAGCAGTCCCAAATATTGTTTAAGACCTCCGGCATCTGAACAGGCATGGCAGATCTTGACACATAGGGTATCCACGGACCCGGTTCGGATCAGCCGAATATTGAGCAGTTGACCGGGAACGTAAAACTGGCCGATTAAAAACCTTTCAACAGCCTCCTGCTGTTTGGCATCTAATGTAAATTCAAACCATGGCATATTGTCTAGATGTTCAAAACGCTGCCAATAGGGTTGTTTATCATCTTCAACAAACCGGCAGCCCAGGATTGGTTCAACATCCATAGATAACCTGATCGCCCTTTTTAAGATATCGCTGTCCAGATGTTGATCGAATGAAATTACCATCTGTATTTGAGCGTTTGAGCTAACGTGCTGTACGGTATAATGAAAACGGTCATGACCATATACCGGCAGTATTTGGGGAATACCATTATCAAATAGCTTAGCTTCCAATTTTAACAACCCCCTTCTCATTTCTATGTCATCAGATGAAGGCTGACTAACCTGGTCATTAAAGCACCCATAAATGCTGATTTAAGAACTCCAGGGTCTGCTCTATTATTTCATGGGTGCGAGGCTCATCGTTAAACAGGTCGAAAGCATGAGTGCCGTTGGGATGATTATAGAGATCAATGCGGACATTATTGGCCAGGGCGGTCTGGACAAACTGGTCCTGCGATTCGATTATGCCGGGAAACGGGTCATTGCCGGCGCGGGCGATTAATATGGGAGCGATTTTATCCGAGTATTGATTTAGCAGGCTGATCGGTGAATACTGCTCAGCCTGAGCTAACGCTTTGTCATCCAGGGGTATGCTTAACAATCTGCATAAGGATACAAAGTCGCAGTAACCATAATATGAGACCATACATTTTATATTGGCCGGAGTGTTGTGAATACCGGCATATAAACCGAAGGGAGATCCTGCCGAGAATGACCAGACCCCGATCCGCTTGTTGTCCAGACCATATTGCTCGGCGTGATCAGCCAGGAATTTAAGCAGGCTTTCAATATCGCCGATTACGTCTGTCATACCAAAACCCTGCATCATGGAGCGGTGGTTAAAAGAAACAGCGGCTAATCCCGAGGCGGCGATGACCCGTCCCAGTGAGATAAAAGGTTTTGAGTCCTTCAAGTTGGGCAGCGGCGATTCGCCATGCACCATGACCACCGCCGGGAGCTTCTGACCGGGTTGGTGGTCAGGCGGATAATAAAGGTCAAAAAGCAGGTCGCCGTCTTCAAGGGATTTATATGCAACATTATTTTGGGATTTGACCAGATCGGTACCTTCCAGTTTAAACAGCGTTTCCTGTTCAAAAAGCTCTTCGGGTTTCGGCATGGCCATCAACTGGAAAATGCGCTTGTCAAAACTGTTTCTATAGGGCTTAAGCTCTCCCAGGTCTTTGCCGCAATTGGAACACTGGGCGGCATACCAGCTATAATCGGTCCGGCAGTCAGGGCATTCCCATTGGTTTGCCTGTTCTTCCAGCCACCGGACTGTTCCTTGCTTCTTAATGGATTCCTGATTAGCCGCCACTGTATTCCAATGCGGAAGCGCTTCCAGTATAAATTCCATAGTGCCAAAATTCGGGCAGGGAAAATCGGAACAATTCAGACAGCGTTCCACGCCTTTTTCCCGGGCGCAGTTTCTGATCTGGCATACCGCACAGTTGCCAAAAACGCTGTCGGTTTTACAGCCGTGGCATTTCAGCTCCATACCCAATTCATCACTCAACAGACAGGCCAAAGGATCTTTAATACCGGTTTGATAAGCCTTGATGATTGAGCATGCCCCACAATACAATCCGCAGTATGTGTCATAATTGAAATCACCCATTAATAAAGCCCCCTTTAAATAATTTAAATATTTTCATATTAAACTCACATATAGTTCCCGCTACGTTTCGGGTTTGCCGGGAATTCCAAATAATATCATATCCACCACGGGGACAATTTGCCCCCGGAGATTCCCCTGACCGTTATTCCTCAGCCAATCCAGCAGTATAGCCGAACCCAGATAGTCGATATAAGCGAGAACCATTTCAAAAGGAATATCATCTCTAAGCTCACCCGCATCAAGCCCCTGGTGCAAAATTTCAGCAATGACGCTTTGGGTGCCGGTTTCTTCGAATAATTTGCAAGCACCACGGATTTTTAGCCCATAGATTATAACGACACGAGCAAGATCGGGGTTTAATTCCGACCATTCATAAATGCTGCTGATGGCGGCTATTAAGCGCGACCTGGTATCAGGCAGCCTGGGGACACTTTCCAAGCTTGCCCGGGCTATGTTTTTGGATATTACCCGGAAATAGGCTTCAGCAAGAGCCTCTTTAACCGGAAAGTAATTATACAGGCTTTCATGGGAGGTCATTGTTTTAGCAGCAACCTGCTCCATAGTTGTTTTTTCAAAGCCCTGCTGTTTAAATAGTTCTCCTGCCACTTCAACGATTTTTCCGTGAAGCTCTTCATTTTTTAGATCCATGAGATTTTCCATTTATCATTACTCCTAATCTTTAATAACTCGACCCAGTTGATTAATGGCTGCAACAATTGATATTAGTTGACAACAGTTGATAATAGTTGATGAATTAACTATAATAATAAAGAGGTGATTTTTATGACCATTGATAAGGAATTATTGACTGCCCAGGCACTGGCCGAGGTTTTGCAACTTTCGGTAGAAACCATCTGGAGATATACCAGGGAAAACAAAATACCTTGCATTGAACTGGGCAACCGGCAGTATCGTTACAGGGCGGATGATGTAATCAAAGCATTGAGTAGCGGTACCGTTCAGGAAAATGCATCTCCGTATGAAACTGAGCCGGATAAAAAGCTTACATACCAGGATTACCTCTTGCTGCCGGAAGAACCGGGTTATCGTTTCGAGATACTGGAGGGTATGTTGATCAAGGAACCATCACCCAATGTTCCGCACCAGCGGGTATCCCGCAATCTGCAGAGAATCCTGGAAGATTATTTCTGGAAGGTTGATCCCGATGGGGAGGTATTTGATGCGCCCCTGGATGTCACCCTTCGTGATATTAACGTAGTCCAACCGGATTTGTTTTACGTATCCGGCGAACAGGAACTGATTGTCAAAGAAACCCGGGTTGACGGTCCCCCCACGCTGGTGGTTGAGGTTATATCTCCTTCCAGCAGCCGCAAAGACCGGCTGCAAAAATTGCGGATTTACCAGAAGAATAAGGTACAGCATTATTGGCTGGTCAATCCCCAGGAAAAGACCCTGGAATGCTTTGCTTTACGTGATGGTATATATGCCCTGCTTGCATCCGGAATGGATGAGGATATTATCGAACATCCGGATTTCAACGGATTATCTGTTGCCTTGGCAGAACTGTGGAACAAAAGAAAACCTACGAACTATTAAGACCTTGCCTACACAAAATCACAGGGCTAACGAAAATGTACATATAATTGCCTCGCCAGGCTAAAAACTTCTAGCCTGCAGAACTTTATCCCACACATCGATAAGTTCCGGGGTAAGCCCGGTTATCTTCTGGCATTCTTCTTGCACCATCTTGCCGCACTGGTCGCAGACATGATTTTTGCCGCGATTATATTTAATATCTTTGTAACGGAAATCTGAAAAAGGAATCCCGAATTCCTTTTTACAGATCATGCATATGGTAGTGTACATATTTATCACCTCTTTACTGTGTTCAGAATGTTGCAAAAATGCTTTCCTTGCAGCCTTCTCCCCACTGCTGGCTTATCTCATAAGGAGTACCGCTGCACTCAATCAGTTTGACTTCTCTGGCTTTATTCAACCCAGGCCACTCCTTTCAGTTAGACAGAAGCAACCAGTCTTTTATTGTAATAAGCATTACTGTGGTTCTTCCTTAAAAAGTAAACTAACTATCGTTTGTTAGTTAACTGTGCCGATTTAACCGGTTAAGCGCTAAAGAAAATGTCTGCAATGAAAATTTAGTCCTTCAGGATGCTAATTGATTTGAGCATCACCCTTGTGTAATGCTTTAAAGGCGTTAAAATCTATACCGAACATACTCATACTCACAGGGGTTGCCGCAGGCTATATATATGGCCCCTTCCGCTGGAAGCATGATAAATGATGCAAGTGTTACAGATGTGAATTGGCCGCTTTGGTTAACATGGCGACATATGGAGTCGGGGTGGTGGTTATGGTCGGCCAGAATTTCCATAGCTATTTCAGGATTTAAAAGGCCATAATGCTGATTGGCAAGATCCTTAATCGTCTCTAAACGATGGTAGCTGTCGGGCTGGTACATATGTGCGGTGTCGCCCTTTTTAAAACGCTCCGTAATATAATGATTGGAGTGCAGCAGTAAATCTTTTTCTGGATAGATGATTTCAAAATCATTATGAATGCTTTCAATACCGCACATTTGCCCATTTGCATCGGCTAGATGATAATATCCAAGGCCGCGGGCGGCTTGCTTGAGGATATCTATGGCCTCACGGATATTCTTCTGTCTCATCACCCGGGGAAGGTAACAGGCTACAGGAATATTAAAGGAGTAATCTTGCCCTATGGTGGCATTGGCACAGATGCCAAACCCGGCTGAGGAAAAGGTGTATTCACCGGCATTTGCAAAACTTAAAATAAATTGCACGGGGCCATTGGAATGATAAACTTTCAGAAAATCTATCGGTGTTTCAGGAAAGAAGTCTATGTTCTGTCCCAGAATAGTTTTACCGTCTTGGGTGGCCTTTCCGCTTGCCGCAAAAGATGTGCATAAGCCAGGCAGATTATTGTATTGAAACATCAATTCGTTCATGCACTTCTGAGTAAAGATTTCTTCAAAACTTAGCCCGGCAGCGTCAGCCTGCCCCCTCATTATTTCAAGCAGATAGGGGTCAAACTCTCGAACTAAAGGCAAAAGCTTCAATGCCCTGGCAATAACTTCATCTCTGGGGACCTGGTACATAAGGCTCATTACCTTAAAAATGTTTTCTGAAACCTTGAAAATGCTTTCTTTACAGCCTTCTCCCCATTGCAAGCCGATTTCATAAGGTGTACCGCTGCACTCGATGAGCTTAAACTCTTTAGTGCTCTTCATAGAAATCCCCTCTTCCATCCCCATCAAATTTAGTTTTTCTAATCTCGTTTTTTCTTTGAACGCTCGTACTTTTCCCAAATGTCAATTAATTCTGGAGAAAGCCCGGTTATTTTTTGGCATTCCTCCTGAATCATCTTGCCGCAATCATCACAGACATGGTAGGCACAACGGCTATACTTGATGTCTTTGTAGCGATAGTCAGTAAACGGGATTGCAAATTCTTTATGGCAGATCAAGCATTCGGTAGTGTACAGGCTTACCGCTCCTTTATCAAAAAGCTGCGGATTTAAGCTATCTTTGAGATTCAGGCCATCTTGAACCTGTTCGAGTTCCTCACCGCCGTCTTTGTTTTCTTGTATTCCGAGCCAGAAGTCTTTCCAAAATACCTCAATCCATTCCCCAGATAACTCAGGAACTATCCGCATCCAGAGTAAAAGACCGTCCCGCATGGCTCGATAAGAGAGCAGCATCTTGGAAGGAATGTCCCGGCGAATGATTCCTCGCTGCATTCCTTCCCCGAGTATTTCCAGCATCTTTTTTTCAAAAGGCTCTTCACGTTTAACAATGTCGGTTTGCAACTCTTCCCGCAGCTCGTGCGGAGCAAAAATCAAACACTGGGTCCAAAATAACGAAATATGCAAATCTTTGTAGTAGAAAAGAATGTATTCTTTAAACATGTGCAGCAGTTTATCGGGGATCTCCATATTCTCGGAATCTTTTAACATACGCTTAAGCAATTTTTCATACCCGAGAGCCACATCTTGATAAACCGCTAAGAATAAATCCTCCTTTCCTTTATAGTGGTTGTAAATAGATGCTTTGTTTATTCCCACTGCTTCGGCTATTTCCTGCATTGTGGCGCCTTCATAACCTTTTTGGGCAAAGGAAGCAAGAGCGGCTTTTCTTATTTTTTCTCTGGTTGTCATGATCATTTACTTATCTGCCCTTTCAACTACCATAAGCTAACTACCGTTTGTTAGTTTATAGTAACATCCAACCATTTATGGGTCAACAAAAAAATAGCAATTTACGAACTTCACTAGATAATAAGATTGATCGTACCCTTGGGGTGGGGTTTAAACTGGCTGCTAAGGGGGATAGCGGTGCAGAAACGGATCATAATCAGTGATTTTCCAAAGGAAGTACCCTAAAAACTATTATATACTACCATTAAGATTAGTATGATGCCCGACCGGAGTGCTCTCAAGGAGGATACCGTCTATACGGGCCATTGGGTTTGCACATGATAATAGAAAGCGGGGGTACTTATATTCATTACCCCCGCGATGATTAAATTTCGTAAAAGGTTTAGGCTCTATAGGTTCGTGCAATTCTTGCCTAATGGTGTTGAGAGCAGAGTGAACTGCAATAAAAAGATTCTTATCCGGTGGTGACTTTACCCCATTGTTCGCCGAACTCATCTTTGGCCATTCTTATAGCTGCTTCAATCAACCCCATTACTTCTTCGGGGGAAACTTTTATTCCTTGTTCCTGTATGCGGGCAGCCAACCACTCTGCAGCCTTATCATATTTTTCCTGGCCTTTTAAATCCTTGTACGCTTGCTCAACAAATTTGACTGCCAAACGGGCTAAGTCTTTTTTATTATCAAGTTCATGCTGGACCTTCTTGATGTTTTCCAAGCCTAATTTGCGACGCAAAAGCTCAATGGCAATTGCGCACAGGGCAGGAATCAATATGCTGAGAACACTATAACTAAGTTCAATTAATACGTTTTCTCCCATAATAATCCTCCTTACTTGATTAAAACCGTTTTGCTTTTTTCATCCCAAATAACCTCGTGGTTCAAAGCTTCGCTTAGTTTTCGCACTGGTGCATATGTCTGGTTGTCTAACAAAAACCCTGAAAAAACTGAATCACCGGTAGCTATTCGGATTGTTCCGTCAGTTTCCGGGGGAACTTGAACGTTTACCGGCGGGATGAAGACGGTTTTAAGTATTCCATCCCACTTCACTTGCCGGCCCAGGCTTTCAGCCAATGCACGTACCGGTACGTAGGATTGATCATCAATAATAATACCTTTTAGGACTTGATTGACAACCAGGATATCAATAGCTAGGGGAGTTGAACTGGATTTAGATTGCAAATCGATAAAAAGGCGATCCCAGGGAAAACCAGGCCCCGGGTCGTTTTTTCGATTAATGCTGTCAATCCGGTAATGTCCAATAATATGATTCCGGTCAACCGTTATACCCCACTTTTGAACCAGTTGCCGGTGTAATTCAAGTGTGGCCTCGTACTGTGCCTGACTTAGAGCTTCACCGGCGAGAGCTTCATGTTCAATACCCAATGTATAGTAATTGGGATTGCTGCCATCGTAAAGAGACCAGTCGGGTTTGTTTACAATCCCGGCATGCCAGGCGGTATCCTCATCCTTCACCAATTGATAGATAGTCCCAGCCTTGCTTACAAGATAGTGGGCACTTGCCTGGGCTTGGGGATTCTGCAGCCAGGAGAGGGTTCCCGGCATTAATCCGGCTGTAATATGGTTAACAATGGCAATTATCTTGCGGCCTTTGCGGCCAGCCCGGTAATTAGGACTCGGTGTGAATTGAATTTGCATTTTCATCCTCCTCTCTAGTCTTGTAAAGTAAAATGTATGCAAGTCTAGCTCTAAAGTGCTATTCATTATAATGACTTACTCCATAATATGGTTATTTATAAATATGGTGTTTATCAATCTGGAAAATGTTGCACGGATAAGTATATTGAAGGTATCAACAGCCTCTCAAGCCAGAGATTAAGTCAGGCTGTATATAAATAATCAGCGAGGTATCCGTTATATGGGAAAAAGCTTGCACTCTCCATAGCAGGTGCATTCTTTTTTTAATTAAAAATTATTTTTATTGCATAAAGGAAAAAATTAACGCATGATGAATATAAATAAAAAAGCAAAAAAACGATGCATTAGATTACATATGGAATGTATAAAGGAGGGTATATAAATGGCTGATGAGATTCAACTGGTAGTATTTACACTTAAACAGGGTAATCTGGTCTGTGAGTACGGCGTCCCGATTACCAAGGTTCAAGAAATAATCTCCATGGTCACTCCTACCAAGTTACCTCAGGCTCCAGACTTTGTAGAGGGCATTATTAATTTGCGCGGAAAAATTATACCCATCATAGACCTTAAAAAACGCTTTAAAATGGGGGCATCCACGGTAAACAACGAAAATCGCAGCATCGTTGTGGAAGTGGCCGGACAGACCGTTGGCATTATTGTTGACGAGGTCAGTGAGGTTCTGCGCTTGTCAGTTGATAGTATCGAACCCCCGCCTGCGGTAATTGGCGGTATAGCCAGTGATTATCTAACCGGGGTAGGCAAACTTGAAGATAGATTGCTAATCTTGTTGGATATGGATAGAATATTGGATGAAAGCGAAAAGACAGAGCTAGTGGGTATGAATCAGCAATAAATCTCGGCAGCCTGACCAGGCCCTGAAATCTTTATCGGTTTCAGGGCTTCTGTATTTTAAGGTTTTTCGTGAGAATTTGTTTGAAAGGAAAATAAACATTGCTCGTAGGTATAGATATAATCGATATTGAACGGATCAAAGCGGCAGTCGAAAGGACTCCGCGGTTTCTGTACAGAATATTTACCAAACAGGAACTGGAGTACTGTTTTAGTAAAAGTGATCCTTATCCTTCGCTGGCAGTTCGTTTTGCTGCCCGTGAAGCAGTACGCAAGCTTGATCCGGTTTTTACATCCGGAGTTCTCTTTCAGGACATTGAAGTCTTTACCCATGGGGATGGTCGGCCTGAATTAAAGCTGCATGGCGCAGCATTGGAAAAGTCCCGTCAAGAGGGGATAAGTAAGTTAACTATCAGCCTCTCCCATTCTAAAACGCAAGCGATTGCAGCGGTTATTGCCAAGAAAGAGGTGATTAAATGAAATTGCTTAAAGCCCGGGAAATGAAGGAGATTGATCGCAGAGCCAGCAGTGAATATGCCATTCCCAGCCTGTTGTTGATGGAGAATGCAGGTATTAGAACCGTTGAGGTCATTGAAGAAATACTGGGGAATCCCCGGGGCAAAAATGTGGTGGTCCTGGCGGGAAAAGGCAATAATGGCGGGGATGGTCTGGTTATAACCCGGCACCTGTTGAATGCGGGGGTTCACGTCGATACTTTCCTGTTGTGCCGGGAAGAGGAGATGACGGCCGATTCCCTGATCAACTACCATATAATATGCAAGATGCAAGCCGGCATATACCCGCTTTATGATGAAGAAGACCTGGACAAGCTGATGCTTTCCTTGCTGTCCAGTGATTTGATTGTAGATGCTTTATATGGTATTGGCTTTAAAGGTTCCTTAAATGATTATGAATCGCGTATCGTGAAAATGGTCAATTGGAGCAAGAACCCGGTGGTGGCGGTGGATATACCCTCGGGAGTCGAGGCCGATACCGGGCGCATAAATGGAGAAGCGGTGGCTGCAACGCATACGGTTACTTTTGCCTTGCCCAAAATCGGTATGGTAATTGAGCCGGGTAAAAGTTATGTGGGGAAATTAAGTGTGGCGGACATATCCATTCCCCGGCCGCTTCTTGAGGAAGCTTCCCTAAAAAATAATTTAATTAATGAATCAATGATAAGGCCTTTCATAAAGCGGCGTCAGCCTGAATCCCACAAAGGGACTTATGGACATACGCTGGTGGTGGGAGGCTCGGCAGGCATGAGCGGGGCAGTTATAATGACCGCGGCAGCGGCCTTAAGGTCCGGGTCGGGCCTAGTCACTGCAGCGGTACCGGAGTCGTTGCTCCCGGTGGTTGATTCTTCGTTGAGCGAGGTTATCTCCAGTCCACTGGCGGAAAACCATGAGGGCACCATTGCCATGGAGGCGCTGCCGCAGATTGAAAGCCTCTTGGGGAAGGTTTCGGTATGTGCGTTGGGTCCCGGAATGTCGGTTTATTCCAATGCCTTGGCTCTTATCAACCTAATTCTGCAGAAATCAGGGGTGCCGGTGCTTATTGATGCTGATGGACTTAACGCCTTGCAGGGCAATCTGGATATTTTAAAGAACCGCCAGGTTCCTTTGATCCTAACTCCCCATCCCGGAGAAATGGCCCGCCTTACCGGACGCAGTATTGCTGAGATTCAAAGCAACCGGATAGAAATAGCCCGTGATTTTGCGCAGAAATGGGGAATAACCCTGGTACTCAAGGGCAATAACACTGTAATTGCCAGTTCTACCGGTGAAATATATATTAACCTTAACGGCAATCCGGGAATGGCTACTGCCGGCAGCGGAGACGTATTATGCGGCATAATCAGCAGCCTTGTCAGCCAGGGGCTTAAGCCTCTTATTGCTGCAGTGGTTGGTGTTTATCTGCACGCTGCGGCCGGCGACCGGGGTGCGGAAATTAAAGGGCAGCGCGGGTTACTTGCCGGAGATATTATTGCTTGCCTGCCGGATATTTTGAAAGCATTTGAGATATAAATACTAATAAGGTGAGGCGTTAGGGGTGAGGTGTAAGGCGAAGAACTCGCTTGCATTCTTGCATTATAAAAAACATGCCTTCCTTTATGCCTGTATCTTCTACCTTTTAACGACGGTAACTTTGTTTGCTATTAAGGTTAAGAGAGCATAGGGATTAATAACAACAAAAGGGGGAGAGATGAAAATGTTGGCTAAAGATGTGATGACCAGAGATGTAATAACGGTAAGCCCTTCGGATAAAGTGGAGGAAGTAGCCAAATTGTTGCTGGATAACAAAATCAGCGGGGTGCCGGTAGTTGATGCTGAGCGCCATGTTTTGGGAATAATCACGGAAAAAGACCTGATGGTAAAAGCCGGCGAATTAAAAATGCCCTTTTATCTTACTTTATTTGACAGTATTATTTTCCTGGAAAACCCCATACGATTTAATAATGATTTGAAAAAATACACGGCTTCCCGGGTAAAGGATGCCATGACCGGCAAAGTGCTGGTTGTCGAAGAAGACACACCTCTGAACAAAGTAGTTGAAATCATGCAGGAAAGGAGAATTAACCGCGTACCTGTGGTCAGGCATGCCAAGCTCGTGGGCATAATCACCCGAAACGATATTCTTAAATCCCTGGTGAGAAACCATGGATAATTATAGGCCAACTTGGGCAGAAATAGATTTAACTGCTATTCGGTACAATTTCATCAGGGTCAGGAAAATTGTAGACCCGGCCATGGTAATGGCAGTAGTTAAAGCCGATGGCTACGGGCATGGTATGCTTGAAGTCTCCCAAGCCTGCCTGCGGGAGGGAGCGGAATGCCTGGGCGTTGCAAGCCTGGAGGAAGCCTTGTTTTTAAGAAAATCCGGGGTTGTTGCCCCGATTTTGGTTTTGGGTTATATACCTGATGAATATGCAGAATTAGCCGTAAAACACAATGTAAGCGGCTGTGTTTTTTCCCGGAATTTTGCCCGGGCTCTGTCCCAAGCGGCGGTAAAGCTGGGGCAGAAAGCGAATCTGCATATAAAAATTGACACCGGTATGGGGCGGATCGGTTTCCCGGCAGAACCGGAAACCCTGGACCTGATTGCTGAAATCAGCCAGTTGCCCGGGGTAAGGATAGAGGGAATTTTTACTCATTTTGCCGAGGCGGATAGTTTGAACAAGGATTTCAGCAGGGAACAATTGGCGGACTTTACGGATATTGTATCAAATTTGGAAAAACGCGGGATATCGATTCCCTGGAAGCATTGCTCCAATAGTGCAGCCTTGATGGATATGCCCGAATCCCATTTCAATATGGTGCGGGCCGGCATAGTATTATATGGACTATATCCTTCCCAATTCGTTAATAAAGATAGACTGCCGATAATTCCGGCTATGACATTAAAAAGCCGAATAGCTTTTATCAAGGAATTGGAACCCGGTCATTCCGTAAGCTATAACCGGACCTATTGCTGCAGCCGGAAAACCAAAGTGGCAACCGTCCCGATTGGATATGCGGACGGCTACAACAGATTGTTATCGAACCGTGCGCAGGCTGTAATTCGCGGCCAAAAAGTTCCATTAATCGGGAACGTGTGCATGGATCAATGTATGTTTGATGTTAGTAATGTTGAAGGGGTTAAGGAAGGTGATGAGCTGATCCTTTTTGGGCGGCCTGAAGATGGAATAACTGCCGATGATTTGGCGCAGATTATTGGAACCATCAATTATGAAGTGGTATGCACGCATAGTGCACGAGTTCCCCGGATTTATATAGGCGGGACGCTTTAATGTAATTATTGGATTTGCGAGCAGGCATGCATATAAATATAATAGAATAATAGAAATGTGTGCGGATGTCTATAATTATGGAGGTGCTCGCTTTGCCAGCCTCAAAAAGGATAATAGTAACAGTTTCAGAAAGTTTGCTGCTCGAAGTTGATAGCATTACAAATATGGAAAGCAAGAATCGGAGTGAAATTGTCAGGGAGGCCATAAAGTTCTATCTGGGGGAGCGTAAGAGAATTTTGGCCATGGAGCAGATGAAAAAAGGTTATCTGGAAATGTCCGAGATTAATCTGCGCCTGGCCAGCAAGAATTTAGGGGTGGAGGAAGAAACCATGATCAACGATATAGAAAAACTTTTGGAGTGATTTTATAGATGATCAAACGCGGTGAAATCTATTTTGCCCAGCTTAACCCGGTGGTCGGATCAGAACAGGGGGGTGTCAGACCGGTTCTGGTAGTGCAAAATGATATAGGCAATCAGTACAGCCCAACCACCATAGTATTAGCTATTACAGCGCAGATTAATAAGGCTAAGCTGCCTACGCATGTGGAACTCAAGGCTAAGCATTATGGTCTGGAAAAAGACTCGGTGATATTGGCCGAACAGATAAGAACTATTGATAAGACCAGGCTGAAACAACGCATTGCGGTATTAAAAGAAGATACAATGGATAAGGTTAATCATGCTCTTAATGTGAGTCTGGGTCTGACTGAGTTGTAGTACATAAAAGTTAAATACTAAATTAAACCGTTGAAAAACCTTTGATTAGTGGAAGAAACAGGTTCTTTATTATGAACCTGTTTTTTTATATTCCAACAAGAACAAATCTCCATAATTTAAAACTCATTGAGGGAGGGTATTGAATGCGGCCTATAATAGGAATTACAGCCAATTACAGTGATGAGGAGAGGACTTATGGCCTGCGGGAAGTATATGCCCAGGCAGTTCGAAAAGTCGGTGGGATTGCCATTATTTTGCCGCCTACAGAAGAAGAGGAGATTATTAATGCCTATTTGAAACTCTGTGACGGATTTATTCTATCGGGAGGGGATGATGTCGACCCCTATAACTGGGGGGATTTGCCGCAGGATGGCCTGGAGCTTGTCAGCCCCTTGCGAGATTATTTTGAATTATGCCTGGCTAATAAAATCCTGGAGCACAAGCCTGTAATTTTAGGTATTTGCCGGGGCTGCCAGTTGCTGAATGTAGCCGGCGGCGGCAGTTTGCTTCAAGATTTGAAAAGCAGTTTAAGCCATGCTCAAAAAGCACCTAAAGATTATGCTTTTCATGATATATTTATAGATAGAACTTCGGTTTTGGCCGATATTTTGAACAGTGAAACGATAAGAGTCAACAGTTTTCACCATCAAGCCATCGATAAACCGGGCAGGGATATGCGAACTGTAGCCTGTGCGGCGGACGGAACGGTGGAGGCTATTGAAGGCCTCGGCCTGGGTTTTGTGTTGGGTGTGCAATGGCATCCGGAATGGCTTGGTGACGAACACTCCCACAGATTATTCAAGGCATTGGTTGAAGCAGCAGTAATTGCAAAAATAACAGGTAGATAATACTAGCCTGTAGATCGAACCGTAGTCTTTTAATTTTCATAGGATACTGTAACGGAGGGAGAATAGCAATTTGATAGCTTTAAAAGCAGGACACATCCTTACCATGGAGGAGCATGGGGTTATTGCTGATGGTGTGGTAATCGTTGAAGGAGAATATATTCATGCGGTGGGTACAAATATAGATATTCCTGAAAACTGCAAGGTTATTGATGCTGGCAATGGCTATATTTGTCCCGGCTTTATTGACGCCCATACTCATATTGGGCTGGAAGAGGAGATCTACTCTATCGAAGGTGATGATGTTAACGAAAGCAGTGATCCGGTAACCGCCCACTTGCAAGCATTGGATGGCATTAACTTCCGGGATCTGGCTTTTGAGGATGCCTTAAAAGGTGGAGTTACAAGAGCAATGTGCATGCCCGGCAGTGCCAATATAATTGGAGGCCAGGCGGTATTTCTGAAAACCCTGGCTCTGACTATGGAGGAGATGATCTATCGTCATCCTTGGGGATTGAAGGCTGCACTCGGGGAAAATCCCAAGCGGGTTTATGCCGGGCAAAAAAAGACTCCCTTAACCCGGATGGCTAATGCCGCGCTACTCCGGGAAGCTTTATACACCGCCGCTAAAACTATGGACAAAGAACCGGCGGATAACCGGGAGAGTTTTAAACAACAATCGTTGATTCGAGTCCTAAAAAAAGAAATGCCGCTGTTGCTTCATGCGCATCGAGCCGATGACATATTGACGGCATTAAGAATTAAGGATGAGTTCAACATCGATCTTATAATCCAACATGGGACAGAAGCCTTCTTGGTAGCTGAGGAACTTAACAAGCGTAATGTTAAGGTGTGTTTAGGTCCATTGCTGGTCAACCGGGCCAAGGTCGAAATGAAGGAAGTTTCATTTAAAAGTGCCGGTCTGTTGGCGCGGACAGGGGTGGAATTTGCCCTGATTACCGATCACCCGGTGGTGCCCATAGAACATCTGCGGGTATGTGCCGCCCTGGCAGTGCGCGAAGGACTTGATGAAGAACTGGCTTTGCAATCAATAAGCAGCATCCCGGCACGGTTGCTGGGTGTGGATAAGGAACTGGGAAGTATTAAGGCCGGGAAAAAAGCTGATTTGGTGGTCTTTGACGGCCATCCGTTTGATTTCCGGACCCACGTGATTATGACTATGGTAGATGGGCAGGTATGGGGGGGTAAACATGACCAAGGGTGATCTATTTACGGTTTATCTCAACGGCTCAACGATGACCGTTTGCGTTCTGGGTTTTTACAGTGAAGAATACAGCGGTGAAGAAATGGTGCTGCTGGCCGTGGTGGGCCAGGAGAATATGGTCCATGTGCCTCTCGAGGATCTGGAAGCATTGTTCCCGCAGCGCAAGTATATAAACTAGGGAAAGGTGAGGCGTGAGGGGCGCAGTGTGAGGGGAAGATTGCAGCTTCATATTAGGGTGTATCCCGAACTTTGTGTAAAATCCAAATAGATGTAAAATAAGGCGGTATATTTGGGGGCAGATGACCATAAAGAGTCAGCTGCCCCTTTGAAATTGAATTATAAAATA
>JAVBWA010000008.1:0-310964 GCA_036677685.1 Syntrophomonas sp. | reverse complement strand
CAGTTACAACAGCAGGCATCTAGCAATACCAGCAAACAAGCTAATTCCAGTAATCGAACAACAAAACCCAAAACCAAGGTACTTAGAACAATTCAGAAAACTACTGAACAAATTGAAAAAGATCTGACGCAAAGCAACTTTGCTTGTACTTTAAAAAATTATCTAAAGATTATGGATAAATACTACACGCAGTATAATAACTGGGTTAGTGCACCATATGTTGAATCAGCAAAGGAAAATTTGCGTATAAGGGGAATAACAGAAAACAGCCCCAATTACAGTCAAGAGCTTCAAAGGGAAGTCACGATGCTAACCATGGCCTTTGGCGTTTGTGGAGGTACTACGGGAAATCTAGGCTCTAAGGCTGGCAATGTTCTTAAAAATGCAGCGGCCGATGCTATAAAGGGTGCGGGAAAAGCCAGTACGACAAAATACGTAAACTTAGCAAGTGAAGGAAGGACTAAACATATTCTCTTTGGAGACGCAACAGGTGGTGGGCATATTTGGCCGGGAGCACCAAGCAAAACCCCATTCCCCAAAGGCTGGAGCGGTGACAAGATAATGAATGAAGTATCAGATATAGTAACTGACCCTAATTTGAAATGGGTGGAAAATAGGGTTGTAAAAGGTGTCCAAAGATATGAAGTTATTGGTACAAGGGACGGTGTTAAGATAAAGGTTGTAACCGACGGTAAAGATATAATCACTGCTTTCCCAGTAAAGTGAGGTGTTATTACATGGATTTCAATAAAATATTAAGCATTGCTAAATTATTAAGATTACCCAATAAAGATATAGAGACAATAGAGGAATATTTAGAACACGCTGAATGGGGTATAGCTTTTGAGGTATTATGCAGTGCGATAGAATACGACAAGATAACCATCTCTCATAAAGACTATATTCAGATAAAAGAAATTGGTGAATATATGGGAATGGATAAGGATTTATGGGAAATCTTTGAGGTGTAAAGTTAGTACCGATAGCTGAGCGGAACTACTATATTTAGAGTGAGTAGCATTTTTTATGACGGTTGTCTACACATGGATGTCAAGGGGACGTCAGACTGTGTGAGATCGTCCAATCAATAATCCCATCGGGGTTATGATTGGACGATTTTCTTAACAGCTTACTCGCAAAACCAAGGAAAAAAATCCCTATATAGAGCCCAATCTCATCCGCATTCCCTCAACTCCCAGGATATTCATCACTCTTCGTAGATTATAGGCTAGAAATGTTAGGCTTGCAGGATGAACTGGGCAGCACCACGAAACTAATAGGAGAGGACGGAAAAACCTCAGCCCACTACAACTATGACGAATTCGGCAGACCCCTTTCCTTCAAGAAATTCGACCAGAACTGGCCCGGCCCGGACAACACCTTTGGCTATACCGGCTACCAGTACGACGCAGCAGCAGGACTGTACTACGCTCAGGCCAGATACTACAGACCGGAGATAGGAAGATTCATCTCCACAGACCCCTGGCCGGGAGAATTGACTCAACCCTTAACTCTGAACCCCTATCCCTATGTACAGAATAATCCGATGATATATACAGATCCGTTGGGGTTAATGGCCTTCTGTCAGATACCCGACTTAGGGGAAGCGTGGGGACGTTCTTTTTGCTTCCAACTGGGCAAGCGGGGACGGTTCTTGACTTGCGTTATATATGAATAAAGCGTGTAAGTGTTCTTTTTGATTCCACCAACTTATTAAATATGTGAAAATGGGCTGGAACCTTGTAATTATGCAAGTTTTCCAGCCCTTTCTTTTGGGCTAACTTCCATGGATAGCCGGGTTGGATAAAACTTCGTCATGGAAGGTTACGAAACGAGTTCTAATTATTGCGAATATAGTAGTCGTATTAGTTTATCCTTTATTAGTTGTATTAAAGAAAATATAGGCTATATCATTGTAAGAAGCCTCCGCTTCCTATTAATCAGGGAAAGCGGGGGTCTGCACATCCGGGGTTATGACTACCTTCCGTTTTCCTTGATACATGTTATCGTATATGATAACATGAGATGAGGTGAGGCATATACTAAAATTAGAGGTGTATCGTGGATTGGCAGGTAGAATACTATAAAAAGGAAAACGGAGATATTCCTGTACTGGATTTTTTGCTATCGTTAGAAGCAAAAATGCGGGCGAAAGCCTTTAGGGAAATAGAACTGCTGGAAAAGTATGGACCTGAATTAAGGGAACCATACGTCAAGCCCGTAAAAGGCAAAGGCCTTTTTGAATTGAGAATCAAGTTGGCCTCGGATATCAGCAGGATTTTCTATTTCACATACCACCTGAATACATTTGTGCTGCTTCATGGTTTCACCAAAAAAACTCAAAAAACTCCGCCAAGAGAGATTGAACGGGCACTGCGTTATAAAGAAGATTATGAAAGAAGGTGTGACAATGAGTAAGGCAGGAGCAAAGTTTTCCGAAGTGAAAGAGCTTTTGATGAAGGACGAAGAATTCAAAGCTGAATACGAAAAGCTGAAACCGCGGTATGATGTGATTTCGCAAATCATTGAAGCACGCACCAGCCAAAATATTACCCAGGAAGAATTGGCGCTTCGGGTTGGAACCCAGAAATCCAATATCAGCCGCCTTGAAAGCGGAACGTACAATCCATCCCTGGACTTTCTGTCTAAGGTTGCCCGCTCCCTCGGCAAAGAGGTTCAGGTTACGCTGAAATAAAAAATGACTATTTTTTATATTAAAGTAAACAAGCTAAAACCCTCGCTATTTTAGCGAGGGTTTGTACCATTTTTTATGGAGAATTAATTTCCCCAATATTATGGAATATGTTTTACGAACAATATCTTAAAATGTTATTAGCTAGGCTATTCTAGTGGCCACCCTGCTTGCCATAAACCTCACCGAGAACCTGGGACAGTGCATCATAAATAGCGGAGAAACCACAGAAAATTCCTACATATCCGGTAATCATAGCAATTGTAGCGCTTCCTGTAGCTTTTACAGCGGTAAGCAAGAAGAAGAGAAGAGCCAAGGACCCAAATACAACTTGCGAGATTCTATTGGCCTTAAGTGTCCCGATAAACATGACTAAAGTAAATAGTCCCCACATAAAGAAATAGGCAGCCATAGCACCAGAAGTAGGAGCCCCAGCTTCGCCCATTTTTTCGGGGAATAACCAGATAAGAACCAGTGAAAGCCAAAAGAATCCGTAACATGTAAATGCTGTCATACCGAAGGTATTATTTTTCTTCCATTCCATAATCCCGGCAATAACTTGAGCTAATCCACCCATAAAAACACCCATGGCCAGAATCATCGTATTCAGCGGAAAAAATCCTGCATTGTGAATATTAAGAAGTACGGTGGTCATGCCGAAACCCATTAATCCTAAGCATCCGGCATTTGCAGTTAAGTCGTTGACTGATATTAAATTTGTTCCATTAGAACTTTCTTTTCCCATTTCAATGCCTCCTCCTAATAGTATTTATTTTAATGTTTAATTATTTGTTTTAAGCTGTGGCCTCCTTTCGCTGGAATTTCATTGCTCATAAAAAGCACCCCTTTATAATTCAACAAAATATGCAAAAATCCTTTAGGTTTGTGATTTTTTTCATTTTAATTTGAAGAAAAAAGTTTTTTAAAAAGAGGGTTTTGCTTTACTAAATGAGAATATAAAAAAATAACTCACAGTATATTATTTTTAGCTTTATGATTTTTTTAGCTTCTCCATGATTATAGAAGTCCGGCAAATCTTATGGTTCGCCTCTCAAACAGGATTCCTGTTTTGCGCAATTAAGGTTTATAAAGGACCTCAAGGGTGGAGGGCTCATCTATGGCTTGAGGAGGTGGTTGGACAAACAAAGAGTATATGACTAAAATTGTTACGATCTTAAGAAATAGTATGGGGGTTACATCCACAGAGAATCTGGAAGAACTAAAAAAATTAAAACTATATAAGGGGGAAATCGAACCAGTTTGCTGGAACCTCTTGAGAAATTATTAGAAAATGGAGGGAATAAAACATGGCTTCTAATTTTGCGGTTAATAATATTAGAGACTTTGAATTTATTATTTCAGAATGGCTTCCGACTGAGGGAGTTTTCAATTATCCACAATTTGCCGATTACTATTCCAGAGATGACATCAAGGCTGTTCTTGGCCCCATCCTGAAGATGTGTAAGGAAGTAATCGAAGCCACCAATGATGACGGTGAAAACAATCCTATCAAGTTCGAAAATGGTAAAGTAACTTGCCCGCCTACTTTTGGACCCCTTTTCCACCAACTGCAGAGTGAAGGCTGGGGCACCAGCAATATAGATAATTCTCCGGATGCCATGGTATTGCCGGAAATGCTGCATGCTGCAGTTTGGGAATTAATTGCGGCTGCCAACCCCACTTTCATGCCTTATGTTCTCTTAACCAGCGGTTCTGCTGACCTGATTCAGAGCTTTGGTGATGAAAAGGTAAAAGCCATGTTCCTGCCCAAGATGATGGATGGAACCTGGTCCGGCACCATGTGTCTGACTGAGCCCAGTGCAGGCTCTGACGTAGGAGATATCCTATCCAAGGCTTATCCGACCGATGATCCCCGCATCTTCAAAATCAAAGGCAGCAAAATATTCATCACTGGCGGTGACAATGATTTCTGCGAAAACATAATTCACCTTTATCTGGCCCGTGTGGAAGGTGCCAAACCCGGAACCGGCGGAATTTCTCTGTTTGTAGTACCGAAATTCTGGGTTAACGAAGATGGCAGCCTTTCCGACAACGACTTCCAGACCACTGGTGTAGAACATAAAATGGGTCAAGCCGGCTCCGTAACCGCTGCCTTGGCGGCTGGCGACAATGACGGCTGCCGCGGCTGGCTTTTGGGTAATGACCCCCGTGAAAACGACGGTAAAGGCCAGGGTATGGTTCAGATGTTCCAGATGATGAACCTGGCTCGCATGGAGACCGGTCATATGGCTTTCTCCTGTATCCTCAATGCATTTCACAATGCCCGTGAAAATGCTAAGGAAAGAGTACAGGGCCGTCTGATGACCAATCCCAAAGCCGGTCGTGTAGCAATTATCAACCATGAGGATATCAAACGCACCCTGTTGCTCGGTAAGGCTCATCTTGATGCCATGAGAGCAATGTTATATCGGGTATACCTGGCATTTGACCAGAGACACCGCGATCCCGATCCGGAAGTCAGAAAAGCTGCCAGCGACCTGATTGAAATGACCACTCCGTTAGTCAAGGCTTATATCTCCGATGAGAGCTGGGGCTTGATCTCCGAGGCCATCCAATCCTATGGCGGATATGGCTACTGCGAAGAATATCCCGTATCCAAGCTGGCCCGCGACTCGAAGATCTATTCCATCTGGGAAGGCACCAACTTCATCCAGTCCATGGACCTGGTAGGTCGCAAGATGACCATGAAGGGCGGATCCGTTTTCGGAAAATTTGTACAGGATATGGTTGATTTCTACGAGGAAAACAAAGCCAATGAAACCTTCCTTAAGGAATTTGCCAACCTGGGCAAAGGCCTTAATGCCTTCAAGGAGATGCTCACGGTTTACAACGAAAAAGCCAAGGCTAATCCTAGCATCATCCCGCTGTTCTCCCGCCGGGTGCTGACCGCTACTTCACAGCTGTATTGTGGCCGCCTGATCCTCGACCAGGCTCTGCTGGCTGACAAGAAAGCCAAAGAAGTTGGCTCCGACCACTTTGATTACAACTTCTACGTTGGCAAGGTAGCTTCTGCCAGATACTATCTGAGAAACGTAGTACCCAACGTATGGAACGTTGCCGAAATCGTAATGGATGGCGATACCTCTGCAATCGATGTTCCCTTAGAGGCATTCGAATACTAGAATCCAAGATATAGAACATATATATAAGATTAAGCTTGAGGACTCCGCCTAGCGGAGTCCTCTTTTCCAAAAAAAGAAGCCGTCCCGTATTTGGGGCGGCTTTGCTCATATATGTATTAAACAGTATATATGAGCATATAGATTGGGAAGGGAAAGTAAAGGCTTACAATAAAGTTCGCTGTTAAGTTAATTATCAGTTTCCTTGTTAACTTGAGAAAAAATTGCTTCCAAAGTGAATTCGCTTGCTGCCTGTCAAATAGTTATCAAGTTGCGGAGCCCGATTCTGTGATGTTTAAACTTTATTGACTAAGCTAATAACAATTTATGAAGCAAGGGGTGAAAAGGTTACAGTATGAAGGAAAGATATTATAAAATTGGTGAAGTCGCAGAACTGCTGGGTGTAGAGCAATATACCCTGCGCTATTTGGAAAATACGCTGGGTTTAAAGATCAAGCGTAATGAACGAAGTGATCGGCTATACACCGAATCCGACCTGGAAACCCTCAAACTGGTTTTACAGCTTAAGGATCGGGGACTCAATACCACGGCGATCAAGCTGGCCCTGGAGAACACTGAGGAAAAAGAAGAGACCGGAATTACCAAAGCGGGTAATTCCTTAAGTCTTGATTTGCTGGAAGTTGTCTCGATTACCAAAAATATTTATGAACAGAACCGGGAATTGCTGGAACAAAACAACAGGCTGGAAAAACGTATGGAAAAACTGGAGGAAAAAATCGAAAAGCGTAACTTGGAGCGTGAGAGGAAAATAGATGATTTCCTCAACCTTTGGAAAGCTGAACAGGAAGGCAAAGGGAAATCTTGGCTGTCCAAATTGTGGGGGAAATAGAGAGCTAACTGCGTGTAAGAAAATCCAGCAGGCATAGCAGTTTATAGCGGGTGGTTTGTGCATGATGGTGCCAGGGCAGGTCAGTTTTAAGTTCCTGTTTGGATAAATGAGATTTAAAATCACTTAACAAAGGCTGCCGGGCAAGGGGATAGCTGCCTATCCAGGCTAACGCTTTTTGCTCACTTAACAAATAGTTCTTAAGCAGTTCCGAGTGTTTTGCCTTCCCGCCCGGTTTTTCTTCGACAAAATCCCTGCTTGCCAATTGGGAATTGGCCATATCCAGATAAATATTTACAGTTTCCGGGGCCTGTTCTCTTGGGCCTTCAAGACGCCACACCAATTCCTGCCCCTGGAATCTTGCCAGTTCAACATGGTTATCCGCTTCTTCAACTTCGTAAATCTTGCAGCTTAACATTTCATTGTCAACTGCCAAATTATAATTGGAATCAGGGTTAAAGGAAAAGATTTTGTATCTCCCCCGAATATCCAGTTCCAAATTGCCGGTGTCGAAGTTTATTTTCTCCAGGTCGGGATTTTTATTTAGCGGATCAAGTCTGGCTATATAGAACTGAAAGGGATAAATGCTCTTTATCCGGTTGCTCGCAGCCATACTCTCATTCCACAAGCTAAGTCCCCGCACCACATTAAAATCGACATCTTCAGGCTGAATTAAAGTTACTCCCGGGCAAAGCTCTTCTATCGTTTTTCTTACTCCATGGCATCGGGAAGCCCCTCCCTGCAAAAGAATACAGTCAAGCTGCCAGTGCTGCCCGTCATAGAGACCAAGGTTTTGAGCCCGGTTTTTTAGTGATTCAGTAAAGAATATCTTCAAACGTTCAAAAACATCATGCAACTGGAGGGTAAACATATTCCGATCTATGTTCACTTGCAGGGATTTGCCGTGATAAAAATCGGGAATATCCAGGCAACATTGTTCGCGGACGCTCATTTCGATTTTGAACTTTTCGGCCTGCATCATTAAATAGTTGAAAATAAATTTATCCCGGGAAGAATTGAAGTTCTCGGTCCAGAAGGGTTCAGGCAATGCTTCCCCGTGCTGCATGTGAAAACCTGGAAAGAATATATGGTGCAGTATATTGCGGTCAATTTCCAAACCCGAAAAAGCATCATTACCGATTTGCAGCTGGGTTTCCAAAAGGATTTCCCGACTGTCCTGCATAAGCCTGAGAAAACTGAAGTCACTGGTGCCTCCCCCGATATCTATACTTAATATATCACCCTGCAGAGGATTATCAGGATGGCTGTAATTATATCCGCATACTGCTGCAATCGGCTCGGGCAGCAGATATATGTCTTTCACTCGAAAAACTTCCCTGGCAGCTTCCAGCAGTATGCGGCGCGAGTTGAGCCCGAAATAATTGGGAACCGACAGGCTGATTGATTCCACGCAGGCAAGGGGACGGTTCTTGCCTGCGCCTGCGTCTCCTTGACACACATCGAGATAATCTTGCTTAAGAAAGCTGAAAAACTCCCGCATGATATCAGGAAGGCTGAATGAACCCAAAGTAAAATTAGGGTTTCTTTTTAGAGCCAGCTTGAAAAAACTGACCCGCACCACTCCGGGTCCCTCAAGCCGGTAAGCCCGGTTGCCAAAAAACAAGCCGGGCTGTGAGGGCAGCCAGGCAACAACACTGGGAATTCTTTGTTCACTTCCGGTCAGGTTGGTGAAGTGATCGTCTTCCCAATAGCCCAGTTTGGTATATGATGTTCCGAAGTCTATTCCCAGATGCATACTTCACCTCAGTTATTGGCATCGGCAGCAGGTTTCTGCTGGCTGACAACCAGATACGGTACTTCCTCTTCACATAAATCTTCCACTTTAATAATAAAAATATCACCCTCATCATAGAGGACAATGTTGTCGGGCTCTTCACTGATTCTGGTTTCAACCCGGTATTTATCCAACAAATCAAGATAATCATGGGGGAAGTAGCGGCCTTTTTCCAGAGCCACCCGTTCAACTTTTACCCGCATATCTTTCCAGGCCCGGGATAAATTACGGGGTGCCAGCATCCTTTCCAAATCAGCCTTGATATCCGTAATCAAAGTGAGATATGAAGCAAGTATTTGGCCGATTTGGTTCAAACGGGTATAAGTCTGGACAGCTTGACTTTGCTGGGTATTAAGGATTTCCAGACGGAGCTGAAAATAGGATAGTTCATGTTTTAGTTGGCCTAGCCGCAGATCCAGGGGTGCAATATGGGCAAATTCTCCCGGGTCCGTTAAAGTGTCCAGCCAGGTTTGGCATTTATTGAGGATGTCATTGGATTTGTCGCTGAAATAGTCAAAATCGGCTCCTTTGACCAGGGGAAAACTGTTTATTATACCATTGGTTTCTTTTACAAGCTCATCCAGACTAGCCGGTATTTGTCCGGAAAAATCTGGTTTCAGATGGGCCAGCTGATTTACAGACCGCAATAAATGACTGCTGGGATCGGGTGCGATAGCAAGCGCTTTTTCAAACACATAAAGCAGGCCCTGCAAATAAAGCTCAAAATCGTGAGCGGTCCGGTCAAACTGGATAAGATTGCTGCTGGAACTATATTGTTCGAGCAATCCGGCTTTAAAGCTTAAGGGTTCCAAAATATTGCGCCGGTAAAAAGCCAGTAAGGATTTGTCGGCTTTATCAATATGTTTGCTAAGCTCCTGAATTGCCGATGATGTGATTTTGGCAAGCTCAGAGCGGCCGGTTTCCTTGTTCGGAACTGTTTCGCGCTGCGTGCTTAACAATTGGCGCAGTTCTATCAACAAATAATTGAAATGTTCCATAACAATGCGATTATCCCCGTCCAGGCAAAGCAAAATATTAAAAAGATCAAGAGGGATGGTCACATTGTTTACAATATCCAGTAATTGCTGATCCCCCAGCAATGACTGCAAACCCTGCATCATTTCCTGCAAGGACCGTAAACTGGTTTGAATACTTTTCAAAGCATAGAAGAGTTCCAGCCCATAACGCTCCAGCTCAGTGCTGAATGATTGCTGGGCCTGAGCATTCTCCAGGTGCCACTCTTCCAACAAGGAAGCCAGTCGCTTGCACTGATTATATAATTTGGTATAGCGTTTCAGGTTGGTTACGATATTATGTTTTACCATATCTTCCTGGAGGCTCAGGTGTAATAGCTTGGATATATCTTCTTTTATGGCATTTTTGTAATCGGGACAGAATTTTTCCACAAAACTCCGGTAATAAAAGGAGTTCAATTCATATATATAAGTTTCCCCATCCGGATGAGCGGACAATTCTTTCAGCTCGGCCCGGCTTAAACTGCCGATTTCCCGGCTCAACTGCAGCAGCAAAGAATCAAACATATCCTGATAAGTATTAAGATCAACTTTAACACTCATATGGTAAAGTCCTTTCAAGTAGATTCAAATGAGCGGTCTTTCACAACCATCCCAGAAATTTACCCAGAAATATCTCTCTGCGCACGTTTTCACTGCGTTTTCTAAATAACTCAGGGCGGTTCGATAAATCACTGCTCAGTTTTTCATTATCGTAGTTTTCTAGTGCTGTTAATAAACGTTCTGATTCCAAACGGCTTGAATCATCCAAGCGGGGAGCCAGATGTTCCACAATGGAGCGGTTCATAAAAAGCGGGTGGGGAACCCATTTCCACAAGTCAATATAAGCGCTTAACAAGGCTTTGGCCAGTTTATGGTCAAGCTCCAGATATCCCTTAAGCTGCAGCAGTCTCATCAACTCCATAATCACAAAGGCTTCATGGGGGAGGGTGGATAGTTTCTCCTGGAATAGCTGCTGGAGTTGACGCAGGCGCTCTTCCGCCAAGCCCGAACCAATATCTTGGGCAGTAAGCAAAGGGGGTTCACTTGATCGGAAATCCTGAATTTTTTTACATTTAAAGAAGATCTCCAGAGCTATATGCTGTGAATCAAGCTGCTTTCCGGCGATAATACTTTCATAAATATTCAGATACTGGAGTGAAGGCAGATCAGCTTCCAAGCGGGCAAAGAATTGGCAGTAGATATCAAGCGCCTCGGTCCAAGCCGAATTTGGCTTAAAAAGCAGAGCATAACAGGGTACAACCCGGCGCAGGATTCTGAAAAACTGGCGGTAAATTTTTTCATCTTCCAGAGATTCTACCAGGCGGTTATTCTGTTGATAGTCTTCATAAGTATCTCCCAGATTAAGCAAACAGTCCTCTATCAGCCCGCACTCGAAAAGCATTTCCCCAACCCTCAGCAAAAGTTCAAAGCGTTTGGCGCTGTATGGATCGTTAAAATTACGGCTGTCTGCAGATTGCATCAGATCAAAGGTATCTCCCAGCAATTTAACCTTGTCCCCGTAAAATGTAGCATAGGCAGGATTTTTGCTTAGGTCCGGCCGAATCCCGTAAAGGGTCTGGCTTTTTTCTTTTAATAATAGCTCCTCCCGGTTTTTAAGCAGGGCCCGCAACCCTGGATTGGCAGTCCGCGAAAGCAAATAGCGGCAGAGCTCCAGATTTAAAACATTGGCAATAGACTGATAAGCCGCTTGATAGGAATTCTGGTAAATACTAACTAGGAATTGCAGTTTTCGGGTTTCGTTGCAATGGCTGCTGATATACCAGGGCAGGAATTTTAGAAAAGCTTCCCGCAGAGAACTTGGAGAATTTTGCAGCCAGTGTAAAACCGGATGGGTATGCAGATTGTTTATTAAAATATTGAAGAAATCTTCGGGATGTCCGGCAAAGTATAGTGAGCGTAATAAAAAATCGAGTTCGCGGGCATCAGTTACCGATTGTTCCGGGTTGATATCGATTACTCGTGCTTGCCGGCGCAGCAGCAGCTCGTCTTCCCAAAATTCAAAAAGCCCCGAATGCTCGTTTATATCATGATATGTGCTTAAAATATCCCGAATGTCTTCCATCGGCTACTCCTGTTCCCGACCATGAAAGATCGAATTAAGCAGTTTGCAGGCATTGTCGGCCTTTATGGGGTCTGCTTCACTAAGAAATATATAATAGTATATGGATTTCTCCTTATTACTAAAAATACCTCCTAATTGATCGGGTGCGACATATTCGATACGGTCTTGCCTGGCCTTCTTGCCGCTCAAATAACGGTAGCTTTGCAGGCGGGTAACAAAGGAATAACGTCCCAGACGGTCAAAATGCTGCTTCAACCCGATCTCTTTGTAGGGGTTGGAATCTTCATATTTGCAGACCAAAGGATTGGACCGGGGCTGGGGAACTTGTCCCAGCAATGAACTCCGGGGTTTAATAAATTGCAGAATCCCCTGAAATTCATTATTAGCCGGGCCCGAAGTGAGAAGATACTCGATATATGGATGCAAGCTCCCAGGAAACAATTCCAAGTCCAGTTGAGTTTTTTCCAGGCTGGCCAAGGCTTCCGGGTGGGAGAGTAAAAAATCAAATAAATCGTCAATACCGTAATTAAAACGAGGTAAGAAAGCCGCATAATCACGGTGTAAAATTGAAGCATATCTATCATAAAACAAGGCATAGGAATCCGGTGAGTCCAAACGCAATGCGTCTGCGTATTCCATCAACCTCTGATATTCATTGCTGGTCAATTTCTTCCGGCGTTCCAGCTTAATAAAAATACCTCTCATCGACATCCACCCAAGGAATTTCTCTCTATTTTACCGTAAAGAGTTGACTTTAGAAAGTAATGGCCTTTATTCACAGTATCTCAAAACGATTTTGAGCATGGCTCGATATCGAATATTAATTCATCTTCAAGTTGTAAAAATCTAATTACAAAACCGCCTTCCATTAATAGAGCAATCTGGTTTTCAGTACAGGCAATGATTTTCTTTACGGTTTTACCTTCGATATAATTGCTCAACATTTGGTAATCATCGATTAATTGCTTGGATACCAGGCTTCTATTCAGGGGAATCACCTCTAATTCATAATCTAATATAGATATATATAAATGAGGTGCGGTCGGTACCATTAAAACCCGAGCAAATTATGGGAATAATGGTTTTAGAATAAAAATTATCAGTGAAAGAGTTTAAAAAGCAGACTGCCAAAACTTAATGCGTTTTATAGTTGATATTATTCTGAGAGTAATTAACACTAATACTTAACGAAGGAACGGAATAAAAACAAATGCAGTTAAGGAATGGGAAAATGAAAGCATGGTTTAAAGATTTTTTAAGTGAATATTTCACTATGCTTGTGTTTCCGCTTTTGAGCGTTTTATTAGCAATTGCCATAGCCCTTGATAATCCTCAGGTTTTAAGCAACCCCGAGTCGGTGGCTTTTACCTATCTGGAAAATGCGCTCAAGGGGCAGGGCGGCTATACAGTTACTTCGGATACCGGCAATCAAATTTCGTTTGCCGGTTTGGAAACAGGGGATATTATTTTGGGCGGATATGATTATTGCGCTTATGGATATTTTTCCCATGCGGGAATTTATTGTGGTAATAATCAGATATTGGAAGGATACGTTGATTTGGGGATAACTGAACAAAATATTGATCATTTTTGGAACTACAGCAAAATCTGCATTTTACGTGTAGAAGCTCCAACAGAAATGAAGTTAAAAGCGGTTGAATATATAAGGAAACATAAAGGAAATCTTTTTTACCCGATTTGTTTTAAAAACGGGGAGCGTTTTTGGAACTGTACCAAAATAATGTGGAAAGCTTATGCGGATCAGGGATTGGATTTGGTAGCACCTAACGAGTTTTGGATTTCGCCCGATGCTCTATATAACAGTCCAAAAATTAAAATATTGAGGGAAGAGGGTAGATAATTATTGTTAAAAGCACTTGCTCGTTTATACCTGCTGCAAATATCAGCTTTTCTGGCCATCTGGTTCAGCACTTATTTCCCTGGTCTGGATTACCTGTTGACTGTGGTTTACTTAATTATAGTAAGCATTGAAGCGAACAGATTAAAAGGATTTGCCCGTTCCCAAATACTATTAATCACTATAATCTGGCAAGGTCCCGCTGCCCTTCTAAGCATATTAGTAATTGGTAATTTTTACTTTTATGCTTTGAGTGATAATGCCATATTTCTTCTGGAGTTTTGGTCAACACCAATCTTACCTTTGCTGACATCCCTTGGCTATTTTAACTATTTTAACAAACCCCTGTATTATTATATGCTTCTTGCTATGCCCTGTTTGTTGGGTCTTTATTACTATACTATGGGCATTATGTCCAAACGCCTAAAAACACTCAAACTTTAAATAAAATATCCGCCGGATGTTTGAAACTGAAAACCGGTCTACCGGCAACAATTTAAACTACCCAGCGGATTATTAAAGAAACCAGCAACATTTCAATCTTAATAAAGATTTTTCGATACCCTGCTAAGATTTATCCAATAAAGGGAGCTTTTTTTAGCCTATTGTATTCACAATCGGTTCAAGAATGCTCCTTGCCGGTGAGGAATCCCTCCGTTCGGAGGTGTATCTTCTGACCTTGGTACTTAGAAGGCTCCTATCGTAATGCTGCCGGTCTCTAATTCTATTTTGCTCAACTGTAAAAAAAATATTCTAGAAAATTATTCTGAATGCCAATTTTTGTAAGGAAAAAATAAGTAGTCAGCATACTACTAAATTCCTTAAAGGAAAAGAGCTGAATCAACAAATAAGATTTATCCTTTGTAAAAAGGGACTTATTTTCATCGAGCTCTGTAGTATCGCTGACTCTATGGTTATTATCTGCAGATCGCCGGGTTATATACAGGAAGATTATGGCATTAATCGGGTATATAGTATACACTTTTAAGTGAATTTTGTAACTAAGTTATCATTATTAACAAATTGTTAACATAAATATGACGCACATTATATTATAATAAACTATCGTATAAATTCGGGGTTCTAATATTTAAATATAAAATCCCATATTAAGGGGTATTGCAAACTTACCATGCTTCTTTTAGCATAAGGTGAAGGTTCTCTGACCGCTATGGTCATTTTATTATTGGCTTATGACATTAACCCCCGAGCCGAAACCTTGGAGTAGTTGACTGCCCTTTGACAAAGCAGTTAAAACGCTTTTCAGAGGATTCGAATCAGGGGTTAATTCTGCCGTTTATAGTGTTTGCAACTGAAGGCGTTCATAAGCAGTTGGCGCCTATGTAATTGTATTCGGCTTATGGTCACCAAAGCATAATACTTATATTGTGAGGTCTTCCGTACTTGCAAATAGGAATCTGGGATAATTTGCTATAGTGAAATGGGGTTTTATATTATGGAAAAACTAGTTGAAGGAGTTGTAATTGAGTCTGATGGCGAAACTGCCAAGGTAAGGTGCAGTGTGCACAGCGATTGCGAAAATTGCGGCTTTTGTCCGGGTAACAACGCAGTGATTATCGATGTTACCGACGAGGTTGGAACCCAGGTAGGGCAGCAGGTTTTAATCGATAAAAAGGAAACCAATATGCTCCTGGCCGCTTTTACGATTTTCGTTTTACCATTGCTGGCAATAGGTCTGGGAATTTCACTTGGTTATTATTTATCTTTCCGATTAATGATTTCAGCAAAGATAATGATGGTACTGGGCGGGCTAATTTTTGGCCTGGCGGCATTTTTTATCATTAGACGGCTGGATCAATCGCTGGAATCGGAGAAACCTACTATTGTCAGAACCATTAAATGACTACGGAGGAGAGGTTTAGATGCTTGGCAAAATCAAGTGGGGTATCCATCCAGATACCCACAAAACACCAACCGAGGGGAAAGCGATTGAAAGCAATGCATTGCCGCTTAAAGTGATTCTCCCGGTCAGTCAACATATTGGTGCACCGAGTGTGCCAATAGTGAAAAAAGGGGATACAGTTAAAAAAGGTCAGTTGATTGCTGAGGGTAAGGCACCTGTATCCAGTAATGTCCATGCCACGATTTCAGGTAAAGTAGTCGAAGTTTCCGGCCAACCGCATCCATCGATGGGCAAATGTACGGCTATTATTATTGAAAGCGATGGCCTGGATGAATGGGAAGAAGGCCTTCTGACCGAACGCGATTGGAAAAGCCTTGACAATGCAGAAATTCTGGAAATTATTAAGAATGCCGGGATTGTCGGTTTGGGGGGTGCAACATTTCCCACCTATGTTAAATTGAGTCCGCCCAAGGATAATCCAATTGACACGCTTATTATCAACGGCGCTGAATGTGAACCGTTTTTAACGGCTGATCACAGGATGATGCTTGAGTATTCGGAACGTGTTGCCACCGGGATTTTGATTCTTAAGAAGGTCCTGGGGGTTAATAATGTTATCCTGGGGATCGAAGATAATAAAATGAATGCGGTTAAGGTTATGGGCGAGGTCCTGGCTGGAGAAAAAGTCAAAGTTATGGCGGTTCCCACCAGATACCCCCACGGTGCGGAAAAAATGCTGATCAGGACTGTTCTTAACCGGGAAGTACCGTCTGGAAAGCTGCCGATGAGTATCGGGGTAGTGGTTCAAAACGTAGGGACAGCAGTAGCGGTATGTGATGCAGTCAGAAATGGCATTCCGCTTATCGAGAGGATTGTTACCATCAGCGGCAGTGCTATCAAGGAACCCAAGAACCTTAAGCTGAGAATTGGGACAAGCTTTGCCGATGCTATTGAACAGTGCGGCGGTTATAAGATGCCTCCAGCGAAACTTATTATGGGCGGCCCTTTTATGGGAGTAACCCAGTATACGGCTGACGTTCCCATAATAAAGGGAGCCAATGGAATACTTGCTTTTACCAGTGAAGAGATTAAAGATGGTCCGGAATCACCGTGTATTCGTTGTGGTCAATGTCTGGATGCCTGCCCGATGGGACTGAATCCAAGTATGCTGAGCATTCTTGGCCAAAGGTCATTTGTTGAGGAAGCATTGAATGAATACCACTTACTGGATTGCATGGAATGCGGTAGTTGTGCTTTCGTATGTCCGGCCAAGCGCAGAATCGTTCATTATATCCGGTATTCTAAAAAAATGGCTGCCCAAAAGGGAGGTAAGTAGATGAGCACAGAAGTTGAAAAGAATAATCAGAATGAAATTATAGAGAAAATGATTGTTTCTTCATCGCCTCATATGTTTGCGGATACCTCAATTAAAAAGATAATGTGGACGGTTAACCTGACCCTATTGCCGGCGGTCATCTTTGCTGTCTATCATTTCGGCCTGCCGGCCCTGCAAACCATACTGGCCGGCGGCCTGTCAGCGGTGGCCTTTGAAGCGATGTGCCAGAAGATCCTGAAAAAGCAGATTACTGTAGATGATGGCAGTGCATTTTTGTGTGGATTGCTCTTAGCCATGTGCCTGCCTCCGGCGGTGCCGCTTTTTGTTCCCATAATAGGCTCGTTTATTGCCATCGTTGTTGCCAAGCACTCCATGGGTGGGCTGGGCTATAATATTTTCAATCCTGCTCATATCGGAAGAGCGGCTCTTATGGTTTCGTGGCCGGTGTTGATGACCACCTGGACTTCGATGACGACAGCCATTGATACTACTACGAGCGCGACGCCCTTGAATATATTGAAAATGCAAGGATATGAAGCACTTATTAATACCTTCGGAAGCCAATCCGAGTTGTATAAAGCATTATTCTTTGGCCTGCGCAACGGGTCTCTCGGTGAGACCTCGGTTATATTGCTGACTTTAGGCGGATTATACCTTATCTATAAAGGCATAATCGATTGGGTAGTTCCCATAACCATGATTGCAACGGTCGGACTGCTCACCTGGATGATTGGCCCCCAGGGCTTTATGTCCGGTGATCCAATTTTTCATATGATGGCTGGTGGTCTTATAATAGGGGCATTTTTTATGGCAACCGATATGGTTACAACTCCTATTACCCGAAAAGGCAAAGTGATTTTTGCGGCTGGAGCAGGTGCCATTACAGTATTGATAAGGCTGGTCGGAGGATATCCCGAAGGCGTATGCTACTCAATCCTGTTGATGAACTGTGTAACCCCGTTGATTGACCGTTATATCCAGCCTAATCTATATGGAAGGAAGTGAGATTAGTCAATGACAGAACATATGGAACATCATGAAAGCAATGACAGCATATTTAAGATAGCCTTTAATCTGGCCGGGGCCTGTATTATATCCGGAATAATCATAGCTGCAGTCTATTTTCTAACGGCTGATATTGCCAAACAAAAACAGGCGGAATTACAAACTCTGGCTTTGAAAAGCCTGGTGACCGAAGCTGACCAGTACACCCCCGTCGAGGGCAAAACCGGCTGGTATACCGCCGCTCGTAACAATGAACTAATTGCCTATATCGTTCCTGCCGAGAGCAAGGGTTATGGCGGCACCATCAAGCTCCTGGTAGCGGTCGGACCGGATAATAAAGTAATGAAATATACCATTCTTGAATCCAAGGAAACACCGGGTCTGGGTGATAAAGCAGCCAAATCGCCGTTTATGGATCAATTTCCCGGCAAGAGCTCGGAGAACCTTGAAGTGACCAAGGACCCTGCTAATAAGGATAATATCCAGGCGATAAGCGGCGCCACCATAACCTCTCGAGCGGTTACCAAAGCGGTAAAAACTGCCGTTGATGAATTAAACGATTTTACGAAGGGAGGTAAATAAAGATGAAAGGATTATGGAACATCTTTTCCAAAGGTTTGGTTATTGAGAATCCGATCTTTGTTTTGGCCTTGAGCCTTTGCCCGGCCCTGGCGGTAACTTCTTCCGTAGTTAATGCTCTGGCCATGGGTATAACCGTGGCGTTTGTTATATCCATGAACAACCTGGTGGTTTCCATTATTCGTAATCTGGTCAACCCCAAAGTGCGTGTGCCCATATATATTACCTCCATAGCCACGATTGTAACCCTGTCTGAACTGCTGTTAAAGGCTTTTGCACCGCTGCTCTACAAAGAGTTAGGCATATATTTGTCGCTGGTTGTAGTATTTGCCATAATACTTGCGAGAGCAGAGGTTTTTGCCTCCAAGAACAAGCCCTTGCCTTCATTTATTGACGGTTTGGGAATGGGCTGCGGCTTTATCCTGGCCATGCTGATCATCGGGGCCATCAGGGAAGTGTTTGGCAACGGCACCCTGCTGGGTCACCAGGTGATGTGGAGTTCCTACCAACCCGCACTTATTATGATTCTGGCCCCAGGCGCCTTTATCCTGATCGGTTATCTGGTAGCCGCCTTTAAAATGCTGAGTGAATACCTGGAAAAGGCCAAAGCAGAAAGAGGTGAGACCATATGATGGATTATTTCCTTCTTTTTATGGGCGCAGTCATTGTTAACAACTTCGTCCTGACGCGTTTCCTGGGTTTGTGTATATTCTTTGGCGTCTCCAAGAATCTTAGTGCTTCAGCTGGCATGGGTATGGCGGTAACCGCAGTTATTACGATTAGTTCCATATTCGCCTGGCTGGTCTACAACTATATCCTGTTGCCTTTCAATGTGACATTCCTAATCACAATTGTATTTGTTCTGCTTATAGCAAGTTTTGTGCAGCTGCTGGAAATGGTGGTTAAGAAATTTACGCCCAACTTGCACAAGATGTGGGGAATTTATCTGCTCTTGATCGCTACCAACTGTGTGGTGCTAGGTGTTCCCCTGATCAACGTCGAATCCGGTTTCACCCTGACGAAAAGCATAGTCAATGCCTTTGGCTCCGGAGTAGGTTTTGCTATAGCTATTATTTTGATGGCAAGCTGCCGGGAGAAGCTGAGACTGGCTGATGTGCCCAAATCGCTTGAAGGATTGGGAGTAGCTTTCATCATTGCAGGCTGCATGGCGCTGGCATTTTTCGGTTTTTCCGGAATGATCACAATGTAGGAAGGAGTGAAGTAGCATGAGCAGCGTTATTACGATTATTGCGGTTATGGCTCTGGTCGGATTGTTCTTCGGTCTGGTCCTGGCTTATGCCAATAAAAAACTGGCCGTTGAGATGAACCCCTTGATTCATGTGGTCGAAGACATACTGCCCAAAGGGCAGTGCGGAGCCTGCGGCTTTGCCGGCTGTCAGGCATATGCGGAGGCTGTTGTTTTGGATATGGACGTATCCCCCAGCCTTTGTATTCCGGGCAAAAAAGCGGTGGCTGAACAGGTTGCCAAATTGACCGGTAAAGCTGCAGCGGATATTGAGCCCCGGTATGCTTTTGTTAAATGCAGGCAGCCGGTTACAGGAAACAGCAAGTATAATTATTCCGGGATTGAGGACTGCCTGGCAGCAAGTTTGCTTTTGGCAGGTCCCAAGGAATGTGAATATGGCTGTATGGGGTTGGGAACCTGTGTGAAGCAATGCGTTTTTGATGCCATTAAATTGAATGAAGACGGCCTGCCGGTGGTTGACAAGGATAAGTGCACGGGCTGCGGCAAATGCGCCGAGGCCTGCCCGAAGAAGGTCATTGATATGATTCCAATTGATGCCCCGGTTGCGGTATATTGCAACTCTTTGGATAAAGGTGCCGTAGTACGGAAGATTTGTAAAGTGGGTTGCATCGGATGCGGCATTTGCGTCAAGCAATGCCCGCATGGCGCTATAAAACTTAAGAATAACCTGGCGGTAGTTGATGCCAGTATCTGCCTGGAAAAATGTGATGAGATCGTTTGCCTGGAAAAATGTGCTCCCAAGGTAATTAAAACTTACAAGATTGCGCCTCTGCAAATGGATAAGGCTGTCTAAAATATATCGAAATAGGGAGACTGATAATAACCTGATGCATGGGGAATGAATATGAAAAAGTTAATTTGCACGCTGCTGATTTTAAGTCTGGTATCCTTTTCAGCAGGTTGTAGCAAGAGTTCAGTGCAACCGGTTAAATCAGAGGATTTTGCCCTGGGGACCATTATTGATCAGGAGGTATATGGCGCAAATGCGCAAAAAGCTGCTGATGAAGTGTCAGCCAGGATAAAAGAACTGGATGCATTGTGGACTATCAATAGTCCGGGTGGAGACATTAATAAACTTAATAACAATGCGGGTCGGGGATATGTTGAATTGAAACCGGAAACTATCAGCATATTAAAAGAGGCCGGTAAGATTTCAGACTTAAGTGGCGGGGCTGCCTTTGATATAACTGTAGCCCCGCTTGTCAAAGCCTGGGGGATCGGTACCGAGAACCCCAGGGTACCTGCTGATGTTCTTGTCAAGAAACTAGTTTCTCTGGTTAATTATAAAGATGTTCGGGTTGATGAAAGCACTAACTCGGCCAGTTTGCAAAAAGAAGGCCAGATGGTTGACCTCGGCGGCATCGCCAAAGGGTATATAGGAGATATGGCGATTGCAATCTATAAGAAACATGGGGTAACTTCGGCTTTCGCCAATTTAGGGGGTAATGTAGTCACACTGGGCAAAAAGCCCGATGGGACCCTTTGGAAGATTGGCATCCAAAATCCTCGGGGGCAGAATGGTGAAACCGTTGGGGTAGTTGAGGTCGCCAATCAAGCGGTCATTACTTCCGGTGACTATCAACGTTATTTTATCAAGGATGGAAAGCGCTATTGCCATATAATTGATCCGTGCACCGGTTATCCAATCAACAGCGGCTTGATGAGTGTGACCATTATCGCTTCATCTTCTGCAGATGCGGATGGACTGGCTAAAGCTATTGTTTTAGGTCTTGATAAAGGCATGGAACTTGTTAAAAGTTATAGCCAGGCCGAAGCTGTTTTTATCACCAATGACAAGAAGATATATGTGACCCCTGGTTTGCAAGGCAAGTTCCGCTTAGAGGACGCAACTAATGAATATAGCTATGTTCAAAACGGGTGATAAAGTATTAATTATCTGCTTGGCGGTAATTGCCGTTCTTATCTTGGTCTGGAATACTGTTGGGGTTAGCCCCGGCCAAGCAGTCACCGCGGTTATTACCCAGGATGGTAGTGTAATTAAAGAGATTAATCTAAATGATCTAAAGGAACCTGAATTTATTTATATTGATGAACCGGTTAAACAGCTTATCCGGGCCGAGAAAGGGAAAATCAGGTTCATGGAATCAGATTGCCCGAATAAAACCTGCGTAAAAACCGGCTGGCTGACCAAAGCGGGTGACAGGGCGGTTTGCATTCCTTCCAAAGTTGTTATCACCATAGTCGGCAAAAATAATAAAATTGATACTTTTGCTTATTAAATAACAAGGCGGAAAGATGTACCCCGCTTCTTAAGGGAGAATACGTGAATAGACAAAGACGCGATGCGGTTATTATAATCCTGATTTGTAATGCGATCTTGATTTCGCTCCTGGAATTGATTATTCCCATACCGATTCCGGTGCCCGGAGTCAAGCTCGGTCTGGCAAACATCATCACCATCATCGCGATTGCTTTTCTGGATTTAAAAGATGTTCTGATCATCGTTTTGCTAAGGTGCATAGTTGTTGCCCTATTGAGCAAAGGTATTACAGTGCTGCCTTTCAGCCTTTCCGGGGGGGTATTAAGTGCTCTGGCGATGTGGCTTGTTTATAAAAAAATGCCCCGGTTATTCAGTATCAAGGGAGTCAGCGTTGTTGGGGCGATAATCCATAATGCCGCCCAATTGCTTGTTGCCTCGTTGATACTTGGAGAGTCGGTCATTTTATATTATCTTCCCGTGCTTCTGATTTCAGCGATTATTACCGGTTTAATAACAGGAACAATCAGTGAGTTGACAGTTCGTGAAATTGGTAAAAGAGGTATGTTTTCTTGAGATTATCCAACAGCTTGGGATGTGAGTATCTTGCTGGAGTGTTCAGCCGATTTAAAATATAAAAACATGGAAATAGATCCGGGAATAAAAGCGGCTCTGGCAATACTCCTGGCTATTGCCTCTTCCTTTTGTAAAAATGGACTGGATCTGGCCTATTTTGCTGTATACTTGCTGGTCATTACGGTTTTTCTCAAGAGTGATCTCCGCTTTATTCTAAAAAACCTCTTATCCTATGGGATAATTATTTTATTCCCTTATTGTTTTGGAATATTATTATCCTTGCTGGTCGGCAAGCTTTTCCCTGGATCAGGTTATTTTAACAATGTTGGTTTAGATGCAATCCTCTTGAAAATGATTAAAATATTCTTTATCTGGTATATAGGCAATCTCTATTTTTTTACTACTTCTATTGAATCAATCATGGATATGCTTAAGAAGGTTTTTCATCCTTTGGATTCGATAGGCATCCCGATTGCCAAATATTTAAATATGGTGATGTTTATCATAAATGAACTTAGCAGGTCGGTAGGTCAGTTTAAAAGCGAGATTTTTGAACAAGCGCGCCATATTTTTAAAAATAAGCAGTTGGGTGTGAAAGCCAAGGCTATGGAATTATCCAATATTCTGGTTGCTTTTATAGCCAATTCATTGCAGCATACAGATGAAATACAAGAGCAGGTTGCGCTAACCCGGGCAAATAATCGATATGCTTTAAGAATTTCTAAAAACGAAATAGTAGCGATTCTAAGTTTCATAATTTTCCTATTATTATTTTGCGCCAAATTCCAGTGGTGGTATTTTCTTTCCTAATGCAAGCGGTGAACATTAAGCCTGGTAATTAAAAGTAATTTACCAGATAAAAAAACTCGTAATTACTTTTCCGCACACAATACTCCTTCTTTAATTGTCCATAACAATTCTTTCGTTCTATAGAAATGTTTTTCTTCTCAATCCCCAAATCTAACTTTGTTATCTTTTCTTATACAAAATATGTTTCCAAAACTTTTAAATATAAAAACATTTCACTTGTTCAGCAGTGCTAATTAATGCAGAACGGTATACGAATAAGCCTTTCCAGTCAATGTTAAAGGTAACTGCAGCAAATATCTTTGAAAAAATTTCCGCTCTGTTTATTAACCCGGTTCTGTAAGTGTTAGTATTTAAATATAGAAATAGAAGGGGGAGAGGGGCTATGGAACTAAAAACATTATTGTTTGCGAAAGAAGATGGTATCGGGGTGATTACCCTGAACCGGCCGTCCAGTATGAACGGGATTAACGACGAGATGATGATGGAATTGTCCGATCTGATGGATGAAATTGAGGCCGATGATGAAATCAAGGCGCTGATTGTGACCGGCGGCCCCAAGGTTTTTGCGGCCGGAGGAGATATCGGGTATATTGCCAAACTCAACACACTGGAAGCCGAGGCTTTCGTAGCACTGGTTCATGAAGCCATAGATAAAATTGCCAACCTGGACAAACCGGTAGTGGCAGCTATTTCTGGCTTGGCTCTGGGAGGCGGGTGTGAACTGGCCCTGTGCTGTGATATCAGGGTTGCATCGGAGGAGAGCAGGTTCGGACTGCCGGAGATCAATCTGGGAATTATCCCGGGCGCCGGGGCAGGGCAGCGCCTCCCCCGGATTATAGGAATGGGCTGGGCCAAGCATTTAATTCTAACCGGCAGTGTTATCGATGCCGAAACCGCAGTGCGCATCGGTCTGGTAACCAGGGTGGTTCCAAAGGGCCAGGTGATGGAGGAGGCCAGGAAGGTAGCGGCCGGTTTCCTGTCAAAATCTCCGATAGCCTTAAGGACGGCCAAGAAATGTTTAAATTACGGGGAGAATGTTGACCTCCCATCGGGTCTGGTTTTTGAACAAAAAATGTGGTCATTCCTGTTTTCTACCGAGGACCAGAAGGAAGGTATGAACGCCTTCATCGAGAAACGCAAACCGCAATTTATAGGAAGATGAAGCTCTGAAGCAGGCAAACAGGTATTTACTAATTATAAAAGAGAAAAAATAAAGGAGGAGTTAAATATGTTTCAGAGCGAGTACAAGGCCAAGATGAGGACGCCCGAGGAGGCGGTCAAGGTTGTAAAATCCGGGGACTGGGTTGACTACATGTATTTCAACGGCTATCCGAAGGCTTTGGACCGGGCGCTGGCCAAAAGAAAAGAGGAACTGTACGACGTACATATCCGCAGCGGGATATCCCTTCCTCCCTTCCCGGAAGTGCCGGTCAGCGACCCCAGCATGGAGCATTTTCAATGGGACAGCTGGCACTACGGCGCCTGGGATGCCAGGCTGGCCGATCAGGGCATTTGCAGTTTTTCACCCTTGTTGTATCACGAAGTACCTGGATATTACCGCAACCGTGAGGTTGAGGTTGATGTCGCCATGATGAGGGTGTGCCCGATGGACAAATTCGGCTATTTTAACTTTGGGATCAATGCATCGCATTGCGAGGCGGTAATAGAAAACGCCAAAATTGCCATAGTTGAAGAAAACGAAAACATGCCTTATGTTTATGGCGGTAACGGCAACCAGATTCACATTTCAGAGATCGACTTCATCGTCAGGGGCGAAAACGAACCCATGGCCAATGCTCCCATCTTGCAGGCCACGGAAGCGGAAAAGAAAATTGCCGAACATATTCTGGAAGACATTCATGACGGCTGCTGCATTCAACTGGGGATCGGCGGCCTGCCCAATTACCTGGGCAAGCAGGTAGCGGCTGCAGGCTTGAAAGACCTTTCGGTGCATACCGAGATGATGGCCGACGCCTATGTGGAAATGTGGAAGAATGGCTGCATCACCGGGGCCAAAAAAGAGATAGACCGCAAGAAAATAGTCTGTGCCTTTGCCCTGGGTTCGCCCGAACTCTACGAGTTCATGGACCACAACCCTATGATAGCCTGCTACTCGGTCGACTATACCAACAACCCCAACGTCATTGCCCAAATCTCCAACATTATTTCGATTAACGGCTGCCTGGAGGCTGATTTTTATGGTCAAGTGACATCTGAAATGCAGGGTGCCCGGCAAATAACCGGAACTGGAGGGCAGTGGGATTTTGTGCTGGGGGCCTATCATTCCCGGGGCGGCAAGAGCTTTCTTTGCATGGCCTCAACCTTTACAGATAAAGACGGGAGTCTGCAGTCCAAGATTAAGCCGTTTTTGACCCCGGGAGCGGCGTGTACGGTTTCCCGCCAGATGACTCACTATATTGTCACCGAGTACGGCAAAGCCCTCATGAAATGCCAATCCATCTGGAAGCGAACCGAAAACATCATCGCGATTGCCCATCCCAGCTTCCGGGATGATCTGATCAAGGAGGCAAACAAACTTGGCTTCTGGAAGCGCAGCAACAAGATACAACCCTAGCTCAATTGCTTCAGGCTTGTTTTGCTAAGGTCTATTAAACCAACAGCAAGTTGTCCGGAGTTGAAGTGAAGCCCTGTGGTAAATATATCGGAGTTCATAGAAAAATCAGAACTTCCTTATATTTGATCTCAGGGCTTAGCTTGATTATCGTTTTAATTGGATTACATTTAAATAATGCGATTGCTCTTTCGCCAGATCTTCATTTTTTGGGCTTCTTCAATAAGCTCTTCCCTAAAGCGGGGATGGGCAATGTTTATCAAGGTTTCCGCTCTTTCCCAAGTGCTCTTTCCCTTGAGTTCGCCAATCCCAAACTCGGTTACTACCATTTGGGTACTTGTTCTGGGGTCTGTAACAATTGCTCCGGGAGTTAGAATAGCCTTAATATTTGAGACAATTTCACCATCCCGGTTTTCAAAAGTAGATGGGATGCATAAAAAGCTTTGACCACCCTTTGATTTATAGGAGCCTTCCACAAAATCCAACTGGCCCCCGGTTCCACTTATCTGCCTGGTACCGATACTTTCCGAGCAGACCTGGCCAAAAAGATCAACCTCCAGGCAAGCGTTTATCGATACTACATTATCATTTCTGGATATGACTTCCGGGCTATTGACATAATCTACCGAATAGGAGACAACCCCGGGATTATCGTCGATAAAATCATACATGCGGCGAGTGCCGAAGGCAAAATTAAAAACTTGCTTATATTTATCGATATTCTTGCATGATCCGCTTACCTTGCCGGCCAGTGTCATATCTAAAAATGCATCGACATACATTTCGCTGTGCACCCCCAGATCCTTGAGATCCGATTGGGCAACCAGCAATCCGATCGCCGAAGGAATACCTCCGATACCAAGCTGCAGACAGGAACCGTTTCTCATACGGTTTATGATATGTCCGGCAATCGTGTTTTCAATAGGGCTGGGTTGAGCGGGTTTTATTTCAGGTAGGGGAGGGTTGCTGGATTCTACCACATAATCAACCTGGGATATATGAATACATTCCTGGTTTCCGCCCAAGACTCTGGGCATGTTGCGGTTTACCTCCAGGATTACACAGCGGGCATTTTCGATAGAAGCCCAGGACGCACTGGCAGCAGCCCCAAAACTGAAATAACCGTGTTTATCCATGGGGGATACGGTGGCCATAAAAATATCCGTGTGTATATTGCGGGTCATAACCACCTGTTCACTGAATTTCATAGGGATATAATAAGCCAAACCATTTGCAGCATTTATTCTGTCAGCATTACTGAAATGCCATGAGTTCCAGCAAAAATGTTGTCCATCCGGGTCGGATGCTATGCAATAGCGAGGCCATACCGACATGGTTGCTCTGAATTTAATGTCTTCCAAATCATCTTTACGTTTCGATAGAGCTTTTTCCAGTTCATTTGCTGCACACAATACCAGAGGATAATCAATCCAATCCCCGGATCTTATGACCTGAACAGCCTCATCGGCAGAGACTAACTTATTTTTGTATTCATCCAAGTAATTATTCACAAAAAACCTCCAAACGTTACAAAACTTAATTTTCTCTATAATAACAGGAAATTAAGCATATGTTCACAATTATTCAATATTACTAATAAAAAATATACATCAATTGAATTGAATATTAATTTATTGATGAAGTTGAACTACACCTGGAGGAAATGTGAAGGAATGGAAAGTCGGGAGAAGGTCAATCAAGTAATCTTACAGAAAGCAACTTGGGGTTACTTTCTGTAAGATATTTGTTCGGGTTTGGCTTCCTTTGGGCGACCTATCTAAAAAGTGAGCCGCCGAACAGGTAGCCCAGATAGAAGATGCCCACAATGGCAATAACATGCCAGACCCACCATCCGGTTTTAAGAAATTGAAAAGTACCTAATTCATAATCACTTCGGGTTTCAACATTATTATGTTCATCCACGTTTTTTAGCCTTCCTTTCTTTTAGCTTGATGTTTTACTGTATTATTTCCCTGTCCCGATAAATTATGCAAAAACAAGCCACCCAAAAAAAATGCAATATTTTTCTAAACGCGAATAGTACTTAATAGTCAGGCAAATAATTTGACAAAGCCTTTTTTATCAATACAATATATGTAATTATGTCCGATGCACAAAATCGTGCACAAAGAACGGAGGGATTGGATGCCCGAATTTCGAAGGGACTTGCTTAATCCTACATTGGCCTCCAAACTGGCCACTTTTCAACTCGATAAGAGCTACCAGACTGCCAAGGGCAGTTATTTAACGGATGAAAGCGGGATACAGTATCTTGATTTTATTGCTCAATACGGAGCAGTTCCTTTTGGCTATAACCCGGATTTTCTATGGAATGCGCTGGATGATCTTAGGGGGAAAAACACCCCCAGCCTGGTCCAGCCTTCACTTCCCGGTGAGGCTTTGAAATTGGCCAATCTGCTGGCTGAATGTTCACCTGGTGATCTTTGCTTTTGCACATTTTGCCAGAGCGGAACGGAGGCAGTGGAGGCCGCTATTAAGCTGGCCCGTTCCAGCACCGGACGGGAAATTATAATTTCCACAACTAATAGCTTTCATGGCAAAACTCTGGCATCTTTATCGGCTACGGGCAAATCTTCCTACCAAAACCCGTTTTGTGCACCGGCACCGGGATTTGTGTATATCCCCTATAATGACTTGCAAGCTCTGGAAGCAGTCCTTGAAGAATATAAGGATAAAATTGCCGCTTTCATCGTAGAACCGGTTCAGGGCGAGGGAGGAATCATTGTTGCCCAACCCGGTTATCTCCCTGGAGCACAGCAAATTTGCCGGCAAAATCAGGTGCTTTTCATTGTTGATGAGATTCAGACCGGTTTAGGCCGGACCGGAGCGCTTTTCGCCTGTGATCACGAAAAAGTTGCACCCGATATCATGGTGTTGTCCAAGGCATTGGGGGGCGGGCTGTTTCCACTGGGGGTATGTATGAGTTCCCCCGGGGTTTGGAATGATGATTTTGGTATGCTTCATAGTTCCACCTTTGCCAATAATAATGTGACCTGTGCCATCGGCTGCGCGGTTATGCAAAGACTGTTGGAAGATGATCGGCAATTAATCAAAGAAGTTGCTCGCAAAGGTTATTACCTGCTTGAAAAAATTAATGAATTGCACGAAAAGTTTCCAAAGGTGATCAAGGAAGTACGCGGCCTCGGTCTTATGGCTGGCGTGGAATTTTACGAGCTAAACGATTGCGGTTCTTACGATATGGCCTATCTGGCGGATCAGGGGGGCTTTACCACTCTCTTGGCCGGTTTTTTATTGAATGTCTATCATATCCGGGTAGCTCCTTACTTAAACAATTCCATGACTTTGCGTTTGGAGCCGACTTTAACCATTACTTATGAAGAAATTGACAGAGTTATGAAAGCTCTTAAGACTATTTGCCAGATCATGGACCAACAGGATTACGCCAAATTATATCGATATTTAATCGGCGATTACAGCCAGCCCGTTAAAATTGAAGATTATCGCCATCTAAGCCGCAAGGTAAAATGTGCCTTGCCGGCTCTGCAGAAGAAAGATGCCAGTAAGTTTGCTTTTATTATTCATTATCCGGCACCGGAAGATGTGATACACAATAATCCTTCATTTATTCAATTTAACCGAAATGAGCTTTATCAATTCATGGCCTGGCAGAGTTCATTGGATGAACCTGGGGTGTGCTGTCACATGCCGGCAATCAGGTCGCTTAACGGGGAAATGACGGAAGGCTGGATGATTGGCATACCTTATGGAGCCCGGGAACTTATGACTTTGCCCAGGGAAACCACGGTCGAGGTAATCAAGAAAGCAGTTGACCGTGGTCATGAACTGGGAGCGGGTATAATAGGTCTCGGTGCGCTTACATCGGTGGTTACCCGGGGAGGCCGGGCGGTTTTAGGCCGGGATGTAGCCATAACCAGCGGCAATAGCTTTACTACGCTTATGGCTATGGAAGCTCTATTTGCGGGAGCCCGGAAAATGCATATAGATATGAAAAATGCAAGGGGCGCTGTTGTTGGTGCTACAGGGTCGATTGGCCGGGCCTGTGCATTACTGCTTTCCGAACAGATTGGCCGCATAACCCTTTTAGGCAACCCTGATCATTTCAATAGCAGCCACCGGCGTTTAGGCAGTCTGGCGAGTGAAATAATCAAGCTGGCTTTTAAAAGAAGGGATGCCGGAATTCTGTCGGGTTTAGCTTACTGGCTGGATAAGTTATTAAATGACTTGAAAAAAACCCGTGTCCCGCTGTATGAAGGATTAAATGAAAAGCTGCTTCAGCACGAAGGAATAAGTCTGCTTGATTTAGAAAACATTTGTATGGAATTGGGGATAGACTGTCCGCTGAAAATCAGTTTGGATATTCCGGTGACTTTACCCAACTGCGACATGATAGTGGCAGCCAGCAGTTCTCCCGAATATATAATTTATCCCCCGCATCTACAGCCGGGTGCGGTGGTATGTGATGTAGCGCGGCCCGCCGATGTGGCTCCGGAAGTCTACAAGCAAAGGGATGACGTATTGATACTGGAAGGCGGATTGGTCCAATATCCGGAACCTGTAGCTTTTGGACCCAATCTGGGTTATCGTGACGGAGTCAACCTGGCCTGCCTGTCGGAGACGGTCTTATTAGCCTTGGAAGGCGACTTTCGGGATTGCAGCATAGGCAGTAAATTATCCCTGGAAACTTTGGAATATATGCGTATGCTGGGAAAGAAGCATGGATTTGGTTTGGCCGGTTTGATGATGAATGAACGGGAAATTACTGATGAAGAGATTGAAAAGATATATCAGAACTCCCTGCATCTAAAACGAGTGCAAAATTTGTAATAAGGTAAGGGGACACACCGGCTAAGGAAAGGGGACACACCTCCTCCGGAGGAATGTTCCCATGGCAGGAATGTCTCCATTTAGATCCCCTTAGAAAAAAGCCTGAAAGGCTTTTGGTAAGGAGTAAAATGAGTTTGAAGCTTGGGTGAATAAAGTAATATAATAAGATACAGACATAAACATGGGGGGCTGTGCTGGTGGATCTTAAAGAAATTGTTATCCGCAAAGACGGTAAATGGTATTTTGGCGAAGCTGAAATGTTCAGACGCAACATATTAAACATCCTGGCCACGCATATTGAAAAAATCGATGATGGTGGTTATTGTATTAAGTTGGGTAACGATATAAATCCCATAACGGTTATGGATTGTCCTTTTCTGGCTACAGGTTATATTGAAGAAGATGATGGTAGTGTTAAACTGCGATTTCACGACTTGCAGGAGTTCCCGCTTGACCGTGAGCTAAAGCTGACTCTAAAAGGTGATGTGCCTTATATAGATTTCAAATGGCCGGCCGATACCCGTCTCAGCCGGGGAGTGTATTGGAAGTTAAGTGAATTCTTTGACTTCCGGGGCGATGAGATATACATCGTTCCTCCTGGAGTGGCTAATTAGCTTACAATCTTCCTATGTGCGGGGGGCGAAAACGGGATTCGCTGATAGTAAGGGCTTTATCGATGCCAGCCAGCATTTTGTCCCGGTCCTCGGGGATTATCCCGTTTACATTCCAGTAATTGTTTATATGATCACTGAACACCTGGCTGTTGTTACAATTTAAATTTTCCACCAGGAGCCTGACTTCTCTCAATGCTTCATGGGGACTAAGCAACTGAAAAACTCCATTTTGATAATCCTCAAACAAAGGAGTTCCAGGCATGGGAATAAAAGTTCGCAGGCGAATATAATCAGGGCTGAAAGCGCTTAAAGCAAGAGCGCTGTTTATTGAATGTTCCCGGGTTCTTTCCTTGCCCCCGATGCCTACCAGGTAGTATTCACTTACCTCAATTCCCGCTTCTTTTAACTTTGACCCGGAAGCAATTATTTCTGCGGAATTGGTGCCTTTTTTAATTCTTTCCAGAGTTATATCATCTCCACTTTCCATACCCATGTGCACCCGGTGCAAGCCGGCTTCTTTAAGGCGTCGCAACTCTTCCAGGTTCTTCTTGCCCACAAAACGGGATGATCCATAAACCGTGATACGTTCGAGGTGAGGAAAAAGCGAACGGGTATAATTAAATATATCCACCAGTTGATCGGTTTTCATGATAATCGTATTGCCATCCGCAAAGAAGACGGATTCAATAAACTGGCCATAATAATCACGAGCCGCCAAAAGGTCCGCCTTTATATCTTCAACCGGCCTTATCCTGAAAGTAGTTTTTTTATACAAAGGACAAAATGTGCAGCGATTGTGAGGACAACCGATTGTAGCCTGGATAATCAGGCTGTTAGCTTCACTGGGGGGGCGGTATACAGTTCCTTCATAACGCATAGGGTAATCCCTCCTTTATAAGCTGGTTGGGGTAAACATATATTTGTTTTATCGTTACTCTTTAAAGGATTATTCTAAAAACTTTAAAGAGGAGTACAACTACATTAACAAATCCCGGCTAAATTTTAAAGAGTAGTTAAGAAGCAACTACAATTGATGTTGTTTAGAATTAGAAAAAATTCTACTATAGAATTATAATATTAGGTAGGTTAAGAAAAAACGATAAAAATCATCATTTTTTATTGGCTAAAGGGGTTTTATATAAGTGTCGATAAAGTTATTGATCGTGGATGATGACGCGCGCGAGAGAATAGTTCTGCGCTATCTTTTGGAACAGATCGATGATATTCAAATCGTAGGAGAGGCCGTGCATGGCCTGGAAGCCTTGCTGCTTTGCCAGGAAAAAAAGGTGGATCTTGTTTTTCTCGATATAGCTATGCCCGAAATGGGGGGACTCGAAACAGCGGCCAAACTTCAGGAATTAAAAAAACCCCCAATATTTGCCTTTATAACAGCCCGGCCTGACATGGCGGTTAAAGCTTTTGAAATGGGGGCCCTGGACTATATTGTGAAACCGGTTGAACAGAGCCGGATTAGGAAGACGATTAACAGAGCCAAATATCAAATAGCCCATCGGGATGTAATCGATGAAATGGTTGTGTATCAGCTTAAATCCAGAATGGATTTTATTTTGGATCGCTACAAGGATAGTGAACTGTATTCCGGTAAGCTTTTCATAAGGGAAAAGGGAAAAGTCAGCCTCGTGAACCAGGCGGATATTATATATTGCGAAAGTCAGGGCAAAAAAGTTTTAATTTGCACAAATAAACAGGACTATCTTAGCAACTTTACGTTAAATTCTTTAGAAAAACGCTTGGATGATCGGTTGTTTTTTAGAGCTCATCAAGCATTTATTGTTAATGTGGATTATATCAGGGAAGTTGTTAATTTAGGAGAAGGCTCATATATCATGCATTTGGAGAATTGTCAGAAAGACATAATATTGAGCCGGGCCAAGGCGAAGTTGTTAAGAGACAAAATAGGAATGTATTAGTGCAGCTTATACCAGAAAAGTGTTAGTGCAATCCTAGAAAAAGATGGTGCATACATATATCGGGTGAAGAGGAGATAACTAAAATACTGTATACAATCTGCTGAAATGTTGCAAGAAAGGCTTTTATCGCAACGTTAATTTTATTACATAAAGATATTTTAAGTCAACCCATAAATTAAACAGCAGAGATTGAAGCTAATGCAAAGTATCCGCGTTATTAAACGAATTGTAGCTAACATAGAGAAAAAAATCACAAAATAAACTATACTAAGAGTAATTAAAAAGCTCGGTTAGAAATAAATGGTTCGGAAAGGGGGATAATTAAAAAGATAAGCAGATAGGTATTTAGTTCGGAAAGTAACATATTTGTAAAACTGGTGACACAAGAATAGCATTTGAACTTTTTAGTATTCCTAATCAGGGAGAGGAGCGTAATAGTTTGAAACTTTGACGAATTATTAGGCATGAGATTGGAGTGAGGCCCATGATACCGTTTTATAAGCTTGAACGTTATGAAGGAAATGAGCCCCTATTTGATTTAACCATAATGTCAATAGTCTCTAGTTATGTTGGGGAACCCTTGCATGTTCATGCGGAGGGAGTCAGAGGGACCGGTAAGACTACTATCGCAAGAGCAGCGCGCGGAATATTGCCTCGGATTACTCGTATTAAAGGTTGCATATATAACTGTGATCCTAGCGAACCTCACTGTCCACAGCACAAAAACATGAGTGCGGATGAAATCTTGGCACTCGGCACCGAAGAAATACCTATGCCATTTTTAGAAATATCACAGTCGGCCAAGGTTGGCACCGTAGCCGGAAGTATAGACTTGGCCAAATTAACCGATCCGCTTCACCCGGAAGCCCGTTTGCTCCCGGGATTAATTCCGCAAGCCCACCGGGGAATAATCTTTATTGATGAAATTAACCGTTTGGCGGATACCTCACCGGAAATCACTGATATATTGCTTGATGTAATGGGAAATAAACCTGGTCATATTCAGATTGAAGAAGCTGGCTTACCAGTAGTTGAAATACCAGTAAGTGTTTCGGTTTGGGCTGCTTCAAATCCTGATGAAGAACCTGGCCCCTTGGAGGAGATCAGGAGACAGCTTTCCGACCGTTTTGACATGGTCTATTACATGGGCAGGCCTGATTCAGTAGATGCAATATCTCGCATTCTTAAGGAAAATTCACATACTTTTAAAGTAAGCCAGGCCAAAAAGCAGCAGATAAGTAAAGAGGATGAAGCCCAGAATGATGTTTATCGCCAAAAAATAATCAAATGGGCGGAGATTTATTCCCAGAGTGACCTGCCGGACTTTTTGCGCAATTATATTTCTCGTCTTTATATCAAACATAATCTTGAAAGTATCAGGGCTACTGAGGCTATGCAGCAGGGTGCATTGCTGCACAGCGTAATCAAGGGCCGTGATAAGGCAGCCATCAGTGATGTCACCGATATGATTCCACTGGTTCTCAAACATCGTGTAAACGGCGATGTGCTGGTGCGCATGATTAATGATGTCGATACCAAGGGCGCTAAAGAAGGCATATTGAGCTTTAAGAGCAAGAAAAACAAAAAGGATGAGGAAGAATCAGCAGATTATTTCCAACAGGTTGCCCGACCCCTCAAGGATATGAGCCGTGGGGAACTGGTGAATACCGAGAAAACCTTAACCCCAACTTAATGTAAAGGGGGTAGGTCTTATGCTGGGTGAACAAACTAATGTTGACAAATCTGCATCTGTTGGTAACTATTTAAGCCTTTATTTTGGACAAAATCAGGGTGTAAGGCTTGGTGAGAGTACGGTAGTCAGCCTTCATGCCCATGCCCGGATGCCGGAAAAAAGAGTTAAAGGCCAGATAAAGGTCTTGATTAACCGCGATGCGGGAAAAACCTATTTGGATTATGTGGAGCCCAACCAGATAGTCCATATTGATGTATATCATCAACCGGGGAGTGTTGATCCCCGCCAAATAGCCAAGGGCATTATTTGGGCGCTGGATGATTACTTTTTGGAAAAAGATCCTCAGTTGCAGTTTGCCGAAGATGAACGAATGAAAACTGTGTTCGAATATGCCAAAAAGATTATGGTGGTAAGCAACGCCGGTAAAGGAGTAGTATTTGAACTTTACCAGGATAGTGTAAAGCCTTATACGGCAGGTGAGGAAGGCTGGGACCACATTCATGTACTGGCACGTTTAAATCGCGAAGAATATTACTTGGTTTATCTTATTGCTGAAACTGTGGAGGAAGTCATTCTTGCATCAGAGCTAAAATTGTCCAAAGTGCGCAATATAATCCATGGCAATCAAAAGCAGCAGGAAGAAAGTTTTGCCGGCTACATCAAATTGCCCTGGAAAAACTTTAAAGGCCAGAATGCTCATCAATTGCCTGATAAAGAAAATGTTAACCAACTGATTCTCAAGTTGGCGGAGAAATTTGGTGGTGTGGATGAAATTGAAGAATTTATGGAAAACTACTCTACCAATATTTTTAAACGCAAGGGCATAGAACAACAGAAGAAAAAATGGGGAGATGTGGAACACTTCCTCGAACAGTTGGAAGAATTGGGATTAATGAAGGATACCATTCTGGGCAAAGTTTTGACCAAGAATGGTTATAAGCTGAAAGATTTTGTAATCAATCACAAATGTGAGCTGGAAACTGAGATCCGGCGGAATATGCGCAAAATGCCCTCGGGCGGTAGCAGCAAGTTTCGCAAATTGGGCTCGACCGAGAATAAGAGTTCCCATGTGGAGTTTACCAACCGCAATAAGACGATCAACAATCCGGATAAAAACTGGTCGGGCGATTTGGCGGTACCGGAAACCATAATTCAGGCAACTAAAAACAGTTTTTTGAGAAATGACGGACGTTTTACCATCAAGAAAGAAGACTTGCATCACTACACCAAAAAGACCTATGTTCCCATTGATGTCTGTCTTTTAATTGATGCCAGCGGCAGTATGGCGGGAGATAAGCGGCAGGCAGCCTGTTATCTGGCCCAGAATCTGCTTCTGTCAGGTAAAGAGAAAGTGGCCGTAGTCACCTTTCAGGAGCGCAACAGTGAAGTGGTAGTGCCCTTTACCCGCAACCAGAATGTTTTGAACAAAGGATTATCAACTATAAGTCCAGCCGGGCTTACCCCGCTGGCAGATGGAATCGTAGCCGCAGTCAATCTGATTAAGAACAACAAGGTTAAAAATCCCTTGCTGGTTCTCATAACTGACGGTATACCGAATATTCCATTATGGACCATGGATGCGCAAGCCGATGCCTTATCTGCAGCCAATGAAATACTGGAAAATAAAATTCATTTTATATGCATCGGGCTGGAGTCCAATCGTTTCTACATGGAAAAGCTTGCTAACAAGGCGGGGGGAGCGCTTTATCTGGTGGATGATCTTAATAAGGAAAACCTTATTAATATCGTTCGTCATGAAAAGAAAAATATGCTGGAAAACGACAAAAGAATGGCATAATCGGCGAAAAACCGCGATTTACCCTTGACATTTTTCCTAATATTTTGTTAAAATTTATATAATAATAACCTTGAAGGCATAATCAAGGGTAGACAATCCTTGATTTGTTTTAATAACTCCTCCTTCATAAAGAGAATACCACTTGGTATTCTCTTTTTTTGCGTTGTAGCTACTAATAGCTTTCATCGATTTTTGCAGTCCCAGGCTTTCTAAATCGAGTCAGGCGGTTTTTCAAGTCATCGAACAGAGTATATGTAACAGGCACTACGATTAAAGTCAGTAATGTAGAGGTAATTAGACCGCCAATTATAGCATGGGCCATAGAAGCCCTTTGTTCAGATCCCGCTCCCAGGCTAAGGGCCAGGGGGATCATGGCGAAGATCATAGCGGTAGTCGTCATCAAAATAGGCCGCAAACGAATCCCGGCAGCCTGCAGCAATGCCTCATCACGTTCCAAGCCTTCCGCTCGTGAACGTTTGGCAAAATCGATCAGAAGTATGGCGTTTTTGCTTACCAAACCCATCAGCATTATAATGCCAATCATGGAAACCAGGTTTAAGTCGCTGCCGGTTATCAATAAACCCAGAATGGCTCCGATAATGGCCATGGGGAGTGACAGCATAATCGAAAGTGGGTCGATATAGCTTTCAAATTGGGCGGCCAGAATAAAGAATATAAACAGGATGCCGGTAATCAATGCCATAATCATGGAGCTAAAAGTATCTTCCATACGCTCGGAATCTCCGCCTGCATACATGCGGTAGCCTTTAGGCAGCTTGATCTCTTTTTCCACCTTCTTCAGGAAGATATTATTTAATTCGCCCAGTGTAATACCATCCAGATTTCCCGACAGAATTATATCCTTGTACCGGTCGGAACGATTTAGTTCTGAAGGCGAGGTGGAAAACTGGGTTTGGGCCACCTGGCTTAAGGTCAGCAACGGTCCCTGAGCTCCCCGGGCCGCATCAAAGGACCCCGGAAGGTAGATCTGTTCAAGGTCGGTTACGTCCTCCCGCTGCTCTTCAGATAAGCGCAGGCGTACATCAATACGTTTATCTGCCTGCTGATATTGGCCAAGCACTGTCCCGGTAAACAATGTATTAATAACATCCGCAATCTGTCCGGTACTCACCCCCAGATCACCTGCTGCCACTTCATCAACTTTGATTTTTATTTCCGGTTTGCCAGGTTTATAGCTGCTGCTTACATCAACTACTCCGGGGATGCTTTCTAAAATGCGCTGCGCCTGTTCAGCATAGATTTGCAGTTTTTCACGGTCTTCACCCTGGACCCGGAATTCCCAATCCTTTTCTTCGAGCATACCCGCCTGGAAAAATGCCATAGAGGCCCTGACACCCGGCATTTGGCTTAGTTTCCGGCGCATATCAGCCGCTATTTCTCGAATATCCTTTTCCCGCTGACCTTTGTCTACCACCTTAACAAATATATGAATCTGATCAGTATTAATAGTAGAGTACACTCTTTCTACTTCCCGGTAACTGCGCAGCAATTTTTCGATTTCCCCGGCTGTCCGCCGTGCTTTTTCCAGGTTCACACCGGAATCAAGTTCAGCTATTACATTGACCTCGCCCAGATCGGCAGAAGGTACAAAACCCGAACCCAGCAAAGGGACCAGAGTCAGGCTGCCAACAAACAATATGATTGCTATGCTTATAGTCTGCCAGCGGTGCTGCAAGGCTAACCTTAAAAATTTAACATAATTTTGAGCAAGTTCTTCGAATCCCCGGTTAAATCTTTCCAGAACTCTACCGAGCCGACCGCCTATACCCTTATTTTCCATATCAAGAAAATGTGCGGCCAGTAAAGGCACCAGGGTGAAAGCAACCAGTAGTGAAACCAGTACACTGAAAGCCACCGTAATGCCGAACTGCTTGAAAAACTGCCCGATTTCACCGGTCATCATTCCCACCGGCAAAAATACCGCTACAACTGTAAATGTAGTAGCCATTACCGCCAGACCAATCTCCGTGCTGGCATCGCGAACCGCCAGCACGGGAGTTTTTCCCATTTCCAGATGGCGGTTGATGTTTTCAACAACCACAATGGCATCATCAATTAAAAGACCGATGGACAAGGAAAGGGCCATTAAAGTCATAGTATTAAGGCTGAACCCCATTACTTTCATAATTGTAAACGAGACTATGATCGAGGTGGGAATGGATATTGCACTAATCAAGGTGCTGCGCGGGTTGCGCAGAAAAATAAATATGATCAAAACCGCCAGGATGCCGCCTTCAAATAGGGTCCTGCTTACATCTCTTACCATGTTGCGTATTCCCACGGAGTTGTCGCGAACTACCTCCAGCTTAACTCCGGGTGGCAGTTCCTTTTGTAAAGCGCTAATCTCTTTTCTTACCCGGTCGGCAACTTTCACCGTGTTGTTCCCGGATTGCTTAATAATCTCCAGCCCCACCGCCGGCTGTCCCTGATAACGGACCAGCTCCTGCCGCTCTTTTATCCCATCCACAACGGTAGCGATATCCTTAACATATAACTGGCTGCCACCTCTTTTGGCTATCGGCAATTGTTCGAAATCATCCACCCGGATCAATTTATCGGTAATCCGGAGGTTGATTTTATTCTCTTTTGAATTCAGGCTGCCGCCGGGTATTTCAAGATTTTGATTCCGCAGGCTGCCAACTACTTCAACGACAGATAAATTGCAGGCTTTCATTTTGTTAAGATCCAGGAGAATTTGAATCTCTCTTTTTTCACGGCCGAGGATATTAACTGCCCCTACTCCGGAAATTGTTTCCAGGCGTCTTTTCACTTTTTCATCAACCAACTCGCTTATATCTTTTAGCGATCGCTCCCCAGAAACCGCGAGGGTGATTATAGGCGAAACGGTGGGGTCATAACGAGTAATAATGGGTTCCTCAATACCCTCTGGCAAATCGCTGCGGATAAGACCTAATTTGTCGCGGACATCCTGAACTGCCTCCTGTGGTTCCTTCTCCAGTGCAAATTCAGCCCAAACTATGACCACACCCTCACGTGCGGTGGTGAAGACATGTTTGACACCCGATATCTGGGTCATGGCTTCTTCTAATTCTTGGGCAACCCCCGTTTCCATCTGTTCCGGTGAAGCTCCGGGCTGAACAATGGTAACGGTTACATAGGAGAATTCCATTTCCGGCCAGTCGCTGATACTCAGGGTCAGGTAAGCAATTACTCCCAGAGCCACCAAAGCCAGTATGGAAACGGTAGCCAGGACCGGTCGCTTCAAACTTAATTCAGTAAGAAACATTTTTTATTCCCCCTGTTCACCGACCACTTTGATCCGGTCGCCGTCCTTTAACTTGTTGACATTGCTGGCCACAATCTTCTGACCCGCCTGCAATCCGGATTTGATTTCCACCATTGAGCCGATTATGGCTCCAATTTTCACCTCTTGCGATCTCCCCCGGCCTTTTTCGGGCACAAAAACGTAATACCGGTCTGAAGTACCGGTCAGTGTATAGGAGGGAACAGCCACTACTTGAACAGCTTTGCCGGTGGTAATGCTAACCTGAGCAAACATGCCCGGTTTTAAGCAGCCTTCAGAATTGGAAAGCTTAATCCGGGACATAAACACCCGGGCACTGGGGTCGGCATTAGGATTAATATCAGTGACGGTTCCATCAAAAACCCTTCCCGGATATGTATCAACCGTAACTGCAGCCTTTAACCCCGGTTTTATTACCGACATTTCGCGTTGCGGCACATTAATCTTTACAAATACCGATGATAAATCATGGACGGTCATCAGAGGGGTTCCTGCCTCCAAGACCTGGCCGAGATCGGCCTGGCGATCTGCAACCACTCCTGCTATTGGCGAACAAATATGGGTGTTGCCAACAGAATCTTGAGCAAGAGCAAGAGCAGCCGCAGCCGCAGCCGCATCAGCTTTTGCCATATCCAGGCTGGCCTGTTGATCGTCCAGGTCTTTCTTTGATAAAGCACCACTATTAAAGAGCTGCAGGCAGCGTTCATAGTTTAGACTGAGGTTGGCCAGAGCAGCATCGGCTTTCTGCTGTGCACTCCGGCTGATAGCCAGGCTGTTGTCGTAATCGCGGCTATCCAGTTCTACCAGGGGCTGCCCTGCTTTTACCTGACAGCCGTTATCAACCAGCAGCTTTTCCACCCGGCCGTCCACTTTAGGACTGATTAGCGCGGTTTCATAAGCATCGACCGTGCCGGTGAAAGTCTGTATGTTTTCCTTTTGAATTTGCTTGACCGTCGTAATTCTCACACTGACAGCTTGTTGGGCTTGAGATATACCGGGTTCGGTTTTACCCCGGCTAAAGGCTCCGTAAACTACCAGCCCGGCTGCCAGCAGCAGTAAAAAAAGCCTTACCCCCCAATGCTTTTTCACGGTGTTTCACCTCCCCGGCGTGCGTTCGGTTCCAAAATGCCGTAGAGCAAAAGGTCTTTTAGCATGTGCAGGCATTGTTGCAGACTGATGTCGCAGATCCTGAGAAAACTGGGATCGCTGTAGGCTTCCATGGTTCTCTCCACAATAAAAATCATAATTTCGGGGTGAATATCCTGTCTTACGATTCCCGCCTTGACTGCCTCATTCATAAGATCGGTGAATACTTCCCGGTGAAAATCGTCTTCCTTGATAAACTGCTCAAATATGCTGGGATAGAAACGATTGAGGTCGGCCATAAAGCTTGAAGTGATTTTTCTGTGAACTTCGGAATCGATCAGTGCATCGACCTTCTCGAAAAAGTCTGCTTCTTTTTCCATGATCTCACAGTGGGCAAGCCTGTCTTCTTCCGTAAACTTTTTCACCAGGCTTTGAATAATAGCTTCCTTACCTTCAAAATGCACATATATGGTCTTTTTGCTGATGCCGATATCCGAGGCGATGTCCTGGATAGTGAAGCGCCGTACACCATACTTCATGATCTGTCTCCAGGCTGATTCCATAATTCTTTCCTTCATTTGCGCAACTCCCTTCGGAAACCAGATAATTTTATTTGGTTTCTAAAGTATATATTAGGAACTAAAATTTGTAAACAGTTTTTGGCAGGGGGGATAGACACAGGAATTGGAGGAACAGATTTTAAGCCCAGTTCTAAGCGTTCTAAAACAATAGTGGTTTGGCTTTTGTGACTTTGCGCAGCAGAACCGAATTGGCGTTAAATTTCAGAACCCTGCAGCAATTGGCGGGCATAATTTTGGGACTAACCTCGTATCTTAGAACAGGAATATTATGGGGAGGTTCGGAATTATGGGCAGAAAAATTATTATAGGTCTTGCAGTCATTATTCTGGCAGTTTGTTTGATCAGCGGAGGTTGTTCCTCCCCGCCTGCGAGCAGTAAAGCCTGGCAGGATTTAATCAAACTGGTTCCGGAAAATCCAAAAAAGCAGGAGGTTAAAACTCAGGAGGTTAAAGACCCTGCTCCCAAGAGCCCCAGCGGTGAAACGGTAACCATTAAATTATATTTTGCCCGTTCAGGCCAAGAGGAACTGGCAGTTGAGAACCGGACGGTTGCCAAGACTCAAGCCATAGCCAGAAAAACCATGGAAGAATTAATCAAAGGCCCCCAATCCAAGGAATTCTCACCAGTTTTTCCGGCTGGAACTGCCTTGCGGGACATAAATATTAGAACCGATGGGATATGTGTGGTTGATTTGAATGCCAAGGTCCGGGGTATAAAAAGTGAGCAGGAAGAAAAACTGATGGTACAAGCGATAAGCAATAGTTTGGGGCAGTTTCCTACTATTGAGGGGGTAAGTTTTATGATTGACGGTCAAATGGTCGAAAGCATCAATGGAGGAATAGACTTGTCATCTCCGGTTAAACCGGTTTTGAATCAGTAGTTAAAACATATACTTTATCACAGAATCTTAAGCATCCGAAGAAACTGTGGAACAGGTTCAACACACGGCTGCAACGAGGCGGGAGATAAAAACCCGCCGTCCTTTTTCTCAATAGGAACCCGACCACTTAAAGAAGCGGAGGACATATTTTGCCCTCGTTTAAGCAACAGAAGAAACTGGGGAGCAGTTTCAACACACTGCTGCAACGAGGTAGGGATGAACCTGCCGCCTGTTTAATCAATAGGATGACGACCACTTAAAGAAGCGGAGGACATATTTTGCCCTCGTTATAGAATATATCCAGTAAAAGTGATAAATTATTTAGGAATGCAGATACAATAAAAGAGGTGTAAGTATTGGAAAGCAACCAGCCCATTGGTGTTTTTGATTCTGGTGTGGGCGGATTGACGGTAGTAAAAACCCTGCTGGATAAGCTTCCCCGGGAGAGTTTTATTTACTATGGCGATACCGCCCATGTGCCCTATGGCAGCAAAACAGAAGAGCAATTGTTTACTTATGCGCACAAAATTATTTCCTATTTAATCGGCAGAAATGTAAAAGCCATAATAGTAGCGTGCGGTACCAGTTCATCGGTAACCCTGCCAGTAATATCCCGGCAGTATGATCTTCCTTTGCTGGGTGTGGTAAAAGCCGGGGCCAGAACCGCAGCCCGTCGCACCCAAAACGGCAAAATAGGTGTTCTTGCCACCCGGGCAACCGTAAATACACTGGCTTATACCGGGGAAATAAAGAAAATAAGCCCTAACCACGAGATTTTGGAAGTAGCTTGCCCTCGTTTCGTGCCTATGGTTGAAGACGGCAGCTTGGAAGGCCAGGAAACCAGAGAAGCGGTGGCCGAATATCTTAAACCTTTAATGGAAAAGGGCGTGGATACTATAGTATTAGGCTGTACTCATTACCCTTTTCTGGCTCCTTTGATTCAAGAATATGCCGGATCGGAGGTAACCCTGGTTGACCCGGCTTGTGAGACTATAGACGAGCTTGCTGATATATTGAAGCGGCAAGGACTGCTGAACCAAAGCAATGAAAGCCCCAACGGGGAGTTTTTTGTCAGCGGTCAGGATGATTCGTTTTATAAAGTAGGCAAATTACTGGGAGATACGATAAAACAAGTAAACAAGTTAAACCTGGATTGAGGTTTTGTAATGAATAAAGTTGCTTTTACCACCAGTATACCGGTGGAGGTAATTCTTGCCGCAGGCAAAGTCCCGGTGGATTTAAACAACCTTTTTATAAGTGCACAGAGGCCCCAGACCTTGGTGGAGTCTGCCGAAGAAGCCGGATACCCCCGCAATACCTGCGGCTGGATTAAAGGTTTGTACAGCACCAGCCTGGAAAACGATATGGAAGCCATAATAGCAGTAATGCAGGGGGATTGCAGCAATACCCAGGCTCTGATGGAAACTCTGCAGCTCCGGGGGCTTAATATAATCCCCTTTGCCTTTCCTTTTGACCGCGATCGGGAAATGCTCAAGGCGCAGATAAAAAAACTAATGAATTATTTCCAGGTAAATGAAGCTCAAGTGATTAAGGTCAAATCGGAACTGGATAAGGTGCGCCGGCTTTGCAGTGAACTTGACCTTATGACTTGGCGGGACAACCTGATCAGCGGCTTCGAAAACCACTATTTTTTAGTTTCCTCCAGTGATTTTAACGGTAATCCCAAGCAATTTGCCAGTCAATTGCAGAGTTTAATTGAAAAGGCTCGTCAGCGTCAGCCTTTTGAAGAAAAAGTTCGTTTGGCCTATATAGGAGTTCCGCCTATATTTCCTGATATTTACGATGCCCTGGAATCAATGGGTGCCCGGGTGGTGTTTAATGAGGTACAGCGCCAGTTTTCTATGCCGTTCGATGAGGATGATATAGTAGATCAATATCTGGCTTACACTTATCCTTACGGAGCGTTTGCACGCTTAAAGGATATTGAGGAACAGGTGGCCCGGAGGAACATTGACGGCATTATTCACTACACTCAGACTTTTTGTTTCCGCCAGATTGAAGACCTTATCTACCGTGAAAAATTGAAATTGCCTTTCTTGACGATTGAAGGAGACAAGCCGGGCAAAGTAGATGCCAGAACCCGCATGCGCCTCGAATCTTTTGTTAATATGCTTAAAAGGTGAGGGGTAAAGTGTGAGACGTTTACCCCTCGAAAGTGGAGGTTTTTTGTTGATAGGAATTGATCTGGGATCAAGATCAGTTAAAATAATACAGATGCAGGATGGCATTATAACTCAGCGGGCTATATTCGATACTATCGATTTTTACCGGAAATTCGCCCGGTTGGGGCAGCATTCCGGATATCCGCCGGATACCGACTATGCTGAATGGCGTTCGCAATCAATGCTGACCCTGGATTTTAAACAATTGGGGTTTAATGATGACCGGGTGGTAGCCACTGGCTATGGCAAAATAGCGGTACAAGTACAGGGGGCAGTGCAGATTCCGGAAATTCAAGCCCATGTTGCGGGAGCGGTTTATCAAGGTACATTAGGCGATTTTACTCTGCTGGATATTGGCGGACAGGATACCAAGGTTGTAAAGGTGCGGGAAGGACGGGCGGTTGATTTTCTGACCAATGACCGTTGTGCCGCCAGTTCCGGGCGTTATATGGAAAATATGGCGGCTGTTTTGGGTATGAGTCTGGAAGAGTTGTCATCCTGTCAGCAGGATCCGGTGGAGCTTAACTCCACCTGTGCCATATTTGGCGAGACTGAAATAATAGCTAAAATAGTTGAAGGGCATCCGCTTTCCCATCTGGCCGCCGGCGTAAATTATGCTCTATATCGTCGGGTGGCTTCAATGCTGAAGAAGCTCAAAAGCGATATAATTCTGCTCTCCGGAGGCGGGGCCAGGAATTCAGCTCTTGCATCGATTATTGCCCGCGAATCCGGGCGTGAGGTCCGTGGTTTAAAGGAGCCCCAGCTAAATGGTGCCATAGGTTGTTGTATATATGGAGAAAAGGAGGATTAAATGTTTTCCCTGTATTGTGGCTATAGATATTAAAGGAAATGATATATACAGATCAGAAGAAAAAAACGGAGGTAAAAAATGACTAGACCTAATGATCGATTAAATGACCAGTTGCGCGCAGTAAAAATTACCCCGGGGTTTATCAAGCATCCCGATGGTTCGGTTTTGGTCGAATCCGGGGAGACCAGGGTTTTATGCTCGGCTATGATTGAGGAGAAAGTGCCGTTCTTCCTTAAGGGCAGCGGCCAGGGCTGGGTTACTGCGGAATACTCCCTCTTGCCGGCGTCCACCGAGACCAGGACTCAACGGGAAGCCAGCCGCGGTAAGATCAGTGGCCGCACCTCTGAAATTCAGCGGCTTATTGGCCGGTCACTGCGGGCGGTGGTCGACATGGATGCTTTAGGTGAGCGCACGATCTGGATTGACTGTGATGTTATTCAGGCTGATGGGGGGACCAGAACCGCTTCTATAACCGGAGCTTTTGTTGCACTGTATCTGGCTTGCCAGAAGCTCCAGGAAAAGGGCCTGATAAGCAGTATCCCAATTAGGGATTATCTGGCGGCGGTTAGTGTAGGTATTGTTGAGGGAGTTCCGGTTCTTGACCTCGAATACTCCGAGGATTCCCGGGCTGATGTGGATATGAATGTGGTTATGACCGGCCGGGGTGAGTTTGTTGAGATACAGGGAACTGGTGAAGGTACGGTATTCAGCAAAGATGAACTGGCAAGCTTGCTGGCTTTGGCCGAGAAAGGCATTAAAGAACTGATTGCTGTTCAGAAAAGCATTATCGGAGTTGAAGTTTAGGATGGCTCGCAAATTATTACTGGCTACCCGTAATCAAAAGAAAAAGAAAGAACTCCAGCAAATACTTAATGATTTGGATATTCAAATTATTACCCTTGATGAAGTTCCAGCTTTACCGGAGGTTATTGAGGATGGTGAGACATTTTCTCAAAACGCTATAAAGAAAGCGGTAGAAACGGCTGTAGCCAGCGGTTTGCCCTGCCTGGCCGATGATTCAGGTCTGGTAGTGGATGCTTTGAACGGGCAGCCGGGGATATATTCGGCGCGTTTTGCAGGTGAAGCTGCAGATGATTTGCAGAACAATCAAAAACTATTAAAGCTGATGGCGGATGTGGAACCGGAAAAAAGAACCGCTCGCTTTGTCTGTGTTATAGCGCTGAGCGATGCTGCAGGTAAGGTTAAAACCGTGGAAGGAAGCTGTGAAGGCAATATAGCTTTCGAACCGTCCGGCAGCGGAGGATTTGGCTATGACCCGCTTTTTGTACCCGATGCTTTCACCTGTACTTTTGCCGAACTTTCACCGGAACAAAAAAACCGGATCAGCCATCGCGGAAAAGCCCTTGAAAAAGCCCGGCCCTTGATATTGGAGCTTTTTCGATAGTGCCGGGACAGGAAACTGCTGCCTATCGCCTATTAACGGAGGTTATCAGGTGCGGATTGCTGTAGTGGGTGATACCCATGGTAAAATTGAAAAAATTAAAAAGGAACTGGAAAAACTGAAACCGGAGTACCTGATTTTTACCGGTGACTATTTCGCAGATGCCAAAAGACTTGCCCACCATCTTGAACTTAATTACAGCGGAGTGACCGGTAATTGCGACCCCCGCAGCAGCATCCCGCAGGAGCAGGTACTGGAACTGGCGGGTAAACGTTTTTACATAGTCCACGGGCACCAGTACGGGGTAAAAAGGAGTTTGAACTCGCTTTATTTCCGCGGTCAGGAACTGGGGGCCGACGTCGTTATTTTTGGGCATACCCATGTTCCCTGCTGCGAGAAGGTGGGTGATATGTGGCTTATAAACCCGGGCAGCCCTTCACTTCCCCGTCTGGGCAAAGAGGGTAGTTACATATTTATGGGAATAAGTAATAATTCGTTAATTCCGCAAATCATATATTTGTAGCTGTTGATTTTAAGCATGCCATAGTAATTAAACTGTTTATTTATGCAAATGTCATTGCTCACCTTGAACTCTTTCAAAATTAACTTACATGCAGATTATCACTATTCAATAAAAAGTTCCCTTTTTGAAAAAAGAAGGGATATTAATAAAGATGTTGAAGTCAGTATTATAGGCGCAAAGGTTGTCTAAATTGGAAATTGCCGGTGTCTGGAGGAGGTGAATTCCCCGTGGTGAACCTTTCAGCATATGAAATTACTTCAATTTTGGAGGGACTTATTGAAAGCCCCTATATGTTCTATGTTATTGTTGACCGGGATGGATATATTACGGCCATGAACCAAACTTACCTTGATATTTTGGAAATGAAGAAGGCGGATGTGGTCGGACAACATATTATGGATATTACACCAGACTCCGGACTGCCTGATGTATTACGGACCGGGCGGATCGAAAAGGCAGATATTTGGTCGGTAAAAGGGCGGGATACAATTGTCTCACGTTTCCCCATCATAAAAAATGGTGAAATAATCGGAGCAATTGCCAACAGCCTGTTTTTAGATATGTCAGGAGCCAAGATCCTGATGAAAAAACTGCAGGAAACGGAAAAAGAATTCTCAGCTATGTTGGAAGGGCTTGTTGAGAGTCCCTACATGGCTTATGTGATTGTTGACAAAGAAGGTTTTATAACGGTTATGAACCAGACATTTCTGGATATTTTGGAAATGAAAAAGGAAGAGGTAATTGGCAAATATGTACTGGAAATATTACCTCATTCTGAACTCCCGGAGGTTTTACGAACCGGACGGATAGATAAAGCTGATATATGGCCGATTAGAGGACGGGATACCATAGTTACCCGCATGCCTATATTAAAAAACGGCGAGATAATAGGGGCCATTGGGCAGAGCCTATTCCTTGACATGTCGGCGGCTAAAATATTAACCCAAAAAATTCAGGATATGGAAAAGGAACTTCATTTATATAAAAATGAAGTAAGCCAGATCTATAGTGCCAAATGGAAATTTGAAAACTTAATTGGCACCAGCCGTGAATTCTTAACTGCCAAGTCTATAGCCCGGCAGCTTTCGCAAAGTTTATCAACGATATTGATTACCGGAGAAAGCGGAACTGGCAAAGAGTTGTTTGCCCAGGCTATACATAATGAAAGCGCCCGCCGTTCCAATCCTTTTGTAAGAATTAACTGTGCCGCCTTACCTGAAAACCTTCTGGAATCTGAGCTTTTTGGCTATGAAGAGGGAGCTTTTACCGGTGCCAAAAAAGGAGGTAAACCGGGTAAGTTTGAACTGGCTAAAGGCGGTACTATATTTTTAGATGAAATAGGGGATATGCCTCTGACCATGCAGACCAAACTGCTGGTAGTGCTGCAGGAAAAAATTATCGAACGGGTTGGGGGAACCAACCCCATCCCTATTGATGTCCGGGTTATTGCGGCAACCAACCGCGACCTGGAGCAGATGGTCAGCAAACAGGAATTCCGGGAGGACCTTTACTATCGTTTGAATGTGGTAAGGCTGAACATTCCACCTTTGAGAAATCGTTTGGAAGACTTGCCCTGGCTGGTTGGAGACCTCATCGCACGCATCAGCAATTGTTTAAAAACCCCGACCCGGCAGTTGGTTCCGGAGACTTTAAAAATTCTCAGCGAGTATTCCTGGCCGGGTAATGTCCGGGAACTGGAAAATCTTTTGGAGCGTGCTATTAATTTGGCTAATATGAGTGATGCCAATTATATAACTGCAGAGCATTTTCCTTCCTTGCTTGGGCCAACCGGAGAGAGGAAATATTCAAAGATAGAGATACTTGATAATGGGCAGACCACCCTGCCCGACTTGATAGAGAAAATTGAGAAGCAGATGATCATTCAGGTTTTGCAGGAAACCGGGGGCAACCGGGCGCAAACTGCAAAAACACTGGGAATTCATAGTTCGGCTTTGTATAGAAAACTAAGTAAATACGGACTTGGGTAGCGGGATTTAAAATCCCGCTATGGCAACATCGTGCCGGTTCGACCCCGGCCTCGGGTACCAATTCAAGCTAAGAATTTACCGAAGGTTTAAGGCTTTCGGTACTTTTCTTTTTCTGCTCTTTGTTATTGCTCATTTTTGCGTTTACCGGGCCAAGCCCCTGGCCCGCTCCGTAGCATGTCCTCCACTGCATAACCCTCCGTAGTTCCGCTCTGTTCCGGACACATCCTTCACTACGTTAAACCCTACGATCTATTCAATTCCAGGTGTCTTACAGAATACACATCCAATTAAAAGGATTTTAGAATATTATGGATAAATAATATTTAATCAATTTGTTCAAAACTTTCAATAGTGAAAGGCGATGTTTATTGAAAAGAAAAAGTCCTCAAGTACCGGCATTTGACCAACTGATGAATCCAGCATTAAAAGCTTTACGGAGGTTAGGCGGTTCGGGAGATTTATATTAACATCATTGGAAGTTGACATATCCGAAACATTTTAGGAGGCAGTATTAATGGCAAAAGTCAAAGCAAAAAAAGAGAGCAATGAAACCTTGGAGCAGATTCTATGGAAGGCGGCAGACAAACAGCGCAAGAACATGGACGCTTCCGAATATAAACATATTGTTCTGGGGCTGGTATTTTTAAAATACATATCTGATTCTTTGAGGAATTGCACTCCAAATTAGTGGAGGGCAAAGGCGAATTTGAAGGTGCCGACCCGGAAGATATCCATGAATACCGGGCGGAGAATGTATTCTATGTTCCGCCCCAGGCGCGCTGGGAGTATCTGCAAGGGCGGGCTAAACTGGCTACCATTGGCAAGGATGTTGATGATGCCATGGATGCGATTGAGAAGGATAACCCATCGTTAAAAGGGGTACTGCCCAAACAATACGCCCGCCCGAATCTAGATAAGCAATCACTGGGCGGTTTGATAGACCTAGTTGGCACCATTGCTCTGGGTGATGCCCAGGCCCGAAGCAAGGATGTACTCGGTCAGGTGTATGAATATTTTTTAGGTCAATTTGCCCTGGCTGAAGGTAAGAAGGGCGGACAATTCTATACGCCGCGCAGTGTTGTCGAGCTATTGGTAGAAATGCTCGAACCATATGAGGGCCGGGTCTTTGATCCCTGCTGTGGCAGCGGCGGAATGTTTGTGCAGAGTGAGAAATTTATTAAAGCCCATAGTGATCACTACCAAAAAGGCAAGGATAAAGGTTTGGCTCTGAATCTGGCTGACCGGATTTCTATATACGGGCAGGAGAGCAACCAGACCACTTGGCGCCTGTGCAAAATGAACCTGGCTATCAGAGGGATTGACAGCAGCAATGTGAAATGGAATAACGAAGGCTCGTTCATGAATGACGCCCACAAAGATTTAAAGGCTGATTTTGTGATTGCTAACCCACCGTTTAATGATAGTGATTGGAGTGGGGACCAATTGCGTACTGACGGTCGCTGGCAATACGGCGCACCGCCGGTCGGAAACGCCAACTTTGCATGGATTCAACACTTCCTTTATCACCTTTCTCCCAAAGGAGTGGCAGGCTTTGTCTTAGCGAAAGGATCACTTTCATCAAAGACCAACAACGAGGGGGAAATACGCAAAAATATTATTAAAGCGGGATTGGTGGATTGTATAGTAAATCTGCCGACCAAGCTTTTCTTGAATACCCAGATTCCAGCCTCTCTGTGGTTTTTATCCCGCGACAAAGCCAACGGCGGTTACCGCAATCGGCAAAAAGAAATCCTGTTTATAGATGCGCATAATATGGGAACGCTGATTAACCGTCGTACCCGTGAACTGACCCGGGAGGATTTGGATTTAATCGCAGGCACCTATCATAATTGGCGTAATATTAATGGCAATTATACTGATGTACCTGGCTTCTGCAAGTCGGCAACTATTGATGAGGTGGCTGCTCTGGACTATGTGCTTACCCCGGGTCGATATATAGGCCTGGCTGATGATGAGGATGATTTTGACTTTGAGGAACGGGTGAAGACCTTAAGCCAGGAACTCAGGCAGCAGATGGAAGAAGGACAGAGGCTGGACATAGCAATAGCCCAGAACTTGCGGAAGATAGGGATTAATATATGAGTGAGTGGAAGGAAACCGAATTTGGGAAAATACCAATTGACTGGGATTCGCAGATTATTGACAAAATAAAGAGCCAAGAGAAATATGCTATATCAATGGGGCCGTTTGGGTCCAACATTACCTCGGATAATTTCAGGGAATCTGGTGTGCCTATTATTCGCGGAAACAATTTAAACACCTATAAGTTCTTTGATCAAGATTTTGTCTATGTTTCGGAAGAAAAAGCAGATGCTTTAAGATCAAGTAATTGCAGGCGAGGGGATTTGGTCTTTACACATAGAGGAACCTTAGGGCAAATTGGCTTGATTCCACAAAACTCAAATTATCATAGATATATCATTTCGCAGTCTGGAATGAAACTGACAGTAGATCAAACAAAGATCGATAACGTTTTTCTATTTTATTTTTTTAAATCAAAATATGGCCAATACCAGTTGTTGAAAAACGAATCACAAGTTGGCGTCCCATCAATTGGTCAACCATTAACATCTTTGAAGGAAATGGAAGTGCCGATACCTCCCATCCCTGAGCAAAAAGCCATTGCAGGTATCCTCAGCAGTCTTGACGATAAAATAGACCTGCTGCACAGGAATAATAAAACCCTGGAAGCCATGGCGGAAACCATATTCAGGCAGTGGTTTATTGAAGGGGCAAGTGAGGAGTGGGAAATTGGTAAATTTGGAGATTGTATAGATATATATGACAGTAAGAGGATTCCATTATCTAGTATTGAACGAGAAAAAATGAAGGATGGAGTGCTTTATCCATATTACGGTGCAGCTACAATAATGGATTATATCAATAGATACATTTTTGATGGAGAATATATATTAATGGGAGAAGACGGCACTGTAGAAACGAAAGAGGGATTTCCTGTACTACAATTTGTGAGTGGGCAGTTTTGGGTTAATAATCATACCCATGTTTTACAGTCCAGAGAACCTTTTAGTAACTATTATATATACAATTATCTTAAAAAATTAAATATATCAAGTATAATTACGGGCGCAGTTCAGCCCAAAATTAATCAAGAAAATTTAAAGGGACTAGAATTCCTGATTCCTCCAATAACCTTGGTTGAAACATTCAATACTGTAACAAAACCAATATTAGGTAAAATACAATCAAACAATAAAAAAATCCACACCCTCGAAGCCTTACGCAATACTCTGTTACCTAAACTAATCAGCGGTGAACTCCGCGTGCCCGTATAATAAGGGGGGAGGACTTATGCCGAAGCTTTGCGAAAACGACATCGAAGTAATGACCATAGAAGAACTGGAAAACCTGGGTTATACATATATTCCCGGTCCACAGATCGCCCCGGATGGAGATACACCTGAGCGGCAATCCTACGCGGAGGTTGTGCTGGTAGACCGTGTGCACTCGGCCATTGCTAAGTTTAACCCTGCCATTCCCTATGATTCTCAGGAGGATGCACTAAAGCAGCTAATGCGTATATCATCCCCCGACCTGGTCACCAATAATGAAGAGTTTCATAAAATGTTTGTGGACGGTGTCGATGTGGAATACCGCAAAAATGGGGAGATCGGTGGCGACAAGGTATGGCTGGCGGATTTTGAACACCCGGCCAACAACGAATTCCTGGTCGTCAACCAATACACTGTAATAGAAAACAATCAAAACAAACGCCCTGATGTAATCCTCTTTATTAATGGCTTACCGCTGGCGGTGATCGAACTGAAAAACGCGGCTAATGAGAACGCGACTATAGCGAAAGCCTATGAGCAAATCCAGACCTACAAAGCGACCATCCCCTCACTATTTACCTATAATGAGTTAATTATCATTTCTGATGGCCTGGATGCCAAGGCGGGCTCGCTGTCAGCCGGGTATTCCCGCTTTATGGCCTGGAAAACCCAGGATGGGAAATCCGAGGCCTCGCACTTGATCGGGCAGCTTGAAACACTGATCAAAGGGATGCTGAAAAAAGATGTCATTCTGGATCTGATCCGTCATTTTATCGTTTTTGAGAAATCCAAAACTGAAGATCCGCAAACCGGCATTATCCAGATTCAAACGGTGAAAAAGCTGGCCGGTTATCACCAGTATTACGCGGTCAATAAGGCGGTAGAAAATACTATTCTGGCTTCTGGAGCAAACGGTAACCGCAAAGGTGGAAGATCAAGAAAAATGCCACTATTGACTGGACCGTAAAGGAAAGCGTGCGATCCCGGCTTATTGTTATGGTACGGCGAACCTTGAATAAATGGGGATATCCGCCGGACAAGCAGAAGCAGGCTATTGACACGGTTATGAAGCAGGCTGAATTACTAGCAGGTAATGAAGTTGCGACTATCTATGAACACCAGGCTTTTTATCCAGAGCTAAAAGTTGCTGAGGATAGTAATAACGAATAGTGCGGGCAGGTTATTATACTTTGGAGAAACTGATCCGGAATCAACTAGAATATCCACCGTATTGCAGTTATGACTCTTGATGCGGTATTGATTTAGATGGTGTTAGTTCATGCTTGGGTGGGGTGATGGTATGTACGTTTTTTATAATATATTAGCTTTTATAATAGGATTGACAATAATATTTATCTCCGTTCTTTTTATTGTTGGAATTGAAGGATTGAAGCGATTTAAAATATTCATCAATAATTTAAATTTTAAACATATATTAAAAATACTCATCAATAATTTAAATTTTAAACATATATTAAAAATACCATTTAAACCCATATTAAAAATATCATTTAAACCCATATTGGAAATATTAAATCAATTTTCTGAAACTTTTAAGTACGGGGTATATGGTTGTGCTTGTTTTTTGCTAATATTATTCATCCTTCTGGCTTATTATCATGCACTGGCTGAAACTCAAGTGTTAAGTTATAAAACGTTAATAATTGCTTCTCGAACAATTATTTTAACATTGCTGGTGTGTTACTTGTGTTTGGTATTGTTTAGTATAATTATTAAACATTCAATTATTTTTCTATTTGATTTCACCGGAAAATACAAAGAAAAAATAATGGAAATTGCATTAATTACTAATATGTTTTCTTTATGTTTATTGGGATTTTCAATCAAATTCCCAATGAATATATATCCGGGAATTGTTTGTATGTTACTTGCAGCTATTTGCCTTCACATATTATCTCTATATGGAATGATCTTAATTATTAAAAGTGGTAATCCGTTTAAGAAGAACAAGGATAAGACGACCCATAACATCTTGATTGGCATGCTTGTCTGGTTATTTATCATATTGGCTCCTATATACATGGAAGTTATCCTATGTGTAAAGTATACCAATGATGCATTTATATTAAGCGGGAGTCACAATCAGGTAACAGGATTGTGGGATTTGTTATATTTTACTATTGTAACTTTTGCAACAGTTGGATTCTGTGATATTATACCTAATCATCCAATAAGCAAAGGTGTGACAATGGGTATTTTTATAACCAGCATAATATACCTGATCCTATTTATCGGCACAGCTATTACTCAACTGACAGGGAGAAAACCATTGAATTCACCCCCGAGGAGGGTTAGAGGAGATTGAGTGAAAATCAATCAAATATCTACGTAGGTGTAACAGCAGACGGTAACTGGTATAATTTTTTGGCTAATAACCGACCCGAGTAGTGCCAATATGGTACTGGAGAATACCACGAATGTTGCAGGAAAACGCTCGGATAATAGCTTCCCGTCTCCACATTGAAGCTAAAGCAATTCCTAACGTTTTTAAGTATAATTATTAATGGCATATATTAGCATTTGAAAGTGTGGTGAGGAAAATGCTCTTTGCATTTGTGGATGAAAGTGGAAAACCTTATCCGTCTGAATCGGATGCCCATCCCACACTAACAGCAGTTTGTTGTAACAGCGATAATATTAAGGAATTAACTCAAAGGTTATATAATGCCGAAATCAGTGTGTTCGGTGATGACCCAACATTTAACCGCCAGTTAAAAGGCAACAAAATGATAAATTCCAGGTCAGTAACTAATCAATATAATAACAGAAAAGTATATACTGATGAAATCATAGGTATAATGGAGATGTATCAAGTAGCAGTATTTTCAATAGTTATGACTCGACCTGATTTTAGCCCTCATTATGAACCAGGTTTCCTTCCCAATGAACATAGATTTTTACTGGAGAGACTACAAAACTATGGAGAATACTGTAATAATGATGTGCTGGTAATCTATGATAAAATCCACGATAAAGATGATGGGCGTATAGCACTGGGGTTTAAGCGGTTTCTGTTTACCCATGGGTCTGGAAAGCAATATAGTCGTATTGTTGAACTACCTTTGTTTGTTGCATCACAGACGCATCCTTTGCTTCGATTCCCCGATCTAGCAGGCAATATCATTAGGAAATATTATGGTATGGGTTTTAATAATCCTGAAGAAAAACCAAAGAATGAATTCGAAAGATGGTTGGTAGAGTTATATGCTAGAATTAGTGCGATGTCATTGAGATTATCTAGTCAACGTGGGGGATATGACTATGGTATTTATGAAATGCCCGTAAGGTTTTTGATAAATTCTAAAAGTAAACACTCCACATAATGGGAAAAATAGTATTTGACGATAAACTATATTTAGCATAAACTATAATTGATCATAGGTCAGAGCTTATCTGGTTCTGGCTAAGGAGTGGGGCTTTTCCGGCACTGCTCTTGATCAGAAAATTCGCCTACCGTTATTCGGTAGGCTTTTTAATTATACTAAGTCAAATTAACAAATTAAACGAAGATTGAGTCTTTATTTATGATTTCTATTTATCGAATTAAACAATTCCTGTGAAATTTTTGACCACCATTTTGACCATTGGCAGGAATAATATTGTAATTATTGGCCGTTTGCCTAAGTACTCAAGGGTAGGATTTAAAATCCTGTACATTTTTATTATAGGAAGTGGTTTTGGGAAAAGCGTTCTCCTATTTTGAGAAAGTGCTCGCAAATTAGTATAAATCGGGATTTTATATACCTTGAAAGTGTACCTTCCTATTATAGGAGAAGGGGAAAACTTAAAAATAACTTGACTGCGGATTCCGGTCTTTTGAAAAGCAAGGAATACCGCGGTTTTTTATTTGGGCAATTTTCCTTGGGAGCTGGCACGAATTTTGCTAATTAGTTGTATAAACAACCGGAGTGTAAGAGAGCAAGCTTAGCTTGCAGACCGGCTTTGAATCGGAGGGAGGCATAGCCTGGAAATAGTACCGCTTGAGGGAATCGCTGGACTAGATAGAAAGAATTACGGGGGAAAAATATAAGGGGTAATTTTAAGAATAGGAGGGGGTAATATTATGAATAAAGGAAACAAGGGTAAAATCAAGACGATTATTGAAAACACCTATTTGGAGCAACTGGAGGAAATGGATTATCCGGTAATCAAGCATACGGTACTTAGCAAGGAGGAATTCAACGAAGAGCTAATAGCTGCTTATTGCGAAGCCGCACCCGTCCACAAGCAGGATAATGCTTATTTGGAAGCCATCGAAGCTATGGGCTTTCCGGTAATCAAGCATACGGTGCTTAGCAAGGAAGAATTTAACGAGCTTTTAAGGAGCGGGTATTTAGGGGATGATACTGAAGATGAAGGGTATCAAACCCTGATAAGCAAAAAACTGTTGGACAGCAGAGAACTGGCCAAGGTTAGTTGAAATCCGGGAGTAAAGCCGAGTCATTTATACAAGGGAACAATAGAAAAAAATTAGTATTTATTTATAAAAGCACACTCTAGCGGGCTATCTTTAGGAGCCCGTTATTTCTTGCATATTTTTAATTTTTAAGCATCGGAAGAAACTGCGGAGCAGTTTCAACACAATTTAATCATTCCCTAAGGAAATCAATATAAGTGGTCCCCGTAGGGGGCAACACAGCGCTGCAACGCAGCGGGAGATCATAACCCGCCGCCTGTTTTATTAATAGGACCCCGACCACTTAAAGAAGGGGGGGACATCTTTTCGCCTCGTTTTAAATATAAGAACTTTCGAAGTCCTACAGGGGAGGATTATTATTATTTTTGTCAAATTAAATAAAAGGTGCTTAACGGGCAATATAGCTGAAAAGTCGCATTTATCCTGAATTTTGTAAAGCATTTAAAGGAAATAGAGATTTGTTGTCGAAACAGTTACAGAAATCGGAATAAGCTGATCGGATGGGTTAACATGCGTGAATATATTATGTATGTAATTTTAGTATTTCTCCCCATTGGCGCAGTAATGGCATATCTATTGCATAGAGAAGGGGTTTCCCGAAGAAATATTTCAATGGTTGTTATAATTTCATGGCTGATTATAGTTACTTTTCCCTTGATCATAGCAAAACTAGGGACATTTATTGCCCTGTTGACATATATTGTGGTCATTCTGGTAATGACCCGATATCTTTTAGGGAATAAAAAAGAGTATGTTATCGAAAGCAAGGGAACTCTGGTAACCGGGAACGAACTTGAACAACTCATGGTAAACATGGAGAGGCAAGGCTACGATATATCAACGGATTCAACTGGAAACTTGGTCACTCTTGGTGATGAACAAGCAATAAATAGTTTAATTGCCAGGCAGGCTGCCGAGATGGAGTCTGCCGAATACCCAGAACCGGCAACCCTGCTTACGGAAATGGATAATAATGAGACATCTCTTGAAGAAATTACTCAGGAAATAGCCGAAGATACCATTACTAAACCGGATATATTCAGCCAGTTGGAAGCCAAAGCCAGTGAAGAATTAGCTGTAAATATCGATGATAAGGATAATACGGAAGAAGAAAAAGCTCAGGAGGACTTGACTGCTGAAGCTGCTGCCGGAGATGCTTCTGACCTTTCGGACACTGCTGGCGGATCACTGACCGATCAACCCCAGGAAGCAATTGAGCTAATCGGCACAATACCCGATGTCCTCCCCGATCTCCAGGTAGATACGGATATACCGGAAAAGGTTGGGGTTGATGAACTGGAAAGCGAAATTAGAGAAGATTCCGATTCCCAGGTAAGCCTGAAATTGGTTCCCGAACTTGAATTACTGGAAGAGCCTGAAACAGCCCTGCCCAATGTCAGCGAAGGACCGCATCCGGAGGAAGCTTTTGAAGCATTGCTTAAAGAAACCGTTGCCGAAACGATTAATGAACTTGAAAAAGAAGCTGAGAAGACGGCTGATAGCATTTCCGAAATAGCCGATGAACCTGCGGCCGCAATTCTCGAGGCAGAGGATACAGCAGAAGCTGAACCAGTAGAACAAGCATTGGTATCAGGTGTCGAAGATTTAGGTATCGCCAGCCTTGATATATTTGATAAGGAAAATGAAATTTGGCTGGAGGGCGATGAAACAGCCAAGACCGGAGAAATAAGTGCTGAAATCGTGGAAGAACTTGACCAGGGCCAAGCGGCAGAAAATGAACTCAGGGAAGATTCAAGCAGCAGGACGGAAGAGCCGACCGAATTGATGGAAATAGAAGCTGCCCAAACCATAGAAGAGACAGGAGAAGCAGAGAAGCAGGAGGTAGAAAAACTTGCCGAGGCAGTACCTGAAGCTGAGCAAACTTCCTCTATGCAAGATTTAGAAGAAATTCCGGCAGCAGCTGCACCGGTTTTGGAACCGATTGCAGTGGAAGCTGATGATTTTGCGGCTGCCAGTTTGGATATAGCTGAAGCGGATAATAAAGAAGACTTTGAGAATGAAAGTGATTTGAGCTTTGGGGAAGCAAAGAGTGAGGTTGAAGAACCGGCAGAATCTTTGGAAATAGAAGATATTCAAACCGCAGATGATACAATTGAAGCCGGGAAGCAAGAGGCAGAACAGTTTGCTGAAATAATATCTGAAGCTGAACAAATTCCTGTTGTAGAGGGTTTAGAAGAAACCCCGGCAGAAATTGCAACGCTGACGGAATCAATTTTAACAGAAGCCGAAGAACTTGAAGCCGCCAGTATGGATCTAATTGAAATGGAAAATATCGATACCCTGGAAACCGATAGTAATCGAAGCTTTGAAGAGATAAGCAGTGAGCCTGTAATTGAACTTGAAACACGCGAACCCCTGGAAACAACAGCAGCCTATTTTGCGACGGAACCGGAAGAATTGCCGGAGGCCGAACCGGAAGTGCTTGAAATAATCGGGGAATCTGGTATGGATACCGAAAAACCGGAGCCCGGTTTTGAAACAGAAGAACTAACTGAAATAGAATACTCTGCTGAACCTGAAGACTTGCCGGAACTAATTGAAACCCCGCCTGTCCAAGCTGAGCAAACTATATTGGAGATTGCAGAAGAAAGTGCGGATGAAACGGAAATTATGGCTGAATCAGGACCATTGGCAGACCAGACCTTGGACCCCGCCCCCTTGCTCTACGAGCTTATAGATCAGGGCTTTGCTTTGAAAGAGATGAGCAACTGGCAGGAAGCAGTACAATGCTTTATGGATGCTGACGCCCTGACTGAAGATGCTGAACTCAAAGAACTTTTAAATACGGAAATAGTCGGGATTTTCCGGTTATTATCCTAAAATGTTTAGAAAATGCAGGTTTTATATTATAATGCTAGTAGATTAACAATACGGTATAATAGATTAAATATGCCTGCATGTTAAATTATGAATCAAGCCTTGCGAATTGAAGAGCAGCAAGGATAAAAATATTTCAGACATTAGATGAAGGGAGCAGGGAAAATGAAAAAAAGCCAGGAGATTATTGGCTTGCCTGTTTTTTCCATTATTGATGGAAAAAAGATTGGACAGGTTAAGGATCTAGTTATTAATCCCGAAGAAGGAAAGGTGGATTTTATTCTGGTTAGCAACCACAACTGGTATGTAGGTGCTCGCGTATTGGCTTACAAATCAGTTTTGGGTATTGGTGAACATGCCGTAACTACGGAGAGAGACAACCTGCTAACCCCTATTAATGAAACAGCAAATGCCAATAAACTTCTTGAACGGAATATTGAACTGAAGGGAAACCGGGTATTAACCAACAGGGGTAATCTCATAGGGGTTGTTAGTGAGTATATAGTTGATGAAGACAACGGAAAGATCTCCCGTCTTGAATATAGAACCGCCGAGGACGAATCTAAAATAGAGATCATAGAGGCGGGGCAGGTTATAACATATGGTATCGATGTTGTGGTGATAAAAGAACATGCGGGCTCTACTCCTCCCTCAACTTCAGTTCAGGAAACAAGCTCGGAAGATTTGGCTCCCTCCGCCCCGACCGGACAAATCGAAACAAGCATACCGGATGCTCCAGTGGTTGAACAGCCTGCGCCCTCATCCCCTGCGCCGGAAGTCCCAACCACGGTCAAAGCCCCTGAACCCGTGCAATCGGCTGCACCCACACCAACTTCTACAGATGGTGCGACCTTTTTTAAACAAAGACAACGTCAGTTTTTGATGGGTAAGAAACTTATTCAGGACATCAGAGACGCCGCCGGCAATATCCTTATTGCTCAGGGAACTGTAGTCACCGAAGCCATTCTTGATTTGGCCGAAGCTAATAATAAATTTGTAGAACTTACTCAATGCGCCCGGTAATTAAATGGGAGTATAATATATGACTGATGCTGGGAAAATAGGCTTAAAAGTCATAACATTAGCAGTAGTGGCAGTTGCCACTACTCTGTTTATTGTGTCTTTAGCTCTGGCCGGAAGAGATTCGGAACGCTATCCTTCCAATGTCTCCGTAGCTGGCATTTCCCTGGCCAATTTAAGCAAAGAGGAAGCTCGCGATGCTTTAACCCGGAATATGGCCTCCAGTTGGGGGAACAACTTAACTATCACTTTATATGAAAAAACGATAACAATCCCGATGGCGGAAATAGGTGTCAGCTATGATGTAAGCGCTACTCTGGAAAAATTAGATAAATTATATAAAAGTGAAGATAATAATGTTTTGCAGCACAGCCTTTTAAGGGGCGAAGAGCAGGAAATAACTCCGGTATTGGAATGGGACAAAGAAAAGCTTTATAAGAAACTGCTGGAACTAAAAAAGGAAAATGACCAACCTGCGGTTAATGCGCGAATTATCTATAACAATGAATACTTGGAGTATATAGCTCATAAAAACGGATATGCCATCAATGTTAATTACAGTTTAAACAATATTAATGAAGCTCTGGCCCGGGGTTTCCTGGGACCCGTAAAAATCAAATGTAATGAAGTGCTGTCCCGGGTTAGGATAGGAGATATTGAAAGCGTTAAAGACAACCTGGGGGTTAACGCCAGTATTATCAATTTAACTGCGGATGAAGCCAAGGCTCTCCTCGACAAGTTGAATGGAGTAATTATTATGCCCGAGGAGAAATTGTATTTGTTCAGGAATCCGGATGGAGAGAAGGCCGGTTCCCCGGAAATAACAGCTTTTCCGCAATCAATCCAGCAACAGGTCGGGAACAGTATATTAAAAGCATGCCGACAGGCTGGATTGATTACCGATGGGAGTCTAATAGAAAACAATCTGAAACATCCGGTTTTATTGTCTCTTTCTATTGAAGGCAGCACTTTGTTGGTTAGAATTATTGGCTGTCAAACCGACCCTGCCAAGGAAATTAAATTGCTAAGCGAAAAAGAAGAACTGGTGCCGCAAGTAATCATTAAGCTTAATTATCGTTTATCACCCCAACAGCGGATCGTAAAACAAGAAGGCAAAAGCGGGTGGATTAAAAGAACCTATCGGGTCGTAAAAAGAAATGGGCAGAATGTAGAAAAGGGTCTTTTGTCTGAACAATATTTCCCGCCGACGGATACGATCATTCAGGTAGGTCCTGGGAACATCAAAAAGTAATTTTTTGTGATATAATTGGATAAAGAAAAATTTATTAAACACACCATGGGACCTCGCCCGAGGGCACAGCAGTCGTATGAAGATACTAATTTATGACAGTATAACTGTTAAAAATGTGTGATATGGAAATTAGGGGTGTGTCCCCTTACATTAAAAGGAGGGTTTTAAGATGGAAGAATTAAGTAAACAAGTCAAGGGTGAAATGTTAAGAACCCTGATTTGGCTGCTGATTTCTTTTGGTGTAGTTATGGGCCTGTTCTATGTTATCTAATGAAGGGAATTGTGAGGTCGGCTCCATAGGTCTAAGCAAGTAAATTCTGAAAAATGTCCCGTATCAGCATTGGTACGGGATTAATATTTGCGGGATCAGATCTTTAATGAATTTATTTATTCAAGGATTAGTAAACTAATTCAAGACAAAAATGGCATACTATAACGAGGTGAAGAATGTCCCACGCGTTTTTAAGGGGTCAGCTCCTATTAGCAAAAAAAAAGCGGTGGGTTCTTCCACCTCGTTGCAGCGGTGTGTTGCCCCCTACGGGGACCACTTATATTGATTCCCTTCGGGAATGATTAAATTGTGTTCTTTCGATGCTTAAAATTAATATTAGGTTGACATATTTTTAGGAGCATTTTATAATATGGGCAAGATACCCGAGGGGGGTATATGGATTGAAGGAAGTTAAAAAAGATATCCAAAAGAAGATTCTAGTCAGGCTAAGGCGCATTGAAGGGCAGGTCCGGGGAGTACAGGGGATGATTGAAGCTGAAGCTGATTGCGGGGAGATTCTAAATCAAATTGCCGCTATCAAATCAGCAGTAAATCAGGTAGGTATTCTAATGTTTGAGAATCATGCCCGCGAGTGCATCTTCCGTGCTATGGGTGATGAGCAGCAGGAGGATAACTTTCAGGAGATTGTAACTATGATGGGAAGGCTGATCAAATAACCGAGATATTAGGAGGGATTAATGATGGCTGATGTAAAGGTATTCAACATTGATAATTGGACTCAGGAGGTTCTGCAATCCGATATGCCGGTACTGGTGGATTTCTGGGCTCCCTGGTGCGGTCCCTGCAAAATGGTGGGGCCGGTTGTGGAAAGTCTGGCTGCTGACAATGAAGGTAAAATAAAAGTCGGCAAAGTAAATGTTGATGAAAATCAGAGCCTGGCGGCGCAGTTTGGCATCAGAGGCATTCCCACCCTGACCATTTTTAAAGATGGTGCGGAGGTCAAACGAATTGTGGGAGCACAGAACAAAGCTCAATTACAGAAGGCTGTTGACGAATTATAGTTTAACAATAAGCCAGGGGGATATATCCCCCGTTATTTTTTTCCAGGTAAATTATTGAGGAAAAATTTGATCCGTTGCTCATTGGCATTTTCCCCTGGCTTATAAAATTTAGAGTCAGGCAGGTTATCGGGCATATAGTTTTGCTCTACATAACCCCCATAATTGTGGGGATATTTATAACCCTTGCCTTTGCCCAGCAGGCTGGATGCTTTGGAATGAGACGTGTCGGCGATATGGGCCGGCACTTTTATATTATTGCTCCGGCGAACTGCCGATATGGCTGCATCTATTGCCAGGCTGCTATTGCTTTTGGGGGCGGTGGCCAGATAAATGGTGGCTTCGGACAGCGGAATGCGAGCTTCGGGCAGCCCTACGAACTGTACAGATTGGGCGGCCGTGGTTGCCAGGACCAGTGCAAAGGGGTCGGCCAGGCCAATGTCTTCAGCAGCGTGAACGATTAACCGCCGGGCAATAAACTTTGGATCTTCACCGCCTTCCAGCATATAAGCCAGCCAAAAAAGCGCGGCATCGGGATCTGATCCCCGGATGCTTTTGATGAATGCTGAGATGCTGTCATAATGGGTATCACCTGTTCGGTCATATCTCAGCAGGGGACGTGCCATGACTTTTTGCAGTAATTCCAGGTTGATAAGGAACTCCGAATCAGGTTCATAAAAAGAATTGAATACGGTTTCTATAATATTCAAGGCCATTCTGGCATCGCCCTTGCAATTCATAGCTATCCAGGCCAGGCTCTCCTCATCGATTTGAATGTCATAATCGCCCAAACCCCTATCCCGGTCGCGCAGGGCGGTTGTTATTAACAGGCTTAGATCTTGCGGAGTCAGAGCTTCCAGGAAATATATTTTCATCCGGGATAGAAGCGCATTGTTTAATTCGTATAGCGGGTTTTCCGTAGTGGCACCGATGAGCAGGAGAGTTCCGTCTTCCACGAAGGGGAGCAGAACATCCTGCTGGCTCTTGTTGAAACGGTGAATTTCATCGACAAAAAGGATGCTGCGCTGCCGGTAGAACTTCAGCCGGTCAGCCGCATCGGCAGCGGTTCGCTTAATATCACCGACTCCGCTGCTGACTGCCGACAAGTATTCGAAATGGGAGTTGCTGGTCCGGGCAATGATTCTGGCAACACTGGTTTTCCCGGTGCCCGGAGGACCGAATAAAATAAAAGAGTGCAATTGATCCTTTTCAATGGCTTTACACAAAACCGAACCGGGGGCCACCGCCTTTTGCCCGATTACCTCATCCAGGCTGCGCGGTCGCATTCTATGGGCTAAAGGTGCGTTTTTTAAGGTGTTTTCCTCGCGGCCAATATCAAACAGATCCATTTTATCCTCCAATAAAATTCCTTATGTTTTAGTATAACGAGTTGAAAATATGTCCCCTGCCTCGATGCAGCGGTGTGTTGCCCCCTACGGGGACCACTTATATTGATTCCCTTCGGGAATGATTAAATTGTGTTGAAACAGCTACGCACTTTCTTCCGATGCTTAAAGAGCTTTAATGTTAATTACAAAATAGCATTTCTACATGGATTTTGCATTATTTTTAAAATCTAATAATTTGAAAAAGCGTTTTTACAGGGGGATATTCCTGAATCGCCTAATTTATTTGAATTGCGGTTTGCTTAGTGTTATATATAAGAAATAGCTTTATATATTTTCGGGCTTCAGACAAAGGAGTGGCAAATGAAAGTTGCAGTTTTAATGAGTGGCGGAGTGGACAGTTCGCTAGCGGCTCTGCTGCTTAAGGAACAGGGATATGAAGTTGGTGGTTTGACCATGATCAACTGGGATGAAAACTTGGTGCAAAAAGCGCAGGATGCTGCTGACTTTTTAGGTATTGAACACTGCTTTATCGACCTGCGCAAGGAGTTTGAGGAACAAGTAATCGATTATTTCTGCCGGGCTTATGCCCGGGGAGAGACTCCGAATCCCTGTGTGGTTTGCAACCGGACTGTAAAGTTTGGCATACTGCTGGAAGCCGCCCGTAAGATGGGGTATGACATGGTGGCTACCGGCCACTATGCCCGAATTACCTATGAAGCCGAACGGGACCGCTACCTGTTAAAAAGGGGACTGGACACCCGCAAAGACCAGAGTTACTTTCTATACGCGCTCAAACAGGAACAATTGGCACGGATTGTCTTTCCACTGGGCGATATGACCAAAAGTACAGTCAAAGCCCTGGCGTGCCGGCACGGCCTGCAAGCGGCTGGAGATCCCGAGAGTCAGGAAATATGCTTTATTGCCGATGATTACCGTAGTTTTCTCCAGGACCGGATAGTCTGCGATCCGGGGGAGATAGTTAATGTTCAAGGGAGACAACTGGGGGGCCATAAGGGCTTGGCCTTCTATACCACCGGACAACGCAAAGGTCTTGGGATCAGCGCCGGGCATCCGGTTTACGTGGTGGGCAAGGACCTGGAAAACAACCGCTTGATACTAGATGACGAACAATATCTATACAGCCGTGAATTGGAAGCGGTAAACAGCAATTTCATATTTATCGACAGATTGGATGGCCCTATGCGGGTGAACGCTAAAATCAGATACCGGGCAGCTGAAGCTCCGGCAACTATTTATCCCGGTAATAACAGTATCAAGGTAGAATTTGAACAAGCTCAGAGGGCTATAACTCCTGGGCAGTCCGTAGTTTTTTATATAGATGACTATGTTCTGGGCGGGGGAGTAATTGGCTAATCGTGAGGTGTGAGGCGTTAGGGGTAAGGAGTAGGATATTTCTTCATCACCCTCACCAATACCGTCTATGCCCACATTTTAAATTCTACCAGTATGCGACGGTTTAGTTTATTCATAAACAGCCATTTTTTCCCTTATGCCGCTGGTAATTAACAAAGCATTGATAAAAACCAGTTTAGCATTAGTAACCAGTTACAAATTAATGCCCTGTATTTTTGCCTAACTTCCCCTCACGCCTTACCTGAAAAGCGTCTTTTTAATAAGGCGCATTTTTTCTTTTTTAGGGGAGAAAATAGCTCCAAGGACTTAAACGAGGTAAGAATATGTTTCCCGCTTTTTGAGTGGCCGGCTTCCAATTAGAAAAACAGGAGGCGAGTTCTAATACCTACCTCGTTGCAGCGGTGTGTTGCCCCCTACGGGGACCACTTATATTGATTCCCTTCGGAATTATTAAATTGTGTTGAAACTGCTCCGCAGTTTCTTCCGATGCTTAAAGGGAGAAGATAGTATGAAGCTGCGTAATATGAAAAATATGCCGGTTTTTGACTGCCAGCGGGCTGAGGTGGTCGGGCGGGTGGAACGGGCGGTTATTGGAGATGACTGTCAATTGGCATACGTGGTAATCAATGTTCCTGAGCGTGGAGTTTGCATGATTCTCAACGACGACTTGAAGGTTGAGGATGAGTCGGTGGTAATCGAGGGTTGGGAAGGGATTAAATCCTACGCATATGGGGAAGAATCATCCATATATGAAAAAAAACTTGGGGATACGGTTTTTGATTGTCAGGGCAAAGAATTGGGAGTGGTAAGTGATTTCATACTCTCGCCCGGCAACAAGGAAGTGTGGGGTTTGGAAGTTTCCTCCGGAGCGATTTTAGACCTTCTGGAAGGAAGGAGGGAGCTTCCCCTTGAAGAAGTGGCCTGGAAAAGCCTTGAAAGCGGTATCGCCAGCGTAGAAAGGAGCGACCTGAGATGAGCGTCCGATGTCCGGTATGCGGGGGCTTGCAAATCGGTAAAGTAGGAAGTGAGCAGTATTATTGCTGGAACTGTTTCCTGGAGTTTAATTTTAATAAAGGCGGAGTAAATCTTTTTGAAGTAGCCGAAGACGGGACTCTGCTGGCAATGGAAAAACCGGCGCAGATGCTATAGTCGTAAGGCGTGAGGGGTGAGGCGCCAGTAGAACAAAAGCTATTGCTCCCCTGACATCTAACCTTAAACCTTACGAATAGGAAGCTGGGTGCAAGCATATGCAATTTGATAATGGCAGAGCTGTGCGTTATCTGCTGTTTTTGTTGATACTGGCCGGAAGTATTTATTTTTTATACCTGCTTCGCGAAGTTTTGCTGGTTTTTGGCCTGGGTGCACTCTTGGCTTATTTGCTTTTTCGCCCGGTCTCTTTTATTGAGAAAAAAGGTATAAGGCGAGTATGGGCCATATTGATTTTATATCTTTTGGTATTGGCAATCATAGCTGTTCTGGTTTTTCTACTGCTGCCGGGTATGATCAAGGAATTGAGCGAACTGGCCCGCCTGCTGCCTGCTTATGCCCGGGAATTTGAACAAATAGCCACCAGGCTTGATCATATGAAACTGCCCCCCGAGCTAAAAACAGGGCTGAGTGACAACATCAACCAGGGCAGAGCCAGTATTTATAATGCCCTTAATAATTTTATCGGTGGTTTTTATGATTTCTTAGGCAAAATCCTGGCCGTGATTTTTTCACCGATTTTAGCCTTTTATATAATGAATGATTGGGAAAAAATTAAAGAAAGCTTTCTGAATCTCCTATCTCCCCGGGCCCGCCGGCAATGCAGCAGTCTGGCCGAGCAGATCGACATTGTGCTGATTGAGTTTCTCAAAGGGCATTTAATGGTGGCCACTTTTGTAGGTGTAATGGTAGGTATTGCGGCAGCTTTAATAGGGGTAAGATTTCCCCTGCTGCTTGGATTAGTGGCGGGTGTTGCCGATTTGATACCTTACTTTGGAGCTTTTCTGGGAGCTCTTCCCGCCGTTCTGGTAGCTCTTGGCTCCTCTTTGCAATTAGCCTTGTATATGGCCTTGTTGGTATTGCTTATTCAGCAGGTGGAAAGCAATATTATTACTCCTAGAATTATGAGCAGCAAACTGGGAATCCACCCGCTTTTATTGGTTTTTGCTTTGCTGTCCGGGGGCAAACTCTTGGGGATATGGGGAATGCTGTTTGCCGTCCCTATTCTGGCCACCCTCAAAGTAATTGTCAAATGGGCATACCTCAAGCTGGTTAGCATAAAGCAATAAGTTGACAAAGCCTTGATTCTAAATGAAAATAGATTAATGAACTATCGGGAAAGAGGAGGCAAGGCTGTGTGGAGCAGTAGTGAGATTCGTAATACTTTTCTCAATTTTTTTAAGGATAAAGGACATAGTGTAATTGAGAGTTCTTCACTGGTGCCAGTGAATGATCCGACCCTGTTGTTTACCAATGCGGGTATGAACCAGTTCAAGGACGTATTCCTGGGCATAGACCGTCGAAATTATAACAGGGCTACTACCTCGCAAAAATGTGTGCGTGCCGGCGGCAAGCACAATGATTTGGATACGGTGGGCAGAACCCCCAGACATCACACTTTTTTTGAAATGCTGGGGAATTTCTCGTTTGGCGATTATTTCAAAACCGATGCCATTAAATTTGCCTGGGAATTTTTAACCGAGGTCGTTAAATTGCCTAAAGAAAACCTCTGGATAACGGTGTTCCAGGATGATGATGAAGCCGCGGCCTTATGGCAGGAGATCACCGGCATTGAAGCTGGTCGGATTTTGCGGCTGGGCGAGAAGGATAATTTCTGGAGCATGGGCGATACCGGACCCTGCGGACCCTGCAGCGAGATTCTCTATGACCGGGGGGCTCAATATGCCTGCAGCCATCCGGAATGCGGCATAGGGGTTTGTGATTGTGACCGTTGGCTGGAAATATGGAATCTGGTTTTCATGCAGTACAATCGGGATGAAGAGGGGAAAATGACCCCTTTACCCCGGCCCAGCATTGACACCGGTATGGGTTTGGAAAGGTTGACCTCGATACTGCAGGGGGTTGAAAGCAACTTTGACACCGATTTGTTTATACCGGTTATCAAGCAGATTGAAGATTTAACCGGCATCCAGTATGACCGTGGTGAAGGCGGTTTTCCCTTCCGGGTCATCGCCGACCACAGCCGGGCTTGCACTTTTTTGATTGCCGATGGAGTGCTGCCCAGCAATGACGGGCGGGGTTACGTACTGCGCCGGATTCTGCGCCGTGCTTTGAGATTTGGCCGATTACTCGGCATACAGGAAGCCTTCCTTTATAAGAGTGTTGATGTGGTAAGCAATTTGATGAAACAAGCTTATCCGCAATTGGAAGAAAAACAGGAGTTTGTTAAAGAAGTAATTAAACTCGAAGAAGAGCGTTTCCTCCTAACGCTTAATGAAGGCATCAAAAAAGTGGAAGAGTTTCTTAAAGATGCCCGGTCGCAAGGCAAAGATGTTATACCCGGCGAAGCAGCGTTTATGCTGTATGACACCTATGGTTTTCCCCTGGATTTGACTGAAGACATGGCTGAAGAAAACCGTTTCACGGTAGACAAGGAAGCCTTCAACCGCTGTATGGAGGAACAGCGGCAGCGGGCCAGGCAGGCCAACAAAGGCGAGGATGTTTTCGCTCAGGACCGCCTGTTGTCTGATTTACTTTCAAGTTTCGCCAACACTAAATTTACCGGATACGAAAAAACCGTGGATAATGCAACCATTCAGGCTTTAATAAAGAATGGAGCCCTGGTTGATGAAGCAGCGGATGATGAAGTTTTGCTGCTTACGGTGGCTACTCCTTTTTATGCCGAGAGCGGCGGGCAGTTGGCTGATCCCGGATTAATCAAAGGCGAACTGGGAACCATGGAAGTTCAAGAAGTAAGAAAATTAGCCGGTTGGATACTGCACAAAGGTATCGTAAAAGGCTTGTTGAGAACCAATGATAATGTGGAACTGGCAATTGCAAGTGATGTCCGCATGGATACCGCCCGCAACCATACTGCCACTCACTTGCTGCATAAAGCTTTGCGCGAGGTGCTTGGAGACCATGCCCAGCAGAAAGGTTCGCTGGTGGGACCCAACCGCTTGCGCTTTGACTTTTCACATCTTTCTGCGGTAAGTGATGAGGAAATCTTCCAAATAGAGCAGATAGTTAACCAGGCAGTGTGGAAGATGTACCAGGTGGACACAATAGTCACCGGTCTCGAACAGGCCCGGGAAATGGGAGCTACTGCCCTATTCGGCGAAAAATATGGTGAGGAAGTAAGAATAGTCAAAGTTGAAGACTTCAGTATGGAATTATGTGGCGGCACGCATGTGCAAAACACCGGCCAAATTGGTTTATTTAAAATCCTCAGCGAAGGCAGTGTCGGTTCCGGTTTGCGCAGAATAGAAGCGGTCACCGGCCGGTCGGCCCTGGAATACTTTTATCAGGTTGAAAGCGAACTGAAACAAGCTGCAGCGGCTCTGCGGACCACTCCGCTGGAGATTAGCCGAAAGATTGATTTACTGGGCCGGCAACTAAAGGAAAAGGAAAAAGAAGTAGACGTTCTTAAAGCCAAAGTTTCCAAGGTTTCCAGTGAAGACCTGTTAAGCCAGGCTTATGCGTTTAAAGATGCACAGATTTTAATTACTTCCGTGGATATTGCAGATCCCAATGCTCTACGCCAGAATGCTGAAATGTTGCGGGATAAACTGGGCAGCGGAGTTGTTATGCTGGGTTCCATAACCGGGGAGGGAAAAGTTTCGCTGGCCTGTTTTATCAGCAAGGACTTGGTAGCCCGGGGTTTACATGCCGGCAAACTGGTAAATGCGGCAGCGCAGATAGCCGGAGGCGGTGGGGGCGGAAGACCCGATATGGCCCAGGCAGGGGCCAAGGACGCATCCAAGCTGGGAGAAGCACTGAATGAAGCCAGAAATATGGTGGAAAAAACCTTTTCTTAAACGCAGGATTTTCGAATGAGTTTGTAGAAATCCTGGGAGAGAGGAGGTGTGTGCCATGCCTCAAGTGCCAGGCGGAACCGTAAGTTTTAAACTGGAAAAGGACAACGAAGAAAAAATACGTTCTATCCTGAAAACAGTCTACCAAGCTCTGGAGGAAAAAGGCTACAATCCCATCAATCAACTGGTTGGTTTCATGATATCAGGTGAACCGGCCTACATAACCAGTCATAACGATGCCCGGCAAGTTATCTGCAAGGTGGACCGCGATGAAATAATGGAGGTTTTGCTTAAAAGCTATTTACAAAAATAAGCTTATTCCAAACGAATATATGGTGATGCAGAAAGTAGGCCATAACAAGCTTATGAGAATAATGGGTCTTGATGTAGGTGAAAAAAGAATAGGCATTGCGGTAAGCGATCCCATGGGTTGGACAGCGCAAAGCCATTCCGTTTTACAGCGGAGGCACAATATCGAAGATTACAAATACCTGGAAGAGCTGCGGCGGGAACTTGAAGTGGAAAAAATAATTATCGGTTTCCCCCGCAATATGAACGGAACGATCGGCCCCAAAGCCCTGGAGATAGAGGAGTTTGCTCGGGAATTGGGACGATATACGACAGCTGCCATTGAATTCTGGGATGAAAGGCTCAGCACCCGGAGTGCGGAACGGGTTTTACTGGAAGCTGATATTTCGCGGCGCAAGCGCAAGCAGATTATTGACAAGCTGGCGGCTGCCCATATTTTACAGGCTTATCTTGACAGCATAACGCGAGGATCATCATTATAACGAGGCGAAAAGTATCCCCTTGCATCTTTAAATGGTTGGTTGCGTTCGTATTAATAATACAAGCGGCGTATATAATCTCCCGCCTCGTTGCAGCGGTGTGATGAAACTGCTCCGCAGTTTCTTCTGGTGCTTAAACGAGGTGAAAAGATACCCTTCGCTTTTTTAACGGTCGGGTTTATATTAGCAGAATATGCTGCGGGTTCTGATTCCCTGTCTCGTTGCAGCGGTGTGTTGAACCCGGTTTGACATATTTGACAAGCCAGGTGGGAAATAATAGAATAGCTGTAGCTTTGAGAAAGAGGTGAATTTATGACTGAAGAGGAAGTCTTTGATGAAGAGTTTCCGGTATTGGTTTTAGTAGATGAAGAAGGAGTCGAACACCAGTTTGAACTGCTGGCTGAGTTGGAAATCGAAGATGAAAAGTATCGGGTGCTGGTGCCCATAGATGTGGATTTAGATGAAGAAACCGATGAATATGATGGTGAAGTGGTAATCCTTAAAGTCGTAGTAGATGAAGAAGGCACTGAATTCCTAAGTGACATAGAAGATGACCAGGAATGGGAAATGGTAGCAGATGCGTGGCAAGAACTGGTTGACGAAGATTTATAACGAGTTGAAAAGATGCCCTCCGCTTCTTTAAACAGCCGGGTTCCTATTGACAAAACAGGCGGCGGGTTCTAATCTCCCACCTCGTTGCAGCGGTGTGATGAAACTGCGGAGCAGTTTCTTGAGATGCTTAAACGAGGCGAAAAGATATCCTCCGCTTCTTTAAACGGCCGGGTTCCTTTGACAAAACAGGCGGCGGGTTCTAATCTCCCGCCTCGTTGCAGCGGTGTGATGAAATTGCGGAGCAGTTTCTTACGATGCTTAAGCCGGACATAAAAAAGAAGCCAATAGGCTTCTTTTTTTTATTTTCTAAAGGAAGATATTGTATTATATAAAGAGGCGAAAATCTGAAAAATCTGTTCATTACGTTTTATGCCTTGAGTGAAGCGAAAGGAATGGTTATAAAGATGACCTCCGCCTCGTTGCAACGGTGTATTGAAATAGTTGCTAATACTATCTGGAATAAGGTGGTGAAAGAATCTCTGCGAGCATATGTATTTAGGATAGTGGACCAAATTAGCTAGTACTCTGTCAACCCTAATTCTATATCTTCTTGTCGGTAAAATTCATGTATGACTGTGTTGTTGTCAATCGCAATACGTCCAGTATTACTCATTCCTCCGCCTTGTCCTGCATGAATTTTACTCGACAAATAATATACATAATTAAGATTGACAGGGTATTAGAACAGTTATGGGGGTTGGGTCTTGGCTAGTGAGAGGTTGAAGTCAGCATTAATTATTGTTTCAGTATTGCTTTTGGGTATAGGGTTTGCTTTCTTCTTTTATTTCTATCAAATGTTTTATAAAGCCGATTGCTTTCTGCCCGGAGTCAGGATAGCTTCAATACCGGTAGCGGGATACAGTAAGGACGAAGCCACCGGCATTATCCGGCAACAAATTGATCAAGCCTATAGTGCTCCGATTGTCTTTTATAATGGGGATTATACATATAGTACCAAATTGGCGGATTTATGTAATGAACTTAATATTGAACAATTACTGAATCAAATTGAAGAGCAGGAGCGAAAAAGGAGCTTGTTGTCCAAAATATCTAATATGGATGGAGCGAAAATCATAAAATATCCGATAAAGGCTCAGTATAGTCAGAAGGAACAGGCTAAACTCAGTGAGGCATGGAATAAAGTCCTGGAAACGGAGGCAGTAGATGCCCGCTTGGAGATGGATCTGGAGAAAGGTTTGATGGTTTTGCCATCCAAACCTGGAAGCAAGGTTGACCAGACTGCAACATTTAGCGCTCTTCCTCAGGAGTTGGAAAGCTTTGATTCGCTGAGATTACCCATAGTTATGGAAGTAATTCCTCCCGAGGTAAAGGATGGACAATTGCAAAACATGGGTGAACTGGCGGTATTTTCAACCTGGTTCAATGCTGGAGATATTAATCGATCCCATAACCTTTACCTGGCAACATCAAGTATAAATGGTTCCATGCTTGATCCCGGAGAGGTATTTTCCTTTAATCGCCGGGTGGGTGAGCGGGTATCGGAAGCAGGTTATCGCGATGCTCTGGTCATAGTCGGCAATAAATTTGAACCCGGCCTGGGCGGAGGAGTCTGCCAGGTGTCTTCAACACTGTATAACGCGATTTTACTGGCCGGGCTGCAAATAGAGGAACGGCATAATCATGCTTTAACCGTGGCTTACGTGCCAGTAGGCCGGGATGCCACGGTAGTCTATGGTTTGCAGGATTTTAGATTTAAGAACACCACCGCTTATCCTATATATATTCGCGCTATGGCTCGGGGCGGCCGGTTGCAAATAAATGTTTACGGCAACCTGGCAGAAAAGAAACGGATTACCTTAAGCTCGGTTATCGACCAGACTATTCCTTTTAAGGAAAGCCGGCAATTGGATACCACCCTGCAGCCGGGAGAGGAAAAAATCGATCATGTCGGTTTCCCAGGCTATGTTTCCAGAACTTTTCGCAGTTATCTTAATGAAGAGGGCAAAGTAATAAAACAGGAAAAGCTCTCAACTGACTATTATAAGCCTCTGGATAAGCTGATCCTGACGGGATCGGTGGAGACAACTCTCCCAAACACTGAAACTGGCACTGAAACTGATGCTGAAACTGATGCTGAAACTGGCACTGATGCTGAAACTGCCAAAGAGCCGGCTGGAGAAACACCATCAGGAGAAGAACCAACAGGTACGCCTCCGGCCCAGGAACCACCGCCCGAAACAACTGAACCGCAAAACCAGTCTCCTTCTGAGATAGGAATATAACGGGGTGAAGTCTAATAAAACCCTTATTCCGCTTTGTACCTTAAGCGAGGCGAAAGGAATGGTTTTAAATATGTCCCCCGCCCTGTTGCGGCGGTGTGTAGAAACTGCATAGAAATCAGGTGAAGAGAGATGAGTGAGATTAGCCTAAAAGTGAAAAAACCGAAAAGGCTTATGGCTTTTGTTTTGGCTGTGGTTTTCATAGCAGCTATGGGTTTGTTTACCTGGCGTTTTATCACCGCGCAATATGCCCCGGTAGATCCCGACGACCGCAGTTTTGTTGATATCGTGATTCCTCCGCAAAGCACCGCCAATCAAATTGCGGAACTGCTTAAAAAAAATGAGCTCATTCATAGTGAAACTGCTTTTTTAGGTTATTGCAAGAAAGAAGGTTATGACAGCAGATTAATGGCCGGACATTACCGCTTGAGCCGCAGTTACTCGCTGGCGACGATTGCTGGTTATATAGCTGAGGGCAGGGTGGTTAATATATCTTTTACCATTCCGGAAGGCTATACCGTAGCCCAGATCAAAGATTTGCTGGTGCACAAGAAAATTTGTTCGGCGGAGGCCTGGGATCTGGCTATTAAGAAGAAATATGATTATAGCTTTCTGAAGGAGGTTCCAGACGGCCAAAAAGAACCCCTGGAAGGTTTCCTGTTTCCCGACACTTATTCGATATCGGAAGACTGCAGTGTCGAGCAGATTATTGACATGATGCTTAAAAATTTTGAGCAGGTTTGGGACAAGCGTTTTGCTGCCGAAGCCAAATCACAAAAGCTTGGTGTATATGATACTGTGATATTAGCTTCCTTGGTCGAAAAGGAGGCGAGGGTTGCCAATGAGCGGCCCATTATATCAGGAGTAATTAAAAATCGTCTGAAGGATGGTATGCTCTTGCAGATCGATGCTACTATTTTGTATGCCTTACAGGAGCACAAGCAGGATATTAGCTATCGGGACCTGGAAGTGGAGTCGCCATATAATACTTACAAATACACCGGTCTGCCTCCCGGACCTATAGCCTGCCCGGGGGAAGCGGCCATTGCCGCTGCGCTCAAGCCCGCCCAGCATAATTATTATTTTTATGTTTACAAAGGTGATGGAAGTCACTATTTCTCAAAGACTTTCGCCGAGCATCTTCAAGCCCAAAGAAAATATAACTGATAACGAGATGAAAATATCTCCCCCGCTTCTTTAAACGGCCGGGTTCCTATTAACAAAACATACACTGCTGCTCAACGGTGCATTAATACTTGCCGATTTTAATTTTGGGAGAATATATGATGAAGCGTCCTGAACTGGTATTGCCGGCCGGCAATTTGGAAAAATTAAAAACTGCGCTTTTATTTGGTGCCGATGCTGTATACCTTGGGGGCAAGGAATACAGCCTGCGGGCTTATGCCGGCAACTTTGATGATAATGATATGGCTGCGGGTATAGAATTTGCTCATCAGCATAATAAAAAAGCCTATGTTACTGTAAACACCCTGGCGCATAATGAAGATATGGAGAAGCTGCCTGCCTATCTTGAAAAAATGGCCGAACTAAAGGTTGATGGCCTTATAATCTCCGATCTGGGGGTGCTAAGGACAGCCGGCAAATATGCTCCAAGCCTGGCGGTAACCATAAGTACCCAGGCCAATATCAGCAATTACGAAGCTGCGGCTTTTTGTCGCGATCTGGGGGCCAGGAGGGTGGTCCTGGCCAGGGAACTGACCCTGGAAGAAATAGCGGAAGTCAAAGCCAGAGCCGATATCGAAGTTGAAGTATTTGTTCATGGGGCCATGTGTGTAGCTTATTCCGGCCGGTGCCTGCTCTCTCATTACATGACCGGGCGAAGCGCCAACCGGGGTGCATGTGCTCATCCTTGCCGCTACAGCTACAGGCTGGTGGAAGAGAAAAGACCCGGCCAGTATTTTCCTATTGAGGAGGATGAACGGGGAAGCTATATTCTTAATTCCCGGGATCTTTGTTTATTGGAATACATTCCTGATTTAGCGGCAGCCGGAGTTGATGCATTCAAGGTGGAAGGCCGGATGAAAAGTCCCCTTTATGTAGGCAGTGTAGCTGGTGTTTACCGGCAAGCCATCGATACCTATAATAGGGATAAAGTTCCTTTCCATCCAGAGCAGTTGGAATCCTGGATGAATGAACTTGCTAAAACGGCTACCCGCCCTTTTACCAATGGTTTTATACAGGGCGACTCTCCTATGCTGCAGGACATCAATAAAGATCGCAGCAATGGAACGCGGGCAGAGTTTTGCGGTACGGTGATAGGTTACCGCGAGGATATAAAGATGATTACAGTTCAGCAAAGAGCTAATTTTGGACCGGGCGACCGGCTTGAATTCCTGCTGCCTGGCGGAGCAGCAATAGAGATGAAACTGGATGTTTTGTATGACGAAGAACTTGAACCTCTGGACCGGGCCCGGCATCCTTGGCAGAAGGTTTGTTTTCCTTTTGCCGGTCCGCTGCCTGAATGCACCATATTACGAAGGGTGGAAGAAGCTGATTAAAACTGATGTATATGTTCATGTTGCCCCCGAAAAAATCGACCTGCTCAGCAAAATAATTGAAGCTTATGAACATCTGGGCATAGTTTCAACCATAAACCCGCGAGATGGCCTGCTGGTAATCAGAGCAACCGAAGATACCAATGAGGAAATCGTTAAGATACTTCATACCCTGCCTTTTTCTGTCGAAATACTCCCTCATAAATAGTATATGAAGCCCCCTGAAAGATAAATATATATTTAGATTAAATTCTAAGGGGGATTTCTTTGCGCCTGAATCGCCTGCCAATCTTAATGACTGCTTTTCTGCTGACAATGTTAGCTTTGATGGCTAGAATCGGCTATTTTCAGTTAATCAAAGGCCATGAACTTACCAGTGAAGCTGTAGCCATGCGCAGCAAACAAATTCAATTACGGGAATACCCGAGGGGCGAGATATTGGACCGAAACTTATTACCCTTAACCAGTACCGAGAGTTCCAACGCCCTTTATTGCTTCCCCGGGGAACTGGGCGGCCCCCGGCTAAAGGCGGTCGGCAGCCATGTCTATGCACCCAGCTCATTCAATACCTCCATGGAGGATATATCGCTAAAACTTGCAAATGCTCTGCTTAATCAAGACCATGAGGAGATTAAGAAGCGTTTGAATGCTGCCCGGAAAAACGGAGCAGCTTTTGTACGCATAGCGGAGAATTTGAGTGATGAACAGATAAATAGAATCAATGCCATGCATTTGTCGGGAATAGTTCTAACACCGCTGAGTAAAAGATACCGGCAGGATGGTTTTTGCAGTCATATATTGGGTTATGTCAGCCAGGGGGAAGTTAATGAAGGGAAAGCCGGAATTGAAAAGCTTTACGACCATATCCTCCGGGATAATTCAGGTTCGCAAACCCTGAATACGGTTATTGATGCCAAAGGGGAAGCTATAAAAGGATTGATGTTTAAAGTCAGGCCGGTTGACAATAATAAACGCAGTGCAGTTGTTCTGACTATTGACAAAAGGCTGCAAGAGATTGTAGAAATCAAGTCAAAAAATATTAAAAAGGGTGCAATTGTGCTTATGGATGTACAGAGCAAAGAAGTCCTGGCTATGGCCAGCCGCCCTACCTTCAACCCATATAATGATTTGGCTTACCTGATAGCCAATGATGAAGCGAGCACCCTGAGCAATAGAGCTTTAAGCAGCTATCACCCCGGATCGTTGTTTAAGATTATGGTGGCGGCCGCTGCTTTGGAGGAGAAAACAGTCAGTCTGGATGATCAGTTTGTTTGCACCGGCAAATATGTATTTAACGATCAGGTTTCTACATCCTGCTGGAAGGAAGAAGGGCATGGGAAGATTAGTTTTGCCCAGGGTTTTGCGCTATCCTGCAATCCCACTTTTATTGCAAGCGGTTTAAAATTAGGTCGGGAGAATCTGCTGAAATATGTAGAAAGGGTGCATCTTACCGATGAGAGGCTGATAGGTTATAGCAGCAGTTCGGGCAGCTATGTGCGCATCAACCCCGGGGAACCTGCTATGGGAAATGCCTGCCTGGGACAGGAGGGAGTAATGCTGACGCCTCTGCAAATGACCTCCTTGATTGCTACCATAGCTGATGATGGGGAATGGGCACCGCCATCCCTTCTGAAGTACACCATTGACAACCGGGGGCAAAAACAAAAACCTCAGGAGTATTCCAAAGAACAGGTAATCAGCCGGCAAAACGCCAGGCTGGTGCAAAAGTTAATGGAATCGGTGGTAAGTGAAGGAACTGGCAAAACTGCGGCTCTTAAAGAGGTAAAGGTTGCCGGAAAAACCGCCACCAGTGAAACCGGAAGTCTCAAGGAAAATGGCGATGAGGTCCTGGATACATGGTTCGGCGGTTATTTCCCTGCCGATCAACCGCGCTGGGCAATGGTGATAATGGTTGAAGGAGGGCAGTCGGGAGCTCAAGATGCCGCCCCGGTATTCAAGGATATCGCCCAGGCCATGCTGAAGTATTTTTCCGTAAACTAGAAATTCATTACTACAATGGATTTTCACCTTGAGGATGTTAACATTTTACACAAGAATCTCCGGCATATCCAAACAAAAAAATAATAATTCAAAGACTGCCCCTTATATAACTAAGCGGCAGTTTTTTACGCTTAACCCAAACAAAGATAATGACGATTTTGCAGCTTTTAGTCTTTTAGCAATTATTCTTATAATGAAGACCAATAAATAAAGCTATCATAGTCCTTCCTTATCTGATACGAACGGCTTATTTCTTCCAAACAATTCGATTATCATATGCAAATTGATATTGTGTAAAATTGTAGTTTTATAGTCAATTATATAAATATATAGTATTATTTTAGATAATTTGTAAACTGAAAAAATTGCGAAAGGAGAACTTATGCTTAAAAAGAAACTAGCAGTTTTACTGGCAGTAGCAATGTTAATTACAATGCTTCCAATGACAGTGTTTGCAACAGGGCTTTCTGATATGCCAAACAACTGGTCAGTGCAGGCACTTGAAAGCGCTGTCTCAAACGGTCTATTAAATGGGAACGACGGAAATATCATGCCGGATGAAAACCTGACGAGAGCTCAAACGGCAAGCATTGTGAACCGTGCTTTTGGGGCGACGGAAAAGGCATCCCTAAGCAGCTATATTGATGTGGCCGCAGACTCATGGTATTACAGTGATATGGCCAAGGCAGTTCAAATGGGTACTTTTGTAGGTTACGACAACAAGCTGAATCCGGATAGTTACATAACAAGGCAGGAAGCTTTTCTGGTTCTTGCGAGAGCTATAAAATTGCCTGATGGCAATGCAGCCGCACTTGATAGCTTCCAGGATAAAGACAGTGTCTCATCTTGGGCAAAAGGGGCGGTAAGCGCAATGACGGCTGCAGGATATGTTAACGGATTGGACGGAAAAATGAATCCGCTGGCTAATATCACCAGAGCAAAGTTTGCCCAGATTATGAATAACGTTCTTAAAGGATACATCAGCACTGAAGGCATATATACCAGTGTACCAAGCGGCAATGTTATGATTAATGTACCGAATGTCACGCTTAAAGATGTCATAATTAAGGGTGATCTCGTTATAGGTGATGGAGTGGGAGACGGCAATGTCACGCTGGACAGCGTAACCGTAACCGGCAGAGTTGTTATTCGTGGCGGCGGTGTAAATTCTATTGAGATTACTGGTACCTCCAATCTTCAGAACATTGTAATCGCACGTGTTGATGGACAGGTTAGGGTTTATAATGCAGACGGAACAGAGGTCGGTAAAATTATTATAGACGGCAAAGACGACGTAATAATTCAGGGAAATGTCGACACCGTAACCCTTATGGCCCCTGATGTTAGAGTTACGACATATGCTGAGATTACATCAGCCACAATTGAAGGGGAAAACTCTCAAATTATCGTTGCAGCCAGTTCAACCATAAACACAATAAGCGTTGCAGCGTCAAACACTGTGGTGGATGTTTCAGGTAATGTTACAAATATTGTGGTAAACGGTGAGAGGACTGCTATAAGCGGCAGCGGAAATGTGGGAAGTGTTGCAGCTAATGCCAATAATGTTATAGTTACAACTTCGAACACAGATGTAACAGCAGCCGCGGGAATAACCGGTGTAATAGCGGGAACAACAAATGTTGCTGGAGGAACCACTGTAAATACCAACCCCGCAAGCAGAGGCTCCGGCGGCAGCTCTGGCGGCGATTTTACCGTGGCACCAACGGTAGCTTCTCTTAGCCCGAATTCAGGGCCAGCGGCCGGAGGAACTTCGGTTACCATCATGGGCAGTAATTTTACGGGAGCGACAGCAGTGAGCTTTGGCGGAACAGCAGCTGTGTCTTACACGGTAGATTCTTCCGTGCAGATCTCTGCTGCGGCACCGGCCCATGCTGCCGGAGCAGCAGATGTTACCGTAACGACGCCAGGAGGAACAGCAACCGCCTCTGGTGCTTACACTTATATTGCAGCACCGGAACCGACACCAGCACCAACAATAACTGCGATCAGTCCTGCTTCAGGGCCAGCGGCCGGAGGAGCTGCGGTTAGCATCACGGGTGCTAATTTTATGGGAGCGACAGCAGTGAGCTTTGGCGGAACAGCAGCTGCATCTTACACCATAGATTCTTCCGCGCAGATCTCTGCTATGGCACCGGCCCATGCTGCCGGAGCAGCAGACGTGACCGTAACGACGCCAGGAGGAATAGCAACCGCTTCTGGTGCTTACACTTATATTGCAGCACCGGAACCGACACCAGCACCAACAATAACTGCGATCAGCCCGGCTTCCGGGCCGGCGGCCGGAGGAACTGCGGTTAGCATCACGGGTGCTAATTTCACGGGAGCAACAGCGGTAAGCTTTGGCGGAACAGCAGCTGTGTCTTACATTGTAGATTCTTCCACGCAGATCTCTGCTGTGGCACCGGCCCATGCTGCCGGAGCAGCAGATGTGACCGTAACGACGCCAGGAGGAACGGCGACTGATACTGGTGCTTACACTTATATTGCAGCACCAACAATAACTACGATCAGCCCGGCTTCCGGACCGGTGGCCGGAGGAACTGTGGTTAGCATCACGGGTGCTGATTTCACGGGAGCGACAGCAGTAAGCTTTGACGGAACAGCAACTGCATCTTACACGGTAGATTCTTCCGCGCAGATCTCTGCTGTAGCACCGGCCCATGCTGCCGGAGCAGCAGATGTGACCGTAACGACGCCAGGAGGAACAGCGACTGGTACTGGCGCTTACACTTATGCTGCAGCACCAACAATAACTGCGATCAGCCCGGCTTCCGGGCCGGCGGCCGGAGGAACTACGGTTAGCATCACGGGTACTGATTTCACGGGAGCAACAGCGGTAAGCTTTGGTGGAACAGCCGCTGCATCTTACACGGTAGATTCTTCCGCACAGATCTCTGCTGTGGCACCGGCCCATGCTGCCGGAGCAGCAGATGTGACCGTAACGACGCCAGGAGGAACAGCGACTGGTACTGGTGCTTACACTTATATTGCAGCACCAACAATAACTGCAATCAGCCCGATTTCAGGACCAACGTTCGGAGGAACCGCAGTTATCATTACGGGTACTGATTTCACGGGAGCGACAGCGGTAAGTTTTGGCGGAACAGCCGCTGTGTCTTACACGGTAGATTCTCCGGTGCAGATCTCTGCTGTGGCACCGGCCCATGCTGCTGGAGCAGCAGATGTGACCGTGACAACGCCAGGAGGAACGGCGACTGGTACTGGTGTTTACACTTATGTAACTATCCCGGTTTATGGTAGTATTTATCAACTTGCCACTCTTGCAGATGCAACGATTGCTGGTGGCGCGGATGTTCCCTTCAGCAATAACGGCCCATTAAGCGGCATCACACATACCGCAGGAACAACTACATTCACTGTTCCTGAAACAGGAACATATCAAATCGATTACAGTGTTAATGTTACCGGCGGCGCCGGCTCTGCCGTAGCGCTTACGGTCAACGGATCGGTATATGCTTCCACATGCATTTCAGTGCTTAACGTGCCAGGAGGAGTCTCCGGAAGTGCCATGCTAAATCTGACTACCGGAGATGTAATCACGTTGCGCAATAATTCTATAACCGCAATGACATTAAGCCTTGCTCCATCGCTTGGCGCTCAGATATGCATAGATAAGTTGGATGCAGCATGCGGTTATGGATATCAGCTTGCGAATGCAGTGATTGCCGGTGGCGCCGACGTTCCCTTCAGCAATAACGGCCCGTTAAGCGGCGTTGCACATACCGCAGGAACAACGACCTTTACCGTTGTTGAAACAGGAACATATAAAATCGATTACGATGTCAATATTACCAGCGGGGTCAACTCTGCAATAGCAATTGCCGTCAATGGAACGGTGGACGCATCCACTAACATAAAAGTACTTGCAGCAGGAGGAGTCTCCGGAAGCGCCATGCTAAACCTGACCGCTGGAGACGTAATCACACTGCGCAATAATTCCGCAACCGCAATGACATTAAGTCCCGTTCCATCGGTCGGAGCCCAGATGTGCATAGATAAGTTAGATGCAACATACGGGTATGGCTATCTGCTTGCCAATGCTGCAACGAGTGGTAAAGTTAATCAAAACTACTACGTTCTATTCGAGCAAAACGGCCCATTAAGCGGTGTCACAAAGACCCAGCCAACTTTCTTTACCGTTACTGAAACAGGAACATATAAAATCGATTACAATCTCAGTATTACCGCCGGCTCTGCAATAGCGCTTGCCGTCAACCTAACGGTGGATGCATCCACGAACATAAAAGTACTTGCAGCAGGAGGAGTCTCTGGAAGCGCCATACTAAACCTCACCGCCGGAGACACAATAAGGCTGTGCAATAACTCCGAAACCCAAATGCTATTAAGTATCGCCCCCTCGGTTGGAGCGCAAATTAACATTGTAAAACTCAATTAAATATCTGCCAGCAATCATATATTCCAAGAAATATTACTGTGCATGTTTGCTCACTAAAACAATGCAGCACCCCAGACATATTGATATGCCTGGGGTATTTTTTCTGCTATGTTCAGATAATGCTGCTTATTCAAGAATTCCATTCAATCAACTTCCCATATGTACGCCTCGATCACAGGCTTCTTGAAAGCCTTGCGCTTCACTTTTTTCTTTTGACTTTTTATTCACCTATATGACTCTATTAGGGGTTTTTACAGCAAAATCATATATAAATTTGCATACAAAAATAAATACTAAATATAAAGGAGGAATCAAAATGGATGTAGCTGTAATTCTAATTGGGAAAAGAGTGGAAAGTGCAGTAAAGGTGCAGCAAATTTTAACCGACCATGGGGATGTCATCAAGACCAGGTTGGGAATTAATCGCGAACTGAGCAAGGATGATAATGCTGCGGGTTTTATTTTCCTGGAACTTTGCGGAGATCAAAATCAAGTGAAAAACCTATGCGATGGTCTTAACGCTATCGGGGATGTAAAGGCCGAGTGCCTCAAAATGGAGATCCCTGGCAGTGGATGCGGGTGCGGGTGTTGTTAAACAAAAGCTAAGCAATATAAATCAAAGCAGCGAAGACTTTGCATATTCAATTTTCCGGGCTTTAGGCCCGGATTTTTCTTTAAAAAATAACTTTGACTATTATTGACTAATAGAAAAACCACGCTTATAATGAATTTATAACGAGGCGAAAAGATGTCCCCCTCTTTTTTAGGCAGCCGGGTTCCTATTGACAAAATAGGCGGCGGGTTCCAATCTCCCGCCTCGTTGCAGCGGTGTGTTGAAACTGCTCCGCAGTTTCTTCCGGTGCTTAAATAGATACAAAAATAACCATAATATCTTTGTATTCTGTTGTTGGCGCCAAATATTAAAAAGACTGGAAAGTGTAAAAAGACTTAAGGCATATTTGGAAGGAGGAAGAAAATATGGCTAAAGTAGTAGGAATTGATTTGGGAACAACTAATTCGGTTGTTGCGGTTATAGAAGCTGGAGATCCGGCGGTTATTGTTAATGCGGAAGGAAACCGCACCACCCCTTCGGTGGTGGCTTTCAAGGAAAACAATGAAAGATTGGTGGGGCAGATTGCCAAACGGCAGGGAGCTTTGAATCCGGAAAACACTTTTTACTCGGTAAAAAGGTTTGTCGGCCGGCGTTTCTCGGAAGTCGAAAGCGAGCGCAAGCTTGTGCCCTATAATGTAGCGGTGGGGCCGGCTGATTCGGTGCGTTTTAAGGTTAAGGACAAATTAATGGCTCCGGAAGAAATCTCGGCCATGGTATTGAAGAAGCTGGTCGAAGACGCCGCCAAGTATCTGGGGGAAAAGGTAAACGAGGCAGTCATTACCGTACCGGCCTATTTTAATGACGCCCAGCGCCAGGCTACCAAAGATGCGGGGCGAATCGCCGGGCTTAACGTCTTGCGCATAATCAACGAGCCGACTGCAGCCGCCCTGGCCTACGGGCTGGACAAAAAGGCCAATGAAACCATTCTGGTTTTCGACCTGGGTGGAGGAACATTCGACGTCTCCATCCTGGAAGTGGGCGACGGGGTGTTTGAAGTAAAATCCACCAATGGCGACACCCACCTTGGTGGCGATAATTTTGACAAGGCGATTGTGGATTATTTGGCCGGTGAATTCAAGAAAGATTACGGCATCGACCTCTTAAAGGATAAACATGCTTTGCAGCGGCTTACCGAAGCGGCGGAAAAGGCCAAGGTGGAGCTTTCAAGCATTATCGAAACCACGGTCAGTCTGCCTTTTATCACCGCCGACGAATCGGGGCCGAAGCACCTGGATGTAAAACTGACCAGGGCCAAATTCGAAGATCTGATTCATGAGATGGTGGAACGTTTGCGGGGACCGGTGCGGGCTGCACTGGATGATGCCAAAATGACGGCCAAAGATATTGAGGAAGTAATCCTGGTAGGCGGCTCGACCCGGGTTCCGGCAGTACAAAAACTGGTCCGTGAATTAACCGGCAAAGAACCTAATATGAGTGTAAACCCCGATGAAGTAGTGGCAGTGGGAGCGGCCATTCAAGCCGGTGTTCTGGCCGGTGAAGTCAAAGACGTGGTGCTCTTGGATGTTACCCCGTTGTCGCTGGGGGTGGAGACCATGGGCGGATTGATGACCAAAATAATCGAACGCAATACCACCATACCGGCGCGCCGCAGTGAAATATTCAGCACCGCCGAAGACCGGCAGCCCGCAGTTGATATTCATGTCCTGCAGGGCGAAAGGGAAATGGCCCGTGATAATCGTTCACTGGGACAGTTCAAACTGGAAGGCATACCGCTGGCGCCCCGGGGTGTTCCGCAGATTGAAGTTACTTTCGATATTGATGCCAACGGCATCCTCAAGGTCAGCGCCAAAGACCAGGGCAGCGGTAAGGAACAGAGTGTGACCATCAGCGGTTCATCGAACCTGGAAAAAGCTGAAGTCGAGCGTATGTTGAAAGACGCCGAGGCTTACCAGCGCGAAGACAAGAAAAGACGCGAAGAAGTGGAAATGCGCAACCAGGCGGACAGCCTCTGCTATACTGTAGAACGCAAAATGGCAGCCGCCGGCGGGCAGCTTCCGGTTCATGAGAAGGCACGGCTCGAAGAACTGCTGGCTGAACTTAAAAAAGCTTTGGAAGAGAACGCTCCAGCCGATAAGGTTAAAGCTCTTTACAATGAACTCGAACAGGCGGCCTATGCCCTTGAAAACCTGGGGCCGGATACCGGGCAAGCCGGTAGTGAAGCAGGCCAGGGAAATAAAGAGCATGTGGTTGATGTGGAGTTTGATGAGGATTAGAAGAATTAACGGAGGATGAGAAGATGGCGGTATCTTATCAGGACTATTATGAGATCCTGGGGGTAAAGCGGGATGCCGACCCAAAGGCCATCAAGTCGGCTTATCGCAAACTGGCCCGTAAGTGGCATCCTGATTTACATTCCGGCAAAAAGAAAGAAGAAGCCGATGAAAAGTTCAAGCAGATCAACGAAGCTTACGAGGTTTTAAGCGACCCCGAGAAGCGTGAAAAATACGACCGCCTGGGCAGCAACTGGCGCAGCGGGGAGCAGTTTGACAGCTCCCCATTTGGGGAAAGCGGTTACTACAGTACAAGCAACCTCAATCCCGAAGATCTGCAGGGATTCAGCGACTTTTTCTCTGTGCTCTTCGGTTCACAGGCTGCCGGTCCTTCCCGGGGGAGACGCCGCCGGAGCGAATTCTATGATGGACCGGTACGAGGGCAGGATATAGAAAGCTCTATCGATCTTAGCCTGGAAGAGGCGTTTCATGGAATTAGCAAATCTTTGCAGCTTGCGACCGGTCAGATTTGTCCCGAATGCCGGGGCAGCGGCCTGGCCGGGCAGAATATTTGCCGGAGTTGCGGTGGCACCGGCAGTATCAGTGAACCCCACAATCTTAATGTGCGGATACCGGCCGGGGTCTATGAAGGCAGCAGCATCCGCCTAAAAGGACAGGGGGGAGCCGGCTTGGGCGGCGGGGAGAAGGGTGATTTGTATTTGAAGGTTCACCTGCTGCCCCACCCGTTATTTAACGTCAAGGGCCGGGATATTGAGAGCGAGCTTAATATTCGCCCGGAGCAAGCCGTCCTGGGGGACCGGGTTAAAGTTGCTACCCTGGACAATACGGTGACCATGAGTATTCCCGCCGGCAGCCACAGCGGACAAAAGATGCGCCTCAAGGGCAAAGGAATGGCTCAAAAGGATGGAGTGCGCGGGGACCATTACGTAGTTATCAGAATCGATACCCCCCGCGAATTGAATAGCGAAGAGAAGGAACTGTACCAACGTTTGATGGATATTCAAAAACAGCGTAAAGCAGGCGGGGAGGTAGAGAAATGAAATTAATCAAGGTTTTTTATCACCAAGATGAAAAGCTGCCGATCTCCCAGCTCGATTTGCATCCTGAACTGCTGCAGGTTTTAGAGGAAATGGGCATAGTTGAAATAATTGATGACAGCATCGACATGAGATATATCCAGCGTATCAACAAAATGATGCGTTTGAAGAATTTTTTAGGCGTCAATTTGAACGGCGCCGCTATCATTGTGGACTTGTTGGACAGAATCAAAGTACTGGAACAAGAGATTGAAGACCTAAAAGGAATGAGGTGATAGGATGAATGTTGAGCGTTTGACCCAAAAATCACGACAGGCCCTGGCTGATGCCCAAAACCTGGCGATTGAAAAACACCACCAGGAAATCGGCAACAAGCATTTGCTCTTGGCCTTGCTGGAACAGGAAGGCGGACTTGCTCCGCGCTTGCTGCAGCAGGCGGGGGTTGATCTGGCGGTTTTTGAACCGCAGCTCCGGCAACTGCTGGATAAAATACCGGCGGTTTATGGTTATGAAGGTTCAGTGTACATGAGCGGGAGTTTGGCCCGGGTCTTGAACCGTGCGGAAAAGGAAGCCAAAGAACTTAAAGACGACTATGTCAGTGTGGAGCACTTGCTGCTGGCATTGCTGGCCGAAGCCGAGGCTGATTTGCGGGAACTGATGAGCAGATCGGGGCTGGGTCGCGACCAGTTGTTCAATGCTCTGAAAAGCGTGCGGGGCTCGCAGCGGGTGCAAAACGACAACCCCGAAGACAGCTACGAAGCCCTGGAACGCTATGGCCGCGACCTGACCCGGCTGGCGGCGGAAGGCAAGCTTGACCCGGTAATCGGCCGGGATGAGGAAATTCGCCGCACCATGGAGATATTATCGCGCCGCACCAAAAACAATCCGGTGTTGATCGGCGAGCCGGGCGTTGGTAAAACCGCTATTGTCGAAGGGCTGGCCAGGCGGATTGTAGCGCGCGATGTCCCGGAAGGCTTAAAAGACAAACAGCTTATCGCTCTGGATATGGGAGCCCTGGTAGCCGGGGCCAAATACCGCGGTGAGTTTGAAGAAAGACTGAAAGCGGTTTTAAAGGAAGTTGAACGATCCAACGGGCGGGTCATCGTATTTATCGATGAACTGCATACAGTAGTAGGAGCCGGTGCTGCCGAAGGCGCAATGGACGCCAGCAATTTGCTGAAACCGATGCTGGCCCGCGGCGAACTGCGTGCCATAGGAGCCACCACGATCAGCGAGTACCGTAAACATATAGAAAAGGATGCCGCTCTGGAACGGCGTTTTCAACCGGTAATGGTCAACCCCCCTTCGGTGGAAGACAGCATTTCTATTCTGCGCGGATTAAAGGAACGCTATGAGGTGCATCATGGCGTGCGCATCCAGGATTCTGCCCTGGTGGCGGCCGCAGTACTTTCGGACCGTTATATTTCGGACCGCTTCCTGCCGGATAAAGCCATTGACCTCATGGATGAAGCGGCAGCCCGCCTGCGTACTGAAATCGACAGCATGCCGACCGAACTGGATGAAATAACCCGGCGTAAGATGCAGCTTGAAATCGAAGCGGCTGCTCTGGAAAAAGAGAAGGATAATTCTTCGCGTGAGCGGCTGGAAAGCATATTGAAGGAATTGCAGGACCTGCAGGGGGAAGCCGATGCCATGCAAACCCAGTGGCAATCTGAAAAGCAGGCGATTTCCCGGGTGCGCCAGATTAAAAAGGAAATCGAAGAAGTGCGCAGTGAGATGGAAAAAGCGGAGCGCAGCTATGATTTGAACCGCATCGCCGAGCTTAAATACGGCCGCCTGAATGACCTGGAAAGAAAGCTCAAAGCGGAAGAAGAACTGCTGGCCGAAAAGCAGAAACATCATATGCTCTTAAAAGAAGAAGTCGACGAGGAGGATATTGCCAAGGTGGTAAGCCGCTGGACCGGTATTCAGGTCAGCCGCCTCCTGGAAGGTGAGAAGGAGAAGCTCATGCATCTGGGCGAAATCCTGCACCAGCGGGTGGTAGGCCAGAGTGAGGCGGTTGAAGCCGTAGCCGACGCTGTTTTAAGGTCGCGCAGCGGTTTGAAAGACCCCAACCGTCCGGTGGGCAGCTTTATATTCCTGGGGCCGACCGGAGTCGGCAAGACCGAACTCAGCAAAGCCCTGGCGGAAGCGCTTTTCGATGATGAGAAGAGCATGATCCGCCTGGATATGTCGGAATATATGGAAAAACACAGTGTAGCCCGGTTGATCGGAGCGCCCCCCGGTTATGTCGGTTATGAGGAAGGCGGGCAGTTGAGCGAGGCCGTAAGGAGAAAGCCATATTCGGTCCTGCTTTTCGATGAAATTGAAAAAGCTCATAACGATGTATTCAACATTCTGCTGCAAATTCTGGATGACGGTCGTCTTACCGATGGCAAAGGCCGGATGGTGGATTTTCGCAACACGATAATCATAATGACTTCCAATATAGGCAGTCAGGAGATTCTTAACTTCCAGCACAGCGGCGGGGAATACGAGGACATGAAACAGCGGGTCTTAAGCCTTCTGCGCTTGAGTTTCCGCCCGGAATTCCTGAACCGGGTGGATGAAGTAATAGTGTTCCATGCCCTGGAACAGGATCAGATTGAAACCATCAGTGAAATGCTGCTGAAGCGTTTGCAGCAGCGCCTGATTCAAAACAACCGCGCTAAATTGGAGTGGGATCAAGGGGTTCTGGCCTACCTGGCCCATAAAGGCTACGATCCGGCCTATGGCGCCAGACCTTTAAAGAGACTTATCCAGCAGGAAGTAGAGACCGCCCTGTCGCGCAAGTTAATCGGCGGAGAGATCAAGATGGACAGCCAGGTAAGAATTACAGTCGAGAACGGCCAATTAGTTCTTGAAATAGAATAACTTTTATGCAAAAGGAAGCTTGAATTAGGGGGTATCTGCCGGTGTAGATGCCCTTTTTTATTGATCGTTATACCTTCCCTGTTACCCCATCCTGTATTTACCGAAAATTTAACGAGCTAAATGATGGCGAAATTGATAAAAAATTAAAGAAAAAGCTTGACAATTAGTATCATAGGGAATATTTTGGTAACAAAGAAACCAACGGTACCATAATAGTGGCAAGGGGAGGTAAACGAATGAAAGCAAGAATAATGCAAACTACCCGAAAGGAAATCAAACGTTATGGTTTACGCCGTTTTACCATGGATGATGTAGCAGCGCATCTGGCCATCAGCAAGAAAACTCTTTACAAATTCTTTGCCTCCAAGGGGGAACTGATCCATGAGATATTAGAGAGTGATCTGGACAAAGAGAAAGAAATACTCCGGGAAGCCATAGCGCACGAAGGAAACTGGTTTGACAAACTGAGTGCGGTTTTTACCCTCGCCGGGCAAAACCGGGTAATAGTTGATCTGGAGCAGGAGATCCAATTGTACTTTCCCGATGAGCAAAAAGAAATTGACGATTTCCGGGAATTCCAAAAGGAACAGATAAGCCAGCTGCTGGCCGAGGGCTTTGCCAAAGGCGAGATCGAGCCCTGGTTTGATTTGGACACTTTACTTACTATCGTTCTTGAGCTTATTCAAATACCCAATAGAAAGTTAGTCCAAGCAGATGAAAACGGACAATCCAAAGATATGCTGGAAGAAATTAAAAAGCTAGTATTTTTTGGGCTTATTAAGAGAACCTGGTGATATTTTCTATTCATAGAGAAATCTCACCATAATTTACATGTCACATTAAGTCACATTTAGCCTGCCACCTTCATATAGTATAAAGCGCTCAAATTTTATGGAGGTGGTAACTTGAGTTTTCTGGCCTGGGTACTCGCAGTTACGGCGGTAATTAAGGGCAGTCTGTTCCTTTTTGCCTACCTTAACAATCAGGTCTTTCCCCAGCCGTTGGATGAAGCCAGTGAAAAGATGTACCTGGAAAAAATGAAAGAGGGAAGTGAAGACGCCAGAAATATTCTTATTGAGCATAATCTGAGGTTGGTAGCCCATGTGGTGAGAAAATACGAAAACAGCAGTGAAGATATGGAAGACTTGATTTCCATAGGCACTATTGGGCTGGTTAAAGCGATCAAAACTTACAATAGTGAACGGGGGGTTCGTCTGGCCACCTATGCGGCCCGCTGTATAGACAACGAAGTACTGATGCATTTGCGTAATATTAAGAAACAGAAACAGGAAGTATACCTGTACGACCCGATCGGCTACGATAAAGAAGGAAATGAGATATCCTTGATCGATGTTCTAACTATTGACAACGAAATAGTTGACTTGGTGGAAGTCAAGATTCAGGAAGAAAAAATCAGGGACAAGATCAATGCTTTATCAAGGCGGGAACGTCAGGTTATTGAAATGCGTTATGGATTATTCAGCGGTTTGAAGGAAACCCAGCGGGATATTGCCAAGAAGATGGGTATTTCCCGCTCCTATGTATCGCGAATTGAGAAAAAGGCTATACGCAAATTGATTAAGGAAATATATGACCGGGACATTGATCCGGAAGAACTCTGCAACAACCCTAATTAGGAAATGGAAGCGAGCTAATGGTGGCAGGTAAAGCCATAATATATTGCAGGCTTATATAATTCAACAGCAAGATTTAAGGGACATGATGTGTCCTTTTCTTTTTTTGGAATTAACACCAAACACAAATTATTATCGAGTCCTGGCGGGGAAGCTCTCGTAAAAGCGGGGAGCAAGGAAACACAATAAACTGATTTAATATATTAAGTTGCCTGAGCAAGGATATTAGAGAATGATAAAACAAAAGGCAGTATGACTCAGAATATTAATTGAGTTGCCCGGGTAAGGTTTGATTAGTATATCGGGACATTAGTTCCACAAATTTTAAAACAATATCCGGATCAAACTGAGTACCTGCACAACGTTGTATTTCCGCCAAGGCTTCCTCCCGGCTTATTGCCTGACGGTAGGGACGGCCATTCATCATCACGTCATAGGCGTCGGCAATAGACACAATACGCGAGATTTTAGGAATGTCATGACCCCGGAGGTTTAGCGGGTAGCCCCGGCCGTCCCAGCGTTCGTGATGGGCCAGAATCGCATCGGCTATGGGAGCCATCTCCGGTGAGGAGAGCGCGATTCGATAACCGATTTCCGGATGCTTTTTAATGCTTTCCCATTCACCCTCCGACAGTCCGCTGGGTTTATCCAGAATGCTGTTGGGTATGGCTATTTTTCCTATATCGTGCAAGGTTGCCAGCAAAACCAAGTCGTCGATTTCGCTGTGATCCAGTTCGATCAGATGGCCGAGCTGCAGAGCCATATGACGCAAACGGTGACAGTGTTCCTGGGTTTCATGGCTTCGCGACCAGAGGGTTTTCTCCAGGGAATTGATAAAAGAACTGCGAATGCTTTGACTTTCCAGAAGTTTATTGCGATACATCCGATCTTCAGCTATCTTGAGCACCTCTTTGAGTGAAATGTCCGGACTCTCCTTGCTGGAATGCCCGAGGGAAATGCTGATAGCTATCGAAAAATCCTTGTACTTTTCGCAGGATTCTCTAATCCGGGTGCAGATATTTATAGCTGCTTTTTCAGTAGTATCGGGAAGCAGCAAAACAAACTCATCCCCACCCCAGCGGGCTAAAATGTCTTCTTCGCGGCAGCAAGACTTAAGAATGGCCGCTACTATCTGCAGCAAACCATCGCCATGCTCGTGTCCTAAAGCATCATTAACCAGTTTAAGGCCGTTGACATCACCTAATATAATACTCAAAGGCAACTGCCGGCGGGTATCCAAGCGTTTTAATTCTTCTTCGAAAAAAGCACGGTTATAAAGACCGGTTAGCTTGTCGTGAAAACTCATATATTCTATCTTGTCTTCATATTGTTTACGTTCGCTTATATCGTAGGCTACACCAATAACCATGGTTTTGCCATCAACCCGGGTGACCCCGGCTGAATAATCGAGCCAGATCTCCTGCCCGGTTTTAGTTATTATTTTAAATTCATAACGCATCGGAACAGTCTCGCTGCTTTGCCGGGCTAAACCTCTCTCACGCGTCAATTCCCGGTGTTCCGGGTGAACAAAATCCCAATAATTCATGTTTGCAGTATCTTCCTTGGTATATCCCACTACCGATTCGAAAGTACTATTTACATAACTAAAACCGCTATCTTCCAAAACAAAGATAATAGCGGGCGCAGTTTCGGCAAGTTTGCGGAATTTCTCTTCACTTTGACGCAGCGCTTTTTCAGCTGCTTGATGGCTTTCAATCTCCAACTGCAATGTGTAATGCATCCCCAACCATTCCAGTTCAAGCTCCCGGAGGTTCAAAATACTGCTTTCAAGCTCTTCTATTACTTCTATTAATTGCTTTTTACTTTTATTGTTTAACATCATAGGCTCCATGACAAATACAAATATCATTTATTTGAGTACTATTTTATATTAAAAACGAAGTGAAGTCTCCCGTTTATTAACCACGATATAGCAATTTATAGCAAAACCCTGAATCATGGCAATAAATGGTGAACATAAACATGTAATCTAAAAATCAATTGTATATCCATACTGCTTATGAGGCAAGGGATAAACTGGAATAATTATCAAAGACAGCGGTTAGTTCAGAATGCTTAATCCTTCATTGTAAAAGCCTTCTATGCTATTATTATTGATAATCTCGCGTTTGCGAAGTTGAGGCTGGGGGTTAAAGATGAAAAACACGGCTATTCAGGTTAGTACTCTAAATAAATCTTATGGCAGTCTTAAAGCTGTTGACAACCTGCATTTTCAAGTGGAGTCCGGAGAGTGTTTCGGCTTTCTTGGTCCCAATGGGGCTGGTAAAACCACTACAATGAAGATGCTCTATGGCAAAGCCGAACCCGATCCTCATCCGGCTGCCAATATTAGTGTTTTCGGCTTTAATCCTGCTGAAGATGCGCTGACTATTAAGGCCCTGTCAGGTATAGTCTCGCAAGAGGACAACCTGGACACCGAACTGAATGTAAATGATAATTTATATATTTATTCCAAGTTTTATGGTATGGAGAGCCGGGAAGCAAAAAAACGAATTGCTGAATTGCTTGATTTTATGGAATTACAGGAGAAGGCCAAAGTAAAAATCAGAGAGCTTTCCGGGGGCATGCAGAGAAGACTTACCATAGCACGGGCACTGATTAACAAGCCGCAGCTTTTGATTCTCGATGAACCGACTACTGGTTTGGATCCACAGGTCCGGCATCTGATCTGGAATAAAGTCAGGGAGTTAAAGGAAATGGGAGTTACCGTTTTATTAACTACTCATTATATGGAAGAGGCTTATCAGATATGCGATCGCATCATCATAATGGACAAGGGCAAAAAAATTATGGAGGGCAACCCCCGGGAATTGATGTCCAACAATCTTGAGGCTTATGTTCTGGAAGTCCATGGATTGGGTCAGGAGTTAAATGATAAGCTCACATCGCGAAAAGTTGACCCGGAACTGCGCTGTGAAATCTATCAGGACAGTCTCCTGCTGCATAGCAATACTTCGGAAAAACTTGCGGCTTTTGCAGAAGAGTGGGGGATTAACGACTATTATATCCGCCAGGCCAATCTGGAAGATTTATTTCTTAAAGTAACCGGGAGGAGTTTGAATGAACTGCAATGACCTCTACTGCCCGCCCTCAATTTGGAAGAGAGTTGGCAGTGTATGGTATCGCCACTTTAGAGTATATAATTCGAATTTTTTCAGCAATGCCTTTCCTCCTTTTTTGGAGCCTTTGATTCTCCTGGCCGGGCTCGGAATTGGCTTTGGCGCCTATATTCAAACCATGGGTGCGATGAGTTACATTTTATTTTTAGCCAGTGGGATTGTGGTAAGCAGTTCCATGTATACGGCGGCTTTTGAATGCACTTATGGAACCTTTATTCGTTTGGAGTTTGACAAGGTTTATGACGGAATGCTGGGAGCCCCTATTTCTACCAATAATCTCATCCTGGGCGAAATTCTCTTTGCCGGCAGCAAAGGATTCTTCTTTTCCCTGGCGGTGCTCATCGTTACCTGGCTCACCGGTATCATTACTTATCCCTGGAGCATCATGGCGGCCGTGGTTGGTTTTATCTGTGGTATTATGTTCGGTACCCTGTCCATGTGGATTACCTCTTTTGTAAAAAACATCAACCACTTTAACTTTTACTTCACCGGGCTCCTATCACCGATGTTTTTTTTCTCGGGTGCCGTGTTTCCACTGGAAAAATTGCCCCCGACTCTGCACTGGGTTGCCCAGGCTATTCCCCTGACCCATGCGGTGACTTTGGCCCGGGCCTTTTGCGCTCCCGGTTTGCTGGATTCACATTTACTGCTGGATTTGCTTTACTGCGTGATATTTATAATGATAACTGCCTGGCTGGCAGTCCGCGGATTGAAAAAAAGAATGATTGATTAATGAACGGGGCAGGAATTTATCAGGAATCAGGTGAAGTTATAACGAGGCGAAAATATATTTCCCGTTTTTTTAATCGGTCGAGTTCCTGTTAACAAAACAGGCAGCGGGTTCTAATCCCTGCCTCGTTGCAACGGTGTGTTGAAACAGCTCCGCAGTTTCTTCGGATGTTTAAACGAGGCGAAAATATATTGCCCGCTTTTTTAATCGGTCGGGTTCCTATTAACAAAACAGGCGACGGGTTCCAATCCCCGCCTCGTTGCAACGGTGTGTTGGAAACAGCTCCGCAGTTTCTTCGGATGTTTAAATTAGTCACTTATCAATAATATGCGGGAGACCAGCAGGGGTATTCATCAATTAACCCTTCGCATAATATACTATATATAGTGAGAAAAGGTGGTAAAAGGTTAAAAGGAGGCCGTTGGGGATGCCTGAATTAAGGAAAGATCTAGTGCGTAATATTTGGGTTTTAAGTGCTACCGAACAGGCTCTGGAACCCCAATATTTTCCGATTAACCGTAATGGCTGCTATGTTCCCGTATCTAAAGTATGTCCTTTCTGTGAAGGAAACGAATCCCTGACACCTCCTGAAATCGCTGCCTTTCGAAAAGAAGGGACTGAGCCCGATAGACCCGGCTGGATAGTAAGAACGGTTCCCAGTAAGTATTCGGCTTTTGATATGCAGGGTGAATTTCAGCTCGAGGAGAATGGCTTGTTTCAGCACTGCAATGGTCTGGGGAAACAGGAAGTAGTAATAGGCAATACTGAGCATAATATTGATCTGCACCAATATTCACGGGATAGAATCGAATTGATTTTTCGCATGTTTCAACAAAGGTACCGGGTTCTGGCCGGGGACCAACGCATAAAATACATCCAGATTTATAAAAACAGCGGTCTCTTTGCGGGAGCCTCCCAGGAACACAGCCACAGCCAGATTATTGCCCTGCCAATGGTGCCCCGGTATAAACAGATAGTAAGTGATTATTACCAGGCCCATGGGAAGTGTTTGCTCTGTACGATGATGGAAGAGGAACAAACTTTAAAGGAAAGGTTAGTTTTTGAAAGCGAGCACTTTCTATTGTTTTGTCCTTATGCATCAAGGTTTTCCTATGAGACCTGGATTGTCCCCAAGCATCACTGCAGCCATTTTGCCGATATCAGCGAATCGGAATTAAAGGATCTGGCATTTACCTTTAAGGACTTTCTGATGGCCCTGCTTGATTCCTTAAACAATCCCGCCTATAATATCGTGATAAACACTGCACCGGTGAATGTACCCTATCAAGAAGGACATCACTGGTTCATGGAAATAAATCCGCGCTTTATGGTAAGCAATGGGTTCGAAATGTCCACCGGTTATTATACCAACCCGGTAGCCCCGGAATTATCAGCCAGTATGCTCCGCAAACGCATGGGTGAACTAGACCCCCTTGCTTTATAATGAGGTGAAGAAATGTTCCCCGCTTCTATAAGCGGTTGGGTTCCAATTAACAGATGGCGGGTTCTCCCGCCTCGTTGCAGCGGTGTGTTGCCCCCTACGGGGACCACTTATATTGATTCCCTTCGGAAATGATTAAATTGTGTTGAAACAGCTCCGCAGTTTCTTCTGATGCTTAAACAAAATTATTTGAGGTAGTATATGCTAGAAAAATTATATCCAAAAATTTACGTTGATTCCTTGCTGGAGGTTCCGTTAGATTACCTTAAAGACCTAAACATAAAAGCGTTTATTCTTGATCTCGACAATACGGTCACTGAGTGGAACAGCAATATTGTTAAGAGGGAAGTAAGTGCCTGGTTCAGCGAAATCGCCCGGGAAGGTTTTAAAGCCTGCATCCTTTCCAATAACGGCGAGCAGCGAGTCCTGGAAGTAGCCCGAAATTTAAATATTCCCTATATTCATAAAGCCCAGAAACCGCGCCGGGGAGGATTCAGGCGGGCGCTTGACGTGATGGGTACCACAGTACATGAAACTGCCGTAATCGGGGATCAAATATTTACAGATGTATGGGGCGGCAACCGGGCCGGATTATATACTATTCTGGTAGTTCCGATTAACAGCCGGGAGTTTATGGGGACCAAGATATCCCGGGCCATGGAAATTTTTATTTTACGGCGTTTGAGCAAATATGGTGAATAAGGGGGGATTTAATGCATATCGACACCCAAACAACTATTCTGGGTTTAATCGGCAGACCTTTGAAGCATAGCCTTTCTCCCTTAATGCATAATCTTACCTTTGAGCATATGGGTATTAACAGTGCATATATACCGTTTGAGGTTGTCCCGGAGCGCCTGGCCGATGCCATGACCGCGATTCGGACCCTCAAACTTGGAGGAGTAAATGTTACCATACCATATAAAGAAGAGGTTATTCCATATCTGGACGAACTATCTCCTGAAGCTGCCGCCTGTGGAGCTGTGAATGTAATCAGCCATAAAAACGGCCGCCTGATTGGATATAATACGGACGGCCAAGGTTTTGTAGCAGCTTTGAAGGAAGTCGGCTTTTTGATCGAGGGACAGGCTATATTCATAGGGGCGGGGGGAGCAGCCCGTTCAGTTGCCTATGAAATGGCCCGGGCCGGGCTGACGAAAATAGATTTTATGGATACTGATATATCGCGAGCCGTCTCTCTGGCTGAATTAATTGCGCAAAAAACCTCTTGTTCAAGCAACGCCCAGGTTATGAATTTTGAGGAATTTAGTCTTTTGAGCGGGTCGGCTCGTTACATAATTAACTGTTCACCGGTAGGGATGCATCCCCATATTGAAGACTCTCCGGTGCCGGCCTTTGATAGTTTGCCGCCCGAAACCATACTCTGTGATGTTATATATAATCCGCTGCAGACAAAATTTTTGCGCCTGGGGCAGCAGAGAGGTTTAAGGACCATGAACGGGCTGCCCATGTTTGTTCATCAGGGTGCTCTAACTCTGGAAATATTATTGGGAGTTAAACCTCCTTTGGCCTATATGAAGGAAGTAGTGAGCAGTGAACTGGAGAAGCGAAACCGGCTTGACTCTGCTTGAACTGATAGTAGTAATGGCGCTCTTGAGCATGGTTGCAGCCATGGCTATACCACAATATAATAAGGTTCTGGATAATGTAAAACTCAAGGCGGATGCCAAAGAAATGGCCAGAGTATTGCAGTCTGAGCGGCAGGAAGCAATCAGCTCAGGGGCTGATAAAGTTATATATTTCTACCCGCAGGGTAACAAATACTCAGTGCTGCATGGTGATACTTATCGGCTAAATTCGGGGATTACTTATGGTGGAATTCCTAATTTTAAAGAAAAAGATCTTAAACCGGCTTGTATTTTTACTCCATCTGGAGTTCCGTCCCATACAGGAACCATTGCCTTGCAAAACCGGCAGGGCAAGGTTCTATATATAATAGTTAGTGTAGCGGCCGGTCGCGTAAGAGTATCTGAGAGTCCACCGGAAAGCTGGGAATAATTTATTCACCTGGGCAATCAACAAATGGGAGGAAGAAATCGTGCTGAGATTTATCACCTCTGGTGAATCGCATGGCAAAGGACTTATTGGCATAATTGAAGGCTTGCCGGCGGGAATAGAGTTGGACGAAACCTATATCAACCAGGAGTTAAAGAGGCGGCAGCAGGGTTATGGCCGCGGCGCCCGAATGAATATTGAATCGGATACGGTAGAGATATTCGCAGGGCTTCGTAACTGCAAAACTCTGGGCAGTCCTATCAGTTTCTTGATTCGCAACCGCGATTACGAGAACTGGCAGGAAATCATGGGTGCGGGGGTATGCAGCAAGATAGAGCAGAGAACGGTTCAGCGTCCGCGCCCCGGACACGCAGATTTGCCAGGGGCCATGAAGTACTATCACAGCGATATGCGCAATGTCCTGGAGCGTGCCAGTGCGCGTGAAACCGCCTGCCGGGTGGCGGCTGGCGCATTTTTCAAGAAACTATTGAAGGAATTGAACATATATATTTATAGCCAGGTAGTTTCTATCGGAGAAGCAAGAGGAAGAGCATGGAATGTAAATCAGGAGAACCTGCAGGAATTCTATGCGCTAATCGAGCTTTCACCCTTGCGCTGCATCGATAAAGACAGTGAAGCAGCAATGAAAGCGACTATCGACCGGGCGAAGGAAAACGGCGAATCAACCGGGGGAAGCTTTGAAGTGGGAGCTATTGGAGTGCCGCCTGGTCTGGGAAGCCATGTCAATTGGGATAGGCGCCTGGATGCCCAACTGGCCGCTTTATTAATGAGCATTCCGGCCATTAAAGCTGTAGAAATCGGTGAAGGTGTGGATAATGCGCGCCAACCTGGCTCAATGGTTCACGATGAAATATTCTATGCTGAGCCGGAAGGTGTATATCGCCTCAGTAACCGCGCCGGCGGAATTGAAGGTGGTATGAGCAACGGGGAAACCATTTGGGCGAGGGCTTATATGAAACCCATACCCACGCTTTATAAACCTTTGGTTAGTGTTAATACCGAATTATGGCGTGAAGAAAAAGCCGATATAGAGCGCTCGGATATTTGTGCAGTACCTGCAGCCGCTGTGGTAGGGGAAGCCATGCTGGCTTATGGATTGGCTCAGACGGTTATGGAGAAATTCGGCGGGGATCATATAGAACATATTAAAGAATCCTTTACTGTTTATCAGGAGTATTTGAGAAAGGTATGGAGATGGAGAAAAATATAGTACTAATAGGTTTCATGGGGACCGGGAAAAGCTCGGTTGGCCTTAAGCTGGCGGAAAAGCTGAAAATGAAATTCGTAGACATGGACCGGGAAATCGAAAAAGTAACCGGAATGTCGGTCAGTCAGTTATTTCGCAAATACGGAGAAATAAGGTTCCGCTCGGAAGAAAGGCTGATGGCTCAGAAGTTGAGCCGGCAGAGAAATTTGGTTATCGCTACTGGCGGCGGGGTGGTCTTGGAAGATGAAAATATCCAGCAGCTTCAGGAAAGCGGAATTATGATTTGTCTGGAAGCCAGTCCTTCAGATATTTTAAGCAGGGTAAGCCGTAAAAAGGGAACCCGGCCACTATTAAAAAGAGACCTTACGATAGAAGATATCGAAAATATGCTGCAGGCCCGTGAACTCATGTACTCCTGTACCAAATACCGGGTTAACACCAGTAACAAGGATCTTTATACGGTAGTAAATGAAATCCAAAAGATAATCAAACAACTTGAATCAAGTAAAGAAAAAGAAGGTGAAGCAGGTGACAAAACTTCCAGTCAAGCTGGGAGAACGATCCTATGAAATTTTTATTAGCACCGGCAATCTGGAACAAGCCGGTGATTTAGTACGCAGCCTTAGTCAGACCGCAAAAATCATCTTGGTTAGCAATCCTACGGTTTTTCCCCTCTACGGTCCGCCCCTGGTTAAGGTGCTCCAAGCCCACGGCTTTGCAGTTGAAATCGCTTTGATGCCCGATGGGGAGGAGTATAAAAATATGACGGAAGCCCTGAAAATATTGGATCAGGCGGTAGATGCGCACCTGGAACGGGGTAGTCTGTTGCTGGCTCTGGGCGGAGGGGTGGTGGGAGACCTGGCTGGTTTTGTAGCGTCAATCTATCAAAGAGGAATTGACTTTATCCAGGTTCCGACTACTTTGCTATCCCAGGTCGATAGCAGTGTTGGGGGAAAAGTAGCGGTCAACCATCCCCGGGGTAAAAACTTCATCGGATCTTTTCATCAACCCCGGATGGTTATTATAGACATCAACACTCTCGATACCCTGGAAGACCGCGAATATTTAGCGGGATTGGGCGAGGTGGTTAAATACGGAATTATTTATGATGAGCAATTCTTTGCTTTTATGGAAACTCATGCGAGAGCTGTTCGTAACAGAGATAAAAGCTGCATTGAAAAATTAATTTATCGCTGCTGTGAAATCAAAGCGGCCATAGTTGAACAGGATGAGCGGGAAATGGGAATCAGAGCTATTCTTAACCTTGGCCATACCTTTGGGCATTCCCTGGAGAAGCTGGGCTCCTACCAGTTGTATAAGCACGGGGAGGCCGTGGCTGCAGGTACCGTTATGGCCTCCTGCCTGGCTTTGGATTTGGACCTGATTGATAACCGGGAATTGATGCGCATTGTTGATTTGTACAAGCTATTGGAGATTAATCCACCCCGGCTGGCTTTTAGCGCTGAGGATATAATAGCCGGCATGCGTAATGACAAGAAAACCCAGAACAATCGTCTGCGTTTTGTTTTGCCCAAAGGTATTGGAAATTGTATTATCCGGGAAGACATTGCCAGAGAGCAATTAATTAAAGCTATAGATCAAAGCCGGAAGCTGGAACTTTAAGTTAAGTCCAAAACAAAGGAGGTGTCAAGTAATGAGTGCAAATTTACAGAAGGCAATACAAAAGGCTATCGATCAAGAGCATAAATCCCATGAAAATTATAAAGAACTGGCCAAAACGGCGGATGATCAGGAAACCAGGCTGCTTTTCGAGCAGTTGGCCCATGAAGAAACTATGCATGCCAAAAAACTGAACGAGCGCTTAAAGAACTTGAAAATGATGGGCTAATTGGTAAGTTTCATTTTAATGGCCGGAGCCACCCGCAACAATTATGCTGGCCGCCGTTATTACTATGAAGATTATACTTAGAGTAAGGCTCGATAGAATGAGACGTCTTTTAACATGGTGGTCGCCTTGCAGGTATTCGGCAAGAAGGTGGGTACAATAAACCGTGTTGCCTGAAAAAAGGAGAACCACCAGAAACTGAATTCCGCTGGGTATGGCAACAAAAGCTGCGTGGGCCAAATGCGACCAGAGAGTATGGCTGTAATAGGCCAGGACGATAAACTCGATCAACCCGGCGGCATATTGAAAGATTAGGCTTTGTTTCTGCATGGTGATATTTAGTTCCATCAAGGCCCGTATTTCTTCTTGAGTCGTGATATTGGCACGGGCATTCATAATTTCTATTTTGCTGCGAACCACTTCAATCACTGCCTGATGGTTTTCCCTCGATATTTTCAAATCATTGCCCAATTCCTGCAATTCATTCAAACGGTTTTTATAAGGAAATACTATCTCCTCCAAGAGTTCGATACTAATGTTTAAGCCTTTTTCGAATCTAAGCTGTCTGACCAAAGCATCCAGCATGGTAGCGAGGCGGTTAATACCGTTAAGAACAGTGCCATAATCTCCGGCCAGTTTGCCATAGGCTACAGACAACTCATCAATTTTCACCTCTAATTCCTGAGCCTCGCTCCGACCACCTTTGTCGCTTACCAGGTGGGAGTGCAGCATCTCTGAAAGCTCATGATCCAAATGGTCTTTTTCGCGGGCAATGGTGATTTTTTGATCTCTTAAAAAGCTGGATATTGCTTTTAACCGCAGTAAAGCCGCTTCGACCAGCGGAAGCCCGCGTAATAAAAAAACTTGATTAAGGCTGGTCTCGTTATTTAAGCCGCAAACATAAAAAGCCCGGTCATCCGGCCAAAATTGACCCAAGCGAGCCAGCTTCCCCTCATCAATATCCATCGGTAAAGCTTCTTTGGAACTGGTAATTTTTTGGGCTTGTTCAAACAACTGCCCCCAATTCTCGCCGGTACCGGCGAATACATCTATTCTGGCGATAAGTTCCTCGCTTTTTAGGCAGGTTTTTGTCTCCCAACTGTCCAAGATCTCCACATATTCCGGCCAGCCTTTACTGGCCTGATGCAAGCGGACCACCAGAATATTCAAGTTTTCGAGCTTGTGCTCACAGTATATTCCCGGTGAACCATCGGCTTCAGTCTGCAAAGAATATCCGTTCTTTAGTGTTATATTATGGTTTTTCCACTCGTCAATCAGGGTTTGTATGGGGGCCTTTTCGTCCTCAAAATAATAGTAATAACGAAGAATAGACAGCATTGTTTCAAGGCTCCTTCCGTAAAGTGCTAAGGTAGTGTAAAGGGGGACAGTCGACTCTTGATTTCAAAACTCATTTGCGGCTTCACTTGCTTGGGATAAAACAAACCGCATTGGCAAAATAAATCCTTGTTAATGGATGGTCATGAATAATAAGGCAAGCTTAAAAAGGCCAGTATAATCAACATTCATATTATTTATTATAATGCTGTTTCTATTGAGTACAACGGAAAATTGGGAAATATTATATGGCCGGAGATTTTTATGCCACTTATTATACAAAAAAACAAAAATATTCCTTAAATAAAGTATTTTGCATAAATAACAGTAGTCTACTATATAAGGAATATTGTAGAATAAGCAGAAAAGAAGGAAGCATCCGGGAGGCTAATTCTGTGTTACCAAGAAAACTGATAGGAGAAGTATTATTCGATCTGGGCTTGATCAGCGGCGAACAACTCCAAGACGCTCTGCAGGAGCAGAAGCAAAGCGGTAAAAAATTAGGGCGCGTCCTGGTTGATAAAGGAATTTTAAGTGAACAACAATTAGGGGAAACTCTGGAAATGATGTTCGGGATTCCCTACATTCAGTTGGGTAAGACGAATATTGAGCCGGAATTAATTAAGCTGCTCCCATCTCAATTAATCCGCATGCATAAAATCCTGCCTATCATTAGAAATGCCAAGGTGCTTACCCTGGCCATGGCTAATCCCTTTGACCAGCGGGCTATTGATGATGTTAGAATGACCACAGGCCTTGACGTAATCCCGATGCTGGCCAGCGAAAAAGATATTGATATAGCGATTCACCAAACTCTCGCCTTTAGGCTTGATCCGGAAATAGATAAAATCCTGGGGGAAATGAACCAGGAAAATAAGACAGCGACTACCGCACGTAAGGAGCTGCAAATGGTTAAAGTTGAAGAAGACGCACCGATTATTCGCATGGTAAACTCAATTTTAATTCAGTCGGTACAAGCGCGTTGCAGCGATATTCATATCGAACCCCAGCAAAATGAAGTCAGAATCAGGTTTCGCATGGACGGGGGGCTTTATCAGGTTTTGAATATTCCTCTTATCTCTCTGCCGGCGGTAGTGTCCCGGGTTAAAATCATGGCCGGGATGGATATTGCGGAAAAGAGAATTCCCCAGGATGGACGATTCCGCATGGAAGTTGAAGGCCGGGAAGTCGATTTTCGCATTTCCACTCTGCCAACCAGCTACGGTGAAAAAATAGCATTGAGAATCCTTGATCGGGCATCGGCGTTAAACCGAATTGAGCAATTGGGTTTAACTCACGGCAACCGCGAAAACCTTTTAGCCTTGGCTAATAAACCATATGGGATGTTATTGGTAACCGGACCTACCGGTTCCGGTAAAACCACGACCCTGTATTCGGTCCTGAGAAACATAAATACCATTGAAAAAAATATAATTACCCTGGAGGATCCGGTGGAATATTCACTGGCCGGCATCAACCAGGTACAAACAAATCCCAAGGCCGGTCTGACTTTTGCCAGTGGTTTGCGTTCCATTCTGCGTCAGGACCCGGATATAATAATGGTGGGTGAAATACGGGATCTGGAGACTGCTCAATTAGCGGTTCAAGCAGCCCTGACCGGGCACCTGGTTTTTTCCACTCTGCACACCAATAGTGCGGTGGGAACTATTGCCCGCTTAAAGGATATTGGCATTGAAGACTTTTTACTGGCCTCATCACTGATTGGTATCGTATCCCAACGCTTGGTAAGGCAGCTGTGCAGCAACTGCCGTGAAGAATACGAACTGGATGAGAAAACTGCTGCAAAATTAGGAATTGCTGAAGAGACGGGTAAGGTTTTTTATCGTTCGACCGGCTGCAGTATGTGCCGTCAACTGGGATATCAGAACCGTATAGCCATACAGGAAATATTGGTTATGGGACCGGAAGTACGCGCACTCGTAAACCGGGGTGAGAACTCTGAAGACATTATTGAAAAAATGGCAGTTCGAGCCGGCATGATAAGCATCAAAGCCGATGGGATTGGCAAAGCCAGAAAAGGGATTACTTCGCTTGAAGAGGTAATGAAAACAGTTTTAATTGGGGGATAGATTAAGTGTAAAGTTGTGCCGGTGGGGGGAATGAAGTTTGAAATACGAATATAGGGTGAGGGATAAGACCGGTAAAATCATTAATGGTGTTTTGGAAGCTGAAAATAAAAATACGTTAATCGAAAGCTTGCTTCATCAGGGTTATTACCTCACCTCGCTAACTGAAAGCAAGCAAGCTTCTTGGAATAAAGAACTGGAGTTCGACTGGCAAAAAGTGAGCACCAGGGATCTGATAATCATGACCAGGCAGCTTTCTACCATGATGGCAGCCGGTTTGTCCATATTAAAGTGTTTTAAAATACTGGGGGAACAAACAGCCAATCGCAAGTTAAAGAAAGCCATTTTTACGATCCGCGAAGATATCGAAGCCGGACAGGCCTTATGGCAGGCCATGTCCAGGCATCCCCGGATTTTTTCTGATGTTTATATAAGTATGGTGCGGGCGGGAGAATCGGGTGGGATTCTGGAAACCATTTTGGATAGGTTAGGCGGCTATTTGGAGCGGGAACAGGAAATTAGCTCCAAAATAAAATCGGCATCAATTTATCCGGTTATTATCAGCATATTTGCTGTATTGGTAGTGTTATTTATAATTACTTCTGTCATGCCAACCTTTGTAAACGTGTTCCAATCTTCAGGAGCAGAGCTTCCCCTGCTGACCAGAATCCTTCTATTGACCGGCCTTTTTTTGAAAAGGAGCTGGCTATTAACCCTGGGAGGAGTATTTTTGCTGGTGTTTATCCTAAAAAAGTGGGGATCAACCACTTCGGGAAGGCTTCTTATTGATAGTTTTTATTTGCGTTTGCCGCTTTTGGGCAAAACCCTATCCCGTATTACCATAGCTCGTTTTTCACGAACCATGGGTACGCTGGTGCGTTCAGGAATTCCAATATTGCAGGGCCTGGAAACAGTCGAAGATGTAGTAGGTAATGCCGTAATAAAAAAAGCTATTCGCCAAGCCCGGATTAGTATCACCGAAGGGGATTCCATCGCTTCTCCATTGGAAGAAACCGGAGTGTTTGAGCCCATGGTAACCCAGATGATAGCGGTTGGGGAAGAGACTGGTTCACTTGATGAGATGCTGATTAGAATGTCCGATTATTATGAAAGGGAAGTAATCTACATGATAGACGCCATAATAGCCATAATTGAACCTCTGATGATTCTGCTGGTGGCGTTGCTGGTCGGAGGGGTGGTTATTGCCACCTTGCTTCCGGTTTTTGAAGTAATGAATGTGATTGCCTAAAATTCACTTAAATAAAAAATGATACTCAATATAGAAAATATTTAATATAATGGTATATAGAAATATATTATACAAAAATATGGTGCAACTCCTAGAAATTTGTTGTTTGGCAAAAGTATGAAATTAATTGAACTATATATACCAACATTCATTAACGTAAAGAACCGGGGAGATTAAAAAATGTTAAGGAAATTAAGCAAGGGCATGAAAATACAAACTGATGAACAGGGATTTACGCTGGTTGAATTAATTGTGGTCTTGGCAATTCTGGCCGTACTGACGGCCTTGGTGGTACCTAAATACGGCAGTGTATTAAGCGATTCCAAAAGCAAAGCGCATAATGCGAATATAGAAATGATTGAGTCGGCGGTAGAAGTTTGTTATGCCAACGGAGGGTTTACTTCCGCAGAGCTTAATGGTACTACGGATTTAATGGCAGTTTTACAGACAAAAGGTTATTTGAAGAATGAAGATATTACCGATCCGACGGATAGTGACAAAAAATACAGTGTTACAGCTCTCGAAGATAACAATAAACTATCTGAAATCAAAGTATCAACTATAAATAAATAATCTCCAGCACATTCAAAAGTTTAAAACTTATAGACTTTAAAATACTTAATATGATTATTGTGAATTTAATGCCCGGAGACATCGCCAATATTTAGAAAGATGTATAATCCGGGCTATAGTTTTGGCCGATGCGAATAAGGGTGATATAAAGTGAGATTAATCTTTGATGATATGCAATCAGAACAAAACCAGGAAAAAGGCGCCACTCTTTTGGAAGTTCTGGCAGCCCTGGCTATACTCGCGATATTGACCACTGCCGTGTTGGCTGTTTTCATACCCACCGGTTTATGGATAAGCAAGGCTGGAAATGAGACTAGCGCAGCTAATTACGCTGCAGCCATATTGGAAGACTTGCGTGACCAGCGTAGCCGGCTGCAAACCGCGAACAGTATTTCTCCCGAGAATTTAGGCCTGGTTCAGCAGTACAAACCCGGTTTTCCGGTCGGGATTAATGCCCATATCAGCATGGAACCAATGGCCAGTTATAGTAAGTTATATAAGGTAGAGGTTTTGGTCAGATGGAACGAAGGAACCGAACTGTGCAAGATCACCATGGCCACACTGATGAGGAAAGTTTAGGGGATTGGTCTTGAAACATGTCGAACAAGAAAAAGGCACATCTCTTCTGGAAATCTTGATAGCTCTGGCTCTGGTATTCATAGTGGTAACCGGTTTGTTTTCGGTCTATTGGGCGGGCCATAATGCTTTTGAAAGGCAGTTGGAAAGTTCCGATGCCCAATATTGCGCCCGCACAGCCATGCAGTGGATCGTCCAAGATATAATGAGTTCCTTACAAAGCGAAGGAAGCCCGGCCTTAAATAATGACCGCCTAATCCTTTATATTACGGCAGCAGGAGCAGCAGAACCGCAGGAAATTACTTATTTTCTCAATGACAGCAATTTGCGGCGCAACAATTTGGCCGTAATGAACAATATCAATTATTTAAATTTCCAACGCGAAGCGGGTAAGGAGTTAATCAGAGTCACTATTGAAGCCAGGGCCGGCCGGCAAAGTTATCGTCTGATAAGCACAGCCACCCCGAGGGTTACTTATGAAGCTGAGAGCAAAGAAAGTAATAACGAGATTAAAAATAGCCGTAATGGAGACAGCATGGATTGAAGAAGAAGGAGTATGCGATGACGGGCAGACGATCAGTTCCTAATCAGGACGGAAATTTGATGTTTATGGTTTTAATGGTTTTCCTGGTCTTAAGTATACTTGGTACTGCAATAATCGGCGTAGCCAGCATGGAAAACAAAATCAGTCATTATGCGCTTAATGTCCAACAAGCTCAGCAAGCAGCCGATGCAGGTGCGGAGTGGGCCATAGAGCAGATATGGGAAGAAGGCTTGCCGGAAATATTTAATGAACAATTGGCAATTGATGATCTTATAAAAACCACTATAAAAGTAACCGACCGGGAGGATACGGTAATTGATCCGGGCAACAGCATTCCGCAGTCGCGCAAGAGCGAATGCCGGTATCAATTTACGGTGCAGTCGGATTACCGTGCAGCCAAGAAAAAACTTGAAGTTGAAGTTGTTTATTCATATTCCGGAACTAATCCGCAGCAATATGACAAGGTTGCAATTAAGTCTTATCAATACAATTAAACACCGGTTTCTTGAAAGCCCTGCTCTTCACTACATTATTGGTGAGCGAAAGCGAACATCGGTGTGCCCGAAGGGTGCTTGCTCGGTTTGCCAGAATGCAGATTATAGGGTCTGTAAGAACGATGAGAAAAGATGTTTCCTGCATCCTTAAGCAGTCGGGTTCCTATTAGCAAAACAGGCGGCGGGTTCTAATCCCCCGCCTTGTTGCAGTAGTGTTTTGAAGCTGCTCCGCAGTTTCTTCCGATGCTTAAATACTATAAATCATAAAAAGGCGATGGGAATATACAATGGATTATTTTTTAATGGCGATTTTTTCCCTGATAATTGGTTCCTTTCTTAATATTCTGATTTTTCGCCTGCCGCGGCATGAGTCGATTATCGCCCCTCGGAGCCATTGCCCGCAATGCGGGCAGCCGTTAAGGGCGCCTGATCTAATTCCGCTCCTAAGCTATATTGGACTTCGGGGAAAATGCCGTTATTGCCGGGAGAGTATCAAGCTCCAATATCCGCTGGTTGAAGTTCTTACTATGATCTTGTTTATTGCCATTTACAATAAATGCGGGCTGTCGCTTGATCTGGCGTCAGGCTGCATCTTTACGATCTTGCTGTTAACAGCAAGTTTTACCGACTTGAATGAAGGGGTTATTCCCGACCGTTTGACTTACCCCGGTATAATCAGCGGTTTTATATTAGCCTGGTTCTCAATAGGCCTTGGGAATGCAATTCTGGGAGCCGTTGTTTACAGTGGGATGCTGTTTATTATAGCCAGACTTTTTCCCGGCGGTATCGGTGGAGGCGATATTAAACTGGCTGCAGTAATTGGAACTTTTACCGGGTGGCAGGGAACTTTTTTGGTTTTTGTATTATCATCCATCCTGGCTGTCATATGGGTCTTGCCTCTATGCTTGCAGGGTAAAGCCAATCGTCAAACCCCGATAAAATTTGGCCCTTTTTTAGCGGTAACAGCCTGGATGGTATGGATGTACGGAAACGGGATTATGCTGTTTTACTGGCAGTTGCTAAGTTAAACTGAGGGGCAGCAGGATTCTGCCGGGAGTTGAACCAATAAGGATTGAAGTTTAACGGGTTATTACGGGCCGGGAGAATTGGAGGAGTATTTTTTGTTAAAGCGGACAGCAGATCTGGGTTTGGATATCGGCAGTAAAAAAATTAAGCTGGCCAAAGTGAAACGCAAGGGCAATGAATTACAACTGTTGAAATACGGCAGCATTGATACACTGCCAGGTTTGGTGGAAGCTGGAAACATCTTTGAACCCGAAAAAGTGGGGGCCGAAATGGCTGGTCTGGTGAAGAGAATGGGTTTGGAAGGACAGCGGGTGGTTTCAGCGGTTTCGGGTCAGCAAGTCTACATACGCAACCTGGTATTACCGCGTATGAGTCGTTCCGAGAGCAGAGCAGCCGCAGTTTATCAGGCGGTTGCTTTTCTCCCTATTCCTATCGAAGAGGCAGCCATTGATGTATTCCCCTGGAGAGATTTCGAGGATGAGGACGGTAAAAAGAGTGAAGTGTTTTTTGTGGCAGTACCCCGTCTGCAGGTGGATAATTTGGATATAGCCTGTTTTAATGCAGGACTTAAATTGGCCGCATTGGAAATTGAATCGCTGGCGATTAATCGAATTTTCCTGCCCAATCAGACTTCGGGAGTCCGGGCCTTATTGCAGATAGGGGCATCACGTTGTTATTTTTCAGTTTTTAGTGGGACCAATCTGCTGTTTTACCGGACCTTATCATCTTTTTATGAGAATATAAGCTTCATCATCGGCAAAGCCAATATCAACATCGACAGCCTGCAAAGTATTCAGGAAGAGCAGGTTAAATACATCGTTAGAGGCCTGGTGGCTGAAGTCAGGCGTTCAGTGGAATATTACAATATTCAGCACCCTGAGCGAAAACTGGAGAAACTTTGGCTAAGCGGAGGGGGAACCGGGCTAAAAGGTTTAGCTGCCGAACTGGCTGCGGAAATTGCCTGTGATGTACAAACAGCCGATTTCCTGCCCCGTTTTACCCTGCCGGTTGACCTGGATGAACGGGCCAAAAGGGAAATCAACTGTGATTTTCCGGTTGCTTTGGGTCTGGCTGCCAGAGAGGTGATATAATGGAACCTGCCAAACCTATATATATTAATTTGCTGGTCAGGGAGCAGCAAGCGAGCAGGCGATTCCCGACTTCCGCAATAATTCCTCTGGTGCTGGTGGTTTTGACAATAGGCCTTTGGTGCTTACATGGCTACCAACAGAAAGAATTAAGAGCTTTACGTTCATTAAATTCTGAAATGAAAGCCGAACTTGACCAGTATAAGGATGAACGCTTTGAACTCCAGTCTTTTCAAAACTTGCGCAGCCAAATCGAGGACAAGCAGGAGCAGGTCAACAAAGTGCGCCAGGCCCAAATCCATTGTGTAGAAGCTTTTGAAGAGATAGAGCATGTTCTTCCCGATGGCCTGGTACTGACAGGCATCGAAATAAATAAGGGAAAAGTACTAATAAATGGGTATGCTTCTGACTATCAGGAAATGGCTGCTTTTATATCGGGTTTAAGAAAAAGTCGTTTACTGCAAAATATTATGTTTATTTCATCCAATATCGATGAAGATAGCGGAGAAGTATGCTTCAAGGCGGAAATGGGATGGGAGGCCGGGAAAAAGTGAAGCTTTCCAGACGTGAAAAAATACTGCTGGGAATCCTCCTTATATTGAGCCTGATATATGCCTATTACAATCTTGCGTATAAACCGGGTAAAATTGCCAGAGAGCAATTGCTTCAAGAAAACCGGGTTTTAAAAAGCTTGACGGAAAGTGGAGAAAGCGCCATGGTCCAGACTAGCAATATAGAACCGGAAGTAACCAGGATTGCCAAACTGGGCAATGAACTTATGGCTGCGGTCCCTGCCCGGGCCAGGGTTCCTGAAACCATTGCCTTTCTTAAAAAGACGGCATTTGATACCCATGTTGATTTAAAGGCCATAAATTACGAAGCTCCCAATAAAAATAATAGTACCGACAAGCAAAAAAACAAGGAAAAACTAGAAAAGGTGCGAATACTAGATTATAATATTACGGTTCAAGGTACCTATAATAACCTTTTGGCCTTTCTTCTGAAAATGGAGAACACCCCCCGGCTGTATACCATAAGCAATTGCCAAATGACTGCAGCCGCGAAAAAAAATGATGAAAAAGCACTTAGCGAAGCCCTGCAGTCAAGTCTGGAAACCGAGCAAGGAGCACCGCCTGCGCCCTTTCCCAGCATTCCCAAAGGCTCGGCGGTTTACGACGGCAATAATATTAAACTTAATTTAAAGTTTTCCGCCTATTATGATGAAGAAACCATTCCCGGATTAAACGCCAAAGAAGATGAAGTTCCGGTTGCAACCGGCAGGATTAATCCGTTTATATAGCAATATTTGCGCACTCCCTAAAGCGGGTGAATCCGGGATTTTTTAAGGGTTGGAAGAAACTGCGGAGCAGTTTCAACACACCGCTGCAACGAGGCGGGGAATTTGAGCCCGCAGTCTGTTTTCTTAATAGGGACCCGACCGCTTAAGAAGCGGGGGACATAATTTCACCTCGATATAATTTTTATTACTATGGGAAAGCATATTTACAAATAGCAAGCAAACAACAGGAGGCTGTTAATGTTAGAAAAGAGTCTGATCTCCAGGGTATTGGACGAAGCTCTGCAAAAAGGCAGTGATTTCGCGGAGATTTATTATGAAGAAAAACAGCTAAATAATATATTCTGCGAAGATAATCGCATCGAAAAAATAAACAGCGGGCGAGAAAGAGGCGTTGGAATAAGAACGGTAAAAGACGGCAATACAGCTTATGTTTATACTAGTGATTTATCGCTTGAAGGCCTTTGCAAAGCGGCCGCGGTTGCCAATCATGTTGCTGATGCCCAGGTGCGCAATATGGATCGGGAAATCACGCTGTCCGTAAAAAAGCCGCTTTTCGATATTGAATATAAGCGCTTACCTGAACAGCTAAGTATTGATGAGAAAATTGAGCATGTTTTAGCAGCCAATAAGCGGACCCGGGAGTTTGCACCGGAGATACGGCAGGTGACCGTAGCTGCTGGAGATATGCACCGCAATATTCAGATAGCCAACAGCAATGGAGAATTGGTAGAAGAAGAGCAGGTCCGGGTCAGACTGATAGTAAACGCTATAGCATCACGCCAGGGTATGGTGCAGACCGGTTATGAATCGGCAGGTGCGGTTGCGGGCTGGGAACTGCTGGATAAAATTAATTTTGCGGAGCTGGGGGAAAAAGCAGCCCGGCTGGCGGTAGAAACATTATCGGCAAAACCAGCTCCGGCCGGCCGTATGCCGGTGGTGATAGCTGCAGAAGCCGGCGGAACTATGGTGCATGAAGCTTGCGGCCATGGATTGGAAGCCGACCTGGTGCAGAAAGGTCTTTCAGTATACCGCAACCAGCTTGGTAAGATGGTGGCAGCCCCGGGTGTAAGCGTTATTGACGATTCCACCTTGCCGGGCCGTTACGGCAGCTATAGATTTGATGATGAGGGTAATCATGGGCAACGTCAGGTTTTAATCGATAATGGCGAATTAAAAGCATATCTCTATGATTATATAACTGCAGCCAAAGAAGGGAAGGATTTCAGTGCCAACGGCCGCCGTGAATCCTACCAGCATAAACCGATCCCGCGCATGAGCAATACTTTTATTGCTCCCGGCCAAGACGATCCGGCCGCCATTCTAAAGGATACCAAGTATGGATTACTGGTTAGAAAAATGGGCGGAGGTCAGGTAAATACCACTAATGGCGACTTTGTTTTTGATGTTCAGGAGGCTTACATAATCAGCGATGGTGAAGTGAAATATCCGGTTCGGGGAGCCACGCTAATTGGCAATGGTCCACAGGTGCTGGGAGATATTGATATGATCGGCAACGATTTGGGTTTTTCCCTGGGAACCTGCGGCAAGGATGGCCAGGGAGTGCCGGTAGCTGATGCCCAGCCCACTATCCGGATAAAACAAATTACGGTGGGCGGAACCGCGGTCGAGGATGGACCGCATCTTAAGCGAATTAGAAGAAAGTAGGTTGGTGCCGTTGGAGATCATCCTCAGGAAAGCAGGGGAGCAGGTGCTTAATATTGCTCGCAAAAAAGGTGTCGAAGCTGAGGCCTTTCTTTTGCATGGCCGGGAATTGGGCATCGAGATTATTGATGGACGGATGGATACCCTGAAAGAAGCTGAGGAAATGGGACTGGGTATAAGAATAATAAACGGTGGCAGGGTGGGTTTTGTCTATAGCAGCGATTTGTCCAGTGCGGCTATTGCTGGGGCAGTTGATCATGCTCTGAGCATCTCCCGTTACACGGTAGCCGACGAGCATAACCGGCTGCCGGAGGGGGATTTTACTTATCCTGTGATGGAGCTTTTTGATGATAATATTGTTGCCGCCAGTTTGGAAGCCAAAATTGAAATGGCCCGGCAGGTAGAACGGGTTGCCCGGTCCGTCGACTCCCGGGTGAGGATAATCGAGCGATCGGGTTATGACGACCATGAGTTTACAGCCGTGATAATGAATACCCATGGACTTTACGCAACGGGTCGTGCTAATTCCTGCGGTTTATATATTTTTCTGGTGGCGGAAGAAAATAATGACGCCCAAAACGGTTTCTCTTTCATGAGCAAAAAACGAATCCAAGATTTGAATCCGGATGTTGTCGGCCGGGAGGCTGCCCGCCGTGCGCTTCGCAGTCTCAGCGCCCGCAGTATAAATTCAGTGCAAATGCCCTGCATCATGGAGCCTTATGTAGCAAGCAGATTTCTAGCTTTGACAGCTCAAATTGTTGATGCTGAAGCAGTGCAAAAGGGCAAATCGCTTTGGGAACATCAAATCCAAAAACAGGTGGCATCCAAGCATGTTTCACTGGTGGATGATGCGACCTGTATTCAGGGAATCGCGGCATTTCCCTTTGATGGCGAAGGAGTTCCGGCCCGGCGAAATATGGTGATAAAAGACGGTGTTTTACAGACTTTTTTACACGACTGCTATACTGCCAGCAAGGCCGGGGTGAAATCCACCGGTAACGGCCAGCGTGGGTCTTTCCGCAGTCTTCCGGGGGTAGGCACCACGAATTTTATGCTGCAGCCAGGCCATGAAAGTCCTGACCAGCTTATAAGTGAGGTGGCGAAGGGCTTTTACGTTACCGAAGTCATGGGCATGCATACCGCCAATCCCATATCGGGAGACTTTTCATTGGGGGCTGCCGGGCTGATGATCGAAAGGGGCAGCTTAACTTATCCGGTTAGGGGAGTTACTATTGCAGGAAATATGGTAAACTTCTTTAAGGATATTGAGGCGTTGGGGAATGATCTCTGCTTTTTCGGATCACGGGCTGCGCCTACTATCCGCTTGAACAGTATGAGTATTGCTGGTGACTAGGAGGTAAAGGTATGGATTGCCGGATATTAGTAATTAACGGCCCGAATCTCAATTTGCTGGGAGTTCGTGAGACCAGTATCTACGGCGAAAAAAGCCTGGAAGATATAAATCGCGAAATCAGAGCATTGGCTATGGAACAGCAAACGGAAGTAAATTTCTTCCAATCGAATCATGAAGGGGAAATTGTCGATCGCATCCAGGAAGCGCGGGGTCATGCGGATTGTATAATAATCAATGCCGGGGCTTTTACCCATTACAGTATAGCTATTCATGATGCTTTAAGGGCGGTGGCTATTCCGGTAATCGAAGTCCACCTGTCCAATATATATACGCGTGAAGAATTTCGCCAGCACTCGCTTATTTCTCCGATTGCAGCGGGAGGCATATTTGGTTTCGGAGCCTTAAGCTATAAAATGGCTTTTCAGGCAGCCTGCGAAATTATTAAGGGCCGGACGGCTTAGAGGTGAAAAGTGAATAAAGAACGCCTGACAAAAATTCGCCGTTGTATGGATAGCAAACAAATAGATGCTTTTTTGGTGAGCAAACCGGAAAATGTACGGTATCTCTCGGGATTTACCGGGGGCAGTGATGCTCAACTTTTGATTAGTGCTCAGAATAACTACCTTTTGACTGATTCCCGTTACCGGGAGCAGGCCAGACGGGAGTGTGCAGGATGGGAGTTCATGGAGGAAAAACCACCGGGGTTTCAAAAGCTGCTTGAACTAAGCCGGGCCTACAAACGAATCGGAGTCGAAAGCCACTATATTACCCATCAGTATTTTCTGGATCTGGAGCAAAAACTGGGAATTGGAATTATTGCGCTTACCCATCTGGTTGAGGAACTGCGGATTTGTAAAGATGAAAACGAATTAAGCTGCCTGCGGCAAGCAGCACAAATTGGCGATGCCGTATTTGTAGATATAATTGCTTATATCAAGGCCGGTCAAAGCGAAATGCAGGTAGCCAACCAAATCGTCTATTTATTAAAAGAAAAAGGCTGCAGCAAGGAAGCTTTTGATACCATAGTAGTCAGTGCGGAGAATGCCGCCCTGCCCCATGGTCAGCCGGATTCAAGAATTATTTGCACCGGTGATATGGTGACCATGGATTTTGGCGGATTTTATCAGGGTTATGCCGGAGACATGACCAGAACGGTAGCCATCAATCTGGCTGACCACAGTTTTCGAGACCGGTACCTCAAGCTGCTGGAAGCACAACAAACCGGAGTTGAAATGGTAAGGGCAGGAATACGCGGCTATGAGATTGATCAGGCAGTGCGAAACTGTCTTAAAAAATATGATCTGGACCAGTATTTTCTACATAGTACAGGACACGGTCTGGGCTTGGAGATTCATGAACAGCCCCGGGTTTCTCCTTTAAGTGAAACGGTGTTGCTGGAAAATATGGTAGTTACAATCGAACCGGGAATTTATATTCCGGGCTGGGGAGGAATTCGTATAGAGGACAGCGTAATTGTTAAAAGCGGCGGTTATGAATTGCTGACTCATGCAGATAAAAATCTGCTTATAGTTTAATTTGAATTTTAATGGAGGGATAAGATGATATCGGTAAATGATTTTAAGACCGGGGCTACTATTGAATTGGATGGGCAGGCTTACCAGGTGGTGGAGTTCCAGCATGTAAAACCTGGCAAGGGGGCTGCTTTTGTAAGAGCCAAATTGAAAAATGTTAAATCCGGGGGAGTTGTTGAAAGGACCTTCCGTGGCGGGGAAAAAGTTCCCAAAGCTCATTTGGACCGGAGGGAAATGCAGTATTTATACAATGATGGTGAAGGCTATGTCTTTATGGATACCCAGAACTATGAACAAATAACAGTCGATGCTGCAACCATGGGGGACAACACCAAATGGCTATTGGAGAATATGAACATAAACGTGCTCTTTTTCCAGGAAAACATAATAGGTATCGAAATTCCTAACTTTGTGGAAATGAAAGTTATTGACACCGAGCCCGGAGTTAAAGGCGATACAGCGACGGGGGCAACCAAGAATGCAGTTTTGGAAACTGGTGCGGTGGTGCAGGTTCCATTGTTCATAAACACCGGAGACCGTTTGCGTATTGACACCCGGACCGGAGAATACATGGAAAGAGCATAAAAATTATCCTAGTTTATTTCCTCCTTTTTAGTCAAATAATAAGTTAAGAGCTTAATTTGAGATGCAAAAGGAGGATGTTAGGTGAAGGATATTTCCGAAAAAGTCAGTTATCTGCAGGGCCTAAGTGAAGGTCTCAATATTCGCGAAGGAAGCCCGCAGGGCAAAATTATATCAGGCATTCTTAGCGTGCTTGATGAAATGGCTGACAGTATAAAGGATATTGAGGGGGATTATGAAGAGTTAAAAGACTATGTGGAAACCATTGATGACGACCTCATGGAACTTGAGGAAGAATGGCTTGGTGATGATGGAAAATTCGTTCAAACCAGATGTTCCCACTGTGGAGAAATGCTGCGTTTTGATTCGGATATTTTAGATGATGATGATAGTATTGAAATTATCTGCCCCAATTGCGATGAAGTAGTTTTTGTTCATGATGGTTGTTTTGATTTTGAACCAGCGGTTAATGACGATGATATAAGCAGCAGAACGGCAATAGATAATCCTTCTCCTTCATAAACCAACGTTTAAATCTGAGGGCGATGACAAGAGTGAAGATCAAGGCATTGTAAAAAGTCCGCGATTGAGGCGTACTTGAGTACCTTGATTGAGCGGGTTTTTACAATAACGCTGAGATTCGCTTTTGTCATCGCACTGAGGGGACAATTATGTTTGGCATAGCCTAAACATGATTGTCCCCTTTTTCATGGAATAATTTACTCCGCTATCCAATATCTATTTAGAAGTCACATGAAATAGAAAAAAGTCCATAAGGTGGTGCTGAATCTGCTTACGGAAAAGGCAGTAATTCGCAATGAAATAGGCTCTTACCTGACAGCCGGCCTAAAGGAAAAAGTACTGAATCTGCCGGATGAATGCTATCCAAAACTGGAGGAAATTCGCCTTCGCGCGGCCAAGCCGCTGCAGCTTAGAATCGGAGAAAAAGACTATGGCTTGAATTCACGAGCTGAGCTGGTGGAGAATTTGAACGAATCATACATGGTCACTGCAGATGATATTTACCGAATCCTAGCCTCTATCAGCGATAATTCTCTATACGCTTTTGCAGAAGAAATCAGAAGGGGTTTTATAACCATCCCCGGGGGCCACCGGGTGGGACTGGCCGGGCAGGTAATACTGCAGGGTAATGATATCCACAGCATAAAAGATATTTCCGCTATCTGTTTTCGCGTTGCCAGGGAGGTCAAGAATTGTGCCCAGGCCCTTTTACCGCAAATCTGTACCGGTTCTAAAAGAACCACGGTAAATACCCTTATAATATCGCCGCCTCGTTGCGGTAAAACCACAATACTCAGAGATTTGGCCCGGCTGCTTTCGACGGGAGGCAAACTGGTCCAACCCCAAAATGTGGTGATAATCGATGAACGCTCGGAAATTGCCGGCTGTTACCGGGGGATTCCTCAGCTTGATGTAGGGCCGCGTACCGATGTTCTGGATTCCTGCCCCAAGGCAATGGGAATGATGATGGCAATTCGCTCGCTTTCACCCCAGGTCTTGATTACCGATGAGATAGGCAGCCGGGAAGATCTGCAGGCTGTTTATGATTGTGTAAATGCAGGGGTGGCAGTAATAACCAGTATTCATGCCAAAAATCTTGATGATATTAAAAAACGCCCCCAGCTCAATGAATTGCTGAATACCGGAGTATTTAAAACTCTGGTGGTTTTGTCCCGGCGCAGCGGACCGGGCAAGGTGGAAGAAATTATCCGGTGGGATTAACAAGCAAAGTAAGGCGATAGGGGCAAGGCGTGAGGGGTAGGGTTATTCCGTTTACCCCCCTTGGTTCACTCTTTGCGAAAGGTGCACCCTTTGGGGATCCTCGGTAGTACAAAAATTATTTCGAATTATAGTTAAGATAGGAAACTGTCGCTTTTCATTTTGGTTACAGGTTATTTTCGTGGGTGGTAATACGAGAAAAAAGTGATGAGTGAGATGTAGGGTTCCTTATTTAAAAGCCCCTCACGCCTCACTCCTTACCCCTCACATAAATTTTCATGGATGTTTCATGCTTTGGAACAGGGGGTAATTTAATGTGGGTTAAGCTTATGGGTATCGTTTGTATAATATCAGGCTTTGGCGCCTGGGGGCTTAATGGATCCCGCACTCTGGAGAACCGCGTGGCGCAGATCAAAGAGATGAGGCTGGCCCTTGGTTTTTTAGAAAAAGAAATAAGCTGCATGTATATACCACTGCCCCGGGCCCTGGAACGTACGGCACGTTTTGGCAAGCCGCCAATCTCGGTGCTTTTTGCGGAAAGCTCCAGGTTATTACAGAGCCGGGAGGGGGTTACCGCAGGTGAGGCATGGTCCCACGGTTTAAAAGCACTAAAAATGAATTCGGACCTAAAGGAAATGGAACTTGAATTACTGGCTGCTGCAACATCGCAGTTAGGTATGTCGGATGTCTCACAGCAGAAAAAGGTTTTTACGTTGCTGCAGGAAGAGATGGGCATTCTTGAAGCCAAGGCCGCACAGGAATTACAGGCCGGCCAGAAGCTATGGAACTATGGAGGTTTTATGCTGGGGGTGTTGATAGTTTTGCTCTTAATATAACGAGGCAAAAAAATGCTTCCCGTTTTTAGCGGTCGGGGTCCCATTAACAAAACAGGCGGCGTGTTTTGGTTCCCTGCCTCGTTGCAGCGGTATGTTGAAACTGCTCCGCGTTTCTTTCGAGGCTTAAAAGAATTTTAGGAGGGTTAATATGGATGTTGAAATTATTTTCCGCGTGGCCGGTATTGGCATTCTAATTTCTATCCTGTCCATAGTCTTAAAACAGGCTAAAAAAGAGGAGCAGGCGGAAATGTTAACCCTGGTTGGGGTGGTTGTAGTGCTGATTATTGTGGTGCAGCTAATGAACCAGCTTTTCACGGTAGTTAGATCAGTCTTTAAACTATAACGAGGCGAAAAAATGTCTCCTGCTTTTATAAGTGGTCGGATTCCTATTGACAAACCAGACGGTGGATTCTGGTTCCCAGCCTCGTTGCAGCGGTGTGTTGAAACTGCTCCGCAGTTTCTTACGATTATTAAAACCCATAAGCGGAGCATAAGGGGGAGATCGAGGTGGAAATACCCCAGGTAGTAGGATTAGCCTTGCTCACAACCATCCTGCTGCTGATCCTTCGGCAGGAAAAACCTGTGATGGCCGTGATTTTAAGTATTGTCTTCAGTATCGTAATCTTTATATTTATGATGGGCAAAATGGCCAGCATTATTGAAGTGATGCAGGAGTTAACGCATCGCGCCCAAATAAACTACTTTTTTATGGCAACTATTTTAAAAATACTGGGGGTAGCCTATCTGGGGGAATTTGCCGCAGCTATTTGCCAGGATGCCGGTGAACAGGCAGTGGCCAGGAAGGTTGAGTTCGCCGCCAAGATAATTATTGCCGTTTTGGCTTTACCGATAATGATCGCCATCCTTGAATCCCTGATGGATATTATGCCGGGCTAAGGGAGTGGCGGGAGAGGGGGCATTAATGAGAAAATATTTAACCATCTTGATCTTATTTTGCCTCTTGGGCTTGCCGCTGCCGGTTTGGGCAACAGATGATGAAGATACGGCAGCAACTTTTTCCCTGCAGGATGCGGTAAGTAGTTTGGACCTTACGGTCCTGGAAGAGTACAAAGATAGCATCGACGGAGAAATCAGCTATTACATGGACGGCAAAACCGTCAAGGACTTGCTGGTGGATTTTGTCCAGGGTGAATGGGAATTTGACATTAAAGAGCTGGGCAGTAATCTGGTGAAGTTTCTTTTTAAAGAGATATCAGCCAATTCCGGGTTGTTAGGGAAATTACTTATTTTGTCAGTCCTGGCGGCACTATTGCTTAATCTGCAGAGCTCCTTTTCATCGGGGATTGCGCAAATATCATATTTGGCGTGCTTCATGGCCCTGGCCGCTTTAGCCATAGGATCATTCCACTTGGTCCTGGACCTCGGTCAGCACACGGTGGACAACATGCTTACCTTTATGATGTCAATGCTGCCGCAAATGCTGGTATTGACTGCCGGGTTGGGCAATATTCATGCTTCAGCCATACTGTTTCCTATTCTGATGACTGTGGCTACCGCATTTGCCAACGCAGTTAAAAACATTGTTTTTCCTCTGATCATTATGTCCGCTATTCTCAGCCTGATCAATCACATGTCCAGCAGCTTGAAAGTCGAGAAAATGTCAAAATTCTGCGGGCAGATGGCGCAAGTATCATTAGGTTTGTTTTTAAGTGTTTTTGTGGGCTTTGTAACTTTAAGAGCCTTGTACGCTTCGGTTCTGGATAAGGTTGCACTGCGGACCACAAAATTTGTTACCGACAATGCCATTCCGGTAGTGGGAAAAATGGTCTCCGATTCTATTGAAGTAGCGGCGGGATATGTAGTTATGCTCAAGCAAGCTTTGGGGGTTATGGGGGTGCTGATTGTTTTCGGGATAATTATTTTTCCGTTGCTGAAAGTGGCGGCCCTGGCTTTGATTTATAAGATTACGGCTGCAGTTGTTGAACCGCTGGGCGATGCCAAAACAGCTGCGGTCCTGGACACCATGAGTTCTCATCTTTTCTTGATGCTGGCGGCGGTGGCTTCAGTAGGTTTGATGTTCTTTATCATGATCGCCATAGTAGCGGGAATGTCCAACGGCTTGGCCGCACTGCGGTAAGCAAGAACGTAAAAGACATACTGTAATATTCCCTCAAGCCCGGACTTTTGGTTGAGGATAGTAGAATATATTTCAAGTCTGGTAAGTCTAGTTTGATGATTTTTTAGGCCACCTATCCTCGCCTTTATCTCTTTCATGTTACGGGGACATTCCCCTTATACCTTAATGGGCGTATCGCAGGACTAAATAGATTGTAATTTTTTGCTCCATAATTTTCTGCGCAGGGGGTGTGTCCCCTGACCTTAAATTACAGTATGTCTTTTGCGGTTAAAAGGTCAAGGATGTTGGAAAGGGGGATTGTTATGAGCACCCTGGCGGAAATAGTGAAAAATATTTTATACATCATTATTTTAGCCAGTTTTCTGGAAATACTGCTGCCCGATGGTGGACTTAAGCCATTTGTACGTTTTGCGATAGGTTTGTTTATTTTAATCAGCATTTTGAGTCCGGTGCTTTCCGTGCTTTTCAGCCAGCAGCAATTTGAAGTCAAACTTTGGGACTTGCAGTCAAATGTTGACCAAAGTGAAGAGATCATAAAAAAAGGCCAGGTTATCAACCGGCAAATTACAGAAAGCAATAATGCAGCCGTCAGGGAGAAAATGCAAGGACAAATAGCCAGTATAGCCATGCTGATTCCGGGAGTGCAGCAAATGGAAACCAAAATAGATCTGGGGCAGCAGGGGACTCTGGAAAAACTTCATATTATAGTAACCCCCGGCCAAGCCAACCAGTCTAAAGAAACAGCGAATACCCAGGTGTTTTCGGAGAATCGGACTGTGGCTGGCGAAGCGGAAAAAGCCCAGATCCAGGAGAAAATATTGGCTTTGCTGCGCAACCTCTACGGACTGCCCAAAGCTAATATTGAAATAGAATTTGAAGGGGGTTGAGTATTGTGTTGGATGAATGGATCAGACGAGGGCAGGACAGTGGCGAAGATAACCGGTCCTTTTTAAAAGGCAAAAAGAGCCGCTATATCATGGTAATTATGATTTGTCTGGGTTTATTGGCTCTGCTCTGGCCAATCAGCAAGGTGGAAAAAGCTGCTGCACCACTTACTGGTACTGAAAAAGCAATGCTAGGGGAGGGCAGTGTAAAGGCTCAATTAACTGCGGAACTGGAATCTATTTTATCCGAAATAGATGGAGCCGGCCGGGTGGAAGTCGGTCTAACCTTGAGTTCCGAAGGGGTAAAGAGCTACGCCAGCAATCGCCGGGATGAAAAACGGGAAACCGAGGAAAGTGAAACCCAGGGTGTTAAGAAAACGAGCCGGGAAGAAAACCTGGTACAGGATATCGCGGTATCTTCGGGAGCACCGCTTTTAATTGAAGACAAGTTTCCCAAAGTCCTCGGGGTATTGGTGGTTGCTGATGGAGCAAATCGGAAAGCAGTACAGGAAAATTTGAGTGATGCAACCGCAACTCTCTTGAACATACCGGTTTATAAAGTCAGGGTAATGCCCCGGAAAGGAGCGGCTAATGAATAAAATGATAATATTAAATTCGAATCCCAACGCCATTACTAAAAAGAAAATAGCTGTAGCATTGGGGATCGTTGCTTTATTTCTGCTGGTGGTTAAAATTCTGGGTGCTGTGTATCATCAGGAAAGCCCGCAGCCAGTAAAAGCAATCACCACCTATAAAGAAGCTGAGGTTCAAACCAGTAAACAGCTTGATAAGAACGACAATCAAAAGGAAGAATCCTTTTCGGGGTTTCGCATGGAAAGGGAGCGCATCCGGGGCAAGCAGATTGATGTACTGAATGGAATTATCAATAATCAGGAAAATGAGCCGCAGGCTCAGGTTGTAGCAGTCAACCGCCTGGTTAAAATTACTGAGGATATGGATGCCGAAATGAAGGCCGAACAAATTCTAAAATCCAAAGGGTATCAGGACTGTGTGGTTATTATGCAAAAAGGAGCCGTAACCGCAGTAATAAAGTCCGCTCCTTTAATCATAGAAGAAAAAACGGAACTTAAAGAACTGCTGGGGCAGCTTGCCGAATGCGAATCAACAGCAGTGTCTATAATTGTTAATAGTGGTGAATAATAGATAAATATTGTGTATACTTATTTTTGGATTGAAATACCTTGGCTTTATTTCTATAATAGTGTAAATAGGAGCAAAATGCTCAGGCTCTGGGCCTGAGCGTGATTGTCGACAAAGTCTGCAATATCCCAGGGCGATGACAAGAGTGAAGATCAAGGCATTGTGAAAAGCCCGCGATTGAGGCGTACTTGAGTACGTTGATTGAGCGGGTTTTTGATAATAACGCAGAGATTCGCTACCTTAAATAGTAAGCGAAAGCGAACATCAGTAGTACCCGGAGGGTGCTTTTGTCATCGTCCTGGCTCAGGCCCTGGGCCTGAGTCTATTTATATATAAATATATTTGTACAAGCATAATATCAGGGTTTTGAGCATTAGGATTTAACTTTTGGGAGGTATATAATGAGCAGAATAAAAATAACTGACACCAGTCTTAGGGATGCTCATCAAAGCCTCTGGGCAACCAGGATGACCACCGACGATATGATTCCTATTCTAGGCAATCTTGATGATGTAGGTTATTATTCTTTGGAAGTTTGGGGAGGCGCCACTTTTGATGTATGTATCCGTTATCTGAATGAGGACCCCTGGGAGCGTCTGCGGATTATTCGCCAGCATGTAAAAAAGACTAAACTGCAAATGCTTTTACGAGGACAGTCGCTGGTCGGATATACCCACTATCCCGATGATCTGGTAGAAAAATTTGTGGAGCAGGCTGCTGAGAATGGAATAGATATATTCCGGGTTTTTGATGCCTTAAACGATATCCGCAATCTGGAAACATGTATGCGGGCGGTTAAGCAAAGCGGTAAACATGTTCAGGCCTGTGTGGTATATACCGTAAGTCCGGTACACTCAATGCAGCATTTTGTTGATACTGCTTTGCGGCTTAAAGATATGGGCGCTGATTCCTTATGCATCAAGGATATGGCAGGTTTGTTGGCACCTTATGCCTCCTATGAACTGGTTAGCGCCTTGAAGGAAAAAGTCGATTTGCCCTTGCAGTTACATACCCACTATATAGGAGGCCTGGCCATAGCCACTCTGCTCAAAGCAGCAGAAGCCGGGGTAGATATTATCGATACCGCCAGTGTACCCATGGCCTTTGGCTCCTCCCAACCACCGGTCGAGACTATTGTCAGAGCCCTGCAAGATTCGAAATGGGATACGGGCCTTGACCTGCATGCTCTTTTTGATATTGCCACCCATTTTGAGCAAATTCGCAAACACAAGGGATTTGAACGGGGTGTAACCCGCATCGCCGATATGAAGGTATTTGAACACCAGGTTCCGGGCGGCATGATTTCCAATCTGTATTCCCAGTTGGAAGAACAAAAAGCATCGCACCGTATAGACGAGGTATTGCAGGAAATACCTAAAGTTAGGGAGGATATGGGCTTCCCGCCGCTGGTTACCCCGACCAGCCAAATTATTGGTATACAAGCGGTATTGAATGTACTGATGGGGGAAAGGTACAAATTATGTCCTGGCGAAGTTAAGGACTATGTGCGAGGGTATTATGGAAAACCGCCGGCAGAGATTAAGGATGAGATACGCCGCCAGGTAATTGGTGATAGCCCCATAATTTCCGTAAGGCCGGCAGAACTCCTGGACCCGGTTTGGGAAAAAGCTAAAAGAGAGGCTTCCGAATGGGCGAAGAACGAGGAAGATATTTTAACCTACGCTCTATTTCCCCAAGTAGCTTTAAAATTTTTTACTTATCGCCAAACCAGGGGTAATGAAGATATACCCCAGATATTACCCGCAGATGAACTGAATGAAGATTTAATTAATGAACAGCAGGTTGTCAATGCACCGGCAGCCAGGGTTAGGAGAATACCAACTCATGGGGGAGATGAAGACATGAATATTGATGAGATCAGAGAGTTAATACTATTACTTGACCAGAGCAGTATAGCCGAATTGGAAGTACAAAAAGATGATTATCGTTTAAGCCTGCGCAAAGCAGCCGGGGCACCCAAAGAGCTTCTTAATAATTCTGCAGTTGCTCCTGCACCGGCATCTCGGGCCGAAGAAGAAGCCTCTGCTCCGAGCAGCGATAATATTGCCGAGATCCTGTCCCCGATGGTTGGGACCTTTTATGCTGCACCATCACCTGACTCAGCGCCTTATGTGCGGGAAGGTGAGCATGTTGCGCCAGGACAGACCCTGTGCATCCTGGAAGCCATGAAACTTATGAATGAAATAAAGACCGAATTTTCCGGAACCATAGTCGAAGTCCTGGTTGGGAATGGACAGGCTGTGGAATATGGACAACCCTTATTCTTAATAGCCAAAGACTAGAGGTGATAGTTTGTTTGCCAAAATATTGGTTGCCAATCGCGGGGAAATAGCGCTCAGAATTATTAGAGCCTGTAAGGAACTGAACATTCCCAGTGTAGCTGTTTATTCGGTGGCCGACCGGGACAGCCTGCATGTACAAATGGCTGATGAAGCAGTGTGTATAGGTGCTGCGCCGGCCGCCCAGAGTTATTTGAGCATAGCCAACATCCTGGCCGCAGCGCAAAACACCGGAGCTGAAGCGATTCACCCCGGTTATGGATTTTTAGCTGAGAATACTCACTTTGCGGGGCTTTGTTCTAATTATGGTCTTAAATTTATTGGTCCCATGCCTGAAGTGATCGATTTGATGGGTGATAAAGTTAAAGCCCGGGAACTGGTGAAAAGCGTTGGGGTTCCTGTAGTACCAGGCAGCGATGGTGCCGTAAGTAATTACCATGAAGCCCTGAAGGTAGCCAAAGAAATAGGCTATCCGGTTATGATTAAAGCTTCGGCAGGGGGCGGCGGGAAAGGAATGCGGCTGGCCCACCATGAAACAGCGCTTAAAAGCGCTCTGGAAACGGCCAAAATGGAAGCGGGGGCCGCATTTGGCAACGATGAAATTTATCTTGAGAAATACATCGAAGAACCCCGCCATATTGAGTTTCAAATTTTAGGTGATGAAAATGGCAACATCATTCATCTGGGCGAACGGGATTGCTCACTGCAGCGTCGCCACCAAAAACTGCTGGAAGAAGCACCGTCTCCTTTTCTCGATGACGAACTGCGGAGCCGGATGGGTCAGGTAGCGGTAGAGGCGGCCCGGGCGGCCAATTATTGCAGTGCGGGGACCGTGGAATTTCTCGTTGACAAGCACAAAAACTTTTATTTTATTGAAATGAATACCCGGGTGCAGGTGGAACATCCGGTAAGCGAAATGGTGACTGGAATAGATATTGTCAAAGAACAAATCAGGATTGCCGCCGGAGAAGCATTAAACTACCGGCAGGAAGATATTGAGATTCGGGGAGCGGCTATGGAATGCCGTATCAATGCCGAAGACCCGGCATATGATTTCCGGCCTTCACCGGGAAAAGTCGGGCAGTATATTATACCGGGAGGACCGGGTGTCCGGGTCGATTCTTCAGTGTATGCGGGTTACACTATATCCCCGTTTTATGATTCGATGGTAGCCAAGCTTATTGTTTGGGGACAAGACCGTAATGAAGCCATGGACCGGATGAAAAGAGCTTTGGGTGAGTTTAAAGTTGAGAATATACAGACTACCATCCCTTTTCATCTCCAGGTACTGGATAATGCTTTTTTCCAGCGCGGGGAAGTATACACCAACTTTATTCAACGCCGCATGAGCGGGCAAAGTTAAATTAATTTGATAAACACGGTGGTACTTTGGTAAAATAAGAAAACTACAAAATATATATGGAGGTGGGTAATTGTGGAAGGCCAGAAACCAGAAATTAACAATGAGTTTGGTACAATTAGAATTGCCGACGAAGTTGTTTCAACAGTTGCCGGGCTAGCTGCCGTAGATGTTGAAGGCATTGTGGCACTCAGTGGTGGCTGGGGAACTGACCTGGTTGAGAAACTGGGAAGGAAGAACTATGGCAAAGGTATAAAAGTAGAAGTTGCTGATGAGCAAACCAAAATCGACATTTTTATAGTGGTTGAATTTGGTTATCCGATTCCGCAGGTAGCCCAGAATGTACAGAAGGAAGTAAAATTGGCCGTGGAAACTATGACCGGTCTTACCGTATCCTCAGTTAATGTGCACATTGTCTCAGTATCGTTGAAGAAGGTCCCCGGACAGGATGACGATATGGGTTCCGAATTTACAATGGAATAGTCAGGATTAATTTTGATTTTGCTAACCCCCTGCCCATACAGGGGGTTATCTCTATTATTTTTCTAGAAAAGAGGTGGAATAATGGAAAAGACCTGGCGTCTAGTTTTGTTTCTGTACAACCTCTTGCTGATAAGTCTGGCCGGGGTCGCAGTAGCTGCTGCCGCAGGGCGGCCTGAACCTCTGCATTACATACGCTTGGCTTTGGCCACCCCCCAAAACCGGGTAGTGCTCGGCACAGTTGCTATATTGATAATGGTTATAGCTTTTCTTTTGTTAATCTCCGGTCTGAAACGCGAAAACAAAACTGAGGAAACCATTTTGGTTAAGAGCGAGTTGAATGGACAGGTATCCATTACCGTGCCGGCTATTAAGCTGATTATAATGCGTGCGGTAAAGAAAGTTGAAGGGGTAAGGGATATACGGCCGGCAGTAAGCAATTCACCGGAAGGTCTGGTGGTATACCTTCATATGATGATAAATCCAGAACATAACGTGCCGGAAATGAGCCGTAAGTTACAGGAAATTGTAAAACAATACCTTGAGGATATCGGGGGACTTGAGGTCTCTGAGGTCAAGGTACTGGTCGATGATTTTAATGTTGCCCAGAAGTCATCCGCTAGTTAAGGAGGCAACCGTATGTGGGAAAAAATATTTTTAATCATAATGGAAGAGCATCGCGGTAAAGCTATAGGCATTATACTAGGATTGGTGGCTGGTATCCTGGTTATCACCTACGGTTTCTGGCGAACCCTTTTTATTATTTTTTGCATTGCCGCCGGTTATTTGATTGGTAAGAAGCTTGATGAAAACCAGAGCTTTGACAGTTGGTTAAGAAAAATGTTTAAAGATAAACAGCCATAGCTGGAGGGAAGATTTACTTTTGAGCAGAAGAAAAGCACGTGAAATCGCATTTAAGGTAATATTTCAAGTTGATCAGGTACAGGCTGAACCGGGCAAAGCCTTTGATTATCTAGTTGAGAGCGAAAATTTAGCCGCCCGGGATCGGAGTTTTGCGTGGGAACTGGTTGAAGGAGTTCTGTCCAAAGTGCCTGAAATTGACGCCAGGATTGCCGGGTATTCCCGGGATTGGGCGGTGGATAGAATGGCTTCGGTAGATCGGAATATCATGCGTTTGGCTGGATATGAGATTATGTATACCGATCATTCACAACCGGTGGTGGCTATTGATGAGGCCATTGAAATCGCCAAGCGGTACGGTGACGAAGGGTCGGCAAGTTTTGTTAATGCTATATTGGATAAACTCCTGGGAGAGAAAACATGACCTGCTTTTTGGGGATAGACAGCAGTGCTTACACCACTTCGCTGGCTATTGTCGATGAACAGTATAATATCATAGCCGATGAGCGAATACCTTTGCAGGTTGCAGAGGGGAAACGGGGTTTGCGGCAATCCGAAGCTCTGTTCCTTCATGTAAAGAACCTGCCTTTTTTATTTGCAAGTATTAAACCCCACCTGGAAGGTGCGATTGATGCTCTGGCGGTCAGCGCGTTTCCCCGGCGGGTGAAAGACAGCTATATGCCGGTATTTTTGGCCGGGCTTGCCCAGGCTCAGGTTTTAAGTGATTTTACGCACCTGCCGCTTTATAAAGTAAGTCATCAAGAAGGGCATATCATGGCCGGATTGAAAGGCAAGCAACTGCTAATGCAAAAGAACTCTTTTTTGGCAGTCCATTTTTCCGGCGGTACTTCCGAGTTGCTGAAGGTAAATTGGAGTGACTCCGGTTTTATGGAGATCGAAACCGGAATAACAGGCACAGACCTGCATGCCGGACAGTTGGTAGACCGGGTGGGGGTAGCTCTGGGCATGGGTTTTCCAGCCGGGGTGCAGATGGAGGAACTGGCCGGACAGTCCTCGCAAAACAACCTGCCAGCCATTCCTTCGTCAGTCAAAGGCAAAGGCTTTTCGTTTTCGGGACCGGAAAATAATGCTCTGCAATTGATTAAAGAGGGTGTTCCCCCCGCTGATATAGCTTTCGCTACCTTAAGGGTTATTGCCAATACCCTAGAGAAGATTATCCTGCTGGAAACCGAAAAACATGGGATTCGTGATATTTTGCTGGTTGGAGGGGTTATGGCTAACTCCCTGATCAGAAAGCGCTTGCAGGAGCGTTTGGAGCATCCGGCGGTAGGCTTGAAACTCTATTTTGCCGAACCCCGGCTGAGCACCGACAATGCGGTGGGGGTAGCAATGGCTGCCGCATATTTGAATAGGAGTTGATTTTATGAAAATAATTAGTGGATCGGAGATATCCCGGGAAATCCAGAACAACCTGCGTGAGAGCAATGAAAAGAACAGCCTTAAACCCTGTCTGGCAATTATAATTGTAGGTGACAATAAAGAAGATCTTATTTATGTAGGTCTTAAAAATAAAGCGGCAGCATCTATCGGAGGACAGGCCCGCCTTATCCAATTAGCCAAAGATGTAGATAAAGAGGAATTATTGAACCATATTTATAAGTTAAATAATGATAACGAAGTGGATGGTATTCTCCTGCAACTGCCATTACCGGCCCACCTGGAAAAAGACCGTGAGGAGATTTTGGCAGCCATTCACCCGGCCAAAGATGTGGACGGATTTTGTCCCGCCAACCGGGGAATGCTTAGCGGGGATAATCCGGGTTTTATTAGCTGTGCGGCTCTGGCAGCCATGGAAGTGATTGAACGCTGCCATTCTGACCTGACAGGTAAAAAAGCTCTGCTAATAGGGGATTCCTTTGACTTAATTATTCCATTGGCAGTTATTCTAATTAAAAAGGGATGCCAGGTCACTGTATCGCCAAATTATGAAGCACCTTTAATACGAGCCCGGGATATTGTGGTTATCGAAAAGGGTGAAGCCGGGATTGTCCGGGGTGAAGATATCGATGCCGGGACCATAATAATTGATGCCGGGTTTTTCTGGGATAATAATAAAGTATGCGGCAACGTAAACCGCGAAAAGGCGGAGAGTTATGATTTTTCTCTGTTGCCGGTACCGGGTGGTATAGGACCGCTCTTAATTGCCAAGCTGATGAGCAATCTAACCCAGGCAGCCTCCAGTTCAAGAAAGAGCAAAGAATGATGAAGGAATTCTTAAGTGTTACTGCCCTTAATGAATACATACGGGCTTTGCTGGAAGCCGATCCGATTTTATCCAACCTATGGGTTAAAGGAGAAATATCGGGATTCAAGCGCTATCAGCAATCCGGACATCTTTACTTTACCCTGAAAGATGGGGACAGCAGCGTCAGCGCGGTTATGTTCAAGAGCCGGGCGCGCTATCTGAAATTCAAACCGGAAGATGGTATGGAAGTTCTCCTGCGCGCCTCAGTCTCAGTTTTTGCCCGGCAGGGAAAATACCAGTTGTACGCTGAAGAAATGCAGCCTTATGGTTTCGGGGGACTGTTTTTATACCTGGAAAAGCTTAAGGCTAAACTTCAGGCCGAGGGTTGTTTTGACCCCAACCGTAAAAAACCTGTTCCCGCCATGGTCAACCGGATAGGAATTGTTACTTCGCAGGATGGTGCGGCATTGCGGGATATTATGCGGGTAATCAGGCAGCGGCATAGCCAAGCTGAAGTAGTTCTGGTTCACAGTTCCGTACAGGGACTCGAAGCGCCGTCTGAATTGGCTCGCGGAGTCGCCTGGCTTAATGAGTATGCCGATGTGGAAGTTATTATTGTAGGCCGGGGCGGCGGTTCCTTTGAAGACCTTATGGCTTTTAACAGTGAGGAAGTGGTAAGGGCTATTTATGATTCGCAAATCCCTATTATTTCTGCGGTAGGGCATGAGGTGGATTTTACGCTGGCCGACCTGGCTGCCGACTTGCGGGCGGCCACGCCAACCCAGGCTGCCTCGCTGGCGGTGCCGGATATGGATATGCTGGAGAAGGGAATAGCCGCCTGCCAGCAAAAATTACTGCAATCCATAAGACGAAAAATCCGCTGCAACAGTGAAACCCTGGATCGCTTGATGATGAAAAGGATTTGGAAACAACCGCAATTAATGATCGACCGGCGGGAGGAAGCAGTCCGAAACCTTCAAAAAAATCTGATCAAAGCCGGAGCTAAGCTGGCCGGTGATAAAAAGATGCATTTATCTTTAAACCTTGCCGCCCTGGATGCCTTAAGCCCGCTCAAAATTATGCAAAGAGGCTATGCTGTGGTAAGCAAGGATAATAAAATCGTCCGGAAGGCCGATGCAATCGAAGTTGGGGATCAGCTTAAAGTTGAGCTGCCGGATGCGGAGCTTAAAGTTGTGGTGAAAGACAAGGAGAAGGTGGCAAAATGGAGAATGTAAAATTTGAAGATGCTTTAAAGAAACTGGAGAATATCGTAGACCGATTGGAATCGGGAGAACTGGAACTGGAAGAAGCGATTAACATTTTCGAAGAGGGTATAAATCTTTCCCTGTATTGCCAGCAGGAATTGAAAAAGGCCGAAGGCCGGATTCGGCAACTGGTTAAAAACCTGAATGATGAATTCGAATTACAGGAATTTGAACTATAGGTTGATGAAAGGAAACTAATTCAATGGATTTTGATATGAAGTCATTCCTGAAAGAAATCAAGTCGCGGCAAGAATATGCCGAAAGTTGCCTGCAGCACTGTTTGACCGGGGTGGATGCCTACCCTCCTTTAATTCACGAAGCTATGCATTACGCTTTGTTTAACGGCGGCAAAAGGCTGCGTCCCATTATGGTTTTTGAAGCAGCTTTACTGGCCGGGGGACGCAGGGAAGATGCCATTCCTGCTGCCTGTGCCATCGAAATGATTCATTCCTATTCACTCGTGCATGACGACCTCCCTTGTATGGATGATGATGATTTCCGCCGCGGTAAACCAACCTGCCACAAGGTTTTCGGGGAAGCCAATGCAGTTCTGACCGGAGACGCGCTGCTTACCGCAGCTTTTGAACTGCTGGCCGGGAGTCCGCAGGTGAGTGGAACCGGTTTGGATCAAACCATCCGGGTAATAGCGGAAATATCAAGAGCCGCCGGTAGCAGAGGCATGATCGGCGGGCAAGTACTGGATTTGGAATCGGAAGGAAAGAGCATCGATTTTGCTACTTTGAGAACCCTGCACAGTCTAAAAACCGGGGAGTTGTTCAAGGCTTCACTGCGTTCCGGAGCTATATTGGGCGGGATGGATGAAGCGGGGCTGCAGGCCATAACCAACTATGCCCGTAATTTTGGCCTGGCTTTTCAAATCAGTGACGATATTCTGGATGTTCAAGGTGATGAAGCTTTAATCGGCAAGCCGGTGGGCAGCGATGCCAAGAATCACAAAACCACCTACCCCAGTCTCTTGGGCCTGGAAAAAAGCAAGGTTTTGCTTAAGGAAAGCGTCGACCTTTGCATCCAAAGCCTGAAGCCTTTTGCAGGGCAAGCCGACTTCCTGCGGCAACTGGCATATTTTACGATGTACCGGGAAAGCTAGCTTAACCACCTTTGCGGTGCATCATAAATACTATTTGATGGTATAATTAAACATAATGCTACAAAAGAAGGTGAAGCAATGGACAAGGAAATTATTTTTCTGGTGGAGGAAGCGCCAGAAGGTGGATATGTAGCAAAAGCACTTGGGCATTCAATATATACTGAAGGTGAAACCATAGATGATATATGAGAAGAGATTAAGGATGCAGTCCGGTGTCATTTTGATGAAGGTCAAACCCCAAAGGTTGTGCGGTTACACTACTTCAAAGAAGAAGTTATAGAGCGTATACTTAGCTAAAAAGGTGATAATAAAAGTAAAAGTAACAAGTCTTCAATAATAAAGTCATATCTGAATGTTCTGACCTTCCCCTCACTTTTACCCCAACTGGAAGCACAGTACTATTTGTGATATAATACAAATCTGAAAGGCAACTGGCAAAAGGTTGCAGTATTCTAGTCAACTCTATCAGTTTTCGAAGACGGGCCTAAAAATCCGTAAAGGGCACATCGATGAAGCTTCTGGTAGCGGCTTGTGACGCCCAGTCAGGGGTCGTTGCTGGGAGTTAAGAAGATAGGGGCAATCCGCAACGGCATGCGGGCATGACCCCTATATTCGTGGAGGCTGTGCATGGCCTTAAGGTCCAATGCACAGAAAACCTGCATTCCGGGAAAGCTGGGTGCAGTGTAGCCTGCCTTGAGTGGTGGCGGCGGATAAACATTGGTGGGCAATAATATCCCGGCCAGGATCTTATTGCCTGTTTTGAAACCGGGTACTGCAAAAGAGGCTAGAACTGATGTGAGTTGTTGAGGAAAACTCCTAGACTGTGTGTTCGGACACGGTTTATCGGGGATTAAAGTGTGCACTAAGTGGTAATCCAGCCCTGTAAACGGCAACGTTACAGAGCAGTCGTAAAGGGAAACCGCCCATATGGCAACATTAGGGAGAACTGCTGGGAAAACCTGCTGGACCTATGTCGCAGCGTTTACTCGATAAACAACCTTTTGCCAGAACTTTTTTGGGGGATATAGCATATTGACCGGCTATATTAAGAAGACTAATCTAATATCAGGACTGATAGTAGCCTTTTTTACATTTTTTATTGCTCTGCTGGTTAGCTTGGGCTCGGGAGCCCTGGTAAGAGCAGTCAATAATGTCATCGTGGCTATTATTCTATTATTAATAGTAATTTTTTTAGGCATATTTTTTGATTTAATTGGTACTGCGGCAACTGCAGCCGAGATATCACACTTTAATGCCAGAGCGGCCAAAAAAGTGTTCGGTGCCAAACAAGCGGTTAAAATAACGGGTAATGCACATTTGGTGGCCAACTTTTGCAATGACGTGGTAGGCGATATTGCCGGCACTTTGAGCGGTGCTCTGGGTGCAGGAATTATGGCCAGCCTTTCATCGCAGTTTGCTTTAATAAATCTCATTCTGGCAAGTGCGCTGATGACCAGTTTTATTGCGTCCCTTACCGTGGGCGGCAAAGCCATAGGAAAAAGCCTGGCTCTAAAACACGCCAACGGAATCATTTTTAAAGTTTCGGTGTTTGTGGCCTGGTGGGAAAAAATCAGCGGTCTGGAATTGTTTAAGGGTAGAAGGTGAAATCATTAAATGTACGAGGTTCTAGAGGGTATAGATTCTCCCCAGGATGTTAAAAAGCTGAGTATTGATCAGATGAATCAACTGGCTGAGGAAATTAGGCTTTTATTAATTAAAAGTGTTTCAGAATGCGGCGGACATCTGGCTTCCAATCTGGGTATGGTGGAAGTTACGATTGCGCTGCATTATGTTTTTGACACCCTGAAAGACCGGATCATTTGGGATGTAGGACATCAGGCTTATGTACATAAAATTCTGACCGGACGGCGCGAACAAATGGCCAGCATCCGGCAGTACGGAGGAATAAGCGGGTTCCCCAAATATGAGGAATCACCGCATGATGCTTTTAATACCGGACACAGCAGCACTTCTATATCGGCGGCCCTGGGGATGGCTCTGGCCCGCGACCTGAAAGGGGAAAACAATTCCGTGGTCGCAGTTATCGGGGATGGTGCCTTAACCGGCGGCATGGCCTATGAGGCTTTAAACCATGCAGGAACTGAAGGCCGCGATCTGATCGTAATTCTCAATGACAATGAAATGTCCATCTCCCGCAATGTCGGTGCCATGTCTTCTTATTTAAACCGTCTGCGCACCGACCCTTCCTACACCCGAACCAAGGAAGAAATTGAAAACATTCTGCATAGAATACCCGGTATAGGCCACAACCTGGCGCGTGCGGCCAACCGTTTTAAAGATACGGTTAAATATTTAATGGTGCCGGGAATCATTTTTGAGGAGTTGGGTTTTACCTATATTGGACCGGTCAACGGTCATGACCTGGTGGAACTAAGGACCGTACTTGCCAACAGCCGCAAAATGAAAGGCCCGGTTTTGATTCATACTATAACCCAGAAAGGCAGGGGATATGAACCGGCTCTGGAAAACCCCGATATTTTTCATGGCATCGGACCTTTTGACATCGATACCGGAAGCCAGTTGAAAAAGAGTGTGCGCACCTATACTGAAATCTTTGGGGATTTTATGGTGGAAAGGGCCCAAAACGATCCCAAACTGCTGGCCATTACTGCAGCCATGACCAGTGGTACCGGACTATCCGAATTTGCCCGGCGTTTTCCCGAACGCTTTTTTGATGTCGGGATTTGTGAACAGCATGCGGTAACTATGGCGGCAGGTATGGCGAGGGAAGGGCTTAGCCCGGTGGTTGCAGTTTACTCCACTTTTTTACAGCGGGCTTATGATCAGATAGTTCATGATGTAGCATTGCAAAACCTGCCGGTAATTTTTGCGGTAGATCGCGCCGGTCTGGTAGGTGAAGACGGGCCTACCCACCATGGGGTTTTTGATTTGTCATTTCTTAGAAATGTGCCTAATCTTACGATAATGGCTCCATCCAATGAAAACGAACTAATGGATATGCTGCACACCGCTTTGCAGATAAACGGGCCGGTAGTGGTAAGATATCCTCGCGGTGTGGGCGAAGGGGTAGATATCGCTGAAGAAAGACAGGCCCTGGAAGTGGGCAAAGCAAGAATAATTGCCAACGGCAGCCAGTTGACCATTGTGGCGATTGGCCGGGCTGTGGGGATGGCCCAGGAAGTGCAAAAACAACTGGCGGCTCAAGGAATACGACCTATTGTATTGGATGCACGTTTTGTCAAACCGCTGGACCATGAGAAACTATTGGCCCTGGCACGCAGCTGCGGTCGCTTTGTAACCATCGAAGACAACTGCCTGGCCGGGGGCTTCGGCAGCGCAGTTATGGAAGTCCTGGCTGAAGCCCGGAACATTCCGGAAATTCTGCGGATAGGCATACCTGACGAATTTGTTGAGCATGGCCGGGTGGATATACTATTTGATGCCTTGGATATGGATCCAGAGTCCATTGTTGATAGTATAATTAGTCATTGGCCGGATCTTTTAAAGCAAAATGGAACATGGGAGTTGCTGAAATTTGGCCAAAATTAGACTGGACATCCTGTTGTACAACCGGGGAATGGCCGCCAGTCGCGAAAAGGCCAGGGCCTTTATTCTGGCCGGTGAAGTACACGTAAATGGCATGATAGTCGACAAGCCAGGTAGCAACATAGATGAAGAAGCTGATATTAAAGTTATAAGCTCGGCACCTAAATATGTAAGCCGGGGAGGTTTGAAGCTTGAAAAGGGGATAGCTGATTTTCAAGTTGATTTTGCCGGACGGACGGTGCTCGATGTAGGCGCTTCAACCGGAGGTTATACCGATTGTGCTTTGAAACATGGTGCAGCTAAAGTACATGCGCTGGATGTCGGCTATGGACAGTTGGACTGGAGTCTGCGCAATGATCCCCGGGTGGTGGTTCGCGAAAGAATCAATATACGTTATTTCAGCCTTGAAGATTTGGGGGAAGCTGTAGACATTATCACGGTGGATGTGTCGTTTATTTCCACCGCACTGGTTTTTCCGGCGCTTGCAGAATTGCTCAAGGAAGATGGAACTATAATTTCCCTGATTAAACCCCAGTTTGAAGTGGGCAAAGACAAGGTCGGCAAAAAAGGAGTTGTAAGGGACGCCGAATTGCATCGCCAGGTGCTCTTGAACTGCATCACCTATGCTGAAAAAGCAGGGCTGCACTGTACCGGCATTAGTTATTCTCCGATTACCGGACCGCAGGGAAATATCGAATATTTTATTAAGTTGAACAAAATACCCGAGCCTTTGGAAAAGCTTGAAGAAATGGTTGCTCAAGTAGTTGCAGAAGCGCACCGGCTGCTGGGAGGTAAAAAGTGAAAATCCTCGTTGTCAACAACAGATATAAGGAAGCTACCGAATACATGGCCGTACAATTGGCCGACCAGCTCAAAGCTCTGCATTTTGAGGTGCTTATTGATAACGGCAAAATGGAACCGGTTCAAAGCAACCCGGAATTGATTATTGTTTTAGGCGGGGATGGTACTATATTAAGAGCGGCGCGTCAATATGGACAGACCGGAATACCGATTCTAGGGGTTAACATGGGTACGGTCGGGTTCTTGAGCAACATTGAAATAAATGAGTTGGAATTCTATCTTGACCGTTTACTTGGTTTCGACTATTCCATAGATGAGAGAATGATGCTGGAGATAAGCGTTTATAATGACCAGGCACTGGCAAGTCAGGCCTTTTGTCTCAACGAGGTGGTTTTCAAATCACCGACTCCTCGGATGTTGAGTTTTGTTCTGGATATATCCGGGCAGGTGATGAGCACTTACCGGGGCGATGGCTTAATAGTTGCCAGTTCAACCGGATCTACCGCTTACTCGCTTTCGGCCGGAGGGCCGGTGGTTGATCCCAGCTTGGAAGCTTTCGTGGTTACGCCCATCGCCTCACATATAACCAGCAAACGGCCTCTGGTAGTAGCGCCGGAACGGGTGCTTTCCCTAACCCCGCTGGAATGCCGGGAGGCAGTTATTTGTATTGATGGCCAGGTGAAAATAGATTTTGAGCCGGAATATCGTATAATTGTTAAAAGGGCCCAGCATAAATTAAAATTAATTAACTTGAAAAGGAAGCCGTTTTACAATTTGATAGATGCCAGACTACTGGGCAAACAGGGCCTTTAGAAGCAGCAGCAGACCGGCCAAAAAACCGAATAGCTGCGTTATTCAAGAACCCCGTTCAATCGACGTACTATTGTACGCCTCAATCGCGGGCTTCTTGAAAGCCTTGCTCTTCACCTTTTTGCTCGGTCTGACAATACAATGATATTTTATAAGCAGGAATTTACCAGAATTTAAATGAAGGTTTTCTTATCGTTTAAACACTAACTTCAAAGGAGAGTATTTATGAAACTGCGCCGGCATTTTGCCATCATGGATATTCTTGCCAAACAGCGTATTACCACTCAGGAAGAGCTTTGCGAAGTACTGCGCAACAGTGGTTACGAGGTTACCCAGGCTACCGTGTCCCGCGATATCAAGGAAATGCATTTGGTCAAAATTCCTGATAACGAAGGTTATCATTACGCACTTCCCGAGACCAAAACAGCCGGTGGTTCATATGAGCGCATGAGGCGTATTTTTAAAGACTCGATTGTTAGCCTTGATTACAGTGAAAGCCTGGTGGTAATAAAAACCCTGCCGGGTGCTGCGCAGTCGGTGGCCTCGCTGATCGATGCTTCCAATCACCGGAATATTCTGGGGACGGTAGCTGGCGATGACACCATTTTTACCGTGGTTAAGCCCAAAGATTCAGTTGCCGCGGTAATTGAGGAATTCGAACAGCTGATTAACGATTAACAATCCATGAGGGGATAGTATGCTTCAGGAAATGTACATCAACAACTTTGTGCTGATTGATGAACTGCGCTTGTTGTTTGCTGGAGGGCTCAATGTTTTAAGTGGTGAAACCGGAGCCGGTAAGTCGATAATCATTGATGCACTGGGTTTAATAATGGGAGAGCGCATAAAGGGCGATTTCATCAGGGATGAGCAGAAAAAAGCCGTGGCCGAAGCGGTTTTCGATATAGCTCTAAACCCTGAAGTCCGCTCTTTTTTAATGGAAAACAATTTGTTGGAGGAAGATGAAAACAGCATTATAATCAGCCGGGATGTGAGTCCCAACGGCCGGAATACCGCGCGTATCAACGGGCGGAATGTTACAGCCGGACTGCTTAAGAACCTGGCTCCTTTACTGTTGGACATGCACTTGCAGCATGAACAACAGGGCATATTGCGCCCGGACAATTATTTAAGCTATGTGGACAGCTTTGTCCCGGAAAGCCGCCCTGAGTTGGAGAAACTGGGGAAGGTGTTTCTGGAACTAAAAGCTAAAAAACAGGAGCTGGCAGCAATAGAAGCCAATGAACAGGAGCGCCTGCAAAAAATAGACTATTTAAGCTTTCAAATCAAAGAAATTGAACAAGCTGCACTGCAGTCTGGTGAAGAAGAAGAACTCTTGCTTACCAGGAAACGAATCCGCAACGCCCAGAGTTTGATGGAAGGCACCCGGAAAATGCTGGATTTGCTCTATAGCCGGGATTATGGGGAGAGCGCCACTGATCTGATATCCGCAGCATTGGACACCAGCCGGATTCTTAAAGATGATTATTTCGACGCTATATCATCACAGCTTGAAGATTTATATTATACACTGCAGGATGTCAGCAGCAGCTTGTCCTCGTTTAGGGAATCCCTGGACTTTGAACCAGGCATCTTGGAGGAAACCGAAGAACGCTTGCATCTGATTAATCGTTTAAAAACCAAGTATGGCAAGGACATCGAAGGTATTCTGGAGTTTCTTGAACTTGCGCACCAGGACCTGACTGTTTTGCAAAACAACCGGGAGATCAGGGATGAACTGCAGAAGAATTTGAACTTGTTGGAAAAAGAGTATCTGCACCTGTCTGCTGCTTTGACCAAACATAGAACCCATGGCGCGGCCCGCCTGCAGGCCAAGGTAAACCATGAATTGGAGCAATTGAACATGCCGGAGGTCAAGTTTGCCGTGGAACTCACCGGCCGCGAAGCCAGCGCCACCGGTTTGGACCGGGTGGAATTTATGTTTTCCCCCAATCCCGGTGAAGAAATGCGTCCCTTATCCAAAATTGCCTCCGGCGGAGAGATATCCCGTTTTGTGCTGGCTCTGAAAAAAGCTTTGGCCGAAGTTTATAATGTTCCCACTCTGATTTTTGATGAAATTGACGTAGGGGTTGGGGGAACGGCTTTGAATGCCATGGCTCGCAAGCTGTATGAACTGTCACGCAATCACCAGGTGATTCTGGTTACCCATGCAGCGCAGGTGGCTGGCTATGCCGACCAGCATTACCGCATCGAAAAAAAGGTTGTTGATCAAAAAACCTATACTACGATTAAAGAATTAATTGATGAAGAGAGAATTCAGGAAATAGCCCGGATGATGGATGGGGAGAATTATTCCGCTTTGAGCCTGGAACACGCCCGGGAGATATTACAGTCTTCCAAGACATCTGCAAAATAATTTTTGCCTTTCTCTTATTCCTCTTATTGTACCTTGATGCTGAAAAATTACACCTGATGTAAAAACTTTGACAGGACATAAGACCAATCATATTTCTTAACAGTCCTTCGCTATGTATATTTACCCCGGCCGGCGGGGAAAATATAGCGTATTATCATGGGACTGGGAGGAAAGATTATTGCGCAGCCGAATCCGTCCGTTAACCGGAATTCTTCTATCTGTTTTGATTATAGCTCTCTGTTTTACCCCGCAAGCTCAAACCATTTTGAGTCTTCCTGCTTACCAGAGAATGGTAGTAGGTGAATCCAGCAAGATAATGCTCAACCTGCCGGATCAATTAAAATCCAAAATTGAAATGCAGGTAATGACTCCGGCGCAAAGTGTCTTTGCTTCCCCACAGGACCCGCCCGTTACGGTCAACCGGAATTCGGCGGGTTATGAAATCATGGCATTAAAACCGGGTAAAGTTGATGTACGATTAAATCTTTGGGGCTACATACCATTAAAATCTATAGCGATCGAATCCATACCCACCAAGCGGGTGGTGGCCGGAGGACATTCGATTGGGGTTTTACTCCAATCGCGGGGCATAATGGTGGTGGGTTATGCTGCGGTTGCCGATGTTGACGGCAAAAAAACCTATCCTGCCCGGGATCAGGGCGTGGAAATTGGTGATTTAATTCAAAAAGTGGATGGGAAAAATCTGACCAGCGAAAATGACCTGGCCCGGATTATCGATGCCAAAAAAGACCAGGAACTGATTCTAAATATTAAAAGAGCCAACCGCAATCATTCCATATCTATTCACGCCAAATACTGCCCGGAGACCAACCGTTATCGGATTGGGCTTTATGTCCGGGACGGGGTGGTAGGAGTAGGAACCTTGTCTTTCTGGGATCCCGATACCAGTGAGTATGCAGCTCTAGGCCACATAATTGTTGATGCGGATACAAAGCAGGGTATTAATGTACTGCGGGGTAAAATTGTAAGTGCTTCGGTGCAAAGTATAAAACCCGGCAAACCTGGGCAGCCGGGTGAGAAGATTGGTATATTTGACAGTAAAGGGCAGATTGAAGGCAATATAACCAAAAACAGTTATTTCGGTATTTTTGGTAAGACCAATGAAGCGGTTGAAAATCCTTTAAGTGAATATACCATGGAAGTTGCCTACGCTCACCAGGTTAAGGAAGGGAAAGCCCAAATATTTACAGTGGTTAACGGCAGTGACATCGAAAAATTTGATGTGGAAATAGAAAAGGTCTATCCCAACCGGGAAGACGGCAAAAGCATGGTAGTTCATGTTGTAGATCCCAGGCTGCTAAACATTACGGGAGGAATTATCCAGGGTATGAGCGGCAGCCCCATAATTCAGGACAATAAGATTATAGGTGCAGTAACCCATGTTTTTCTGAATGATCCTACCCGGGGGTATGGGATATTTATGGATAATATGCTGTCGGAAATGCCCGGCGAAGACCTTCGGATAAAAAGATTTTCGACAAATTTCTAAGTAATCTAAAAGGCCACCATCCCGGTTATAATTCTGTTTACAGGATTCCCGTCTAAATACCTCTTAAACAAGCTATGTGATTCTATGTTTCATTATGGTATCCCCTGCTAGATTATGACTTAATTTTGTGGAAAAAAGAAGCAGGAAAAACTTGGTCATAGTCGAAATGCATTTAATATTAGATTTAAAAAGAGGGGGAGGATTTAAGCTGTATGTTTAATGAATCAAATAAGATCAAAGTCCTTATTGCCGATGATAATCGTGAATTTTGCGGAATACTGAGGGACTATTTCTCCAACGATCAAGAGTTTGAAGTAGTTGATATTTGCTCAAATGGCATGGAAGTCTTGAACGTTATTGAACAAAAAGAAGTTGAAGTCTTGATTCTTGATCTTATTATGCCATATATGGATGGTATAGGAGTACTGGAAAAGATCAACGAATTGAACTTGCCGGCAAAGCCGCGAATTATTATACTTACTGCTTTTGGGCAGGAAAATATTACGCAGAAAGCAGTTCAACTGGGCGCGGATTATTATATTTTGAAACCCTTTAACCTTCAGGTTTTGGGTGACCGCGTACGCCAGGTAGCCAGAGATATACAACCCAAGGTCGAGCACCGCGGTTCGGTTTCTCAGGTTCCGATCAGAACGACAGTCCCCAAGGATATGGAAATAGAGGTTACCAAAGTTATACATGAAATAGGGGTTCCGGCTCATGTAAAAGGATATCAATATTTAAGAGATGCTATAATGCTGGTGGTAGCAGAGATCAATTATCTGGGAGCAGTTACCAAGGAATTATATCCTACTATCGCCCAGAAATATGACACCACACCCAGCCGGGTAGAAAGAGCCATTCGCCATGCTATTGAATTAGCCTGGGATCGGGGTGACTTGGACAAAATCAACAAAGTATTCGGCTATACCATAAGCGGAGAAAGAGGCAAACCGACCAATTCAGAGTTTATAGCCATTATTGCCGACCGCCTGCGCCTGGAAAATAAGGTGAGTTAAGATATTTTAGAAGAGTATACCTCTTATTTGTTGGCTGCCAATGAATAAGAGGTATTTTTATTGGCAGATCGCCAAAAAAACGAATTGCTGCGTTATTCTAAAGAAAACCGAGTGCAAGCGCAGCCAGAAGCTCAGGTTGTACTTATACTCTTGAGTGAAGAACCCCCTCCGCAGTTTCTTCCCATGCTTAAAAGGCTTTATTGACACTCAATATTATCGTTTGATGATGATGGTTTTTAATATTATAACTATTATGATAATATAGATTCCGATAGCAATTGCTTTATTAAACAAGCTTTGTAACCATCAATCGACTGAGTAAACCGAGGTGTACTATGTTAATCAAAGGCAGGGTTCGCCTGGACCGGCGAACCAAAAACCTGGTTAAACGTTTGAAAAAGAATGACATCGCAGTAATCGATCATGATGATATTGATGAAGTAGCTGCCAATTCGTTAATTGATGTGAAACCAATGGCCATAATCAATGCCCGGCCCTCCATAACCGGCAAGTACCCGGCCAAAGGTGTTTATAAGATTTTAAAGGCGGGTATCCCGGTCCTTGATGAGGTGGGGGATGACATATTCAAGCAATTAAGAGAAGGTATTCTGATTGAAATTAAGGATAACCAGATCTTCTGGGGTGGTAATAGGCTGGCTGAAGGCCGGGAGCTCAGCCTGGAAGATGTAAGGATAAAGCTGAAAGAAGCCCATCAAAATATTCAGGTGGAACTGGACAACTTTGTTGAAAATACCCTCGAATATGCTAAAAAAGAAAAGGATATCTTAATCGGCAACCTGGATGTCCCACCTCTCGAAACCAATATGCTCAACCGCCACGTACTCATTGTGGTGCGCGGCAGCAGCTATAAGGAAGACCTCAGAACCATCAGTTCCTATATTCAAGATGAACAACCTATACTAATCGGTGTAGACGGTGGTGCCGATGCTTTATTGGAGTTCGGCCTAAAACCCAATATTATCGTGGGAGATATGGACAGTGTCTCCGACCAGGCCTTAAAGAGCGGTGCCGAGATTCTGGTCCACGCCTATGCAGATGGTAAAGCTCCGGGCCTGGAAAGGGTTGAGGCTATGGGTATAAGTGCTCAGACCTTTCCGATGCCGGGAACCAGCGAAGATGTAGCTATGATTCTGGCCTGGGAATATGGAGCCAGCTTGATAGTGGCCGTAGGCAGCCACTCCAATATGATAGATTTTATGGAAAAAGGGCGTAAAGGGATGGGAAGCACTTTTTTGGTGAGGCTTAAAGTAGGTTCCATTCTGGTCGATGCCCGGGGCGTCAGCCAGTTGTACAAACAGCATATGTCCAGCAAATATCTCTGGCAGTTGTTGATTGCAGCCTTAATACCGATTATCATAATTTTAGCAGTATCACCTGCTACGAAACCGTTTTTCCGCATAATCCTTTTACAGCTTAAGATATTATTTAATTTTTAATTTGAGGTGTAATTCATGATTGACTTGAGATACCATATTGCTTCATTAGTAGGCATATTTTTAGCCTTGGGCCTGGGAATCCTGATTGGCAGTACCATAGTGGGAGACAATTTGCTGGTTGACCAGCAGAAAAAAATGATAGACCGGCTGGAACAGCAGTTTTATTCACTAAGGGAACGAGAAAATGATTTGGTTGAAACCAATAATTATAAGGATCAGATTATCGCCAATTATGAAAATTACAGTCAGGCTCTATTACCCCCTCTGGTTAAAGAGCATCTGGTCGGTTATAAAATTGCCCTGGTGGTCAGCGGCGGCAGTGATGTGCCAGCCGGGATGCTCAATGCTCTTTCGGTAGCCGGAGCCGAAGTTACATCCAAAGCGGTGATTCTGGCCAATATGAGCCTGGAAAGTCCCGATCTTTTAGAAAGGGTGCGAGCTTTTTATAATGCAGAAAAGACTATGTCAGCCGATGAGTTAAGACAGTATGTGGCAAGTAGTGTGGCCCTGGTAATTATGAATCAGGCCGACTCTGAAGTGAAAGAATTTTTACAGAGCAATGAGATTATTAAATTCAGCGGCAACAACAGTATACCCCTTAACGGTGTTATAGTATTGGGGGGAACAAATAATATATCCAGCAATTACGCATCCAGCTTTGATCATGCTTTGATTGGCGCCTTGGCCGGCACCGGGGTGAAAATATTCGGCGTGGAAAAATCGGATACTGTCTATTCTTATATGACGGAATTCCAGAAAAACAATATCAGCACCATTGACAATGTTAACCTGAGCCCGGGGCAGATATCCCTGGTATATGCGATGGAAGGCGAGCCCGGACACTATGGTATCAAGGCCACCGCCAAACAATTTATGCCCTCTTTGCCGGTGGAGACTATTAACAACAAATGATTGAAAGGTGAGGTGTTAGGGGTTAGGGAAAGATATCCTAACTTCACCCACCGCTATTTCTATCAGCAGATTTGCTCGCTGTGATTTAATCGCTTGATAAATATTTCTACTTGCAGAATGGGTGCCTTGATCATTTACGTATGGTGAGAGTTAAATTAATTATTGGGGATTATATATGAAAAGCGTCAGCATAATTATACCGGCATATAATGAAGAAAACCGGATTGCCGCCACCTTGAAGGCGGTGAAATCCCTTGCCGGGGTTGATAAGATTTTAGTGGTAGATGACGGTTCCAATGACGAGACGGTCCGTCTGGCTCGGGCTGAAAGGGTTTCGGTCCTGGAACTCAAGCAGAATCGCGGCAAAGGTGGAGCGATGAATGCGGCCTTGCCGCATGTCGATACGGATATTATCGTGTTCTTGGATGCCGATCTCGGAGAGTCGGCGGGGCAGGCCGGGTTATTAATTGAACCGGTCAGGGAAGGCATCACCGACCTTTCTATAGCGGCTTTCCCGCCTCCCCGTAAAAAAGGCGGGTTCGGACTGGTAAAAGGAACCGCCGGCTGGGCTCTGCGCAAGGTGGGCAATATGCAGGCAACCGCACCCTTAAGCGGGCAGCGGGCTATGACCAGAGCCGTCCTGCAGGCGGTTACTCCTTTTAATGAAGGTTATGGCGTGGAATTGGGCATGACTATAATGGCCTTGAGAAAAGGGTTTCGGGTTATGGAAGTGCCGACCACCATGAGCCACAAGGAAACCGGGCGTGATGTCAAGGGCTTTATGCACCGGGGCAAACAATTCCTTGATGTGCTGAAGGTTTTGGCCGATATAATCGGGGACATTGCCCGGGCAACGGCAGGCAAATGAAAATTAGGATGTATAACGGTAAAACCGCTAAAATGCATAAAGTAGGAAAAAAGGGGTGTGTCCCCTTACCTTAGAGGAGGAAGGGTATTTGAGTACCGTGCTGACAGTATGCGGAGCTTTATTTGCAGGTGCGCTTTTTGAAGGAGCAGCCCTGCATTTTCTTCTTCCTATGTTAAAGGAAACCGGAGCAGTACGGCAAAACTACCGGGGACTCGATATTCCGGTTAGTGTCGGAATCAGTTTTCCATTGGTGACCATTGGGGTTTTTGCCCTATATGTTCCGTTTTCGGTTTTTAAGAGCAGTTATTATCCATTTTTATTGGGAATTACTGCCCTATGTTTTCTGGGTTTTATTGATGACATGCTGGGGCAAAGAGATGCTTTGGGTTTTAAAGGTCATTTTGGTGCGCTTTTCCAAGGAAGGCTGACCACTGGAGGGCTAAAGGCCCTGGGGGGAGGCATGATAGCTTTCTTTCTGGCTCTTCTGCAGCCCACCGGTTACTTGGACCTGTTTGTTAATACCATGCTTATGGCGCTTTTTACCAACATGCTCAATTTATTGGATTTGCGTCCAGGCCGTGCCATAAAAGGCTACCTTTTTTTCTTGCTGGTCATTGTAGCTTTGGCCGCCGGCCGGGTTGACTGGCTGATTATTGCCCCGCTGCTGGGTGCGGTTGTCATCTACTTCGGAATTGATCTTAAGGCCCGGGCCATGATGGGAGACGCGGGTTCCAATGTTTTGGGATTGGCTTTGGGTTATATCAGTGTCATAAGCCTGACTCTGCCCGGCCGGGCAGGAATCCTGGTATTTTTGATTCTATTGCATATATATACCGAAAAGTATTCGCTGACCAGGACGATCGAAAAATATCCTTTGCTGAGAGCGGTTGATAATTTGGGAAGGGGTCAATCAAATGGTTAACGAGAAGAGACTGCTGGCCAACTTTATAAAAATGGTGGAAACCGCTTCGGTTTCGGGACAGGAAGCAGCTATGAGGAACCTTCTGCAGGAGGAATTCCGGAAGCTTGGCCTGACCGCCGCAGAAGATGGGGCTGCTGTTAAACTGGGGGGCAATTCGGGTAATTTGCTGGTTAAAGTACCGGGAAATGCCTTGCAGCCCCCGCTGTTATTTTCCGCCCATATGGATACCGTTACCCCGGGTTTGGGAATTAAAGCGGTCATTGATGATCAAGGCATAATAAGAAGTTCCGGGGACACTATTCTAGGTTCTGACGATAAGGCGGCAATCGCCGCTTTAGTTGAAGTATGTCATGTGTTGCAGGAGAATAATCTGGAACATCCTCCCCTGGAACTGCTTTTTACGGTTGGAGAGGAGCAGGGTTTGCAAGGTGCCAAGGCTTTTGATTTTAAAAGCGTTGAAGCCCGGACCGCTTTTGTGCTTGATGCTGGAGGGGAGCCGGGAGTAATTATAACCCAATCACCCTGTCAAAATGAAATCGAATATAAAATCCATGGCAAGGCCGCCCACGCGGGGATTAACCCCGAGAACGGAATCAATGCTATTCAGGTAATGGCCCAGGCCCTGGCGGTTATGCCTTGTGGACGCATTGATGCCGAAACCACCTGCAACTTTGGAATTATCGAGGGAGGTTCTGCCCGCAATATTGTCGCTGATTTCTGCCGGGTCAAAGGGGAGGCGCGCAGTCTTAGCCGGGCCAAGCTGGACAGTTTAACTGCCGAGCTCAAAAGTGTCTTTACCGCTGAGGCGGAGAAAAAAGGGGGCAGAGCCGAGGTTGTGGTGAAGTTTTTGTATCCGGAGATGAAGCTGGAAGAAAACGAAGCGGTTGTGCAACTGGCGGTTAAAGCAGCGGCTAATATCGGCCTGCGGCCGCAACTCTTAAGCACCGGGGGCGGCAGTGATGCTAGTATTATCAACGGCAACGGGATTCGCTGCGCCAACTTGGGAGTGGGTATGCAGGCTGTTCACACCTGTGATGAGCACATCAAGATCAGTGATTTGGTAAACGATGCCCGCTGGGTTTTAGCTATTATTCAATTGAACGGCCAGCTATAAGGAAAACAATCAGGAGGAACCATGATCGAAAGCAAACGCGGCAAGATTATTAAGGAATTGTTTGCCCGCCCTGGTATCAGGGGTTATTTGGTAAATATAGACGATGCGGAGGCTCGCTGCCTGGCTTATCCCGAACTGGTGGGAGAGATTGAAGCCGGTGATGAAGTTCTGCTCAATACTACTGCAGTTACCTTAAAGCTTGGCAGCGGGGGATATCACTATGTAATAGCGAAACTGAATTCCGGGGGGAAAACATTACACCCTGGAGGGCATATTATGAAGCTGCGCTACACTCCGCTGCAGCTCAAAGTTTTAAGCGTTGAAGAGGAAGACAGCCCGCATCGCTCAACCATGCTCAGTGCGGACCGCCTCGATAATACACCGGTATTGGTGGCAACCTTGCATTCCATGCTGGCCCCGCTTTGTATGCATTTATCGCGGAACGGTTTGCGGGTGGCCTATGTTATGACTGATGGAGCAGCTTTGCCCCTGGCCTTCAGCGAAACCGTGGCTTGGCTGAAAAACCGCCAATTGCTGGCAGGCAGTGTTACCATTGGCCATGCTTTCGGAGGGGACCTGGAGGCAGTAAATATTTATTCAGGATTGCTGGCGGCCTGCCATGTCTTAAAGGCTGATGTGATAGTTGTCAGTATGGGGCCAGGAATAGTAGGAACCGGAAGCAAATGGGGGTTCACCGGCATAGAACAAGGGGAAATATTAAATGCGGTTGATACGCTGGGAGGAATACCTATTGCGGTACCGCGTATAAGTTTTGCCGATGCCCGGGAAAGGCACCGGGGGCTTAGCCATCATACTTTAACTGTTCTCACGCAGGTCTGTCGGATAAGGGCTATATTGCCCCTGCCCGTACTGGAAGAAGACAAATCGGCTTATATTCTGGAGCAGCTGAAAAAGGAAAAACTAGATGAAAAACACCAGTTGTATTTTGAGGATGAAGCCTGGTTGTTGGAGACTTTACAAGAGAGTGAACTAAAGATAAGCACCATGGGACGTGGTGTTGAACAGGAACGCGAATTTTTCCTGGCCCTGGGTGCGGCTGCCCGGGTTGCCGAACGCTTAAGGTGACCACGTCTTTTTGAGACCTTACCGGTCATTACCCTTGTGAGCTTTGCGTTTCCGCTTATAATCATACATGCGCTGGTCGGCGATATCTATGGCTTCTATTAGATTATTGGCATCACTGGGGCAGTTAGCCAAACCAAAATCCGCAATAATAGCCACATCAAGCTGCTCCAGTTTTAACTGGGCGATGCTGCTGTTAATCCGCTCCATGGCTGCACTGGCTTCTTCAAATGAAGTGTTGGGAAATAGAATGATAAATTCGTCACCGCCCAGACGGCCTACTGCATCTATGCTTCGAATATTGTTGGAAATGGTGCTGGCAATCATTTTGAGAATTTGGTCCCCGATACTATGTCCATAATTATCGTTGATGGGTTTGAGATTGCCCAGGTCGATTACCGCTATGCAAGCCTCGCCCTGATAACGGCTTAATTTCTCATCCTCTTCATGGATTCGCCGCATTATGTAGCGCCGATTCCAAACCATAGTCAATGAATCCACCAGAGCTTCCTTTTCGGTTATGGCAATCAAGTGATTAAGTTCCCAGAAAATAGCCAGATAATTTATAATAATCAAAACAATATCTATATCCTGCTCATCAAAATATTTTTCTTTACTGGCAAAAAAAACTCCATGGGATTGGTTCTGGAAAACAATCGGTGCCAAGAGGATTTGGCTGTTATCATGATTAAGATATTCCAATTCCAGGGTTTTGCTTTTAACTACCTGGTTAATTAGTTCTTGATATAAGGTAAGATATTCCTGGCAATTTCCGCTTTGCCCCAGCAATTTGAGCTTAGTTGGACTTGTTTCGGGATGTCTTTGATAGATGGCAACTGATGAGAAGCCCATTTCATGAAACCAATTTGCGGCCAGATGAGATATGGTTTGATCGTTTCTTTCCAATGCGATACGTCTGACCAGTTCATGCAGACTGCGCAGCCGCTGGGCTTCCTGCCGGTTTTTTATAAGTGTATTGAGGCTATTCATATGTTCACCTGTGGATTAAACCCTCTCCCCAGAGTTATGAGTTCCAATTTTTATCGATTAATAAAATCAGAACCCTATTAATATTACCATAAATAATCTAACTATCCACTAATTTACAAAAAAAAAATTAAATATTTTGAAAATTACAATCATAATCAGTGAAGAGCTTTATTAAAATTTATCTAGTTTAAATGTAAACGTATAAAATCAAGTAGGGTTATACTATGAGGGTAACCATCAAAAATATGAATGAGATCTTTTACCTTGCCCATAAAAACCAAACCTTGATTATGAAAAAGCAGATTCATAATATCACCTCTCTGGTATTTTATGAGCTTGAGAGAAAATATATGCTATAGGAGGAAAAAAGTGATGGAACTAAACGAGAAGACCCTGGATTCCAAAGAAATTTTTCATGGCCGTATTTTAAAGCTTAGAGTAGATAAGGTAGTCTTGCCGGATGGAAGCACCAGCACCCGGGAGATTGTTGAACATTCGGGTGCGGTAGCTATTGTTGCCCTGGATCGGGATAATATGCTCTGGATGGTGCGCCAGTACCGCAAACCCTTGGAAAAAGTCCTGCTTGAGATTCCCGCCGGTACTTTGGAACCTGGAGAAGACCCCTTGGCCTGTGCGCAGCGCGAACTAGCCGAGGAGACCGGCTTGCGAGCCGCTAAATGGGAAAAGGTTCTGGAGTATTTCAGCGCTCCGGGTTTTTGTAATGAAAAGCTCCATCTTTTTTTAGCCCGCGAGCTTATGGAAGGCCCAAAAAACCCGGATCACGATGAATTTCTGGAAGTGGACAGGGTTCCTCTGGAGCAAGCTTATAAGTCCATTTTCACGGGTCAAATTTTGGACGGCAAGAGTATTATAGGAATACAACACGCCTGGTGGCAGATGATGGGGGCTAAATATTGATAGAAGTTTACGGGGATCTACATATTCACATCGGACGATCGGCGGGAAGACCGGTAAAAATAACCGCTTCCAAAAATCTTGATCTGCGTTCAATCATATTCCGCGATGCACCACGTAAAGGTCTGGACATGTTAGGTGTGGTGGATGCTGGCAGCACTCTGGTAGCTCAGGAAATCGAAGATATGCTGATGGACGCAGAGTTGGCTGAGCATCCCAAAGGTGGTTTTTTAGCCGCAAACGGCGTATTTGTTATTGCCGCTTGTGAGGTGGAGAGCCGCGAAGGAATACATTTAATAATTTACCTTCCCTATATGCATAGTATTAGGAAGTTTCAGCAGTTTATAAAAAGCCGGGTAAGCAATATGACCCTTTCTACCCAACGGGTAAATGCCAGTGTAAAGGAACTGCTCAATTTGAGTTTCTTGTTGGACGGAATTTTTTGCCCTGCTCATGCTTTCACTCCCCATCGAGGTGCCTACGGGATGTGGACAGATCGTTTAGCCAGCCAGCTAGACCGGGACTTGGAGCAAATCAAAGCCCTGGAACTGGGATTGAGTGCTGATTCAGCCATGGCAGATACGATTGACGAATGCCGGAACTTCACTTTTCTATCCAATTCCGATGCCCATTCCTCCGGCAATGTCGGCAGAGAATACAATCTTTTCCGCATGGCTTCAGTTAATTTTGAAGAATTGCGTTATTGCTTTGAAAATAAGGATGGACGCCGGGTCTTGGGTAATTATGGGATGGACCCCTTGCTGGGAAAATATCATCGCAGCTATTGTTTGGATTGTCAAACTATCGCCAGTGGTCCGGCACCAGTCCTGAACTGTAATAATTGCGGTTCCGCCAAGCTGGTCCTGGGTGTATATGATCGAATAGTCAGTATCAGGGATTATGAAGAACCCTGTCACCCGGTGGGCCGGCCCGAGTACCACTACCGGGTGCCATTACAGCAGCTGCCCGGAGTTGGACCGAAGACCATGGATAAACTGGTTCGGGCTTTTAAAAACGAGATTAACCTGATCGAAAAAGCTAGCATAATAGATATTCAGAAAGTGGCTGGCCAGGAAATTGCCGCTATGATTTATCAAATGAGATCGGGGCGCTTGGAAATAAGCCCGGGAGGTGGAGGCTATTATGGAAAGGTCAAAAAAAATAATTATCGGCAGTGATGCCAGCGGGGCCTGGCAGGCTGCCCGCGAGGGTCTGCTGGTGATGATCGTGGATGTAATTGATATGTCGACAACCCTGGAAAGTGCTCTGGATGCAGGAGCTTATGCGGTTTTAGGCAGCAGTCCCGACTCGAGCAATGCCCCGGTTAAGCTGGCTCCCGAAAGAATGGGGCAGGAGGCTGCTAAACTTGCCCGGGCATATGGAACCGGAATTGTCCTGGTGGCCGAACCGCGGATCGGCAGTGATAAGGAACGACTGGCCCGCTGCTCCAAGCTGCTTAAGGGGATTGAACAGGAAAAAGGAGTTATTGAAGCGGTGGTGCCCAATATTGGTGCGGAAACTCCCAAGCTGATGGATATGAAACAAAAGATTGTAGTAGCGGTTACGGATACCGGCGGAGTTGCTTATGATGCGGCATTTCAGGAAAGTCCGCTGGTCGTAACCGGAACGGTAGCCCGTACTTTGGCGCAAAAAGGTATGCAGCCCGCTTTGACGGCGGTTCGGAGGGCGCGGGAAAAAATGGCTGATGCCCAAGGTATAGCACTTATTGCGGCCAGCCGCAATTCCCTGGAAGATGTACTGGCCGCCCAATTCATAGCCAACCTGCTGCTGAATGATAGTTGTGAAATTTGACTGTCACCAGAACTTAATCGGGTATAAAAGCGGGCGGCATACACATGTTATTCCCCCCTTCGGGGACTATACCCTACGAGCACCACTGATGTTCGCTGCCGCTCACAATTAATGTTGCTGATGTGACCTTCGGATCACCAATATGGTTGCAGAAAGCCCGGACTATTGGTTGAGAAGTGAATTTATACTTTTAAGTCGAGAAGGGTTAGACCAGTGAATTATCAGAGCCACCTTTCCTCGCCTTTATCTCTTTCTTTCATAAAATGTGTATGCCTTACCTAAAGGTTGTATCAATTGTTGCTCTATTACCCCTCACGCCTCACCCCTAACCCCTCACTATATGAAGGAGTTGATTGCTTGAAGCCCATATATGTTATCGGACACAAGAATCCTGATGTGGACTGCGTAGCCAGTGCCATCGCTTACCAAACCTACAAAAAATTAAATGAACAGGAGCCTTTCATAGCTGCAGCCGCCGGTGAAATAAATGATGAGTTGCGGTATGTGCTGGATTACCTTGGTTTTGCCGAACCAATGGTGGTGAAAAACGTGGGGACTACCGTGGAAGACCTCTTGGAAGAAAAGCCGACGGTTAATATTAGCGGTGATATGACTTTGCTTGAACTCAGTAATCTTATGCGTCGGGAGAAACTCAAAACGGTTCCGGTGCTCGATGAAAACCAGAGGTTTTTGGGGTTGTTGACCATCGGGGATATGGCCATGATTTTTATGGACAACCTGAGTGATGGTCAGAATATTGAAAAAAGCCCGGAACGTCTCCGCCGGATTCTTGAAACCAAAGTAGCCGGCATCATGAAAACCCGGGATTTGATGCTTTTTGAAAAAGATGAAGCCCTGGATGAAGTTCGCAAGCAGATGCTGGCTACCCGCTTCCGGAATTATCCGGTAGTTGATGGGCAAAATCATTTTTTGGGTTTGATTTCCCGCTATAATCTCCTGGATATGAAAAGGAAAAAAGTTATCCTGGTGGACCATAATGAGAAGAAACAGGCGGTTGACGGTATTGAAGAAGCTGAGATTCTGGAGATTGTTGACCACCACCGGGTGGGCGATCTGCAGACTCTGTCACCAATCTTTTTTCATAATGAACCGGTGGGGTCCACATCAACCCTGGTAGCCGAGTTGTTCTTTAATAAACGCTTGAAAATGAGCAGCGAATTAGCCGGTCTGCTCTTATCAGGTCTACTTACCGATACCATGTTGTTTAAGTCTCCTACCACTACTCCCAAAGATCAGCGGATTGCCTGCCAGTTGCAGGAATTGTCGGGATTGGAGGCCATGGTTTGGGGCAAGAAGATTTTTGAATTCAGCAGCCGCATTGACCAGCAAAGTGATGAAGAATTGATAGGTGAGGACCTCAAGGAATACCTGAGCGGCAGTACAATATTTGCGGTATCCCAGGCGGAAACCGTTGACCTGGCGAGTTTTACCCGCCGCAAAGCAAATCTAGTCAAGACCATGCAGGAAATTTGCCGGCGCCGGAATTATGCTTTTATGTGCCTGATGGTGACCGATATCCTGGAAGAGGGTACTGAATTGCTGGTGGCGGGGGAAAAGAGTTCACTGGCCGAACAGGCTTTTGGGCAGAACATTATAAATAACAGTATATTCCTGCAGGGGGTTATGTCGCGTAAAAAACAGGTGGTCCCAGTAATCTATGAGGTTTTGCGCAAAGAGCATATGATATAACGAGGCGGAAATCTGAAAGAAACCTATCCATTGCGCTTTGTGCCTTTAGTAAAGCGAAAGGAATGATTTTTAATATGTCTCCCGCCTCGTTGCGGCAGTGTGTTGAAACCGCTCAGCGGTTTCTTCCAATGCTTAAACAAGAAGTGGGGCGCAGGTAATATTTGATTGTTCCTGCCCCTTCTTTTTACGTCTTGCATCTTGAATAACCGGCTCCGGACAAATGTCTGGAGCTTTTTTTAATTCCGTCATAAAGTAAAGAATTAACAAATATCTATTCTTAAGGAAGATATATTTTTGCTTCGGAGATGATTCAAGAATAGCAAATATTACCCGATAAGGAGAATCCATATGAATCTTAAACTACGTATTAAACAGCACATTCGCGAAAATCGGGGTCAATATTTCATGATTAGTGTGATATTTTTGGTGGGCATTATAGTTGGCAACTACAAGGTTACCGGTTTGGAAGGGGATGTAAGCAATTATCTGTTGAAACTGGTTGATAATTATTTAGAGGTCGGGGTTGCAGGCAGTCTGGACGGCAACAGCATATTATGGGGGGCCTTTCTAAGCCAGGCCAAAATTGTGGCCGCGATATGGTTTTTAGGCTTAACCGTAATCGGATTGCCTCTGATTCTAGCCGTAGTTTTTTTACGGGGTTTTTCCCTGGGGTTTACAGTGGGCTTTCTTTACCAGGAAAAAGCGCTGACCGGTGTACTTGTTTCTCTAATATCTGTCTTGCCGCAAAATCTAGTTTATATACCTTTCCTGATAATGTGGGCGGTTATTGCCCTGAACTTCTCTATATTCATAGTAAAAGGGCGAAATACAAGTGTTACGTCGTTGGGAACCGGGTTTATGAGCTACAGCATATTAATGCTGATATTTTTACTGCTTTTCTTGTTGGGAGCGTTTATTGAGGCTTACCTGTCACCCTGGTTATTAACTTTGTTAATGTAACGAGGCGAAAAGATGACACCTGCTTTTTAAGCGGTCGGATTCCTATTAACAAAACAAGCGATGGGTTACGATTCCCTGCCCCGTTGCAGCGGTGTGTTGAAACTGCTCTGCAGTTTCTTCCAATACTTAAAATTTAGGAGGTGCAAGAAATGATTGTGGTAATCAATAATTGGAAAAGGAAGCTTCTCAAGTTGCTGGCGGTGTGTACGCTTATCCTGGCGTTCGCTCTCGCGATTCCTGTTTTGACCGGTTTGTTATACCAGCAGGTGCCGGTTATGAGCAGTTGGTTAAAGGAGGAACATCCCAGCGGCAATCCTTTGCGGGTGGAAAAAACCAATGATGGCACCAAATTTGAGAAAGTTGTGGACCAATTGGTAATTAAGCTGCAAAATTTTTATTATGAAGAAAAAAATTAAGCAGGAGAATAACTTGAACTTGTCTAAAGTAGAAGAAATGTGGGGGGGACGCAGTGGAAACCTATATTGCAGCGTTTATGGACTATCTTAATTTTGAAAAAGGTCTATCTGCCAATACCCAGGGTGCCTACCGGCAGGATTTAATCAAGTTTGCTCATTATTTGCAGCAAAAATCGGTCAGTGGGCATCCACAAGATATAAAGAAACAAGATATAATGGCTTTTTTATCCTGGCAATTGGACCAAGGTGCTGCCTATTCCACAGTAGCCAGGAGTCTGTCCAGTATTAAAACTATGTATAAGTTTCTCATAATGGAAGGACATCTGGAAAACAATCCCAGCAGTGATTTGGAAACACCCAAAATCAAGCGCAAGCTCCCCCAGGTTTTATCCCTTGATGAGGTGGACAAGCTCATGGAACAGCCCAATGTAATCAAGCCTTTGGGTATCAGAGACCGGGCTATGTTGGAATTGATGTATGGCACCGGGATAAGGGTCTCGGAAATGCTTGATCTCCAAATCGATGATATTAATACCACTGCCGGATTCATGCGTTGTATGGGCAAAGGCCGTAAAGAACGGATAATCCCGGTAAACCAGACATCGATCGACTGGCTTCAGAGATACTTGGCACGGGGGCGCAATCACCTGGTAAAAAGCCATTTAGAACGGACGCTTTTTGTAAATAATAATGGCAGAAGATTAAGCCGCCAGGGGTTTTTTAAGATCCTGGCCACTTATGTAGCGAAGGCCGAATTAAAAAAGGAAGTGACTCCGCATACCCTCCGTCACTCCTTTGCCACTCATTTGCTGGAAAATGGGGCGGATTTGCGGGCGGTACAGGAGATGCTGGGACATGCCGATATTTCAACTACCCAGATATATACCCATCTAACCAAAAGCCGTTTGCGGGAAGTATTCCAGCAATACCATCCCCGGGCGTAGTTATGGGATAGAGCCGGATATGGATGAATAGGCAAGCGGATGCTGATTGAGTACGGCGGACGAACCGCCGCATGTTTTGTTAATAGGAACCCGCCCGCTTAAAGAAGCTGGGGACATGTTTTCACCTCGTTATGCATGGAGACTTATAAGGGGAGGAATGGTTTTGGCCAAAAGAGCGATCTTAATAGTTTTGGATAGTGTAGGCATTGGAGCAATGGAAGACAGTTATCTTTATGGTGATGAAGGCAGCAATACTCTGCAAAATCTGGCTGGAGCCGTGGGCGGTCTTAAACTGCCCAATATGCAGGCCCTGGGGTTGGGAAACATTGAGGTAATTCAAGGGGTTGCACAAACCGGGCAAGCCCGTGGAGCTTTCGGCAAGATGAGGGAGTGCTCCAAAGGCAAGGACAGTACCACCGGGCATTGGGAAATGATGGGATTGGTGCTGGAGCAGGCTTTCCCCACTTACCCGCAGGGCTTTCCCGCCGAACTTATAGCAGAATTTGAAAAGCGGATCGGGCACAAAACGATTGGCAATGTAGTAGCTTCCGGAACCGAGATAATTGAAAGAATGGGGCGGGAGCATATGGCAACCGCTTGCCCCATAGTATATACTTCAGCCGATAGTGTTTTTCAAATCGCAGCTCACGAGGAAATTATACCACTGGCCGAACTTTACAGGATCTGTAGCATTGCCAGGGAACTGTTGAACGGAGAACATGGGGTAGGTAGAGTAATAGCCAGGCCTTTTATAGGAGAACCGGGGCATTTTCAGCGCACTGCCAACCGCCACGATTTTTCACTGAAACCGTCCAAAAACGTCTTGGATTTCATTGTTGAATCAGGACAAAAGGTGATAGGAGTGGGCAAAATCAATGATTTGTTTGCTGCTCAGGGGATAAGCGAGACCCACCCCACCAAAAGCAATGAAGAGGGGATAAATAAAATTATTGAACTGACCGGGCAAGCGGCAGGGGGATTGATATTTGCCAATCTCCTGGATTTCGATCAGGTTTATGGGCACCGCAACGATATAAATGGTTATGCAAGGGCACTGGAGGAATTTGATCGGGGACTGGCAGCCATAATGGCCGCCATGCAGCCGGAAGACTTGCTTTTTATCAGTGCTGATCATGGTTGTGACCCGACCACTCCCAGCACTGATCATTCCCGGGAATTTGTGCCGGTTATAGTCTACGGTCTTAGCATTAAACCTGCTGTTAATTTGGGGGTTAGAAGCTGTTTTGCTGATTTGGGAAAAACTATAGCGGAATATCTGGGTGTTGAAACTTCCGGACTGGCCGGTTCAAGTTTTTATCCACAGCTAAGGAGAAGCTAGATGAGTATTCAGAGCATTATCGAAAAAAAACGTGATGGTTGGGAAATGAGCCGTGCTGAAATTGAATTTTTAGTCAAAGGAATTAGTGACGGCAGCATTCCCGATTACCAGATAGCCGCCTGGGCTATGGCGGTTTACTTTCGGGGGATGAATGAGCGGGAAACTGCGGAACTGGCCCTGGCTATGGCCTATTCAGGCGAAGTTATGGATCTGTCGGCAATAGCCGGAATAAAAGTCGACAAACATAGCACCGGCGGAGTAGGAGACAAGACCACACTGGTGGTTATACCATTGGTGGCCGCCGCCGGAGTGCCGGCCGCCAAAATGTCGGGGCGGGGTTTGAGCTATACCGGGGGAACCATAGATAAATTCGAATCCATACCCGGTTTTCAGGTGGAAAAAACTTATTGTGATTTTATAGCCCAGGTCAATCGTATCAAGGCTGCGGTAGTTGCCCAGAGCGGGCATCTGGTACCCGCCGACAAAAGACTTTATGCCATCCGTGATGTAACTGCGACCGTAGAGAGTATACCTTTGATTGCCTCCAGTATTATGAGTAAAAAAATCGCATCAGGGGCTCAAGGAATAGTCTTAGATGTAAAAGTAGGCCGCGGCGCCTTCATGAAGGATCAGGCTGAAGCTGCCCGCCTGGCTCAGGCTATGCTGGCCATTGGCCGTGGCGCCGGCCGGGAGGTAAACGCGGTGTTGACCGACATGAACCAGCCGTTGGGGAGAACGGTGGGCAATGCACTGGAAGTCAAAGAAGCCATAGATACTCTGAAAGGACAGGGCCCTGCCGATTTGGAGGAACTTTCATTAAATCTGGCCGCACATTTGCTGGTGCTCGGCAAAAAACAGGCTTGCCTGGCCGATGCTTTGGTAAATGCCCGCGAATTATTACTTTCGGGCCGGGGTTTGGCCAAATTTAAAGAACTGGTACAGGAACAGGGAGGCAGGTTGGATTATAACCGGGATGATTATGGACTACCCCAGGCAGGTTTGCAGATACCGGTTACAGCAGGAAAGCCGGGTTATGTAGGCTGTTTGGATGCCCTTGAGGTTGGTCGGGCAGCTATGGCACTGGGGGCCGGGCGCGAAAAGATCGGAGATCCCATCGATTATGCAGTTGGTATTGAACTGCATAAAAAGTTGGGAGACCGGGTGCAGGCCGGAGAATGCCTTGCAATTATTCATGCCAACAATGAAAAAGTTCTGCCGAATGGGCGCGAATTGCTGGAAAAAGCATATGAAATCGTTGACCAACCGATGCAACGGTCCAAACTGATTATAGAAGTAATGTGAAATAAAAGAGCCAACTCTTCCAGATTAATTAATACAAAATGTCTCAATCTGCTCAGCAGTTTCTTTCGATGCTTAAAAGACAATAAAAAACTAGCCTATCTCATTAGCTTGTTTTAAAACTACAAAGATTGGTTAGTTTTTGCTATTTTTTAGAGGATTACCTTAAGCAACCATATCCACTACTTGCCCGACATTGGGATTGAAGGATTTGCTTAAAGCTGCTACATCCTTGATTTTGAATAATTTGGCCGCTTCATTGCCATAGATCTTAACCGAATTATTCTGGCGCTGACCAATGAATGATACAGCCTGGCTGGCCTGTTCCTGGGATTTGATTAGCATGACCAAACCCGCACCGGTTGAACTGTCACTAGGCATGAGGCTGCTAAAACACACTCCCATTTTCTACCCCTCCCCAAAAGTTCTTGAGTACTAAAAACTAATTGTGGGAATTTTATGTCAAACTATGCTAATATATTACCATAGTTTGTATGGATAAAAAAGTTAAAAAAAAATACATACGAATAGCCCTAGCTAGGTAAAATCGGCATCCCCGTTTTACGGTTTTAAATTTAACTAAGTGTTTAAAGTCGAAAATTAATAATAAAGGGGGTGGCAAAAGTTGAAAAGAATTACCGCAATAATAACCATGTTGATGATTTTGTTATCTGCTGCTCCAGCGGCTGCAGATCCGCGCTATGATCTGCGGGTTGAATTGAAGAAACAAGTTTTGAGCTTTCCCGATCAAAAACCTTATATCGATACCTTGGGAGAGCGCAGTTACCTGCCATTGAAAATTGTAGCAGATGCACTGGGTATAAATGTACAATGGGATGCCAGCAGCAATGCGGCAATAGTAAAGCATAGTGATCGGGAAATCCGCATGGATGTAGGTGCCAAGACCGTCATGGTCAAAGGTCAGGAACAGGAACTCAATGGACGGGCTGAACTTGCAGGCAATCGCCTGATGGTTCCTGCCGATTTCTTTAGCAAAGGCCTGGGTTTTGATATGTACTGGGATTATGGGACTCGTTTGGTTATTATTTTTTAATACCTAATATCAGGATAAATTAATAAATAATATGTATCAGCAGGCTAAATCAAACTTATTTAAGATGATTTAGCCTGCTATCTTTTTATTTTTGTCCCAATGTGCTGGCATAATAGCCTGTATTGGAAAATATAATCTAAAAACGATTTGATTTTAGGGGGAGGTACATAGAATTATGATGGGCAAGAAGAGTATTACCTGGGTGCTGTTTTTAGCCCTGGCGGCTGCTCTGCTGGTTCCCGCTTATGCAGGAGCAGATATGGTGGATGCCAAGGCTGACGCGTATGTATTGATGGATGCCGATTCGGGAAAAGTTCTGCTGGCCAAAAACGAACACAAGAAACTGGCCCCGGCCAGTATGACCAAACTAATGACATTGATTCTGGCGGTCAAGGATTTGCAGGCTGGGAAAGTGCAGCTTAAAGATCAAGTAGTCACCAGCGAAAATGCCTGGAAAATGGGGGGCTCCCAAGTATACCTGGAACCTGGCGAAAAGATGAGCTTTGAGGATATGTTGATTGCCATAGCGGTAGGTTCGGCAAACGATGCCTGTGTAGCGGTGGCAGAACACTTGGAAGGGACTCATCAGAATTTCGTAGCCCGAATGAACCAGGAAGCCAAACTAATGGGCTTGAAAGATACCCATTTTGTCAATTCTTATGGTCTTTCCGCCGCCGGCCACCTGACCACTGCTTATGATATGGCGGTAATTGCCCGTAATGCCTTGGCATATCCCAAAATTCTGGAATACGTTTCTATAAAGGAATACAACCTCCGCCAGGGAGAATTTAAACTGTATAATACCAACAAATTATTGTGGTGGTACCAGGGGGCGGATGGCTTTAAAACCGGATGGACCGAGGAGGCCAAATACTGCCTGACCGCTTCCGCCAAAAGAGATGGCTTGCGGCTCATATCAGTAGTTATGGCAACACCGGAAAAGCAAGGACATTTCAGGGATTCGATGCAGTTACTCAATTATGGATTTGCCCGTTATTCATTCAAATCCTTTTTTAGCAAAGGCAGCAATTGCGGATCGGTTAAGGTCGGAAAAGGAGTTGTGGATGCTGTGCCGGTAATCGCCGAAGATGATGTAGGGGTTATTTCGATAAAAGGTGAAGAAAAGAAAATAAGTAATAAAAAAGAAATACTGGCTTATGTCAATGCTCCGGTGGTAAAAGGGCAAAAGCTGGGTGAAGTACAGATATACAAGGATGGAGATCTGGTCAAACAGGTCAATCTGGTGGCCTGTCACGATATTTCGCGAGGCGGATTGTGGAAGGAAATTTTGAAGATCTTTGGCGAAACCTATCTATTATAAATGGAATTTTGTGGAAGGTATTTACTCCTCCCTGTTGAATTAGATTATATCCGGAAGTGCAGGGAGGAGATAATTACGTGAGTCTGGATTATAAACTGGTGAGGAATACACTGGTAGTTAAAGTTAAAGGTGAATTGGACATGCTGATCGCCGAAAGGATAAGGGAGGAAATAGACAAAAAGCTAGTAGAAAACCAGATCAAGAACCTGATCTTAAACCTGGACAAGGTTACGTTTATTGACAGCTCCGGACTGGGTGTAATTATTGGCCGCTATAAAAAAATAAGTGCGCTCAATGGCAGGATGTACATAGTCGGTGCACGGCCTGCAGTAGAAAAGATCTTGTTTTTCTCGGGAATCAACAAACTGGTTCCCATCTACCGGAGTGAACAGGATATAATCAATATTTAAGGGGAGGTGAGTACCAGCTCCGGGCTGGGTAATTATGAATATAAGAAACTATGTGCGTTTCGAATTCTCAAGCGTAGCGGAAAATGTGGCGTTTGCCAGATCCTGTGTAGCTGCCTTCGCCAGCCAGCTTGACTGCACTCTGGAAGAAATCGAGGAAATTAAGCTGGTAGTCTCGGAGGCGGTATCCAACAGCATTATCCATGGCTATAACAATCAAGCCAATCAAAAGATCGAAATTATGGTTTCTATTCGGGATGACCGGACCCTGGAAATGATAATCAAGGATTACGGCGAAGGGATAGAGGACATTGAAAAAGCTATGGAACCGGCATATTCCAGTGATGGTTCCCGGATGGGTATGGGTTTTACTTTCATGAAATCATTTACGGATGAATTGGAGGTTATAAGCAAGCCGGGTGAGGGGACAAGCGTGCAAATGAAACGAAGTTTTATGGCCCGGGATCAGGAAGCATACGCTTGAGGGGGGTATAATTATGTCCTCTTCAGATATGTATCAAGATAATGAAAGCCTGCTGCTCAAAGCCCGGGAGGGTGATAGTGAAGCAAAATCACGTATTTATGAGTTAAATATCGGCTTAATCCATATGGTCTTGGAAAGATTTAAGAATACCGTTTATGATTATGACGATCTTTTTCAAGTTGGAGCCATTGGCCTTTTAAAAGCCATTGAAAGATTTGATTTTGCCTATAATGTCCGCTTTTCAACTTATGCAGTTCCCATGATAATCGGGGAAATAAAAAAGTTTTTGCGTGATGATGGAATGGTAAAAGTACAACGGGGGATCAAGGAAAAATATTCACGAATACGCTGGGCACAAGATAAGCTTCGGGGAGATCTGGGCCGTGAGCCCGGTGTAAATGAAATTGCTAGTCTATTGGAGATTGACCGGGAGGATATCGTTTTAGCCATGGAGGCCTGCCAGCTTCCGGCTTATATTGATGATGTAATGCCTGGTGGAGAAAAAGAGCATTTATCGCTTATTGAAAGACTGGTCAATGATGAAGGCAATGTGGTTATGCTGGAAAAACTAGCACTAAGGGAAGCTCTGGCTAAATTGGACAATCGGGAAAGGGAGGTGATTATGAGAAGGTTTTTTAAAGATGAAACCCAAACCAATATCGCCCTTGATTTGGGAGTTTCCCAGGTTCAAGTATCGCGAATTGAAAGGAGTGCGATTAACAAACTCAAAGATATGTTGGAATAGCGTAACAAGCATTCCTGTAATCCATGAAATAGACTTTAAAAACTAAAACCCCCTGATATGATTTGAGTGTACCAAGCAAAACGCACAAAAATCATATCAGGGGGTTTTAGGCTATGAAAAACCGTGGTATTGAGAAGTTGGAAGCAATAACACCAAGCACCTTAGTTATTAGAGTAGATATTGCCAAAGAAACACATCAAGCATTCAAGCGGTTTGCAAGAGCAAATGATTTAATGATGTTATAGTAGGAATGGAACCTACAGTGCACTACTGGAAACCACTTACGAATTATCTGATAATTAATGAAATAAAAGTAGTGATGGATACTAAATGGGCCATGATGCATGTATAGCATCTTTTACACTTTGCACAAAACTATCCGTTTTATCCCCAACCTACCTCTAATCTATTCCCTAACACCAGCCTTTGGAAACCAGATACCACTCTCAGTAGAAAACAGCTAAACTGAACTCTTTACCAAAATTACATTTTTCTATCACAGCTTGATTTAAGCACCAGAAGAAACTGGGGAGCAGTTTCAACACAGTTTAATCATCCCCAGGGAACTAATATAAGTAGTCCCCGTAGGGGGCAACACACCGCTGCAACGAGGCGGGGATTGGCCCCCGCCGCCTGTTTTGTTAATAGGGACCCCATCCCTTAAAGAAGCGGGTGACATCTTTTCGCCTCGTTATAAAAGCTATACACCATGACAACAGATAAATGCTCTTTGGCTAAGCGGCATCATACCAGAATGTTAAGGACAAAATGTAACAATTTTATGACATCATGTAAACCGAGGTTTGCACTTGAGAGACCTGTGCAACAAAAAATACCCCCTTGCCGCACTATATTAAAACCCCTATTCTTAGGCCTTTTTGTTTAATTTTCATAAAACTGATCCAAGTTGGCACATATGTTGCTTATAAATAGTAAAGGGCATCCGGATCGCAGCAAACCATTCGTTGAATAGAGAAAGGAGGCGGAATTGCTTTTAATTGCATACTAATGCCGGTTAATTTTTAGTAAATGATTCTATAGCAACCGTGACATAAGGAGTGAAGTCTATGAATTTTACCAAAGGAATTTCCAGACGGACATTCTTGAAATGGACAGGAATTACCAGTGCTCTTATGGTGCTGGACTCGCCATTAAGGAATTTTAATGTAGTCTACGCCTTCGGTGAACATCCCCAGGAAAAAGCTGCTTACCTGGTAAAGAAAAAGATTCCCCAGGTTTGTGCCCGAGCCTGTGAATGCGATTGTCAATATGATGTGGTAGTGGGAGTTGATCAAATAACCGGGTTGGAAAGAGCTCTTACTCTGGAAGGACGGCCTGATGACCCTGTTTCACGCGGCAAGTTTTGCATCAAGGCCTTGGGATTTGTTGACGGTATGTACAACCCCGATCGCCTGTTGGTTACTTTGAAAAGAACCAATCCGAAACGAGGTCTGGATGTTGATCCGGGTTGGATAACAGTGAAGTCAAATGATGCGTTAAATGAAATTATCGAGAAACTGAAACAGTACAAGCCTGAAGAAATGGTGTTTGCTTCTCCCGGAGATCCATACAGCAATCGCTTATGCCGATCGCTGGGAGTGACCAGAAGCGATCAGCGTACGGAATGCTTCGGCACTCACTATTATCTGAATTCTTTGATGGTAACCAATCCCCCCAATAAGTATTATTCCAGCACCTATACGGTAACCCATTCTCTCTGGGGATTTGATTACAACGAAACCAAATATATGTTGTGGTTCGGGTTTGATTCTTTCAGCAAAACAGCTAAAGCCGGAATATTAAATCATATCGTCGAGGGAAAAAGAAAGGGCACCAAGATCGTGTTTTTTAACCCGGTAAAAACCCCCCTAACCGACGGCATGGCCGATGAGTACTATGCCATAAAGCCCGGCACCGATCTGGCGGTTGCGCTGGCCATGGTAAAGACGATAGTGGATGGAAAACTCTATCAGGCTGATTTTTTGAAGGATTATACCGATGCCGGTGCGCTTGTCGATGTTGAGACCAAGCTGCATGTAGCCGATGAAAAGGGGACCTGGCTGGCCTGGAACAAGGCCGATAATAAACCTGCTCCGGTTAATAATTGCAACAACATGGCTTTGGACGGCGGACCCTATACGTTTGAACTGGGTGGAAAAAAAGTAACTGCCAAACCGGTACTGCAACTATTGCAAGAGAATGTTGCCAAGTGTACACCCGAATGGGCCGAGCAAATCAGTGAAGTACCCGCCGAGGATATCGACCGTATAGCCCGGGAATTTGCCAAAGCGGCTCCAACCGTATGTGTACCCAATCTGAAACGGGATGCGGCTGGGCCCAACTATGCCAACAGCTGGCGGTTAATGCAAACAATTAACATTTTACATGCATTAACCGGATCATTTGACCATGACGGCGGCGTTCTATTTTTGCATGGAGTAAAAATACCCTGGTTGGAAGAAATCGCACCTATTCCCAAACCATATCCGGAGCAGCCTAAAGAGTCGATTGATTTCAGGACAGAGTTTCCCGTTACAAACAACATTTATAGAAATAGGGATTATAGTGCTCCGGGTCATTACGGTATGCTCGGTTATGGACTTTATCATAGCGACCGGGTCAAAGTAGTAGTATTCAAAGGTCCGCATCGCGGCCTGCATGCTTTGATTCAACCGCAAATGACCGAGGCCGCCCTGGAAAAGATGGATCTGGTTGTCGACTGGAATTTATATCCCGACGATAGTGCCTACTGGTGCGACTATATTCTGCCCGCTCCCCACCAGTATGAAGGGAGTAAGCTGGATATCAGGCAATACTATCCCAAGTGGCCCTGCCTGGTCGGAGGCGATGCGGTTCAGAAACCTCCAGGCGATTGTATCGGATGGGGTGCAATCGCTACTAAAATTGGATTATCCCTGGCTCCCGAATACTGGACTACCGACGGCAGCAGCGATCCGACCAAGGCTATTAAGGATACGTCAAAAGATATCGCTGTACAAGCCGTGGGAGCCGCCGCCGACGATAAGGACTTTATGGAAAATAAAAATGCTTTTTGGATTGACAGGAAGCCCTATGAGAACTACAGAACCATAAAAGAAATCGGTTACGGCAGGCCGGATGGGCGTATAAGGATGTATATCGACGAATTTATCGAAGTCGGATTTGACGGATTGCCAGAATTTACACCACGTTGGACATCTGCCGAAGGAGAATACGAGTTTTCTCTGCTGGTGACCAGAGCCGGCTGGCATATGCACGCCGACCCCAATTTTATCGACAACCCGGTTCTGAATATGCTTTCCGAGAAGAACCATACCGATTGTGTATGGATCAGCCCGGCGGCCGGCAAGAAACTGGGTCTAAACAACGGTGATGCGGTGATTCTGGAAACCAACCCCAAATATATGCCTGAACTTCCCAGACCGGTTAAGTCCAAAGTATATATATCCAAGCGTATAAGCCGGGATGATTGCGTGCTCCTTTTCCACGGTATCGGCCACCGCTCGAAATGGCTCAAACATGGAGTGTGGGGATACCGGGACGGCGACCTTATCCCCCAGAAAAATCCGCAGTTGGGCAAACAACACGACCCTACCGGAATGGGCTGGGTTGAGGACGTCTATGTGCGAATCAAAAAAGCATAGGAGGTGGGATAGATGAAGCAATACGCAATTCTGCTCGATACCCGGTTCTGTACGGGTTGCAATACTTGTTTTTATAAATGCGTTCAGGAGAACAGGCTCCACGATGTGGCTGCCAACGGCAATACCAGAACCATAGTGAGCATAAATGACGATGGTATGTACCATCTCCGCTGCATGCATTGTTTGGAACCTACCTGTATTGCCAACTGCCCGAAGAAGGCTTTGAGCAAAACTGAGTACGGGCCGGTTTTATGGGATACCAATGTTTGCATTCGCTGCGGTACATGTGTACAGAGGTGCCCTTTCCATGTTCCCCGGCTTGATCAGCAAAATAACAAAATAGTTAAGTGTACTATGTGTGCGCATAGGAACTTCACCCAGGATGACAAGGTTCAACCGGCATGTGTGGAAGTATGTCCCACCGGTGCCCTGGAATTCGGAGAACGTGAACAGCTGATCGCAAAAGCCAAGCAGATGGCCAAAGACCATGATCTGCATATTTACGGGCTGGAAGAGAACGGCGGCACCAGCTTGATGATTCTAAGCAAAGCTGAACCTGCGGCTGCAGGTTACCCCCAGGTGGACAAGACCAATAGCGGAGAGTACAGTCCGGTAGCTATTGGCGGTACGGCTGTGGGATTGGCAGCTGTTGCTGCGGCTACCTATGCCGGTTTGAAAAAGTACGGTGCTAGAAGAAACGCTATCGAAAAAGAAAAAGAAAAAGAGGGTTAGAACCGGGAGGTAGGAGAGATGGAGATTACAGAACGGCTGGAAAATTTGCATACAGACATTGCGGTTTTTTCCTGGTTGTCAAAAGCCGTAGATTATCCCGACCGGGAACTGGTGGAGAGTCTGCTTTGCTCCGAATTTATTCAAGATTTGCCTGATGAAACGGCCAATCGGATCGAAGCATATGTCAACTCTTTTGATTCCAACGATGAGCTTTTGCTGGATTTGCAAAAGGAATACACTAAGATGTGTTTTGTGTCCAAACCCCGGCTGGTACCTCTGTTTGAATCCGTTTATAAAGAAGGCAAACTATTTCAGGATTCAACATTTCAAATAGCCCGATTATACGATGAAGCAGGAATCAAACTTGGAACCGAGTTTAAACTACCTCCGGATCACATCGCCCTGGAGCTGGAATTTATGTCCTATCTGATTTATCAGGAAATTGAAGCGGTAAAAACCGGAAATGCAGATAATGAGGAAATGGCTTTACGGCTCCAGAACGAAACTATGAACAAACACCTGATCAACTTCGGCCTTAGCTTTGCCGATAGACTGGCCCGGCATGCTAAGACGCCGTTTTACCAGGGAATAGGAGATATTTTAAAAGATCTGTTCCAGTATCAACTCCTGCGTGATCAAAACTAGAGTCATAAAGGGGTGAGAAAACTAATGCCCTTATTCAGATTATTAATTTGTTTCAGCATAAGTATATTCTTTATGCTGGTACCGGCAAGTACGGTTTTTGCGCAAAGTGAACCGGATGGTTTGACCAATCAGAACTGTTTGACATGCCATGCTGAAGTTGGTCAGTATTTTTCAAACTCGGTTCATAAGGATATTTCCTGTATAGCATGTCATGCCAATATTAGCAGCGATCACCTGGGGGGATCCGAATTCGCAACCGAGATTCCCGATGTTACTCCGGTATCTCCCCAGAATGTTCCTGAGACCTGTGGAGCCTGTCATAATGAAGAATTGAATTCGTATACGGAAAGTGTTCATGGCCGGGGCCTTATGCTGGGCACTGTTGAGACCGCCAATTGTATCGACTGCCATGGTTCCCATAATGCAGTACAGATTGCAGATTCCAAGTCAACCGTGTCAAATGCTAATCTACCCCAAACCTGCGGCAAGTGTCATGTCGCTCCTAGAACCAACTACGCTGCAGGCTCGGAGCACCAAACATATACTGATGCCGGTACAGCCGAATACTTCACATTCAAGTTCTTTATCTGGCTGACTATTCTAAGCGTTATAGGACTGATATTACACATGGAATTGGAATTACTGTACCTGTTTAAGGCCTCCAGACGACAAAATGGAATCCCGGAGAAGGAGGGGAGTGCTTGTGAGTAAAATCTATCAAAGATGGAATATACATCACCGCATGCAGCATATTATGCTTTTCAGCAGCTTTATTATGCTGGCTTTCACTGGTCTTCCTTTAAAGTATGCGGCCAAATCATGGGCTGTACATGTGGCTTCCTTTTTCGGAGGATTTGCATCAATGCTGTATATTCACAAAGCGGCGGCTGCGGTTATGATAGCAGCGGTCATTTACCACTTGGGTTACCTGGCTTTTTGCTGGTTGGTGAAAAAAGAGAGTTCCAACGCCATGGTCCCAACCTGGAAGGATGTTACTGATTTACTGGATCACATCGTGTTCTGCTTGGGAATAACCAGAAAGGATGCCCGTTTTGACCGTTATTCGTATAAGGAAAAGTTCGACTACTGGGCGGTCTTCTGGGGTATTGCCATTATGGTAGGCTCTGGATTGATACTATGGTTTCCCCACATTTCGGCCCAGTTTTTATCACGTACTTTTATTGACTGTGCACAGGTAGCCCACAGTGATGAGGCTATGCTCGCTATTATGGCGGTTTTTATCTGGCATTTTTACAATGCCCATTTCAGTCCGGTGGTGTTTCCCATGAACAAGGTCTGGCTTACCGGGAAATTCAGACATGATGAAATGAAGGAATTCCATCCGCTGGAATTGCAGAACAATCCGCCGCCGGTGCTTGAAAATGGCTCGGAAAGAGCGGGTTTAACCGGGGAGGGGTCGCGCTTTCGAAGCAACCGGGTGTTGATTGTGGTGCAGATGATTGTATATGGTATCATACTAATCTGGTTTTTATATGGTTTTTTACCGCTGGGATTAATGTAAACAGGCGTTGGGAAATGTTTTCTTACAAGTAATCTGGCAGGGAAGTGATTAAATGTCTAAAGATAAAAGCTGGTGGGCCATTTTTCGGTCCATGAGAATGGGTTTGTACCTAATGCTGTGTGTAATAACCGCCTCAATAATAGGTACCATAATTCCCCAACGGCAGGCAGGGAGGTTAGAGGGATGGCTCAATACCTTCTTGCAGTTAAGCGACTTATATCATTCCTGGTGGTATATTGCTCTGCTGAGCCTCTTGACCCTTAATTTGATGGCCTGCAGCTTTTATCGCATCAAAACTTTCCGCTTGAGTAAGAGCAACTCTTACCCACTGCTTGACATGGAACAGTTAATGAGGCTAAAGACCCATATCTCGGTTGTCTTTACCGGGGAGATAGCCGAGGTGAAAACAAGACTCGTCAGTACCCTGGCCGGGCAAAGATACCAAATCTGGACAGACATGCTGGATGGCAAATGCAGGGTTGGAGCCCGGCACGGGAGCTTCGGCGTATGGGGATCACTTATAACCCACTGCAGCTTCATGATCATTATAGCCGGTATTTTAGTGGGAGTAGTATGGGGGTGGGAAGGCAGTATCAATGTACCGGTTGGTACAGCTTTTAGTTTGTCAAATGTTTCAGGTATTAATTTAAAAGACGTAAAAAATGACTTTCAAGTTCGGGTTGACGGGTTTTGGATCGAACGTTACCCGGATGGTTCACCGTCGGGGTACTTTAGTCGTCTAAGTGTTCTGGAAAATAACCGGGAAATTGAGACAAGCACACTGGGGGTTAATAATCCTATTTACTATCAGGGAACAAAGTTCTACCAGGCCCGTTACGGAGATGCCATAGAGATTCAAGTTAACGGGCCTGATGCCAGAACTATTTATCGAGGGTTCATTATAGGCGGATCAAGTGTCAGGATACCTGGAACAGATTATATAATCCTGGCGAAACTCGATTATGGCAAGAATGCTTCCAGCACATCCATACCAACTGATACCAGTTATATCAAAGTGCTCTATGGGCTGTTTAAAGATGGTCAAAGCGCCGGTATGGGAACGGCGGAATTAGGAGGAGCAATAAACCTGGGTCAGGGGGGAAGCAGTCTTAAATTCGTCAGAACCGTACCTTATACCGGTTTGTTGGTAAAGAAGGATCCTGGAATTCCTTTCATATGGCTGGGTTTCGTATTTATGTTGCTGGGAATGAGTGCTACCTTCTTTATACAACCCTGCAAATTGTGGATAGTATTAGAACAAGAAGGCAAGTTGCTGAGAGTTGGTATAGGCGGAAAAACCAGTAGAAACCAGTCGGCTTTGACCGGCTGTATCCATAGTTTGGCTAGGAAGATACAGCCGGAAGAATAGTTACTTAAGGAATATGAACTATTAGTAGGAGAGAGCAAGAAAATGAGGGACTTTGAAAATATTGCCTTTATGATTACTTTTGTATCCTATACAATTGCCATTCTCTTGAATGTCGCTTACTTTGCCAACATTAAGGGAAAAATGAGCGGCTTGGCTACTTTATTTACCGGTTTTGGCTGGGCAGCAAATACTGCCGCCATCATATTTCGGGCAATTAATGCTGGGCACTTGCCTCTAACTAATGGATACGAGTTTTTAATAGCGTTTGCCTGGGGTATCGTTTCCTTATATTTGTGGTTCGAATACCGTTACCGGCTTAAGACAGTTGCTCTGTTTATACTTCCGATAGCTTGGTTTATCCTGGCCTATGTTTCTGTAGAAATGCCTGTAGACCAGCGGTATACTATTGCTCCGCTGATGCCCGCCCTAAAAAGCAATTGGTTAAGTGTACATGTAGCTACAGCCATTCTATCCTATGGAGCATTTGCCTTATCATTTGGGCTTGCCTCTATCTATCTAATCAAGGAATATTTTAAAAGGCAGCCGGCCAGGAATCTAAAATTCTCCGGATTTATAAGCTGTATGCCAGCTATGGAGCTACTTGATGAACTAAGTTATCGTTTCATAACCTTTGGATTTTTTTTGCTGTCAATGGTAATTGTCAGTGGAGCCATCTGGGCGGAACAGGCATGGGGCAGTTACTGGAGTTGGGATCCCAAAGAAACCTGGTCGTTAATAACCTGGCTGATATATGGAGCCTGTCTACATGCTCGTCACACTTACGATTGGAAAGGCCGCCGTTCTTTAGTCTTGGCAGTGATTGGCTTTGCCGCCGTATTGTTTACCTTCTTTGGAGTTAACTATTTACTGCCTGGTTTGCATAGCTATGCATAGCCAAGATAGGCGATTGACTGCCATTAGGAGAAAAGATATGGAATTACATGTCACCAAACATGCTATTGATAGATATCGGGAAAGGTTATGTGACTTTTCATCACTTGACAAACAAATAATAAAAAGATTAAAGGAAATTGCTTATCAAGGAACAATCGGAATTGAAAAGCCAATTATGGGGGAGGAGTATGTGGAAGTTAGCGTTAAAGGATTATCAATTGTATTGTTAATAAAGGAAAAACATACTACCATTATAACCTGTTTAGGAGACGCGACATACCGGAAATGGGCTAAACAACAAAGTCTCCGAAGTTATGTGTGCGGCAGAATCCTTTTCCCCAGAAGGGATATCAAATGTTTACCAGCTGTCTCTAGAGATATTGTACAAATGTAGCTTTCGATAAAGGGTAGTTCTTGAAAAACCCATTGCTTTCGCGACTTCACTTAAATTCCCGTGAAAATTTTTTAACATAGTCAAAATTTGATCTGACTCATGTTCAGCAATTATTTGTTTTTTTCTATTCACATATGATTTTTGTGAATTAGTAACTGGTTCGTCTATATTGGGAATGGTCTCTTTGGATATGCGTATTTCTTGAGGAAGGTCGGCAATTGCAATATTTCGGGTATCTGCAATAATGGCCAGTCTCTCTACAACATTTTGCAACTCGCGTACATTTCCAGGCCAGGAATAGTTGTTTAGGTATTTCATAATTACCGGATTCATAAGGTTGGATATAGTAGCATCACTCGCGCCCAATTTTGCCAAACAATGATTAATTAGCAAGGGAATATCTCCTAATCTATCCTGCAAAGGAGGAAGGGTAATTGATATTACATTTAGACGATAGTAAAGATCCTGCCGGAAATTACCTTTATTTACTTCCCATAATAAATCTTTATTTGTGGCACAGATAACCCGTACGTCAACCGGTATTTCTTTGAAATCGCCAATTCGAGCAACCAATTTGTCCTGAAGAACCCTCAGCAGAACAACCTGCTGCTCAAGAGGCATATCTCCGATCTCATCAAGAAACAGAGTACCGCCTGCGGCCATTTCAAATTTACCCGGTTTCCCTCCCCGCCGGGCTCCCGTAAAAGCACCATCCACATAACCGAACAGTTCACTGCCCACTAATTCGCGGGGAATTGCACCGCAGTTTACCGCTACAAACGGACCTTTACAACGTGAACTTTCATTATGAATGGCGCGAGCAAAGATCTCTTTCCCGGTACCGCTCTCACCTTCAAGCAAAACACTACTCATCTTGTGGGCAGCTATACGGGCAATATCAATTGTTGACTTGATTGCTTTACTGCTGCCTATAATGTCGTGGAAGTAAAATTCTGCCCTTGTTCCACATACTTTATTGACCATTCTATGAACTTTGTCAATACTGTGCAAGACAATGATTCCACCGGTTATATTGTCTTTATCATCATGGCTGCTTTGACCCGAAGCCAAGCAATGAACGCGTCCGGTTGGGCTGTCGAAAAACAATTCAACATCATTGAATTGGGTGCCGCCAATTAACATTTTATCTAAGAACTCTTGACTCTCCAGAATTCGCCTAAGATCAGTACCGCACAAATCCTGCCCTTCTTTGCCCAGAATCTTGGCCGCGGCAGGATTACATTGATCGATAAGGCCGGTATCATCAACTACTATTATACCTTCTAACATAATGTTTATAATGTTTCGCAGGTGGGTGTTGTAGGTCGACAACTGGCGATTTTGTCTATATACTCTCCATTTATAAACAATAATCTTAACTGCTTTATATAACATGCTCAAGACCCGGGAATGATCTTCGCATTTGGGCCCAATTAAAGCCAGAACGGCAGTCACAGTCCCTTGCTGGTCATAAATGGGCACCGCTGAACTGGTTAAGGAATGTAATTCTTGGCGATAATGTTCCGAACCTGATATTTGAATAGCCTTTTTTATCTTTATGGAGGTGCCTATGGCATTAGTGCCAAGAATATCCTCATTCCAGTTTGTAAATAACAGTGATTCCTGGTGGGGCAGGTGTTCTATAGCTAAACCCTTTTTATCAGTTAAAAGTACTTGAAAACCGCACCCCTTGGTTAATCTTAAAATGTTCATCATGGCAGGATGGGCAATGTCTTCTAAATCAAAATGCTTGGATTTTTCATTGGTAAATGGATTTATATGCAGATGACTTCCATTGTTGTGGTCTAAAGCGGATGCATACGACCTCTCCCACGACTCGGCTACTTCCGGTTGAAGACCACTGTGATCAAATTTCCCCGATGATTTTAAATCATATAAGCGGGAGACTAGTTCTGAATCAGCTAATTGTGGGCTATTCATTGGAATCACCTCAATTCATTCAAACCTATTACTCAACAATGGGTGCTTGGTTCTTAAGGAGTCATGAAAAAAGTAATTGTGAACTTTGCGTATACCGGTATATTGGTATACCATAACTAGCAATAGCTTTACTCATATAATCCAATTCTCCCTATATCTTTTATTGGTTTAAATTTGCAAGTGATTACGTGTGTCTAGTATTGATCAGCAAGAGCTGCCCGTTCGGTATGCTCGAGATGCTCTTTCATAGCATTCTTAGCCCCGGTCGGGTTTTGCTCTTTAATCATTTCGAAAATTTGTTGGTGATAAACCAAAGCTATCGGAGCAATACCCTGTCGTTTTAATGATTTTTCCCGTGAGATTTGCGTAAGACTAAGCAATAAATCGTTTATCCGTGCAATTACCTTGTTTTTTGATGCTTTGCTTATTTCCGTATGGAAGTTGGTAGCTGCTTGGATGCCATCACCTCCGTTGTTTATATCTTCTTCCATTTCTTTAAGGCATTTTTCCATAACGGCTAGATCAGCATTAGTACGTTTGAGGGCAGCCAGCTCAACAGATTTGAGTTCCAAGGCATGCCTGGCTTCAAATAAATCCGATATTATATCTCCGTCGGTCTCAATCATAAAATCGATTTTGGAAAGTAAATCATTAATATCAAACGATTTTAAATACATTCCGTTGCCAGGTATGAACTGTAATATTTCCATAAACTCCATTATTTTTAATGCTTCACGTACTGGCACCCTGCTAACCTGAAACATTTCAGCCAATTCACGCTCTGAAGGCAATTTGTCTCCAACCTTGAGCTTACCTTCAAGGATCATTTCTCTTACTCGTTTGATTATTATTTCATATAGTCTTACTGATTGAGCTTCACTTACCCTGGCAATTGGTCGATACATTGAAATCCTCCCCATATGTTACAACTGGTTCTTAATTATGGTATGCTGGTATACCACCTTGATTAATATTATATTATAATGTTGCCAGATTTTCTAGCCATTATGGGAGTCATTGAAGAGCAAAATTAAAAATCACAGTATATCGCAAATTTGGCGGCTAGCCAGTATTTATTTTTTTGAGTATTAATAAATCATAAGGTCTGCAATTTGCTTGCATAAAAGAATCTCCAGGAACTCAGAATAATAGTATTAATTATGAAAAGGAGGTTTTAATTTTGCAGGTTAAAGTAGCCGAATTCGTAGGAGAATCAAGAAGAAGCTGGCAGGATGCGATTGAAAACGCAGTTACCGAAGCTTCCCGGGATTTGACTAATATTACGGGCGTTGAAGTATATAACTGGACGGCTGATTGCGCCGACAATAAAATTGTCGAGTATAAGGCCAATATCAAAATCGCTTATCTGGATTAAGCTTGTATAAGCAAAAGCACCTGATATTCATTTAAGCCTTAAAGGCCGGTGAAGATCAGGTGCTTTTATTATTTTATATCAACGATATTCTATGAATGGCAGTCCCCGGCATGCTGGTGCTCGGAACAGACCGATCCGCTGCTCTTGAGTTCACCCTTTAAAAAGCTCTCCAGAGCACTCTTAATGGGTCCGCTTACCCCGACAATAACTTGGATATTCTGATCCGCGAAAAGCTCCTGGGCCCGTGCGCCCATACCCCCGGCGATTATTACCTCTACTCTCATGTTCCCTAAGAATCCTGGCAGAAAGCCGGGTGCATGGCCAGGGTTGTTTACCTGGCTCAAGTTCTGAGATTCACTGTCATACAAGGCAAAACACTCGCAATGCCCAAAATGCTGGCATACCATATCGTTTTCCTGGGCTACAGCTATTAACATTTTTTTACCTCCTCATATATTATTGGCGGCTTCTACAAGGGATAGTTTCCCTGCTCGATACTGCTTAAGCACAGTTTTTAAATCCTGATCTTCTTTTGCAGCATATATTTTTACTCCGGCCTTTTGCATAACGGCAAAGGCTTTGGGTCCGATCCGGTTGCAAATCAGATAGCCCACCCCGTGCTGCAGTAGTTCTTGAGCCGCTCCAGTTCCCGCGCCCTGGTTTAGATCGGGCCCGCCGTTGCGGATTCCGGTAAAGCTCTGCTGTTCTTCATCCCAGAGCATAAAATAAGCACAACGTCCGAAGCGGCCATCAACTAAAGCTGATGGAGAATCAGCATTGGCACAGATCGCTATTTTAGTACCGGCCATATTATTTCCTCCTTCAGTTTGGGTATCTTCCCGAGTATTATCCGTATTATAAAGACAATCGTCACGCCGCTTTTTCAAACTCCCGGCTCTACGGCATTGGGCCTGACCCAGGCAATAATTCCCGCCTTCAATGCGAAGGGCATGGCCTTCAATTAAAGCCCGGGCAACTTTTTCACGACCTTCCGTCAAGATACGCTGAAAGGTCGGGCGGGATACCCCCATGCGCTCCGCTCCTTCTTCCTGCTCCAACCCCAGAAGATCCTTAAGCCGAATGGCTTCCAGTTCCTCCAGTTTGACCACCACTTCTTCCAGACAGGAACGTGGTATTCCTGCAGGTTTGAAAGCACTGATTTTAGGGGCGGATTCCACCCTGCGGCACTTTGGTTCTCTGGCCATATTAACTCTCCTATTTCCGGCAAATATCTCGGGTTTTCCTTGCCTGTTAATTATTACTCGGTTTTGGCTATAATTTTTTCGACCATAGCAGCCATTTCAGCTGAATAATATGCTTCCACCTGACCCTCATCAACCAGCTTGTTCAAGCGAACGTCCCAGGGCAGCCCGCCCAACAGTTCGATATTCATCTTGGCGGCAAGGGCTTGGCCCTGACTTTCCCCGAATATTTTCAGGTGTTCATGGCATTGCGGGCAGATTAATTCACTCATATTTTCAATTAAACCTAAAATTGGGGTATTGATTTGTCTGGCCATTTTAACAGCCTTTTTTACTACCATATAAGCGAGGTCCTGGGGTGAAGAAACAATTACCAATCCGCTTACCGGCAGAGTTTGCAGTACCGTCAGGGGGACATCACCGGTGCCGGGAGGAAGATCGACCACCATGTAATCCAAATCCTGCCAATCCACCTCATCCCAGAACTGTTTGACCGCACCGGCTAGCAGAGGGCCGCGCCAGATTACGGGATCGTCTTCTTCTTTGAGCAAAAAATTGGTTGACATCATTTTAATCCCACTGCGGGTTAAAGCCGGGGTAATCCCAAAATCAGTACCGGTCAGGTTTATATTCTTCAATCCGAAAGCCCGGGGTTGGCTGGGACCGGTGATGTCTGCATCGAGAATGCCTACCTTTAACCCGGATTTGGCAAGGGTGCTGGCAATCAAGGCGGTTACCGTAGATTTCCCGACTCCGCCCTTGCCGCTCATTACGGCTATTACGCGATTAACATCATTAAGAGATCCAAGCAAATTCTTAAAAGATTCGTTTTCGGGCATTTTTATTTCCATGCCATTATTATTAGCCATTATACTATCCTCTTTTCCTCTTGTAATGATAGTTTTATAAGGTTCTGCCAGATAGGCTCCAGTACATCCCTGACTTGAGGGAGCAGCACCGGACATAAGCCCTGGCTGATGGCCTTAAATACAGCGGGCAGGAAGGGTATCCGACCCAACAGGGGAATGCCCTGCTCTCTGGCCCAATTCTCCAGTTGGACCGTGCCATCCACGTTCAAATCACACTTGTTAATTAAAAGCAAAGCTGATGAACGATTTTTCAGCAGTTCATACAACCTGATTATATCACTTATTCCTGATACGCTGGGTTCGGCAACCATAACCACCAGATTAACCCCGGTAAGCGCAGCAATCACCGTACAGGCCAACCCCGGGGGACCATCGGAGATAATTAGAGAATGCCTTTCATTTACCGCCCCTTTTCGGGCCTGGTCCTTTAAAGTACTGACAAGTTTACCCGAGTTTTCTTCGCCGGGCCGCAGCTCGGCATAATAAAGCGGCCATCCTTCAGCGCGGCGGGACTTGAACCACCGCCCCGAACTTCGTGGTTGCAAAGAAACCGCCTGGACTGGGCAAATATGTGTGCAGAGTGCACAACCTTCACAATTGTGAGATGATACTACTTTATCCTTGATTGCGGCAAACTGGCAGAAATTTTCGCAAATACCGCAGCCCAAGCAGGTCTCCTGGTCAATTACGGCGATTTGCCCCCCGCTGTATTCCTGCTTCTCTTCCGGTGCTGCGGTAAATAGCAAGGGCAAATTGGATGCTTCAACATCATAGTCACAGGCAATGCAGGGACCGGCCAGATTAATAAATGAGGAAGCAATAAAAGTCTTGCCGCTGCCGCCTTTACCGCTTAATATTAAAATTTCCCGGTGCAGGTGAATGGCTGTCATATTTGTGCCTCCTTTATACCGGCTACAATCTCTGCCATTAAATCACCCAGCCAGGGTAGTGCCCGCTGGGGATTTTTGCCTTGGGCATAAAACTGGGCAAGCTCTAGATTGTAGGGGATTCTGGCGAGCAGGGGTACTGCGTTTTCTTTTGCAACCCGTTCAATCCCGCAATCCTTACCCTGCCAGCGATTAATAACGATTCCCGCCGGAACCTTCATTAAACGGGCAGCCTGCAGAGCCAGGCTCAGGTCGTGTCGCCCGAAGGGAGTAGGTTCAGTTACCAACAAGCAGAAATCCGTGTCTTTAATCGCAGCCATCAGCGAACAACTAGTGCCGGGAGGGCAATCGACTATTTCCCAATCGGCATTAGGGTTTTCTTTTTTCAATGCGTTAATCAATGGTACTGCGCGGGGTGCGCCGACTTTCAAGCGTCCAGTTAATAAGGAGCTGCCATTGGATAGAAGTGCTTGCGCAGTTTCACCTAGCAAATACCGGCTCTGGCTTATACATGCTTGGGGGCAAAGGTAGTAACAGGCCAGGCAGGAGTGGCAGAGTTCGGGAAAGAAGAGCACTTCTTCCGGTATAACCACCAAAGCATTGAACTGGCAAACCTGGGCACAGAGCGTGCAAAAAGTGCATCTGTCCAAATCAATCTCCGGTACCGGACAATAAACATTATTGAGCTGTTCGGGGGTGGAATGGAAAAAAAGAGCAGCATCCGGTTCTTCGACATCGGCATCCAGCAAAAAAGTATTTGGCCCGGCCAGGTATTCAGTCAAACATGTGGCCAGCAGAGTTTTGCCGGTTCCCCCTTTACCTCCCGCCACAGCTATTCGCATCAGTATCACCTCCAAAGGAATCTTGAAAAATAATTAGTAATTATGAGCATATGACCGTATGCAAATAGAGTTTATGATAATTGTGAACATATGTCAAGAAAAGTTTATGATGTTTGTGCATTTTGAGCTTTTTACGAATTTTTTCTTATCATTTTCAACTTTACGAATGAAATGAAGTTTGATTATTGACAGCGGAATACTAAATAATATATTTTAAATATAATGAGCATATGCTCAAAACTATATAGATTTCCATATTTTATCAAGCAATATGGAATAAAAGTCTCAAAACAAAAGGAGGTTATACTTATGCCGCGTGGAGATGGAACTGGACCGCAGGGAAAAGGAGCATTAACTGGTTGGGGGCAAGGACAATGCAATGCTGGCAATAGAATGACAATGCCCGGCGGAGGAAGAGGCAGATGCTGCCAGGGCGCTAATCCTGGCCGGGGCTGGGGCAACACCTCGCGAAACGTGCCAGGCCAGGGCAAGCCGCAAGGTGGCAGTAAATAATCTTCCGGCAAGGGCTGCAGGCAGTTTGCAGCCCTTGGCTTGCTTCTTGCCGGCCTTTGATAAAAGCTCTGTCAATATTTCTATTATTTAAGGGAGATAATGAGATGAAGGATAAATTTAAACCCAATGATATAAACATGGAAAGCGATAATAAAAAAACAAAAGATTGTTCCTTGTGCATGAAGCAACGCTGTCGCAAAGGCAGCAATTGTTACCCGGAATACAATCAGGATATACTGGGACATTACCATGAGCCGGAAAACCTGAAGCTAAGCCGGATGTCTGCAGCCATTGAAGCCCAATATTATAATCAGGCTACCCGGCTGGAGGAAACGGCACATTTTGCTCTTGCTATGGGCTACAAAAAGCTGGGAATTGCCAGCTGTGTCGGTCTGGTCAACGAGGCTCAAACTATTGCAGCTTTCTTGAAAAAGAATTTTGCAGTCAGTATGATAGTATGCAAAAATGGTGGACTTAATAAAAAAGAACTGGAATTACAACAAATCGACCCGCAGGCGGAGGAGGTCATGTGTAATCCTATTGGACAGGCTTTCTATCTAAACCAGTGCGAAACCGATTTAAATCTGATTTGTGGTTTATGCGTAGGCCATGACCTGCTTTTTACCAAATACTCAGAAGCCCCGGTAAGCACTATTATAGTGAAAGACCGGCTGCTTGCCCATAATCCGGCAGCGGCATTATACAGTTCCTACCACCGCAAAAGAATTCTTTAGCCAGATAACAATAAGCATTATCCGTTTTTTACTGCTATTATTTAGATAGGGTGATTGATAATTGAGTAATAACAATGTACTAATAATTTTGGAAGCTACTGGCAAGAAGATTAATGATTTAAAAGGTTTTAATATCCCGATAATACAGAAAACGATTACAGACTATGAGGAAGCGGGGATTGACCCGTATTTTATCAATCAACAGAAAATACAGCTTCAGAAAATCCAGCTCATGGTTGAAGAATTGGAAGCCAAGTTTGAACGGCTTTTGCACCGTTTGGAATAGTTGTTTATCGACTTAATTTAGAAATTGCCGTTTATGCTAAAGTTTCTACCGGGGTTTATGATTAGGTTTCCTAGGTGGTAAATAAAAATATTCTTAAATTCGCAAACAACCCTGGAGATTCTAGAAACAGCTAAAATATTTGGGTTAGTAGATGGTTTTTATGGTTTTGGGAAGTGAAATAAAAATGGATGCAAGTTTAACCCCGGCCCTGGAGGACTATTTGGAGGTAATTCTCCAGTTGTCCGAAGAAACCGGCAGCGCCAAAATAAGTGAAATTGCCCGGCGCTTAAATATAGCCAAGCCCAGTGCCAACCAGGCTATTAATATCTTACGCCGGGAAGGAATGGTATCCCAGGTGCGCTATGGTCCCGTTTATCTTACGGAAAAAGGACGGAACAAAGCTCAGGAAGTTTGGCAGCGGCATCAGGTTATCAGCCGATATTTGCGTGAAGTATTAAAGGTGTCGCCAGCGGTAGCCGAACAGGATGCCTGCATGATAGAGCATATCATCAGTCCGGAAACCCTGGCCCAAATGGCATTCCGCCTTTCGGAAACACCGGTTGCTAGTACTTTGGGGACTTGTATTTTGTCTGATCTCCATCCTGGTCAAAAAGCTAAAATTATTAAGCTGCTGGGAAGGGAGCCGCGAATAAAACATCGTATGTTGGAAATGGGGCTTGTTCCTGGAGCAGTTGTGGAAGTTGAAAGACTGGCACCCTTGGATGGGCCGTTGGAAGTGACGGTAAAGGGTTATCATCTCAGTTTGCGCCTGGATGAAGCATCCTTTTTGCAGGTCGAATTAATTTCCGAAGATAAGGAGTAGCGTGGAAGAAGAAAAATAAACTTGACAGCAGGGTTGATAATGATTATCATATTCAGTAACATGATAATTATTATCAAACATTTAAACCCGAGCGTTTTTTTTGGAATAAAAGTTAGGTTTAACTAACATATAGGAGCTGAGAATATGGATATAGTGATTCTGAGCATGCTTGGAGTTTTAGCCTTAGCTATCATTGGGTTCGAAGCCCGGAAAGCTGCAAAGGGTTTTTCATCCCAAGAAGACAAAAAATGCCGCAGTTGTATGGGCTGTTCCAACTCCTGCAGTATTAATAGAGAAGACAATGGGAGGTGAAATAAGTGACGCGGACATTGAAAGATTTAAGCCCTGGCGAGAGCGGCAAGATCAAGGCACTCACGGGTAACGGCCCCATACGCCGGCGTATCATGGATATGGGTTTGGTCCCGGGCATCGAGCTTATTATGGAACGCTATGCCCCGCTGGGGGATCCGCTAGAGGTAAAAAACCAGGGATTTCATTTGTCGCTGCGCAAAGAAGAAGCGGACACCATAATTTTGGAATAAAGTGTAGGGGGGTGAAATGATGAAGAAGAAACAAATAGTGATAGCTTTGGCGGGCAACCCCAATTCCGGCAAAACCACCATATTTAACAACCTTACCGGAAGCCGCCAGCATGTCGGTAATTATTCGGGGGTTACCGTAGAAAGAAAAGAAGGCCGGGTTAAATACAAAGACCTTGAAATAACGGTGGTTGATTTACCGGGAACCTATGGCCTATCCGCTTATTCCCCCGATGAAGTAGTAGCCCGGGATGTGATTATTAAGGAAAAACCTGATCTGCTGGTCAACATACTTGATGCTTCCAATCTGGAGCGCAATTTGTACCTGACTACTCAGCTTAAAGAACTGGATGTACCTATTTTGGTGGTTTTAAATATGGCAGATGTGGCCGAAAAGAGTGGGAAGAGGATTGACTATACGCTTCTGGCGCAATTGCTGGGCGCTCCGGTGGTTAGGGCGGTAGGCAGTAAAGACGAAGGAACCGAGGAGATACTGGCTGCGATAGCGGGATTTGTTTCCATAGCCTCAGAATTTGCTGAAAGGCAGGTTAATTATCGTCACGAAATCGAGGATGAACTGCAAAAGATACAGACATTGCTGACTACTTATAATCAATCAGTCCTGGAAGTGGCCTCAGAGCAGGCGGAAAGCCTCAATTCACGATACCCGGCCCGCTGGGTTGCCGTTAAGCTTCTGGAGAATGACCGGGAAATGGTTAAGCGCTTGGAACATATTAATAATGGCAAAATATTATGGACCGAAATCGAAAAGAGCCGGCAGCGCATCAAAAATGTGATTGGAGATGATCCTGAAACCTTGCTGGTTGAGGATCGTTATGCGTTTGTCCGCGGAGTATGCCGTGAAGCCTGCCACAGCAGTATTCTGGACCGGGCATCCCTGACCGAGAAAATTGATAATGTACTTTTGAACCGGGTGCTGGGTATACCGCTTTTTCTGGGTATAATGTGGCTATTGTTCCAGTTGACATTTACTATGGGAGCTGCCCCGATGGAGTGGATTGATTTAGGGGTGTCGGCTCTGGGCGAGTGGGTACAGGCTAATATGGCTGAAGGACTGTTGAGTTCTTTGCTGGTTGAGGGGATTATCGGCGGGGTAGGCGGCGTTCTGGTCTTTTTGCCTAACATCCTGCTGCTTTTCCTGGGTATAGCCTTGCTGGAAGGCAGCGGTTACATGGCCCGGGCGGCTTTTGTTATGGACAATATCATGCACCGCGCAGGCTTGCACGGGAAATCCTTTGTGCCCATGCTGATTGGCTTCGGTTGTACAGTGCCGGCTATGATGGCGACGCGTACCTTGGAAAACCCCCGGGACCGGCTGGTTACAATGCTGGTTGCCCCTTTGATGAGCTGCGGAGCCCGTTTGCCGGTTTATACCTTGCTTATAGCCGCTTTTTTCTCACCCGAAATTGGTGGGAATGTCCTGTTTTCCATTTATCTCATCGGCATCATGCTGGCTATAATTATGGCCAGGGTTTTTCGGACTTTCCTCTTGCCCGGAGAAACCGAACCCTTTGTAATGGAACTGCCCATATACCGTTGGCCGACCCTGAAAAACATTATTATCCACATGTGGGAAAGAACCCGGCTCTACCTGCAGAAAGCCGGTACTATAATACTTGCCATGTCCATCCTGATGTGGGGGCTGTTTACTTTTCCCACCGTTGATCAACAAGGCCAGCCCTATGGAACACCCGCAGCTCAATTGGAAAACAGCTATGCCGGGAAGGTAGGCCAAGCTATCGAACCCTTGATTGCTCCCTTGGGTTTTGACTGGAAAGCCGGGGTGGCACTGGTAAGCGGTTTGGGGGCTAAGGAAGTAGTAGTCAGTACTATGGGTACTCTATACAGTATGGAAGATAATGACGTCTTTGCCGAAGAAGAACCAGACAGTGTGAATAGTTTTGCCGCGAAGGCCAGGCAACAATCGGGATTTACCCCCCTGACAGCTTATGTTTTGATGATCTTTACCTTGATCTATGTTCCTTGCCTGGCGGTTCTGGCAGTTATGAAACGGGAAACCAACGGCTGGAAATGGCCGGCTTTTACCATGGCTTATACCCTGATGCTGGCCTGGTTGGTATCTTTTGTAGTCTACCGAACCGGTCTCTTGCTGGGAATCGGGGCCTAGGGCAGTAATTTGGATAAGAAATTGCCGCCATTTTGCAGGATTGTATACGGAAAGAAGCCTGCCGGTCCCCAAACCGCAAAGGACGACGGATATTATCAGCAGCGATAGTGAGCCGGTCAGCATCAAACCGGCGTATCCTGAAGCCATCATAAAGAGCATGAATGATGGGTAGAACTTTTTAACTTTGTCTGCACAGTCAGGAACAATGCTCCTGAGATCAGCATGCGCAGGAAATTAAGGGCAAAAACAAATCCTGCAATATGTGACCCTCCGATGCTACGGTGGTCAATCAACACACGGGAGCTTTAAGCATTCTCTATCTGAATACGGGTTAGACATGATACCGCCAAAGCTTTAACTGCTTCTAGCTTTTTGGGGATTTGCCACTTCTTTTATGTCCAATCCACACGACTTTTCGTCTTCCCTGTCCAATGTTTGGCGGGCATGTAGATACCGCAAGAATTTATGTAGTTCCGTCATTGATTCCTCATCGAGACCTACAATCAATTCCTCTGTCTTATGTTCGAGTTCGGGTTCAACCATCTTATCGTTTGCTTCTTGTTTTACGTTTGCTTCTGCTGAGCTAGGTAATTCCGTCAATTTGGATGGAAATTCAGAATCATAATTATTTTTCGCATTTTTATATATGTAATGCTGTGTGTCTGTTACGCCAACCAGGTAATCCAATGTTACGTCAAAATAATCAGCTATTTTTACCAAGGTATCAAGAGCCGGGAGTGAAGTCCCTTTCTCAAATTGGGCAATTGCACCATGACTTTTTAGGCCTATAGCTGCAGCCAGGCTCCTGGTTGAGATTTCTTTACTTTGCCGTAAAGTTCTTAATCTGTTTGCAAATTTCTCTTTATTAAGCATTTTTCTCCTTGACGTATAACAATACTATACATATAATGTAAATAAGGTACAGTAATACTAACCGTTTTTACTATTTTGACACTAATAGAAATTTAATTAACGACTTTCTAACTCAAATGTGTTCAACATAAACAATCAAGTAATGAGTTTTGATAACAATGATTAGAGGGTTTACTATGTTATAGCAAACTGTATGCAGTATTGACATTATAACGAGGCAAAAAGATAATATATGCTGCTTGGTCAGCACCCATTACGGAACTTGACAGGAATTGCAAACTATTACCGTTTATTATAGGGGCATGAAGTAATTATGGTTCTAAAACCATTAATAGTTTCGGTATTTCGATTATAGCCTTTTTTGAGACGGATTTTCTTGTCTGGTAACTTAACAATTTATGCCAAATGCGAATACACTTTAGTATCAAAGCTACCTATGCATTTATAGCCATATTAGCAATTTTCTGCGGGATATGCAAATTACAATCTATCTTATGTTTGTCCTTTTTATTGCCAAAAGGAGCCATATTTGGTATCTGCGGGATCATGTTATTGAATTCCACATTTCTTTGGAATTATTAGCACACCATATCTGCATGTTTTATAAAACCTATATACAGCTTATTTATGGAGGGGAAATGTGGATAGAGTTCCTCATTATTTAAGAATGATAAGAGATTATGACTATGCTACCTATTTGCACTGCACCAGGGTAGCTGAATTTGCATATCAGATAGGTCAAAAAGTGTCCTTGAGTTCCATGGAATTAAACCAACTAGTGATTGCTGCACGACTCCATGACTTGGGTAAAATAAATATTGATAAAAATATCTTGTATAAACCGGGCAAGCTTAACAATGACGAATGGAAGGAAATCTGCAGGCATTCGGAATATGGGGTAAGGATATTAAGCAGTGATCAATTTGAATCTAAGGTCATTGAGAGCATACATTCTCACCACGAGTATTACAATGGGAAAGGATATCCTAAAGGTATCAAAAGTGAATCAATCAATATTTACGCCAGAATAATCAGTATTGCCGATGCATTTGATGCAATGACTACAAACAGGACATACCGTTCCCGAAATCTCACGCCGAACCAAGCCACTCAGGAAATTCTGAGATGCTCGGGAACCCAATTTGATCCCAATTTAACCAAAATATTAACAAGTATTGATATAAACAGATTGTTTGTGGAATGAGCCAGCGTGATCTAGCTGAATAAATCAAAGGTACGCCGGAGAATCTTGTATGACGTGGAAATATCTCCGGCGTACCTACTCTTCATTATTAAACCTATATATTTTGGCTGTGGGTATATTATGTGATATTTCCGGTTCACGGGTTAATTTCATATTCGAAGATTCTTTTATGATTCTAGTATATATATTAGCTTCCATTCTATCACCTGAAATGTCTAGGTTATTGCATAAATACATTAGATATATCATAATGTCAGCCAACTTTTCTTCTATTTCAGCTTTCTTTTCACTGTTTACAATTTGCTTAATTTTTTCGTCATCTCTCCATTGAAAGGTTTCGAGTAACTTTGATGCTTGAATGCAGATAGAAATTGTAAGATTTTTTGTAGTATGAAAGCGTTTAAAATCTTGATCGTCTCGAAACTCAATCAATTTTTCCATTATTTTAGTGATATCCATACTCTGTCTCCCATCTATTAAAGCCTATACTCTGTTAAACTTAATTCTATATATTCTCTCGGTTAAATTTTCATATTACTGCGTTGTCGTCAATCGCAATACGTCCAGTATTACTCATTCCTCCGCCTTGTCCTACGAAAATTTTCCTCGCCGATTTATACAAAGAATTAGATTTAACAGAGTACTGGCCCAAAATATAGTTTGGATTAGAAATACCAACTAAGTCAAGTACCATAATATAGAAACAAGTTATCATCAAGATATTTATTCTCTATTCTGAAATTTTTATACATTATCGATAAAATGAAGCTTCATACCGTATTCCTTTATTCAACCGTATCTTGCGCATCTTAAACAGACTACACAACGATTAATATGGATAATACCTCCCCAAATTTGTCTTGGCATCCATCCTTAATTATTACCCATTCATATTGGTTAGTTACACGAAAGCCTCAATGGTTTCAACCTGCTTAACCGAATGCTCATAAAAAGAGGATGGCTGGCAGATTATCCAGCGGATGCGAAATCCAATGCGAAGCACGCCAGGCCATTTCTCCCCTTATTATAAATAAGCACAAGCAAAAAACCCTTTCATTCGGATTCATTACTTGTGCTTTTATAGTACCAATAGGAAGTTATAGGAAGTTAAATGAAATCTCTTTTAAATAAGCTAAAGTTTGTATTTAAGATCTAATAAATCGATAAAATCGCTTTATATTTATTCATATTAAGAGATGCTAAATAGCTGCATTATTTATTTTTAACATATGTATGCCTTACATTTGGATTACTAGTTTTTCTTGATTGAATTTCGAATTTTGTTAAGGACGATATAAGTGGGGTTAACTTTAAATAACCGTAGTTCCTTGTATCAAAATCCGGGTAACGCTTATTCAGTCTATTACCAACTTCGCCCAAAAATGCCCAACCCTCCTCGTCTGAGGTTTCCCTTATTATAATGTTAATAGATTCTGTTAGCTCTTCTTTACTTGCCATGCCCTCTTTGGGTATATCTTGCTTTTCTACCCTTTCACTGGCATTGGTTTCAGAATGATTCTCAGGGATTGTCGCTAGAACTTCAAGATATTTAAACTTCTCACAGGCAGCTATAAAGGGCTTAGGCGTTTTCTTTTCGCCCATGCCAATAACATACATTCCAGCCTCTCTTAAGCGGGCAGCAAGCTTGGTGAAATCACTATCACTTGAAACAATGCAAAAACCATCCACATTTTTTGAATAGAGTATATCCATGGCATCAATTATTAAAGCAGCATCAGTAGAATTTTTACCTGTTGTATAGCCATATTGTTGAATAGGAGAAATAGAGTAATTAAGTAGCACCGTCTTCCATGGTGCCAATTGCGGTTTTGTCCAGTCCCCGTAAATCCTCTTATATGTGGGTGTACCATGGTTAGAGATTTCATCAAATATATATTTTATATATTTGTCCGATACATTATCAGCATCAATCAAAACTGCAATTTTCCGATCCTTTTCCATGTGACATCTCCTTTTTAGATCAATTTTTAAATGACATCCAAAATCCGGACATACCTAAAAATGTAATACTCCCCTTATATTGCTCTGGAAATAGAGTGCCGCGCTACCCCTGATAGACATAAAAACCTGCTCCCAGCTAGCAACTTTTACCCTTGATCCGGGAAAACAAAAAATATATTCCAAGCTTGCTAAGATGGAGCAATAGCACAGGGTGACGGGGTAAAAATAGAAAAATGCTAAAATCAATCCTTTACGGGACCTAAAATTTTACTCCAGGGCTCAATCTCAACAGCTATATCCAGGGGGCGGCCAAAGTACATGGAAGTCGTTACTATAGCGTCAATTCCGGTAGCGGCATATTCAACGACATTGGTTTCTTTGATTCCGCCGGCGCCAATCAGCAACAGTCCGGGATGCTGTTTCCGTATTTCCTGAACATAGTGTTTAAGCTGTTCGGGAGGGACTTTGTCAAATTGCAGGCCGTCTACACCGGCTTGGGCCAGTAATAGTGCATCCTCCAGTTTCTCAACTTCAACAAGCACCTTTTTTTCACAGGCCTGCTGCTTAAGCTGGGGAATCCTGGCGGCCAATTCTTCCATACCGGAAATAAAGTTTATGTGCTGGCGAAAGAGCAGAACCGTTTCCGAAAGACCGAGACGATGGGGAAATCCCCCCCCGGCCAAGACTGCCTTGATAGCCAGTTCTTTAGTACCGGGAAACATTTTGCGGGTTGAGAGAATACTGATCTTAGTATTGACCGTCCGGGCTTGATCCAGGAGAGTACGAGTGCGGCTGGCAATACCGCTGCAGTATTCCAGTATGTTAAGACAGACTTTCCAGGCGATATGCAGGCATGCAGCACTGCCTTCTGCTTGCAGAAATACCTGGCCTGGGCTCAGTTTAGTCCCGCTGGGGAGCAAGAGACTTGGTTGGGCTCCGAGCTTTTGCAGAATCCGGGCGGCTTCTTCGGTACCGCAGAGCACGCCGTTTTCTCGCGACCTAAAGCTTATTATGCCTGGCTCCTGACCAATATCAAGTATTGTAGTTGTCAAATCGAAATATGGGGTATCTTCATGAATAAAACGATCAAGAGTTTCTTCGCTGATATACACATTTATCCCTCCCACAATATAATTTGAAGCAGTCAAATTAAGGCTAAAAGTTTTAATAGTATCCTCATTCTTAAAGAAAGCATAGCACGATAGAGCATATTCTTACCAATGGGCACCATTTAATTGACATATGCTCATTATTATTCTATTGTTTTATTTAATGTATGTCCATTATTGTTTCTTTTAAGAATTATATAAGGTTCTAATTTAGTGGGGGGTGCGGGCTTTGCCCAAATCAATAAATACGCTTATCTGTTGCTTTATGATTTTACTAAATTTTATCTGTTTTACCGGGAGTGCTCGGGGAGATGAAGAAGCTGCTAATCTATCCCCGGACAGCAAGTACCTGGAGCTGTATGAAAAGGCTGCGGTATTGGAGGTAAATAAGGTAAAAGAAGACAAAAACAGTGCTTTTAAGGACAGCATCGTTGAACAGGAGGTAAAGGTCCGGGTTCTGAGCGGTATATACAAAGGGAAGATTCTTACTGCGCAAAACACCCTGTCGGGTACCGAAGGTTATGATATAGAATTACAGGCCGGTGACGAGGTGGTGTTGTACATAACTGTTGAAGAGCAACTGGATGGGAAAAAATCCATACAGAATGTGTATGTAGCTGACCGTGTTCGCAGCCATGCCCTGGGCTGGCTGGTTCTATTATTTGTGGGACTGATTATAATTATCGGGCGAGTACAGGGAATCAAGGCCCTAATGGGGTTGGGAGTTACTATTTTGGGCATCTATAAAGTGCTTCTGCCAGGTTTGATGAAGGGGCAATCTCCCTTGCCGCTGACCATTTTGGTCTTAATTGGAGTTACCCTTCTTACTATGATTCTGGTAGCGGGATTTACCCAGAAATCACTTGCAGCTACCCTGGGAACCCTGGGCGGGTTGCTGGTGGCCGGTTTTTTGGCCTATGCCTTTGGCGACCTGGCCCAGCTCAGCGGATTGGCTACCGAGGAAGACCGAATGCTTCTCTATGTAGAAGGAATAAAATTTGATATGCGGGGTTTGCTTTTTTCGGGAATTCTTATCGGTGCAGTAGGTGCTATTATGGATGTTGCCATGTCGGTAGCTTCAGCAATTAGTGAAATAAAGAAGGCAAATCCCTCTATGCAGCCGTTGCAGCTGGTAACTGCCGGAATGAACGTGGGACGGGATATTATGGGGACCATGGCCAACACCCTTATTCTCGCCTATACCGGAGGGGCCTTGCCATTCATGCTTTTATTCATGGCTTATCACATGGAGCCGATCAGGGTAATGAACTGGGAACTGATTGTCACTGAAATTGTCAGGGCACTGGTTGGAAGCATTGGCCTGATTATATCTGTACCTATTACCTCTCTGGTGGCTGGATGGCTGGCCGGTCATGCCTCGCGAGGCAAAAAACAGGAAATCGTATAGAACATAGCGGCTGAACATGGAAAAAGGCCATCCTTTCAGGACAGCAAATTGTGCCATGGAGTTAAACTGAAATAATAAGAACTGGGAGGATGATAAAAAAATGCGTACAGTGGGATTGATATCATGGGAAGCCAGGACCGGTCAGAATACAGTGTCGGTCAACCTGGGCATTGGCCTTGCCCGGCAAGGCAAACGGGTAATGATACTTAATCTCAATCATAGCCTGCGGATATATGAATGGCTGCGCGATAACAATGCAGAGGATGTTTTGGCCTACAATCATATATATTCATCAAGCTATGGGGTTGATTTTATCTATCCCGATAACAGTGATTTTGAACTGGAAAAGCTGGAGTATGATTATGCTATTCTTAATATCGGCAGCGAAGAGTTATGCGAACAAGGGACAGCCCTTTGTGATTTTTTAATTGCCTGCACCCGTCTGAAAAACCCAGATGAATGCAAGAAATTGCTGGAGCTGCAATCAAAGGTAGAAAAATACAGGCAGGACAAGCGGGGCCTGGACTTGATACTTCCCATGCAGATTCACAGCGGGGAGTGGGAGATTAATAGCCGGCACTTGTTTCAATTGATGGAAGCATTCGGGGATGAAACAATTGCCGATTTCTTGCCCCATTGTGAGCGGATTCATGATCTCTTCATCACCAGGCAGTCGGTATGGCAGATTCCGCAGCCTGCCATCATTGATGCCTTTGAGCGGATGGTGGAGCGCATAGAATCATTAGACCGGCGGTAGATTTTTTTGTTAAATTAACTAATGTGCTTATTAAAACACCCCGCAGGGTGTTTTTTTATGCCCGGAATAAACTAAAGGCCAAATGTCCATAATACTAGGCAGAGGGAGGCGAAAAAGTTTGAACTCTCCAGACCCCAAGCGGTTGAAGAAAATTGAGATAGAAGAATATGAAACCCTGGTTAAGCAGGTTAAACCCAAACCCCCGGTCTTAAAAAACTGTTTTTGGGCTTTTGTAGTTGGGGGCGCTATTTGCATGCTGGCTCAGGCTATACAGAATTATTTGATCACTCAAGGAATTAGTAAAACCGATGCTTCATCAAGTACATCGGCAATTATGATTTTTCTAGGGGCTTTGCTTACCGGAATTGGTGTATATAATGAACTGGGTAAAATCGCCGGAGCCGGTTCTATTGTACCTATAACTGGATTTTCCAATGCCATTGTGGCTTCGGCTATGGAGTTCAAAAGGGAAGGTTATATTTTCGGGGTTGGGGCCCGGATTTTTAGTGTGGCCGGTCCCACTCTGGTTTTTGGCTTTGTCATTTCCGTTTTAATAGGATTACTCAAAGTATTCATTAGTTCGTAAGCCACAAAATTGGTTATACTGCTGTGTTTAATATTGCAGTAACGACTATTACCGCATAATTGTTTATTGACAAAGAGGTGCATATAATGCCGCAAAGCAAAAAAAGAGGAGCCCAATCGGTAGTGTTTAATAATCCCCCGGTGATTACGGCCTGGGCTTCCATTGTGGGACCGCGGGAAGGTGACGGACCCTGGGGTCATGATTATGATTGGATAATGGAAGATTACCTTTTTGGAGAAAAGACCTGGGAGAAGGCTGAAAGCAAAATGCTTCGGGAGACCGTCAAACGGGCTATTGATAAGCGCAACCTGGAAGCGGCGGATGTGGAATTGCTGGTAGCTGGAGATCTCTTAAACCAACTGGTTTCCTCCAATTTTGCTGCCCGTGAGTTAAGTATTCCCTTTCTGGGGCTCTATGGTGCTTGTTCAACGATGGCAGAGTCATTGATTGTCAGCAGCATGCTGATGGATGGGGGCTTTTATGATAAAACCGTAGCTGCTGCATGCAGTCATCACTATACGGCAGAAAGGCAATTTCGCTTCCCCATCGAACAGGGTGTACAGAAAACCCCGAGCTCTCAATGGACTGCCACTGCTGCCGGAGCGGTGCTGCTGGAATCAATTGGGGTGGGTCCCGGAGTTACTGCCGCGACGATTGGCAAGGTGGTGGACATGGGGCAGAAAGATGCATCCGACATGGGCAGTGCCATGGCCCCGGCGGCTGCGGATACTATTAAAACCCATTTTCAGGATTTAAACCTGCCTACGGATTACTATGACCTGGTGGTAACCGGAGATTTGGGCAAAATTGGCATGGCTATTGCCCGGCAGCTTTTTATCAGGGACGGCCTGGCACCTCAACCCAACTACAGTGACTGCGGGGTACTACTATTTGACGGAGGGCAGGATGTATTGTCCGGGGGGAGCGGCTGCGGCTGTTCCGCTTGTATTCTCTGCGGGCCTCTGCTGAAAAGAATGCTGGCGGGGGATCTGAAGCGGCTGCTCTTTGTTGCGACCGGTGCCTTGATGAGTCCAACCACCAGTTTCCAGGGTGAAAGCATACCAGGCATAGCCCATGCGGTGGCAATAGAAAATTAGACAGGAGGGAAAGCGTTTTGGTACCTCTTTATATGGCTTTTTTAATTGGCGGGGCTTTATGTCTTGTCGGCCAGCTGGTAATGGATTTAACCAAACCGGCTATTACCCCGGGGCATATCCTGGTCGGGTATATTTCTATAGGAGCCATTCTCAGCGGGTTGGGTTTATACCAGCCGCTTTTAAAGATAGGGGGGGCCGGGGCCAGCATACCTCTTTCAGGTTTTGGTCATCTTTTAACTCAGGGAACCTTGAAAGCAGTAGAAGAAAAAGGAATCCTGGGAGCTTTTAGCGGAGGTGTGGAAGCTGCCGCCGCCGGTATTACAGCGGCCATAGTTTTTGGCTACCTGGCTGCGGTAATCTTCAATCCCAAGGAAGATTAGGTCAGACCGTTAAAAACGCGAATAGCTGCGTTATTCAAGAACCCCGCTCATTTGACGTATTCTGTACGGGGACGCGACTCTACAGTGAAGCAGAAGGTCCGCCGCCATACCTTGAATTGCCTCAATCACGGGCTTCTTGAAAGCCTTGCTACCTTTTTTATTCGTTCTGCCCAATGACTTTAATAAATTGCCAATCTGTCAGGTAACAGTGACTAATTGGGTAAGAAAAGGAGGCGCAGTTTTGCAAAGGGTGGGAATACCAAAAGGGCTTTTTTATTACTACTATTATCCTTTATGGAAAACATTCTTTAACGATTTGGGTGCTGAGGTTGTCACATCGTCAAGTACCAATCGCCTAACCGTTGACCGGGGAATTGATGCGGCGGTGGATGAAACCTGTTTTCCTCTCAAAGTTTATTTAGGGCATGTCCGGGAACTGGCTGCCCAAAAACTTGATTATATATTTATACCGCGCTTGGTCAGTGTGGAGAGCAAAAGTTATATCTGTCCAAAATTCATGGGCATTCCCGATATTGCAAGAGCGGCCGTACCTCAACTGCCGCCGATGCTGGATATCATTATCGACCTCAGCAAAACCGATAAATTCCTAAAAAAGGACATAATAAAATTAGGAAGACTTTTTGATGCCCGGGATAGGGATATTAGACAGGCCTATCACCACGCCTGTCAGGAGATGAAGTTTTGCCGGGCTTTGGCGGGACAGGGCTTTACTATGGCGGAGGCCATAAAGATCTGGGAAGGTGAAGAGCTTGATATCAGTCCTGAGAATGACTTGAAGATAGGAGTCCTGGGCCATGGTTATTCACTTTATGATGAAACCATAAGCATGAATATCATCAAGCGGCTTAGAAACATGGGCTGCAAAGTGCTGTTGCCGGAAGCCCTGGAGCCGCTGAGTGTGGAGAATGAGGCTGCCACCATGCCCAAACGTGTTTTTTGGACTTTAGGCCGCAAGATGATAGGCAGTGCTTTGCATATGCTCAAGAGACAGGATGTGGATGGCATCATTTATGTGGCTTGTTTTGGCTGTGGACCGGATTCTCTGATTGGCGAAATTATAGAACGCAAAATAAAAAACAAGGCTTTTATGTTGATAACTGTAGATGAACATACCGGAGAAAACGGTTTGGTGACTCGTTTGGAGGCTTTTTGCGATATGTTGAGAAGGAGGACATTGACCTGTGAAAATAACCTTCCCGCACATGGGTAATTTGCACATTGCAATAACCGCCTTATTTAAAGGTTTAAAATTGGAGGTGGTTCCTCCCCCGCCGATTAGTAAAAAGACCTTTGAATTAGGGATTAAACATTCCCCGGAATTTGCCTGTATGCCGCTTAAAGTAAATATAGGCAATTTCATTGAAGCATTGGAAGCAGGCGCAGATACTATAGTGATGGCAGGGGGGTGGGGCCCTTGCCGTTTTGGTTATTATGCCCAGGTGGAAAGAGAAATTTTAAACGATCTGGGCTATCAGTTCAATATGGTAGTCTTGGAAGCGCCCGATTCCAAAATCTCTGAATTGTTAAAACAAATCAAGGCTTTGGGAGAGCAGGTAAGCTTTAGGGAATTTGTCCGAGCTGTAAAATACGCCTGGTATAAGCTAAATGCCGTCGAAGAACTGGAAAGAAAACTGGAATATGTGCTGCCCCGCACAACCGCAAAAGACCGGGCAGAACAGCTTTATGAACAGGGTTTGCTAAATATAAACCGGGCGGGAAATAGAAATGAAGTTGATATGGCTGCGGAATTGAGCCTCAAAGCAATGGATAGCCTGCCCAGGCATCAGGAGCAGATTCTCAAGATTGGTTTGATAGGTGAGATTTATACCATTCTAGAGCCCAGTGCCAATTACTGCGTGGCCAACTATATTGCCAGGTTAAATGCCGAAGTTTCGCGTTCTATTTATACAAGCGAATGGGTAAACGATCACCTGCTTGGAGGATTGCTGAAAAAATCGAATCATCGTCATATTCTCAAGTCTTCCAAACCTTATTTAAATTACAAAGTTGGCGGACATGGCCGCGAAACGGTAGGCAATGCCGTTGATTTTGCCCGCCGAAACTACGATGGTCTGGTGCAGATCGGCCCCTTGACCTGTATGCCGGAAATTGTAGCCCAATCGGTGTTAGGCCAGGTAAGCAGCCGGGAAAACATTCCCTGTATGACTCTCTATTTTGATGAACACTCAGGCACCGCGGGTATTAACACCCGGCTCGAAGCCTTTATCGATATGCTGCGCAGAAAAGGCGCACGCCAGGCAACAGCTTTATAACGAGGCGAATACATGTACCTTGCTCCTTTAAGCGGTCGGATTCCTATTTAGCAAAACACGCAGCGGGGTCCAATTCCACGCCTCGTTGCAGCGGTGTGTTGAAACTGCTCCGCAGTTTCCTTTGATGCTTAAACGAGGCGAATACATGTATCTTGCTCCTATAAGCGGTCGGATTCCTATTAGCAAAACACATAGCGGGTTCCAAATCCACGCCTCGTTGCAGCGGTGTGTTGCCCCCTACGGGGACCACTTATATTAGTTCCCTTCGGGAATGATTAAATTATGTTGAAACTGCTTCGCAGTTTCTTCCGGTGCTTAGAAGGAGGAAAAGCAATTGAAGTATTATCTTGGTGTGGATATCGGTTCGGTCAGCAGTAATTTTGTCTTGCTGGATCAGCAAGGCAGGCTCAAAAACAAGTTATACCTGCGCACTTTGGGCAACCCGGTAAAGGCCTTAAAGGATGGTTACAGTTTAATAAAGGATGGACTACCCGATAATACCGCCAGCATCAAGGGAGTGGGAGTCACCGGCAGCGGGCGCCACCTGGCAGCCATACTGCTGGGCGCCGATGTGGTCAAAAACGAGATCACCGCCCATGCGGTTGCCGCATCTACACTTTATCCGGAGGTCAAAACCATAATCGAAATCGGAGGCCAGGATTCAAAAATAATTATACTGCGAAATGCTATTGTGCATGATTTTGCCATGAATACCGTGTGTGCTGCCGGAACCGGTTCTTTCCTGGATCAGCAGTCCGCCCGGCTCAATATACCGATAGAAGATTTTGGCCGGCATGCCCTGAAATCCACCCAGCCCGTCAGAATAGCCGGACGCTGTGGAGTTTTTGCCGAATCCGATATGATCCACAAGCAGCAGATGGGGTACCCGTTGGAGGATATAGTTATGGGTTTATGCGAAGCCCTGGTCAGGAACTACCTGAATAACGTCGGCAAAGGCAAGAAGATAGAAGCTCCGGTAGTATTCCAGGGTGGGGTAGCGGCTAATGCCGGTTTGCAAAAAGCTTTTGCAAAAGTCTTAAACCTGCCGGTGGAAGTTCCCGAACATTATGAGGTCATGGGAGCTATAGGAGCAGCTATACTGGCTAAAGAGCATATGGAACCTAGTTATGCTGAAACCGCGTTTAAGGGTGATGATTTTATTCTCGAAGGTGATTTTAAATCCAAAAGTTTCGAATGTTCAGGCTGCCCCAATATTTGCGAGATCGTCTGCATCAAGCGTGATGATCAGGTCCTGGCCTATTGGGGCGACCGCTGCAAGAAATGGGAGACATCTATAAGCGAACCAGCCCGGAGCAGGCTGAAAGTGGTGTAATTCAAGAAAACCTTTGTAACTTCTAAAAAATAGGTTATAATCATTTAAACAAAATAAATATTGACGCTGGGGGAGCTTTGCTTGTAAAGCTGAGATAGAGGAATGGCCTCTGAACCCTTTGCACCTGAACTGGATAATACCAGCGGAGGGAAGCGATTTCCTGGATTCACAATACAGGTAAACCTTTTTTGCTGGTTGCCTGTATTTTTGTTTGAGTGTGAGGTGCGAGGTATGAGTTCTAAATTCTGTGGGTAAATGCCCAATCAAAGCAGCAACTATTTTCGTAACGGACAGTAACTCCCCTTTAAAAGTAATCTAATCAAGTAGTGGCAGCTTAAAAATGCTGGGAAAGGAGAAACACATGCAACATATTCTAAGCATTGCCGGTTCTGATTCCTGTGCGGGTGCAGGAATCCAGGCTGATCTCAAAACAATTTCAGCCTTGGGCGGATATGGACTGACGGTTATAACTGCGGTGACCGCGCAAAATACTACGGGGGTAAGTGCCTTTCAGGAAGTTGATCTGAATATTGTGCAAGCTCAGCTGAACGCCATTTTTGCCGATATCCGGGTTGATGCGGTTAAAATCGGGATGCTGGCCAGCAGCCAGCTAATTGAGCTTATTTCTGAATTTCTGTCTTCACTTTATGAAGGCCGGATTTTTAATGACAAGTATAATTATTCCAAGCTGCCGCTGGTAGTTGACCCGGTAATGGTTGCCAAAAGCGGCGACCGCTTGCTGGCTGAAGAAGCAGTAGAAAGCCTTAAAGAAAAGCTTTTTCCGCTGGCCTCGGTCATTACCCCAAATCTGCCTGAAGCCGAGAAGCTTTTAAACCGGAGCATTTCCGACCTGGCAGCCATGGAGGAAGCTTGTAGAAGCCTGCTGGAAATGGGACCCCGGTTTGTAGTTGTCAAAGGAGGGCATCTGCCCGGTGAACCGGTGGATATGGTAGGAAATAAAAAATCTGTTTATATGCAGGGCGGCAAACGAATAGCGGGCAGTAATAACCATGGTACCGGCTGCACATTTTCTTCGGCACTGGCGACCTTTTTAGGACAAGGCTATGAAGTTCCGGAAGGAGTAAGAAAAGCCAAGAAATACGTGGAAAGCTGTTTGGCCGAAGGTTTTGCCATCGGGCAGGGTGTTGGGGTGATGGATCATTTTAATGAGTTGAGGGAGGGGAAAAAGTGTTAGATAAATGTGCGCAAATCTGGGAGGAACTAAGGAAAACCAAGCCGCTGGTCCATTGTATTACCAACTATGTGACAGTCAATGATGTTGCCAATGTAATACTCTGCGCCGGGGGCTCCCCGGCCATGGTCGAGCATCCTGAAGAAGCCGGGCAATTCGTAAACTTTGCCCAGGCCTTATACCTGAACCTGGGGACACTGACGGCCGAACAAGAGGCCGCCATGCTGACAGCCAGCCGGGGGGCCGCAGTAAAAGGAGTGCCTTTGATAATTGATCCGGTAGCCTGCGGGGTAATACCCCGAAAATTAGAGGTTCTGGCTCAGATCCGCCAGACCGGGCAGATAACGCTGCTGAAAGGCAATATTGCCGAAATTAAAAGCCTGGCCGGTTTGCAGGGGCAGGCCCGCGGAGTTGACTCCATGGACAGCGGGGAAGGCTTGGAGGCAGCCTGCCGCCAGTTAGCCAAACAGGAAAATGCAATAGTGGCTGCAACCGGAGCCATCGATGTTGTGGCTAGTAGTGACCAGGCGGTGCAGATTGGCAACGGAAGCCCCCTGTTTCAGAACATAACCGGTGCCGGTTGTATGGTAGCTGGAGTTATGGCAGCCTGTATTGGAACCCCGGGTGCTGATCCTTTTGTAGCCAGCATTACAGGCTTGATCGCTTATAATATTGCCGGGGAAAGGGCTGCTGCCTGCTCCGGTGAGAACCCCGGAACTTTCCGCCAGTTGCTTTTCGACAGTCTCTATAACTTAACCGGCGATGATATTCTCCAGGAGGCTAAAGTCAAATGGTAAATATAAATTACTCGCTGTATCTGGTAAGTGACCGCAGCCTTTTGGACGGCCGGGATTTGCTGGAAGAGATAATGAAGGCGGTAAAAGGCGGGGTCAGCGTGGTTCAGTTGCGGGAGAAAGACGCCAGCAGCCGCGAGTTTTATAATCTGGCTGCGGCTTTAAAAAACAAGTTGGAAGGAAGCGGGGTACCCCTGATAATCAATGACCGCCTGGATATTGCTCTGGCCGTGAATGCTGATGGGCTGCATATCGGGCAGGATGATTTGCCCTTCCCGGTGGCCCGTCGCTTGCTGGGAGCGGACAAGCTTATCGGTTTGTCAGTCAGCAGCCGGGCCGAAGCAGAGGAAGGTGTCCGGCAAGGTGCTGATTACCTGGGAGTAGGACCGGTTTTTGCCACCCCGACCAAGCCTGATGCGGCACTGCCAACCGGCATTAGCCTGCTGGCCGAGTTAAAAAAGCATACTTCGGTTCCGCTGGTCGCCATCGGCGGTATAAATCTGGATAATATTGCGGCCATACGTGAGTCTGGCACTGACGGAGTTGCGGTGGTATCTGCCTTGATGGGCAGTCATGATATTGAGATGGCCGCGCGGAGGATTATGGCAAAATGGCAGGCAGGCTGATATTTTTTGTAGACTTTGACGGCACTATTTCCCGGGAAGATGTCTGTTACACCATGGTAAAGACCTTTGCCCGGGAAGGATGGGCGGAATTAAACACACTCTGGGAGAAAGGTGTTTTATCTACCGGGGATTGCGCCCAGGCTACCCTGGATTTGATGGATGTTTTACCTGAGCAACTAAATTCTTTTTTTAATCAGATGAGGATTGATCCGGCTTTCCTGTCATTTCTAGAATGGACCGGGGAGCAAAACCATCATATTTATATCTTAAGCGATGGCTATGCAAACTATATCGAACTGATTCTTAAAAGAGAGGAAATAGACCTGAAATACTACGCCAATATCATAAAATACCAGGATGGCTGGCGGATAGACATGCCCCACCGCAATCCTGAATGTGGAAAATGCGGTGTCTGCAAGCAAGGTAAAATTGACGAACTGGCTGGTCCAGATGATATAAAAATCTATATTGGTGACGGGTACTCCGATTTGTGCCCGGCGCGGCACTGCGACATAATATTTGCCAAGCCAATCCTGGCGGATTTGTGTTCACAGGAGGAATTACCCTTTTATAACTTTAACGGCTTTGAGGATATTTTAAGCCAACTACAGCAAATACTTAAGGCAGATAAGGAGTAGTGAAATGAACTATAAAACCCAAAAGGAAGCAGCCCGCCAGGGTATTATCACCCCGGAAATGACTATGGTGGCATCCAAAGAAAATATTGACCCCGAAGTTTTGCGTCAGGGTATAGCAAAAGGTACTATGATTATTCCCGCCAACCCCAACCACAAATCTCTTCAACCCTGGGGTATAGGCACGGGGATGAAAACCAAGATCAACGTCAATCTGGGCATCTCCCGGGACTGCTGCAACTGGGAGGCGGAACTGGCCAAAGCCCAAAAAGCCATCGACCTGGGAGCGGAAGCCATCATGGACCTTAGTTCCTACGGTCAAACCCGCGAGTTTCGAACCCGCTTGATTGCTATGTCAAGTGCTATGATCGGAACCGTGCCGGTTTACGATGCCATGGGTTTTTATGAAAAGGAACTCCAGGATATATCCAGCCAGGAATTCCTGAGAGTAGTCGAAAGCCATGCCCGGGAAGGAGTCGATTTTATGACCATCCATGCCGGGTTGAACCGGGCTGCCGTGGAACGGTTCAAACGCAACTCCCGTTTGACCAATATTGTATCGCGGGGCGGTTCGTTACTATACGCATGGATGGAAACCCATAAAGCGGAGAATCCCTTTTACCAGTATTTCGATGAGGTTTTGGAGATTTGCCGGGAATATGATGTTACCCTGAGCCTGGGGGATGCCTGCCGGCCCGGTTGTATAGCGGATGCCACCGATGCCAGCCAGATCGAGGAACTCATTACCCTGGGCGAGCTGACACTAAGGGCCTGGGCCAAGGATGTGCAGGTTATGATCGAAGGACCCGGACATATGGCTATCAATGAGATCGCGGCCAATGTTCTGCTGCAGAAAAAACTCTGCCATGGTGCGCCATTTTACGTCTTGGGGCCTCTGGTAACAGATGTAGCACCGGGTTACGACCATATTACCAGCGCGATTGGCGGGGCTATTGCCGCTGCCAGCGGAGCTGATTTCCTTTGCTATGTAACCCCGGCTGAACACTTGCGCCTGCCGAATATGGAAGACATGGTGGAAGGAATCATGGCTTCCCGAATTGCAGCCCATGCTGCCGATATAGCCAAGGGAATTCCCGGCGTTGGTGAATGGGACCGGGAGATGAGTGAAGCACGCCGCCGGATCGACTGGGAAGCCATGTTCAAGCTGGCTATGGACCCCGACAAAGCCCGGCGTTACCGGCAAGAGTCCCAGCCGGAAATGGAAGATACCTGTACCATGTGCGGCAAGCTCTGTGCAGTCCGCAATATGAATGAGATAATGAACAAAGAGAACAAATAATTATAATTTTGTTTATCTTCGGTTACTCCAACTGGTATACCGTCAAATTCAATATTGTAAAAAACGCGGCTGATTTGAGCCGCGTTTTTTCACATCCTTTTACCACTGTTTTGCTGGATTTTTCATGTCTGTCAGCCTGATATGCAACCACATTACCTATTGTGAATATATTGGTATAAACAATAGGTAAAGAGGTTTTTGCAATTATGAAAATACTGCTTACTGGTGGGGCCGGTTTTATTGGCTCCCATATTACAGATGCCCTGGTTGATGGGGGACATAAAATCAGTATTGTGGATAATTTACTAACAGGGAAAATCGAAAACGTAAATTCTGCAGCCGAGTTTTACAAACGGGATATTTGTGATACTGCCCTGGCGGAATTTATGCAAAAACAGAAGTTTGATTATGTTATTCACCTGGCCGCACAGGTAAATTTGCGGCTTTCCGTTCACAATCCGGGGCAGGATGCCCGGAACAATGTTATCGGAACTCTTAATTTGCTGCAGGGCTGCCGGAGCTGTGGGGTACGGGGCATAATCTTTGCTTCCTCGGGAGGCGCGGTGTATAGCGAACCCGAGCATCTGCCGGTAAAGGAGAACTATAGTAAAGGGCCGCTTTCACCTTATGGAGTAAGCAAACTTAGTGTTGAATATTACCTTTACTGTTTTGCCCGGACACTGGGGCTTCCCTATATAGCTTTACGCTATGGTAATGTCTATGGCCCGCGGCAGGATGCTGACGGGGAATCAGGTGTGGTAGCCTTGTTCGGCAAAAAATTATTATTGGGGAAGGTCCCAGTTGTTTTTGGGGATGGGGAGCAAACCCGGGATTATGTATATGTACAGGATGTAGTGCAGGCTAATCTGCTGGCTTTGCAGTTATTGGAAGAACATCAGGCAAAGGGTGAAGCTGGCAAGACTAATGATCTGGACTACCCGGCCTTCAATATAGCCTCGGGCCGGGCTACTTCGGTAAATGAACTGCTGCAAGTTCTAAAAGGTATTACTGCTTATTCGGGCCCGGTGCAATATACCAGTCCCCGCCCCGGCGAGTTGCAGCGGATTTGCCTGGATATTGGCAAAGCCCGCGGCATATTGGGCTGGGAACCACAGGTGGAGCTTAGTGAAGGTCTGCTTATTACTCTTGATGATTTGAAAAATAAATTAGGCAATGATACTGCATAATTACTTACAGATAACATGGGCTTCCTTTGCTAACGGTATTAATGCGGGCTTCTTTTCGAATCCCAATTAAATGATACTGGAATTAATCTAAGGACATCTTATTATAATTGCTTCAGCGACTACTTCTTTAGGCCTTTCCTCGGGCAGCTTCCATGATTTTGGCTTCGTGGCTGAAACAAAATCGACCGCGACCTTTCCTGGCCATAGAACTTCTTAAGATTAAGAGTCCTCCGCTTGAAGTTGACAAGCAGTTGTGATAAAATTTTTGGCGTATAACGAGGCGAAAAGATGTACCCCGCTTCTATAAACACTTGGGTACCTATCAGCGGGTTCTAATCTCCAGCCTCGTTGCGCAGCAGAATGTTGAAACTGCCCGGCAGTTTCTTCCGATGCTTAAAATTAATAGCGAGAGGAGAGATTAGTTGAGATGAGTAGAGAAGAGCTCACTAAAATCATTCTACCGGAGGATAAAATACCGAAATTCTGGTACAATATTCAGGCAGACATGCCGAATCCCCTGGAACCTGGTTTAAATCCGCAAACCAAACAGCCACTGGCACCTTCTGATTTGGAGCCTATATTTGCCCGGGAACTGATTATGCAAGAGGTATCCACAGAAAGGTATATAGAGATTCCTGCCGAAGTAAGAGAGCTTTATAAAAAATATCGTCCCAGCCCGCTATATAGAGCACGGGGGCTGGAAAAGGCTCTGGACACGACCTGCCGTATTTATTACAAGTACGAAGGGGTCAGTCCGGTGGGAAGTCATAAACTCAATTCAGCTTTGCCTCAGGTTTTCTTCAATAAAGCACAGGGTATAAAACGGATCACCACTGAGACCGGAGCCGGTCAGTGGGGTACTGCGCTTTCTTTGGCCGGAAAACTATTTGATATGGAAATCATGGTATATATGGTTAAAGTAAGCTATACCCAGAAGCCCTATCGGCGTTCCATCATGGAACTGTATGGAGCCAAATGCGTGTCCAGTCCCAGCCCGCTAACCCAGGCCGGGCGCAATGTTCTGGAACAGTACCCGGATACTCCCGGAACTCTGGCTATTGCTATAAGTGAAGCAGTTGAGGATGCAGCCAGCCGGGCCGATACTAATTATTCGCTAGGCAGTGTGCTTAATCATGTATGTATACACCAGAGCATCATCGGGCAGGAAGTAAAAATGCAAATGGAAATGGTAGACGATTATCCTGACGTTGTTATCGGCTGCTGCGGCGGCGGCAGCAATTTTGCCGGCATTGCCTTCCCTTTCATTCCTGATAAGCTGGCCGGGAAAAAGGTGCGGCTGGTAGCTGTAGAACCAGCAGCCTGCCCAACCCTGACCAAAGGTGTATTTGCCTATGATTTCGGTGATGTGGCTGGCTATACCCCAATGCTGAAAATGTATACCCTGGGCCATGACTTTACACCTTCGGGAATTCATGCCGGAGGATTGAGATATCATGGAGAATCTCCATTGGTCAGTCAGCTGTACCATGACGGTTTACTGGAAGCGGTGTCTGTAAAACAGAACCCAACCTTTGCGGCAGCCACATTGTTTGCCCGGACTGAAGGTATAGTTCCTGCTCCGGAATCATCCCACGCTATTCGCACCGCTATAGATGAAGCCCTTAAGGCCAAAGAAGAAGGGGTATCACGTTCCATAGTGTTTAATCTCAGCGGTCATGGGCATCTGGATTTGTTCTCATATGACAAATACTTTTCCGGGGAAACCGAAGATGTGGAATTTTCAGATGAAGAACTCAAGGAAAGTTTAAGAAATCTGCCTCAGCTTTAGTTTAGCCTTAACCTGGGCTGCCGGCCGAGTATTCAGCCGGCAGCCTTGCTGTTTTCTGGGCGGCATTTGCAGCAAAACCTGGTGAAATATTCTACAGCAGCTTCCATGGATTAAATTTTCCTCCTTAAAATAGATTGCTTTTCTTCTTATTGTCTACATAATATTAATCAAGAAAGGATTTAGTTAACCCTTATACATGCTAACGAAATAATCCGTTTGAATAAGGAGTTTGCGAATGACGGTAATGATAAACCGCCTCAAGGTAGTAGCGGATATGTTGATTAAAAATAGACCGGTTGCCGATATCGGCGCTGATCATGCATGGCTGTCCATATATCTGATTAGGAATAAACTGGCAACCAGGGTGATCATCGGGGAACTCGGTGATGGACCATTGGGCAGGGCCGCCCAAGCGGTGGAACAAAGCGGTTTGCAGGGGCAGATTGAGTTGCGGCAGGGCAATGGGCTGCAGGTGCTCGAAGCGGGCGAAGTGGACAGTATTGCACTTGCGGGCATGGGGGGAGATACCCTGGTGGAAATTTTGGCATATGATTGGGCCAAAGCCCGAAGTTTCAAACGCTTGGTTTTCCAACCCATGACCCGGAGTGGAGTTTTACGCCGGGCCATAGCTAAGCAGGGATGGAAGATAATCGAAGAAAGGGTTCTGCGGGAAAATGACCGCTTTTTTGTAGTCATTGCCAGTGAACCGGGAGACTCCCCTTATGAAATGGGCGATCTGGAAATAGATATAGGGCCTTTCATCTTAAAAGCCGATAATAATATAAAGAAGCAATATATGAATTTTTATTTGCAGAGATACCGCAGGGTTTTTAGTGAACTAAGCTGTTCCAAGAGCGGGCAAAACCATAACTTGCTTTTAGCTTATGCGCACAAAATTGAGAGATTGGAGGCAATTCTCAATGCCAAGCAGAATTAAAGACATTATTGGAATCATGGAAGAAAAATTTCCCCTCTGGCTGGCCGAAAGCTGGGATAATTGCGGTCTGCAGATAGGGTCGGCGGAAGCTGTGGTTAGCCAGGTCATGGTTGCGCTGGATATGGACGAAGCAATACTGGATTTGGCCATTCAAAAAAAAATAGACCTGATAATTACTCATCATCCTTTCTTTTTTAAGGGGATCAAATCAATTGATTATTCAACCCCGCTGGGAAGAATGATTCAAAAGTCGGTATGGGCAGGGATTAATATCTATTCAGCACATACTAATCTGGATGCCGGTGAGCGAGGACTAAATCAGGTACTGGCCGAACTATTGGGCCTTGCTGAAATAGCGCCTCTTTATGTTGATAAACAGGAGGAATTATATAAACTGGTTGTTTTTGTTCCCGCCACCCATGTGGAAGCACTGCGAGAGCTTATTAATAAAGCTGGCGCAGGACATATTGGAGCATACTCCGATTGTAGTTTTCGGGTGCGGGGAACGGGCACTTTCCGTCCTGCCGAAGGTTGCAACCCCTTTATTGGGGAAACCGGAGTGTTGGAGGAAGTTGATGAGTATCGCCTGGAAACCGTAGTTTACGAACGGGATTTGCAGCGCATAATTAAAGTTATGCAAGAAGCCCATCCCTATGAGGAAGTGGCTTATGATATCTATAAATTGAATAATCAAGGAAAAATATTCAGTCTGGGAAGAAAAGGCTCCTGGCCGGAAAGTATGAATTTACAGGATTGTGCTGAACAGGTAAAAAGCAAATTGAAACTCAAAAACGTCAGAGTAGTTGGCGATTTAAAGCGTTCTATAAAAAAGGTTGCGGTAGTAAGCGGTTCCGGGGCCAGCCTGATCGATGGAGTTATAAGGCAAGGTATTGAGCTATTCATAACCGGAGATTTGAAATATCATGAAGCCAAGGATGCAGAAGCCCGGGGTTTGGCGGTGATTGATGCAGGTCATCAAGAGAGTGAGGAAATCATAGTTCCGTACCTTTGCGATTTGCTGCAAAAAGAAGCAAAAGCAAAAGGCTTTGAGGTTGAAGTGATGGCGGCTTATGCAGCTACCTGCATTAAAAATTTATAACGAGGCGAATAGATGCCTACTACTTCTTTAAGTGGCCGGGTTCCGATTAACGCAACGGGCGGTCGGGCTCTAATATCCCGCCTCGTTGCAGCGGTGTGTAGAAACTGCTCCGCAGTTTCCTCTGATGCTTAAACGAGGCGAATAGATCCCACTACTTCTTTAAGCGGTTGGATTCTTGTTGGTGAGATTGACAATGGGTACTGATCACCGGCCTCGTTGCAGCGGTGTGTTGAAAAAATATTTTAAATTATTAATCAATTATTCAAAAGGAATATGGGAATTTTTGCAGAATAAAAAAGTGTGATAGTAATAATGAGGCGAAAAGATATGCCCTGGTTCTTTAAGCGGCCGGGTTCCGATTAACACAACGAGCGGTCGGGTTCTAATCTCCCGCCTCGTTGCAGCGGTGTGTTGAAACTGCTCCGCAGTTTCTTCCGATGCTAAATTTAAATGAAGGGGAATAGCCATGCTGAAAATAAAAGTAAGTAGCCTGAAGCCTGGAACTCTGATAGGAAAGGATATTTTTACTTACGATTCTCAACTCTTGTTGCCGCGTGGCAGTATAATCACTGAAGAACACCTCGAAAATTTTGCTGTACGGGATATTAACGAAGTATATATCATAGAAGCGAGCCCCCGCCAAAAAACCGAACGCTCTTTTGAAACGGTATACGGCGGAGCCCTTGATGTAGTTAATTCATTTATGATGGATGCCCGGCTTGGGAATAACGTGGATTTTAATGAAGTCAGCGAAACTACCGACTTGCTTTTGAAACAAGTATTCGATGTTACCGATCTTTTTCGCCAAATGCGGCTGATGAAGGACAAAGCCGATTATTTATTTACCCATTCGGTAAATGTTTCATTACTTTGCATATTGATGGGACGCTGGCTGAAATGCGATGAAAAAACCACCAAGGACTTGGGCATGGCGGGATTGCTCCATGATATCGGAAAAGTTTATATTGATGACGAGATTCTTAATAAACCCGGCAAGTTGACCCCGCAGGAATTTGAGGAAATAAAAAAGCATACCCTCCTGGGTTACAATTTGATTCTGCAGAATCCCTTGCTAAGTCATGATATTGCCAATGCCGCTTTGATGCATCATGAAAGAGCGGATGGCTCCGGGTATCCAGCCGGTATAAAAGGCTATTCCAACTTTTTTGCTTCCGTGGTAGCGGTGGCCGATTTATATGATGCCATTACCACGGCCCATGCTTATGCTAACCGGCGTTCTCCTTACTCGGCTGCTGAAATTCTCTGGCAGGATTCATTTGGTAAGCTAGATCCCAAAATATCAAAGGTGTTCTATGATAAGATAACCAATTTCTATGTGGGGAATCAAGTGCTCTTATCAAATAACCAGCAGGGGACAGTAATATACATAGATCCCAGCCAGCCTACCCGGCCGATTGTCATGGCCGGTGATAAATTTTATAATTTGGCAACTGATCGGTCTATAACCATTGTAGATATTATTGATTAGGGCAGTGATTTTAAGCATTTGAAGAAATTGCGGAGTAGTTTCAACATAATTTAATCATTCTCCTGAAGGGAACTAATAAGTGATCCCCGTAGGGGGCAACACACCGCTGCAACGAGGCGGGGGATGAGCCCGAACATTTAAAGAAGCGAGGGGAGATATTTTCGCCTCCTTATCAAACATCCCTGTAAATCGGGATTTTATGCATAAAATGTTTGATCCAATGGCAGAATGTATATACAGGGTTTATAAACTAAGGAAATCCTCAATTAAATATTTAAAAAAATTTAAAAAAAATTGCTTCAACAGCAGGAATTGCGGATTTTTTGATGAATGTATGTAAAATATGGATAAAAAAATAAAGGGAGGACTCTGTCGTGAACAAATCGGAACTGGTAAAATCATTAGCGGAAAAAGCGGAAATTACCCAGAAAGATGCTGCTAAAGTACTGGACGCAATGGTGGGGACCATTCAACAGGCACTGGCCAACGGCGACAAAGTGCAAATTATTGGCTTTGGTAGTTTTGAAGTCCGTGATCGCAAGGAAAGAAAGGTAATTAGCCCGGCCACCGGAAAAGAAATTACTGTTCCTGCAACGAAAGTTCCTGCATTTAGGCCCGGCAAATCTCTGAAGGAAGCAGTTGCCATTAAGAAACAGGCCAAAGCCGCTAAGGGCGGTAAGGCTAAACCGGCAAAAGGCGGCAAGAAAAAATAGTTTTGAAATTGCTTAATAAAAGGGGTATACGAAAGTATACCCCTTTTAACAGGCAAAACAAAATAAGTTAGTCAGGATGCTGCACCCTTTACTAACTTATTAATTAAAGTAAGCAAATCTATAAGCGGAGTTCTGTATTTGATAGTCATCTATCTGGGATGCCAGTTGCCTGGCACCTCTAGCGACCTAACCCGGGAACGAAGCGGGCCGCTTCAATGTTCCTCTATTCGGTCTTGCTCCAGGTGGGGTTTACCGAGCCATTCAGTCACCTGAATGCTGGTGAGCTCTTACCTCACCTTTCCACCCTTACCGAAAACAGAGAGCAGACCCCGGAATTATTTCAAGGAATAAAGGTTAACCTAACCAGGCCTTGATTCCGACTTCTGATCTCCGTTCCCGGCGGTTTGTTTCTGTGGCACTTTCCTTGGGGTCACCCCCACTGGACGTTATCCAGCACCCTGCCCTGCGGAGCTCCGACTTTCCTCAGGTAATATTACCTGCGACTATCTGGTTTACTTACTTTATCTAATTGCCTCAGTAATTATAATCTATGGCTTAGCTTATGTAAAGTTTGACTGAAAACAGGGTTTTGCATAACGAGGCGAAAAGATGTCCCCTTGCTTCTTTAAGTGGCCGGGTTTTTATCAATAAAACAGGCCGCGGGTTTTACCTCGTTGCAGCGGTGTGTTGTCCCCTATGGGGACCACTTATTAGTTCCCTTCAGGAGAATGATTAAATTATGTTGAAACTGCTTCGCAGTTTCTTCCGATGCTTAAAAAATATAAAGCTAAAGCAGGAATTTTAAAATCTATATAGAATAGCATTAATAGTTATGGGTTTTGCTTATTTATTATCTGCAATGGGTAATAAAATGCTGCCTTGTTTTACTCGGTGCAAAGTATTAAAATAGTACACAGATAAAAGAACTATAGAGGAGGTGAAAGAGCGTTGGCGATTTTTGGTTCGCATATGATAGGACATGGAATATGGGTTAATCCATTTGTGGTAATTGGTATCGTCGTAGTAGCAATTTATATCTTTTTAAAATTCTGCAGCTGGGCCAAGGGGCAGCAATTATCCGCTGGAGCGAAAAAGGGGATATTTATTTTGACCGGTTTGGGCCTGGTTGTTTTTAATGTGCTGTATTCTATGGGCAATTCCCAGATTGAGGCCGGTGGTGATTGGAGCGGAGCTTCCACGGCATTAGCAGCATCATTAGTATGGGTATTCATTTTTGCTTATGCTTTAATGTCAGAAACCAAAGCGTAATTGTTTAAAACTATTGGAGGCGGCTTTAAGCCGCCTTTTTATTTGCAGATTTCAAAGTATTCTTGATGAACAGCAGGTGGGTTATGGCCGAAGAGATAAAGGTTAGCATTATAACGCCGGATGGGCAGCAAACAAGCTGCTGGACCCTTGATGGCAAAAATCTATGGGAACTTATTGCCAGTAATGGTATGGACCCCGGAGGTTCCTGCGGGGGCAAGGGAACCTGTGGCAAATGCAAAGTGCGCATAGATGGACAGGTCAATGATATTGGTGATGCCGAACGCCTGCAGCTTTTGCCCGAGGAAATCAGAGGCGGAACCCGAATTGCCTGTAATTGTACGATTAAGGGCCCGCTTACGGTTTATCTCGATTATGCCAATAAGCAACTGCCGATTAGAAAAGGAATGCTTTCCAAATTGCATCCTCAGGCCCTCAAACCCCAGGTTCGGTACCGGAAAATATTGATACCGGGAATGGAAAAAACTAATCCCATTCCTCTGCATGAAAGGCTGTCCCAGGCTTTAGCTCCATATCGCCTGGATCTCCCGGTAGATAATTTGAACCAACTGGCGATGCTTGACCGGGCAGGAAGGCCGACCCTGGAACTGCAAGCCCTGATTTGCAACGAACAGAGTGTAAAATATATAGGCCGTCAAAAGGAGAAGGCTTATGGCGTTGCTTTTGACCTGGGGACTACCAGTTTATTTGCGGCTTTGCTTGATTTGGAAAATGGTGAAACGGTAGCCCTGGCCAATAAAAGCAATATGCAAAGAATATATGGTGCGGATATCATCGCCCGCGTAAAATATTGTTTGGAAACCCCCGACGGGTTGGAAGTACTCCAGCGAATTCTAATCAATAATTTAAATATAATGCTGGAAGAAATGTTTGAACAAGTAAAAGCCTCGGCCCGCAATGTTTACCGCCTTACTGCAGTAGGTAATCCAGTTATGCTGCATTTGCTCATGGGGCTAAACCCCTCAGGATTTGCATCGGCTCCTTATGCTGGAATATTTACTGATGAGATTGCCTACCCTGTTACGGAACTGGGGCTGAATGTAAACCCACATACTGATATATTATTGCTGCCGCAAGTAGGAGGATTTGTAGGTGCGGATACGATTGCCTGCCTCTTGACTTTGCCGGAGAGAAACTCCGGTTGTTATTGCCTGATTGACATAGGGACAAATGGCGAAGTAATAGTAGCCCGGTCGGGAAAGATGTGGGCTGCTTCGGCTGCTGCGGGTCCGGCTTTTGAGGGTGGCAATATAAGCCATGGGATGCGGGCAGGCAGCGGAGTAATTGACAGAGTTCGATTGGACGATGAGGGGCAACTGGAATTTAATGTACTGGGCGGCGGACCTGCCAAAGGTATATGCGGGTCAGCGGTTGTTGATCTAACAGCCAGTTTGTTTAAAGCATCGTATATAGACGAAAACGGTATTATAAATACTGACACTTCAAATCATATTAAAGTTAAACAGGAAGAAAATGAAACTCAGATAATCCTCATAGATGCAGAAGAGGCTGTTAATGCCACCCCTGTGATATTTACGCAGGAAGATATCAGGCAGGTGCAACTGGCTAAAGCAGCGATAAGGACTGCTATAGATGTACTGCTAAAAGAAGCCGGGTTGCTTTATACTGATCTGGACAGGATATACCTGGCGGGTGTTTTCGGCAGCTACCTTGATCCCGAAAACTCAATTTTAATAGGAATGTTGCCACCCGTAAAGGCTGACAGGATTAAAAACCTGGGTAATGCAGCCGGGCAGGGAGCTATATTAGCCCTGTTATCCGCCGACCAAGCCCTAAAAGCACGCCAAATTAAAAATCAGGTTTCCTATATTGAACTTGCCACCCGCCCAGATTTCCAGGACAAATTTATAGCCAATCTTAACTTCCCCCAAACTATACGATAATTCCGGCTAGGTTATTATTACTACAAATATTAGGACATATTTCTCATTTTGTATTCTATTGTGAAAAAATTAGAGGGGAAATATGTTGAAAAATAGAATAATTAAACATCTTGCCATTTATTTCTGGAAAGGGAGTATCACCATGAAAAATTATTTGGGGTGCTTAAGAAGCAAGGTGTTTTTATGTTTATTGGGTGTATTTTTATTTCTCTGGGCAGTTCCTTCAGCTTATGCCGGTAACAAGGAATTTACCGATTTACCTGCGACCCAACCCGACTATGCATACATAAAGTATCTTAGCGAAAACAATATAGTCAATGGATTTGCGGACGGGAGTTTTCGCCCGGACAAGGAAATAAGCCGGGCCGAGATGGTGACTTTGCTGGTTAAAGCCCAGCAATTGAACAATGAAATAAAATCCGGTCAGGCCGGTTACAATGATGTTGCCCCAACTTACTGGGCTTACAAATACATAGCAGCCGCCAGCAATGCCGGTCTGGCCAAAGGCTATGCCAATGGTGCTTTCCGGCCTGAAACACCATTAAGCCGGGCTGAGGCGTGTGCATTTATTCTGCGATTAACTTCAGAATCTTTACCGGTGGTGGCAGTTCCTGCTCCCATCAAGGATGTTCCGGCCGGTTATTGGGCGGAAAGACAGGTGGCAATTGCTATTGATTCCGGAATGATGAAACCGCTGAATGAAAGCGGGTTCAGTCCCGACCAGGCAGCTACAAGATCTGAGGTATGCCGGGCTCTTGCTACCTTATTAATAATAAGTCCAGAAAAATCCAAAACCTCCTTAACCGGGACTCTGGTTCCGCTAAAAGGTGAAGTATTGCTTGGTGATGCTAAAACCCAAGCAGTTAAAATTTCAGCAGCCACTTCCTGTGGTTTGGGCAATAAAATCAGTACGGGGAGCAACAGCGGGGCTGAAATTCGTTTTCCCGACGGGTCGGGATTAAAGTTGGATGAGAATACGGAAATCGAAATAACTGCCAGCAATGGCCGGTCGAACTTTTCACGTAACGGCAGTCCGGAGAATCTGGTGGATTACCTGGAAGTAAAAATAAGTAAAGGCAGAATATTCGGGGTTCTGGCCAGTGCTTATTTGAATCAGGAAAAAAAGGTGGAAGCTGTATCATCTAAAATACCGTTCAATAACAACGATCCCTATTTAACTGCTTCTTTAGGCTCCCCGGTTGATTATTTGCTTGCAGCGGCAGCCGGTAATACCTCGCAGCAAACCGCACCCTGGTACAAACAGCAATATGCCAAAAAAGTAAGGGTTCAGGTTGATATGCCGTATGGAGTGGCTTCGGTAAGAGGAACCATCTGGATGAACGAAATCAATGGTTCCCAGCAGATAACCAGTGTAGCTGATGGTGAGGTGGCAGTAAGTTCAGGAGGACAGAGTACAGCAGTCCCGGCAGGTATGAGTATAGCCCAGAACTCACTTCAGGCACCGCCGGCTTCACCCCAGGTTATGAACGAACAACAGAGACAATTATGGGCGGGGGTAAATTCCTGGATCAATGAAAGAGCCAACGCCATTGAACAGGCAATGCCGGTTATTGGAGGACAAAACCTCGATACCGCACCAACCGGAAATAGTATAGCTGAAGCTATAATCAATTCAGTTGAACAATCTACTAAAGGCGGCGCTAATGTAACTACGCAGAGCTCGGCAAGTTCCGGCGGAGGTGGATCGGGTTCATCGGTTCTTAATTACGGTGAGGCCAATACTACTTACGGGCCGGCTGCAGGGACTCAAACCTTAAGCGGAAACGTCAATATAACCGCACCCGGTATAACTTTGCGCAATACGATAATTCAGGGGGATTTACTCCTGGCCGAGGGAATTGGCGAAGGAAATCTGACCTTGGATAATGTTACGGTAACCGGCATTACTACAATCAATGGCGGAGGCCCGAATAGTATCAGATTTATAAACAGCTCAATCCAAGACCTTATCGTAAACAAGGAGAACAACCTTATTCGGGTTTTGGCTTCCGGTAATACTTCGTTCAGTACCATAAGCTTTCAATCAGGAGGCAAGTTGGAGGAAGAGAATTTGACCGGACTGGGATTCTCCAAGGTAGTAGCCGCAGCAGGGCTTCCTGCCAATGCTTCAATTGAATTGGCAGGTGCGTTTGACCAAGTAAACATTGAAGCACCCGACATAAGTCTTATTGTACTAACTGGCACTATAAATGAAGTTAACGTGGGCTCACAGTCAGGTGGATTCAGGATGGCCCTGGCTTCAGGAGTTAATGTGCAAACTGTTAATTTGAGTGCAGCGACAAATATTAACGGTCTGGGGCAAATTCAAAGTGCCTACCTGAACGTCAATAATATAAACATCGAACAGATTCCTACCAACCTGACAACCATTGCAACAGGTATAGTAGGAGTGGTTGGGGGGCAGCAGCTTACTGCCGGGGTTTACACTCTGCTCCAAATCCTGCAGAAACTGCAGGCTTTGATATCGGCCGGTTTGGACAGTCAGGCCGAAATTGATGCTGCTCAGCAAGCATATACGGAGGCGAATAATGCGCTTAATAATTTGCCCAATAGTGAGGAGACAAATACTTTGCAGCAAACACTGCAAGATTATTTGACAACTATTAATGATGCCCAGGCGACACTTGAGTCGACGTGGGTATTGACCAAATCATACGACCAGGCATTAACCAGTGATTTTGGCATTAACTTGAGCAACTCAAATAGTTACAGCTATTACGCCTTGTATACTTCGAGCGGGGTTCTGATCGACAGCCGCAAAGAAGTTAGCCAGAAGATTAGAGGATTAAGTATTGTCTTCAGTCCCTTAAGTGACCTGCAACTTCGATTCTATAACAGCATGGATGCTGCGGCTGAACCTACTACGGCCAGCTTGACCGGTTCTTGCAGTAATGGCGTGGGATTGGGTGTAATAAATTTTTAAGGAGGTAGTTAAATGCTTCAAAGGAGAATTATCCAGCAGTTGTCAGGCTGTATGCTGTTAATGCTGTTCATATGTTTAATGTCGCCGATTGCTCAATCGGCCGGAACGCCAACTGGAACCCCTGGTTTTGGAACCTTAAGCTTTACCAGTTCAGATGACAACCGTTACTTAACTCTTACATTCACTCAGAAGGTATACTCGAAACTAGACCCCAAAACAGGTATAAGCCAAGCAAATTTGGATATAAGCATTATAGGGGGGACGGCTACTCTTTCCAGTTATACTGTGGAGCCGGCACAATCCAAAAATAAAGCTGCAATTGTGATCACGACTAATGGCAATCCTGATGGCAACGAATTGCTGGTTGTAAAACCCGTTGAGGCCAACCCAATATATAACAGCAGCGGTATTGCCATGGCTGCAGATGCCCAGGTTAGCGTGGCTTTGCGCGATATGTCGCCGCCACAATTTAGTGATGGATATCCTAATTTACAGAACATTACCGCTAATAGTGTGGATCTTAAGGTAAAGAGCAATGAAGCTGGGACTGCTTACTTTGTAGTAGCCGAAGAAGGAAACCATGCACCTGCCTATCTGGATGTAAAATTTGGTTTTATATGGAATGGCAACGGATGGGGTCCGGTAGCTAATAATCGCAAAGGAAGCACCATGCTGCAAGCCAGTGAGGAGGCAAGCATTGCCATAAGCGAGCTGCAAGCTCAAAGCCGATATTATATCTTTGTGGTTTTAAAAGACCAGTTGGATAATTTCAGCGTGGTCAATAGGCTTGAACTCAACACTGGGAGTGCAGGCGGCAGCCAGGCGACGGTCAGCAGCAGCAGCTATACGGTCGATGATACTGTCAACACCATCAGCGGGGTAGTATATGGAACAACCCTGGCCGATTTCACGGGCAACCTGACTCCGGTGAGCGGGGCCAGCGTTAAAGTATACCAGGCCGACGGCACCACCGAAGCAAGTGATATAGCTGATGGATACAAATTAATAGTTACCGCTGCGGATACCACAACTACCAAAATATATACAATTCAAATCACTGTGCTACCCTTAAGCAGTGCCAAAGAAATGATTAGTTTCAGTATAGTCGACCCTTCAGTTGAAGGTGTGATTTCGGGAAATAATATTTTGGTGGTAGTGCCACCAGGTACTGCAATTAATAACCTGAAATCCGCTTTTACTTTATCAGCCCAAGCCACTGCTAAAGTTGGGGACGTCGTTCAGCAGAGCGGGGTTACTTTAAATAACTTTAGTTCACCGGTAAACTATGTAATCAATGCTGAGGATGGCAGCAGCAATACCTATACCGTTAATGTGGCTGATGAACTTACGATTCTTAAAAATGCGGTTCTGGTAGGAACTCATTTATTCCAACTGGATAACAGCAATGGCATGACCCGAAACAATATTATTTCCGCTCTTGGCACCGGCAGTAATCTCTGGTACAAGTCATCCAATGGAAGCTGGTACGACTTGCTCCAGATTAACAGCATCAACGACTTATTTGATACCGGCAAAGCAATCAATCCCGGAGCTATAGTAATGACTAAATGGTATAAAACAGGAGACACTGTCCAGATCATTCCATAATCAGGTATAATTAATCAAAGCTGGAGAATAGAGAATATAACGAGGTGAAAAGATGTCCCCCGCTTCTTTAAGCGGTCGGGGTCCTATTGACAAACCAGACGGTTAATTCTGGTTCCCCGCCTCGTTGCAGTGGTGTGTTGAAACTGCTCCGCAGTTTCTTCCGATACTTAAAGGGGAGGAAAGATTATGGAAGGTTATCGGTATATTTTATTTGAGAAGGAAGGCAATATCGGGGTTGTGACCATCAATCGGCCCGAGATCAAAAATGCCTTGAGTATGGAATTGCTGGACGAAATCTCCGACGTTTTCGCCCGCATGGAAAAGGATGAAGAAATTAATGCAGTGGTCCTGACCGGCGTAGATGATGCATTTGCGGCCGGATTTGATATGCACAGCGTGATGGCTCTGGGCAATAATAAGAATCAGGGCCTAAAAACCATTGAAGAATCATTTTTAGGCATATTAAAATTCCCCATGCCGGTCATTGCCGCAGTAAGTGGTCCAGCCCTGGCTGCAGGGTTCGACCTTATGGTTATGGCTGACATTAGGGTGATGTCGGAAACCGCCAAGGTTGGACAGCCGGAAATCCGGTGGGCTTTGACTCCCTTAAGCGACCCCCTGTGGAAGATTATCGGTATGGGGAGAGCCAAGGAAGTAACCATGACCGGCCGGATTTATGGCGCTCAGGAGGCCAAAGAGATGGGCCTGGCCAATTATGTTTATCCATTGGAAAGTTATCTGGAAGAAGCCAAAAAGCTGGCCCATCGGATTGCCGATTTTGAACGCAATGCTTTAAAAGCCAATAAGGAACAAACCAACCGGGTGCCGGGTATGGAAGTGCATGCTGCGATAAGGACCCAGCTCTGGACTTTTCGGAATTTTGTGGGCAGTGATGATATGATTGAGCGCATGAGTGCTTTTTTGGAATCCAACAAGCAGAAAAATTAAGTACACATAAAAAAACAGGTGCCGTTTCGCACCTGCCAGACCGTCAAAAAAAGCGAATAGCTGCGTTATTCTAAAGAAAACCGAGCTTGTGGCAAGCTGTTAGCGCAGCCACAAGCTCAGGTTGCACTTATACTCTTGAGTGAAGAACCCCGTTCAATCGACGTACCTCATGTACGCCTCAATCACGGGATTCTTGAAAGCCTTGCTCTTCACTTTTTTTGCTCGGCCTGGCAAGATGATGGCTTTATTGACACCCTGAGTGCCGTTTTGCACCTGTTTATTTTATAGAAAGGTTATTTAAAATTAATCCGGTAATTACCTTGGGGTAAAAATAGGTTGATTTCTGCGGCATCTTGTCGCGGGCTTCAGCCACTTCCACGATTTCTTCCACGCGGGTGGGATTAAGAATGAAACCCAGTTGATAATTGCGGTTGTCAACCTGTTCGATAACCCACTGCTCACTGCGGCTGTAGGCAAGGTTATCCTGGCTGCGGCGTTTTTGTTCATTAATACCCAGCATTTTATCCAGAATTATATTGTCCAGCAAAGCCACATCAAGCTTCTCCCAGGCATGGGACTTGTCCTTCGGCAGCAGACTGCCGGCCTGCTCCGGATTCTTTAGGGTCAAAATATAAAGATCTTTTCCGTTATACATACCGAAGGCATTTTGACTTTTACCTTTCGCTTCCAGTTCAGCAATAAACGATCCCAGGTTATCCTTGTCCTTAAACAACTCAACGATAAAAAGCTCTGTTAGTTTCTTCATAAACGCATCCAGTTTAAAACCAGTCATGTTGGCTACCAGACGATGGGTGGGCAGAACTACCAGTCCTTCATCATAAACATTAACCAGGGTGGTCATTACGTAATCAAATCCCGAATTTCCCTGCTCCTTCATTTCGCTGGAATATTCCAGGGCAGTTTCATAACGGTGATGTCCATCTGCGATATATATGGGCCTGGAAGCCAAAAAACCGGATATTTTATCGATGGTTTGAGGATTGTCTATAACCCAGATGCGATGGCTTTCACCAACCTCATCGAGAATGTCTATATCCGCAGGTCGTCCCTTAATCTCAGCCAGAAAAAGTTTTTCAACGGCTTTTTCTTCATCACTGTACAATCCAAAAATAGAACTGAAGTTGGAACGGGTAGCGCGCATAAGCTGCAGGCGGTCTGCTTTGGGTTTGGATAAGGTCTCTTCGTGGGGCAGTATGTTGCCCTTCTCATAAGGTTCAACTTTGAGCCCGCAGACAAAACCGTTACGGATAACTTTTTCCCCGCGAAATTCAAATTCCTGCTGGTAAAAGTACAGGGACGGTTTTGCTTCCGGGATCAGGGTTTCATCTTCCATCCATTTTTCCAAATACTGCGCTGCCCGGGTATACCGATTGTTATTATTGGTATCCTCGGGGAACATGAGCCCCAGTTCGAGACGGATGATATTGGCCGGGTGTTCGGCATAATAACGTGCCTGTGCGGTTTCATCTATAACATCATAGGGGGGAGTAACTACTGATGCGATATTCCCTATTTTTTCAGGGTTATAACGGAGTCCTCGAAATGGAATAATATTAGCCATTAGTGATTGATTACCCTCCTTCTTAATCCCTTAACTCCTAAAATTTTAGTACATAGCTGGTTTTATTGCAATTCTTTTTAGCAATAATCAGCACCGGAGTCGAGTGTTTGGAGTGATAACTACCGGACTGTTCGATGCAGAATAAAATACTCCTTGGGGATGATTGAATTGTCTTTTTATCGGTACCGGGCTACGGTCATACCGGAAGCATATTGCCAGGACCCCGCATGTGTACCGTGTTTAGGGTAAGTGCTAAAGGTTAAAAGGCAACGGTAATGAGCTTGCGAAAAATGTAAGCTAATTCGCAATGGGCCCGCCTTGCTTTTTAACCTTGATAGTGCTTAAATAAATTACTAAGAAGCCATTGGCGGGGAGGAATTCAATTGCTCTTGGATTATCATGTACATGCTGTGGCTCATGGAGAATATGATTATAGCCCGGAATGGATAGGCAAATTTTTAGCCAGGGCCAGTGAGCTTGGTTTACAGGAAATTGGTCTGGCCGAGCATGATGAGTACCGTGAGCTGATAAACCATAAAATAATTGGCGAGATTCAAGGCCAGTTTCCAGCCGTAAAAATTAAAAGGGGATTGGAAGTAGATTTTGTACCCGGGAGAGAACAAGTTATAAAAGAATTCCTGGCTTCTGGAATCTATGATTATGTTATCGGCTCCGTACATTTTATTGACGGTTGGGGATTTGACCATCCAGATTATCGCCAGGGGTTTGAATCACGGGATATTGATGAAATATACCAGGAATATTTTAATTTGGTAAAGAAGGCTGCAGAATCAGGGCTTTTTGATATAATGGGGCATATTGATCTCATTAAGATATGGGGGCATCGCCCCTCCCGGCATAATACTGCCTTTTATTTGGAGCAGGTATTAAGAAGTATTAAAGCTCAGGGAATAGTAATAGAAATTAACAGTGGCGGGATGCGAAAACCGGTGGGTGAGATCTATCCGGCACCGGAAATACTGAATATGATGAGGGCTTTGGATATACCCATCACTTTGGGTTCGGATGCGCATCATCCCGATCAGGTCGGAGAGGGACTGCAGCAAGCGGCCCGGCTGGCCTGTCAGGCAGGTTATCGCAGGGTGGTGAGTTTTGAAGGCCGCCGCCAAATATCAGCCTTACTTTAAATCTTAAGGAATAAGGGAGCGTAATATGGGCAGTATTGCAATTCTAATAATAAGCCTGGGTATAATTCTGATAGGTGCCGAAGTATTTGTTAACGGTGTGGAATGGCTGGGGGAAAAACTAAACCTTTCCGAAGGCGCGGTGGGCAGCGTACTGGCTGCGGTCGGAACTGCTTTGCCTGAAACCATAATCCCTATCATAGCCATTGTTTTCGGTTCAGGCCGGCAGGGCCATGAAATTGGCATCGGGGCTATACTGGGCGCGCCTTTGATGCTTTCCACCCTGGCAATGTTTGTAACCGGTATGGCGGTAATTGCATTTAGCCGCCGCCGTCGTCAAGGCATGAAGGTTAAGGTTGATTATTCCAGCATGTCGCGTGATCTTAGTTTTTTTATGATAGTTTTTGCCGCTGCGGTTATCACCGGCACCATGCCTCCTGCGCTCAGGCATTGGCAGCTTGCCATCGCCTGTTTTATGATCCTGTCTTATTTCTGGTATGTATATGTAATGCTCAGTGAAGAACGGGACCTCGATTCTAACCATGAATTACCTCCCTGCTATTTTGCCCGCAAAAAGAAATCTCCAGCTTTATTAGTGGTTATCTTGCAAGTTTTGCTTGCTCTGGTTTTAATAATCTTCGGGGCCAATCTTTTCGTGGATGCGGTAAAAGAAATAGCAATACTATATGGAATTCCGGCTTTTGTCCTGGCTTTGATCATAACCCCCGTAGCTACCGAACTGCCCGAAAAATTCAACAGCATTATCTGGATATCTCGCGAAAAAGACAGTCTGGCTATCGGCAATATAACCGGAGCCATGGTTTTTCAGAGTTCAATGATACCGGCTATAGGCATATTCCTGACTGACTGGCAATTGAGCGGAGGGGCTTTTATTGCAGCCATTCTGGCCCTGTTATCGGCCGGTTTGTTATATATTGAGCTGATTAGGAAAAAACACATTACTGCCACTACTTTATTATTGTCGGGGGTCTTTTACGTCATTTTCCTGATGGCAGTTTTTGAAGGAATAATAAGATAATGTCATAAGGAGGTTTAGCGGTGGATATAAACAGCCGTTTACAGGAACTGCAGATAAGCATACCTGATGTTAACCCGCCCCTGGCTGCTTATGTACCCGGGCTGAGGGCCGGAGAATTCATTTATGTCTCAGGCCAACTGCCCATGCAGGACGGTAAATTGCTTTATGCGGGAAAACTGGGCCGGGATTTGAACCTCGATGCGGGAAAAGCGGCCAGCCGACTGGCAGCCATCAACTGTCTGGCCGTTCTTAAAAAATACCTTGAATCCTGGGATGAATTGAAGCAAATAGTTAAGATTACGGGATACATAAGTTGTGAAAGCAATTTCTTTGAACAGGCGGCAGTTTTGAACGGCGCTTCGGAATTGCTGGAACAGGTATTCGCAGAAAAGGGCAGACATGCCCGGGCCGCAGTGGGGGTTAACAGTCTGCCGTTGAATGCCGCTTGTGAAGTGGAAATGATAGCCCGTCTAAAAACGGCGCAATAAAATATAAGGAGTTGGAGTTATGCCTCATCGTATCAATCCATATGATAAAGCTCATGAACTGGCTGGAGCAATTAAAGCCAGTGATGCTTTTATCAGCTATCTGGCAGCCAAACAGCAATTGGATGCAAAGCCGGACTTAAAAGACCGGATAATTAATCTGCGTCAGCGGCAAATGGAAATGAACCGCCGCCAGATGCTGGGAGAGGAAACAAAACCGGAAGAGGCTCAAGAAATCAGTATAGAGTATGCCAAAATGAATCAAAATCATGAATTGGCGGAATTCTTCAAGTCTGAAGGGGTGTTTATCCAGATGTTTAACGACATCCAGGAAATCATTCAGAAAGCCATTGAGAGCGAATTTAGATAAACAACTTTAAAATCAGCCGGAGCGGGCAGCAGATTGATCACTGATGCCTGTTCCGGCTTTTCTTGTATACAATATTATTTGCACAATCTATTTACAAAAATGCTAAAAGGCTTAAGAATAAAAGGTGGTTTATTTATTCAAAGCTTTTCCCAATTGAAAAATTTGGCCCATTGGATGAGCACGGGATTAATATTACGATATATAGCAGAGAAAGGGGTATGATCCGTGAATTGCTGCTGTCAGGAGGAAAAACCGGAAACCTGTCATATTGATGCAGGAATTGACTTGCGCTTGATGGATGAGGTCATCAATCAATACCGCAGCGAAAAAGGAAGCCTGATAACTGTACTGCAAAAGGTTCAGGATATTTACGGCTATCTGCCGATACCGGTTTTAAAGGAAATTTCGGTTAAAATGGGACTCAAGCCGGCCCAGGTTTACGGAACGGCAACTTTTTACACCCAGTTTCGCTTAAAACCGGTGGGCAAATATCTGATTCTGCTTTGCCAGGGAACCGCCTGCCACGTTAATGGCTCGGAACGTATTGAAACTGCACTGGCTGAAGAATTAAAAATCAAGCCCGGGGAAACAACACCGGATGGTTTGTTTACTTTGGACAGTGCAGCATGTTTAGGATGCTGCAGCCTGGCTCCGGTTATGATGATTAACGGCCAGGCTTATGGACCGCTGAGCAGTGAGAAAGCGACCAGGATTGTTCGCGATATTTACACTGCTGAGCAGCAGAAGGCCGGTGATAAATAATGAAGAAAATTCGGGTAGGTTTAGGAAGTTGTGGAATTGCCGCAGGTGGACTCAAGGTTTGGGAATTCCTGCAAGCCAAGCAGGCAGAATTGATCCCGGGGGTTGAAATCCAGAGGACTGGCTGTATAGGTATGTGTCACCATGAACCATTGCTGGATATAGTTGAAGATGATGAATTTATATACACTTATGGCGGAGTTACCCCTGAAAAAGCCGAGGAGATAATAACCTGGCACTTGAACGAAAAGGGAAGCCTTGAAAAATACCTGGTTTTCAGCAGTGAACAACCGGGCGATTATATAAAGCCCCAGCAACGGATTGTTCTTCGTAATTGCGGCTCGATAAACCCGGAATCTATAGAGGACTATCGCAGTCAGGGCGGATATAAGGCGCTGACCAGGGTTCTAAAAGGCATGAATCCTGAAGAGGTTCTGGATGAAATAAAGGTATCGGGCCTCCGGGGGCGGGGCGGGGCCGGATTCCCGACCTGGTTCAAATGGAACGCCACCCGCCAGGAAAAAAGCCAGCCCAAATATGTGGTTTGCAATGCGGATGAAGGCGATCCCGGAGCTTTTATGGACAGAAGTGTGCTGGAGAGCGACCCGCATTCGGTTTTGGAAGGTATGATAATAGCCGGGTATGTTATAGGAGCAGAGAGCGGCATTATTTATTGCCGGGCGGAGTACCCGCTGGCGATAAAAAACCTGCAGACTGCTATTGAAGCAGCCCGTGCCAACGGCTTACTGGGTGTCAATATAATGGACAGTGGATTTTCCTTTGATATAAGAATCAAACAGGGGGCCGGTGCTTTCGTATGCGGAGAAGAAACCGCCTTGATCGCTTCACTGGAAGGTGAACGCGGAATGCCGCGCTTAAAGCCGCCGTTTCCTTCTCAGCGCGGATTTTGGGGCCAGCCTACCAATATAAATAATGTAGAAACTTTTGCAAATGTTCCCTGGATCATAGAACATGGCGGTTCAGCTTTTGCGTCTGTAGGGACTGAAGCCAGCAAGGGCACCAAAGTTTTTGCCCTGGCCGGCAAGATAAAAAAAGGCGGATTGGTTGAAGTCCCCATGGGTATGAGCCTTCGCGAAATTATTTTTAAAATCGGCGGGGGCATCAAGGATGACCGTGAATTCAAAGCGGTGCAGATGGGCGGTCCTTCGGGAGGTTGTATCCCCGGCCACTTGCTGGATACCCCGGTTGATTATCAGTCAATAACCAGTACCGGCGCTTTTATGGGTTCGGGGGGCATGATCGTGCTTGATGAGACGGCCTGTATGGTGGATATGGCCAGGTACTTCCTCGATTTTACCCAGAAAGAATCCTGCGGCAAATGTGTACAATGCCGGATTGGCAGTAAACGTCTTTTGGAGATACTGGAGAGAATCTGTGCGGGTGATGGGAAGGACGGCGACATTGAATTGCTGGAAGAATTGGCTTTGCAGGTTCAAACCGGCTCTTTGTGCGGTTTGGGTCAGGGTGCACCCAATCCTATATTGACCACCCTAAGATATTTCCGGAATGAGTATGAAGCCCATATTAAGGAGAAAAAATGCCCGGCCAAGCATTGCAAGCATCTTATAGCTTATACCATAGATGCCGAAAGATGCAAAGGGTGCGGGATTTGCGCCCGCAAGTGCCCGGTTGACTGTATTACCGGGACTAAAAAAGAAGTTCATATAATCGACCAGGAGAAATGTATAAAATGCGGAACCTGTCTCGATGTTTGCCCGGGCAAATTTGCTGCGGTGCTGGTCAATTAAAGGAGGTGAGCTGGCATGATAAGTTTGAATATAGATGGTAAAGAAATTAAAACCCGGGCCGGGCAGACCATATTGAGCATAGCCCGGAAAAACGGCATAGAGATTCCCACACTCTGCCATGATGAAAGAGTTAAGCCATATGGCTCTTGCGGGCTTTGTGTAGTTGAAGTTGAAGGCAGCAAGAATCTGGTGCGCTCCTGTTCCATCGAAGCACAGGAGGGGATGCGCATAAAAACTGATACCGCCAAAATAAGAAATTCCCGCAAACTGACCCTGGAAATGATTTTGTCCGACCACAGCGGGGATTGCCGGCCTCCTTGCTTAAAAGCCTGCCCGGCCCAGACCGATTGTCAGGGCTATGTGGGTCTGATTGCCAACGGGCAGTACCGGGAAGCGGTAGCTTTGCTGAAAGAGCGCTTCCCTTTGCCAGCCAGCATCGGGCTTATTTGTCCCCATCCCTGTGAGGAAGCCTGCCGCCGCCAACTGGTGGAGGAACCGATATCCATAGCGGCCCTAAAAGCATTTGTGGGTGCACAGGATTTAAGCAGCGATGAAACTTATATGCCGGAGGTCAAACCGGCTTCCGGGCAAAAAGCAGCAATAGTCGGAGCAGGGCCAGCCGGCCTGACCGCAGCTTATTTTCTGGCCCGGGAAGGGCATCAGGTAAAGGTTTACGAAGCAATGCCGCAGGCAGGAGGAATGCTGCGCTACGGAATTCCCGAGTACCGGCTGCCCAAGGACTTGCTGGACCAGGAGATCGAATTGATTCGCAAGCTGGGCGTGGAGTTTGCTTTTAATCAGCGCATTGGCAAGGATATTGAGCTGGATTACCTGGCCAATAAATATGATGCGGTTTTTATCGGTATAGGAGCCTGGGTGTCTTCACGAATCGGCTGCACTGGTGAGGATAGCAACGGAGTCATCGGAGGAATTGAGTTTTTGCAGGATGTAGCTATGAACCGGCCGGTTGCCCTCGGGCAGCGGGTGGCGGTAATTGGCGGCGGCAATACGGCTATGGATGCGGCTCGAACCGCTGTACGGCTGGGTGCCCAGCAAGTTATGGTGCTATACCGCCGTACCCGGGCCGAAATGCCGGCGGAGGAAATTGAAATCCGGGAAGCCGAAGAAGAAGGAGTAATTTTCAAGTTCCTGTTGGCCCCCGAAGAAATTATTAGTGATGAAGGACGGGTTGCCGCCATCCGGATGCAGAAAATGGAATTGGGAGAAGCGGATGCTTCAGGCCGCCGGCGTCCGGTACCTACCGGCGAAGAGGAAATAATCCCGCTGGATAATGTTTTAGCAGCTATCGGGCAGCAGGTCAACCCGGCCGGTTTTGAAGATCTCCAACTCAGTCGTTGGGGAACTATTGATACGGGCAAAAACTCTTTTATGACCAGTATAAAAGGAGTGTTCGCAGGGGGAGACGGAGTCAGCGGACCGGGGATAGCCATTGAAGCTATTGCCCAGGGTCGGGCTGCGGCGGAGGCCATGATAAAATATCTGCAGGGTGTATCCCTGGAAAATATCCCGCACTTTCTGGTGGAAAAGGAAGTGAATGCTGATGATTTTGCCCATTATGAAAAACAGCCACGGGTCGAGCTTAAACATGAGGAAGCCGACAAGCGCCGCCGTAATTTTGCACCGGTCAGCCAGCTTTTAGGCGAAGAAGAAGCAATCAAGGAGGCCAAACGATGTTTGGAGTGCGGTTGTGCCGATTATTTTGAATGTAAGTTGATCAAGTATGCCGCCGATTACAATGTCGAGCCCCAGCGCTTAAGCGGGGCCAAACACCCGCAGCTGGCGATTGAGGATCATCCTTTTATTATTAGGGATATGGACAAGTGCATACTTTGCGGCCTGTGTGTACGGGTGTGTAATGAGGTAATAGGTGCGACGGCTCTGGGGCTGGTAAACCGCGGTTTTGAAACGCTTGTGCAGCCGGAACTGGGTGTTGCTCTGAAGGAAAGCGATTGTATATGCTGCGGGCAATGTGTGGCTCTTTGTCCTACCGGGGCCCTGACGGAGCGCAATTCACTGTACAAAAATGTACCGATGCTGCTTCATGAGACCCATACTCATTGCTCCGGGTGTTCCCTGGGCTGCGGGCAGGTGATTAAGAGCCGGGGCGATATGGTAGTCAAGATCGAACCGGATGAGGGTGAGCTTCTTTGTTACCGGGGCCGTTTTGGCTGGGAAGCCATCGAGGCTGATCGTATCCGTGAACCTTTACTCAGAAAGCAATCAGGATTGGTAAAGGCATCCCTTGAGGAAGCCATACATCAGGCCGGTACCCGGCTTATGGATATAAAAGGACGTTTCGACAGTTCAGCACTGGCGATCTTTGCAAGTCCGTCAGTGAGTATTGAGGAAATTCAGGACGCGGCTAAGATTGCCCAAACTCTGGGCACTGATAAAATGAGCAGCTTTTCGCTTGAACTTGGGTTAAGCATGAAGCAAATTCAGAATAATAAAGAATTAGCCGGATCTTGGGAAGATCTCGACAACAGCGATTTGATACTGCTGATAGGTGCTTTGGATCAAGCGCAGATAGCTGCAGCTAAATTGCGCAAGGCTGTACAAAATGGAGCTAAGCTGGTAATCATCAGCCCGCAGTCTACTCTAGCGGATGATCTGGCAGCTGTTAAAATATCACCCGAACGGAATAATCTGGTGGTTATGGAGAAACTTCTCGATGCTATTAAGAACGGAACCTCTGACAGTTTAAGGCAAATTAATGAAGTAGCCGAGCTTTATGTTAAATCGGAGCAAACTATGATTCTGCTTGACAGTTACAGCCTGAGCAGCAGAGCTATGGACATGGCGGTTGAACTGGCATCAGATTCCAGCAATTGCCAAGCCTCGCAGCGAAAATTACTCCTGGTGGGTCCGGGGGCTAATAGTGGAGGTATCTGGGCGGCAGGTTTTACCAGGAGTCGAGCCCAGCTTGGGCAAGAAATTAAGAGCGGAAAAGTAAAGGCTCTCTTGATATTGGATGAAGATCCGGTGGGAGCAGGTATTTTAAGCAAGGATGACTTGAAAGAATGCGAATTGCTGGTGGTATTATCTTCCACCATAACTCCTACCGTCCTTGAAGCTGATGTGGTGCTGCCGCTTCCAGCTCCCTGGGAGGTTGAAGGAACTTACCTGGGCATGGGTGGCAAGGAATTAAAAACCCGGGCGGTAAAAACGCCACAATCTGCCGAAAACGGCCCGAATCTAATCAGTCAATTGCAAGCAGGCATAGAAGCTGCCAGCCAAGGGGGCGTTGAATCCAAGTCCGAAAATACCAGAATTTACGAAGAATCATCAATAATGGATGAAGAGGATTTGCTGTTTGTTGACCTTCCCCTGGTGGACTATGCCGGGCGCAAGTTTGAGGAGAAGATGCATAGGGAAGGTTTGAAATAGTCATTCTAACCGGGAGACAACGGGGATGATCTGTAATCGTAATTGCAGATCATCCTTTGCGTGTTTAAATGCTTACAAATTGAATACAATATATCTGACGAAAATCTATTTACAATGCCGCTTTAAAACCTATAATTTGGTTTAGTTATTTACATGACAAACAGAAATTCCAAAGGAGGAAGAAAGAATGTCATATGTACAGGAAGTAATGGAAACCGTTATCAAAAGAAATCCTAATGAACCTGAATTTCATCAAGCAGTTCAGGAAGTGTTGGAGTCATTGGAACCGGTGTTTGAAAAACATCCCGAATACCAGAAGGCAGGAATTCTTGAGAGAATCGTAGAGCCGGAAAGACAGATTATTTTTAGGGTACCATGGGTGGATGACAATGGCAAGGTACAGGTTAATCGCGGTATGCGTATTCAGTTTAACAGTGCCATCGGCCCCTATAAAGGCGGGCTGAGATTGCATCCGACCGTATATCCTGGTATTATCAAGTTCCTGGGCTTCGAACAGATTTTCAAAAATTCCCTCACCGGACTGCCCATCGGTGGTGCCAAAGGTGGATCCGATTTTGATCCCAAGGGCAAATCGGATGCTGAAGTTATGAGATTTTGCCAGAGTTTCATGACCGAGCTGTACCGGCATATTGGTGCCGATGTTGATGTTCCCGCCGGTGATATCGGGGTGGGCGGACGTGAAATCGGATTTCTCTATGGTCAATACAAGCGCATGACCGGACTCTATGAAGGTGTTCTAACCGGTAAAGGCCTTAACTGGGGTGGAAGCCTGGCCCGGACCGAAGCAACCGGCTACGGTCTGGTATATCTGACTGATGAAATGATAAAAGCTAAAGGCAAATCATTCGAAGGCGCTACCGTTGTTATATCCGGATCAGGCAATGTTGCTATATATGCTACCGAAAAAGTTCAGCAACTGGGTGGCAAAGTGGTGGCATTGAACGATTCCAACGGCTACATCTACGATAAAGATGGTATTAAACTGGACACGGTAAAACGAATTAAAGAAGTTGAAAGAGGCAGAATCAAAGAATATGTTAAAGATCATCCCACTGCCGAATATTTCGAAGGCAAAGGCATTTGGAAGATTAAGTGCGATGTTGCTCTGCCCTGTGCCACTCAGAACGAACTCGATGAAGAGGATGCCAAGGCTCTGGTTGCCAACGGTTGCTATGCTGTAGCCGAAGGTGCCAACATGCCGTCCACTCCTGAAGCGGTTAAGGTGTTCCATGCCAACAAGGTCTTGTTTGCTCCTGGTAAAGCAGCTAATGCGGGTGGAGTTGCAACCTCTGCTCTGGAAATGTCCCAGAACAGCATGAGATACTCCTGGACTTTTGAAGAAGTAGATGCCAAATTAAAAGATATCATGATTAACATTTATAAGAATGCCAGTGCAGCAGCTAAAGAGTATGGTTATGAAGACAACCTGGTAGTAGGAGCCAATATCGCAGGCTTTATGAAAGTCGCAGATTCCATGTTGGCCCAAGGCATAGTCTAAAAGTTTTACGAAAACATATGAATTATCAACTAGGGGAGCTGCATAGCTCCCCTAATCAATAAAGCCATCATCTTGCCAGGCCGGGCAAAAAAAGTGAAGAGCAAGGCTTTCAAGAAGCCCGTGATTGAGGCGTACATGAGGTACGTCGATTGAACGGGGTTTTTGAATAACGCAGCTATTCGCTTTTTTTGACGGTCTGAGGGGAGCTGCATAGCTCCCCTAATTGCTTATCAGTGACTTGTTTCTTACTAATCTGCTAAAAATTTTACTTTACTTATAGCTGCAACAAACAATTATGCTATAATTACTTCTAGTTTGTTGTGAGGAGGAGAAACATGAGCCGCAAGACTTTCTGGATTTTGCTGATTATTATGGGATTGGGATTAATCGGCTGTAATTCAGCGGTCAAGACTGATCTGATTGCTGAAGTCAATGGGGACCAAATTAGCCGGGACCAGTGGGAAGAACGTTATCAACTGATAAAGAAAAATTATGAAGCACAAAACTCGAAAAGCGTAGATGAATCAAAAGATAAGGAACTGGTTCAGAAAATGCAGGATTCCGCTTTCGATAATCTGGTCTACCAAGCTTTACTCAAGCAGGAAGCAAAAAATAAGGGGATATCCATTAGTAATGATGAAATTGAAACACAGTACGAAAAATTAAAGGCAGCTAATTCCAGCACCGGGCCGGATGAATTTAAGAAATACTTGCAGGCCAGTGGAATGAACGAAGAGCAATTGCAGGAAGAATTGAAAATGCAGATGCTATCCAACAAGGTTCAGGAAAATGTAACCGCCGGAGTAAAAGTCAGCGAAGAGGAAATGCAAAAATATTACCAGGACAACCAGGCTTCTTTTAAGGAAGCGGGGGGTATACAAATATCGCATATTCTGGTGGACAGTGAAAAAGAAGCCCGGGATATTTTTCTTAAGTTAAAGCAGGGCGAGGATTTCGCAGCTCTGGCTAAAGAATATTCCACCTGCCCCAGTAAAGAACAGGGCGGAGATTTGGGTTTAGTCAACCAGGATACTGCTTTTGTGGCCGAGTTTAAAGCGGCGGCATTAAAACTTTCACCAGGTGAAATAACTACCGAACCAGTAAAAACTGAATTCGGTTATCATATCATAAAGGCCGGAGATCTGAAAGAAGGCCGGGTGCAGAGTTTCGATGAAGTAAAAAACCGGATTATGATGACGCTGCAAAGCGAAAAGCAAAACGAGATCTTCGACAGCTATCTTGAAGACTTAAAGAAAAAGGCAAATATTAAAGACTACCGTCAGAAATAATATTTTTAATAACAAAGCTATTTGAAACACCCCTATAGGGGTGTTTCAGTTTCTCTCAAAAGTCGGCAAGTTCCCAGGGCGATGATAAGAGCACCCTCCGGGCACACGGATGCTCGCTTCGCCAATAAAGTAGTGAAGATCAAGGCACGTGAAAAGCCCATGATTAAGGCGTGCCTAAGTACGTTGCTTGAGCGGGCTTTCCGCAATAACGAAGAAATTCGCTTTTGTCTTCATCCTGAAACACCTCTGCGGGGTGTTCTTTTTATATCAGAGTGAGGAGTTAGGGGTGAGGTGTGAAGAAGAGGAATACGGCTGAATGCTATACATAAATTTGTATTACTCCTAAGTGGTGTTATCATTTTATAAATACAGGGCAAAATTAAAACATAATTGTATTGTGGATTAGGCTTATATAGACTTTTCTCAAATCCTTACTCTTTGCCCTAACCCTAAACCCTTAAATACTTGATTTATGCATTAGACGTATAACCATGAGTTATGCTAGAATAAAGAAGTACTTTACGCTTATTTGAGGAGGCAAGCTTATGCTCAAGCTGGAAAATATAACAATGGCGGTTAATGACAATAATGGCGAGAATCGAGAAATAATTCACGGGATAAGTATGGAATTTCAACCGGGCAAGCTATATGCGGTTACCGGTCCTAATGGGGGAGGCAAAACATCTATAGCCAAGTTAATAATGGGCATCTATAAACATAGCAGCGGCCATATTTACCTGGACGGCGAGGACATCAGCGAACTGTCTGTTAGTGAACGGGCTCGCAAAGGGATTGCTTATGCCTTTCAGCAGCCGCCCCGCTTTAAAGGCCTAAGAGTCAGCGATTTGCTGCAAATAGCCCATCCGGGGATAGACAATATCAGTCTAAGAGCCAGCCTTCGTGATGTGGGCCTATGCCCGGAAGATTATCTGGACCGGGATGTTGGACCAGGGCTTAGCGGAGGAGAAATCAAGCGTGTTGAAATTGCTCAGGTGCTGGGCAGGGATGCCAGTATCAGTATTTTTGATGAGCCTGAAGCCGGGGTGGATTTATGGACCATTCAAAAGCTAATTGGCATTATTATCAGCAAGTTTAAAAACAACGGTAAATTAACCGCGATTATAATTACCCACAATGAAAATGTACTGCACATCTGCGATGAAATAATTGTAGTGGAAGAAGGTTTGATCAAGGCTAAAGGAACCCCTGAAGAGATTTGGCCATTAATCAGGGAAGATGTTGAATGCAAAAAGAAAGAGCAGTGCAGAGGAGAAATGATATATGAAATTTGATCAATTGGATATGAACCTGCTTCAGGCAGTGGCCGATATAAGAAACCTGCCTCAGGGGGCGCTTAATATCCGGAGGGATGGACAAGCTGTATTGCGCCAGTCATCACCCAATATCAGTATAAGCACCAACCCCGAGAATGGCGGTCTGATTGTAGAAGTAAAGGCCGGTACCAAGAATGAAACTGTTCATGTTCCGGTAATCCTCACCAAATCCGGATTTAAAGATAAAGTTTATAATACCTTTATTGTAGGGGAAGATGCCGATGTTACGATCATAGCCGGTTGCGGAATTCACAATGAAGGCCATGCTGATTCCAGTCATGATGGAATTCATGAAGTCATCGTAAAAAAAGGCGCACGCATGAAGTATATAGAAAGGCACTATGGGGAAGGCAGCGGAAAGGGGAAAAGAATACTTAATCCAACTACTATTGTAAAAATAGATAGCGGTGGTACTGCAGAGATGGAAATGTCACAGATCAAAGGGGTTGACGATACCTTAAGATCCACGGTGGCTTATATTCAGGAAAAAGGTAATCTCAAAGTGGTGGAAAGACTGCTGACTCACGACAATCAGCAGGCTGAGTCGAATATTGAAGTCCATATCGAAGGTGAGGGAGGTGTAGCTCAGATTTTGTCACGTTCCGTAGCACAGGATAACTCTGCTCAGGTTTTCAAGGCTGCATTATATGGAGAGAATGAGTGCAGCGGACATGTGGAATGTGATGCCATTATTATGAACAAAGCGAAAATCAGGGCAATTCCTCAACTGGTAGCCGAGGATGCCGAAGCAGTTTTAACGCATGAGGCGGCCATTGGCAAGATTGCCGGTGAACAACTCATTAAACTTATGTCATTGGGCTTAAGCGAGCAAGAAGCCATTAACACGATTTTGGAAGGTTTCCTCAGATAATTTGGACAGGGATGGTGATGGGCATGAATTTTAATCTTTTCAAAACCTATATAAGGGTGGTTGAAACCCAGAATCTTTCACGTACTGCTGAAGAATTTGGCTTTTCCCAGCCGGCTATAACCAAACAAATACAAGCTTTGGAGGAAATATATGGGGTCTTATTACTGGAGCGGTCGGGACGTAAATTGAAGCCGACCGAAGCTGGCGAAATATTATATCAATATGCCCGCGAAATCGTGAAAGTTCTGGAGAAAACTGAAAAAGCTATGGAAGAGGCCGGAGAAGGCAACAAAGGAAGTTTGGTTTTAGGAGCCAGCACCATACCAGGTCAATATATAATTCCTGAGATAATTAAAAAATTTAAAGACAACTATCCTTATATGAATATGCGCCTGGATATAGCGGATACCGAAGCGATATTCAATAAAGTTGCGGAAAGAGAATTGGATATTGGCTTTGTGGGTGGTTGGATCAATAATCGCAAGGTCGAAGGCTTTTCGTGGTTGGAAGATGAATTAGTGGTTATTGTTCCAGAAGATCATAGACTTGCCGGCTTATCCAAAATAAATTTGGAAGAAATACTAACCGAGAGGTGGATATTCCGGGAAAAGGGTTCAGGGACCAGAAAAGCGGTGGAAGACCTGCTTATGAGCAAAGATGTTCGCAAAGAAGATTTAAACATCAATATGGAGGCGGGCAGCACTGAAGCAGTACTGGCATCGGTTGAATCTGGAATGGGGATTTCAATCATATCCAACTGGGCTATTAAAAAACTTGATCCGCAGCGAAAGGTAAAAAGCCTGAAAATTAATGAAGCTAAAGCCAAAAGATCATTGTATATAATTTTTCCCCGGCAAAAGACGCGGCGAAAATCGGTAGATAGATTTTTGGAATTTATAAAAGACCTCGATCTCTAGCAGCTAATAAAAGCCTTAAATTTTTTCTTCTCAGGAGCCGAAAAAGTTATTTATATTTAGGGATGCTTTGTATATAATAAATCTGCTGTGTAAAAAAATCTGGAGGTGTATATATTGTTACCATTGCCCAAAAAATACTTTCTTACGGCGGCATCCTGTGAAGGGGAAACTAAACTAACTGCCTTTGACGGCGCTCTTTTAAAAGCCCGGGTAGGCAATACCAATTTATTAAAGGTCAGCAGCATACTTCCCCCAGGTTGTGAATATGACCCTGGGCTCGTTATTCCACCTGGCTCTTTACTGCCCATTGCTTTTGGCAGAATAATCAGCACCGACCACGGTGAATTGATTTCCGCAGCAGTAGGAGTAGGAATACTGAAGAACAGCTTTGGAGTTATTATGGAATTCGCTGCCAAATGCAGCAAGAGTGAAGCTGAAATTCAGGTCAGCAAGATGGTGGAAGAAGCCTTCCGCGTAAGAGGCCTCCAACTTGATGAGATTAAGGTTGCAGCTACTGAGCATGTGGTGGACAAAATCGGTTGTGCTTTTGCCGCGGTACCTTTGTGGTATTAAAATTTAAGTCTCGGAAGAAACTGCAGAGCAGTTTCAACACACCGCTCCAACGAGGCGGGGGATATACTTTTAACTCGTTATAGGCTCAATTCAGACGCTGGTTTAAATAGCGCATCATATTGAAAAAAGCAGTTGGGGGCAATTTTATAAATTGCCCCTCTGTCTTAATTGTATAAGGAGGAATAAAAATGGATCTATGGGTAAGTGAATACCAAACCCCGGCTTTGAAGCTATCCTGTCGAACAAAGGAGACCTTGCGAAGCGAACAGACCAAGTTTCAAGAATTATGTGTGGTGACGACAGAAGAATACGGCAACATGCTGATACTGGATGGTGCTATACAAACCACCGAGGCAGACGAATTTGTCTATCATGAAATGATAACCCAGGTTGCCCTTAATTCCCATCCCAATCCCCAGAACGTACTTATAATCGGTGGGGGTGATGGAGGAACCCTGCGTGAGGTAAGCAAGCACCCGGCCGTTTCGAAAGCCACTCTGGTGGAAATTGATGACCGCGTGGTAGCTGCTTCCCGGGCCTTTTTTCCCTCATTATCATGTTCTTTTGACCATCCTAAAGCAGAAGTAGTAATTGCCGACGGCATTGAGTACGTTAAGAATCATCGCAATCATTTTGATATCGTAGTAGTTGATTCCACAGATCCGGTTGGACCGGCCGTGCAGCTCTTTGCCGCCAGTTTTTATCAAAGCGTTTACGAGGCTCTGAAAGAGGATGGAATGCTGGTAGTCCAAAGCGAATCGCCATTTTTAAACCAGGATATTATTAATATGGCTTTTGGTGGTATAAAGCAGGTTTTTCCTTTAACTAAATTATATCTGGCCAATGTACCTACTTATCCCACTGGATTATGGAGTTTTACGGTCGGTTCCAAAGTACATGATCCTGAAGTTATCAAGAGCACTCCGCAGTTGGACTGCAAATACTACAGCCCCGAAGTCCATAAGGCAGCCTTTGCACTCCCCCCCTTCGTTAAGAAGTTTATTGAACCGGGTGAATAATAATTATGAGAATAAATGAATTTACAGAGCAAAAGGCCCGGTTTATGGGGAGCTCTATGGATATTAATAAATGCGACCGGGTTATACTGGGTATTCCCATGGATTCGACCACCAGCTTCCGGCCCGGCACTCGTTGGGCTCCCTGGCGTATTCGTGAAGTTTCGGAGGGTGTGGAAGAATACAGTATTTATCAGGATAGATCACTGGAAGAAATTGATTTTTATGATGCCGGTGATGTAATAATTCCATTCGGTAATATAAAGGAAAGCCTGAAGCGGGTTGAGGAAGTAAGCAGAGAATTTATTGCCGGGGGAAAAAAAATGTTTTCAATTGGTGGTGAACATCTGGTTTCTTTGCCCTTGATCAAAGCCTGTCACAGCTTTTACTCTGATCTCATGGTAATCCAAATGGATGCTCATGCGGATCTGCGTGAGGACTATTTGGGAGAGACTCTGTCCCACGCAACGGTAATGCGCCATGTGGTGAAGGAACTGGGCAGCAAGAGGCTGATTCAACTGGGAATACGATCAGGAACCCGTGAAGAAATTGATTTCGGCCGGGAGAATACTTATCTTTTTCTGGACCAGTTCCTGGAAGTTTTAAGCGAGGTAAAGGAAAGAACTTTTGCTAAGCCCGTATATATTACTCTGGATATCGATGTCCTGGACCCGGCTTTTGCACCGGGAACCGGTACTCCTGAAGCAGGTGGTGTGTCATCGCGGGATTTATTCCGCATGCTCCACGAACTTAGAGATCTCAATATCGTAGGTTTTGATATGGTGGAGATTTCCCCGCCCTACGAACATAATGATAACACCAGCATATTGGGAGCCAAGATATTACGCGAAGCCTTGCTGGCTTACTAGACAGCAAAACAGGCTGGCCCAAAAGTTAAAAGAAAAATAGCATCCTAACTTTTTGAGCCGGCCTCTTTAGCGGACCGAGCAAAAAGGGTGAAGAGCAAGGCTTTCAAGAAGCTCGTGATTGAGGCGTACATGAGGTACGTCGATTGAACGGGCTTCTTCACTTTAATAAGTACAAGGGCAACCAGAGCTTGTGACTTCGCTTTCAGCTTGTCACAAGCTCGGTTTTCTTTGGAATAACGCAGCTATTCGCCCTTTTTGACGGTCTAAGCTTACTTGTCTAGTAGTTCTCGGCCATTACTTCATAATAGCTCTGAGGATGGGCGCAGGCCGGGCACTCCTCAGGAGCTTCCGGGCCTTCGTGAACATAACCGCAGTTACGGCATTTCCATTTAACTGATTTGTCCTTTTTAAAAACGCTTTTTTCTTTCAGGTTGGACAAGAGTTTGCGGTAACGTTTTTCGTGCTCTTCTTCAACTTCGCCAATTTCTTTTAAAACATCAGCGATCTTATCGAAGCCTTCCTCACGGGCAATTTTTTCGAATTCCGGATACATACTGGTATGTTCTTCATATTCACCTTCCGCTGCTGCCAAAAGGTTTTCTTCAGTTGAAGGAACTGCTCCCCCCATCAGGAATTTAAAGAGAAGTTTCGCATGCTCTTTCTCGTTTTCGGCGGTTTCCAGGAAAATGGCGGCCATTTGTTTGAAGCCTTCCTTGTCCGCCTGGCTGGCAAAGTAAGTATACTTGTTGCGAGCTTGAGATTCGCCGGCAAATGCTGCCCAAAGGTTTTGCTCCGTTCTGCTGCCTTTCAATTCCATTAATAATACCTCCTTTGTTTAATATATTTACTGGCACTGCAATGGCGCCTAATAAATAGCTAAGGAGTCAGGATAGACATAAATATGACTGCTGTCTGTTTCCCGTTTAAAAGTCAAAATACTCTCCAGGAAGTTCAGAAGCAATGAGAGTTGCTCTTCCAGATCCTCCCCATTATCATAATCTACCTGGAGTTCAAACCTTGCCACCGGTACTTCCAACCAGTTTAACAGCTTTAATTCCTCCAGGCCTTCTTCCAGGAACTCCAGTTCACTAAGCGGCAGCGAAAAGGGAGCACGGGATTTACTCTTGATATGGGCTTCCAGAATGCTTATAAAGTTCTTTAATCTTTGCTCCTTTTCTTCACTGATGGCATACTGAAACAAAATATCATAAAGATTTTGAGCCAGAATAATTGAACTGATATTGGGCAGCAGTAGATGCTTTTCCTGATTCACAAACTGCAGGTTGAATTTTGGTATTTCCATGACTAAAGCCACCACTCCTTAATTTTGTTAGTATAACGAGGCGAAAATAGGTCTCCCGCTTTAAACGGTCAGGTTCCTATTAACAAACCAGTTGGCGGATTATAACTAGGCAAAGTCTGAAATCTTTTCATTACTTTTTATGCCTTGAGTGAAGCGAAAGGAATGGTTATAAATATACCTCCGCCTCATTGCAGCGGTGTGTTGAAACTGCTCCGCAGTTTCTTCCGATGCTTAAATCTCCTGCCTCGTTGCAGCGGGGTGTTGAAACTGCTCTGCAGTTTCTTCCGATACTTAAAGATTACCTGTTTATTATTATCTTCACAAGCAGTAAAATCAAAAATATAACGAGGCGAAGTCTTAAGAAATTTTTTATTACGTTTCATGCCTTGAGTGAAGCGAAAGGAATGGTTATAAGTATCCTTTCCGCCTCGTTGCGGCGATTTGTTGAAACTGCTCCGCAGTTTCTTCGATGCTCTAAACGAGGCGATGTCTGAAAGAAACTTTTTATTACGTCTCATGCTTTGAGTGGATTACATGTATGGGGAAAAGCATATCTCCCGCCCCGTTGCGCCGGTGTGTTGCCCCCTACGGGGAACACTTATATTGATTCCCTTCGGTAATGATTAAATTGTATTAAAACTGCTCTGCAGTTTCTTCCGATGCTTAAAATTAATCCGTAAAAATAGAGGTGGCTGAACATGGGGAGACGGCATAAAAGAAAAAGTATGGATTCGCTGGATAGAGAAAAAAAGTGGGCTAAAATGGAGCGCAGCCAGCCTAGAAATATGATTATTAGCCTGGTTCTGTTTGTTATTATGTTGCTCTGGGTTATTTATCGAAAAGTGGCTGGTGCTTAGACCGAACAAAAAAAGCACTCTGCGGGCACACGGATGTTCGCTAGGCTCGCCAATATAGTAGCGAATAGCTGCGTTATTCAAGAATCCCGTTCAGTCTACATACTCTATCTGAAGAGGGAGGCCGAATGACCTGCCTCTATTATTCTAAAATAATTGTGAGAACTGCTTAAGCCTGTTCAAAATAATTAATCTTCATGGCGGCGCGGACTTCGAGCATCGTTTCTTTGGCAACGCGATGTGCTTTCTTGGTCCCTTCCATGAGAATATCTCTCAGTAATTCTGGATTATCCAGATACCTTTGTCTTCTTTCCCGCATCGGATCCAGCAAGGTATTAATTTTCCCGGACATTCGTTTTTTACATTCCACACAACCGATCTTACCCTGCCGGCAGGCCGATTCAATCTCCTCCAACTCGATTGGGTTAAATACTTGGTGATAGGTGTGTACAGTACAGATTTCGGGGTGCCCGAGATCGCTTTTACGAATACGGGCCGGATCGGTCACGGCATTGCCCACTTTTTCCGCTACTTGCTTTTCATCATCAGCCAGAAAGATAGCATTATTCAAGCTTTTGCTCATCTTTTCCTTGCCGTCCATTCCTACCAGGCGCGGCACATCCCCCACCAGTACTTGGGGTTCAACCAGTACCGGCTGGTAAAGGTCGTTAAAGCGTCTGACAATTTTCCGCGCCAGTTCAATATGGGGAATCTGATCTTCACCAACCGGAACCAGATCGGCCTTAAAAATAGTAATATCAGCAGCCTGGCTTACCGGATAGCCCAGAAAGCCATAGGTCATGTCATTCATTCCATGCTGGGCAGCTTCGGTCTTTATCGTCGGATTATGACGCAATACGTTAACCGTGGTAAAAAGGGAATAATACATGGTTAGCTCATGAATTTCCGGTATCATGCTTTGGATCAAGATCGTTGATATATCAGGATCAATTCCTACAGCCAGATAGTCGGATGCAATTTGATAAACATCGCGGGTCAGGTTCTCATCCTTCTCCCAGTGTGTCGTCAATGCCTGCACATCGGCTATAAGAATAAAGCTTTCATATTCATTTTGGAGTTTTACCCGGTTGGCCAGACTGCCCACATAATGACCCAGATGTAAATTGCCGGTCGGCCTGTCTCCGGTGAGAATTCTTTTCTTAGCTTTGGACATAAGTAAATATCTCCTAATCAATTTAATATATTAAGGCTTATCCCATTATATAGGTACTGCAGCACAAGTTCAAGCCTCAGAGGGGTCGGCCTTATCTTCCAGGCTATTCCAATTTGAAAAAAGCAGTACCAGGAAGTATAAAGATAAATTGGCAGCGGAAGTGATTCCCGAATCATTAAATATAATAGCTATGACAGCGGATAGCAGAAGCCCCAAGAGTCCCTTATAGATGATGGGCATCTTGATCTTAAGCTGCAGTATACGATATCTGGGTTTTAGCATAAAAGACAGAGCCGCACCCATACCTGCCAGCAGCAGCCAGCCCAGGCCGGAATAACTCATTACCCGTATTTGCATATGGACCTTGCGCAGAATGATGTTAAAAACCTCAGCTGCGCCACCACTGCGAATCAAAGATATACTGTTGCCCAAGTGTGATTGAAATTCGGCTGGTTGTCTGAGATCTATTACAAGCATTGCAAAAACCAAAACTATAGCCGATAAGCATAGGAACAGTATTTTTCTGAGATTAATCTTGGGACTCCGGGGTCTGAATATGAAATAAGTGTATCCCAACCCGATACAAGCGGTAATGGCACCACCCACATCAATTCCAAAGCGGGGATAAGCAATTAGAAAAGTAACCCCAATAAAAAGAAGGGCGGCAAAGAGCTGGCCTTTAAGTTCTCCCCAGCCATTTCTGATCAGGGCAGCAAGGCTGATGCTGGCTCCGATCAGTACACCCATATATTCGTTTCCCAATCCGTAGTAGCGAGCCCCGCTTATCACCCGGTAACTCATAATAGAATTGCCCAAGAGGGTATTATTGCTAAGCAAATCCCCGGCGATTACTATAGTTGTTGCTGACAGGACCGGAAGCAGAGGATTGATTTTGAATACTTTGCCGAGCAGCCAGCTTAGAATGGCGATGCCTGAGTTTATAAGCAGGAATAAGAGGATAAACTGACGGCGTTCAAATACATCAAACAAACCGATTAACAGCAGACTTAAGGGCATAGTTAGAGCGAATAGAAGCATCAAATTACAAACCACTATTCCCCGCTTGTGAACAATCTGCAATATGGACAGTAAGAGAATCAGGACACTTAAACCGATGATGATCGTTAGAAGCCAGGTCTGGTTCACGTAACTGAATACTTCCCGCTCGTTTAGTTTTTTCAGAACCTGATAACTATCAGGATTGGCGGTGGCAAAAATACTTTCCGGCCAGTGTTGGTCGAGACAGTTCAGGATTGAATTTTTAAGGTTAATGCTTAAAACCACACCTTCATGGCGGGTCGAATAACTGGTTAGGGTTCCTGTAAAGCCAGGCTTAACCATAATCAACGGGGTCAATAATGCACTGGGTACGAAAGAATTTCGCGAAGGACTGGGGCTAATAACATAGATGCAGGTTTCGGGAGACAAGTTACGGATTATTTGTCCTATACAATTGTCGATTTGTTTTAAAACCAATCTGCGTTCCTTCTGATAGTGATTCTTGGCAAAAAAACTATACATAGCTTCCAATCGGCTTAAATCGCCAAACTCAAAAAGCACCACATCATTGGTTTTAAGCTTTTCAAAAGCCTTCACCATCTGTGAATAGTTGCTCTGGGCTGGGAGTGCCAGGCGCTTATTGAAACTAACCGCTGCTGCGCCGATAAACGCACGATCTACTACTCCGTTACTGTCCATAAGGATAAGACTGCCGGGGCGGGAAGGATAACCGGGACGATCCGAATTGCCGATTACGGCGGTGTGATATCCGGCTGCATGCAGTTCATCTCCGAGTTGTCCGGGCATACCCAAATTCAAGGCTTCATTGTTTTTCTTAATAACTACGATGCTACTAACCAGAGCATTATCCGCAAAAGGAATGATACCTGTGTTGCGGGTAAAAACATCACCCGTTTTTTCGCCATTCAGAAGTTCGGCTGGCATGAAGTTCTGGTCAGCCTGCTTGCTGCCTACTGCCAGTTTGCCGGCGGAAATAGTTGTGCAGCCATTTTTAGTGGTCCGGTCACCACCGGTAAGCGTATTAAGCAAGGCTAGCCCTCCCCGGTCTTTTAGGGACCAGAGACAGGGGGTATTTTGAAGATTTAGATCATCAATGCTTAGCTTGTCAATCATTAAAATGACTACTTTATGCTGGGGCTTGGAAGTTTCAGCAGCTGGGGAAGCTCCTGCACCTGCCAGCATAATTATAAAGGCTAGAAGTAATGAAGTTGCCAGGTTTCGCATACTGGACGGCACCTCCTTAAATACGACTGGCGTTTTTACTTGATGTTTGCATAGGTCTGTCTATCTGGTATCCGCAGCATTCCCATGCTGCTTAGCAAGTACAGGGTGGCAAGAGCTGCGGCGATAACTCCCGTATCATTTACCATAAACAAGGTTATGATCATTATAAGCAGCAACTTGACCAGTTTGTTGAGTTCCGGCTGTTCCTCAGCCATACGAAGAATACGCGGACGATCTTTAAAACAGAAGTAAAGTATGGTAACTATGCAGATCAATAATATCAAGCTCCAGGACGAATGAATAATGGTACTGCCTACGATGCCCAGTTTTGTCCGTAAAATGGCCCAAAATGCCGGAAATCCCCCGTTAAGCAGGAGAATAATAGTTTTGCCGGCATGTGAAGGATTGGAACTGAAGAGGCTGTCCATAATCGCCACCAAAATAACCAGGAGGACTGCCGTACCTCCAATTAGAAGCAATTGTTTGAGACGCAGTTTTTTCTCCAGATAAAAAAGTATAAATACACCGGTTGTCACCAGCGTAGTAATCAAACCGCCCACATCAGCACCATATTTAGGTGAACCAATGGCCGCACTTATAATTAACAGGGGGACAACACCCAACAGAGTTTTAGCTGCAGGGCGCATCTTGCATGGGGCCAGGAGCAAACAGATAAAGACCAGGGCGGCAGCTAAATAGACCCCTGAAAAATCATTGCCCAGACCATAAAATCGACCGCCTGCGATGGTATCCGAACCCAATAGTGAGAAAAGCATAAGGGGGGCTCCCCGAAAACAGTCTATGGTTAGCAGCAGGGTGGTTAGACTGCACAAAATCATTAAGGCCCGGTCAGGCTTACGGCAAACCGCATGGAGCAAACTGCCCGTTAATAGCGCGGCCCCCAGGGTTATTAAGAGGGTAAGGGGCAGCGATTTATAGCCGGTATAATAAAGGAAAAGAAGAACAACTGGAACACTTAAAGTACTATAAATAATAATATAATAATAATTTTTTAGTTTAGGGTGTTTGTCCATATAGAGTAAAATACTGGAAAGTATAGTCAGAAGAGCCAGCAGCATGAAAAGATAATGAACCGGATTTCGGCTGAGACGCTGATTCAGATAGAAATTGGCTTGCTGTTTCAGGATTTCCAAATGGTTGTGATCGGTTTTAACAATGCTCATACCGCTGCCGGCTGGAAATTTGGTGCTATCAAAATAATTCATTACGGCCGGCAAAAAATCTGAACTGTTTACCACACCGCTGCGCCGGGTAGTGGAAGAAGTGAGTAGTCCCGGCCCGTCTTCAGGTTTATACATTATTATGGGTGTTAAGGCAAAATTACCTTGCAAAGTCATATCCTTATTGGGATTAGGTGTCAAAATTGCCAGCAGGGTTTGTTTCATATCCAGCTTGGCCATGATTTTGCCAATTAAGCGGTCATTTTGTTCTATAGCCTTCCGGCGATGCAGAAGGAGCTGCTGCTCCGAACAGTTTTCCCGGCTTTTCTCCACCCGGCTGGTATCACCCATGTCCACGACCAGAATATCGGTACCGGGCAGCAGATGATTTATTTGTTCCAACAAGACCTGATGGTTGCTGCGGACCCCTCCTAGACTTTGGGGGTCGCTCTCCAGGAGGGTGCGGCTGACATTTCCCCGGGGGACCCGGCCGTTTTCATCCATAGCCAGGAGGACGATATTTCGGTCGATAAAAGTACTGGTATCCGAGTTGCCAAGAACAGCTACGTTTAAACCGGACTCCCGGGCGAGTTTACCGAGCTGGCCGATTTCAAAAACCGGATAATATTTACTGGCATATTTTTTTAAGGGCTCACTGTAAAGATTGATAACTTCATTTGGTAACGCGGAATTGCCGGTAAAAAGTCCATATATAGTGCCAGCTTTGAGTTTGGAGTTCTCATCAACAAATATATTGGGCAGATCCTTGACATATTCCTGGCTGTTAAATGAGTATTCGCAATTGGGGATGAGACCTACTCTGTTTCCCACCGCCAGTGACATATAAGAACTGGATGGCAGTTTGCTTTTGGTGCGGATATTTATCAAGGCGGTTCCGCTTTTGCTTATTAAGCGGTCCAGGTTAGGAGTATTGGCTTGTTCCAGATCCGAAACATCACAATAATCCATGACCAGGATTACCGCCCTTTTATCCGGTTGATCTGCGGCCAGAACAACATTAGGTATATTCAGGAGTAAGAACAGGGAAAATAATAGTAATCTTATAAAAGTATGGTAGAATCTCATTAAAACCGACCCCCTATTTGCATAGCATATGAAATTCTATACTCGGTTATTATTTCCTGCTTTAGAATAAAATAATGCCAGGATTAGATTGATTGTGGCGGTTGCAAGTTGCTGCAGCTTATATCCTCTTTAATTATAACTAGCGAAAGAAATCCCCCCGCTTCTTAAGTGGTCGGCTCCTATCAACAAAACAGGCAGCGGGTTCTAATATTCCACTAGTTGCAGCCGTGTGAAGAAACTGCTCCGCAGTTTCTTCCGGTGCTTAAATAAATCTGGAGACTTTGGCTATAAGGATAAGCTGTTCAAAGATGCAGTAATATGGAATTTTTAACAAGCAAACAAGTTTATTGACATGTAACAGAAATGTGCTAAAATTCTACATGTATCTTTTTGAAGACTTTTAAAAAGGAGGTTTGGGATTTATAAAAAATATGGAAGGAGGCTACATTATTGCAGTCTTTGGGGCGACATGTATTAGCGGAGATTTATGGATGTCGATTTGGAGTGTTGAATGATATTAAAAAAGTTGAGGATATCATGATCAACGCTGCTTTGGAGGCTGGCGCCGAAATTAGAGAATTTGTATTTCACAAATTTAGCCCTCAAGGGGTGAGTGGAGTAGTTGTAATTTCAGAATCTCACTTGGCGATTCATACCTGGCCAGAATTAGGATATGCGGCTGTAGATGTATTTACCTGTGGAGAAAAGGTTAATCCCTGGGATGCCTGCAATTATCTGGCGAAAATGTTTGGTGCCGATTATGTTAAGGCATCGGAAATAAAAAGGGGTTTAATGGAGCAGCCAGAAGAACGCTTGGTGGCAAATATTTAGGAGGGATACTATTTTAGTAGACCGAAGAATTTGCAGGAAAGTATTTAACGAAAAATAACAGGCTTTACTTGAAATAAAGCAAGTGAGGCCTGTTATTTTTTGTTCCCGCTGACTTTCTAACCTGAACAATTCACAACAATATAAAGAGAGGCTGTCCCAAATCCCAAAATGGATTGAGGTGCAGAATCATGATTCTGCGGGATCAGGGCTTCCATATTCATCGGAAGAAACATTTGGGTCATATCGTAGTCTTTAAATATTATCTTTGTTCGCTTTCTTTTCCATATCCTAATTATGCTAGATTTACATCATTTTGTGATTAAAAAAGAGGCTATCCTTTTGGGATAGCCTCTTTGGTATAATTCTGGTTTAAAACTTATCTATATATCTCTGGTCCACAGTGAAGCCATAGCCGCACCGCCGCCTACGCAAAGGGAAGCTCCGCCGGTAGTAGCGCCCAGTCTTTCCATTTCGTAATAGAGACTGACGATTATTCTCAATCCGGTACATCCAACCGGGTGGCCCAGACCGATTCCTGAACCGTTGTTGTTGATGTTGCCGGGCTTATCGAGAGTACCCATATTGAGTTCAATACCGGCTTCCTCTTTTATCATTTTGCCAACCCCGATTACCTGGGCGGCAAAGGCTTCATTGATTTCCCAGTAATCTACCTGATCATAATTCATTCCTGCCTGTTTCAAAACCTTGGGAATGGCCACTGCCGGACCTAGACCCATAACCTTGGCATCAACGCCTGCAGCGCAGATGTTTACCAGTTTCATTAAGGGCTTGATTCCCAGCTCGTCGGCTTTCTTTTTAGTCATTAATACTGCCGCCGCCGAGGCGTCATTCAAACCGGAGGCGTTGGCTGCGGTTACTACTCCGTTTTTCCGGAAGGCCGGTGCCAATCTGGCCATAGCCTCCATGCTAGCTCCCCGGATGGGGTGCTCATCGGCTTCGAACAAAGCGTCTTTCTTCTTTATTTTTATGGGAACGGGAATGATTTCTCTCTTGAATCTGCCTTCATCATTAGCTGCTAATGCCCTGACATGACTCATGAGTGCAAGCTGGTCGCATTCTTCTCTGGATATGCCATATCTTTCTGCGATGTTTTCAGCAGTTCCACCCATATGGATGCCGCCGGCCAATTTGCATACCAGACCATCATTAAGCATAGCGTCCTGAAGCTTGCCATCTCCCATTCTGTAGCCGAACCTGGCGTTCTGTACGGTATAAGGAATATTGCTCATGCTCTCGGTGCCAACCACTACCGCAATTTCAGTTTTACCCAGCATAAGGTTGTGGGCTGCAATTTCCACAGCCCGCATTGCTGAAGCGCAGTTCTGATTGACCATCATAGCATTTGAACTATCCGGCAAGCCGGATTCGATAGCTACTATACGGGCGGGACAGGAACCATTGCCATGGTGCAGACACATACCCATGGCTAGATCGTCTACCATGGAAGCTTCAATGCCTGCTCTTTTTAGTGCTTCAGCAACGGTTAATTTGGACAGTTCATTGGCTCTTACCGACTGTAATGTTCCGCCATAATCTCCGATAGGTGTCCGGCACGCGCTGACCATTACAACTTCGTTAATTTCTGCCATATTTAGTTCCCCCTTAATATTTCTATTTTTTCTTTCTTTCTAGAGATGTTTTATCTGGCTTTTCTAAGCTATAATCAGCAGGTTCCCAAACCGCTGATCTGCCATGTATCTATGCCAAATATAATAATGAAAACCCGCTTTGCAAAATTGCAAAGTTCTTGTAAACTATTCACCTCCTTTATCGTATTATGCAAACTTGGGTAAAAACATTTTAGGGATGGAAAAATAAAAACAAAAAATTGCCTAATAGTTTCTTTCCCTTCCAAAAGTAAAAATCCTGCTTAAATTCAATAAAATTTTTAAAAAATTTCCTTATTATAAAAAGACATGGTTATTTGTGGATAGGATGCCTGAGTTTTCTTTTATATTTAGTTTATAAAAAGGCAGATTAATTAAGAACTAATAACGAGGCAAAAATATGTTCTACACTAAATGGTCGGGTCCCTATGAACTAAACAGGGCAGCGAATTATAGTCTCCCTTCTCGTTGCAGCGGTGTGTTGAAACTGCTCCGCAGTTTCTTAGGATGTTTAAATATTTAATTTCCATAAAAAAAGTCGAGGCAAAAAGTCTGCAATTTTGTATAATGTACTAAGTATGAGTAAGGCTAAGAATTACTTGGGAGGACAAGTTGTAATGAAACATATTTTTGCCAGGGATTTTAGAACGGAAATTCTTGAGCTGGACGTGGTATTTAAAAATAGTCTCCTGCCATGGTGGGAAGATTTAAGTGATTATATTAAACAACTTGAGAGTGATGTAACCTGGAACATGCTCCCTTTAGTGGTTCTGGGTATTTATAGATTTAATGGTCTGGATCGCCAGATTTCCATTGCCATGGCCAATATTTTTAAAACTTTGTATTTAGCCAACAGCATTCATGCCCTGGTTAAAGATGATAAGGAGGGTCAGGAGCATAACCAGAAATTACAGTTCAGTATTCTGCTGGGCGATTATATTTTCGGTCGCATGCTCAAACTTCTGGTTCAGGCCAAAGCCGATCACCTGGTGGGAATATTTGCGCATATGATGGCTGAAATTAACGAAGGTATGGTTTTGCAGCATAAGTACCAAATAGATCAACTGGAAGCAGTTAAGAGGACCAGAGGTCCTCTATATATGCGGGCTTTTGAAACCGCTGCCCAATTAACCGGTATCGATGAAGAAAACCAGGAGATGTACCGGCAAATGGGTTTGGCTTTGGGTATGTCAATAGAGCTATTGGCTTTTGAAAATCTGCAACAGGAGATGCACAACTATATGCACGAAACCGAACAAATTTTTAAGGAAATAAAGCAGCAAAACAATGCCGGTAATAGCACCCTCGAAAAAGTAATAACCAAACTGCATGGCTTGCTATGCAATATAGATGGATTTGCCGTGGTATAGAGTTTTAAACAGCCTGCCGGTTAAGTGTTTATTCATGATTTTTGATTCCGGTTTAGGCTGTTTTACTGTTTGAATACTAGCTGGGGGGATTTTATGGCTTACAAGGATTTACAAGAATTCATACAGGTCTTGGATCAAGCCGGTGAATTGAAAAGAATCAGCACTGAAGTAGATTCGGAACTGGAAATAAGCGAAATCACGGATAGAGTCAGTAAAGCTTATGGCCCGGCTTTATTGTTCGAAAAAGTAAAGGATTCCGAACTGCCGGTGCTCATCAATGCCTTTGGCAGTGTGAAACGTATGGCTATGAGTCTGCAAGTGGAAGAATTGGATGATCTGGCCGGCGAAATAATTTCATTTCTGGATTTAGCTGATAACATGCCCAAATCACTGCTTGATAAAGTTAAAGTTTTGCCCAAATTGGCTCAAGTTTCATCCTTTATGCCCCGCATGGTAAAAAGTGGGGCTTGCCAGGAAATTGTGGATATGTCTCCTTCTCTTTTTGGGCTGCCAGTATTAAAGTGCTGGCCTGAAGACGCAGGCCGGTTTATAACATTGCCTCAGGTTTATACCAGGGACCCGGAGAGCGGTAAGCGGAATGTGGGTATGTATCGCCTGCAGGTTTATGATGAAAAAACCACCGGAATGCACTGGCATATGCATCATGACGGGGCCCAGAATTACCGCAAAAACTGTAAGCTGGGCAGGCCAACCGAAGTCGCCATAGCCCTGGGGGGCGATCCGGCTATTACCTATGCGGCCACGGCACCGTTACCCAAAGATATTGACGAATTGATTTTTGCCGGATTTATCAGAAAAAAACCGGTGGATCTGGTAAAATGCAAAACCATTGATATGGAAGTTCCGGCTGATGCGGAAATAGTCCTGGAAGGTTATGTTGACCCGGTCGAGAGCAGAATAGAAGGACCCTTCGGTGATCATACCGGTTATTATTCCCTGGCCGGGGAATACCCGGTGTTTCATGTAAAGTGCATCACCCGGAAGAAAAACGCCGTCTACCCTGCTACTATTGTGGGCAAACCTCCCCAGGAGGATTGTTATATGGCCTTGGCCACCGAACGAATTTTCCTGCCCTTGCTGCAATTTCAACTGCCTGAGGTTGTAGATATGCACCTGCCCATGGAGGGGGTTTTTCACAACTGTGTATTGATTTCGATCAGAAAATCCTTCCCCGGCCATGCCCGAAAGATTATGAGTTCCCTCTGGGGCATGGGGCAAATGATGTTTGCCAAATTCATTGTTGTAGTTGATGAAGATGTTAATGTGCAAAATGTTTCCGAGGTTATGTGGAAAGTATTCAACAATGTCGACCCTCGGCGCGACACCATGATCGTTGAAGGGCCTCTGGATGTTCTTGACCACTCCGCACCTCTGCCTTTGTTTGGTTCCAAAATGGGTTTTGACGCCACCAAAAAATGGCCTGATGAAGGGCACACCCGTGAATGGCCCAAAGATATCGTAATGAGCCGCGATATAATTGAACTGGTTAATAAAAAATGGAGTGACTACGGAATTGACTAAACTAAAAGAATTTCTGAATATGGTTGATTTCGGGCACACTCTGTTTGGACTGCCTTTTGCCTATTTGGGAGCTTTCCTGGCCCTGCCGGGACTGCCCGGCGTACGACAGTTGTGGTGGATAACCGTGGCTATGATCGGTGCCCGGACCGCCGCGCTTTGTCTCAATCGTCTGATTGACCGCCGAATAGACCGGGCCAATCCCCGCACTTCCAACTGGGTTCTAGCTGCGGGCCGGCTTTCAGTCTCACGGATTTGGCTGGCGGTGCTTATATGTTTCGCGCTACTTTTTTATGCGGCGGCCCAACTCAACCCACTCTGTTTGAAACTTGCTCCCCTGGCGGTAATCATCCTCTGGCTGTATTCATATACCAAGCGTTTCACCTGGTGGTGTCACCTTATTTTGGGTATTGCTATCGGTATTGGACCGGTCGGGGGGTGGATGGCTATTACCGGAACTTTTGACTGGGAACCGTTTTTATTAGGCTGGGCAGTAGCCTTTTGGATTGGTGGTTTTGACACCATGTATGCCTGCCAGGATATAGAATTTGACCGGATTAACCGCCTTCACTCGATACCTGCCCGGTTCGGAGAGAAAGGCGCTTTGATTTTCTCAGCAGTCTTCCATTTTTTTACGCTGGTTTTCCTAACCCTCAACGGGATCGTTTTAAACCTGGGATACTGGTATTATATGGGTGTAATGATAGTAATGCTGATTTTAGTCTATGAACACTGGATAGTCAGACCCGGGGATTTAAGCCGGGTTAACCTGGCTTCCTTTAAAATAAATCGCTATGTCGGCCTTATCGTATTCATTATGACTTTGCTGGATATATTTCGCTAAGAATACTGAAAATGTACTTGATTACTTATGAATTTGGATTGTTTTAAGGAATAATAATTGACATTAGGATAGAAAGAAATGCAGAAGCATGTCCTCAGTAATTTAAAATTCAGAATTCATAGTTCAAAATTTCTTGCGGGGGGATATAATTGCCCAAATATATTGTTGCCTTGACCGGTGCCAGCGGTGTAATTTACGGGATAAACCTGACTGCGGAATTGCTGAGCCGGGGATTTGAAGTGCATTTAATCTGCAGTGATGCCGCGCGCCTGGTTATGGAACAGGAGCTGACCTGGGTTTTTGATTCTTCCCTGGAAGTTACGCTAAACAAATACTTGCCGGAAGGCAAGCTGTTCTTTTATACCAATGATGCCATTGCCAGTTCCATAGCCAGCGGTTCCTTCCTGATCGATGGGATGGTCATTATTCCCTGCACTATGGCCACGCTTTCTGCAGTGGCTAACGGGAGTTCGCGAAGTTTGCTCGAAAGAGCAGCCGATGTGGTTTTGAAAGAAAAACGGCCTTTAATAATTGTTCCGCGTGAAACACCGCTTAGTTCAATCCATTTAAGGAATATGCTGGCCCTTTCGGAAATGGGGGTTCACATCATTCCAGCGATGCCTGCATTTTATCATAAGCCCCAAAATATAGACGATATGGTAGCCTTTGTAGTGGGCAAAGTACTGGATGCCATGCATATTCAACATGATATTTTCCAACGCTACGAGCAAAAGTAAAAATAATAATGATTGGAATTACTTGACTCAAACTATATAATAAATACGATATCCAGCTAAGGGGAATACTATGTCTAATTTTAACTTTTTTAGTCCTATTACTGAAGAAATGAAATTGGTTGAGGCGCAGCTGAGTCAGAATATAAACAGTAATATTGTTATGCTCAATGACGCATCTTTGCATCTCATCAAAGCGGGAGGAAAAAGACTGCGGCCGGCTTTTGCTTTACTGTCGGCTCGTTTGTTTAACGAGGATTTAAAAGATGTTATTCCCATTGCGGTTGCCCTGGAGCTTATTCACATGGCCAGCCTGGTCCATGACGACGTTATTGATAATTCCAGTACCCGCCGGGGGACTGCTACAGTCAAGAGCGAGTGGGGAAACCGGGTATCCATATATGCGGGTGACTACATACTTGCCAAAGCACTTTCAATGGTGGCCAAATACCAGCGCAGTGAGATTGTAGATGTTTTAGCCGAGGCCAGCATGAGGATTTGCGAAGGTGAAGTAATTCAGATGCTAAGCTGCTACAATGTGACACTGGGTTTGAAGAATTACTTGCGGCGCATTGAGCGCAAAACGGCTTTGCTTATTTCGGTAAGCTGCCAGTTGGGAGCTATGGTTGCCAATGCTCCACCGGAGCAAGTGAAGGCGGTAAAGGACTATGGCTACTTTTTAGGGATGGCTTTTCAAGTTACCGACGACATCCTTGACATTATTGCTGATGAACAAGTTCTGGGGAAACCAACCGGCAGTGACATCAGGCAAGGGGTCATCACCCTGCCGGCTCTTTATGCCCTCAAGCATAGTCCCCACTGCGAGGAACTGGCAAAACTGCTTGCATCGCCTGAAGCTTGCACCCATCATACGGAGCGGATAATTAATATAATAACCGATACTGACGGCATAGATTATGCCTATTATATAACCCGGCATTATGCCCGCAAAGCCCAGGAGCAGTTGAGGTATCTGCCTGAAATATCTATCAAGAAGAACCTTTTTAATATGGCCGACTTTATACTGGCCCGTGATTTTTAGGAAGATAGAGGGTAAAACGTGAATTTTCGCAATCTTTCACCGGAAGACAAACAGACCATAATCGAACATTTTGAGGAGCTTCGCAAATCCTTAATAATAAGTATTGTAGCTATAGTAGCTGCTGCAGTTTTTTGTTTTTCATATAATGAAGAAATTTTGTCGGTTATAACTCTGCCCCTAAGGATGCTAGACCAGCAGCTAATAGTAACGGGAGTAACCGAAGCGTTTTTTGTAAAACTTATTTTGGCGTTCTATGCCGGCTTTGTGCTGGCTTTTCCCGTGGTGGTCTGGGCTGTCTGGAGGTTTTTTAAACCGGCTCTTTATCCTAGTGAACGTAAATATGTCTATATTTTGCTTCCGGTTAGTGTTTTACTTTTTGTGGCCGGTGTATTATTCTCCTATTTCGGAATACTGCCCCTGGTCCTGAATTTCTTCATATATATTGCCGGCGAAAACCTGGAGACCTACTTCAAAGTAGACCAGTATGTTTCATTTGTTACCGCATTTACCATACCTTTCGGCCTGGTTTTTGAACTGCCGGTGGTTGTTTACTTTTTGTCCAAATTTGGAATTGTTAAGGCGGAAACCCTGTCCAAAAATCGCAAATATGCCTTGCTGATTATTGTAATAGCGGCCGCTGCCCTTACTCCGGGGCCTGATCCCATATCGCAGATGATGATGGCGGGCCCGGTCTATTTACTGTATGAGGTTAGCATAATAGTTGCTAAAATGGTCAAACCCGGGAAGAACAGGGATAGTGACGAAGAAGGGGAAAAGCTTGAGGATTAACGGCAAGAACGCGGTATTTAAGCGCTGTTTCGAATGCTTTACAAAATAATTGCTTTTTGTCATAATAGCACTAGACATCGGGACTGAAAAAATAATATTTACTTGAATCGTAAATATATATGGTAGGGAATAAAGGAGGGAACACTTTGTTCGGTTTAATTGGCAACTTTGGGCCCTGGGAACTGATACTTATTCTGGCCATTGTTTTAATTGTAGTTGGTCCGGGAAAACTGCCGAAGGTAGGACAATCCATTGGACAGGCACTGCAGAACTTCAAAAAGGCCAGGGAAGATGATTTTGAAGAACTGGAACCCAAAGCGAAAAAGGAAAATAAGGAATAAGGAAAGCTCGGCGTAAGCCGAGTTTTCAAATAATTTAACTGCACGGGGAATCAAGATGACACATTTATTTCCAATTTATCTCGATCTGAGCGGGAAAAACTGTTTAATTATAGGCGGAGGACCGGTTGCGGAACGTAAAGTTGAGAATTTGCTGGAATATGAGGTAAATATTAAAATCGTTAGCCCCCAGGTTGAGAAAAGAATTAAAGAATGGTCTTTGGACGGCAGTATTACTTGGCTGCCCCGCGAATTTGAAGAGCATGACCTGGATGAGATATTTATGGTTTTTGTGGCTACTAATTACGGCTCGATAAATCAATGGGTGGTAGAGTTATGCCGCCAGCGGGGCATTCTGGCCAATGCGGTGGATGACCCGCCCAACTGTGATTTTTTTGTTCCTTCGCTAATTCGGCATAATTCACTGGTAGTAGCGATATCAACCGAAGGCAAAAGTCCTTTATTTGCGCGTAAACTGCGTGAAGAACTGGAGGAAATTATTACCCCTGAGTATGGTGAATTCGTTGAGATTTTGGGAGAGCTTAGAACTCAGATCAAGAAAGGCGTTCTGGATATTGAAATGAGGAGAAAGATATTCGAAAATCTGGTTAACTCTGATATTTTAAGTTTATTAAAAGCAGGAGAAAAAGAAAAGGCAAGGGAGAGGATTGAACAATGTATGTCCTCCTGGCTGGCTTAAACCATCGAACAGCACCGGTGGAAATCCGCGAGCGGTTTTCTATTTGCGGGGCTGATTTGGACAGGGCCTACCATAATTTAAAAGCAATCAAGGACATAGAATCATCGGTTATTTTAACTACCTGTAACCGTACCGAAGTTTATGCTGCTGCCCGGGATATTCAAAAAGGTATGCGGGCCCTGGAAGTATTTCTTGCTGCCTATGCTAATATGGAAGCTGAGCTGATTAAAAATTATTTGTACCAGCCCAATTGCTATGATGCCATTTTACACCTGTTCAGGGTGGCTTCCGGGCTGGATTCCATGATTCTGGGCGAGCCTCAGATACTCGGACAGGTAAAAGAGGCCCATCAAAAGGCTATGGAAGCTGGAGCCTCGGATGGAGTACTCAATGCCCTGTTTCAAAAAGCGATTTATGTGGGTAAAAAGGTACGAACCGAGACGGATATCGACCGGCATCAATTTTCCATCAGCCATGCGGCAGTGGAACTGGCCAAGGACAGCCTGGGCAGCCTGGAAGATAAAACCGTTATGGTCGTTGGTGCCGGGGAAATGAGTGAACTGACCACTAAATACTTGATGCTGAATGGGGTTAATTCTGTTATAGTCTCTAACCGCTCATACGAAAAAGCGGTTAATATGGCGGAGAGTTTTAATGGCCGGGCCATTAAGTTTGAAGACTTGGCCGGGGAGTTGGGTCAGGCTGATATTGTTATTAGCTGCACCGCTGCCAGCCATTATGTCCTGCGGGAAGATAATTGCCGGGAAGTGCTGGAATCCAGGAATGGCCGGAAAATAATTATGATAGATATAGCGGTTCCGCGGGATATTGATCCGGATTTGAAAATCATTCCCGGAGTATTAATCTATGATATTGACAAGCTGCAGAATGTGGTGGATGCCAACTATCTGGAACGGCAGCAAGCGGTTGCAGCAGCGGATCAGATCATTGGCGAGGAAATTGTCAAGTTTAACGAATGGCTGGCCAGTCTCTATGTAATCCCGGTTATTACTGCTTTAAAGAATCAGGGTGAAATAATCAAGCAAAATGAAATTAAGCGGGCCTGCAACCGATTGGGCCTGGTTTCGGAGCAGGAACAAAAGGTTATCAGCTCGATGGCTAATTCCATCGTCAACCAACTCCTGCATTTTCCGGTTGTTAATTTAAAAGAAATGGCTGCCAGCAACCAGGGGCATTTATATGCCGAGATAGTGAAAAAGCTATTTGCTCTGCAGATAGATAATAAGGAGTATGAAAAATATGAAAAGTTTGAGATTGGGAACCAGAGGTAGTAAGCTGGCTCTCTGGCAATCCGAACATGTGGCCGGGAAATTGAGGCAAAGTCATCCTGATCTCAAAGTTGAGCTGCAGATTATAAAAACCACTGGTGATAAGATTCTTGATGTAGCCCTATCCAAAATTGGAGACAAGGGGCTTTTTACTAAGGAAATAGAAAAGGAACTTTTGGAAGGCCGCATAGATCTGGCTGTTCATAGTATGAAAGACCTGCCCACCCAACTTGAAAAAGGGCTGCTTATCGGAGCGGTACTGGAGCGGGAAAACCCGGCTGATGTATTGATATCGAACCGAAATTATACTTTTTATAATCTGCCTCCGGGAGCGCGGATCGGCACTTCGAGCCTGCGCCGGATAGCCCAGTTGAAAAAGCTGCGTCCCGACCTGGTTTTTGTAGAAATACGCGGCAATGTGGAAACCAGAATCAGAAAGATGGGGGAAGAAAATCTGGATGGAATCATCCTGGCTTATGCGGGTGTTAAAAGATTGGGCATGGAGGGTGCAATAAGTGAGATTCTCTCCTGCGAAGTGATCCTGCCTGCTGTGGGACAGGGTATTATCGCTATTGAGACCCGGTCGGATGATTCTGAGATATTATCTCTGCTGAAGGCAATTAACGATAAAAATGCTTATTTAAGCTGTCAGGCTGAAAGAGCTTTTTTGCAGGAATTGGAAGGTGGGTGCCAGGTGCCGATTGCTTCCCTGGCTGCTGTAAATGGTGATAAAATTCTCCTGCAGGGTTTAGTTGCCGCCCTGGATGGCAGTGAGGTAATTAAAAGCAGTAATGAAGGTTCTTGCTTGGAAGCGGAATTGGTGGGCCAGCAGTTGGCCAAAACTTTGCTGGATCGCGGAGCTGGCAGGATATTGAATAATATTAGGTGCGCAGGAGGCTGATATGGGCAGGAAAGGTTTTGTTTATCTTATTGGGGCGGGACCGGGAGATCCCGGCCTGTTTACCTTAAAAGGCAAACGGATTTTGGAAGAAGCTGAAGTAGTAGTATATGACCGTCTGGTAGGTGATGAGATTTTATCCATGGCCAATCCCGATGCTGAAATGATTTATGTGGGCAAAGCTTCATCCCGGCATGCGCTTTCACAGGATGGTATCAATGCTTTATTATTGGAAAAAGCAGCCCAGGGCAAAAAAGTAGCCCGTTTAAAGGGCGGAGATCCTTTCCTGTTTGGGCGCGGCGGCGAAGAAGCCTTATATCTGAGGGAACATGGTTATGATTATGAGGTAGTTCCAGGTATTACTTCAGCTATAGCCGTTCCTGCCTATGCCGGGATTCCGGTCACTCACCGGGAAGCCACTTCCAGTTTAGCAATAGTCACCGGGCATGAAAAACCCGGCAAGCAGGAAAGTTCTATCAGGTGGAAGGAATTAGCCGGTGGAATAGGCACCCTGGTTTTTTTGATGGGTGTGGAGAACCTGGAATATATATGTAGCAATTTGCTCGCGCAGGGAAAAGCCCCTTCAACACCTGTGGCTCTGGTTCGCTGGGGCACATTGCCGGAGCAGGAAGTATTAACCGGTACTTTGGAAAATATTGTGGGCAGGGTCAAGGAACAATCCTTTAAACCCCCCGCTGTAATCGTGGTGGGTGAAGTGGTGAAACTCCGGGAGGAATTGAACTGGCTGGAAAAACGCCCCTTATGGGGAAAACGGGTGGTGGTTACCCGTGCCCGGGCACAAGCCAGTCAATTGCTTAATCGCATCCGGGATTTGGGTGCCCAGGCCATAGAGTTCCCTTCGATTACTATAGAAAAAGAAGCAAATTTGGCTCCTTTGTATAAGGCTTTGCAGAAGATCGAGGAATACAATTGGATAATATTTACCAGTGTCAATGCGGTTGATATATTTTTTGCCGAAATGCACCTTGAAGCCAAGGACATTCGGGATTTAAAAGGCATCAAACTGGCTGCCATCGGACCCGCCACCAGGGATAGGCTGGAAGCGAGGGGTCTGCGGGTTGAAGTGGTTCCTGAAGAATACCGGGCCGAAGGCATTGTAAAAGCATTGCGTCCTTATATCAAAGAGGGGCAGTGGATACTTCTGCCGCGGGCTCATGGAGCCAGGGCCGTATTGCCGGAAACCCTGAGGCGTTGGGGGGCTCACGTAAACGAAATCTTCCTTTACCGGACCGCTCCGGCCAGTCAGGTAAGCCAGGATACTTTAAATAATATAAAAAAAGGCAAACTTGATTATCTAACATTTACAAGTTCCTCAACAGTCAGCAACTTTGTTAAAATTATCGGGGCGGAAAATGTACCCGGCTTGGTGAGCAAAGTTAAAGTCGCTTGCATAGGGCCGGTTACTGCGCAAACCGCTTTGGAACATGGCTTTAATGTGGATATAATGGCAAAGCAATATACAATTGATGGTCTGTTAAAAGCCATTGTGGCGGATACAGGTCATGAAGATATGGAGGTAATATAATGATAGGATGCACCAAACTGCTTTGTGGGACCGCAACTGTTTCAGATGTAATTAAGTACAGCGGGTATGAGGGCCAACTGCCGCCTCAGCTTTTGCAATTTTCCGACCGCAACCGGCCTCTGGTGGTGTGGAATATGACCAATCGCTGCAATCTTCGCTGCAAGCACTGCTATATTGAGGCTGAAGATCGGCAATATAAGGATGAACTGAGCACCGAAGAAGCCAAGGCCCTGATTCAGGACCTGGCAGCTATGAAAGCGCCGGTATTGCTTTTTTCCGGGGGAGAGCCCCTGCTTCGCAAAGATATTTTTGAACTGGGCGAGTTAGCCGCAGCGAGCGGTTTGCGGCCGGTAATATCCAGTAATGGAACTCTGATTGATGATGAGGTTGCCCGGAAAATCAAAAAAGCCGGTTTTCAATATGTGGGCATCAGCATTGATGGCGCCCCCGCCACTCATGATGAATTCCGAAACCACCAGGGTGCTTTTACCGAGGCAATAAACGGGATAAAAGCCTGTTTGCGCAACGGGGTAAAAACCGGAATCCGTTTCACCGTGAATAAATATAACCAGGCTGATTTACCGGAGATTTTTGATATTATCGAACGCGAAGGCATCCCCCGTTTCTGTATGTACCACCTGGTTTATGCGGGCCGCGGTGCGGAAATGGCCGATATGGACACCACCAGCGAAGAGAAACGTGCGATATTGGAACTGGTCAGCAGCAAGACTGTTGAACTGCATCGCAAGGGTGTTGAAGTAGAGATTCTGACCACGGATAACCATGCGGACGGAATTTTTATGCTCAATTATATTCAGCAAAATGAACCGCAGCGGTCCGGTGAGATAATCAAACTCCTGGAGATGCACGGCGGTTGTTCGGCAGGAACCAAATTTGCCAATATCGATCCACGGGGCAATGTCCACCCCTGCCAGTTCTGGCAGGATTACAGCATCGGCAATATTCGGGAAAGACCCTTCAGCCAGATTTGGACTTCGGATGATGAGTTAATGATTAAACTAAGGGAAAAAGATAAATATGTTACCGGCAAGTGCGGTACCTGTGATTACAAGAGCCTGTGTTCCGGCTGCCGTATCAGAGCCCGGGCGGTATACGGGGATATGTGGGCGGAAGATCCGGCCTGTTATTTAACCGAGGCCGAAACCCATCGTTAAAAATTTGCTTGTACCTGGAGGGTGAATTGTGAATTCAGGTGAGAAAGCTCTTTCCATGATAATAAGTGTAATGGAGAAATGCACAACATTTCCCCATTAATTCAAGATTTGGAATAAATAATTAAAATATTGGGGGTGTAGGGTTATGGGATTTCCGGTTAACAGAATGCGCAGGCTGCGAAGCAATGACACCATTCGCCGTATGGTAAGGGAGACCAGTCTTTCCATTAATGATTTTATCTATCCGCTTTTTGTGGTTTACGGTAAAAACAAAAAGATCGCTATCCCTTCAATGCCAGGTATATTCCAGTTTTCAGTTGATAAACTGAGAAAGGAAATCAAAGAAATAAAGGCCATGAATATTCCCGCTGTTTTGCTCTTCGGTATTCCCGAACACAAAGACAGTGTGGGAAGTGCTGCCTACCAACTTGATGGGGTGGTGCAGCAGGCCACTAAAATGATCAAGGATAGCTGCCCGGAAATAATGATAATCACCGATGTATGCCTTTGTGAGTATACTGACCACGGTCACTGCGGGGTTTTTGCTCCAAATGGCAGCCTGGATAACGATGCTACACTCGAAATACTTGCCAGGGAAGCTCTTTCCCATGCCCAGGCGGGTGCTGATATAATAGCTCCTTCGGATATGATGGACGGGCGTATCGGCTATATAAGAAAGTGCCTGGATGAGAACTCCTATCAGGATAAAATAATAATGGCTTATGCCGCCAAGTTTTACTCCAGCTTATACTCGCCTTTCCGCTATGCGGCTGAATCAGCTCCGCAGTTTGGGGATCGCAAGAGCTACCAGATGGACGGTGCCAACTTCCGGGAAGCATTGCGGGAAGTAGCTCTGGATATTGAAGAAGGGGCCGATATGGTTATGGTTAAACCGGCTCTGGCTTACCTGGATGTTGTAAAAGCGGTCAAGGATATATTTGCTTATCCAACAGTTGCTTATAATGTCAGCGGCGAATACTCCATGATCAAGGCCGGGGCCGCCTGCGGCTGGATTGACGAAAAGCGGGTTATGATGGAGGTCCTTACTTCCATTAAACGGGCCGGGGCTGATATGATAATAAGCTACTTCGCCCGCGATGTGGCGAAAATTCTCTAGTATAATTGGAGGCAAATTATTATGAAGATGCTATCCTGGAATACCACCAACCAGTGCAATATGTTCTGTGATCATTGTTACCGGGATGCCGGCAGCAAGCTGTCTGATGAGCTTTCCACCGGTCAAGCGCGCAAAATGATTGATGATATTAAAAAAGCGGGTTTCAAACTGATGATATTTAGCGGCGGCGAACCCTTGATGCGTCCTGATATATATGAATTGGGACGTTATGCTACTGAACAGGGTTTGCGGGCGGTAATGGGAACCAACGGCAGCCTGATAACTCCCGAGGTAGCGGCGCGCTTAAAGGAGTCAGGTTTTATGGCGGCCGGTATAAGCCTGGACAGCCTTGACCCTGCCAAGAACAACGCTTTTCGTAAATTGGACAATGCTTTTGAACTGACCGTTCAGGGTATGAAAAACCTGCAGGTGGCCGGTCTGCCTTTTCAAATTCATACTACGGTTATGGATTGGAATGTGGACGAACTGGAGGCTATATGCGATTTTGCCATTGAACTGGGAGCCATGGCATATCATGTGTTTTTCCTGGTACCCACCGGGCGAGGTGCTGAAATAGAGGAAGAAGCTTTGCGGGTAAAAGAATATGAGCAAACTATTGCCCGCTTGATGGAAAAACAGAAAAAAATTAAGATAGAGATTAAACCGACCTGTGCTCCACAGTTTATGCGCATTGCTGACAAGAAGGGCTTATCACTGAGATATTCCCGGGGCTGCCTGGCAGGTATCAGTTATTGTATAATCAGTCCCAAAGGGGATGTACAGGCTTGTGCTTATCTGGATATACCGTTGGGGAATGTAAAAGAAAAACCTTTTGATAAGATTTGGCTGGAAAGTCCAATCCTAAAGGAACTGAGAACCCTGGACTATAAAGGCAAATGCGGCCTTTGTGATTACAAGGAAAAATGCGGGGGCTGTAGAGCCCGGGCTTACTATTATCGCGACGGCGATTATATGGCCCAGGATGATTGGTGTTTATACCAGCCGCCTGGAGTGAAATGCCATGAGTGAGTTAAGCCCTCTAGACCGCAGAATACTGGATTTATTGCAGCAGGAATTTCCGATTGATGCAGAACCTTACCGGGTTATAGCGGAAAAACTGCAATGCAGCGAATCGGAGATTTTGGCAAGAATTCAGTTGCTTAAGGACAACGGGGTTATCCGCAGGATAGGTGCGGTGCTTGATGCAAGGAATATGGGCTTCTATTCAACCCTTTGCACCTGCATGGTGCCTAAGGACAGGATTGAAGAAGTTGCAGGACTTATAAATAAACAGCCAGGGGTAACCCACAATTATTTACGCGATAACCCATACAACATTTGGTTTACAATTACTGCGGCATCAGCAGCTGAGGCCGGGATGATTATAAACCGGCTGCAAACTGATAGCGGATTTAAGATAATAAGTATGCCGGCAACAAAGGTATTTAAGATAAAAGTTTCCTTTGAAATGAGTGATACAAATGCAATATGATGATACTGACCGGCAAATCCTGAAATTAATTCAGGGAGACCTGGTACTGGAATCACGTCCTTATCAGAACCTGGCCCGCCAGCTGGGGATTAATGAGGAAGAGATTATAAGCAGAATCAAGGATATGCAGCTCCGGGGGATAATAAGAAGGTTCGGCGCGGTTTTAAGACATCAAAAGGCCGGTTATACAGTAAATGCCATGACCGCGTGGAGAGTTAAACCGGAGCAGGCAGAAGCGGCGGGGAATACCATGGCTGGCTACAAACAGGTCAGTCATTGTTACCTGCGGGACATGCATCCTGAATTTGAATATAATTTGTATGCCATGATTCATGTCAAAAGTAATGAAGAATTGTCTCAATTGCTGGGTGATATCTCCAAGTCCACCGGCATAAAAAATTATATAGTGCTGGATAGTATACGCGAATTTAAAAAACAGAGCATGCAATATATTGATTAGTTTGATGTGAGAAAGCTGTGAATGGGGAAAAGAAATAATAATAATGATAGCTTCAAAATCTTATGCGTTGGGAAGGGATATATTTGTTGAGTTTGGACAGGTCCAAAGAACTTTTTGACATGGCTCGGGAGTACATTCCCGGCGGAGTAAACAGCCCGGTAAGAGCCTTTAAAGCGGTAGGGATGGATCCCCTGTTTATAAAGAAAGCCGGGGGTTCTAAAGTATATGATGTTGATGGCAACAGCTTCATAGATTATGTTTGCTCCTGGGGGCCGTTAATATTAGGACACGCTCATTCTCGGGTAGTTGCGGCGATATGCCAGGCCGCAGAACTTGGCACCAGTTATGGTGCTCCCTGCGAAGGGGAAGTTGAATTGGCATCTATGATTTGTGGAGCCATTCCATCAATTGAAAAAGTGCGCATGGTGAGTTCAGGCACCGAAGCCACCATGAGCGCCGTGCGGCTGGCCCGGGCCTTTACCGGACGCAACATGATCGTTAAATTTGCCGGCTGTTACCATGGGCATGGCGACAGTTTTTTAATCAAAGCCGGGTCGGGATTATTGACGGCTGGTGTACCTAACAGTCCAGGGGTTCCTTCATCCCTGGCTTCGCAGACTCTAGTCGCCGATTATAATGATATTGATTCAGTGGCCAGGCTGTTTGAGCAGTGCAGCGATATTGCAGCAGTAATTGTAGAACCAGTGGCGGGCAACATGGGACTGGTCCCGCCTAAACCCGGTTTCTTGCTGGCCTTGCGTGAGTTAACCGAAAAATATGGCACTTTATTGATATTTGATGAAGTAATCAGTGGTTTTCGTTTTTGCTACGGAGGTTATCAGAATATAGCCGGTATTACTCCGGACCTGACCACGCTGGGTAAAATTATCGGGGGAGGTCTCCCGGTCGGAGCCTATGGCGGCAAACGGGAAATAATGGATCTGATTGCACCGGAAGGCGATGTATATCAGGCTGGAACTCTTTCCGGCAATCCGCTGGCTATGGCTGCCGGAGTTGCCAGTCTGAAGCTTCTGCAAGCCGATGATTTTTATACCGGCTTGGAAGCAAGGGCTGCCCGTTTAACAACCGGCCTTAAAACCATACTGGCTGAGCATAATCTTGATTATAGCCTTAACCATTTGGGATCAATGTTTTGCTTGTTTTTTACTAACAAACAAATAGATAATTATGCAGCCGTTTTGAGTTGCGACACTGCGAAGTATGCAGAATTTTTCCGGAGCTTGCTTCGGGAAGGGATATATTTTCCGCCTTCCCAATTTGAACTCTGTTTTGTTTCATCTGCACACCAGCCCGAGGATATTGAGAACACGCTGCTTGCAATAGACAAAGTTCTGGGTAAAATATCCTAGGGAGGGACAAGGATGAATAATGATTTTAATTGGGAATGGTTTATTAAAAAATTTGAAATAATGAGCAATATTAACCTTACTGCATATAAACGGCCGCAAATGGAGAGAAGAATAAACAGCTTTATGCGTACGGTTAATGTAGCGAATTATCAAGACTTTGTAGATGTATTGGGCCGGGACAAGGAAACATACAGGCGCTTTCTTGAGCATATTACGATCAATGTTTCCGAGTTTTTTCGTAATCTTAATCATTGGGAGGTTATGGAGAAGCAAGTTATTCCGTCTTTATTAAAGGAGCGAGGCAGTCTAAAAATATGGAGTGCAGGATGCTCTACGGGGGAAGAACCATATTCCCTGGCCATGCTGTTTAAGGAAAGACGATTTAATCTCAATGATAAAATCCTGGCCACGGATATTGACAATGAAGTCCTGGAGAAGGCCGGTATAGGGTTATATACCGCCAAAGCTATGCAGGGAATTCCTGCCGACTGGCAGAGTAAATACTTTTCACGGCAGGGGAATTATTTTAAAATTGTTGATGAAATGAAAAAAATGATTAAATTTCAGCAGCATGATCTTTTACGCGACCCCTTCCCCAGAGAATTTGACATTATACTATGTAGAAATGTAGTAATATATTTTACCGAAGAAACCAAAGCTAAATTGTACCAGAGATTTTCTGACTCACTTAAACCCGGCGGGGTATTATTTATTGGCAGTACAGAACAGATTTTTCAAGCCCGGGATGTGGGACTAAAGTCGATAGCGACCTTTTTTTACCAAAAAGATTAAGCTGGATTTAATATTAATAAAATAAAAATCTTTACTCATTGCTTTTAAAAAGCAGGAAATACGATTTATGTGGCGAAAGGTTAACTTTGGTATCTTTTAAGCATCGGAAGAAACTACGGAGCAGTTTCAACACACCGCTGCAACGAGGCTGGGGATTATAACCCGCCGCCTGTTTATTAATAAGGAACCCGACCGCTTAAAGAAGTGGGAAACATCTTTTCGCCATGTTATAGACCAAAACCTTATAAGGTTGACGGTAAAATTGCCGTAGGCAACAAGATATATATCCGTTCATGGGGGTGGTAGATTACAACTTCAGTTTTACGTTATCCATATTCAGGAGGTCCTAAAAATTATTAGATGAAAAGGAGGAATGAACTTGAAGGTTCTAGTGTGTGTTAAGCAGACATTCGACACAGAGGCCAAAATTGAATTGAAGGATGGCAAAATTGCAGATGCCGGTATCAATTTAATAATCAACCCTTATGACGAAGTAGCGGTTGAGGGTGGTATTCAATTAAAAGAAAAGGGTGTAGCCAAAGAGGTAGTTGTTGTAGCCGCCGGTTCTGACAAGGCTATGGATGCTATTCGTACCGCACTCGCAATGGGCGCTGACCGGGGAATACTTGTAAAACAGGATACCGCTGCTGATGAATATGCGCGGGCTGTTGCTCTGGCTGCTGCTATCAAAGCTGAGAGTCCCGATCTGGTTTTGGCCGGACATGTTGCTGCGGATGATGGATCTTCTCAGGTTCCCACTCGTATTGCTGAAATTCTTGGTTTCCCCCATATCAACGTTATTACCAGCATCGATGTCGCTGGTGGCAAAGCAACCTGCTCCAGTGAGGCTGATGGCGGAACCCAGGTAACTGAAGTTACTCTGCCGGCAGTTATCTCCAGCCAGGTTAGCTGGAATGAACCCCGTTATCCGTCCATGAAGGGTATCATGCAGGCTAAAAAGAAACCGGTTAGCGAAGCCGCTGCTGCTGCTGCCGACAACAAAGTTAAGATAGTTGAACTGAGCCTGCCCCCTGCAAAACAGGCTGGTATTAAGATTGACGATGATCCCGATGTAGCTGCTGGTAAATTGGCAGACTGGATGAAGAACACTGTAAAAGTGGAAATCAAGAAATAAAATCAATTAATTGATTACTTATATAAAAAAAGGAGGGTAATTGATGGCTGGAACATGGATAGTAGTAGAACAGAGAGACGGTAACATCCGTAAAGTTTCTTATGAAATGATTTCAGAGGCCAAGAAATTCGGCGATGAAGTTGTTGCCGTAGTATTTGGTAAAGGTGTAGAAGGTCAAGCCGCCGAATACGCAAAATATGGAGCAGACAAGGTATGCGTAGTTGAGGACGACGTATTTGCCAGTTACAACACCGGTGCTTATGTAGCTCAGATGGTAGCTATGATCAAAGAATTCAGCCCCAATGCAGTTCTGTTTGCGCATACTTTTAATGGTAGAGATTTTGCTTCCCGTTTAGCTCAGAAATTGGAACTGGGACTTGCAACTGATGCCATTGCTGCTGAAGTAAGTGCAGGCAAAGGCGTATTTACCAGATCCATTTATGCTGGTAAAGCCCTGGCCAAAGTTGAAGTAACCGGAAGCCCGGTTCTTGCAACCATTCGTCCTGGTGTTTGTGAAGTAGTTCCCGGCGCTGCTGCTGGTGCTGTTTTCAAACCCGCTATTGCTGCAACTGCCGCTGATGTATATCAGACAGTTAAGAGCTTTGTTCCCACCGTATCTGCCAGACCGGAACTGACCGAAGCTGCGGTAGTAGTATCCGGCGGTCGCGGCTGCAAAGGTCCCGATGGCATCAAGATAGTTGAAGAATTGGCTGACCTGCTGGGCGCAGCAGTAGGCGGATCTCGTGCATCTATCGACTCTGGATGGTTGGGACATGAACTTCAGGTTGGTCAAACCGGTAAGGTTGTTAACCCCAATCTGTATATAGCTTGCGGTATTTCCGGAGCTATCCAGCATCTGGCTGGTATGTCTTCTTCCAAGTATATCGCTTGTGTTAATACCGATACAGAAGCCCCGATCTTCAATGTATCTGACTTTGGTGTGGTTGGCGATCTGTTCAAGGTTGTTCCCATGCTTATAGGCAACCTGAAGTAATAGTTTTTTAGGGAGTTGTTTACTGGATATGCGATTGCGCATATCCAGTAATAACCTTGTTTTGTTGGTTTATTAAGGAGGGAATTGGATAATGATTTTTGGATTTGAACCATTAGAAGGTGGTTACGAAGTCCCGATGCGCGTGGTTGGGGCTAATATTCCCTACGAATGGCTAATCTATATCATAATGCTTATCCCCATCGGAGTCTTTTTATTCGGTTTCTGGAAGAGACTTGAAGTATGGCTGCTGGCTAAGGGCGAGCTACACCGTAATGACAAGATCGGTGCACGTATTGCTTCCTGGTTTGTTTATACTTTTGCTCAGGGCAGAGTAATTAGAAAACCGCTGGCGGGTTGGTCGCATGCTTTCCTGTTCTGGGGCTTTTTACTGTTGTTCCTGGCTGCCGGTGTGGACGCTATGCACAATATGATTAAATGGCCTCATCTTGCTGGTGCAACCTATATCGGAATGTCATGGATAGTCGATGTTTTAGGCTTCCTGGCCTTGATAGGCATTATCGTATTAGCTTTTATTAGGTATATGCAAAAACCAGAGCGCTTGAATGACACCAAAGTTTCCGACGGATGGGTCATTCTTTTAGTGTTCACTATTCTTTTAACCGGTTACTTTATTGAAGGTTTAAGAATAAGCGCTCAGATTAAGTTATCAACGACCATGACCCAAATCGCTTATGAGCAGGTAGCTTCACCTTTTGGCTGGCTGTTTGCTTCATTATTTGGCGGCATGACCCTGGATTCAATGCTGATGTGGCACCGTTTACTGTGGTGGTTCCATATGGCCATAGCATTTCTGTTTATTGGCCTGGTTCCCTTCACCAAACTATGGCATATATTCACCGGAATGCTCAATTACACATTCCGTGATCTGGAGCCCTCAGCCAACCGCATGGTCTATAATATTGAAGAAGCAACTTCTTTTGGTGTTGAGAATATTGAGGACTTTGGCTGGAAAGATCTGCTTGATCTTGATGCCTGTATCCGCTGCGGCAGATGTCAGGAAAATTGCCCGGCATACAATACCGGCAAACATCTGAATCCGAAAATTGCGCTTATTCAAAACATGAAGAAGCATTTGGATGCCAAGGCTCCTTATCTGCTGGAAGCAAAAATGAACGGCACCGAAGCTGCTGAAGAAGTCGCCATGACTGAAGAAGCTGCCGAAGGTGTAAATCCGATGGAACAGAGCCTGCTTTACGATGTAGTTACCAGCGAAGTTATTTGGGACTGCACCAACTGCCGGGCTTGTATGGAACACTGCCCGATGTTTATCGAGCATATTCCTAAAATCGTTGAAATGCGCCGCAATCTGGTTATGTGGCAGGGCGATATGCCTGGTGAAGCTCAAATGGCCTTTACCAATATGGAACGTAACTACAATCCATGGGGTGTTGGCTGGGCTGGCCGCGCCGACTGGCTGAATGAAAGAGGAGTACGGGAAATGGTAAATCTCTTGCCGGAAGACGGTAAAGATTTTGAATATCTCCTCTATGCCGGTTGCGCTGTATCCTTCGATGATCGTTATAAGAGAGTCGGTGAAGCCCTGGTAAAACTGCTTGATAAAGCAGGAGTTAGCTTCGGCTACCTGGGAACTGAAGAGTATTGCTGCGGAGATTCGGCTCGCCGTTTGGGCAACGAATATCTCTACCAAACTCTGGTTAACCAGAACCTTGAATCTTTCAACAATTACGGCGTCAAGAAAATAATCGTTGTATGTCCGCATGGTTACACTGCACTGAAGAATGAATACCCGCAGATGGGCGGCAATTTTGAAGTTTACCATTACACCGAGATTTTGGCCAAGTTGATTGCCGAAGGCAAACTCAAAGGAGCCAAACCGCTTGGAGTCAAGATGACTTATCATGATTCCTGCTTCCTGGGCCGGCACAATGGTATATATGCAGAGCCGAGAAACGTTCTGAAAGCTGCGGGCGGCCAAGTTGTTGAAATTGAAAAGGGTAAGGAATTTGGATTCTGTTGTGGAGCCGGTGGAGGACGGATGTGGCTGGAAGAAGAAGCCGTGCTTAAAGATGGAATTCAATACAAACGTATTAATGATACCAGAACTGACCAGTTGCTGGTGCCAAATCCAGAAATGATTGTTACCAATTGCCCGTTCTGTCTGACCATGATTTCCGACGGAGTTAAAGCTGCGGAAGCCGAAGAAAACACCAAGGTGTTTGATGTAGCCGAAGTTCTTTGGAAGGCAATGGAATAACATCTATTTAAGGTTCAAAAAGAGACCTCGCATTGAGGTCTCTTTTTTTTGTGGTGTGCTTGGCATGGGCGCAGTTTAATGGGTGAAAGTCCCTGGTGCGGGTTGATAGTGCCAGGTACATAGCCAAGGGAGGGGTGTCCATTGTGAGGTGGAATCCGAAGGAAGCCGAGGCAAAACTCTGGTCTGACAAACAGAAAACACATAAGCAGCCAAGCATAGAATAGCCCATATTCTCCCATACATCGAAGGGAAACTATTTCTGAGGGTGAATCGGTAGAAAACACAGGCAGCATACGGGAGCAAGGTCAAGTATCTGGGATAAAGCTTCTATATCTGCAAAGTAATGTGTAAACTATAAAAGTGCTGTAGACCAAACGGTACATACGGTGTTGGTGAGGCTGGTCACCCAATTAATGGCCTCCTATTCGATCCAAAGAACTTCGACCGCGTTCTTTTTAAATCCATTTTTAAATGGTAAAATATACGAATAAAACAGGCAGGATATTCTGAAGGGAGAGAAAATTTTGAAGGTTGCCGTCTATCCAGGAAGCTTTGATCCGGTTACCAACGGACATATTGATATCCTGGAGAAAACCAGCAAGATATTTGATAAGATAATCATTGCGGTAATTCACAATGTTTCTAAACATGCATTATTTAGTCTTGAAGAACGGGTTAACCTTATTGAAGAAAGTGTTAAACATCTACCCAATATCGAGGTGGACTACTTCAGCGGGTTGTTGGCCAATTACCTGCAGGGGAAACAGGCTTGTGCAATTATTAGGGGTTTGCGAACGGTTACCGATTTTGACTATGAAATGCATATGGCAATGATGAATAAAAAACTTGTTCCCGATATAGATACAATATTCGTTATGTCAGACAGCAACTATACATTTATAAGTTCCAGTGCGGTCAAAGAAGCGGCACTCTTGGGAGGCGATGTAAGTTCCCTGGTACCGGAAGTTGTAAAACAAGGGCTGGAGAAGAAGATTAATGCAGATACTATATAACGAGGCGAAGTCTCAAAGAAATCTTTTTATTACATTTTGTGCCTTGAGTGAAGGAAAGGAATGGATATAAATATGTTTCCCGCCTCCTTGCAGCGGTGTGTTGAAACTGCTCCGCAGTTTCTTCCGATGCTTAAACGAGGCGAAAAGATGTCCCCTGCTTCTTTAAGTGGTCGGGTTCCTATTAACAAAACAGGCGGCGGTTTCTAATCCCCCTCCTTGCAGCGGTGTGTTGCCCCCTACGGGGACCACTTATATTGATTTCCTTCGGGAATGATTAAATTGTATTGAAACTGCTCTGCAGTTTCTTCCGATGCCTAAAAAAGAACGTCAAAATAACCGGAAAAAGCAGTCTGGAAATAATCCAAACTGCTTTTGGGAGTAGTTTGCTATGTCTAATAAACGGTGACGCTTACGGTTCTGACACCCCAGTCTAAAGCCTCCTGATGATTGCTGAAACACAGGTCAATGTGGCTGCCTTTTATAGCATTGCCCTGATCAGCGGCTATACCACTACCGTAGCCTTCAACATAAAGTTTGCTGCCCATGGGTATTACTCTGGGATCTACAGCAATAATGCCCCTGCCCAAAGGGTAGCCTAAGTAAGAAGGTTGTCCACCATAGGGATAGTTGCATTTATTACATGAACAATAACCGGTGGCCATAACATTAAAAGTCCTTGCACCTCGTGAAACCGTAGTGTTGCTATTGGAGGCAGAAGAAAGTCCCAAAGCTTTGCGGGTAAGGGGGCCAACCGTGCCGGTAGTTGAAATGCCATTTGCATTTTGATATTTCTTGACCGCTGCATAAGTATTGGCTCCGAAAATACCGTCAACCGTACCGCACCAGTATCCCTGGCTATTCAAAGTCTTTTGCAAAGCTGCTACCGCATCTCCGCGAGAGCCCCAGCTAAGGTTGGTATCAGCTGCCGAAACACTATCAGTATGAAAAATCATTATTCCGCTAATCAGGATTGCAATTAAAACTATATGCGTTAATAATCTTTTGTTAAGCATAAAAACTCCTTTCGAGGTCTGTTTAATTATGAAAGAACTGCTTAATGATTAACCACCAGTGGTAAATAAATTTTAGTCCATGTCCTAATAATTATACAAACTGCTTATAATGCCTGAAATATGGACAAGTCTCGGTAATTGGTAGTGCTTTTACAAATAGTGAACTATTCACCAAAATCTTTAAAGAAACGCGCTAATGGGATAATGAGGGAAACCAGAGATTTTTGATTAAGGATTTTTGAAACTAATCAAGGCAAGGTTAGAGGCAGGTTGCTTATGTTTATAAGAAAATAACGAAAAATCAATGTTAAATGATTTCGCCAGAAAATAACAGGATTAGAGTGAATTATGGCTGAATATACCAGCCAGGCCGGTCATTGGAGGGCTGGTTGCCAGGAATCTTACCGGTTTCCTAAACTAGATATTTTATAGTATTATGGACATTGAATTTCTAAAAGAGAGGGTAAAGTAATGATAAGTAGGGATTACCTGTTAAAAGCAATTGATGATAATAAACAAGTTCGTGTTTTTATTGCCCATACTACAGCGGTAGTGGAGGAAGCTCATAGGCGGCATCGTACCTCGGCCACTGCTTCGGCAGCTTTAGGCCGGGTCTTAACCGCAGCTTTAATGATGGGCAGCGATCTCAAAGGGGATAACGATGCTTTAACTATAAGAGTTAATGGCAATGGACCGGCTGGGACTATAATTGCCAGTGCTGATTCACAGGGTAATGTACGGGGACTGCTTTCCACTCCGGAGGCTGACTTGCCTGAACGAATGCCGGGTAAGCTCGATGTCGGAGGTCTGGTCGGCCAAGCGGGGGAACTGGAAGTAATCAAGGATATTGGGCTTAAGCAGCCCTTTACCGGTACAGTTCCATTGGTCAGCGGAGAGATAGCCGAGGACCTGGCCAGTTATTATCTTAAATCGGAACAGATTCCATCCCTGGTATCTCTGGGTGTTTTAGTAGATACAGACCTCAGTATTAAAGCCTCTGGCGGCCTGTTTGTTCAGGCTTTGCCGGAAGCCGGCCTTGAATTTTTAGCCCAAATTGAGGCCAATATATTGGGTATGGGAGCTATCAGTGAAGTGATGAAGAACCATGAGGGGCTGGAGGATATTCTGGACCTCGTATTCACGGGTATACCCTACAATCTGGTGAGTGAGCAAGCTCTGGCTTTTAAGTGCAAATGCAGCCGGGACAGGTTAGCTGCTGTAATGAGCAGTTTCACTATGGAGGAGATTTACGATATTTACAGAAGCGAAGGGAAACTGGAGTTAACCTGCAATTTCTGCAACGAAGTATATTGCTTTGAACCTGAAGAAATAGAAGCGATAATGAGACGAAAAGATGACCCTCTTATTTAATAAGCAGTCGGGTTCTAATCCTCCGCCTCGTTACAGCGGTGTGTTGCCCCCTACGGGGACCACTTATATTGATTCCCTTCGGGAATGATTAAATTGTGTTGAAACTGCTCTGCAGTTTCTTACGATGCTTAAAAAAGCAAAAAGCCTTAGATATTACATCCAAGGCCGGTTTTCTTATATGCCTATATTGCCCGCTGGATTTTTCCAGAGCGTAAACAACGGGTACAAACATAAATTCTTTTAGGAGTTCCGTTAACGATTGCTTTAACCCGCTGCACATTAGGTTTCCATTGCCGGTTGGTTCTTATATGGGAATGGCTGTACTTTTTGCCAAAGCTAATACCTTTTCCACATATATCACATTTGGCCATTTTCTTGCCCCCTCTCTAAAACATTGCACCTGAATATTGTACCAGAAGACCAGGAAAAGGGCAAGAAGGAGGAATAAATATTAAGTTGTAGAATTATTTTATAGTAGAATAGGAGGGAATACCATGTACAAGCTCAAAACTACTGAACTGGGAGACATTGAGGTCGCCAAAGAAGTAATCGAAACCATTGCAGGTTTGGCAACGGTCGATTGTTATGGTTTGGTGGGAATGGTTCCACAGGATATACAATCGGGTCTAAGCAGCATCCTGGGTATAGAGTCCATCCGCAAGGGTGTAAATGTTCGCCTGTCCGAGGAAGGACTGGTTATCGATGTGCATGTAATAGTGGGTTATGGTATAAAAATAAATGAAGTAGCCAGCAATGTAATTCAAAAAGTCAGCTATGTAGTTAATAACAATACCGGTTTTCACGTGGCGGCGGTTAATGTTAATGTAAAAGGGGTTAAAGTTCTGGCAGGTAAATAGGGAGGATTATCGACTTGAGTTTGGCTTTTATTAACGGCAATGATTTTGTTAGAATGGTTAAATCCGGGTGCATAAAATTAGAACATAATCGCGATAGTGTTGATGCGCTTAATGTGTTTCCGGTACCTGATGGGGATACCGGAACCAACATGTATTTGACCCTTTTATCCGCAGTAAAAGAAGGGGAAAAGAACTATGGGAGCAATCTGGGCAAGGTGGCCAAGGCTGTTTCCATGGGTTCTTTGATGGGAGCCCGGGGAAACTCGGGAGTAATTCTTTCTCAAGTTTTTCGGGGTATGGCCCGCAGTATGGACGGAAAAGAAAAGGCCGATGCAGGTGAACTGGCTTTAGCTTTACGGACCGGGTCGGATACTGCTTATGAAGCGGTAATGAAACCAATCGAGGGCACAATTTTGACCGTGGTCAGGGAGACCGCCCGCGCTTGTGAAAACGAAGCTTCCAAGAAGAAGGATTTAGTCGAAACTTTGATGGCAGGTATTCAGGCAGGATATGCTACCCTGGCCAAGACTCCTTCAATGCTGCCCATCTTAAAGGAAGCCGGGGTAGTTGATGCGGGAGGAAAAGGGCTGCTGCTCTTTTTGGAGGGTGCGCTTGAGGGCTTGCTGCAGGATAAAGATATTCTTCTTGATGATTACCAGATTAAATCTATTCCTTCACTTACAAGTAAAGTGGCTGAAAGCGATTTAAAAATTGAATTTCAATATTGTACAGAGGTGCTTTTAAAAGGGGAAAAGCTTGACCTGAAAGATATCAAGGATCATCTGGCACCTTTGGGCGATTCCATGCTGGTGGTCGGTGATGAAGATTTGATTAAGGTACATATCCATTCGAATCACCCCGGCAAAGTGCTGGAATGTTGTTTACAATGGGGCAGCCTCAGTGATATTAAGATAAACAATATGCAGGAAGAAGTACATAATCATATCAATAATTGGGAAGAAATTGAAGCAAATGCCGGAGCTCCGAGCAAGATAGGAATCGTGGCAGTTGCTACCGGAGATGGAATAGTTGAAATATTAAAGAGCCTGGGTGTTGACATAATTGTTGAGGGCGGTCAAACCATGAACCCAAGCACTGAAGATTTACTCAACGCTTGCCGGCAGGTAAATGCTGAGACTATTATCGTGTTGCCTAATAATAGTAATATTATTATGACTGCATTACAGGTTAAACAATTATACGAAAAGCCGGTGGAGGTTATTCCCAGCAGAGCGGTTATGCAAGCTATAACCGCTCTAATCGCTTTTGATCCCGATGGCGACTTAGAGAGTGTAAGTGCCGCCATGGCAGCAGAGATGGAGCAGGTAAAATATGCAGAAGTTACTCATGCCGTCAGGGATTCATCGATTAACGGGTTGGAGATAAAAATAGGAGATATTATAGGTATTCTTTGCGATGAAGTGGCTGTTAGAGCTTCTAGTATAAGCGAAGTTATCGATAAACTTCTGGAAAAAATGATAGACGATGACAGTCAGTTGATTACTCTGGTATATGGTAAAGATATAGTTGAATATGAAGCTGTTAAACAAGAAAAACATATTCAGGATAAATATCCCGACTGCGAAATTGATTTTCACTATGGCGGGCAGCCTCATTATAGTTATTTGATATCGGTCGAATAGAGTTATTTTCATGGGTTTTTCTCTTTAACTATAAATTATTGGAAAAATAGAATATGGACTTTAAAAGCATTCTAATACTACCAGCAAGAATTTTGCCGGTAGTATTATTTTTTATGGAGGTGAAAGAATGGAAGAAAAGAAAACTGTTCCCGATATGATATTGGAGCGAGTCAAGTTCGAGGTTGGTCAGGAAATAGGAATCATCAATAGAAAACCATCAAAAATTAAGAAAAATATTAAAAACTCTTGAAAATACTTCTAGCATATGATTTCTGCCTGGGGAAACAATAAGACTACATTAAAACAAAGGAGGTGAATGCAAATGGCAAGAAGTAACAAGCTTCTGGTTCCCCAAGCTAGAGCAGCTATGGATCAATTCAAATATGAAGCTGCTCAAGATGTTAATGTTAACTTAAAGCAAGGTTATAATGGGGATTTGACTTCACAGCAGGCTGGCAGTATCGGTGGACAAATGGTTAAGAAAATGATCTACTCCTACCAGCAAAACCAAGCCGGAACCATGAAATAATTGCATCACTTAAATAGATAATAAACTAACTAAGACAAGCGGATTGAATTATATCCGCTTGTTTTCATTATTTGGATTATTAAGTTGCATAGAGTTCCAACTGTTCCTGAGATATACCCGGAAATATCGATTTAGCCACTCCCATAGATAAAATTCGCGCGGTGTTTTCTATAATTTCATCTACTTCCTTAGGGGTAACCGCCAGGCTGCCGCCAAAATGGGCCAGAATATCTTTAATAGAATTTAAGGCTTTGTTTTCAATGTAACTGGCGCCGCTATCCAGGCAGAATTTTCGAATGGCTTGATTGGCAATAAGTGAAGCATTGACAATAGTTGGACAACCTATGGCAATTACCGGTATTCCGAGTTCTTCTTGAACTAATGCATGCCTGGCATTTCCGACTCCGGCACCAGGTTGAATCCCGGTATTGGACATTTGGACGGTAGTGCCAATGCGGGTTACATTTTGAGCCGCCAGTGCGTCTACTACAAGCAAAAGGGCTGGTTTTACATTTTCTACAATCCCTTTTATGACTTCAAAGGTTTCCAAACCGGTTATTCCCAAGACTCCAGGAGCAATTCCGCAAACTGGTCTCATACCTTCAACCAGGGCCTCTGGTGCATATTGAAAATAATGGCGGCTGATGGGGCTGTATTCGATGAATTTGGGACCCAGAGAATCGGCTGTTGCCCGCCAGTTTCCCAGACCTACCAACAGGACTGTGTCACCAGCTTTGAGAAAATCTTTCAGCAAAACTTTCATGCCGTTTTCCATCGCTTGAATGATTTCTTCTTTAATGTATGGGTCATTGATTTTTAAGGGGGGCGACTCGATGGTTATATAGTCACCGATCGGGCGTCCCATGCTCTTGGCTCCTTCCTGGTCTTTAATGCTTATGGTAGTGACTTTAATATTTTCCATTTGTTCAACTTTTTCTTCAACACCGGCTATTTCGCGGTCGGCAGTTCCCCGTACCAAATCCCGGGCTTCTACGGCCAGGTCAACATTGATACTGAATTCTTTTAATAAATCATTCAAATTTCATTACCTCCTATGGATATATTATCCGTAACCGGAATAAATAATATGCTTCAGACCGATTAAAAAAAGCGGAAGCAGGGGGACGTTCTTTTTGCTTCCTCCCAAAAATGGGAAGCAGAAAGAACGTCCCCCTGCTTCAAATAAAAATGGCGACCAATTGGTCGCCATTTTTGGGGAGAGGAGAATTTTGTAAAGTTGTTGGGGAGGGTTTGTTTCCCAGATTATCATCTGGTAATAGTATATTTACCTTTTATGAGAAATTATATACAAATCTTTTAAGAAATTTTTAAAAAATTTTGGGCAAAAAAAGGCAATCCTATAGATACAGCGAATTAAATAAGGATGAGGTATTAAAATGCGAGTTATTTCTGGAAGAGCGAAAGGTAAGCGGTTGAAAGCCCCTTCGGGCATTAATACCAGGCCGCTCACCGATATGATAAAAGAGAGTCTTTTTAATATTCTTGGCCTAAATGTTACGGGCTCCAGTTTTCTCGATTTGTTTGCCGGGAGCGGGGCCGTAGGAATTGAAGCTTTAAGCCGTAATGCCGGGTTGGTCTTTTTTGTGGAAAAGGACCAACATGCGGTCAGGGTAATAAAAGAAAACTTAATTAATTGTGGATTTAATGAGGGATATGAAGTTCATCGCAATGATGTGTTTAAAGCTTTGGATTTAATAAGGAAAAGGGGACTTCTTTTCGAATATATATATGTAGACCCTCCGTTTACCAATGAACCGATTTTTGAAGAAGTTCTGCAGGCGCTGGATAAGGCTGGTATACTGGCTGAAGAAGGTATTATTATAATACGTACCCGCCGCAAAAAAACGTTGCCTTTAAGGCTTGACAATCTGGAGAAATACCGGGTTAATGACTATGGTGAGTCAACCCTGCACTATTATTGCTTGAATGAGGAGGAAAAGAACGATGATGGAAGTTTTTAGAATAGTCGACGAGCTTGAACACATGGTCAAGGATAGCAAAAAGGTTCCTTTGAGCGGCAAGGTTCTAATTGAAAGTCATCGGTTTTTGGATCGTTTGGACCGGTTAAGAGCCATTCTTCCCGAGGATTTGGAAACAGCCCGATTGGTTTTGGCCGAAAAGGAAAGGATAGTCAATGAAGCCTGTGTGGAAGCTGAAGAGTTTATGGAAAATACCAAAGATACAGTTGCACGCTTGGTAGATGAAAACGAAATCACCAGAAACGCCATGCGGATGGCAGAAGAAATCATAGCCAAAGCTGAGCAGGTTGCCAAGGATATCCGCCGGGATGCTGATGAGTATGCCGATGGTATTCTTACTCATATGGAGATTGTTCTTAAAAAGGGCTTGGAAGCACTTACTCAGGGGAAGGAAAATATAAGGGAGGAAATGAAGTCCTAAATTAGATTTCCTGTGCCAAACGCAGTATGATCATAAATCCGATCATAAGCAAACAGAAAAGCAGGCAATACAAAGAAAAACTCCAGGCATCAAAAGAGTACAAAACCTGGGTATATGGTACGCTTAAAGAAGGAACCCCTGGGTTTCTCGCCATTAAAGCAAAATAAGCCCCCAAGCTTATAACACCGGATAAGAGGATTTGCAGCAGGCGGGTAAGCACATAAAAAGACAGGCGCACCGGAATCCCGGCGACAATTCCCATTACCTGGGCAATAATAGATAATCCACTGAAAGCCAGGATGGAACTTACCGCCAGCAATTTATAAACTGTTTCTCCTGGGGCAGCAATAGTAGCTTGCGATCCTATACTCATTTCAAATATTCCGGTTGCCATCCCGTAAGCTATGGCAAAAGGCAAATCCAGAAACGCGAATATGCTGCTCAAAACGGCCGCCAAAAGGTCCATAAGCCCCCATACCGCAAACATACGGGTAAACACTGAAAAAATGATAATAAAGCCAGCAATAGCCAGAATATTATTCAGGCTATTTTTTATAGCTTCTCCCATAAGCTTGCCAAAACCACTTTGATTTAAATTGCTGTTCTTTTGCATGGCATTCCAGGCGGTTTTTAAAAGGTGAGCAGGTTTTTCATGGGCGCACAATACTTCTACAGCTTTAAACCTCCAGAGTATTCCCAGCAATAGATTGGATAAATAATGAGACAAAGCCAAAATATATCCCAGTACAGGGGAGGCAAACATACCTACTCCGATTGCGCCAATAATAAAAAGGGGGCTGGAATTGTTGGTAAAGGACACTAATCGCTCGGCTTCTTCACCCGTCAGTAATTTTTCATCGTAGAGTTTTTTAGTAAGAACGGCTCCCATGGGGAAGCCCGAAGTGAAACCCATAGTAACTACCAGAGCGCTGCAGCCGGGCAACTTGAACAGCGGCCGCATCACTGGCTCCATAAGCACTCCCAAAAAGTTGACAAATCCCAAGCTTACCAACAACTCCGCTACTATAAAAAAAGGAAGTAAAGCGGGTAGGACAATGGTGTACCATATTTTGAACCCGCCTGAGGCGGCCGATACTGTTGCTGAGGGATTTATTATCATGAAAATGGATAGAATTAGTATTATAATTATAAAAAATCCTTGTGAATATCGGTTCATAATCAGCCAGGGCCTCCTTATACTGAGCTTGGGAGATTACTAAATAATATATGAAGGCTGAGGCCATGCTTAGAATAGTTTTAAGTGCGAAACTTGTGTTTTAAGCTAATTAACGGGGAAGGCAGGGGGAGAAATGCCGGAAAAAAAGCAGCGGCCCCAAATTGCTCTGGTTTTAGGAGCGGGCAGCGCCCGGGGTCTTGCCCATATCGGGGTGCTTCAGGTCTTAAAGGAAAATGACATTCCCTTTGATTTTATCGTAGGCAGCAGCATGGGAGCCATGGTGGGCGGAATTTATGCAGCCGGAGCCGATATTAAAATGCTCGGCAGAATGATCGAACACATGGACACCAGCCTGCTTTTTGATGTCCATGTTCCGCGCCTGGGTTTCATAGCTGGAAAAAGAATTACCAGCTTTCTAACCCTTATGACTAAAAATAAGAATTTTAATGAATTGGACTTTCCTTTGCTGGCAACTGCTACTGACCTTCTGTCAGGCCAAAGAATTGTTTTGGAAGAGGGTTCTGTGGCGGATGCGATTAGAGCCAGTATTTCCATTCCAGGTGTTTTCACTCCGGTAAAACGCGACGGGATGATACTGGTGGATGGGGCGGTAGCCGACCGTTTGCCTGTTGAAGTAGCCCGTTTGCGGGGAGCTGACCTGATAATTTCCGTTGATGTGACCTTTTCCCAGGAAAAGCAAACTGTTATTAAAAACGCAATGGATGTTATTCTAACTTCACTTGATATAATGAGCAAACAGCAATTTGATCTGGTCCATCCTCAGAGTGACATTCTTATTCAACCGCGGGTTAATTCATATTCACCGCGGGATTTCGAAAAGTCGAAGGAGATTGTGGATCTGGGCCGGGAGGCTGCTCAGGAGAAATTGGCTGAAATCCGCATAAAAATTGATGAGTTTTCAAACAAGAATGAATAACTAACCGAAATTTGTATTATAAAATTTTAAATTATGGTTGAAATGCTGAGAATTTATTTATATTCATAATATCGGCTCAAGTAAAAACCTTAGTTCTATTATTTAGGGAAAGCGTTAGCTTTCCCACAATTCATAATTCACCCTTTAGGTACAGACAAAATTGAAAATTATACAATAACAGGTGAACTGGTGAAGTCGCGGCCGCCGGCACGGGCCGAGGGAGTTGGGAAAAGCAGGCTGTAAACATCGGTGGCAAGCGCATCCGCTGCAATCATATCCCCTAAAACTGTATCACGGGTTTCGTCATAACAGCGCTTCATATCGCTGCCGCGGTTGAATATTTTTACAGCGGATTTAATTTTCAATTCTTGCAGGATTTTTTGACCTTTTGCCGAAAAACCTAAGAGATGCAAGTATAGTGGACCCTCTTTATCAAATGAATTTATCTGGTTCTTTGAAAGATCAAACAGGGAGTAAAGTAAAGTACGGTTGATGCGCGATAAACTGTAGCGTTTGGACTTGATGCTTTGGCGCAACTCCTCCAAGTTCCCGCTGGTATTGGCCGCCGCTTTGATGCGGAATTCCAGGCCTTCCGAGACCTCATAGATTTCGCTTAAAGCCTCAACCGGAGTAGTACGCAGTTTATAAAGAATGGCCTGTTCAAGCATGTTGGCTTGTATGGGCGCTCGTCCCCGGGCTATTTCGCGTTGCAGGATTTCCAGGCACGGTACAGGCAGGGACGGAGCTATTTCATTGCTATGAACATTGCCCAGCAAGGCTTGTCGAATAGCGGTGGCGCTGGAGTATTGAGACAATTCCGGGCTGTGGTATGATGAACCTCTGCGGTTTATGGCCAATGGAATAAAGGGCAGCCTTTCTTTGGCAATCACATGCAGGTATTCGAGGGCCAAAATATTATTAGGTCCAAGCATGGTCTGTTGCCATTCGCTTTGGGGTTCCCCGGCATATTCCTGTAATGCCAGCGAACGCGATAATGGAAAGCTGAGTCCGGAACTTAGGTGCCTTTTAAGTATAGTCTTATATTCCGGGGGTTCTGAAGAAATAATTCCGGCGATGTTTTTAAGCAGGGGCAAGTTGGCACTTTCGGAACCAAAGGCCAGGTGGGTGACCACCCCGGTGCGATGCAGCAGTTGCAAAGCCCCGCGCGCAAAATAATAAGCGCTGCGGGCGGCGAAGCCAAAAGGAAGCTCTATAATCAGGTCGGCTCCACAGCGCAAAGCCATTTCAGCCCGTGACCATTTATCGCATAAGGCGGGTTCTCCGCGTTGGAGAAAATTACCGCTCATGACTACGATAATTGCCGCAAAGTCTTCTTCCTGTTGAGCTTTTTCCATCAGATAAAGGTGTCCATTGTGAAAAGGGTTATATTCAGCTACTATACCGAGAACAGCCACAGGCAAGCCCCTTTGTTCATTTTTAGTATCATAAATTCTACCACTATTATTATCATTTGTGCTAGAATGAACAAGAAATGTCTGAGCGAACATAAAAGAATATTTTACAAATTAAAGGGAGGTAAAAAAATGAATCTGTTGGAACAAATTAGAGAAAAAGCAGCAAAGAACACCAAAACCATAGTTCTTCCCGAAGGTACTGAGGAAAGAACTCTGCAAGCAATCAAAGGTATTGTTGCCGGCAAAGTCGCTAATCCTATTCTTCTAGGTGATGAGGGAGAAGTTAAAGCATTGGCCAGCAAAATAGGAGCCGATCTCTCCGGCGCAGAAATAATCAATCCTGCTAAAGCTCCCTATTTTGATGATTTTGTACAAGCCTTTTATGAAATGCGCAAGAGCAAAGGTGTGGATCTGGACAAGGCCAAAGCTACCATGCTCGATCCCTTATTTTTTGCTTCCATGATGGTAAAAATGGACAAAGCCGACGGCGAAGTCGCCGGTGCCGAAAATACCACCGGTAATGTATTAAGACCCGCCTTGCAGATAATTAAAACCGCTCCTGGCATTTCCGCTGTTTCCGGAGCATTTATTATGATCGTCCCCAATTGCAAGTATGGCGACAACGGATTGTTTGTATTTGCCGATTGTGCCGTAACCATTGATCCCAGTGCCGATGAACTGGCCCAATTTGCCAAGGCTTCAGTTGGTACTGCAGTCAACCTTTGCGGCATGAAGGATCCCAAAGTTGGAATGCTCTCCTTCTCCACCAAGGGTAGCGCCAGCCATGCAATGGTAGATAAGATGGTTCAAGCTACTAATATTGCCAAGGAAAAATTCCCTGAACTGAAAGTTGACGGAGAATTCCAACTGGATGCCGCTATCGTTCCTTCCGTTGGCTCTTCCAAGGCACCGGGCAGTCCTGTTGCCGGCGATTGCAACGTCTTAATTTTCCCGGACATCCAGGCAGGGAACATCGGCTACAAACTGGTACAGAGAACCTCCGGCGCCGAAGCAATTGGTCCCATACTCCAAGGAATTGCCAAACCGGTTAATGACCTTTCCAGAGGTTGCAGCGTAGAAGACATCGTAAATGTTGTGGCTATGACTGCAGTTAGGGCTATGTAAAGGTACGGGAAATTATGTTTTTCTGCCTTGAAAAATATAAATAATAGGAGGTATAGTTAATGAAGGTTTTAGTTGTTAATGCGGGAAGTTCATCAATCAAGTATCAAGTTGTTGATATGACTGATGAATCAGTATTAGCCGTAGGTCTGGTAGACCGTGTAGGCATTCCCGGCACCACCCTGGATCACAGCCCGGCTGGCAAAGACAAAGTTACCATTAAGAAAGACCTGCCCGACCATACTGCAGGCATGAAACTAGTTCTCGAAGTTCTGATCAATCCCGAATACGGTGTAATCACGAGCATGGACGAAATCGGAGCGGTAGGCCACCGTGTAGTTCATGGCGGCGAAGATTTTGCGGAATCCGTAGTAATTGACGATGCGGTCAAGAAAGTTATTAAAGACTGCTTCGATATTGCTCCCCTGCACAACCCCCCCAACATGATGGGAATAGATGCCTGTCAGGAACTGATGCCCAATGTTAAACATGTGGCTGTTTTTGATACTGCATTCCATCAGACTATGGGACCTGCCAACTTTATGTATGCCCTGCCCTATGATGTATATGAAAAATACCGGGTAAGAAGATATGGCTTCCACGGTACTTCTCATTTCTATGTAGCACACCGTGCTGCTGAAATGCTCGGCAAAAAATATGAAGACTGCAAGATTATCACCCTGCACCTCGGCAATGGCGCCAGTATGGCAGCTATTAAAGACGGTAAGGTAGTTGACACCACCATGGGCTTTACTCCTTTGGAAGGTCTGGTAATGGGAACTCGCTCTGGTGACGTTGACCCGGCTATCGTATTCTTCCTCATGGAAAAACTGGGCATGAATTCGGGCGAGGCCAACACCTATTTCAACAAGAAATCGGGTATGCTGGGACTGTCCGGAGTCTCCAACGATCTTCGTGACATCCTGGAAGCTGCCGCTTCCGGCAATGAAAGAGCTAAAATTGCCCTGGATGTTTACTACAACAAGGTTAAAGGCTATATCGGCAACTACATGGCCAAATTAAATGGCTGCGACTGCCTGGTATTTACCGCTGGTGTTGGCGAAAACGCTATTGATATCCGGGAAAACATCTGTAAAGACCTGGATTTCCTGGGCATCAAGATGGATGTTGAGAAGAACAAGGTTAGAGGCAAAGAAGTCGATGTATCCGCTCCCGACTCCAAAATCAAGATCTTCATTATTCCTACTAATGAAGAACTGGTTATTGCAAGAGATACTTACCGCCTCGCAAAATAATAAAATTGCTGTTAAAGGCAGGATTAAATTCCTGCCTTTAATTTTTTCCCCATACCGTCAAAAAGAGCACCCTACGGGTACAACTGATTTTCGCTTCGCTCACTAATAAGGAGGCGAATAGCTGCGTTATTCTAAAGAAAACCGAGCTTGTGGCAAGCTGAAAGCGAAGCCAGAAGCTCTGGTTGCACTTATACTTGTGAAGTGAAGAATCCCGTTCAATCGACGTACTCGGTATGGGGACGCGACCTTGCTGCGAAGAAGGTCCGTCCCCTGACCTTAAATCGCCTCAATCACGGGATTCTTGAAAGCCTTGCTCTTCATTTCCTTATTAGTGAGTGAAGACGAACATAGGTGATACCCGGAGGGTGCTCTTTTTGCTCGGTCTGCTGTTTAGGTTGAGCTTTTATTATTGTTTTCATGACAGATTAAACCAGTCCTTGGTTGACAATAATAACAAGTGAATACTATAATTAATCTGGTGTTTTTGTGGAGTGAGAAATATGAAGATTGACCTTAAGTGGCTGAAACTACATCCTCAGCAAAGTGAAGAATTTCACTTGGAAGCAGCCGGGAGGGATGAGCTTCTTAAAGAACTCGGAGGCAGGTTTATCGCACCGGTGAAAGTTGACCTGCTGATGAGCAATAACCACCGGGTGCTGGATGGTCAGGGCCGGGTGCAAACTCTTTTGGAACTTAGCTGTGCGCGCTGTTTAACTGAACTGCTTTTCCCGGTCAATAGTGAATTTTCCATGAAGCTGGTTGATTCTGCCTATAAAGATGACTTTTCTGATGAGGAAGATGAAATCATTTTGCTGGAACAGGATACGGTTGATATTGAGCCATGGGTAGAAGCGTCCATCTTCATAAATTTACCTCTTAACCCGTTATGCAACCCTGATTGCAAAGGTATTTGCCCTGATTGCGGGGTCAACCGAAATACTGCAGAGTGCCATTGCAAAAAGGAAGAGATTGACCCGCGTTGGGCGAAATTGAAGAATCTTTGCTAAAGAAGGAGGATAATCATGGGTGTTCCAAAAAGGAGACAGTCCCATTCACGCAAAAATATGCGCCGGGCTGTATGGAGAAAAATTGAGTCACCGGGACTCGTTGAATGTCCCCAGTGTCATGAATTGAAAATGCCGCATCGTGCATGTTTGAATTGTGGGCACTATAAAGGTAAAAACGTGATGTAAGCAACAAAGCAATTTCATTCAGAAAGTAAGGTATTTTAGTCCTAGGGACTAAGTAGCTTGCTTTTTGGCTTTCAGGAGGTAAATATGAGGATAGCGGTCGATGTCATGGGCGGGGATTATGCTCCAGTTGAAGTGGTTGCCGGAGCGATAAAATGGATACAGGAAAATGACGCTCAGATAATAATGGTAGGACAAGAAGAACTTATTAAAGAAGAATTGACCAAGTATGTCTATGATACATCCCGATTAAGCATAGTCAATGCCCGGGAAGTTATAGCCATGGATGAGTCGCCGGCTACGGCCATTCGCCGGAAAAAGGATGCTTCAATCGTAGTAGCCAGTAAAATGGTTAAAGAAAAACAGGCTGATGCTCTGGTATCATGTGGCAGTACAGGTGCTCAAATGGCAGCGGCCATCTTCATTATGGGACGTATGGAAGGTGTTGAAAGGCCTCCCATAGTTGCCGCAATACCTAATATAAAGGGTAAAAACACTCTTTTAATCGATGTCGGTGCCAATGTTGACTGCAAAGCCAAACAATTACTGCAGTTTGCCATCTTGGGGAAAGCGTATGCTTCTTTTTTAGGGATCGACAACCCGCGTATTGCTCTATTAAACAATGGTGAAGAAGAGAGCAAAGGGAACAGCCTGAGTATTGAAACCCATGCCCTGCTAAAGGAGCAGCCGGGTTTGGACTTTACGGGCAATATTGAAGGCCGGGAATTGTTCAGTGGTCATAGCGATGTGGTGATTTGCGATGGTTTTATTGGCAATATTGCATTGAAAACCATGGAAGGAATGGTTATGTTCTTGGCTCGTTTGATAATGGAGGAAACCGGACAACTGCCTTCCTTTTTCGGCCGGCTTGATTATACCAAGGCTGGTGGGGCGCCTTTACTGGGAATCAACGGGGTTAGTATTGTTTGTCATGGCAGCTCCAAACAAGAGGCGGTTTTCAACGGGATAAGAATCGCCGCAGAATGTGTAAATCGTCAAATGGTAAAACTGCAGCAGGAAGAATTGGCCAAAATTATTTAAAACAACACCATAAAAAGGTATTATAAGGAAAAAAGTAATGGAGGAATGAGGAGTGAAGGAATTCTTTGCCTTGGCCAGGAAGATACTGGCAGAACAAATGGATGTTGATCCGGAAACTATTAGCATGGAAACCACCTTTGAAGATCTTGATGCTGATTCTATAGACATAGTGGAGATGATAATGGCTCTTGAGGATATCTATGATATGGAATTTCCAGAAGATGAGAAGAAAGACTATACTACCTTTGGGGCCCTTATTACCGATCTTTATGAATATTTGGAGCAGATAAAAAATGCATAACGTTAAGATTGCCGCTGGCAAGTTCATGTCTAACAGTGATTTGAAATTTAAGAATGAAGAATTGATGCACATGGCTTTAACCCATCCTTCCTATGCCCAGGAAAAAAACGCGGTCAGCAACAATCAACGGCTGGAGTTCCTGGGTGATGCGGTGCTAAACTTTGTGGTTGCGGAATACCTGTACAACAGCTTTAACAAAAAGGCCGAAGGGGAACTAACCAAAATCAGAGCTCGGGTAGTATGTGAAAAAGCCCTGAATGAGGTGGCCACCAGCTTGAATCTTGGCCAGTATCTGATGCTGGGCAAAGGTGAAGAAATGTCGGGGGGCCGAAACCGCAGGTCAATACTGGCAGATGCTGTAGAAGCAGTAATTGGAGCTATATATCTCGACCAGGGATTTGATTCCGCGCGCAGTTTTGTTCTGGCCCATCTTGAAAACTTGATAAAGGAAACCGCCAATGGGGACTATCATGATTACAAATCCAGGCTGCAGGAACTCGTACAAGGTAAAGATAAAGATAATGTAAGTTATGCCATTCTGGAAGAAAGCGGGCCTGCTCATGCCAAAACTTTTGTAACCGGGGTTTTTTATAAAGAGCATTTACTGGCCAGTGGGGAAGGCAAGAGTAAGAAGGAAGCCGAGCAAAATGCGGCGGGAAAAGTCTTGCAGGATAAAAACATATTGAAAAGCATCGGCCTTTAAACGAGGAAAAATAAGTGAAACACACCAATATACCTATCTTCATCCCCCACCTGGGCTGCCCTTTTACCTGCCTGTTCTGCAACCAACGGCGCATCAGCGCAGCGCAAGAGGTGAAACCTGGCGATATTACAGCTATAATTGAAAACCATCTCAATACTGTTGACCTTGACGAAACCCGTGTGGAACTTGCTTTCTTTGGGGGAAACTTCACAGCTATAGCTCAAAAATTACAGGAAAGCTATCTGCAGGCAGTCCACCCTTATTTGCATAAAGGCATGATAAGTTCAATCAGAATATCCACCCGCCCCGATTGCATTGATGTTTCCAACTTGCGCTTCCTTATGAAATGGGGAGTAAGAACCATTGAACTGGGAGTGCAGTCCTTTAACGATGAAGTTTTAAAAGCTTCAGCACGCGGCTACATGAGTGCTGACATTTTTAAAGCTTGTCATCTGATTCGCGAACACGGCTTCAAAATCGGCTTACAGTTGATGATTGGCCTGCCTGGAGACAACTACCGGCGGGATATGGAAAGCACATCCCAGGCCATTGATTTACGGCCTGATATGGTAAGAATTTATCCTACCCTGGTGATAGCGGCTACTGAACTCGAAAATATGTATCTGCAGGGGCTATACGCTCCGCTGAGTTTGGAAGCAGCCGTCAGAACCACTGCGGCTATGTTTAAACAGTTCCAAACCCACAATATTGCAGTGATCCGCATGGGACTCCAACCCGCTGAAGAACTGCGCAGTACCGGGACGGTAATTGCCGGTCCCTTCCACCCGGCTTTCGGTGAACTGGTGGAGCAGGAAGTGTTTAAAGAGCAGGCTACAGAAGCCATTAGGGCATTTCGTAAGCTCCATAAATCTGTTCAGTTCCTTGATCTTTGGGTAAATCCCCGTGATATTTCCAAACTGGTCGGCCATAAACGCCAAAACCTTTATGATTTGCAGGAAATATTTCAATGGGATGAGCTTAATATTCATCAGGCCGAATCTTTGCCGCGTGATGCTGTGGGTGTGAGTATTATCCAGTCCGCGAGTCCCCAGTGGGTATTGACCCGGAGTGAGTTTTTGAGTAATGAAAAAACCGGAATATAATTTAAAAAAATACAAATATTATTTGACCCCGACCTTAGGTCGGGGTTTATACTTGCACTAAGGTGGGATGAAGCTTGGAAAAACAACTTAAAATCGGCGAATATGCAAAACTGACCGGGGTGACCATAAAAACGGTACTGCACTATCACAAGATGGGCTTACTGGCTGAAGCGAAGCGCTCACCGGGAGGGTATCGTTTATATGGGATGGCTGATTTGAACCGTATGCGTTCCATCAAACGCCTCAAATATCTGGGGTTGAGCCTGGAGCAAATCAGGGAAATACTCGGTGAACCTGATGACCATAAATCTGTTCGTGCAGTTTTGCTCGCTATGCAAACCGAATTGTTAAATCAGATCAAGATTCTGACTGAGCGGGTAGAGAAAATTCAGACCTTGTTGCAGGAAGAACAGGAAAATCTGCTGGAACAATCTGATGAATCTCCATCTTTCAAGATGTTTATTGACATAATGGGAGAAGAAGTCCGGGAACAATATATGGGCATTTGCCCGGAAATCTACGAGCAGGAACGGAAGCTGTATGAAATTATAGATGATTTGCAGTGGGGCGTGGAGTATGAGGATATTTTGCGCGAAGTGGCCGAATATTTCAGGGATAATCCGGACAAATACCATGAGTCTTTGGCTTTTGGTACCAAAATTACTGCGATAGCCGAGCTTCTGCCTGATTCACCACCAATCGAAGAACTGGCCAGGGAATATGCTCAATATATCATGGGTCTTCCCTTTTACCAAAAACTAATGAACCATGAATCGGGTTTGCAAAAATCCTTCGATTCATTGTGGCGGGATATGTTTGCAGAAGTGTATTCCCCGGCCCAGATAAAGTTTGTAGAAAAACTGGTGGAGTATTTGGAGTCTGGAAAAGGGAGCGGCCCAAGCCGCAAATGAATACCACAAAATGGGGACATTGCCCGGGCAAACAGCAGTTGCATTCGAAATAGAATTTAATAATGCTAATGCTAATAAAATGGTTAGATATGAGAATAAGGGGTGTGTCCCCTTACCTTTGGGGGGTTCGCGATGCAGGAAACCAGTGCAGTTAACCGACTAAGACGCTATGTTCTGCCAATTCTGGCGATAGCTATTGTTGGCGGTATTATTGGGCATAAAACCGGTGCAGTTTCCAAGGATAATTTGTGGTATGGTCTTCTGCTGCCAGCGGTTTTGGAATTACTGTTTATAATCATTTGTCTGATAAATATCAGCAAAATTGTCCGGCGCTATCGGAAATTAAAAAGCGTAGGCCGGGATGGGCTTGATGCTTTGCAGAACGCACTGGAAATTGTAGTCTCACCCCGGATAGCCCGCATGGCTACTCTTGAACCCCGGCTTTACCGGGCTCTTTATTTATCATTTAAAGGAAAAGCCGGTGCAGATGGCAAGACAGGTTTTGACACCCGCAAAGATTCCTATGCCTTTTTTGTCAAAGTCTTTATTTTTCTATGTTTATTAGAAATCGTAGTAGTTACCATTCTGCTTCCTCAAAAGTGGATGATATGGAAAGTGCTGCACTTGATATTGGGATTGTGGGCTATAATGTTCCTCTGGGCTGACTATAGAGCTATGGACATTTATAATCACGGGCTCAGCCTGAACGGAATAAATTTGCGGCTTGGTTTGCGATGTAATGCGCAAATATACTGGGATGACATCGCAAAGGTGCGGAGAATTTCCCAGACTGCTCCAAACGGAACCATGAGTCCGGGTATGGTTAAGTCTAATCCAGGCTTGTTTTACCTGGGACTTGGTGATCTTTGCAATATGGAGATTGTCTTGAAAGTGCCGTTATGTTTCCAGGGAATGATTAATGATATTCCAGGGGTGACGTGCATTATGCTCTCTTTGGAAAACCCGGATGGTTTTATGACCCAAATTATGTACATTCAACCTGAATTATTTGCTTCCAATTAATAAGACCCCTGGACATTAACCGTTGTAGCATATCTATAGGGCCTTTCTGAATAGTACTTAGCACAAAGCAATATATGAACGATAATTAAAATAAAAGCTTCAAAATTCAGAATCAAGGTCGAACAGGAAGGCGCTTGTGCAGTATGGAGGGATTCAAAGTATTATGAAATTGGTATGTATTGATTTTGAAACAGCCAATCGCTTTATTGGCAGTATATGTGCGGTAGGGGTAGCCGTGATTGAGCAGGACCAAATTAGCCAAACCAGGTATTGGCTGGTGAAACCACATGCTGCTTGCAATAGCTTCGACCCTTTTAATATCATGATTCATGGCATACAACCCAGGGATGTGCAAAATGCCCTGGAATTTAACGCAATATACGATGAGTTAGGACCATTGCTGAGTGATTCCATTTTAGTTGCTCATAACGCTGCATTTGATATGTCGGCTTTACGTCATGTCCTGGATTTGTATAATATTGAATATCCCACGGTTGATTATCTGTGTACATATAAACTATCCCAGAGAATTTGGAGTGGGTTAGAGAATTACAAACTTGATACGGTCAGTAGAAATGTGGGCCACCAATTTAATCACCATAATGCCATGGAAGATGCGCTTGCTTGTGGAAAAGTATTATTAGCGGCATTAGCGGCCAAAGGATTAAGCGATATAAATGAAATAACATCTCTCATTGGAATGAGAATGGGAAGTCTTTACTCAAAGGGTTATTCTCCCTGCAGCATCCGCAAATTTAAAAAGACTGTACAAGCTGTACAGCGCAAATCAGGGTGAGTACTAATAGCTGATCCGCTAAATTAGATAAATAGCCAGCATGAAAAAGCTGACTATCACTTAAGGTATGAATTCTGTTTGGGAGAGGACCAAGCTTGTAAGATCATGGTGTAGATATTATCCTAACCGTCTGGCTGTGCCAGAAGGCCAGTTTTTTCAGGGCTTCCAGCTGTTCTTTTCTGCCGGTCCGGGCTTTCCGCAAAGCCCGCTGCAGAGTATTATAGGAATTTTCTATATCATGCTCATTGACTGGGAAGGGGAACCCGTCCTTGCCGCCATGGGCAAAGGAATAACGCACCGGGTCGGCAAAACTGGGTTTGACTCCATATGCCACTTCCGCTACCAATCCTAAAGCCCGGAGTGTAGACGCACCCACCCCTGCAACCTGGAGTAGTTCTTCGAAATTTTGGGGCTGCCGGTCCCAGGCCGCGTTTAAAGCTCTATTCAGATATCCGGTACGGGGAATGCTGTGCTGGCGGGGAAGATTTAAGGTGGGCAGGTTTTTTTCAATCGCTTTGAGCTCGCGGATTATTTTTTCTGGCGCCACTTTTGCCAGTTCAACACTGGTACTGCGAAAGCCCTGGTTTTCATGGGCCACAAAATTCAGGGTTTGATTAATTTGATCACAACAGATAGCGGTCTGGGGTTCCTCGGTAAAATCGTCCATGCTTGAGCTTAGCCAGTGATAGCGCCGGGCCTGTTTAACTTCTTCATTCATGCCTTGCTGGACCACTCCCCATTGCCCATCGCCGGTAAAGACGAAAAAGTGATGATAAATCTGATAGCCGTCCTGTACGGCACTGCTGTCAACTTTGGCCGCCATTTTACTGGCATAAACCAGTTCATCGGCACTTCTTCCGATCGGGTATTTATCAGCTATTGCTTTGATCTCCAGCGGAGTATTACGGGCTGTCCGGCCTTTGCCGCCCGCAAAGAATATGCCCGCCTGGGGGCCTATATCGCTCAAACCTTCCTTAATGGCCCCGCATACGGTGGTGGTTACTCCCGAAGAATGCCAGTCAAATCCTACCACACACCCCAATGCCTGAAACCAGTACGGATCGGACAAACGCTGCAAAACCTCACCGGGGCCGGAATCCTCGATAATTACTTCTATAATCGCCGCACTCAGGGCTTTCATGTGCCGGAAAAGCCAGGCTGGACACTTCCCGCCATGTAAAGGCAAATTAGCTGTGCCAGTTCTCATATAATCTCCACCTTTATCTTATGGCAATAGTATAACAGATAAGAACCTGAGAGCAAACACGTGTTCTTAACAATGTTGTGTTAAAATTTCCCAAAAAGAAGGTAAATGGCTCCATTACGTCAAATAATAGTGTAGCGGAAATTGAAAGCTGCAGATTATTGGGGAGAGGAGCTTAAAGCTTTAATGCGCAGGCAGATATTAATGGAGCTTTGCCGGCACCCGGACCAGTATGTTTCAGGAAAACAAATGGCCGAATTGCTGGGTATTAGCAGGGTTGCGGTCTGGAAACATATTGAAGCCTTGAAAGCGGAAGGTTATGATATACAAGGAGTTAGCGGGCGGGGCTATAGAATTGCAGAGCTGCACAATATAATAATTCCCGAGCATGTTGAAAAGAATCTCTCCACCCGTTTAATGGGCAGGGAATTATATGTTTTTAAAGAAGTAGATTCCACCAATCAGGTAGCTCGTAAACTGCTTAGGGAAAACCGGGCCGGGGAAGGCGCAGTGATTGTGGCGGGACGCCAAACTGGAGGTCGGGGAAGACGGGGCCGCAGTTGGCAATCGCCGGTGGGCGGACTCTGGTTTTCGTTAATCAGCCGGCCGGGTCTGGCACTGCCTGACACCGCTTTACTTTCGCTGGTTTTTTCCGTAGCGATCAGCCGCGCTCTGGAGAAGTTTGTTGAACAGCCGGTGAAGATAAAATGGCCCAATGACATTTATATAAACGGAAAAAAAGTGGTGGGAATATTACTGGAAATGAGCGGGGAATTGGATAAAGCGGAATACCTCATAACCGGTATAGGAATTAATGTTAACCTGCCGTTGTCCAGCCTGGGTAGTGCTACTGGGACTGCTACTTCGCTGCAGGAAGAGAACGGGCAGCCACTGGAAATGAGCAGTGTCCTGGCTGAAACATTAAACTTCCTCGAACAATATTATCTTTCTTTTCTGGAGCAGGGATTCACCGGTATACTTAAGGAATTCAAAGCCCGCTGCTGGCATCTGGGGCAGTATATAAAAGTAGAAGCCAACCAGCGGGTCTTGCAAGGCCGAAATATTGATATTGACGAATCCGGCAGTTTGCTGCTGGATACCGGGCATAAAATAGAACGTCTGACGACCGGAGATGTAGCCGTTATTTAATAGTTATGATTAAAATCTCGAAAGCCATACTGTAATTTATTGGCTTTTTGGGAGCATACAGTATGGATTGAACGATGAGTTTATGCGACTGCTTTTAATTACAGGGTGTTTAACGGGGAGGAGTATAGTTGTATCTTAAACGCATGGATATCAAAGGATTCAAATCCTTTGCGGATAATACCGAAATAATTCTTTACCCGGGTATTAATATCGTGGTCGGTCCCAACGGCTGCGGTAAAAGCAATGTGGTTGACGCCATCCGCTGGGTGCTGGGCGAAGCCAATGTGCGCCACTTGCGGGGGCAAAAAAGCGAGGATGTTATTTTTAATGGCAGTGACCGGAAAAGAGCCCTGGGAATGGCATCGGTGGAAATGACTCTGGACAACCGGGAACACCTTCTGCCCCTTGATTTCACTGAAGTTACCCTGAGCCGCAAAATTTACCGTAATAGCGAAAGTGAGTTCTACCTTAACAAAACCCGGGTAAGGATGAAAGATATAGTGGATCTTTTCATGGGTACCGGCCTGGGAAAAAAAGGTTATTCCATCATCAGCCAGGGCGAATTGGAGCAGGTTTTAAACGGTCAGCCCCTGGACCGTCGGCTGATCCTGGAAGAAGCGGCGGGAATCATAAAGTATCGTCAGCAGCGGGACGAAGTGAGAAAGCGCCTGAGCAATACCGCCAGTGATCTGATAAGGCTTAATGACATCATGGAAGAACTGCGGCAGCGCAAAGACGAGATCTTCAGGAAAGCTGAAAAAGCCAGGTTGTTTCTGACTATCAACGGAGAATGCCGGGAACACGAGAAAAAAGTATTATTGTATGAACTGTTCAAGAGTGATAAAGATATTGAACAGAAAAAGACCATGCTTCTGGCCAAGCAGGATGAACAAAAATATTTGACCGAACAGGTGGCAGCATTGGAAACCGAATTGAACCAGCAAGAAATGGCCCGTGACCACCAGCAGAATTTATCGATTCAGTTGAGGGATAAAAAACATGCACTGGAATCTGCTCTGGGTTCACACCAGGGTGATATAAGACTGAGTGAGGAAAGAATTAACAACCACCGGGAAAGGGTAAACCTGGCTAATACCGATGAGCAAAAATATTCAGCCTTGTTGGAAAATATCGATCGGGACTTGGACTCAAGCCGTCTGGACGCTGAGGGCGAACGGGGAAAATATATGCAAAGACTTCAAGCATGGGAAGAACTGCAGCTTGAAGTTCAGAAAATGCAGGAGGACCTTGGAGATTATTACAATAATTTTGAAGCAAAAAAAGCAGAGGTTTTTGATAAAATAAAACAGGAAACCCAGGTAAAGAACGAGCTTGCTCAAAAAGCGGAGGTTTTAAAAAAATCCCGGGAGCGCAAAGAACGGCTTAATATGCATAGCGGGGATCTCGCCGATAAGATAAAAAACCACCGGCAGAATCATATTGATTTGGAAAAAGAGAAAAAAGAACTGGAATTGGATATAGAGCGAACAGAGGCCATACTGGAAGAACTGGGTGAGCAAAAAAGCTCAAAAACCAGGTTATGGCAGGAAATTGAAGAACAATATAAAGAATTGATGCAGAAATCCATTAAGATTGACAACAGCCTGTTATCCATTCAGGATATGCAAAAACGGATGGTTGGCTATTCGCCGGCGGTGAAAACCATTCTGAATTCGGCCAAGCAGGGTAATCTCTCCGGCGTTTTGGGGCTGATGGGAGAAATAATTGATGTTCCCCAGGGTATGGAACTTGCCATCGATATTGCCGCCGGCAATGGTTTGCAAAATATTGTGATGGAAAAGGTGGGAAACGCTCAGGCCGCTATTGAATTCCTAAAAAGGCAGGGCCAGGGCCGGGTTACATTCCTGCCCCTGGATATTTTAAAGGTTAATTCGGTTCCTGATGCACTTTTGCGAGATATCTCGAAAATGGAAGGCGTGCTGGGAGTTGCTTCCAAACTAGTGCAATATGAAAAAAGCTTTGCCAAAGCGGTCGAATACCTTTTGGGTAGAGTTCTGCTGGTTCAGGATCTGGATAAAGGAATAAAAGTTTTTAAGCATCTTAATTATCCTTTACGCATAGTAAGTTTGGAGGGTGAATTAATAAATGTGAGCGGAGCCATGAGTGGAGGGAGTACAAACTCCACCGGTCATAGTCCTTTACAACGGCGGGGCGAGGAGAAAAAACTGCTCAAACTCCAAGAGGAAAACAATGCAGTCCGTGAGCAGAACCGCACAATAGCTAACGGACTGACTGCCGAACTGGAAGAAATGGAGCGGAAGCTTAATGCCCAGCGGGATGCCTTGCATGAGCAGCAATTCCGGCATGAAATGCTCAGCAAACAGCTTTCCGCTATGGAAAAAGAACTGGCGATCTGGCGGCAGGAAAGGGAAAATTATTTACAACAACTTGCCAGGTTGAATGACGAGGAGGGCGAACTGGAGTCGGCGATTGCCAACCTGCAATCGGAACAGAAGCGAATGCAGCAGCTTGGTGAAATCGCGGCTGCCGAACTGGAGAAACTAAAAGATAATATTGAACTCGGCCAACGGGATTTTGAAGTACACAAGGAGCGTTTGGCCTCTTATACCGACCAGCTGGCCATGAAAAAGAGTGAACTCGATAATATTGACAAGAACATTAAGCAGTTTGAGCAGGTGAAAAATTCTTATCTTGAGTCCCAAAAGCAGGCTGCGGCGTTGAGGGAAAGATTGCATAAGGAAATTAGCAGCGAACTGCTGAAAATTGAGCACAGCAAGAGCGATATCGAAAATTTGCAGAAGGAATTGAAGCAGGTTTTGCAGGAAATGAACAATGTTAAAGCTGCTGAGGAATTGCACCGGGACAATATCGATAAGCTGCGGGCTGAAATGATACCAACTAGGCAGAGTCTGCTGCAAGCTGAAAACTATATCCGCAATATGGAAGTCAGCATGGCCAGGATTGAGACCGAATCAGATGCCCTGAAAAGCAAGTGGCAGGAGAAGTTCGGTGATGCTGCAGTAGATTCTGAACCGGAAATTGCTTCAAATGCTGAAATCAGGGATCTGCGCCATAGAATCCTGCAATTGCAGCAGGAACTCGAAACGATAGGCCCGGTGGATATCGAAGCTATCCAGGAGTATGAGGAAATCAGTCAGCGTTTTGGTTTTATGCAGCAGCAATATGAAGATTTAAGCGAAGCCCGGGAATCATTGGATATATTGCTTAAAGAAACTGAAAAAATTATGCTCAAAGATTTTTCCAGTTTCATGATGCTGGCTGCGGAAAGTTTTCGTAAAACCTTTACCGAAATATTTGGAGGAGGCGAAGCCTGGCTTAAGTTGGAGACGGAAGGAGACCGTTTGGAAGCGGGAATAAATATCGAAGTAAAAATGCCCGGCAAAAAGAATCAGTCATTAAATCTTCTGTCGGGCGGAGAAAGGGCCTTGACTTGCATAGCATTTATTTTTGCGCTGTTGAGATTAAGACCTGCTCCATTTTGTCTGCTTGATGAAATAGATGCATCATTGGATGAAACCAATTTGGTGAGATTCTCTAATTTCGTAAAAAACATGGCAGCAAACATTCAATTTATAATCATAACCCATCGGCAGGCTACTATTGAAGCCGGAGAAAATATTTATGGAGTTACAATGCCGGAGGAAGGTATTTCTTCAGTTTTTTCCATAAATATGGTGGAAGCCGAAAGCCTGGCAGGGTAAAATAGTTGGGATAGGTGGGATAAAAGGATGGCGTTCTTGGACAGGTTCAAAGGAAAGAAGAAAGATAAGAACGATGAACTGATTCTGGAAAATGAAACTCAAGCGGCCCAGCAAGAACCTGAACCGGGGGAAGAACTTGAAAACGATGCAAAGGCAGCCTTGCCGGAAACCGAACCACAAATAAATGAAAGTCAAAACCGGGGCGGATTCCTTGATAAATTTAAAATTAAGAAGAAAGATGCTGAGGAAAACGAAACGGCTTTGGAAGCAAGTCAAAAAGACGAAGAAAAGCCGGTTGCCGAAGCCAAGGTAAAGTCGAGTTTTTTTGAGAAGCTTAAAAGCGGGCTAAGTAAAACCCGGCAAAATATTAATGAAAAAATCGAAGCCCTGGTTAAAAGCAGCAAAAAATTAGATGAAGATTTTTGGGAGGGATTAGAGGAGATACTTATACAATCTGATGTAGGAGTCAACACCAGTGTTGAACTGGTCGAAAATATCCGCAAAGAAGCAAAAAAACAAAAAATCAATGATTCATCCGAAGTTGTAGCATTGATCCGTGAGGAAATCAAAAAGCTTCTGGACCATGGTGATTCACCATTAAATATTCCCCCGGAAAAACCTGCGGTAATTTTGGTCGTGGGTGTAAACGGCACCGGAAAAACCACTTCCATCGCCAAGCTCGCCCATAAGCTCAAAGAGGGACAGCAGAAGGTGATGCTTGCAGCGGCGGACACCTTTAGGGCAGCGGCTATTGACCAGTTGCAGATTTGGGCCGACCGGGTCGGGGTGGATATTATTAAACATCAGGAGGGTTCCGATCCCGGCGCGGTGGTTTATGATGCCATTAATGCTGCCCGGGCTCGCCAGGCTGATGTCCTGATTATCGATACAGCGGGGCGCTTGCAGAATAAAACCAACTTAATGAAAGAGATCGGAAAAGTCAGGAATATTATTGACCGGGAAATGCCCGGAGCTCCCCATGAAGTTCTGCTGGTGCTGGACGCTACCACCGGGCAGAATGCAATCAGCCAGGCCCGTAATTTTGAAGAGGTTACCGGAGTGACCGGTTTAATTTTGACCAAGTTGGATGGTACGGCCAAAGGGGGAATCGTACTGGCTATAGTCAAGGAGCTTAACATTCCGGTTAAACTGGTGGGCGTTGGGGAAGGCCTGGAAGATCTCAGAGATTTTTCACCCCAGATTTTTGCTGAAGCTTTATTTGCGGAGGAGGATCAAGAATCTTAAAAAGGCTGTTTGGAAATGAAGCCTGAATCCCTGCAATTAATTTAATATGGATAATTCAAAGGAGGAAATATAGTTGGTAAGAACGGCAATTATTGGCGGCACGGGAGTATATGATCCCCGCCTGCTGGATGATGTAGAAGAAGTGATACAAGAAACAGTTTATGGCCAAGTCCAAGTTTCGATTGGCAAATTCGAAGGAATTGAAGTAGCCTTTATACCCCGTCATGGAATACAGCATAGTATTCCTCCCCATTTAATCAACTACCGGGCAAATATTATGGCTCTAAAAATGCTCGGTATCCAAAATATCCTGGCCACAGCTGCGGTAGGCTCATTGCATTTTGAATTTAAACCCGGCCAGTACGTGTTGGCTGACCAATTTATGGACTTTACCAAAAGCCGGCATAATACATTTTATGAGGGCGGTAAAGAAGGTGTAGTCCATTGTGATATGACTGTACCTTACTGTCCTGAACTCAGGCAGGCCATAGTAAAAGCCGGGGAAGAAAAAGGGTTGAGTGTGCACAACGGAGGAACCTATGTTTGCACCGAAGGCCCCCGTTTTGAAACCGCCGCCGAGATAATGATGTTCAAACAACTGGGGGGACATCTGGTAGGAATGACCAGTGTGCCTGAAGTTTGCCTGGCCCGCGAACTGGGGCTCTGCTATGCTAATATATCCATTGTTACTAATTTTGCGGCCGGAATAAGTCCCGGTATCTTAACCCATAGCGAAGTCCTGGAATTGATGCAGCAGAATATCGAAGGTGCCAGGTGCCTTATAATGAACACTCTGAAATACCTTTCCGAACATAAAGATTGTGACTGTGCAAGGATTTTAAATGAACCCGGGGTTATGAAATGATAAAAACCGTCTTTTTCGAGGATGGAAAGCTAAGGATTTTGGATCAGAGCCAGCTTCCCGAGAACCTGGTATACCTTACCTGTGCATCGGCCGAAGAACTGGCTGCAGCCATCAAAACTCTTAAGCTGAGGGGAGCACCACTCATTGGGGTAGCCGCTGCTTTTGGCTTGGCTATGGCCTTAAGTGATTACAAGGGGCCGCTCCAAGGGCTGGAGGCTTATTTTAAAAGAGTAAAAACGCTTTTGGCTTCAACCCGTCCGACGGCGGTAAACCTATTTTGGGCTCTGGAGAGAATGGAAAAGGTCTTTCATGCCAAGCAGTCGGCTTCTCTGGAAGAGATCGCTTTATGCTTAAGAAACGAAGCCGAAAAAATGTTTATTGAAGATGTAGAAATTAACCAGGCAATTGGTGAACATGGTCAGGCCCTGCTAAACAAAAGCTGCAATATAATGACCATATGTAATACCGGGGCTCTGGCCACCTGCGGTTATGGCACCGCACTGGGGGTAATCAGATCCGCCGCCCGCAGAAATAAAGTAGAACGGGTATGGGTTTGCGAAACCAGACCGGTAATGCAGGGCAGCCGTTTGACGGTTTGGGAACTGATGCAGGATAAAATCCCCCTGACCCTGATTACTGACAGTATGGCTGGCTATACCATGAGCCTGGGTAAAGTGGATGCAGTAATAGCAGGGGCAGACCGTATTGCAGCCAATGGTGATACGGCCAATAAAATCGGGACTTATTCCCTGGCAGTTCTGGCCCGGCATAATAATATACCTTTTTACATTGCGGCTCCTTTGTCCACTTTCGATCTTAATATTGACAATGGCAGGCAAATTCCCGTGGAAGAACGCAACCCTGAAGAAATACGCCGTCTGCAGGGAGTCCAGCTAAGCCTGCCGGATGTGGAGGTTTTTAATCCGGCCTTTGATATAACACCCAATGAACTGATAACGGCGATTATTACCGAAAAAGGGGTAATCAAAAAGCCGTTTGACCGTGAGTTAATAAAGCTTAAACAGGGGGATGAGTGATATGCAATACCTGCAGCAGCGGCAGGAGGTTTTGCAGGCCGCCAAGGAAATTTATGAGGCCCAGTTGGTCAGTGGTACCTGGGGGAACGTAAGTGTAAAAGTGCCCGACCAGTCTTTGCTCGTGATTACACCCAGCGGTATGGAGTATGACACCCTAAGTATTGAAGATATTGCTCTGGTTGACTGGGAACAGAAACTGGTGGAAGGCAAGTTCAAGCCTTCAGTGGAAACCCCTCTGCATCTTGAAATCTATAAAAAACGCCCCGATATAAAAGCCATAGTTCATGTTCACAGCCTTTATGCCACCGCTTTTGCGGTAGCCCGGCAGAATATTCCGGTTATATTGGAAGAAACGGCCCAGATTATCGGCCACGAAATAAAAGTAACAACATATGCTCCATGTGGCTCCAAACAATTAGTGGAAAACACCATGAAAGCTTTGGGAAAAGACAGGAGAGCAGCTCTCTTGGCCAATCACGGTTTGATTGGCATGGGGGCTGATATTGCCGAAGCCCTAAAGGTATGCTACATAGCGGAGAAAACTGCCCAGATAGCCATATATGCCAGGAGCCTGGGCCCTTTGCATTCTTTGCGGGCAGAAGATATAGCTCATCTCCAACAAAGTTTCAAACAGTATGGACAGAAAAAATGAATATAGTGAGAAGTGCATAAATATGTGAGCGGACGTTGGCCAAGCATGGCAGCGGCCTTCGGGCATAACTGATGTTCCCTAACGGTAACTTTATTAAGGTTACCTAAATATTTATGGGATGGCTAAGCTAATTAAATCGGCAGGAGGGGACCATAATGAGCATTCTCTTGGAAAATATCACGATCATTCCGATGAACGGTGAGAACTCTTTAATTGAAAAAGGATACATAATAAGCGAAGGCCAGTTTATTAAAGCAATTGGTGAAGGGGAGGCCCCCCGGGGTAATTATGAAAAGGTAATCGACGGCAGCGACCGGGTGGTCTTGCCAGGTTTTATCAATACCCATACTCATGCCGCCATGACCCTTTTGCGGAGTTATGCCGACGACCTTCCCCTAATGGAGTGGCTGGAAACCAAAATATGGCCCCTGGAAGCTAAACTTACTGCTGAGGATGTCTACTGGGGGACCATGCTGGCTATTATTGAGATGATTAAATCTGGAACTACTACCTTTGTGGATATGTACTTCTTTATGGATGAAGCGGCTCGGGCGGTGGAAGGTTCCGGGATGAGGGCGCTTTTGTCCCGGGGAATGGTGGGAGTCGGCCCGGAAAATGAAAAGGCTATTGTTGAAAGCCGTGAGCTGGTAAGCAAATGGCATGGTGCCGCCGGGGGGCGAGTGATGTTTTGCCTGGGACCCCATGCTCCATACACCTGCCCTCCTGACTATATGGCAAGGGTTTTGCAACTGGCCGCCGAGTTAAAAACCGGTATTAATATTCATGTTGCCGAAACCAGAGGGGAATTCGATGACATGATGAAGCTCTACGGCAAGACCCCGGTTGCCCATCTGGAGTCGCTGGGCGTATTTGAGCATCCGGTTATTGCCGCTCATTGTGTGCATGTCACAGCGGAAGATATTGCAATACTTAGGAAACACAATGTTGCGGTGGTCCACAACCCGGAAAGCAACATGAAACTGGCCAGTGGAATTGCTCCGGTACCCGCGATGCTGAAAGCTGGAATTCCAGTGGCTCTAGGAACTGATGGCGCCTCCAGCAACAACAACCTGGATATGCTGCAGGAGATGCGGACCGGTGCCTACCTGCATAAAGTTAATACCATGGACCCCACGGTTTTACCGGCCTATCAGGCTTTGGAAATGGCCACGGTCAACGGAGCAATCAGCCTTGGTCTGGGTCAGGAATTGGGGCGGCTGCTGCCGGGCATGAAAGCAGATATGATTATAATGAGCCTTAAACAGGCCCACATGACTCCACGTTATGATATCCTGGCCAATATCGTTTATGCAGCACAGGCCGGGGATGTGGAAACCGTTATCATTGATGGCCGGATCATAATGGAGGATCATATAATTAAGAGTTTTGACGAAGAGCAGGTCTTGGCTCTGTCCCGCAGTATAGCAGAGCGCCTGGTCAAAGGCTAAAAATATACAATGGCATAGCCCATTTACCACCCCGTGCTGTTAGTACGGGGTTTTTCGCATAAAGGCCATCCCACTGCAACATACTAACTTTATGGAAAGTACCTAATACGTGGAGGTGATATGGTGAATACAGTAGTCGCAGTGGATGACGGGCTTACACCGGTAAAGAACTACTTAACTGAACAAGGGTGCCAGGTCATAAATATTGATGCGGCCAAGAATGAAAAGGTGGATGCAGTTGTTATATCGGGCATGGATAAGGATTTCCTGGGTATCGAAGATATTATGATTGATGCTCCGGTTTTCAGTGCCCAAGGAATGACCCCAGTGGAAGTCTGGCAGGATATACAGCAGATTGTGAAGCAGAAACAATAAAGTTAGTGATATGTATTGGTAAATCAATATTGCACAGGGACCGCTTCTATAACAGTAGCGGTCTTAACGTATCAACAAAGTGGCAGACTGAGTAAAAAGGGGACGGACCTTCTTCGCAGCAAGGTCGCGTCCCCGTACCAAGTACGGCGCTTGAACGGGATTCTTCACTTCACAAGTATAAGTGCAAGCAGAGCTTCTGGCTTTGCTTTCAGCTTGCCACAAGCTCGGTTTTCTTTAGAATAACGCAGCTATTCGCTACTTGGTCAAACTATAAAATGTTCTTTAGATTAATTTCTTCTTTGCGGGGAATATGTTCAATCATCAATTTTATCTCGGAAAGCTGCCCCCGGGCCAGAGAATTATTTTTGCTGGCAACATACTCTTTGAACTTGGCCATAGAAAATTCAATATTATCCATCTCCTGATGTTCCAAAAAAACCGGCCACCATTTGGCTTCCTTCTGCCAAACTTTATCAAGCACTTCCGTTTGTTCCACGGCAGCTTCCCAACGGTTCTCTTTCACCAAAACCTCAACCCGGTCGATTTGCCGTGTTAAGTCCCGGGTTGAATTTTGAAGCTCGTGGTTGATCCAAAAGCCTGCGCCGATAATTAGAATTAGAATTATCATAATACTTTCCAGTAATCTCATACCCGGTCAGGCTCCTTTATTTTGTTCTTGGGGATTGGACTTGATTTGACAATACAGTTTTCCGTGGCTGTCAAGAGTCGCAAAAAACACCTGGTTTAGAGATGGTACTCCGGATTTGACAAGCTCATTATGCACCCAATCCAGATCGATATTCATCTTGCTTAAGTTCTGTTCAATAATTTGACCGTCAATAATAAGAGTTATCGGGAGGTTTTCATACTCCGGCGCAATATTTAAGTCTTGAGGCTGGACCGGCCTTTTTTCCGATTTGAGGATCACACTCAACTGCCCGCTGGTCTCCAGGATTGCGAACTCCACATCGGCGATGTCAGTTACGTTTTTCGAACGGAGCTGCTCCAATAGATCATTTATGTTATAGCGCAGTCTTTTTAGCTCAGTCTCCACTATTTTTGACTTTTCAATTAATATACTTGGCTTCCCGCAAATTACCCCCCGTGCTCTTTCACTTTTTAATGACAAATAGGATAGAGTAATCTCGGCTGCAACCAAAATTAAAATTGGAATTACTCCGTTTACAATGGGAATGCCGGTGTTCTGCATAGGGACCGCTGCTAATTCAGAAATCATGATTATTACTACCAGCTCATAAGGCTGCAACTGTCCTATTTGTCGTTTGCCCATTATGCGAAGCAGTATTACAGTAGTGGTATATAAAATTAAGGTTCTTATGATTACCAGGATCATATGGCTATCCCTCGTTGTTAAATCTGTGCCTGACTTGGATTTTTTATTTAAACAATTAATAGATTTATGGTCTTTAGTGTGCCAATGTACGGCTGTACTTATACTTGTTGCTGCACACATATCTATCCCGTGTAATGCCCCGGTTTTTACTTCCAATAATTAGACATGGGGTGGCCTGAACGCTTCTAAAGCCCGAATCCCAGCGCATACCAGTAAATTTTCAGAAAACTTATGTTAATATTAAACTATAAACGAGGCGAAAAGATGTCCTCCGTTTCTTTAAAAGGTCGGGTTCGTATTAACAAAACAGGCGGTGGGTTATAACGAGGCGAAGTCTGAAAGAAGTCTTTTATTTTGTTTTGTGCCCTGAGGGAAGCGAAAGGAATGCATACAAACATGTCTTCCGCCTCGTTGGAGCGGTGTGTTGAATCTGCTCCGCAGTTTCTTCCGTTTAAAAAAGATTATTTAGGTGGCACACAAATAATTTGTATGCCATACTTTAGTAAACTTAAATAATAAATTGCAAAGGGGTGATCAATTTGTTTGGTTATGCCGGAAATATACTGGAAGTAAATTTAAGCAATCAAGAAATTCTGGTTAAAGCGATTACCGGGGATTGGGCACGCAAACATCTGGGAGGGATAGGCTTTAATGCCAAAATTCTTTTCGATGAGTTGGCTCCGGGGGTTGATCCGCTGGGTGAAGAGAATATCCTGGTTTTTGGGGTGGGAACTCTGGTTGGTTCGCCTTACCCAACTGCTTCAAGGACTGAAGCCTCGGCTAAATCGCCGATGACGGGAAAGTACGGAACCTCCAATTCGGGGATGTTTTTTGGCAGTCAGCTTAAAGCTGCGGGTTATGATGCATTGGTGCTTAAAGGCAAAGCGGAAAAACCGGTTTACCTGCTGGTGGAAGATGAAACCGTAAAAATATGTGATGCAGCTGGCATTTGGGGCAAAGATGCCTGGGACAGCCTTGATATTCTCAAAGCCCGGCATTATGGTGTGGAAGTTGCTTTGATAGGTCAGGGCGGGGAAAATCTGCTGCGTTTTGCCAGCATTGAAAACGGCCGCTACGACGGCTGGGGGCGCACTGGTTTGGGTGGAGTTATGGGCTCCAAAAACCTCAAGGCGGTAGCGGTTAAAGGCAGCCGGGGAATTAGGCCTGCCGACCCTAAAAAAATGCTGGAAGTAAGTCTAAAGGGGCAGAACTTGATAAAATCAGCTTCATCTTATGGAGCCTTTTGTGAATATGGAACTATGAATGCAACTATCCCTTATGGCCGTTTTAAGGCTCTGGCAGCGCATAATTTTACCCAGGGTACACTTCCGCACTGGGAAGAAGGCTTCGGCAAGCAGGTTGTAGATGTATACAGCGACCGGCATATGGCCTGCCAGTCTTGTATAATTGCCTGTGCCCACTGGGTGGAAATTAACGAAGGCAAATACAAAGGCTTGAAAATGAAGGATATGGAGATAACTCCGCTGGTTTCTTTTGGGGGCAATTGCGGGCTGGATTTGCACTCGGCGATGAAGGCTTGTGAACTGGCCCAGCGATATGGGGTTGATATGGTGAGCTCAGCCGGAGTTATGGCTTTTGCGATTGAGCTTTTTCAACAAGGCATTATCAGTCGTGAAGATTTAGGTTATGATATAAGCTTTGGTGATGATGAAGCTATTTTCCACCTCTTGCAGGATATTGTGGAACGAAGAGGTCTGGGGACTATTCTGGCGGAAGGGACTGCCCGAGCTGCTGCTTATTTCAATGATGCCGAAAAATATGCGGTTCATATCAAAGGGCTGGATATGCCTATGATCGACCCGCGGGGCCGGTGGTCCACCTGGACTCTGGGAATGCTGACCAATATCCGCGGAGGAGACCACTTGCGCTGCCGCAATCCCCTGGAAAACCTGCGCTACAATGAAAACAAATTTGCTTTCAGCAAAGAACGTTTTGGCTTTAAGCCCCGCGTTTATGAGAATTTGGATATGCCTGAGGGTTTGAAAGAAAAGGTTTTCGACCTGGAAAGCGACACGGTGGATATAGCTGAAATGTCCCGCTGGGCTGAAGATTTGATTAATCTTTTTAACTCTTTGGGGGTTTGTATCCGGCCTCCGGTTTTGGAGAGCACCGGACCTTCCATTCTGGCCGAGGCCTATGAGGCACATACCGGGATGGACATAACACCTGGGGAGCTTATGGAAGCTGCCGAAAGGGCCTGGAATCTAATGAAGCTTTTCAATATACGTGAAGGTGAAGATATTGCTGATTTTAAATTCCCGCGACGTTTTTACGATGAAGCGGTAGGGGAAAAGAAGCTGGACGAAAACCAAATTGCGGAAGTACTGAAAAAATACTTTGCCGCCCGGGGCTGGGACCCGGCAACCGGAAGACCCACTGCGGAAACCTTGCAGCGCCTGGAAATAAACTGACACGACAGCGGGCTATCGGTTTGGTCTTAGGGGGATGAGAATGAATAAACGGATTTTAATAAAATCGGAATTGTGCAATGGCTGTGGCATATGTGAACTGGTCTGTGCCTTGGCTCGAACCGGGCAGTGGGATCCGGCCCTGGCCCGGGTTAATGTGTTAAAAGATTATGAGCGGAGTATAAGCCTGCCCGTGTTCTGCGGGCATTGTGAAAACCCGCCCTGTGCCCAGGCTTGTTTAATGAATGTGATTGACAAAGATCCGGACAATGGGCTGATGGTTCGCAATGAGGAATTCTGTATAGGATGTCATGCCTGTGAACTGGCCTGCCCATTCGGTGCATCTTGTTTTAACTTCCTGGATGAAGTGGCAGTCAATTGCGATTTGTGCGGCGGAGCACCTCTTTGCGTCGAGTACTGTCCCAGCCAGGCGCTGTATTTTGATTATCCGGCGAATGGCTCTGCCTATAAGCGTGAAGATGCCGCGCGGAAATTATTGCAGAAATACCAGCGGGAGGGGGAGTTAGGGTGAGGGTTGTTATCCTGGGCAATGGTGCGGCGGGCAACCAGGCCGCCGACACCATTAGAAAATACGATCCAGCCGTAGAAATCGTTATGATTTCTGAAGAGAGTTTCCCGGCTTATTCAGCCTGTGCTCTGCCCGACTGTATGGCCGGATGGATAAGCCGTTCCAGACTGTTCCTGAAGCAAATCAAAGATTACGAGGAGAAAGACATAAAAATTAAATTCGGCCAGCGGGTTAAACAAATCCAGCCGGTTGAAAAGCGCTTGCTGCTCGACAAGGAAACAATAGAATATGACAAACTGATTCTGGCTACGGGCAGCCGGGCTTTAATTCCCGCTTTGCCAGGCACGGATTTACCTGGCAACCAGGTTTTGAAATCAGTGGCTGATGTGGACCGTATCCTGGAACATTTACCCCGGCAGGTAGTGGTAATCGGTTCGGGTAATATCGGGGTTGAAGCAGCCGAGGCTCTGGAGCTTCAAGGCTGCGAGGTAACATTGCTGGAGCTGCAGGATAGGCTTATGCCCCGCTTTTTCGATAATGAACCGGCTGCCTTGTTGCGTGAACTGTTGGAAGCTCACGGAATCAAGATTCTTACCGGACAAAAGGTCATTGGGGTCAGCGGCTCGGACCGGGTTGCCGGAGTGGTGACGGAGCAAAACCATATTTCCTGTGATATGGTGGTTTGGGCAGTAGGGGTCAGACAAAATGTAGAACTTGCGAAGGATGCCGGTATTGAAATCGGCAGTTTGGGGGGCATCAAGGTCAACCGGCAGATGGAAAGCAGCATCAAAGATATTTGGGCTTGCGGGGATTGTATTGAATCTTATGATATGCTCAGCGGGGAGCCTGCTTTAAGCCTGTTATGGCCGAGTGCCAAAGGTCAGGCCGAAGTAGCCGCACTTAATATAGTTGGGAGGAATACTGAATATGAGGGATCATTTAATGTGGTGGTCGAAGAAATCTATGACCGCAGTTTCATATCTGCAGGCAGCCTTAGCGAGTTCATCAAACAAGAGGGTATGGAGGTCTGGGAGAGATACTACCGAAATGCTTATTATCGCTTAATAATACTTAAGCAGGTGATTGTGGGTTTACAGGCCGTGGGAAACTGTTCAGGAACCGGGGCTATTATCAACCTGATCAAGAATCGAACACCCTTAAGCGAAATCAAACGCGTATTTGATAACCCGTTCTTATTACAAAGAAATCCAGGTTATTGGGAAGCGGGAAGAATTCTGTTCAGCCGGGAAAATGCTTTGGAGGTGATATAAATGAAGCAAGAGCAAATATATATTGACTACCACAAATGTGTAGGCTGCGGCACCTGTGAAATGGTTTGTTCTCTGGCTCATGAGGGAATTTGTGCTTCGGATCTTTCTCGAATCAGAGTAGTTCGCTTTGATAAAATAGGGCGGCATGTTCCGATAAGCTGTGCCTCCTGTGATGATTCCCCATGTGTTAGTGTGTGCCCGACCGGAGCTATTTTGCCGGCCGCAGCCAACGGAACGCCGATAATTCAAGACAGCAAATGTATTGGCTGCCGGCAGTGTGTACAGGCCTGCCCTTTTGGACATATGAACTATAACCCGTTGCACGGGGTGGCCTTTAAGTGTGATCTCTGTAATGGTGATCCCCAGTGTGTCAAATTCTGCTGGACCAAGGCATTGGAATATACCGCCGCCGATAAAGCGGTAGGGAGTAAACGGCAGTCTGCCGCCCAAAAAATATTGGGAGAAAATTAGTTTTAGGCTGACTATTATCAGCATATGTAAGTGGTAATATATTGGCTTTGAATTAGATTGGGAACCTAAAGTTAGTAATAATAACCATAACTATAAACTATAACAGATATTGCTTAAGCAGGTTGAAAGCCTATTGATATAGAATACTAATTGGAATGAGCTTTTTGGTTTAATTACAACTAGTGCTTAGGCATATATAAACCAATCTCATAAGGTGGAAAGAGAGGTGAGCGTATAGGATTTAGCGCAAACGTATAGAGCGGAGATCATAATTAATTCGAACCGGGAGGTGCAGTAATGGCCAACTATAAAGACATCATCTATAGTCTTAAAGACAAGCAGGGCGGAATAATCGAAGCCTTCCACGCCTTGCAGAAAGAGTACAATTATATACCCGAAGAAGCAGTTGCCGAGGCTGCCAAGGTATTTGGGGTTTCGCAAGCCCAGGCCTATGGAGTAGCAACTTTTT
>JAVBWA010000007.1:0-67472 GCA_036677685.1 Syntrophomonas sp. | reverse complement strand
TGCCGATGACGTAAGCAACCTGACCTTTACCATAGCCCAGGCCAAGGTGAGCGGAGCGAGCGGCAATCTTACGACCGGCAATATATCCATTGACTTCAATGACCCGGCAGCACCGAATCAGGTTGCCAAAGTTGCTGCTAATCCCCCAGCGGGGACAGTCAAAGCTAATACAGCAATCACTTTGACAACAACTACCGCCGGGGCTGCCATCTTCTATACCACAAACGGCATTGATCCAAATAACAGCAGCACAGAATACTCTGTTCCCATCGTTGTTTATGCCGCAACAACCATAAAAGCGCTGGCAATAAAATCAGGTATGATCGATAGTGAAATAGCTGCATTTACCTATACGATATCATCCAACCATGATTCATCAAGTAGCGATGGTGCTTCTTCTCCGCAAGCAGTCAGTTCCAATAATGGATCGGCTTCGGTAAGTCCTGGCGCCGGTGGCAAGATAGCTGACAATACCAACGATGTACAGCTTGAAATACCGGCCAATGCCCTTCAGGGAAGTAATAATGTTCGGGTGGAAGTTACCAAAGTTGACACAACAACAGTTCCATCATTCCCGAAGGGTTTTATGCTGGGAAGCAATGTTTTTGAGTTTATTGTTGATGGCAAAACCAGTTATCAGTTCAAGCAGCCAGTTACTCTTACTTTCAGCTTTGATCCAGCCAAAATGCCTCCCGATTCAAAACCGGAGGTATATTATTACGACGAAACAAAATCTCAATGGATAAGTCTGGGTGGCAAGATTTCAGGTAATACCATTGTAATAACAGTGGAGCACTTCACCAAATTTGCCGTAATGGCCTTAAAACAGGATGAACTAAAAACCAGCCCCGAAAAACCGCTATTATTGAAAGATATCAGCGGCCACTGGGCTGAAAGCAGCATTCAGGAGTTAGTTTCCATAGGGCTTATATCTGGCTATCCGGATGGCACCTTTAAACCGGATAAAATCATTACTCGGGCAGAATTCGCGAGCATATTGGTTAAGGCCTGCAAGCTGGAAGCAAAAAGCGGTCAGGTATTCAATGACACGGCTGCGCACTGGGCCAAGGATTCCATCGCAACGGCAGCAGCTTATGGAATTGTCAGCGGTTACAGCGGAAGCAGTTTCGGGCCGGATGACCCGATCACCCGTGAACAGGTTGCGGTTATGGCCGTAAAAGCCAAGAAACTTGCTGCAGCAGCCAGTAAAACCACCTGCACGGATACTGCGGTTATATCCTCCTGGGCGAAAGAGGCCGTGGCCGCCTCAGTGGATGCAGGGATTATGAAGGGCTATCCAGACCAGAGCTTTAAACCGAAGAGCAATACCACTCGGGCGGAGGCAGTTATAGTAATCTATAACATTCTAAAATAAAGTTGAACTTATAAGTATATCTATAAACATTAATCGGTTTTTATTAGGGTGATACCTCATTATGGTGTCACCCTTTTTTATTATCAGCTACTGAATCACCAGCGGATCATTCAATACCCCGGTCTGTTTTAGCTTGAATTCTACTTTGAGGTTAACCTGAACGGTGGGAAAAATGTCGTTCCACTGATCCTTGATTTGTTTCCATTGTTGAGCGTCAGAACGGTGGATTTTATCACCGAAACCAAAAATATCGGAATTTAATTCCTGGCTTTTTGCCAAAGCCAGACGGCAGCGTCGTTCTATTTCGTGATTGGTCAATTTCTCAACTTTTTTAAAATCGGCTTTGGTAATACGGAAAATGTCATTATCCTCTTCCAATAGATCTCCATCGGCCTTGATATTAACGTCCAGTATTACACCATCCTGGCTGAAAATTGGGTTTACCCGGGTTTTGGAACTCTTAAGACGTATTGAGGTATTCTTTTCTGAACTGTCAATAGCAATGGGAATGGTTCCACCTTTTATTTGGTTGGATAAGAACAACAACCCCTGGTTCTCTACGATGTTTAATAATCCCACCATTTTATCGCCCTTAAAAACTGCAGATCCTGCTATACTAAATGATTTGTTTTGCGGTTGTGCACCCTGCTGACCACTGGTTGGAGCAACGGAAGCTGGTCTCTGGACAGTGGCACGATTTTGCCTGATCGGGGAGCTTGGCTCCGGTGGAACAAATGTGGTCATAAAAGGTATAATTGCCTCTTTTCCAGGGGTTAGCAGGTCATAACCTACATTGAATAAATCTGTACCCTTTACCTTGCCGGCTCGCTGCTGGGCGTCGCGGATAATTCCGGCAATTTCCAGGGAAGCGGTAGGTTCATATTCCGGCTGGGCATTGAGAAAATCAGCGGCCGAACCCTGGCATACGATCACCCATACCCGTTCGCGGGCATCCTGGTGGCGGTTTAAAAAATCAATAATCGGCGTTATTCCTTGGCGGGCTATATCTTCGCCGATAATTATCACCAGAACCTGACCAATGAAAAGCCGTCTTGATGAGCGCAGATTCCAGTTGCGGCCCGCATCCCACAGGGTATCTCCAGTAAGGTATATTACCTGTCCGGTGCTACCCTTTTGGGGCTCATTTATACCGCTGCTGCTTCCGGTGGCTCCGCCACCTCCTTGTTGAGGTTTGGAACTAAGCACTGTCAGGCGGTATTGAGGATTACCTTCAATCAGAATTTTATCAAATCCCAATCCGGTGCTGAGATTCATTTGCTGGGTTTCCCGGCGGCCCCAGCAACCCGAGGTAAACAAGGAAATTGCAATCAGCAATACTATGATTAAAATCTTTCTATGACTTCTTAGCGGTATGACCACTCACCCCTTTTTTACAAATGACGGAAATCACAAGGATTAAAACCGGGATTAATAATTCAATGGTACTCCCGTAAAAAGGCCAGACCTGGGAGAGAAAATCCACCACCTGCACATAGGTTCCGTAAAATATATTCCCGACAATCATTGCTGCCAGAGCAACCGGAAGTACCATGCCCCGGTAGTTTTTCAGGCCCAGGGTGCTGGCTGCGGCGATACTGGCAGTGTGAAAGAAAACTGCCAGTTTTACAATTACCCCGGCTACCCACATAATAACAATGAACAGTTCCAATCTTTCCAAAATACTCGCAACTGAGATATAGCGGGCCAGGGTATTTACCGGGTAGACCAGGCGGGAAGTGTAGAGATCGCCAAATACTCCCACGGTGACAGCTACAACTATAGTGACTAGAAGGGTAGCTATCAAAACCATGCCAAATGCGGCCTGATAGGCTTCCTCTTTTCGGTTCAGGTAGGGATAAAGCCAGAGTATTATAAACACTTCCCCTCTCCATACCCCGGGGACCATGGCTCCTTTAAGTACGGGACCTATACCGTTTTCTAAAACCGGCAAGAAGTTTTGCATTTTTATTTCTTTGGCGATCAGTATAATTAAGATGCTGAGGGAAAGTATGAAAATCGGAAATACCAGCTCATTATGACGCGCGATTACTTCAATTCCCAAATAGCTGCCATAGACAGCTACACCGACTAAAACAAGTTGCAAGACTAAAACCGGAGTTTCAGTAAGGAAATTGCTTTGGATAAACTGGGCTCCCTCAATTACCATTACGGAAGAGATATGGACTAGAACCCCGGTATAGAGTACCGCCAGCAGTTTACCCGGGATTAATCCTATGACTTCAGGCAAATATTCGGAAAAGACCTGTTCAGGAAAGCGCTTGCCCAAAGCCACACAGGCTGCTGCAACCGCAGAGGCATAGATAGTAGCGGGAATCAAGAGCGACAGCCAGCCGTCCGGACCAGCCACTTTGGAGGTTATGGCCGGGACATAAAGAAAGGCGGTGGCCAGTTCGGCAATCGCTAAGAGAAATAGTAATTGTACACTGCTTATCCGTCCCTTGTCCAACACTTAGGTTCTCCCCTTTCGCCGGCCCGATTTTCCGTTTGCTTTTGGAGGTAGGCCAGGTTTTAAAGCGGGATTCTGCCGTACCGGTTCTACATAACCGGTTAAACGCGGACGATATTGCATCATCCAGTTGGGCACCCGGATAAAGGTATCCTTTAAATCACTTAGGCTTAGCGGAGCCAGGGGGGACAAGTAGGGTACGCCAAAAGTTCTTAATGAACAAAGGTGAAATGATAAAAGTGAAACACCGGCCATGATGCCAAATAACCCCAGGAAAGCTCCGGCAAACATAAAAAAGAATCTTAAGATACGAATTACGTTGGCCAGCTTAAGCGATGGGATGGTATATGAAGCAATAGCGGTCAGGGCTACCACCACCACCATCCCTGATGAAACCAGGCCCGCACTTACTGCGGCCTGACCTACTACAATGGTGCCCACGATACTGATAGTCTGGCCAAAGGTGCGGGGCAGCCGGACACCGGCTTCGCGCAAAGTCTCAAAGGTCAACTCCATTAATAATGCCTCCAGAAAGGCGGGAAAAGGCACACCCTCCCGGTTGGATACCACTGTAACCAGCAAGGAAGGGGGAATCAACTCCTGGTGGAAGGAGATCAGGGCCACATAAAGAGCCGGGGCCAGAGCAGCCGTAACTAAAGCCGACCAGCGAATAAGCCGGATAAAAGAGGCATACCAGTAGCGATAGGCATAATCGTCCGATGTAGTCATCAGGGTGGCCAAAGTAGTGGGCAGCAACAGGGCAAAAGGGGTGCCCCCGATGATCAGGGAAACCCCTCCTTCCAGAAGTATGGATGCCACGCGGTCCGGGCGTTCACTGGCATCGATACCGGTAAAAAGGGAATACGGGCTGTCCTGAAGGTGTTCATCAATTTGCCCGCTGCTCAAAATGCTGTCTACTTTGATTTTGTTCAGACGTTCTTTTACTTCATCTACTAATTCGCTGCGGACATAACCTTTAAGGTAAACCAAATTTACAGGGCTTTTGGCTATCATGCCGATTTGCATTGACTCCACAGCCAGCCTGGAGGTTGGAAAACGCCTGCGCAAAAGCCCCATATTGGTTTGTAAGTCTTCGGTAAATGCTTCGGCCGGCCCCATAACAGCGGTTTGGGTAATTGGCTGTGAAACCGGGCGGCTGTTGTTTTCGGGCAATTCAATTAAGAGGGCGGTCTTCTGCCCGTCGATAAAGAGAGCCACAGCTGAAGTGCAAATCCCGTCGCTTACTTCAATCCAGCGATCTTCTTCGATTACTTTCCCGGTAGGGATTACCCTTTCACTGATCCAGGTCAAACTTGATTCCCGACCCAATTCGTGATGAATATTTAATAATGCTTGCATAAGACCGGTCTGTAAAAGATCGTCTTTAATCAAGGAATCGATATAGACCAGCAAAGCCCCGGTTTTTTTATCCGCACCCAGGACGAATTCGTGAATAATCAAATCGTCGCAATGATCGAATATATCCCCGATAATTGCGCGGTTCTGCTCAAGGTGCCTGCTCAACAAGCGATTCTCCAGGTTTGATGTATCAGTCCCTTGCTGCTTTGAATACAAACCATTTTCATGTTTGCCGGGATGCTGAAAAAGTCTGCTCAGCCATCTAAACATATTTTCTCCCCTTAGGATTTATAAAAAAACAGTGATGAGTAATAGTGATACTGGGCAATTCATAATAAGATAGTCCTGTTGTTATAGTCTTCCACCTAATAGACGAGCTATTCCAAATAGTTTTTAGGGTTTGGATTTATAGTAGTTTCTGATCTGGGATATTTAATGAAGGCAAAAGGGTTAAAGCCAGGACCCTTTATGATTCGGAGTAAACTGTGTATTATCTGAACCAGGTTGCTATCCTTCACTGTCTGTGGGGAGTATTGATAAGGAATTACTTGATTGACAGGTTGCTATATATTTAGGTATATTAAAATAACTGAACGAATATACAGTCAAGGAGGAATGCTGGTGGGCGAAAAGCAGATTTTGAAAATGCAGGAAAAAAGAGAGAAGCTATTGGAATGTGCATTAACCTTGTTCAGTGAAAAGGGATATATAAATACTCCGGTCCGGGATATTATCACCATGTCGGGTTATGGTACCGGCACTTTCTATAAATACTTCAATAACAAGGAAGATATATTGAAAACGCTGCTGGAGAATTTGTTTGAAGAAATTGTCGCCCGGGTTAATGATTATTTTGTCCGGGAAAGCGATTTGAGCAAACGCTTTATTGAAACCAAACGAGTCATTATCGGGGTGTTTGCGGAGAATGAAAAATTATCAGAGATTTACAGCAGAGTTGCGGGAATCAACGATAATATCGATCAATGTTTAAAAGAGTTTGATGATAAGTTCTTGAATTTCACCGGCAAAAATATCGAATATGGCATAAACAACGGCAGCTTTCGGAATCTTCCCATATTACCAATAGCCCATGCTACTCTGGCAATCATTAAATATGCGGTTTATAGATGGGTTGTAGCTAAAGAGATGAGCAAAGAAGAGATGATTGATATGGTAATCTCATTCATGCAGTCTCTATCCATTGGTTTGGTCAAAAGCAGTGTCTTGTTGTCCGGACCATACGGGGAAGCTGTTAAAACAGATTTAACGTGATTTTTATAATGGATTCATTTAGTCCCGAACAAGTGGAGGTTAAAAATTTGGCAGAAGAACTAAATTGGGTTAAAACCCATTGTGCCCGTATGGACCACGGCGGCTGCGGCCTGTTGATAGGGGTTAAAGATAATAAGATCGTTCAGATTAAAGGCAACCCGCAAGGCTATTTGAACCGGGGATATACATGTTACAAGGGCCGGGTGTCGGCTGACCGCCTAGACCATCCCAACCGTCTCCGCCACCCTCTGAAGCGGGCCGGGAAGCGCGGCGAAGGCAAATGGCAGCAGATTTCCTGGGCAGAGGCTTTGGATGAATGCGCAGCTAATATGCTCAGCATTAAAGCAAAATACGGGGCCAGGGCCTTTGCCTTCGGGGTGGGTATGCCCAAGGGTCTGGAACATTTGGTAATGATTCGCCTGGCCAATACTTTTGGGTCCCCCAATGTGGTGGCCTCACAGGATGTTTGCCATGCCCCGCGTGAAGTCAGCGGCATGCATACCTGCGGCTTTTATCCGGTAGCCGATCTCCATAATCCGACCAGTCTCATTATGTCTTGGGCCAGCAATGTACTTTCCACCAACGAAGAGGGGCAGATAGCCGGCCATACGTTACAGCAGCTTAAGAACGGAGCCCGGTTGATAGTCATCGATCCGCGGCGGACTGAACTGGCAGCGAAGGCTGACTTATGGTTGCAGCTCCGGCCGGGAACCGCCCAAGCCCTGGCTTTGGGTTTCCTAAATGTAATTATAGAGGAAGCCCGCTATGATCAAGATTTTGTAGCCAAATATACATATGGTTTTGAAGAATTGAAGTTTCATGTGAAACAATATGACCCGGAAACGGTTTCCCGGATTACCTGGGTGCCTAAGGAATTAATCCAGCAGGCAGCGCGGCTATATGCCATGTCTAAGCCGGCGGCCCTGCAGTGGGGAAATGCCATCGAACATGATATAAATGTTTTTGATGCCACCCGTTCCCTGCTCTGCCTGATGGCTATTACCGGCAACCTGGAAGTACCGGGGGGCAATATAAATGCACATGACCCGGAGATTATGAGCCTGGCGGAATTCGTCCGGGCCGACTTGATGCCTGGCAAGCGCAAGGAAATGATCGGCGCCCATCGCGGTACCATCCCCCGCATGATGACAGTACCGCCGTCTTATTTCCGCCAGGCAGTCTTGGCAGGAGATCCTTATCCGGTCAGAGGGTATTATGGTATGTGCACCAACCCCATGGTGGCATGGGCGGACAGCGCCGCCAGCTACGAAGCGTTTATGAAACTGGACTTTATGGTAATGGCCGAGATTTTCATGACACCCACCGCAGCTTTAGCGGATATTGTCCTGCCGGCAGCCCACCAGTATGAGATGAATGATATCGGTCATTATGGACTCGGACATGGTTTAATTCTGGCCCGCCCGAAAGTTGTGGAGCCCCCTGAAGAATGCTGGTCCGATATAAAGATTATGAACGAACTGGGCAAGTGCGTGTCCCCTTCCCAATACTGGTATGATGATCATGAAGTACTGCTCGAAGACCTGCTGCGTCCTGCCGCTTTAAGTTATGCTGAATTTGCTGCAAAAGGTTATCTTAAAGGGCCGGACCGTTTTCGGGAATATGAAACCAAAGGTTTTCGCACCCCCACCGGCAAAGTTGAACTGAAGCTGAGCACTGCCGAAAAGCTTAAGCTTAAACCCCTGCCCGAATTTACCACTTTACCGGAAGCGGAAGACCCGGATTACCCGCTGATTTTGATCAGTGCCAAGAGCCGTTATTATCTGGTCTCATCTTATCGCTGGGTTGCCAAACTGCGGCAAAAAAGGCCGGACCCGATAGTGGAAATACATCCCGAAACCGCAGGAGCCTGCGGCATTAGCGAAGGCGACCGGGTCCTTATTGAAACTGCCCACGGCCAAATCACCCAGATCGCAAGAATTACGGATATCGTTCACCCGCGTGTGATCAGCGCCGCACTGGGCTGGTGGTTTCCGGAAGGAGATCCCGGTCAACAGTATGAGTGGCAAAAATCAAACTATAATATGCTGACTTCCATGAGCAAGCTGGGCAAGGAATTCGGAACCCCAAATATCAAAAACATACCCTGCCGGATATGTAAAGCCTGAGGATGTGAAACCAATTCAAAGCCTTTACAGGAAGATCTTTCTTGGGGGTCTGGGTGCAAGATGCTTCTGTATTTAACGTATTTATAACGAGGCGAAGACTAAAAGGAATCTTATTATTACGTTTTGTAGTTGGGTAAAGCGGAAGGAATGGGTATAGACATGTTTCCCGCTTCGTTGCGGCGGTGTGTTAGAACTGCTCCGCAGTTCTCCTGATGCCTAAACGAGGCAAAGTCTGAAAGGAATGGTTATAGACGTGTTTCTCGCCTCGTTGCGGCGGTGTGTTGAAACTGCTCCACAGTTTCTCCGAATGCTTAAGAAAAAGATATTGAGAGGGTTGGGTTATGAAAAAATATTTTATCTGGTTTTTAGTTATGACTTTCGTTTTTGGCATGCCGGTTATGTGTTCAGGAGATGAAAACGCTTCCGGCAGCTCCAATCAACCTATGTACAGCACACCTCTTCTGAATTCTGATGAGTTCAGCGACATTCACACCCACTGGGCCAAAGATGATATCCAAAAGGCATGCCGGTACGGGTTGATGAGTGGGGTGGGCGTGAATAAAGAGGGGGCAAAAGTATTTTCCCCTGACACCTCGGTTAACCGTGCTCAGTTGGTTTCGGTGCTGCAGCGAACCTTCAATTTGGATTATGGCGATCTGCAGTTTATTAAACAGCCATTGGCCAGTGATTACTTTCCTGACATCGACAATAATGCCTGGTACGCCAATGCTGCTATGCTTTGTGCCATCAATAAAATTTATGATGCCAGCAGCAGTTTCTCAGCCGAGCAGAACGTGAGCCGGATTGAGATCGCTCAGGCCGTGCAGCGGTGCTTTGCTGCCAAGAACGTTAATATACCTATGATTATGCTTATGCCCATTTATCAGGACACCCAGGGGCTCTCAACAGATGAGATTAATACCATAACCTTTGTAAGCAATACGGGAATTATGAAAGGCGACGGCCAGAGTTTCCGGCCCCGGGATGGGGTTAAACGCGCCGAACTGGCCCGGATTTTGAACCGCTGCACCGAACTGCTGGAGTTAAATATCGAGGTGAAGAATAAAGTGGATGAAAACTATAATGGCAAAACCCTGACCCTTAAAGAAGGAGAGAGCTTTGTGCTTTCCTTGGACGGCAATCCAACTACCGGCTATACCTGGAACCTATCAGATTCCCGTGATGACCAGATGCTGGCTTTAATTGATCAAGGGTATCAGAGCAGCAGCACCGCTTCCAATATGGTAGGCCAGGGGGGCAGGAATTATTGGAAGTTCAAAGCACTAAAGGCCGGGAGTACGGAAATAAAGCTTTATTATGCCCGCCCCTGGGAAAGTGTGCAGCCCCTCAAGACTTTCCAGGTGAAAATAATAATAAATCCATGAGCTTGAACTAAATAAAATATAGATGAATGAATGAGGGGGCCGAGGCCCCCTTTTTATAGCCTTTGGGGTATATAACAACCGCTTTACAGAGATTAGGAAACGATAACAACACTTTTATGATAAGCTAAAGATACAAAACCAAAGAGGAAGCAAAGCTGCAGTGATTTGTTTAAGCAAATAATAGTATTCAATTCTTCTTAAGAAGGAGGTTGGTAATTTGCGGGGAACAAAATACGATGAATTAGATGTTATAGCCAAAGCGCTGTTAGATAGCCCTTACATGGCTTGTGTGGTTATAAACAAAGAGGGCAGGATTACCTTCATCAATGATCCGTATCTTGATTTTCTAGGAATGAAGATAGAGGAAGTAATGGGTAAACATATTCTGGATGTGACACCCAATTCAAAGCTGCCTGAAATCCTGAAAACCGGGAAAGTTGATCCGGTAGACATTTGGTCGGTCAGCAATCGGGAAACAATTGTTACCCGGTTGCCCATTGTAAAAGATGGAGAGATTATTGGCGCGGTTGGACAGACCATTTTTGAAGATATGTCGGGAGCCAGCACCCTGATGCAAAAGCTGAAGGAGATGGAAACAGCTTATACAACGGTCTCCGAAGTTTTGGATCCATATATGGTTTATGTGATTGTTGATAAAGACGGAATCATTACTTTTATGAATCAGACTTATCTTGACTTACTTGGGATGGAAAAGGAAGATGTGGTCGGAAAACATGTGCGGGAAATAACGCCCCATTCCCAGCTTCCGGATATAATGAAAACCGGCGAGGTTCACGAGGTTGATGTTTGGACCATAAATGGCCGGGACACGATTATCACGCGAAGTCCAATCATCAAGGACGGTGAAATAACCGGAGCGGTGGGCAGGAGTCTCTTCCTGGATATGTCGGGAGCGAAAAAGCTGGTTAATAAGCTGATTGAAACTGAGAAAGAACTAAACTTGTACAAAGAAGAAGTCCGGCAAATTTACCGGGCCAAGTGGCAGTTCAAAGATCTGATCGGCAACAGCAGCGAATTTCACTATATAAAATCCATGGCACAACAATTATCCAATACTCGTTCTACTATACTTATTACCGGTGAAAGTGGTACCGGGAAAGAGTTGTTTGCCCAGGCTATCCATAATAACAGCAGCCGGGAAGGACCCTTCGTCAGGGTTAACTGTGCAGCTTTACCCGAAAATCTCTTGGAATCGGAGCTTTTTGGCTATGAAGAAGGGGCCTTTACCGGGGCAAAAAAGGGTGGAAAACCCGGTAAATTTGAATTAGCCAAGGGCGGTACCATCTTTTTGGATGAAATTGGGGATATGCCAATTGCTATGCAAACCAAACTGCTTTCAGTATTGCAGGAAAGAACCATTGAACGGGTAGGCGGCACCATACCCATTTCCATTCAGGTACGGGTTATTGCCGCGACCAACCGTAATCTGGAGAAAATGGTGGCCAGACGCGAGTTTCGTGATGATTTATATTACCGTTTAAATGTGGTGCGTATAAATATCCCGCCACTAAGGAAGCGTATTGAGGACTTGCCGCTTTTGATTGCAGATCTTATATCAAGAATCAATGGCCATTTAATAACCAATACGACCGGTATTTCAGATAAAGCATTTAATTTATTATGCAATTACGCATGGCCGGGAAATGTCCGGGAGCTTGAGAATTTATTGGAACGGGCTATCAACCTGGCGGTTTTAAAGCGGGAAAAGCAGCTTGACTGCATACACTTTCCTTCACTATTTGCAGGTCCCGGTGAAGACCTGAGTGTTGACCCGGGTTTGGACAATCTGGGGGAGGCTGTTGAAAAACTGGAGAAAATCACCATAGAACGAGTACTGGAGAAAACCGGAAACAATAAAACCCAGGCAGCTAGATTACTTGGACTCAACAAATCGGTTCTTTATCGCAAAATAAAAAAATATATGATTGAAATTGAATAGATTTTGGCGTCGAAATATGCAACCGAGTTGCAAAATGCGACATGGTCGCAAGAACTTTTAAATCAAACATCGATTTTTAGGGGAAAATACCGGCAAATAATTGATTTGGCAAGAATTATATCAACCTGCAGACAAGGCTAGAAATAGGTAAATATTGGTTTACTTAACTTGTATTGATGCTTTTTTAGATACAGAGTTGCAATATGATACTGTGGGTCTATTGGCGAATCAGAAGTCTGCATTGGGAAAGACGATACTGTTTTTATAATACAGGTGTTGATCTGGAAGAAGCGTGGCAATTTGCAACGCTTGTTTTTTAAAGTAGAGCAGGGTCATTTTACATAAATACCATTATAGCGGCATTTTAACTGACAAAAAGAATATGGCACATTTATTGCTTAGATATAGTCCGAAGCTTGGTCTTCGGACTTTGATTTTCTGGTACAAATTTTGGCAGTAAAAACATATATAACGAGGCGAAAAGATGTCCTCCGCTTCTTTAAGCGGTGCGCTCCTATTAACCAAACAGGCGGCGGGTTATAATCCCCCGCCTCGTTGCAGCAGTATGTTGAAACTGCTCCGCAGTTTCTTCCGATGCTTAAAATTAATACATTCTCGAAAGAAGGGAGGGTAATCATTAATTAGATAAGTTTAACTAGATAGGTTTGTTGTTTATTTTAGCTACTTAATAATATGAGGGAGGATTACAAATGAGCAATAAAGAGGTTGTAATTGTAAGTGCGTGCCGGACTCCTATTGGCAGATTTATGGGCACTTTAAAGGATATCTCGTCAAAAGAACTAGCTATTACCGTGGCCCGTGAAGCTATTGCGAGAGCCGGGATTAAAGCTGATATTATTGATGAGTTGGTTTTGGGCCAGATTTACCCGCACCTGCAAGGTTCCCTTCCTGCTCGCCAGGTAGCCATGGCGGTGGGACTCCCCTTTAGAAGCAATGCCTGTAATGTCAACCAGAATTGTGCATCAGGCATGCGGGCTCTGGAGATAGTTTGCGACCACATCGCATTAGGAAAGATCGACATCGGCCTGGTGATAGGCGCTGAAAGCATGACCAATCCGCCATATCTGCTTGGCAAAGCCCGGATGGGCTACCGGATGGGGCCTGGGGCTATAGAAGATGCGATGCTTTATGACGGTCTGGTTGATAAACTGGTTCCCGGACATATGGGCATAACCGCTGAAAACGTTGCTGAAAAATATGGTATAACCCGTGAAGAATGTGACCTATTAGCCATGCAGAGTCATCAAAAAGCCACTAATGCCATGAAGAATGGTATTTTCAAACGGGAAATCGTGCCGGTGGAGATAAAGGGCAAAAAGGGCTCGACTTTCTTTGAAAATGATGAACATATGATTCCGGATGCAAATCTCGAAGCTATGGCCAAACTTCCCCCGGCCTTCAAAAAGGGTGGGGTGGTAACTGCCGCCAACGCTTCGGGAATTAATGATGCTGCTGCTGCGGTAGTGGTCATGTCCAAGGATAAAGCTGCTGAACTCGGTATAAAACCTTTGCTTAAAATGATCAATATTGTTGCTGAAGGAGTTGACCCGAAGGTAATGGGCTTGGGACCGGCGGTGGCTATTCCCAAAGCTCTGCAGCGTGCGGGCCTGAAATATGAAGATATAGAATACTGGGAAATCAATGAAGCGTTTGCCTCCCAGTTTATAGGGGTCGGAAGAATGCTTAAAGAGGATTTTGGCATAGAAATGGATTTGGAGAAGGTAAATCATAACGGTTCCGGGATCGGCCTGGGGCATCCGGTGGGATGCACCGCCCTGCGCATAATCGTATCACTCTATTATGAAATGGAACGCTTGGGGTTGACTGTGGGTGGAGCAGCCCTGTGCGTGGGCGGCGGTCCGGCCATGGCTTCGCTGTGGACCAGGAATATTTAGGCGGAATCCCGGATTAGTTGAATCGCTTGAACAAGAAAACCACAAAATCAGAGCTGCAAAATAGACCTAAGGGGCATAATATATGCCCCTTTTTTCTTGTGTCGGGTTTGGGCTATCGAATGGCAATTCTATGCAAACAATCTATAACCTCATTCCAGTGCTGGACACGGATAATATTGTCCGATCTTAAGTGTCGGTTGTAGGGGTAGTCAAAGAGAATAACCGGTATGGCCTGGCTCAACTCCAGGGCCAGGTCATGGTGGTCTTCGATCATCAGTTCGATGCCGTGTTCCTGGCAGACCCCCAGCTTGCTGAAGTGGTGCATATTAGGAGTGGCGTTTAAAATCAACTGGTCATAAGCAATCCCATAGTTCTGCAGCCATTCCAGAGTTACCTCTTCAACCAGCGGGAATTGATAATTTCGGGAGGTAATTAAAAACAGTTCATGTTCATGTTTTAACTGGCGGATAACTTCAACTGCCTGCTCCTTGGGATGCATTTCCCGGTAAATCCTGCTGAGATAATTATCCAGAAAGTAGTTGGCGGTTGCAGAATCCCAGCCTAAAGCATCCTCCAGGTAGTAATAATTCGGGTCGGGAACAGTGTTTAATTGTTTTTCGGCTCCGAATATCCGGGCGTAGTGCATAATCATTTCGGTGGTATGGGTTATGGTGTTGTCTATATCAATGCCGATTTTCAAGTTTTCTTCTCCTTCCATTAGTAAGGGTTAAGGGTGGGGGAATTAAGGATTAATTACCCTAAGATTTAATCGTCCATCACATGAAATTATACTACAAAGAACTGTTGCCTTTGACGGTTAGTTAATCATAAGCTTTTATCTTATGACTAAAAGCAAGAATCCTGTACATTTACAAAGACCGTATTTAGAGGAGTTTGCAGGTTTCAGGCGCTTTGAATTATTGACAATCTATATGATATGTGATTATATTTCATTAAACCGTTGAAGAGGGAGTAAAACCACAAAACCAACCACACAGAGAGCCGGGAGGGTGGAAATCCGGCAGGTAACGGAGTGGATAAATGGGCCTCGGAGGGCGAAGTGAACAGGCTGCAAGGCTTTAGTAGCTTTCGACGCTTGGCTAGCGTTACAGGCTATGGGTGTTTAACACTCTGGAGAGGGGATGCATTATTTATGCATCAAGTAAGGTGGCACCGCAGGTAATACCTGTCCTTAGCTAAAGGGCGGGTGTTTTTTATTGCCCATTTATACTTGTTGACCTTTATAACGAGGCGGAAAGACGTCCACCGTTTCTTTAAGTGGTTAGGTTACTATTAACAAACCAGGAAACGGGTTATAACGAGGTGCACCTCGTTGCAGCGGTTTGTTGAAACTGCTCGTCAGTTTCTTCCGATGCTTAAAACTTATGCTTGGATTGATTCTGAAAAGCATAATGAGGTGAAAATATGTTCCCCGATGCTCAAAGCCGACAGGGAAGAGACACCTGGAAAAAATAAGCGGGAGGTATCGGTTGTGAAGAAGTACTTAAAAATTATTGCCCTATTGTGTATGTCGGTCTTGTTGTTGTCATTGGCAGGCTGTGCGGGAAACAGCGACCAGGAATCTGCGAAATCGAAAACCGGGGTAGAAGAACAAAATACCGCAGATCAGAGTAAGGAAGCTGCAGCCCCGGACAAAACCGGCCAAAAGATGATTGGTATCGTACAGATTGTTGAACATCCCTCACTTAACACTATCCGGGAATCTTTTGTTGAGGAACTGGCTAAAGAAGGTTTCAAGGATGGGGAGCAAATCAGCATCGATTATCAAAATGCCCAGAACGAGCAGACCAACTTAAAAACCATATGCCAGAAGTTCGCCAATAACAAATATGACATGATTGTAGCCATAGCTACACCTTCAGCCCAGGCCGCCGTTGGCGAGACCAAAACTATACCAGTGCTTTTCTCAGCTTGCACCGATCCGGTTGGGTCGGGCCTGGTCAGCAACCTGGAAAAGCCGGGACAAAATGTGACCGGAACTTCCGATGCGGTATCGGCGGAAAAGATCATGCAGCTGGCCAAACGCATTACCCCCAAAATCAAAACGATCGGCGCTCTTTATAACTCCGGCGAGACCAATTCGGTTTCCGTAGTTAATGATTTGAAGGCTTATGCCGCCAAGAACGGTCTGAAAGTTGTAGAAGCGACGGTAACCAATTCATCTGATGTTCAGCAGGCGGTCACCTCCCTGGTCGGCAAAAGCGATGCCATATTCTCACCCATAGACAATACCGTAGCTTCCGCCATGCCTCTGGTTACGCAGGTAGCCAACAAGGCCAAGATCCCGGTATATGTGGGTGCCGATTCGATGGTGCAAGACGGCGGGCTGGCTACTTATGGTGTCAATTATGTTAGTCTGGGCCAGGAGACAGCCAAAATGGCGGTGGAGATCCTGAACGGCAAGAAGCCCGGGGATATTCCGGTTAAAATAATGTCGGATATAGATATCTATGTGAATAAAAACACGGCCAAGGCCATCGGGGTTGTGATACCCCAAGATATTTTGAAGGAAGCCAAGGTATTAGGCGAATAGTATCAGACAGTAATGCGTGAGGGGGAGGCGTGAGGGGAATAAAACCCTTGCGGCCTCCCTCATTTTCATATCGGTCTTGTAGAATACTAGTCATTATCAAGATATGGTGCGATATAGGTTAAAACGTTATACTAGATACTAGTACAAAAAAAGGAGCCGTATATCATGACCATGATGGCCTTGCAGGGCACTTTGGAATTGGGCATAATCTATGCGATTATGGCCCTGGGAGTTTTTATATCATTTAGAACCCTTAATATTCCCGATCTTACCGTAGACAGCAGTTTTACTCTGGGAGCGGCCTGTTCGGCGGTCTTATGCAGCACCGGCCAGCCGGGTTTGGGCATGGGGTCCGCTTTTGTGGCCGGTTGCCTGGCAGGGTGCGTAACTGCCCTCTTGCACACCAAGCTTAGAATTCAGCCCTTGCTGGCAGGAATTCTGGTAATGCTGGGCCTCTATTCCATTAACTTGAAAGTAATGACCGGACGCCCCAATATCCCGCTGCTGAATAAGACCACAGTGTTCAGCATCCTTCAAGGCACTTCGTTGGAGGCTTATGCCACCATGATTATACCTCTGGCAATACTTCTTACCATATTGGTTTTATTGTTCTGCTTTTTGAAAACCAAACTGGGCTTTGTGCTGCGGGCCACCGGAGACAACGACAAGATGGTGAGAGCCTTGGGAGTCAACACCGATACGATTATAATTATCGGTTTGGCGCTCTCCAACGGACTGGTGGCTTTATCGGGCGCATTGATCGCCCAATACCAGTCTTTTGCCGATGTCAGCATGGGCATCGGTATGGTTATCATCGGACTGGCCTCGGTTATTGTCGGTGAAGTAGTATTTGGCAGCAGCCCGCTGCTGCGCCGCCTGATCGCAGTCATACTGGGAGCTATACTCTATCGTCTGGTTATTGCCCTGGCTCTGGAACTGGGGATGCCCCCCACCGACTTGAAACTGGTATCGGCTCTGATCGTGGCCCTTGCCCTATCCATGCCGGTTATAAAGCACTACATTGCTCTGCTTAAAAAGCGAATTGCAGCAACCGGTAGGCAGGGAGGACGGAACTGATGCTGAAGATTGAAGAACTGACTAAAACCTTTGGAGTGGGCAGCATCAATGAGAGGCGGGCATTGGACAATATCAGCCTGATCTTGGATGAAGGCGAGTTCGTAACCGTTATCGGCGGCAACGGAGCCGGTAAATCCACCCTGCTCAATTGCGTCTCCGGAGTTTATGAGATAGACCGGGGCCGCATTATGTTGGGCGGACGGGATCTGACTTTCTGGCCGGAGTACCGGCGCTCCAGGTATATAGGGAGAGTGTTTCAGGACCCCTTGCAAGGCACGGCCTTTGATATGACCATCGAGGAAAACCTGGCCATAGCCTATGACAAAGGAAAACCCCGGGGACTCAAGCTGGGCATTAAAAAGCCTGATTACAAGTTCTTCAGGGAACGCTTAGCCTTGTTGGAACTGGGGCTGGAAGACCGCATGAAACAAAAAGTGGGTTTGCTTTCCGGCGGACAGCGCCAGGCCCTTACTCTGCTTATGGCTACCATGGTTAAGCCGGAGCTCCTGCTGCTGGACGAGCATACCGCAGCCCTGGACCCGGCCATGGCCAGAAAGGTTTTGCAGCTAACCCGGGAAATCGTATTGGAGCATGATTTGTGCACGATCATGGTGACCCACAATATGAAAGCGGCCCTGGAACACGGCAGCCGCACCATCATGATGCACGAAGGCCGGATTATCATGGATATTGCCGGAAAAGAAAGAGAAGCGATGACGGTGGAGCAACTTGTGAAACAATTTGGCCGCCAGAGCGGTGAAGAACTGGACAACGACCGGCTCTTGCTGGTTTAAATATATCGTTTTATCAACAGGTTAACCTGGACTGGGTGTCTTGGTTAGCCTGTTTTTATTTCCATTATCTGCTTGGCAAAAAGGGACGATGATAATATAATATGAGTGAGCACTCACTCATATTAATTAAAGGAGATATTGCCATGGCAAAAAAGGGTGACAAAGAAATGCAAATTCTCGAAGCGGCAGTTCGGGTTTTTGAAGAGAAAGGCTTTAACGGGGCGACCACCCGCGAGATCGCACGGGAAGCGGGGGTCGCGGAGGGCACCATATTTAATTATTTTCCCAGTAAGAAAGATATCCTGAGGCAAATTCTGGTCAAAGTAGTAGATACCATGATGCCGGAAATGGCCATCCGTACCCTGGAGCAGGCTCTGGTCGACTCCAAAGGCAAAGACCCGGAGGAAGTCCTGCGTTTTGTCCTGCACGACCGGTTTAGATTTTTGAGAAAAAATTTTACTCTTTTAAAGATAGTATTGCTTGAAACCAGATTCGACGCGGATTTACGTGAAATTTATTATACAAAAATCTATCAATCGGTACGGAAACTGCTGGGACAGTATATAGAGAAACAGATCGAAGCAGGGAACATGCGGTCTCTGGATGTCTCGGTGGTTACTTCCTGTTTTATGGGGATATTCTTTGGCGTTTTAGTGTTTGAGCAGGATGTATACGCACAGGGAGTTGCTGATGCCAGGACCAATGAGATAATTGACAAAGTTGCGGATATCATGCTTTACGGAGCGGGAAGGGGAGAAAAGGCATGAATTTCAGAAGGCTCCGCCCCATTTTGGTTTTGTTCTTATTAATATTGACTTTGTTTATGGGAGGATGCAGCAACAACCCGAAAACTGATGATGCTGTTCCGGTTTTGGCCGGGGTAAGGGTAAAAACCGGCATACTTCAAAACCAGGCTGTCATCAACGGGAAGCTTGAAGCTGTACAAACCGCCAGTGTGGTCAGCAAAGTGACCGGGAAAGTGCGTGAAGTCAAAGTTGATGTGGGTGTGGGCGTGAAAAAGGGCCAGGTTTTAATGAATCTGGAGGCCGATGACCTGCAGGCCAATATTGAAGTGGTCCGGTCGGCCTTGGACAGTGCGCAAATCGCTCATGACCTGGCTGCCAAAAACTACGAACGCGGCAAAGCCCTTCTGGTCTCTGGGGCTTTAAGCCAGGCGAGTTTTGATGATAATTATGAAGGAGCCTACCGCAAAACCGAAGCTGCCCTTCGCTCGGCCCGGGCCAACCTTGAAAAAGCCCGGATTGCCTATGAAGATACTTTTATAAAAGCACCTTTTTCGGGAGTAATTACAGCCCGAAGCGTTAATCCCGGGGAAATAGTACTGCCCCAGGCGCCCGTCATTAGCATGGTCAATCTCGACCAGGTGCTGGTAAAGCTCGGGGTGGGTGAATCGCAAATCAACCAGCTTAAAACCGGGCAGACCGCTGAGGTGACCGTAGCAGCCGCTTCCCCAAAAGTTTTTATTGGGACCATAACTGCCATTTCGCCGGCTGCCGATCTTCAGACCAAAGCCTATACCGTCAAAATACAGGTTGATAATCCCCGGCATATTTTAAAGCCCGGTATGTTTGCCGAAGTGAAAATGAAAGCGCAGCCCGAAAAAGGGTTGCTGCTTCCCAAAACCGCTCTTATTAATGAAGTCGGGAATAGCTCCAGTGTGTTTATAGTGGAGAATGGCAAGGCGGAAAAAAGGAAGCTTTTGTTGGGTAGCTCCGACCAGCAAAACACTATGGTCTTGAGCGGCCTTAAAGAAGGGGAAACTGCAATTCTCGCCGCACCCACAGATTTGCAGGACGGACAGCAGGTTCAGGTAAGGGCCGAAAACTCGGCCATTCAGGAGGGGGAATAGTGCTATGGGGAAAACCAGGTTGGTTTTAATCGGATTGTTAATGATTATTAGCCTGAGCGGGATAGCTTTTTATTACTGGTATCAGAATGATAATTATGTCAAAACCGAAGATGCCCGGGTGGATGGCGATATTATAAAGGTAAGCCCCCAGGTTACCGGCAAGATTGTGGAACTGCCGGTCGAAGAAGGACAGTTTCTGCAAAAAGACGATTATATCGGGCGGCAATCCGATCTCACCCTGGCGGCTGCCAGTAATATTGATTTGAGCATTATTAAAGCACCGATCAGCGGAACCGTTATTAAAAAAACCGCCCATCCGGGTGAAATAGGCTCTCCGGGTGTGCCTTTACTGCTGATGGCTGATTTAAAAGCCTTATACATCACCGCCAATATCGAAGAAGACAAACTGAAAAAGTTGAAGCCGGGGCAGAAGGTGGAATTCACGCTGGATTTGCTGCCCGGTCTAAAATTTACCGGAAATATTCTCAATATAGGTAATGCCGCCAACTCTGTATTCTCCTTGCTGCCCCAGCAAAATACCGGCAACTCCTTTGTAAAAATCACCCAGCGGGTGCCGGTTAAAATAAGTATTGCCGATTACCAGGCTCAGCAATTGCTGCCGGGTATGAACGCCGTAGTCAAAATACATATCAAATAGGGGGCGGGGACTATGAGCGAAGCTTTACCCAAGCAGGGACCCCGGGTCCCCTGGGGCGCGGTATTGATTTTAGTTATCGGGGCTTTTATGTCCATCCTTGATACCAGTATTGTCAATGTGGCTCTACCGCGGATGATGGCGGTTTTCGGTGCTTCCACCGATACAATCCAATGGGTATTAACAGGTTATCTATTGACTTCCGGGGTGGTAATCCCGCTTACGGCGTATTTTTGCGAACGCTTCGGCTGCCGGCGTATGTACATCATAGCTTTGGGGATTTTTACAGCCGGATCGGCGTTCTGCGGCCTGGCCTGGAGCAGCAATGCAATGATTACCGCCCGGGTGGTGCAGGCGGTGGGCGGCGGTATGCTGATTCCGGTCAGTATGGCAATGATATTTTTCCTGGTCCCCAAGGAGCAGAGTGGTATGGCCCTGGGGGTTTGGGGAATTGCTGCAGTCATGGGGCCGGCGATCGGACCTACGCTGGGCGGCTATCTGGTTGATAATTTCGGCTGGCCCTGGATTTTCACCATTAATATACCGGTGGGGATAATTGCGATTTTGCTTTCTATTTTCTTTTTATCCGAGACTCCTGTAAAAAAAGACTTGAAACTTGACCTGCCGGGTACGGTTTTGATTATTACGGCCTGCTTCACACTGCTTCTGGCCTTAAGCGAAGGCCAGGATGAAGGCTGGACTTCGCAATATATAATATCCCTGTTTACGGTGGCCGGATTTGCTTTTGTCCTCTTTGCCGGCTGGGAATCATCGATTTCCAATCCTTTGATTCCCATGCAGTTGTTTCGTAATCCGGTCATGCTGGCCAGTCTCCTGGTTATGGCGGGGATTACCGTTTTGCTTTTTTCAGTGGTCTTTTTAATACCCATATATGCCCAGAACCTTCTGGGTTACAGCCCGATGAAAACCGGAGTTTTGCTCTTGCCCATGGCCCTGGCGACCGGGCTCTTAATGCCGGTCAGCGGAAAAATATTTGACAAATATGGGGCTTTTCATCTAGGTTTACTGGGGCTGGTGATTCTCACCGGGTTTACCTACTACCTGCGGCTGCTAAGCTTGGAAACCGGTTATCATGAACTACAGGGAATACTGGCTCTGCGGGCGGCGGGGATTGGTTTGGCAATGATGCCACTCAGCAATGCCGGGATGCTGACCCTGCCTGAGCATTTGGTAAATAGTGCTTCGGCTGCAATGAATCTGGTTCGCCAGGTATCCGGGTCTCTGGGAGTGGCCTGGACCACCTATATGGTTACGCAACGCCAGGCCTATCATATGGCAGTCTTGGGCGATAGTATCAACTACAATGCCCCGTTGGATTTGAGCATCCTGAACCAAATGCAGAGCTACCTTAACAGCCGGGGAATCAACCCTGATGTCTCCTGGAACGGAACCCTGGAAATAGTAAGGCGCCTGGCTCAGAAACAGTCCTATATGAACGGCATCGACGACACCCTGGTAATGCTGACTATGGTAGGCATTTGCTCGATTCCCCTGGTGTTCATGCTGTCCAAACAGCGGGTGGAACTGCAAAAACAAAAAGATGGAATAGCCTGATCCGGAAAGAAGAGGATTCATTATTGCTAGCAGCGAATATTCCCTACATATCAGAAAACGGTCAAATTTTAATAAACATATATGGGCTTTTGTTAAAATAAATGAGTTTTTTAAGTAAGATCAGAGTTGGCGGATGCGTATATCTATTAAATGGGGACATTGCCTGGGCATACAACAGTCGGGTTGAAATAGAGTTGTATGATGGTAAAACCAGATAAAATGGTGAGATATGGGAATAAGGGGTGTGTCCCCTTACCTTATAAGGAGGGATAACTTTGTTATTTAGGTTAGCTAGGAAGAAAACACTCATTTGGACCATGCTGGCTTTTATGCTGGTGGTGTTATTCCCTGCTTCGGTGCAAGCTGATACGAATTTGGAAGTAAGTATTTGTGATCCTGATAATCCTGAGGGGGCGGGTGGCAGTGCGGGAAATACGGTTAATAGCGTACTCAATGCGCCTACAGTTAACGCTGGGCCTAACCGGGAACTTGGAACTATCAGGATAATCGGCAAACCCGGTATTGCGGTTCCCCTGCAGGTGGGGCAGAAGATAATGATTACCCTGCCGACCGGGACTGCTTATATGCAGACTCCCAATACTTCAAATCTTCAAAAATATGTAGATTCTCCAGATATGGTGGATGGGCAAAAAAACCAGATTGCCAAACAGAACGGATTACCGGGAATAAAGTTCGTGACGGCAACACCAAGATCACTTACGATCGAAATAAGCAATATAGATAGCCGTGCCCCGATTATGACCATAGATTTTCTGTTCAATCAGGAGAATTATAGTATGGTTCGGGTTGCGCCTTTTGTGCAAAAAGTTGAAGAATATACGGCCAAGCCGGATGAAAATATAAGCAGGCTGGAATTTTTCCAAACCCTGGCCGGCATGGTTGAACTTTTTTCTCCTACTCCCGCCAGTTCGGCAGAGGACCGCACTGTAGCATTTAGTGATACCGCCGGTCTTGATCCGGTAGATTTGTATGATATTAATGTAATAAACAAGGCTGGCTGGCTTTACGGGAATGGTACAAGTTTGCTCCGGCCCCATGATTATATAAGCCGTGTCGAAGCCGCGTCATTACTGGGCAGAATGTTTCCGGCTCAAGGTGGCCGGGCTATGTTTGTTGACACCATACCCGCCTGGGCCGAATATGATATTAACTCCGCCTATGCGAGCGGCCTTATTTCCGGTTATGCTGACGGCAGTTTTCAACCAAGTAAACTCCTCAGTAAAGGAGAAGCTGTATCCCTTTTGCAGCGCAGCCTGGAAACCTACAGCGGAAGCTTGATGCCTTAAATAAGGCGGGAAGCAACTGCCCTTATTGCCAAGTAATTGAAAAATCGTATCAAAAGACGGGGAGCACCTCTAAACCCTTTACCGGGTCGTACGAGGTGCTCTCTTGGCTTTTTATCATTTTATCCCTGGCCTTGACTCTGGCCCTAGCCTTTGCTTTGACCTTGCCCCTGCGGCATTTTGGACAGTTTGTTTTCAAGTTGTTTCAGGTTGTTCATCACGATCTCACCCTTGATTATGACCAGGTCCGATTGTTTGGCCGTAATAGCGTTCCTGAGATCATGGATGGAAAACTCGCATTGGTTCAGGAGCTTGGTGTCCATCCCCTGAGCCTGGACTTTCAAATTATTCCAGTGTTCTTGAATATTGGGAAGACGTTTTTGGGCGGCAGTCCAATCCATTTTCGCGGCTTCGGTAATTGCGGCCATGATCTCGTATTTAACCTGGAAAAAGTCAGGGGGAGTCGACATAGCAAACACCATGGCCAGTTCCGCAAAATACTTATAAAGACTAACGGCTGCCATAAGGCTTTCTTCAGTTTTTTGCTGCCCGACATTTAACGTTAGATCCTCCAGTCCCTTCTCAAAATCGTTCCGTGCTTTAACTTGCAAGCCAGCCTTGATCGCTTCCGGTTCGAGCTTATTCCAGCTTTGATGGATGCTCTTGAGGCTTTTATCGGCTTTCTGCCATACATTTTCTTGGCCTTGGGTCTGCATACCGGTTTGTGACTGCATAGCATTTTGCGATTGCTGTCCCTGATCACCCGAGGACTGCCCTCCTTGTTTTTGGCCTTTTGATTGCCCGGAGGACTGGCTTTGCTGCGACTGATTCCCCGACATGCCGCCCCCCTGTTGTCCCTGTTGCCCCTGGGGTTCCAACTGGGCCGACTGTTCAATCGGCGATGCTTTTTTCTGCTTGATGTTTTTGTCCAGTTCTGCAATAAGCATATCGATTTCATCCTGAATTTTTTGAATTTCAGGTGGAGCCTTCGGCTTTTGACCCATTGATGAAGTTTGCGGTTTTTTTGATGCGGATTGCTTTTTTGAACAAGCTGGCAGAAGAATCATCATGGTCAAGGATATAAAAATCAAGACCCATAGATATTTGTTTTTATGCAAGTTAATCACCTCTAAGCATTAATAATCGGTTTGCGATGTATTAAATAAGCGGTTTAAGCATCAGAAGAAACTGCGGAGCAGCTTCAACACACCGCTGCAAGGAGGCGGGGGATTAGAACCCGCTGCCTGTATTGTTAATAGGAATCCGACCACTTAAAGAAGCGGGAGACATCTTTTCGCCTCGTTTAAGCTATCTTTTCCTGAAGATGCGGTAATAATTCGAAAAAGTTGATTAATTGGGGGAACTGTGATAAGAAAAGAATAAGAAAAAAGATATATATGGAAGGGGAAATTAGAAATGGATTTTTACGAAGTGGTTTATTCCCGCCGCGCTATACGGAAATACAAACCTGATATGATACCTAAGGAAACTCTGCTGAAAATCCTCGATGCTGCTAATTGGGCCCCTTCAGGGATGAATATGCAGCAATGGGAATTCATCGTGGTCAGCGGTCCCAAGAAGAATATGCTTGGAGAAAGTTATGCCCGATTTATGGAAAGCTACACTCGTGATTGGGATCCGGCACGAAAAGAAACGTTTCTCAAATTTGCACGCGATTTTGGAGGCAGCCCGCTTATTATAGTAGCATTAACCCAGGCCAGCAAGGATGATTCTATCCGTAAAATGCATCTGGAGAGCGTAAGCGCCGCTTTCGAAAACTTGCTGCTGGCCGCCCGGGCCGAGGGCCTGGGAAGCTGTTGGATGACCGGACCGTTGCGTGATGAAGCCGGAATGAGAAAAATTCTCGACATTGGTGATGATAAAGAAATTGTGGCGGTAACTCCTATCGGCTTTCCAGATATGGCTCCTATCGCACCGGAAAGATTGGACCCGGAACTAAAGAGTAAAATACGGTGGGTGGAATAGTTATATTATCTGTATCTACTCAGAGTTAAAAGTTGAACAGGAGAGCAAAGATGGTTAATACTCTGCTGATTGTTGAGGACGAGAATCAAATTAAAAACCTGCTGGTACAGCATTTTACAGCGGAGGGCTTTCGGGTGCTTACCGCCGGTGACGGGCTGGAGGCGGTTGAATCATTCCAGGCATTCGGACCCGATCTCGTAATTCTAGATATCATGCTCCCGCAACTGTCAGGTATGGAAGTTTTAAAAAGGATTCGGGCTGTTGACAATACTCCGGTAATCATGCTGACCGCGCGGGGAGACGAAATTGATAAACTCCTGGGGCTGGAATTGGGTGCTGATGATTATATGAGCAAACCATTTTCACCTCGCGAGTTGAGCGCGCGAGTTCGTGCGGTGCTACGGCGCAGCAAAGGCGGGGAAGAAAAAATAACGGCGGCCGTCAAAGGCTTGAAGGTTGATTTTTTGCGGCAGGAAATAACCCTTAATAATGAGGTTTTAAACCTCACTACCACCGAGTTTAAAGTTCTGGCTTTATTGGCTGAACATCCCGGACAAGTATTTTCCCGCTTACAGATACTGGAGAGAATATATGGGGACATTTATGAAGGTTACGAACGAACCATAGATACGCACATTAACAATCTGCGGCGAAAAATGGAGGCGGTGGGGGAATCCGGGGTTAGAGTTAAGACAGTGTACGGTGCGGGTTATAAATTGCTGGAGGAAGGAAGTTAGCATGCTTAGATCCAGTTTAACCGGCCGCATAACCATCATAATTATCCTGGTGGCGGTGTTGGCAACCAGCGTTTCAGGAATGATGACCCTTTATATAAGCAAGAAACAGTTTGCCAGCTATATCGACAGCGGTAATCAAGCTTTGATTCAAGAATACAGCAATCAAATTACCGCTTATTATAATGAAAATGGAAGCTTGCAGGGAATTCAGGAACTTATGCCCGGCACGTCGGGGATGGGAAGAGGTATGGGCATGGGTTACGGCAACGGGAAAAACAACATGCACATGGGGGTTCAGGGCAGAAGAATTCTGCTTACTGACCGATCCGGCACCATTGTTGCAGATTCCTATACTTTGAGTTTGGGTGAGAAGCTAAGCGGACAAGGGGATAGGTCTAATTCCGCTTCCCTTATCAGCAAAACCGGGGAGGAAATAGGAACCCTTTTTATCTCCAGTCCTCTTCAAACTGGCGTGAGCAGCCTGGAAAATGCTTTCCTGAGCAGCATTTCCAGGCAGATTTATTGGAGTATACTGGTGGTATCGCTTTTGGCCTTAATGGTGGGGTGGCTGTTGGCGCGGCGCATCAGTGGCCCGCTGGCTGAATTGTCGGCGGGGATTCATGATTTGGCGCGCGGCAATTTGGGGGTTCGGGTTGAACCTAAAGGAGATAAGGAATTATATTCTTTGGGCTGCGATTTTAACTTGATGGCCGATAAACTCAGCCAGAATGAAGTAAATCGCACAAATATGATGGCCAGTATTGCTCATGAGCTAAGGACTCCGCTCAGCATTTTACGGGGGCAGCTGGAAGCCATACAAAGCGGAAGATTACAGCCCGGGGAAGAGATAAGCAGCAGTTTGGTGGATGAAGTCATCCGGCTTAGCAGGCTGGTAAAAGATTTGGAAAACCTGGGTCTGGCCGAGGCCGGGGCTCTGGAACTAAAATGGGACTTGTTCAGACCGGCTGAATTGCTTGATCTGATTGCACCCCTGCGTCTGGCTATGGAAGCCGACATGATAAACTTTGAAGTAGATATCGAGCCGCAAATCGATTATATTAAAGCTGATTCCCAGCGCTTGACCCAGATATTGATTAACCTTTTAAGCAACGCGATGCGCCATGTGGAAAGGGGAGGCAAGGTAGGGCTGAAACTGAGGAAAAGCGGAACGGGAATACTTTTTATGGTGAAGGACAACGGGCCGGGTATTGCTTCCGAAGACCGGGAAAAGGTTTTCGAAAGATTTTACCGGGTCGATGCCAGCCGCAGCCGCCAGGCTGGAGGCACCGGGCTGGGTCTGGCGATTGCCCGTGGTTATGTGGAAGCTCATGGCGGCAAAATCTGGGTGGAGAGTGAACCCGGGCAGGGAAGCGAGTTTTTCTTTACCCTGCCGCAGGACCGGGATTTGAGCCAAACCAAGCAATTGTTGCCGGAATGGCAATAATAATATAGAGATAAAAGAGGGGGATTAACTTGGAAAGACAAATTGGCCTGGATGAATTAATCAGCGACATTAACCAGAGCAAATCAGCCGAAGTCGAGGTTTATTTAAGTACGGGAATAGGTTTGGGGGTCAGGAAAAAAAAGCTTGAGAAATTAAGGGTGGAAAAGGACGAAGAAGGATATATAACATTAGGAATTGATCTGGATGTCAAGGCTATTGGCAATGAACACGAGATATACAAGAACGATGATGCAGAGGAACCGTCCAAAACAAGCTATGAGATAAGGGAAGAGGGGCTGTTATTAATTATACTGAGCCTCTATATATAAAAAGTATATAAAAAGTGAGGGGTAAATTTTACCCCTCACTTTTTACGATATTTACAATTTGAACTTATCGATTAGCAGGTTTAATTTTTCGGCATTTTCAGCCATCCGGGCAGATGCTTCGCTGATTTCCTGAGCGGCCATGGCTGCTGCCTGGCTGCCTCCCGCTATTCTTTGCGAACCTGAACTGCTGTCTTTGATGGCTTTGGTGGTTGATTCTATGGACTGATTAATGGATTCCATCGCCACCATTACTTTCTGGGTATGATGGTTAAGCTTTTCGGTCAGATCAACTACCAAATCGCTGTCATCCTTGTAACGGGTGCATATGGTTACCATTGAGCCATAGTCGCGGATTATATCGGTGTTAATGAAATTAAGCAACTCATTGGCATAGCTTATTAAATTAGTGATTGATTTTTGAACCTGTTCAGTCATGTCCTGGATGCCATCGACGGCAGCCGCAGAATTTTCCGCCAAATTTCTAACCTCTTCGGCAACTACCGCAAACCCTTTGCCCTGTTCACCGGCCCTGGCTGCTTCAATCGCTGCATTTAAAGCCAACAGGTTGGTTTGATTGGCAATGCTCGAAATATTTTCCGCCAGTTCAGAGATTTGCTCCACAACTTTGGCATCTTCGATAGCCTGCAAGAGTTTGCTTTTTATGGTTTCGTAAACATTCTCAGCAACCTTTTTGGAGCTTTTTGCTCCTTCCTGCATGCGTAAAGCCCGTTTCTCCATCTTTTGGGACTCAACATAACCATTTTCCGCGTCTTGATTGGCCAGAGACAGGGCCGACGAAATCTCTTCACCGGAAGAAGTTACTTCCTCGCTGGCCGAGGATATTTCAGCCATGCCGGCGGCAATTTCCTGGGTGGAAGATGAAATATCATGCATCGTTGAAGCAATACTTTCACCCGAAGCTGCCAGTTCCTGGCTTGACGCTGCTACCTCTTGAGAACCGATGGATATCTCCAGCATCATGTTTCGCAAGGATTTAATCATGTTGTCCAAGCCCCGCGAAAGGTAACCCAGTTCATCCTGGTGGTCCAGGTATTCCAGAGGTATTTCCACACTCAAGTCTCCTTCGGCAATCAACTGAGCGTGCTGGGCGGCCGCTTTTATGGGTTTGGATAAAAGACGGCCTAGATAAATGGAAATACCTATACCTAGCAACAAGAAAATTAACCCGGCTATTCCAACCCGCATCTTCATGGCTGCTAGCCCGGACAGGACTTCATTTTGGGGTCCGGTAACCGCAATCGACCACCCGGTGCCTTTGACCGGGGCAAAGCCCATAAATTTATCCACCCCGTCTGTCCATAGGTATTTGCCATAACCGGGTTTGCCTTTGATCATTTCTTTGACCAGGTTGGCCAAGGGATCCAGTTTGTGATCTTTTTGCGCTTCAGCGATCGGATTGTACTGTTTTAAAACCATTTCCTTTTTGGGATGGGCGATTACGCTGCCCTGCCCGTTAAGCATGTAGCCATAACCAGTTTCGCCAAACTTTATCTGGGCAATGGTCTGATTTAGAAAAGATGCATCGGCAGCGGCAGCAAGTACGCCAACCAATTTCCCATCATAATTTTTTATAGGAGTTACCATCATTATGATATAACTGCCATCCAGCTTGCTGGTCAAAGGATCGGATATGGCACTTTGGCCTGCAAGGGCTTGGGCAAAATAATCGCGGTCGCTCAGATTGGTGATGGAACCTGCCGTGGTGCGAACCTGTCCATCGAGACCGGCAACCCCCATCATTTTATAAGCCAGGCGCTGATTCTCAACCTGTAAAACCTGCAGTTGTTTATTCCAATCCATACTTTTTATGCTGTCTTGATTGGCAATGGTCTCCAGTACCGATAAGCGGGTGGATAGTTGACTGCTGACCAACTGGGTGGCATCTTCAGCCTTGGCTGATACACTTTGTTCGATATTACTCATAAGTGCGGACGATGCCGTATAATATGTTATAAGGCCAAGACCACCAGAAAATAGTAGAATAGCAATAGCCATGTGAATAGATAAACGCGCACCTATACTTTTCATTAAAATCCCTCCTGACAATTGCTTGGAAACATAAAGCTGGTTGGAACAATTGGGTACTAATTGTTTGTTTGGTAGATGCTTATTACCATAAGAAGGAAAAATAGGTATTATGATTTACTTCTACACTATTGTAGAATTTCCTGCAAAAAAATATAACGAGGCGAAAAATCTGAAAGAAATCTTTTTATTACGTTTTGTACTTTGATTTAAGCGAACGGAATACTTATAAATATGCCCCCAGCCTCGTTGCAGCGGTGTGTTGAAACTGCTCCGTAGTTTCTTCTGATGCTTAAACGAGGCGAAAAAATGTACCTAACTTCTTTTGTCCAGATTTCTGTTAACCAAACAGGCGGCGGATTCTGATCTCCGGCCTCGTTGCAGCAGTGTGTTGGAACTGCTCCGCGGTTTCTTCCGATGCTTAAAACTAGATTTTGTCCTGTTTTAAAGAAAAAGTTCCATTAAATGAAAAAAATTCTCTTTTAAAGCCAGACTTACCATGGTAAGATAAATATACTACTGGTATCCCGACTTTAAATAGCATATAAGACCTAGAAAAAGGCAGGACCTTGAGCCTGAATACCCTTTACTGTATAGGACTAATTCAGCCAATTATTCCGAAAGACTGATTTGGGCATGTATTTCGGTTAATGAAAAGGGACCTATTTAATTTGGGATTAGCAAAGGAGGAGGCATATGAACAGGAACCTTGGCAAAACTTTATTTGGTTTCAAGCCCAAGGATGTTATTGATGAATTTGCAAGAATCGATGCCGAATACCAGCAGAAGATCGAAGCTATGAAAGCAGAAATAGAGCAGGCCAAGACTGAACTTAAACGTTCTGAGGAAAAGCGGACCGAACTGCAAAAAAAAGCTGACGAATATGTGGTTCGTGAACGGATGGTAACCGATGTTATGGTCGCCGCTCAGCTTAATGCCCAGAAAATAGTGGAACAAGCCCGGGAAAAATCCCGTATGATGCTGGAAAGCTCTGAGGAGGAGCTTAAACATAAATTACAAGAACTTGATTTTCTGCGCCTTAAAGTGTCGCGATTTAAGGAAGAATTCCGGGAAGTATTGGACAATTACCGGGTTTCGCTGGAAAAAGTTAGAGAAAATCCCGATGATGTCTCTTTTACTCCTACCTTAATTACCAAGGAAAAAGTATTTGAACCTCCTAAAAAACAGGATATTTCGTGACAAATAAAAGGAGAAGATAACTATTATTGACAGAAACAGTGATAGTATCGACAAACAGAATAAATATAGTCAAATCCTGAACAAACTGGTTATAGAACGGGATAGTATCTTCTTAAGAGAAAAAGAATGTCAAATAAGAATAGAAGAGTTAAACCAGGAAATTGCTTTTAAGAAATCAATACTTTCGGGAATTGAATTGTCTCTGGAAGAGAGTAAAAGAATAGCCAAAGAAATGGAGGAAGAAGCAGAAAATCAGGCCAGGGAGATATTGGCTGAAGCTGAAGCCGTGGTTGCACGAAATAAACTGCAAATATCCCGGGCTGAAGAAGAAATGGCAGTACTTAATGCCGAAATGGAACCTCCGCCTTCCCAACCCTCCAAAAGTCTTTCCGTGAGCCTGCCCCAAAATATTGGTTCTGATAATAACAGTGATATTAATCGGGATGACCCCGCGACACAGATTGTAAATGGTAAATACATAACCAACCTTCCGCCTTCAAGTTATCCCACTGAAGGAGGAACTGCAATGTTTTCCTTTCCCGAGGATTTTGCCGTTCCCCGTGAAGCAGGATCAAGACCCGGTTATAAAAATTCCGTTTATGACATGAAACTGGTGTCTTTCGTTAACGCCCGCCATTTTGTCACTTTTGGCCCTAAACCGGGACCGGTTCATGCCCATTCGTGGCAGGTTGAAGTTGAAGTTGAAGTTCCGCCTGAAGTGGGTGATACGGTGGAATTCGCCCGGGTGGTTAAAGCGGTCACATCTTCCCTGGGGGTATATGAAAATACGGTTTTAAACACCATATATCCCTTCAATTTGATTCAGCCGACTACGGAAAACATTGCCATGTACTTTTACAACCGGGTTGACGAAGTTCTGAGCGAACTTGGCCTTGGACTTGCCCAGTTAAATCTATGGGAAACCCCCACCCGGGGAATCCAGGTTAGCAATCATAACAGCAGTCTTGATGAAAGCATACATAAAGCTCAACAGCTTAAGGAATTTAACATAGCCCAGGATGAAGCGGCTGCTGCTCAGGAAGTCGCTTTTACCGAAATTGAAGGTCTTACTCAAGATGAGAAAAAGAAAAAATATATTCCCCGTCTGGCTCCACCACCTTTCATAGGGCATCTTCGCTCGATTTATTCGCGGCGTCAATATATTATTGCGGTTTTAGTAATCCTGGCTTTTGCCGTAATAACTTATAGCGGTATTCTCTGGCCCCCGATTGAGCAGAGGTATCCGTGGGGTTCGGATAGCTGGGGACATCTGTTTAAAGCGGAAAATCTTTACCAGGAAATATTAAGGGGCAACTATTATCCGCAGTTTACCGAATACTGGTACAACGGCAGCCAACCCTTCCGCTACTGGGCTCCTCTTCCTTATTATGTATTGGCCATACTCCGGGCCATTAGCGGCGATATTTTTACCGCAGGCAATCTCTACATATTTCTCTGTGCCCTGTTTGGAGCTTTGTCATGGCTTTTTCTATCCCGGCGCATGGGACTCTGGCCTGCAGTAATGGCAGGCTTGGTCTGGCTGTTTTGGCAGGACAATGTAAGGGTGGCTTTTTCAGAAGGCAATGTACCCCGGGTGCTAGCTACGGCCTTGCTGCCGCTGTTGTTTGCTTTATTTCTGCATATCTTGTCCAAACCCAAATCATATAAAGGGATAATTGCGGCCATAATTATGCTCCATTTAATCGTAATTAGTCATGCCATGATTGCTGCCATTTATTGTATTTGTCTTGCTCTTTTTGCTTTTTTCGTCTGGGTTTTTCAGGGATGCCGCCTGCCCGATTTTGTTGAGACCCTGGCTGTAATTATTATTGGCATAGGGTCGGCCTCCTGGTGGCTGCTGCCCAGTTTAACCGGAGGTATAACCGGAATTGATGCTCAAGCGGTTAGAGAAGTCATCCAATTTGTGGCGGCCCGCATTTCTTTAAGCCCGTGGTACAGGTTCAGCAATGTGGAAACTTTTTACTGGGGAATAGCTTTGATTATTGCTTTACTAGCTACCATGATAAGCTGGAAATCCAAACCCGCCTGGGCCAAAAGCGCGGGTGTATGCGGGTTTATTTTAGTATTAATTACCTTTCCCATCGTAAGGGGCGTATATATTAACCTGCCGTTGAGCCATTTGCTATGGCCGCTTCGTTTCAGCAGCTTTGCAGCCCTGGCTATACTGGCGGCTTTTTTTACCTTCAATCCCGCCGAGCAGCGTCAGGAATGGCTCAAGTCTCCCTACACCAATGGTTTGTTTATCCTAATATTATTTGTCTTATTAATGTCCGACTGTCTAGTTTCCTTTCGCTTGCTTGCTCACACCGGAACCAAACCTTTCGATATAATTCAGAGTGGTGACTTTATTAAGCAACAGCCGGGCTGGCGGGTAGCTACCATAGATTTGAGCCAGTTGGGATCGGCACCTTCATATGCTTTTTCCGAAATAGCAGGACTGGAACAGGTCTTTGGCTGGGCCTGGCAGGGAGCGATCACCTCAAAGAACATCATGTTGTTAAACACCGGTTTGGAGCACCAGTATTATCCCTTCCTTTTTCGTTCCTGCGTAGACCTGGGGGCCACCGACCTGGTAGTTAAAGAGTCGGTGGTTACTGACCTTAAAGCTTTTCGCAATGCGGCCAACCTGGCGGGTTATACCCAGCGGAACAAGTTTGCCGGTATCAGTGTGTGGAGAAATATAGGCCGGCCTTATCTGGTGGAAAAAAGTATCCGCTGCCTGGTAATCGGCAAATATGGAGGCACTATCGCCCTGCAATTCCCCGAGGTGGAGATGGGCGTTTCTCCGAATATCGACCAGTATACCCTGCAGGAGCTAAAAAAATACTCAACTATAATTCTCAGCGGATCAACCTGGAGCTCTAAAAGCAAAGCGGAAAAACTTATTATCGATTACGCGGCCAGCGGCGGCAAAGTATATGTGGAATTGGCCGGTATGCCCAATAACGTATTAGCCAAACAGCCGGAATTTCTCGGGATATTCGGAGAAGCAGTAAATACGCGGGGCGAAGTCGAAGTCTGGGGGCATGACAAGAAATATGTGCTCAATCCGGTCTGGGATAAAAATCCCAACTGGCGGGCTTATGTCCCCATGGGACTTGACAAGGTTGAACTTGAATTTTCCTATTACGGCAACCAGGCGCCCATTTTCGGCTACAAAATAATCAATAAGCAGAAGATATATTTTTTAGGCGACAACATTACCTATCATGCGTTTCAGACCGGCAAATCAGACAGCTTGAAACTGGTCAAGGATGTGCTAAATCTCAATACCGATTATGCAGGAACTTCACTCATACCGCTTGACAGTTACGAAGCCAGTGAAAAGGGCTACCAGATGAGTTATCACAGCTCACGGGCTTTTGAGGCAATAGTTCCGGTGTCCAAGATTGACGGTATGAAGGTTAAACTCGACGGGAAAGATCTGGCGGCTGAGAATTATGAAAACCTTGTCCAATTGAAGCTCCCGGCTGGGAAGCATCAAATCGATATTGTACTGCAGAAAACCCCGGTATATCGATGGGGAGCTTTAATGTCCTTGATGGCCATGGCTTTTATGGCCGTGCTGCTGTTTTACATCAGAAAAACCGGTGAAGCCCAATGAAACGATGGATTTATGGCCTGGCTGCCTGTGCTCTGATGGTCTTGTTTGTTTGGTTGTGGCCGCCCGGAACCTGGTTGGTTCCGGATTGTCAGTTGGATGCCAGGTTCAGCGATTGGCGGGGGAGAGCCCATGTGACTGATCCGGAAGGTGATGCCGAAGCCGGTCATGATTTTAAAAATATATCCTGGGCAACCAATGAAAACGACAGCCGGCTCTATTTCATGATCGAAAGAGACAGTCCAGAACCAGCGACAATTCCCATGGAATTTCGTATATATATGGATATAAACGGCAACGGAAAGTATACCAACCGGGTCGACAAATATGCGCAGATATCTTATCTGCCGCGGAATCAAGCGCGCGGTGATGTGTATGTCTATCTATATGCGATGTCCGGGGAATTGAAAGGCAGGTACAATGGTATATGGGGTGAAGGAACCGGTGAAGGGGCCAGCCGTTTCGAGTTTGCCATTCCCATGGAAGACCTCGGTTTATATCCCGGGCAGGCTATGCGGTATTACCTCAGCGATGTGAGTAACCGCTATGACCGTCTTCCCGATCAGGGCGATATCCAATGGGCGCCTTTTCCCCTGGTTCCCAAAAGCCGCACTGCAATTGCCATAACTTGTCTGGTCTGGTTCGGCGTTACCGTATTTTTTTATAAGCACCGGCTCATGTTTTTTTACTATGTATGGGGTTCAGTAGGGCTTTGCTGTGTTATGGTACTGCTTTTTTGTGCTTCCTTTGTGGAATACCGGATGGAGTATTTGACTACGCTCTTTCTTCACAATACCCTGGGTTATCTGGATATCGTCACTTATGTATTTGATAAGGCACCGGGCACATTGCTGGTACTGATCAAAATAGATACGAGCTGGACCACTATTGACATTGACATAGAGAATTCAGGTTTGGTGGAGATGTGCATCATTTTTTCCTTGATTGTTTTTTACCCGGTTCATAATTGGCGTAAAAGAATAGGTTATGCGCTAAGCGGAGTTGTCGGGGTGTACCTAATTAATTTGCTGCGTCTGGCCATAGTTATTGTTTTGATTCACTGGGGCGGGCGCAATATGAGCTTTATCGCTCATACTCTATTTGGGCGGCTGGTCTTCTTTATCCTTATTGTTGCTTTGTACTGGCAATTGATAACCAAACCTTCACTGGAAAAAATCAAAAGGAATGTGCAAAATGATTGAAATCCTGATCGAAAGAGCGATAGACTTCGGGCTTTTTTGGGGAATATGGCTGATGGTTCCCCTGCTGGTTGACGTCTCTACAGCAATGGTTTATTTTATAAGTTTTATGAGCAACAAAAATAAAAAAGAAGAAGAAAAGCCGGATCTGCATTTCTTCCCTTTTGTCACGGTAATTGTTCCGGTCCATAATTCCGAAGAAACTTTGGGTCAATGTCTTTATTCCATAGCCGAGCAGACTTATCCGGCTGAACATATTCAGATAATTTGCGTGAATAATGGCAGCCAGGATAACAGCTTTGATATATTCAACCGTTTTCAATATGAGCATCCGGAAATGTCGGTTATGTGGAGTTCACTGGACCGCGCCGGCAAGTCAATCGCACTTAATGTGGGCATGTATTCCGGCAACGGGACTTACATGATGAATGTTGATGCTGATACCTGGCTGGACCCGGAGGCCATTATGAATGTCGTGAAAACCTTTGAAAGCGATCCCACCCTGGCGGCAGCCACCGGATCAATAAGGGTCGATAAGGTCTTGGGGGAAGGGAACACTTTTCTGGATATGATTAATTACTGCGAGGTTATTGAGTATATTGTGGCCTTTGATATAGGACGCCGTTACCAGGATTTGAAGGACTCAGTATTTACGCTTTCCGGAGCTTTTTCGATTTTTCGGCGTGATATAATTCTCCAGTCTTTTCTCTACCAGACCCGCACAGTCTCCGAAGATACCGATTTGACTTTTAATATCCGGAAGGCCATTGAAGACAGTGGAGGACGCATTGGGTTCATAGCTGACGCTCTGGCCTATGTGGAACCCATCGAGTCAATGAGCCGCTTATACTCCCAGCGCTTGCGCTGGCAAAGGGGAGAAATTGAAGTGACCGGAGTCTATTATGAAAATCCTCCGGGAATTGGCAAGGCCTTGTTTGATTTTGTGGGGCGAATATTGATTTCAGACCATACTTTAGCGTTTTTGCGTTTAGCCTGGACATTTTTGCTGCCCTTTCTTTACTTTCTGGGTTACCCGCTTCCAACCATTGTCATCGCCCTGTTCGGAATGTTCATATGCTACTTTTTGCTTGAATCATCGACTTTTTATATTGCCTACAAGGGCTCTAGCCCGGAATACCAGGAGGAACTGAAACGGATCTGGTGGATTGTATTTTTTATGCCGATATATCGATATGTGGTTTACTGGTTCAGACTGGCAGGAATTATTGGCGTCTTGACGGAAGAAAAGAGCTGGAAGACTGAAAACCCGTTGGTCCAAATGGGGGCCATATTGAGAAGTAATAAGGAGGAGTACATGTCGGCTTTGAATAACTTGAGAGGAAGGGCTAAGCATGAGTAGCAACTTGTTGTTTCTTTTATCGTCGGTGGTGCTGGGAGCGGTTGGGCAGGTACTCTTAAAAGTTGGGGTCAATCGCTTGGGACAGGTTGATATGCACTGGCCGGCTCTAATACATACTATATTCAGCATATTTACCAATTTGTGGGTAATTACCGGGATATTCTGTTTCGTAACCAGCATGATCCTATGGATCAAGGTAATATCGGATATGGAATTGAGCAAAGCCTACCCCAGTGTAAGCATTTCCTACATTATTGTATTTCTTATTTCCATTTTCTTATTTAATGAAAGTGTAAGCGCGGGCAAAGTGGTTGGGATGCTGCTGGTGGCTTTGGGGGTTTATTTCTTGCAGGCTTAAAAGCCGCTATTTTATGGATTGGGGAGGTGTTGGGGTTGGCCGAGAATCTGGCAGCTATTGTTTTGCCCATGTATAATGAAGAACTTTCTATTCCGTTGCTGCGGGAGATGTTTGATCAGAAGCTGGAGATGCCTTTGGGTTTTGATTATCGTATTGTCGCGGTCAATGATGGCAGCAAAGACCGGACTCTGGAATTGGTAAACAAGTGGGCACAGGAAAATCCCCGGGTTCAGGTCTTATCCCACACGCAAAACATGGGGGTGGGGCAGGCCATATTGACCGGATTCGGCAAAGCCATCAGAATGAGTTCTTACTGTGTGGTAACTCTCGATGCCGATGCTTCACATCCTGGTGCGATAATCAAGCAAATGGTGGCTGAAATCAAAAGTGGCGCGGATATTGTAATCGCTTCAAGGTTTGCCAAAGGAGGAAAACAGGTCGGAGTTCCCTCGGTCCGGCAAGTCTACAGCCTGGGGGCCAGGGTGCTCTTATCACTGTTTTTCCCTTTAAAAGGGGTTCGAGACTATACGGTGGGTTTCAGAGCCTACCGGACCAGTTTGGTGAACCAGGCTTTGTCACGAACTGAAGAAGGGTTTTTAACTTTTCGCAGTTTTGCCACCAGTGTTGAAATTCTGCTGAAATTCGTTGCCTTTGCCCACAAAGTAGTAGAGGTTCCGCTGGTTTTACGTTATGACCAGAAGATCAGTCCCAGCAAGTTAAAAACCTGGAATACTATCCGCGACTATTTCAGGCTGTTTATGCTACCCAAGCAAAAATGCCCTCTGGGACGGGGCTTGAAAATATGACACGGTAAGGGTAAATAACTTTAAAGTACAGGGTGGTGAGCTTTCATGGGTAAAGAAGGCGATTCGGTTTTCATAAGTGTAGTAGTGCCGATGTTTAACGAATCTGAGAATATTGGGACTCTTCATAAACGGCTTACAAAGGTGCTGAAGGAAATAAACCGCAGCTATGAAGTTATTTGTGTTAATGACGGTAGCCGGGACGATACCCTGGACAAATTAATAGAATTAAATGATCGGGACCCGGCTTTTAAGGTTGTAGATTTATCCAGAAACTTTGGCAAGGAGATTGCATTGTCAGCCGGATTGGATCTTAGCCGGGGGGAAGTGGTAGTTCCGATTGATGCTGATTTGCAGGACCCTCCAGAGTTGATTATAGAGATGCTGGCCAAGTGGCAGGAAGGTTATGATGTGGTCTATGCGGTGCGTTCCCAACGCGATGGTGAAAGCTGGTTTAAGAAATGGACCGCCACCCGGTTTTATAAAATCATCGGCAGGATAAGCCCGATCAACATTCCCGGAAATACCGGAGACTTTCGCCTTATGTCCCGACAGGCGGTTGATGCTCTAAGTGAACTGCGTGAAACTCATCGCTTTATGAAGGGCCTTTTTGGCTGGATTGGTTTTCGCCAGGTCGGGATCATGTACAGGCGGGATGCACGTTATGCTGGTAAAACCAAATGGAACTACGGTAAACTCTGGAATCTGGCTCTCGAAGGTATTACTTCCTTCAGTTTCCTGCCTTTGCAGTTGTCCATGTATTTTGGATTGTTTGTAGCTTTTATATCTTTTTTATACGGAATTTATTTTACGATCAGGACTCTGTTGTTCGGCAACCCAGTTCCCGGTTATCCCTCGCTTATTGTTATAATGCTGTTTTTAGGTGGCATTCAGTTGTTTACCATAGGAATTCTGGGGGAATACATAGGCCGGATTTATACGGAATCCAAGCGCCGGCCGTTATATCTGATCCGTGAAACTATGGGTTTTGAGAGCGAAAAAAATCATGAAAGGGATGCGTATAGGGAACGGGAGAAAGTGGGGGCCGCATTATGAAAACAAACTATTTGGATCTGCGTTTCATTCTCGCCAACCCGTTTATCTATCGATTATTCTCGACTATAGTCGGGCAGGGACCGGCCCGGGACATTTATGTGAAGGATTATATACGACCGCAAAAAGGCGACCGGATTTTGGATATCGGCTGCGGGCCTGCCGATATTTTGGAACATTTACCTGACGATGTTTACTACACCGGTTTCGATATGAGCCGGGATTATATAGATGCCGCCCGCGAGCGCTTCGGACCGCGGGGCGTGTTTCTGTGCAAGCTTTTGAGCCCTGAGGTTCTGGGTCAAATGGATTTGTTTGATCTGGTGATAGCTGTTGGGGTGCTGCACCATCTCGATGATGCCAATGCCGCCAAGCTGTTTGAACTGGCACAAAAGGCCCTCAAACCGGGGGGGCGGCTGATTACCATCGATCCGGTTTTTCTGGCGGGGCAGCCTTGGCTGGAACATTTTCTGGTATCCAAAGACCGGGGGAATTATGTTCGCTATGATGAGGAGTACAGGCAGTTGATTCCTCCGGGTTTTCAGGATGTGAAAACCAGTATTCGCCAGGGTATGTTGCGGATGCCTTACTCGCTTATGTTCATGGAATGCACCAGATAGGATTTTTATAAGCCAATTCTTAAATGGGAGGGCTTGCTATGAAGGCAAATCCTAAATTAGAAGAAGTTAATTCGGAAATGCCTCTTGGGGTACAGTCTTCTACCTGGAGTTTTAGATTGGAAATGCTTATAGGCGCCTTTCTTTTTACTGCGGTTATCTTATGGGGCATTTGGCCGGTATTAGGCGTTCCCAATAATACGTATCCATACACTACAGATGGAATGGGGCATTTAACTAGAATAGTATACATAGCCGACAACTTGCGGGCAGGTAAGTGGGCAAGCTGGTTTCCCTTCTGGTATAACGGCTGTACAGTTACTCAGTATTATCCGCCTTTGTCCTTTATGCTGTTTGCAATTGTGCAAGTATTTACCCATAATATAATGCTTACCTTTAAAATAATGGTGTTTGCAGCTCAATTTATTGGTGCCGTGGGGACCTGGTATTTGTGCCGCCGCTTAATTGGCCCGTGGACAGGTATTATTGGTGGAACTTTATATGCGATTCAGCCGTTTTTGCTGAGATCGGAGTTGTGCGGCGGTGAGATAGCCCAGATACCAATTTTCGCCCTCACACCCTGGTTTTTATATCTTACCCTTAAACTATTTGAAGAAAAGACCCGGTTTAGATGGCTGATGGTATGTTTCCTGGGAGTATTGCTTATTCTTTCCCAGTCGATGCATGCTTTTCTTATCAGCATATGTATAGGTGTTATGATGCTGGTTATGCTGGTCAGCAGACGTAAGGTGTTTCGTCAGTGCATTTTTTGGGTCATAGCCCTGGCTTTGGGGACCGGTTTGGGGTCGTTCTGGATTTTACCAGGTGTAACCCAACTGGAGAATCCAGGTGTTCCTTATCTATTACCCGAAGCCAGTTCGGTATATGCGGCCATGACCTCCTTTTTTACTCTAGCAGGGCGTAGTGGAAGTGGTTTCTATATTGGAGTAAGCATGCTGGTGCTGGCTTTGTTCTCGATTGCTTATTACCGTAAGAATAAATCTATTTTGCCGTTGTTAATAGCTATGCTGGTAGCAACATATTTATCATTTGGTGAAGTTTTGCCTTTATATAAGTACATCCCCATGCACCAATCATTTGTACCTCGTAGATTTTTAAGCTTTGCTATTCTAGCTGCGGCCATATTAGATGTTTATGTTTTGAACGAACTGATATTTAGAAAAAGGCGAAGTTACATGCTAAGAATAGCTTGTTTCAGCATAGGGTTGCTAATAATAATAGTTTTAGCTGTTGATGTTAATCCGCGGGTGATGGATGCGTCTACTAATAGATTTTCTGAATATAGGCAAGAATTAGATATGGTTTCCCATACCCGGGAGCCCTTTAAACAAGGACGGTTTACCTGGCTTTATCCGGATTCATCCCAAGTTGCATACTTCCCAATGTTAAAAGGATTAAATATGGCAGATGGCTGGAGTATTGAAGGTACTCCGCACAATCGGGCTATATGGCAGCACAATATCGCTATCGCTGAGCATTGTGACGATTATATAATAAAGAATCTGTTGTATTGGAATACTCGTTCAGCATTTATAGATAATCGTTGGAAAAACGTTATTAAAGGTTTGAAAGAACAAGGATTTCAAACTGTCAAAGAGGATAACAAGAAAACTATTCTTTTTAATCCCCAGCCGTCATCTTATTTTATGCGGCAGGAACGAGATGCCCTGGTAATTGGTAAAGCCGCAATCAATTTAGAAATGAATTTTCCCTGGTTGGTCCGAGGTTATTCCAACCGCCTGGAGGATTATACCCCCGAGTATCTCAAACGGTTTAAACTAATTTATTTGATAGAACCGGAAGTCAAGGATTTTACCAAGTTTCAAAATATTGTCGAAAATTTAGCCGAGGAAGATAAAATTATTATTGTTTCCATGGGGAGAGGGGAAACCTGGCCGCTACTGGATATTATTCCCTATTGGGAGGAGATTGAAACCGATTCCGATTTGAAGCCGACCGGAAAAGGACCGATCAAAGGAGAAGCCCGGCTGGAAGCCGACCCCACCGGCCAAGTTCCAGCGCTGGGGAATGTGGATATACTCTGGGCGGTAATGCAGGGCTCGGATAAAAAAGTCCCGGCCATCGGCTACAAGGAAGTTAACGGGCATAAAGTATATTTTGTGGGCTTGGCCCTGGGGCAGCAACTCAATAAGACTCATGGCGAGCAAATAAAGGCGATTTTAGAACAACTGATGGATATTGCCCATCCCAACAAGAACATAATTCCCGCAGCTTTTCCGGTACAAAGCCAGGAATGGAAGCATGACGGCTTTAATTTCATCTATAATTCAACTCAAATAGCGCCCATCCAAATTGCAGTGACTTACACCCCCCGCTGGAAAGCCAAGGTAGATGGAAAGCCCTGGCCGATATATAATATGGACCACTTGATATATATGGAATTGCCGGAGGGGGCGCACAAAGTCGATTTTCATTACGGTATGACTTGGGTAGGTTGGTTGGGGATCGCTTTGTCAATCTTTTCACTTCTATTGGTGGCTATATTTTACTTTTGCTTTGATTACTTTGATAGAATGTTTGACTCTATTAAGGCAAATGCCCGCAAGTCAATTATTTCAATTGGAGAATAATTTTATAAGGACTATTAACCTAATACTTTTGTCTGGAAATATACTAATATATGGAATACAATAGAAGCATATGGTTTAACTTGGAACAAATTGAAACGGGGGGATTTTGTGAAAAGGCTTATCATTTCGGCTTTAATTATCGGGTTGGTTTTTGGAACATCCGGCCCCATCCGGGCGGAAGACAATGACATCAAGGTTCTGGTTAATGGTAAACCTGTGGTTTCGGATGCCCCGGCTATAAATGTGGAAAGTCGGGTTATGCTTCCTTTCCGGGCGATTCTCAATGCCATTGGGATACCTGACAGTGAAATCGGATGGGATGATAAGTCAAAAACCATGGAGATCAGGCATAACCAGAAATATGTTTTTCTGGCGATTGGCAGTCGCGGTGTGGTGGTTGATCAAAGCATGATTATGCTAGATCCGGCTCCTATGATAAACCAGGGACGAACCATGATTCCGGTGCGGACAGTCGAAATATTCGGCGCCAGCGTACAATGGGACGGCAATAATAATACAGTTACCATTAAGACCAAATAGCGCTTTATTAGTTTGAATTAATAACAAGAAAAGGGAGGTATTTCGGTGAAAAGCATAGTAAAGAACAAATTGGTAGCTGTATGTAGTTTGCTTGCAATTTTTTTATATGTTTTCAACTATGATACTTCGAGTTTAAGTGCAGCTGAACCCACTTATGTCAATGGCGTCTTAGGACAGTATTATGATACGGCTGAACCGAGCAAACTGAGTTACAAGCGAATTATACAGATCGATCAAAACATCAGGTTCAACTGGCAAACTGATTCACCCGACACCAGTATTGACCCGGATACCTTTTCGGTTGTGTGGAGCGGTTACATTGAGGTGCCGGTTACCGGCAATTATGATTTTTATACATATTCCGATGATGGCGTTCAACTGACCATCGGCAGTGGCGAGGGGCCGATTATTGACCGCTGGGGCCTGGTGAATTTGGAGTTTACCAAAAGCAACCACCAACTCTATTTGCAGGAAGGGGTCAAATATCCCTTTACCTTGAAATATCAGGAAATACCAATAAATGCGACCATTGTCCTGTTCTGGCAGCGCGATGGCGGCCAGATGGGAATTGTACCCGCATCCGCTTTCTACGTTTGCCAGTATCATTACGGCAAATACAGTTCCCCGGTCCATGTTAATCCTCTTCGAGCCGGGGGAAACGGCTTAAGAGGGGAGTATTATTCCGGTGCCCAAACGGTTGTAGAGGAAAATACCGCCCCTGCTCATGTGGTTGAAGGAGAGAACATTAATTGTGAATGGGGGCTTGAGACACCCGTTCCAGGTATTCCTGAAGATGACTTCTCAGTCCGTTGGACCGGATATCTTGAAGCCTGCTACACCGAAGATGTAATTTTACAAATTGTCAGCGATGACGGTGTGCGCATGTGGATTGATGATGATCTGGTCCTGGATAAATGGGAGGCCGCTTCCAATGTTCTGCATGAAGTATCGATTCCCATGGTTAACGGCAAATTCTATAAAATAAAGGTTGAATATAATGATTTGTATGGCAGTGCGACCTGTGTTATGTACTGGAAAAGCGATGCTCATGACAGGGAAGTCATTCCTGCCAAGTATTTATACAGCACTCAACCGGAGCCGAACCCGCCGGGCCCGGACCCGGACCCGGGCCCCTGTTCGGGTGATCCGGAGCCTCCTGAACCGGAACCCAACGAAGAATTCATAAACTATTTGATGAGCGAAAACCTTTATGTATATGGGAATAATGCCACTATCGACGGCAGTTCCAGAATCAATGGGCCGGATTCCATGGTAGTAGTTAGGAATAATTTCAATCCCGGAACTGGCGATGTAAGTTATATTACTACTAAAAAAATCTATATCAAAGGCAATGTAACCCTGGGAGGCAGTGCGGGTTTGGGTAGCTTTGACGGCACCAGTACCATCTATGTCGACGGTAATGTCAAGGTTACCGGCGGCTCCGCCACAGCAGGCCATGATGGGAGAATATTTGGGTCCCTGTATTACACCGGCAATCTTAATGTTGCCACCGGTATAACCCTGGCGGCGCAAACCCAAAAAGTCAACAATATAGAATTCCCGCAGTTTGATATACCGTCATTACGGACCGATGATTGGTACAGCGAAAAAGGCTACAGTTCAAGCCCGGTTCCACAGAATGACATGAAATATTTCGGGGACAGCTTTGGTTTCCCAACCTGGGGCAGCTATAATAATGTTACCATTGCCAGCAAGGGCGATATAACCTTGCCCAATAATGTACAGGTAACCGGAATTCTATTTGCCCCCGATGGCAAGGTAAGCATCACTGGCAGTTCTTCATTTACCGGAATTATTGTGGCCAAAGAGCTATTGGTCAGCGGCAATTCTACGGTAATTTTCCAGGACATAAATGAGGCTGGCCAACTTCCGTTTTAAACAGCATGAAAAAAGGGTTTTCAGCCATTTGGCTGAAAACCCTTTTTGGCATCCTCAATCGTTGTTCGGAAACAGGATATGCTCATGACTGTTATTGCGGCCTGCATTACGCAGTTGACGTATAGTTTCCACTAATCCATCATCATCACATACAATATTCGCCAAAGCTTTTACAATGAATGGGCAATATAGGATTGCAGCATATAATAGCTCGCTTTTTCACGCTCGTGGTAACTGGGACGGTCCCAGTTTTCCCAGTTGTAATACAGAAGGGGCTCGATAATGCTGACGACATCCTCATTTTTGTCATAGACTTGAGCTTGGATATTTAGACCGTGCGAGGTCGTGTTAACAAGGGAGGTGATTTGCTCATAATCGGGATAAGCCCAAACCTGATGGCTGCTGGGATCGGTAAAACCCAACATCATCCAGGGGATTCGCATTTCAATAAAATCAGCGGTGCAGTAAAAATCAGCCAGACTGTTTTCCCCCGGAGTGGAAGGGGTCTGTTTGCCGGAATGGAGAGTGCCGATTTCAATTTCTTCAAAAGGTATGTGCCGCTTGGAAGCAGGCAAGTATAATTCGCGGCTCAGGCACAACTTCCAGGGCAGAAATACGCCGCTATTGGTCCGGGTCAGCTCCGGGTTTACCGGAATCATTTTCAACAACTGGCCATAGTTATATAGATGCTGGTCATAATTACCGGCTACCTGCAATTTGGCCGATTCCTGTCCGGTGCAAGTCAAGACGAACTCGGCTCCAGTTCCAAAACGGACTTCGGGCTTGGTAGCCAGGAATTCGCTGCCGCCCGGCTGATTATCGAAGCTGAGGTAAAGCTCTTCATTGCTCCAGTTCCAGCCATCCGGCTTTTCAATGAACAGGAAGAGATAAGCTTCATCGCTGCTGATCTTTAGTTTAATTTTATTTCCGCCTTCTGCTTTTTCCTTTGCATCTATTTTATTCCAATCATTAATATTGCCATCCAGAAACACCTGGTTGGAGCTTCCAGGTTCAACCGCGATCAAGCCAAAATTTTCCTCGTTGGTCAAGCGGTTCAGCCACATAGGCCGGCGTTCCGCCGGTATTTCCAAATCACTGGTATTCCAGGTATGCTTGAACCATTCATCCTGCCAGGAGAAGAGGATTCCGCCGTTGGCGCCCGCGTTGTTAATAGCTTTGAACATAGCTATATCCATCTCCCCCTGTTCTTTTTCCGAATGCATTCCCTGGTTGCGTTCCAACGGTCCGCGGTGTGCCATGCCCCGTGAGGAAGGAACCCCAAATTCAGCTACTATGAATGGTATGCCCCGGTGGTGTTTACGGAGTTGAACCAGATAGGCTTCATAAGGGTCTTTTTTTCCTTCCCGGTTCACATAATTTTGGTAATCTTTTTGATAACGCAGGCTGTCGGGATAATAGGGATATACGTGATAGGCGGCGAAATAACCGGCCTCCCATTCGCTGGTGGGTTTGATATGCATTGGGTCAACACTTACCAGATCCTCCTGCGCAAAAGGTTCATCCGGGTGGGGAAGGGGGTCGGTGGTTACCCAGTTAACAAAAGCCACTGGGTGCTGCCAGCCCAAAGCAGTTTCTGAGGCTGCCAGTTTCTCCAGGCATGAGGCCAGCCAATTTTCGAAAGGATTGGCTTCCGGCTGGCCCTGGAAGTATCTTCCCTGAAACGCAGGCTGCTTGATGTTTAACTGGTTGGTATTAAAAACCATGTTGGGGTCCCACTCCGAGCCCAGCATCCAGGCCAAAAGATAAGGTGCCACATTGGATGAATAATTGCCAGCGGCTTTACCGGAGCGTTTGGGGATTACTCCCTGACCATAAACCGCTCTCACGGCCAGGGCAATTTCCAGCTCAAATTGTTGCTTGATAGATGGCAGATAGGCATTTTGTTTTTTAATCAGTTCTTCTTCCGGTGACCAGATGCCCTGAATCAACCACAGCTTCTTTTCCGCCACCTGGTTATGCTCCAGCAATGCCCGGTAGAAATCGGGAGGCAGGATGGTATAAACTCTTAGGGTTTGCACACCCAGTTTTTCCATACCGTCAAACCAACGCCGGTAATCTCCATATTGGGGGCTCAGTTCACCGGGATGGTGTCCTGGTGTAGTAGCCCCCAGGTTGACTCCATACCAGAAATCATCCTGCCACTCACCGTCGCTATAAAAGCAAAGACTCTCACCATCCGCTCGGCTTACCAGCTTTATGCCCGTATCAGTCTCATAGATGTCGTCACCAAACCATGGTAAGGAACAGCCTGATAAAGTAAGCAATATGAAAGATAAACACGTAAGCATAGCAATATGTACGCGGAACATAGAAAACCTCCTGGAATAATCCAATTCTATTCTTGCATTTGAACCCGGCTTAAGTCAAAGGTGGAAATAAAAACATTTTTGGTTTATGAGGGACTAAATCGCCGACGGCAACAGCTTTTATATAAATTTGGGCTTTATGAAATCTCTAATATTTAACCTCGGAAATTACGATAATAATATTACTGCCAATGGAGGAATTTATAAACATCTTGTCGAAAGTTTGATGAAAACCCGAAGTAAATTTAAGAAGCTAGATAAAAGGGGGCTGAAATAACAATTGACAATACCTGATACAGGATATTGCCGGAGTATGGATGTATGTTTATCTAAGATGGGGGGGAATTGGTTTGAAGTTTACCAAATCTATTCGGTTTCAGTTAATGGCTTGGGTTCTGGCTGCTTGCTTTTTAGCCTCGATAGGGCAAAGCGCAGTTTCCTTTTTTGAAAGCAAAAAGATCTTAACTACGGAAATTAAAAATGAATGTGAGGCTATGGCGGTTTCAACTAGTAATGAAATTGATGTCTGGATAGAAGGCAACTTTAAAGAACTGGAAACCATAGCAAAACTAGGCAGTATAAGTGCAATGGACAAGGATGCAATTCCAGCGACCCTGGCTCCGCTTATGTCAGCCGAAAAGGATAACCTGTATGTAATCTATCCTGATGGCACCACAGTTGGTGATGTCGGTTTAATGGAATTCAATTTAAGTGATCGGGAATACTTCCAAATTGCCATGAAAGGTAATGCCACCATTTCGACACCCGTTATATCCAAAGCCACCGGAAGTCTGGTAGCACCGATTGTAGTACCAATCTACCAGGGCGATAAGGTAGTAGGAGTGATGGGAGCAACTATTAAAGCCGAAAAACTGATTGAAATAGTCAATAGTGTTAAAGTGGGCAAAACTGGCTATGCTTATATGATCGACAAAAGCGGAACCATTGTAGCCCATCCCGATAAAAATCTGATTCTTAAGAAGAAGCTGGCCGATTTGGGTGAGGGCATGGATTCCATATCCAATCAAATGACTTCCGGTCAGACTGATGTAATCGAATATACTCTGGACGGGGTAGACAAGTATATGGCACATGACCCGGTAGAAGTGGCCGGCTGGGCATTAGGCGTGACGGTGCCGGTCGAGGAGGTTACCCAACCCCTTAATGATATGCTGCAAAAAGTTATATTCGTTACCTTTGGAACTTTACTGCTTTTAATTATCGCGATTTGGCTGGTGGCGGGAAGGTTCAGCCGGCCGATCCTGAATATGACCGAGATTACCCGCAAGCTGGCAGGGCGGGACCTCACTCAGGAAATCCAAAGTGACCTTAAAAACGAAATAGGTATCCTGATGCATTCCCTGGGTGAGATGAACGAGAGTTTGAAAACCATATTCGGTCAAATTGCCGGTGCATCCGAAAATCTTAACGAGGTATCCCAAAATCTTATGGATACGGCTGAACAAACCGGCCAGGGCTCGGAGCAGGTAAGTCTCAGTGCGGAGGAAGTGGCCCGGGCTGCAACTTCACAAGCTGAAGATGCGCAGCGAACCAGTGAGTTGGCACAGCAAGTCGGAACTGCTATGCAGAATGTCGGGCAAAGCACTGAAAACATATCCCGCCAGTCTTTCAATTTTAAAGGAATTGTCAATAAAGTTACCCAGTTAATGACCCAGCAAAAGGACAAGATGCAATACACGGTTGAAAGCACCGGTAATGTTTCGGGGGTTATCCGGGACTTGAGCAATAAAACCCAGGAAATCGGCGAGATAATCACGGTTATAACCAACATAGCCGGCCAGACTAATTTGCTTGCGTTAAATGCGGCCATTGAAGCTGCGCGGGCTGGTGAAGCGGGACGCGGATTTGCCGTAGTTGCCGAGGAGGTTAGGAAACTGGCTGAAGAAACCGGTTCTGCAACCTTAAGCATAGCCACTATTATAACTGAAGTTCAGTCTCAAGTGGAGCGCGTGGTAGGCGAGGTCGGAAAAGTTGAAAAACTGGTTAAGGAACAAGGTCAGTCTCTGGGTGAAAGTGTGAATGCTTTCCAAGAAATCGAACATGGCGCATCGGAAATAGACAATTCGATCCAGGATATTTCCGCAACTTTCGAAGAACTTGTTGCATCCGCTGACGAGATTATTCAAGCTATAGAGAACATTTCAGCGGTTACGGAAGAGTCTGCGGCATCGGCCCAGGAAGTTACGGCTATCAGCGAAAACCAGTTGGCTGCAGTGCAGAATATCGTGAGTATCAGCAAAGACCTTGGTGAACTGGCTGGGAACTTGAAATCCATTACTGATACTTTTAAGCTAAAATAAAAATTTTAATCCTTAAGATTGTGGCAATAGGGCGATGACAAGAGTGAAGATCAAGGCCTTGTAAAAAGCTTTTACAATAACGTAGAGATTCACTCCTGTCATCGCCCTGCTTTTTTTATTATATAGAGGTGAAAAGATGACCCCCGCTCCTTTAAACGGTCGGGTTCCTATGCTTAAAAAAATGGTCCACCAGAGTGGTGAACCTATTTAAAATAATTTATTTAGTCCATTGGTCCGCCTTCCCAATATTGCCTGATTTTCCTCAAAGCATAACCTCCGAAAAACAAGCCGTTGACAAAGGCAATCGGAATGGCCATAGCTCCGAACCAGTGGAACTTCTGCTTCATGTCTCTTTGGCCATCGCTGGTACGAAATCTTGTCACATTATATCCCTCCTTTAAAACTATTTTGAACCAAAAAGATGAGAATTATATCAGGATATAATTCTCATCTCTTGTTCATTAAGGATGGGAAAACCTTATTTATTAAAAGATATAACAAGGTTCCGCCAATCAGAAGAATTAAAAAAAAACTTAAAAATTTTACATGCATTTTTCATCACCGCTAATAATATACGATGAAAAACAACAATTTATACGGCAAATTATTCGGAATCTATGGCAAGAATGGCAAACTCTTTCTCAGATAAGGTTCTTACGATACAGATTGTTGATAATTTTGATAAATCAACTTCATGGATTTGCGCAAAAGTTTTACCAAAACTATTGTAAATCAACCTGACAACCGGGCGGGTAGGCATTTCTTTATTAACATCGACAACTATTCCAATTTCACCGGTGTTTAGTGCGATTATACTTCCAATGGGGTAGGAGGAAATGTTTGAAAGCAAAGCGTTTACACAATTGGAATCCAAATAAATACCCGACATACGCTTGAGAACCAACATGGCCTGGTTAACTGTATAACCGGGGCGGTAAGGGCGGTCAGCCAAAAGTGCGTCGTAAACATCAGCAACCGCAACAATACGGGCATATTCATGAATATGTTCCCCTGCCAGTTTGCGGGGATAGCCATGGCCGTCCCAGCGTTCATGGTGCTGATAGGCAACATGTGCTGAGAGCAGGGATAAGTCATCATATTTCCGTAAAATTTCAAAACCATATTCACTATGATGCTTAACTTCCTCAAATTCTTCTTTGGTTAAATCATCAGGTTTCTGTAATATCTCCCGGTCGATGCGAGTTTTGCCGATATCATGAAGCAATGCGCCCATACCGAGTTCCTTCAGCTTCAAATCATTATACTGCATGGTAACACCGGTCATTATTGACAATATGCAGACATTAACCGAATGTGCGAATGTATAATCGTCAAAAGAGCGGATATCAGTCAAATTAACCAGGATATTCCGGTTGACCAAAAGCTCATCGATGATTTTATCAACCATGGTGCGAAACATGCGGATATTAAGTTTGTGTTGTTGTTCGAGAAGATTAAAATTTTCTTTGAGGACTTTGATGGTTTCTGTTCTGGTTTGCTCGCTGACTACATCTTGCAACTCAATATCATCAGAGAATTTATCTTTTATATAAACCGAAAGTATACCGGCTGCGTGCAGCCGGTATATATAGGTTTCATTGAGAATCATGTCGGCATGCAAGAGAATGCGGCCATCGCTGTTATATATTGCGCGGCCCACAATCATTCCCGCTTGTAAATCCTGAATCGAAATTCTTCGCACTTTACCACCCTGTTAATTGTACTTAGACTATTAAATTTCTGCTCTTACAACAAAATTCCTGCTTGAAATATCTTTTTTCTCGCAAATCCTGAACATTTCTAAAATATGTTTAGAAAATAGATAATAAATATTAGGTAATAGTGGAGAGGGTTATAACGAGGCGAAAAAAAAGGCCCCTCGCTTCTTTAAGCGGCCGGATTCCTATTAAGCAAACAGGCGACCGGTTCTGATTCCCCGCCTCGTTGCAGCGGTGTGTTGCCCCCTACGGGGACCACTTATATTGATTCCCTTCGGGAATGATTAAATTGTGTTGAAACTGCTCAGCAGTTTCTTCCGATGCTTAAAGGGGTTTGCTATTAAACATACAAAGTGTTAAATTACAGTTACGAGTTTGGATTTTATGGTCAGGCATGATAAAGTAGGATTCATATCTGGATTAAATATTGCATTTAAGAGGAGTTAGATGAAAAAGAAAAAAGCAGCTACAGTACCAAGGCCGGTGCTGAAAAGTCTGGTAAATGATATAAAGAGATTGGTGGTTAGTGATGAAGGTCGCCTTTTTCTACTGGAAATAATCGAGGAAATACCCTATGACATGCGCCCTAGTGTAGTAGAAAGCCTGTCTGCTTTTTATGATATTGAAATGGTTGGTTTTTTTTATTTATTGAAATGGGAGTACGGGAAAGAACTGGAAGCTATTTGCAATCGAGCCTTGGAAAAATACCGGCTGGCCGGCATCGACATAAGCCCGCCAGAGGTATTTCAGGGTGAATTCTATAGGGCTTACGCTAGTTGCAGCCGCCATACTGGCAGGATAACTCTGGATATAGCCTGGAAAAGTGCCGGCAATAATTTACATGTGGAGTGTTTTTATCTTACCTTCAATCCTGATGGAGTGCACAGCTTTTTCTTAATAGAAAATATGCCCTGGCAGCAGTATGAAGAAGATAGAATAAGTTCGGCGGATATGATTGAGCTTAGTTTTAAAGAGGCCTCTTTTCTGGTGGTCTCAGCCCATGCTTTTAACATTTGTCATATGAACCGGCCGGCTCTAGGGAAGTATTTATATCAGAAATATTTGGACTACGACTTTAAAAATAATCCGGTTCGAGAGAAGGAGCTTATCAGAAAAATATCTGTAAGACTGGCACCACGCCAGGTTGTCAACAGCTTTTTTTATGCCCTTAGATACCAGGATGCTCCATATGTGGCATCCCTGTTTTGCGGAGATGATACCGTAAATGGCGATGAATTTGCCGATTTTAACAACCCCGGAAAGGTGCTGCTCGAAGGGGAAGTCAATGAAGTCTATGGCTCTTCACACACGGCCAGGGTTGCTGCATACACTCTATTTCTCAAAGAGTATACCGTGTATCGTTACAGCTACAACTTTTATTTACAGCGCGAGGATGGGAGCAATTGGCTGATTACTGATATAGAGCGGGTTAAAAATGGGATAGTGGATGTCCAGGAGTTAAACCCCTTTAATATCAAGGTATTATGCCGGGTATATGAAGTAAGTGACATTGATGAACTATTTGACCTTCTGGACAAAGTCGAAAACATTAGAGAAGTTGAGGAACTTCCCGGCGGCATGCATATGCGGGTTAGTTCCCATGAAGATGATTTTAATCATGGAGTATCGCTTTTAAGTGGAGTTGTTGCTGATCTGGTTCTAAACGGCGATGAGTTTGTGGTAATCGCCCGTGAAGCTTCGACCATCCTTAGTTTTCATGATCTTATAACCTCAACCCCCAATGTTCCCGTGCTTTGCCGGGGTGAATACGAAGTGAGCTTTTTAAACGCATGCAATTATCTGGGTGGACGCTATATTTATTTCGAGGATATTCTCCTGGGTGAGGAAGACCTAATATCCGAAGATGGGATGCGGCTAATCTGTGCCCGCTATCTAGTCAAGGACGGCAATCAGGTCAGGGAGCGGATTGAAAATCTCAAAAATATGGAGTTTGAAATTTCTGAAGAATATGAGATATATTATCAATTTGATGACTGCTGTGGGGAACCCGGCTTTTTTGCCGAGTATATGTTAGGGCCCAATTGGGTTACGCTGTCTACCTTTGGTGAGCGGGATATGAATTTGGCCCGGAAAAATTTTGAATATAACATGTACGATTATCTTGAGTTTGACGGAATAGAACTCAAAACGGAAAGCATTTTTGATGTTTTAACAGTCGATGTTAAAAAGGAGTACCCCCAGTTGGAACCAATTCTCAAAGAAATCTATCTTAACAAGTGGTATAATTCACGGCTCACCACATTATCGGGAATGAGTCCGTCTGAAGCCTCGCAAACCGAAGAAGGCAGAAGACTGCTATGGGCTTTGTTCAAAAGAATCCGTCAAAAAGAAAAGAAAAGGTATCTTTCCGGCCGCCCGAATAACCTTAATCTTAAGGAATATATCCGCAAAGTGGAGCAAAAAAAAGGGGAAAAACATTAGATAACTATATTGACAGCCTCCCATGCTTTAAATATACTTTATAGATAATTACTAATTGCATAATAAGAAAAGGGCTATGAAGGGAACTAACATAAGAAATCACTTGATTTCAGAGAGCCGGGTCTGGTGAAAACCGGCATCAACATTTCATATGATCTCATCCCGGAGCCGCAATTCGAACAGCCTCAAAGCCTAATAGGATTGCCGGACGCAGATGTCCGTTAACAAAGCTAGCTGCAAGAGGTCAAAGCTTATTTAGCTGCGACAAGCAGGGTGGTACCGCGGGAGTTCCCTCTCGTCCCTGATTGGGACTGGAGGGTATTTTTATCTTAAGGTCTCCTGCGAAGGAATGTCCCCATCGGTATTTGAAATTTATATTCGCATATGGAGTATAACTTCCCGAGTTTGAGATAAGGAGAAAGAAAATGAAAAGTGATATTGCCAAAAAGGGATTGGAAAAAGCACCTCATCGTGCCTTATTCAGGGCGATTGGACTGACCGATGAAGAAATTGACCGCCCCATGATCGGTATTGTAAATTCCAAAAATGAAATTGTACCCGGACATATAAATCTGGATAAAATTTCCGAAGCCGTAAAGGCTGGAGTTCGAATAGCCGGAGGAACTCCTTTTGAGTTCCAGACCATTGCCGTCTGTGACGGTATTGCAATGAATCACATCGGTATGAAGTATTCTCTGGGCAGCCGTGAACTAATTGCCGATTCCATAGAAATTATGGCTACTGCCCATGCTTTTGATGCCCTGGTGTTTATACCCAACTGTGACAAGGTGGTTCCCGGTATGCTGATGGCCGCAGCCCGGCTTAATCTGCCATCTGTTTTTATCAGCGGCGGTCCCATGCTGGCTGGAACTGTAAAAGACCGCAAGCTGAGTCTCACCCAGGTTTTTGAAGGGGTGGGAGCCGCTGCCGCCGGATGCATTGACCTGAATGAACTAGCGGAACTGGAAGAGAACGCCTGTCCTACCTGCGGTTCCTGTGCCGGCATGTTTACCGCCAATTCCATGAACTGCCTTACCGAAGCCCTGGGCATGGGCCTGCCGGGTAACGGCACCATACCTGCGGTCTATTCGGAGCGGATCAGGCTGGCCAAGCAGGCCGGTATAAAAATCATGGAACTTTTGAAAAAGGATATTAAACCATTGGATATAATGACTGCCGAAGCGTTTCATAATGCCATCCGTCAGGATATGGCTATCGGCTGTTCAAGCAACTCGGTACTGCATCTAATGGCTATAGCTTATGAAGCCGGGATCGATATTGATCTAAACCTGTTTAATGAAATGAGTGCCCAGACTCCTCATTTGTGCAAACTTAGCCCGGCGGGCAGCCATCATATGGAAGATCTCAACCGGGCGGGCGGTATCCAGGCCTTATACAGCGAACTTGACAAAAAAGGATTTGTAAATACCGAATGTATGACAGTTACCGGACGTACCGTCGGGGAAAACATAGCGGGGAGGCCAGTCCTGGATTATTCAGTAATCAGACCGCTGGATAACCCTTACAGTGAAAGCGGCGGCTTGGCAATCCTTTTTGGCAATTTGGCCCGGGAGGGTGCAGTAGTGAAAAAGGGTGCGGTTGATCCCGAAATGATGCAGCATGAAGGTCCGGCTCGGGTTTATAATTCCGAGGAGGAGGCAACGACAGCTATTTTGGGCAAGCGAATACGTTCGGGAGATGTTATAGTTATTCGTTATGAAGGCCCTCGGGGAGGACCAGGGATGAGAGAAATGCTTACTCCCACCTCTGCCATCGCCGGTATGGGTTTAGACAAGGAAGTAGCCCTTATTACCGATGGCCGCTTTTCAGGAGCCACCCGTGGTGCTTCGATTGGTCATGTATCACCGGAAGCGGCTGCCGGAGGTATAATTGCTCTGGTAGAAGAAGGTGACCTTATACGAATAGATATTCCGGCCTGCAGCCTGGAACTTCTAGTAGATGATGCTACCCTTGAAGCCAGAAGAAAGCGACTGCAATTGCCGGATTCCAATATAAAAACTGGATATATGAAGCGATATGCTGAGATGGTACAATCAGCCAGCACTGGAGCTATATTTAAGAAATAATAAAAACTGCTCAACAAAACTGGCAATCACCAAGCGGGCCATCCACAGCCCGCTTTAATAATTTCCAATTATAAAGCTAGTTTCCTTTCAAATCTCATTTATAACGAGGCGAGAAGATGTCTCCCGCTTTTTAAGCGGTCGGGGTCCTATTAACAATACAAGCGGCGGGTTCTAATCCTCCGCCTCGTTGCAGCTGTGTGTTGAAACCAATTGAATGCTTAGCATTTCCTCAAGAAATAAAAATTAATAATTCATTATAAAACCATAAAGTGGAGGTGAACCGGGTGAAATTAAAGGGAGCGGAGATATTGCTACGTTGCTTAAAGGAGGAAGGAGTTGACACTATTTTTGGATACCCGGGCGGGCAGGCTTTGCCGATTTATGATGCCCTGTATAATTCCGAAATAAAGCATATCCTTGCTCGTCATGAACAGGGAGCAGCCCATGCTGCCGATGGATATGCAAGGGCTACCGGCAAGGTTGGAGTCTGTCTGTCCACTTCAGGTCCGGGTGCAACTAATCTGGTTACTGGAATAGCCACGGCCTACATGGACTCTATTCCCATGGTCTGCTTTACTGGGCAGGTAGGCACCGCTTTTATCGGTAAGGATGCTTTTCAGGAGGCTGATATAACCGGAATTACCCTACCTATTACCAAACATAATTACCTGGTGGAAAAGACCGAGGATGTAGCTCGGATAGTAAAAGAAGCTTTCTATATCGCCCGAAGCAACCGTCCCGGTCCGGTGGTCGTAGATCTGCCCAAAGATGTCATGGAAAGAGAAATAGACTATCAGGCTCCTGAAGAAGAAGTAAATATCAGGGGTTACCGGGTCATGAAAGGGTACAATTCCGGGCAGGTTATTGCCGCTGTGGAATATATCTTGAAGGCAGAAAGGCCGGTTATTTATGCGGGAGGAGGGGTAATTGCCTCCAATGCAGCCGAAGAGTTGCGGGAATTGGCGGAAAAACGCAAAATACCGGTAACCACTACCTTAATGGGAATGGGAGCTTTTCCGGGCAACAACTACCTGTCCTTGGGCATGCTGGGAATGCATGGCACTCGTTATGCCAATTATGCAATTGGTGAATGTGATTTGCTGATTGCCATAGGGGTCAGGTTTGACGACCGGGTTACAGGAAAGATTGACACATTTGCTCCCCATGCCCGGGTAATTCATATAGATATTGACGCCGCCGAAATCGGTAAGAACGTGGAAGTTGACGTTCCGATTGTGGGGCAGGTCAAGGAAGTTTTGCAGGCTGTTAACAAACGCTTGGACAGTATCGATACTTTGACTGACTGGCACAAAACCATAGACCGCTGGAAAGAGGAATATCCTTTGCGTTATGGCAGTTCTGCCGAGGGCCGCATAATGCCCCAGAATATAATCGAAAAAATATCTGCTCTTACTCAGGGAGAAGCTATTATATGCACCGAGGTTGGACAGCATCAGATGTGGTCGGCTCAGTATTACCAGTATAAACACCCGCGCAGTTTCTTGAGTTCAGGTGGATTAGGCACTATGGGCTATGGATTTCCGGCGGCCATTGGAGCCAAGATTGGCCGGCCCGACCTGCCGGTTATAAATATTGCCGGGGACGGCAGTATCCAGATGAATATTCAGGAACTTGGAACCGCTGTACAATACAAACTGCCGGTTATTACTTGTATTCTTAATAATCAATTTTTAGGTATGGTAAGACAATGGCAGGGTCTTTTCTATGGTGGCCGCTATTCATATACCGATATGAGCTGCCAGCCGGATTTCGTAAAATTAGCCGAGGCTTATGGAGCAGTAGGTATAAGGGTAACTGATGAAGCCGAGGTTGAGCGGGCGTTGCAGGAGGCCCTGCAGGTAACCGACCGCCCGGTAATTATTGATTTCTGGGTGGAACGCGAGGCTGATGTTTATCCCATGGTACCGCCCGGCGGGTCACTTTTTAATATGCTGGGGGGTGATTGATTATGAGGAAACATACGCTATCGGTTACCGTAGAAAACCGGCCAGGAGTCTTAACCCGCGTGACCACCATGTTCCGGAGAAGAGGCTACAATATCGAGAGCCTGGCAGTTGGAGCCAGCGAGAACCCGAGTATATCCAGGATCACCATCGTAGTCGAAGGGGATGCCCGGATAATCGAACAGGTAATAAAACAACTCTATAAACTGGTGGATGTTATAAAAATAACCAATCTTACTGATGAACGGTCGGTGGAGCGTGAACTGGTCCTAATCAAAGTCAAGGCCGACAATAATGTCCGCGCTGAAATCGTCCAGATTGTCGATATATTCAGGGCCCGCATCGTAGATATCGGACGCGAAACCCTGATAATAGAGTGCACCGGTGATACCGGTAAAATTAATGCTATTGAAGAATCCCTGAAACCTTTTGGCATAGTTGAACTGGTCAGGACCGGAAAGATAGCAATTGTTCGCGGGTCAAAATGATGCTTAAATAATAAGTTGTGAAAATTAGCATATTAATTGTAAGATGTTGGCAATGAGGAGCCGGGCCTGAGGATGAGGGAAAGCCCTTACTCTCACCCCTAATCCCTTACACAAATAAAAGGAGGTTATTAGTAATGGCGAAAATGTATTATGATGCTGATGCGAATCTGGAGCTTCTAAAAGGAAAAACCGTAGCGGTAATGGGTTTTGGTTCCCAGGGGCACGCCCAGGCGCAAAACCTTCACGAAAGCGGAGTAAAAGTGATAGTAGGACTAAGAAAACCTTTTGACGAGGCTACCGAAAAAGAGTGGAATGCCGTAATTGCAGCAGGAATTACCCCCATGACCGTAGCGGAAGCTGCCGAAGCTGCCGATATTGTTCACGTACTGCTGCCAGACGAAATCCAGGCCCGGGTATACAATGCAGAGATTAAACCTTATTTGAAGGAAGGCAATGCATTGGGATTTTCACATGGCTTTAATATTCACTATGGACAGATTGTGCCTCCGCCTTTTGTCGATGTTTTCATGGTAGCTCCCAAAAGCCCCGGACACCTGGTAAGACGTATGTATGTAAAAGGTGCTGGAGTTCCCGGATTGGTTGCAGTCCAGCAGGATTTCAGCAAACAAGCCAAGGAACTGGCTCTGGCCTATGCCTGTGGAATTGGCTGCACCAGGGCAGGAGTTATCGAAACCAGCTTCCAGGAAGAAACTGAAACCGATCTTTTCGGCGAACAGTGCGTATTGTGCGGCGGAGTCACCGAACTGGTAAAAGCCGGATTTGAGACCTTGGTGGAAGCCGGATACCAGCCGGAAATCGCTTATTTTGAATGCATGCATGAATTAAAGCTCATCGTTGACTTGATGTACGAGGGCGGCATGAGTTACATGCGCTATTCCATCAGTGATACTGCGGAATGGGGCGATTATACCAAAGGTCCGGAAATTATCGGCGAAGAAGCCAGAATGGCTATGTACGAAGCTCTGATAGATATTCAGGATGGAACTTTTGCCAAGAACTGGCTGCTGGAAAACATGGTTAACCGGCCCAAATTCAATGCCCTGAAGAGGCAAAACAGCGAACATCTAATTGAAGAAGTGGGAACGGAATTAAGGGCTATGATGCCCTGGTTGGAAGAAACCAGATAAGTAAGGCCCAAAGGTTGAGCAGCGTAGAGTCTTAAACCTTCTCCAACCAGGCCTTGCAATGGAGGATAATAATTTATGACTAGCAAGAATCGTATATACTTGTTCGACACCACCTTAAGGGATGGGGAGCAGTCTCCCGGAGTAAGCTTGAACGTTGAAGAGAAACTGGAAATCGCCCATCAATTGGCCCGCTTGGGAGTGGATATAATTGAAGCCGGTTTTCCAATTGCTTCGCCGGGTGACTTTGCCGCTGTCAAAAAGATTTCCGAAGAAGTCCGGGGTCCGGTTATAGCCGGACTTTGCCGGGCCAACCGGAATGATATCGACCGTACCTGGGAGGCGGTCAAGGCGGCCGAAAATCCTCGTATCCATACCTTTTTGGCGAGCTCGGATATCCATTTGAAATATAAACTGCAGAAAACCCGGGAAGAAATGCTGGAACAAGCTGTTAGCGCAGTCAAACATGCCAAGAAACACTGCAGCGATGTTGAGTTTTCCGCTGAAGATGCCTCACGCAGCGATTTGGATTTCCTGGCCCGCGTAATCGAAGGTGTAATCGCCGCCGGGGCCACCGTAGTCAATCTTCCTGATACGGTCGGCTATGCGGTGCCTGAAGAGTACGGACAGTTTATCAAGACCGTGATGAGCAAAGTCAGCAATGTTGACCAGGCTATTATCAGCATCCACTGCCACAATGATTTGGGCATGGCGGTAGCCAATTCGCTGGCTGCGATCTGTAACGGCGCCCGGCAGGTGGAATGCGCGGTCAATGGCATCGGAGAACGGGCCGGCAATGCTTCACTCGAAGAAATAATAATGGCCCTGTACACCCGTAAAGCCTTTTATGAAAAAGATATAAACGTTAATTACGGGGAAATATACCGGACCAGCCGGCTGGTCAGCAGTTTAACCGGCATGCGGGTACAGCCCAACAAAGCCATTGTGGGCAAGAACGCTTTTCTGCATGAATCAGGAATTCACCAGGATGGAGTTTTAAAAGACCGTTCAACTTATGAAATCATGAGTCCCCAACTGGTTGGAGTGACCAGCAGCAATTTGGTTTTAGGCAAACTTTCGGGCCGGCACGCTTTTAAAGAACGGCTCGAAGAACTGGGCTTTGTATTAAGGCCGGAAGAACTGGAAAAAGCATTCTTGAACTTCAAGGAGTTGGCGGATAAAAAGAAGGAAATTACCAATGACGACCTGGCAGCTCTTGTCCAGGATCAGGTCTGGGCAATTCCCGAAAGATTCAGTCTGCAATATGTGCACATATCCAGTGGGACTACTATTTTACCTACGGCTACCGTAAAACTGGCTATCGACCAAATGGTTTTCGAATCAGCGGCTACCGGCGACGGCCCTCTGGAAGCAGCCTGCCGGGCTATTGACAAAATTACCGATATTTACGGCAAAATGCATGAATTCAAGCTTAACGCAGTAAGCGGAGGTAAAGACGCTCTCGGTGAGGCCCTATCCAATATAGAAATCTGCGGCAAGATGTACAGCGGCCGGGGCTTGAGCACGGATATTATCGAGGCCAGCGTAAAATCCTATCTTAACGCGATAAATAAATACTATTATGAGCAGCAGCGAAACGCCAACAAGAAAGATTAAACTTTTGTTTTTTGGGAGGAGTACAACAGATGGGAATGACGATCAGCCAGAAAATACTGGCGGCTCATGCCGGACGTGAACACCTGGAAGCCGGTGAGCTAATAAACTGCAAGCTCGATGTGGTATTGGGCAATGATGTAACCGCACCCCCGGCCATATCAGAATTTAACCGGCTTGAACGCAAGCAGGTTTTTGACCAGGACAAAATTGTACTGGTTCCCGACCATTTTACACCTAACAAAGACATAAAATCAGCGGAGCAATGCAAGATTATGCGCGATTTTGCGCGCGGTATGGGGATTAAGAACTACTTTGAAATCGGACAGATGGGTATTGAACACTGCCTGCTTCCCGAACAAGGTCTGGTTTTGCCAGGAGACCTGATTATCGGGGCCGACTCCCATACCTGCACCTATGGGGCCTTGGGAGCTTTCGCAACTGGAGTAGGTTCAACTGATATGGCAGCTGCGATGGCAACCGGTGAAGCCTGGTTTAAGGTGCCCGAGAGCATCAAGTTCGTCTATTATGGAAAACTGCCCCGCTGGGTGGGCGGCAAAGACTTAATCCTCCACACCATAGGAGATATTGGGGTAGACGGTGCCCGTTACATGTCCATGGAATTTTGCGGAGAAGCCATAAAAGGCCTATCCATTGACAACCGCTTCACCATGGCCAATATGGCTATTGAAGCCGGAGCTAAAAACGGGATTATCGAAACTGATGAGATAACCCTGGAATATGTTAAAGCAAGGGCTAAACGCCCGTATAAGATATATCAATCCGATGCTGATGCCAGTTATTACGAGACCCGGGAGTATGATGTTTCCAAGCTGGAACCGGTGGTAGCCTTTCCCCATCTGCCGGAAAATACCCGCCCGGTCAGTGAGTCGACTCATGTCAGCCTGGATCAGGTAGTAATCGGCTCCTGCACTAATGGAAGAATCGAAGATCTTGAAGTTGCCGCATCTTTCTTGAAAGGGCAGAAAGTTCATCCCGAAATAAGAGTCATTATTTTACCGGGCACTCGGGAGATATACCTGGAAGCACTGCGCAAAGGCCTTATAGAAATTTTTGTGGAAGCGGGAGCCGCGGTAAGCACTCCAACCTGTGGACCTTGCCTCGGGGGACATATGGGCATCCTGGCCAAAGGAGAAAAAGCCCTGGCCACCACCAACCGCAACTTTGTGGGCCGGATGGGCCACCCGGAAAGTGAAGTTTATCTGGCTAGTCCGGCAGTAGCCGCTGCCAGTGCAATTAAAGGCAGAATCACAGCCCCTGAGGAAATAATGAAGTAGCAGATGGTGTTTCCCAGGCGGAAAAAGACCGCAGTATATTCATGAAATAACGAACTCATAATAGACTATATTGGATTAAAAATTCCGTGGAATTGGGAGTGTTAATTATGAAGTTTAGCGGCAAGGTATATAAATTTGGCGCTGATGTGGATACGGATGCCATAATTCCGGCTCGTTATTTGAATACCTTTGACCCGCAGGAATTGGCCAAACACTGTATGGAAGACGCCGATCCTCAATTCCCGGCCAAGGTTGAAGCCGGGGATATCATAGTGGCAGACAAGAATTTCGGCTGCGGCAGTTCGCGGGAACATGCCCCCATAGCCATTAAAGGTGCGGGTGTGGCCTGTGTTATTGCCAAGTCGTTTGCCCGAATTTTTTATCGCAACTCAATCAATATCGGACTTCCCATTCTGGAGTGCAGCCCGGCGGTTGATGCTATAAATGAAGGCGATGAGGTCGAAGTTGAACTAAAAACCGGCCGCATTAAAAACCTGCGTACTGGTGAACAATACCAGGCTATGCCTTTTCCTGAATTTATGCAGGGCATTATGGATAAAGGCGGCTTGATCGAGTACGTAAGGGAAAAGGCTTAAAAGATTAGACCGTCAAAAAAAGCGAATAGCTGCGTTATTCAAGAACCCCGTTCAATCTACGTACCTCATGTACGCCTCAATCACGGGCTTCTTGAAAGCCTTGCTCTTCACTCTTTTTGCTCGGTCTGTTAATATGAAGCCTTTATTGGAACGCTCATAGATTAAGGTTTGAGGTATTAAACATAATTTCGAAAGGATGGAAACAATGTATAAAATCGCAGTACTGCCAGGCGATGGCATAGGAACGGAGATAGTTCCGGAGGCGATAAAGGCACTTAACGCAATAGCTGAGCGCTTTGGTCACCAGTTTGAATATCAGGAAGCTCTGATTGGAGGAGTTGCTTATGATGTGGAAGGGACCCCGCTTCCCCCTGCGACCCTGGAGCTTTGCCGTCAGTCTGATGCTGTGTTGCTGGGAGCTATAGGCGGACCCAAATGGGATGACCTTCCGGTTAGCCTGCGCCCGGAAGTGGGAGCCCTCTTGCCCTTGCGCAAAGAATTGGCCCTCTATGCCAACCTTCGGCCTAGTGTGCTTTTTCCCGGATTGCTGCAGGCTTCTACCATAAAAGAGGAAGTAATTGATGGTGTAGATATTCTGGTAATACGTGAATTAACCGGAGGACTTTATTTCGGTGAGAAGAGCCGGGAAAAAACTCCGGATGGGGGCCAAAAAGCTACCGATATTTTGAGCTATTCCACCTACGAGATTGAAAGAATCGTACGTTTTGCTTATGGAGCTGCCCGCCAGCGCCGTAAAATCCTATGTTCGGTTGACAAAGCCAATGTTCTGGAAAGTTCACGTTTGTGGCGTGAGACGGTTAGCGAGCTGGCCAAAGAATATCCCGATGTGGAGACTACCCATATGTATGTAGACAACTGCTCGATGCAGCTTATTAGAAATCCCAGGCAGTTTGATGTTATAGTAACCGAGAACATGTTTGGCGACATCCTGACCGATGAAGCTTCCATGCTTACGGGTTCCATAGGCATGCTGCCCAGCGCCTCAATTGGTGGGCAAGTAGGGCTTTATGAACCTTCGCACGGCAGTGCTCCGGATATAGCCGGGCAGAAAAAAGCCAATCCGCTGGCTACTATTTTATCGGCAGCCATGATGCTGCGTCACTCTTTCAATTTGGAAGCGGAGGCCCAGCTTATAGAAAAAGCTGTAAAAGGAGTGCTGGCTGCGGGCTACCGCACCCCGGACCTTATGGAAGCCGGTAAAAAGCTGTTGAATACAGTGGAAATGGGCGATATGGTCGCCGAATATATTCTAAAAGGCTAATAAATTTGAATCTTGAAATTGACAGGAGGTTTAGTCCATTGGGGATAAAAATTTGGAGGTTTTAATTTATGACACCACCCTAAGGGATGGGTCACAGGGTGAAGGACTGACTTTTTCGCTGGAGGATAAGCTTAAGATTGCTAAAAAGCTCGACTATTTGGGTGTACCGTACATAGAAGGCGGGTGGCCGGGCAGCAATCCTAAAGATCTGGAGTTTTTTATTGAAGCGCAAAAGATGGAATGGAAGCATGCCCGTATTGCTGCTTTCAGTTCTACCCGCAAACCCGGCATCAGTATTGAGCACGACAGCAATATCAAAGCTTTGCTGCAGGCCGGGGTAAGGGTTGCCACTATATTCGGCAAAGCCTGGGACTTCCATGTTGTGCGGGCTTTGGAAACCACCCTGGAAGAAAACCTGAATATGATTCGGGAGACCGTGGGTTATCTAAAAGAGCGTAATATGGAAGTTCTTTTTGATGCCGAGCATTTTTTTGACGGCTATAAAAACAACCCGCAATATGCCTTAAAGGTTCTGGAAACTGCTGCCGCTGCCGGAGCTGATTGGCTAATTCTCTGCGATACCAATGGCGGAACCATGCCATGGGAGATTGAACCGGTAATTAAGGAAGTTCAGCAAAATATTCGACTGCCCATAGGAATTCATGCCCATAACGATTCAGCCTGTGCGGTCAGCAATTCACTGCTGGCGGTTAAACATGGCTGCCGTCAGGTTCAAGGGACCATCAACGGCTACGGGGAGCGCTGCGGCAATGCCGATCTTTGCGCGATAATTCCCAACCTGGAATTAAAATTGGGCTTGAAAACTCTACCAGCGGGGCATCTGAGCTATTTAAGCGAGGTTTCCCATTATATTAGCGAGGTCGCTAATATGCCGCATTATAATAATCAACCTTTTGTGGGTTATGGAGCTTTTGCTCATAAAGGCGGTATTCATGTTAATGCCTTGCTTAAAGACGCGCTGACCTATGAGCATATCGACCCGGAAGCAGTAGGTAATCACCGCCGGGTTCTGGTTTCGGAACTTTCAGGTATTTCAAATTTGTTATACAAGGCTAAGGAACTTAATTTAAATATAGATAATTATGATGAGGAAACCCGCAAGGTTATCAAGCAGATTAAGGAACTTGAAAGCCAGGGACTTCAATTTGAAGGGGCTGACGCTTCTCTTGAACTTTTTCTGCGAAAAGCCTTTGGACAATATGATGATTTCTTCCAATTAAAAAATCTTAAGTTAATAATTGAGAAAAATGAAGTTGATGATATTACCGCTGAGGCAGTTGTAAAACTGGTGATAGGAGACAAAGTATTTCACACGGCAGCTGAAGGTGACGGGCCGGTAAATGCTTTGGACAATTCCCTGCGCAAGGCTTTGACTGAAGTATATCCGGAAATAGATGAGATGCATCTAAGCGACTATAAGGTCCGGGTCTTGGACGGCAATCAGGGAACCGCTGCCCGCGTAAGAGTACTTATTGAATCAGCTGATGAGAAAAATCAGTGGAGCACCGTGGGGGTTTCGGAAAACATTATTGAGGCATCCTGGCAGGCGATAGTTGACAGTATAAACTATATGCTTATGAAAAGAAATCCGAACAAATAAAGGGAAGCAAGCGAAGCAGGGGGACGTTCTTCTTGCTTCCTTTCTTTTAATCTGACATAATGGAAATAAATGACACGGAGAGAAGCAGATGGTTAGGGTAGCGAGAGATCGATGTGAGAGCGGGATTTATCATATTATTTTGCGTGGGATAAATAGACAGGATATATTTTATAATGACGGTGATATGCTTAAATTCTTGGAAACAGTTGAAATGAAGAAAACCGATAAGCAATTTGAGATTTACGCCTATTGTCTAATGACAAATCACATTCATTTATTGATCCGAGAGACTGGTGATACTGTATCAAGAATCATGAGCCGTGTCGGAACCAGTTATGCGAAGTGGTTTAACCAAAAGTACATGCGTAGCGGCCATTTATTCCAGGGACGATACGGAAGTGAATGCGTTGAGGATGATAAGTACCTGCTGGCAGTAATTCGTTACATACATAACAATCCTGTGAAGGCGGGCCTGGTAAAAGAGCCGGAGGCCTATCGATGGAGTAGTATTCATGCTTATTACGGCAATAAGGAGTATCCTAATGGGTTAACGGAAACAGGTTTTGTTCTAGGAACAATCCATTCGCGTCGAGATGAAGCAATTCGTGCATTTGTTGAGTTCATGAGGCAGGATAATAATGATAATTGCCTCGACGAGGTGATTATACAGCGCAAGACTGATGCGGAAGTGAAAGCGGAAATTGAAGCATTGATGGGAGGAGAAACGATAGGTAGGCTTCAGAGCCTGGATAAGAAGAAACGTAGGGAAATAATCAACATAATTAAACAAAGAGAAGGGGTAACCCAGCGACAAATCGCCCGTGTAACTGGCATAAGTCAGAACATTATATTTAAATCAAAAACTTAATCGGAAGGAAGCAGAAAGAACGTCCCGCTGCTCCCCGCTGCTTCCAATTATTGCATTTAATTTCATATAAGTATATAATTTTACAAAATGCATTATGATTACTAATAATGCTTACATAGGTTTTCCAAACTTAAGGACCTAAAGCTTATGCCATGGATCTTAAGTCGTTGGGTACGTAGGGAAACGGACGTGCCTCCCATTGTGGAA
>JAVBWA010000006.1:0-45033 GCA_036677685.1 Syntrophomonas sp. | reverse complement strand
TTACTTCGCCTTTTTTGATTTCCAGACTGCCATCCAGGGAAGTCTGGTTCAAATCCGGGTCAGTGGTTAACAATACAGCCAGGGCGCGGCTCAAGTCCCCCCGGCTGAAATCGGCGTCGGGCAGAAACTGGGTTTTGCCACTGCTTAGTCCCACCATCCCGGCCGCCAGTCCAATAGCTGCCGAACGGGCCGCCCAATGCTTGCTGTCCATATCTTTTAGGGCGGGTAGTTCCACTCCGGTATCTTTTTGCTTGCTCAATCTCAATACCAGACTTATTCCCTGGACACGGCTCAATTTCTCATCTGGGTGATAGGTCCCGTCGGGATAGCCTTTAAGATAGCCGGCTTCGGCAGCCGCTGCTATACCGGGGGCAGCCCAGTGATCGGCTGATACATCCTTGAATACGGATTTGTTTTCCTTGCTGTTTAAACCCGCTGCTTTTACCAGCAGGGTGGCGGCCTGAGCACGGGTCAACCCTTCATTGGGATAAAAGCCTCCATCAGGAAAGCCGCTGATGATTTCCCGTTTGGCTAGGTAGTTTATGTAAATCAAGTTGCTGTCCCCGGCCTCCACATCCTTGAACACAGAGGCGGGCTGAGTCTCTTGGCTTTGCTGCTCACTGCCCGTATCGGACGGCGCTGCCCAGGCGGCCCCGGTTAAGGCCAGAGCCAAAAGTATGACCAGGCCATACAAAAACAGCCGCATTTTCTTCTTACCCAAGTATTGGTCTCTCCTTTCTGAATTTAATACGATGCCAAGCTTGCCGTTCTAGTTGCTAATAATTGGCACAGATAATTGGTGTATATAATTATACATTTTGCGCTAATATTCCTGCTTTTCTCCCATAATTCTTGTTGTAAAGTAAGTCTCTTGAGTTTGCTTGATATTTCATATTAAAAGCTCCTGCACTAAACACGCAGGAGCTTATTGATCAAAACAAAGCACACTATCAACTTAACTTATGGACGCATTGAAGAAATAAGAAAGGCCACCAGGCATACCATGGCAATGCCGAAGCCAGCGGCTCCCAGATAGGAATACTTTTCGAGTTCAGCTGAGTGATTGGCCTGCAGAATGAACGACGAACCAACCAGGGCTCCGGTAATAATCAAGCTGGCACTTAACCTGCTGACCAGTTGGGAAATTTTATGGTGGGCTTTGGGGCTTAAATCCAGTTCAATATTCATTTGCAACTGCCCTTCGGCAGTATTCTTGATCAGTTTGCTGAAGTTTAACGGTAAAGCTCCCAGCGGCTTAATATCCTGGTAGTATTTGCGGCGGATTACTTTATATATATTTCCAGGTTTGAGGCGTTCTTCATATACCTTGCTGGCCAATGGCCGGGCGGTTTCCATAAAATCGTAGCCCGGGTCCAGTTTCTTGCCCACCCCTTCCACCGTAATCAGGGCCTTCATCAAACCGGTGAGGTAAGCCGGCATCTTCAATTGATAACGATAGGCCAGGAGCATCATTTCCTTGCGCAGGCGGTTTATATCCAGTTTGCCAATGTTTCCGGATACACTCTTTAAAAGATCGGCAAAATCTTCCTGCAAGTCTTCGATATCAATGCTATCATTTACAATTCCCATATCCTGCAAAACCGCCATTGCCCTGTCCATGTCCTGATTATTTATACTGACCAGCAATTCCCCGATGAGAATTAATCTTTTATCAGTGAGTGAACCTATTTCCCCAAAATCAATAAAGGCTATCCGTTCCTGGTCAAGCACCAGGATGTTTCCGGGATGGGGGTCGGCCTGAAAAAAGCCATGTAGCATAATTTGCGACAGAAAGGCTTCGGTTCCCAGTTGCGATATCTTGCGGCGGTCCCAGCCCCGTTTGGCGATCTCATCCAGATTGCTCAGTTTTACCCCATTTAGATGTTCCTCGGTTAATACCTTCCCGGTGGTATACTCCCAGTACACACGGGGTATAACCACCCTCCGGTCCCCGTTAAAGTTATTATAGACCCTTTCCGTGCTGCGGGCTTCACGTGCATAGTCCAGCTCTCTCATGAACATGCGGGCATAATCTTCGATCATGGCCACCACTCCAATGCGCCGGGCTTCCAGAGAACGCCGTTCGGCCATTTTAGCCAGAGCCATGATTATTTCCAGGTCGTTTTGCACAATTTTTTCAATCCCCGGACGTTGAATTTTAACTATCACCAGTTCCCCGCTTTTGAGCCGGGCCATGTGCACTTGCCCAATTGACGCAGCTGCCAGTGGATTGGGATCGAATTCGGCAAATATTTCATCCGGATGTCCCAGTTCATGAACCAACTGCTTGACTATTTCTTCATATTTAAGGGCGGGCACCTTATCCTGCAGCAATTCAAGTTGTTCGATATAAACCGGTGGCAAGAGGTCGGTACGGGTGCTCAGTACCTGGCCCAGTTTAATAAAAGTCGGGCCCAGTTCAACCAGGGATTGGCGCAGCTTAATGGCCAGAAGATGATCGGGCTCCGGCTTCAGGTTGATCAGTTTTGGACGGTTGGACAAGGGAGCAAGGTTGTCAAGACCCAGTCGTTGTATCATATAGCCAAAACCATTTTTGACCAAAACCCCGACAATCTGTTGTCTCCGCCTTATATGCCGTAACTGCTGCATTATGGTCAAGCAAAATCCTCCTTCATGATAATGAGTTTTAAATTCTTTAGTTAAATTTTTATAGTTTAGATTTATTGAAGTTTATTATTAGGAAGAGTCCAGATATTATATAATAACTTATAATACCATAATCCGGCAGTAAGTTTACTGCCTGTCTAGCGGATTTAAGCATCGGAAGAAATCGCAGAGCAGTTTCAATACAATTTAATCATTCCCAAAGGGAATCAATATAAGTGGTCCCCGTAGGGGGCAACACACTGCTGCAACGAGGCGGGAGACATATTTATATCATTCCTTTCGCTTAAATCAAGGCACAAAACTAATGAAAAGATTTCTTTCAGACTTCGCCTCGTTATAACCTGCTGCCGGTTTTGGTAATATAAACCCGACCACTTAAATTAAAGAAGCGGGGAAATATTTTCGCCTCGTTATTAGGAAAAGGAGGAAGGAAGCAAATGAAAAAAGTAGTCTGGCTGCTTGTGGTGCTGGCCGTTCTGGCCGGAGGTTTATTTATATGGCATGAACGCTCCGGTCCAACTCCACCGGAAAAAATAACCCTGATCAATCCGCTTGGCCCTTTAGTTATACCGGTTACCGGGATTACCGGCCAGCAAGTAAAGGGAGAAACACCTATCAACGTTCAATTCTGGAAAGATACTGATGAGGCGGTGTCTATGCTGGCAGCCAAACGTGCGGATTTTGCGGTTCTGCCTATTACCAACGCTGCTAATATGTATGCCCAGGGCATAGACATTTCCATGCTGGGAGTTCATGAATGGAAAGTTTTCTATCTGGTGGCCGCCCCCAATACTCCGTTTGAGGGGTGGAAGTCACTGGCCGGAAAAAATATCTACACCGCCCATGGACGCGGACAGACCGTTGATGTCCTAATGCGGGCGGCATTAAGTAAGGAAGGCATAGACCCCGACCAAGATGTGAAAATTGCTTACGCTCCTCCCCAAGAAGTAGTGGCCTTGTTCAAATCGGGCAAGGCGGATTTCGCGGCTCTGCCGGAACCATTTGTTACTCTCGCTATAGCCGGGGGAAGCGGCAAGATTGTAGTCGATTTTCAGAAATACTGGGGAGAATACACCGGTAAACCGGACAGGCTGCCCATAGCCGGTCTTTTTGTTACCAAAGAATTTGCAGCCAAGTATCCTGAGCAGACCAAAGAGGTAGCTCAAGTTCTGGCAGATTCCATTCAGTGGTCAAATCAACATGTCGACCAGGCCATTGACATTGCAGGCAAGACACTGCCCTTGCCCAAACCGGTGCTTAAAGCGTCCATGAACCGTGTTGATTTTCATTACCTGGCTACTAAAGATTCTAAGGCCGAGGTTGAATACTTCCTGCAAAAAATGAATGAGCTGTATCCTCAAGGAACCCCCAAACTTCCTGATAAGGACTTTTATACCCAATGAAAGTGCTGGGGCGTTCATTAGTCGGTATTATAATTTTCATTCTTTTATGGCAAGCAGTAGCTTTGATACTGAACCGCAGTATTATAGTGCCCAGCCCACTTGAAACCCTGAACCTTTTGGGGCAGTTGCTGGCGCAGCCGGCAACTCTGCTAGCCGGGTTGCAAACTGCCTGGAAAGTGGTCCTGGCTTTGCTTCTGGTGCTGGTACTGGGATTGCCGGCAGGTTTGCTCTTAGGTTTGTTTCAGCCTTTATATGATATGTCCCGTCCTCTTATCATGGTTATACAGGCAGTCCCGGTAATTTCCTGGCTTTCTCTGGTGCTCTTTACCTGGGGCCGCAGTTGGCAGGGTCCGGTTTTGATCGCCTTCCTTTCCATATTACCGGTTGCCATACTCACAACTGTTTCCGGGGTAGGCAACCTGGATAAAAAATTATTGGAAATGGCACGTTTATATAAGGTTCCGAGCCAAAAGGTCCTGAAGAATATTTATCTCGGTTCTCTGGTGCCCTTTATCATAGCAATTATCGATGTCAGTCTAGGACAGGCCTGGAAGGTTATATTGGTGGCCGAATATCTTTGCGGCGACAGCGGTTTGGGTATGAAGATTTTCGATGCCCGTTCCTTTGTAGACACCCCTTCGGTATACGCCTTTACCTTGCTGGCGGTTTTACTGGGTATAGCAACTGAAAGGCTTATTAAAATGGGGACAAGGAGGATCTATAAAAAATGGGTGCCAGCCTTATCGCCAACAACCTGAATAAATCATTTGGGACTCTGCGCGTACTAAAGAACTGGAATTTGACAGTGCAGGAAGGTGAGCGGATTGTAATTCTGGGTCCTTCAGGAGCTGGCAAGACTACATTCCTGCGGCTTATTGCAGGTTTGGATGTTCCGAGTTCCGGAAAGTTAAAGGTAGGTACGGATCGTTTGGGATTAGTATTTCAGGAACCGCGTCTGATCCCCTGGTGCAATGTAAGGGATAACCTGCTTTTTGTTAACGAAACTGGGGATATCCCGGGTATACTGACCAAGCTCCGGTTAAAAGGCTTTGCCCATTATTATCCGTCTCAGTTAAGCGGGGGCATGCAGCAGCGGGTAAATCTGGCCCGTGCTTTACTTGTTGAACCCGAACTTCTCATTATGGATGAAGCCTTTGCTTCCCTCGATTTACCCGTTAAAATGAGCATTATGGAAGATATTCTATTGCATTGGCAAGAAAAGCAATTTACTATGGTTACAGTTACCCATGATTTAAAAGAAGCCCTTTACCTTGCCGATAGAATTTTAATTGTTTCGGCTGCTCCATCACTTATCGTGTCGGAATTCAAGGTTGGGCTGGGAAAACACCGGAGCTTGTCTTCCCCCGAAATGTTAAGCCTGGAAGCGCAGTTGCTCGCCATTATTTGCTCCCAGCCGGTATAATGAGGTGATAGATGTCCCCCGCTTCTTTTAACGCTTGGGTTCTTATTAACAAAACCGGCAGCGGGTTATAACGAGGCGAAGTTTAAAAGAAGTCTATTTATTAGGTTTTGTGCCTTGATTTAAGCGAAAGGAATGGATATAAATATATCTCCCGCCTTGTTGCAGCGGTGTGTTGAAACTGCTCCCAGTTTTTCGATCCTTAAAATTACTTTAAATATTAAGCAAACTAAGGAAAAATTACGATAATTTTGCTATCTTATATGATGTAGGGGAGGAGTGAGAGAAAAAATGAAAAAAAGTGACTTCGAGGTTACTTTCTGGGGAGTTCGCGGCTCCTTGCCTGTACCTGGTCCCCATACTGTAAAATATGGGGGGAATACTTCCTGTGTACAGGTCCAAATCAACAAGCGCCTTTTTATTTTAGATGCCGGTACGGGAATTTTCCACCTGGGTCAATATCTTATGAAAACCCGTAAAAGTGTAAGCGGTGATATTTTTATTACCCATACGCATTGGGACCACATTCAGGGCTTTCCTTTCTTTTCCCCGGCTTTTATCCGAGGGAATCATTTTACCCTCTATGGTCAGACCAAAGTCAACTCCACTTTTGCGGATTTGATGCGGGGCCAAATGACCTACCAGCATTTTCCGGTCAGCCTGGGCGAAATGGGCTCGACCATAGATTTCCATGAACTGGACAGTGGTATTGAACTTGATTTGGGTGATGATATCCTCCTGAATACCATTCATACTAACCATCCCAATGGGAGCCTGGCCTATCGCCTGAATTATAAAGGCCGTTCCTGTTGTTACATAACCGATACCGAGCATTATTCATGTGTAGATCCAAAATTGAAAAATTTCGTTAAGGATGCCGATCTGGTAATTTACGACAGTAATTATACGGATGAAGAATACCCTCAGTTTGTGGGCTATGGTCATTCCACCTGGCAGGAAGCTATTAAACTTATGGAAGCATCCGGAGCTAAAAAGCTGGTGCTTTTTCACCATGACAAAAGCCGCAGTGATTCGGAAATGGAAAAGGTGGAAAACCAGGCCCGGGAACGCTATCCAAATTGTATTGCCGCTCGGGAAGGACTGGTGATTCCCCTTTGAAAACCTATACTCCAGAAATTCTAGCTCAAGTTGAAGATATAATTAATATTGGTATTGCACTTTCAGCGGAGAAGAATAAAAATCTGCTGTTGGAGAAGATTGTTACTGAAGCGCGCAGAATTACCAATGCTGACGGTGGCACCCTGTTTCTCTGTGAAGGTGACGCCTTAAGCTATAAGATAATGCAAAATGAATCCATGAACACCCATTTGGGAGGGCGGGGCGAAAAAATTACTTTTCCGCCGGTTCCTTTGCGCATGGAAAATGTATCCGCCTATGTCGCTATAACGCGCAAAAGCGTTAACATTCCCAATGTCTATCAAGCTGAAGAATTCGATTTTTCCGGGCCTAAGAAATTCGACGAAGGTACCGGGTACCGGACTCTGTCAATGCTGGTAATACCCCTGGAGAATCATGAAGATGAAGTCATCGGCGTTTTGCAATTAATTAATGCCCGGGATGAAAACAAGAATCTGATTCCTTTTGCCCCCCACTTTGAAAATGTCGTTTCTTCACTGGCCTCTCAGGCGGCTATCGCTATCAGCAATATGCAGCTCATCGCCGATATCGAGAACCTGTTTAATTCCTTTGTGCAAGTAATGGCTACCGCTATTGACTCCCGGACTCCATACAATGCCAACCACACCCGCCGGGTAGCTTTACTAGCCGGTGAACTGGCCCGGGCAGTCAACGAACGAAATGAAGGAAAATGGGCCGATGTCTTTTTCAGCGAAGACCAAATTGCACAATTAGTTATGGCGGGCTGGCTGCACGACGTAGGGAAAATCGCCACACCGCTGGAAGTTATGAATAAATCAACACGTATTGAACACCAATTGGAACTGGTAATGCAGCGTTTCGATTATATTCTGGCCGCAATGACTGCCGAATACCTGGGCAAGAAGCTGGCTATAACGGGCAGTTCAGCAGCCGATATGGCTGAGCGCCTTCACCAACTGGAGGAATGGTGGGAAAAAGAACAGAGTTATATCAAGGAAGCACGCGAATTCATTATAAAAGTAGATAATCCGGGCACCTTTGTAAACGGCGAAATCGTAGCCAAACTCCAAGAAATAGCCGCCCGCACTTATGTTGATTCATCCGGGGAAAAGCTGCCCTGGCTGCGTGAAGCGGAACTGGTAGCCCTAAGTGTCGCCAAAGGCACCCTGACCGAAGCGGAACGCCAGATAATGGAAGACCATGTCGTAGTTACCGGACGTATGCTGGAAAAGATAACATTTACCAAAAAACTAAAAGACGTACCTTTTTTTGCATCCATCCATCATGAACACCTGGATGGCAAGGGCTATCCCCTGCGTCTGACAGGGGACGAAATTCCTATCGAAGGGCGCATACTGGCTCTGGTGGATGTGTTTGACGCCCTGACGGCTTCCGATCGTCCATACAAGAAAGCCATGCCGCTGGAGCAAGCTTTAAAAATACTGGGCTTTATGGTTAAGGATGGAGAATTGGATGGAGAGCTTTATGAAATTCTCGCGGAGTCGAAAATCTGGGAAAATGTTATCGACTAGGTTTTATCGATTAAAAGCCGCCCTGATGAGGGCGGCTCAGGACGATGACAAAAGCGAATCTCTGCGTTATTGTCAAAAGCCCGCTCAATCAACGTACTCAAGTACGCCTCAATCGCGGACTTTTCACAATGCCTTGATCTTCACTCTTGTCATCGCCCTGGGATTTTAACGACTTTGTCGACACTCTCAGCCGCCCTGATGAGGGCGGCTGTTGTATTTCTGCTATTTTTCAGACGCTTCCGTGTTTCGTAAATACTCTTCCATATGCGGCATGAAATAAGGAATAATCTCATTTAGCATTTTAGGCATCAAAACCTCCATGGTTTTGGGCATGAGATCCGGCATCTGTTCCTTCATATAGTCCGGCATAGGTATCGCCTCCGCTACCTTTTCAAGCATCTTGGGCATGACTTTGGGCATTATTTCCGGCATTAACCCCGGGAACAAGGAAGGCATTACACCTTTCATCATAGTAATCATCGGTTCCTTGAAAACACCGGGCGATTTTATGACCATTTGCATCATACTGCGGTAAATTTCGGGCATAGCTTCGATCATGTCCGGGATCATTTCAGCCATCAAATCCGCCATCCCCCAAGGGGTCATCAATCGAATCATCGCTTCGAATACCGCCCACTTTTCATCAACTACCGGATCTGAACTGGATATTTCGTAACCCAAAGCCTCTGCCGTCAGGGTGGCCAGATCTCGAATCTCCACGGGCAGGTTCCTGAGATCGCGTGATCTTTTTAACTGTACCCGGCAGCAGGGACAGGCAGTGACTAAAGTATCCGCACCGCAATCCACAGCTTCCTGCACCCGTTTGGCACCCACCTCTTCAGCCACATCCGGGTCAGCGATCAAAGTTAAAACCGCTCCGCAACAATGGGCATCATACTTGTTAAAGCGCATCTCCCGAAAATTGGAACCAGGAATGGCATTTATCAAAGTTCGGGGGCCTTCAAATCTTACCCCCGCCCGGCCCATGTGGCAGGGATCATGGTAAGTCACTTTACGCCCCAGGTCAATCGGTATGGTGAACTCACCAGCTTCAATACGCTCGGCCAGCACATCGGCATAATGCATGGCATGGAAGGGATAATCAACCCCATGCTCCTCAGCCCAGTGCCGGTAATAAACCTCCCAGACCAGCCAACAGGCCGGACAGGTGGTGATGACTTTAGTGGCACCGGTTTTTTTCATATTGGCAATATTCTTGGCAGCCGTTTCATCAAAAACTTCCCAGCGTCCTGATACCAGCATGGGAATACCGCAGCACTGTTCCTCTTTACCCATGTAGCTGTAATCGACTCCGGCTGCCGCCAGTACCAAAGCAGCAGCCTGAGCTACATCCTGTTCAACAAATGATGAAGTGCAGCCCGGGAAAAAGGCATATTCGCTGTTTTCTTTAATCAGCGGCTTGATCTCCTTCGTAATCCAGCCGTCACGGTCCCGCGCATAGCTGGCCCAGATGTTGCCCTGTTGCCGCATGGTATTAACCATCATCTCAAACGGCGGGAAAGTATGGAAACCGCGCTGATCTACCAGCAGTTCCCGCAGTTTCAGCCAGGATGATTCATTAGGCAGATCAAGCTGGCAGGTGCGGTTGCACATTTCACAGGTAGTGCAGGCAAGGAAATTGTTGGCCGCCCGCTGATCAAATTCAACTTCACCTTCCAAGAGCATTTTTATATAAGTCCATTTACCCCGCGGTGACTGGGATTCCCAGCCGCGGCCATAATACTGGTCACAGTGGTCTATACAGTAACCGCATTGCGAACAGGCATAAGCATACCAGGCAATATCCCCAGGAATACCCCTTTTATCCTCAAATATCTCACCCGGTTGCTTGCTCTGCGCCCAGTTGCCAAAAACTCTGATCAGGGGTTCGAAAGCCGCTGCGACATTTAAGCCGGTGGCCACCAAACTGCCGTCCAATACCTTGCCCGGATTCATGATTCCTTTGGGGTCCACCCGATTTTTAAATTCGCGCAGTTTTTCCACGGCCTCCCGGCCTAAAACCTGGTTGGCAAAACCTGTGAAATATAAACCGGTTGCATAGTTGCGTCCTCCATGTTTTTGAGCCAGTTTCATAGCGGTGAGCGACAACCCGAAAGCCAGATTGAAATTAAACTTCCGCTCATCATGGGGAATAAAACCCAGCAAAACTACCTCACGTCGATTAGTAGCAAAGCCTTCCAAAATAAAAGTGTGTTTTATTTCGCCCGCCGTTTCTTCAATAATCCGGGCCAGGTTCTCGACCGGCACCACCACTTCGCTGGGTACCAGAGATGGTGATATGCGCTTGGCGCGCATCGGTTCGAACCGGGCGTCCCATTCATGTTGGGCGACCGCATCAGATAAAAGCTCTCCGCCGTTTAAATCAGCCAGAGCCATAACATCCTCTTTAACCAGATCACAACGATCAGCCGTACAGGCCAGTAATGCTATAAATAATTCGGGTATGACAATCCGTTGGTGATCCTCAACCGGACGGCCGTGATGCAAATGCGGCGGCAGTTGATTTTTCATCTTCGCTGCATCGGGATTAATGAAAGAAACCGACCATAAAGGGACTTTACGGTCATATAACCCGGTTATAAAGGCCCCCAATTGATGGGCCGCAGTAAAACCAACCGCAGTTATATGCATGGGTTTTAAAGGTTTTACTCGGAAAGTAATCTGGCTGATCAAGCCGGTGATACCATTGGCTCCGGACACCAGATCCAAATCCCCCCCGTATAATTCACTTACACTGCCATCGGCCTGCACCAGACGTGCCGATACGACATTATCCACAAAATCTCCATACTCATAGCTGCCGATTCCTGCTCCGCCCTGGGCCAGCCAACCGCCAACCGTTGAAGACGGAGCACTGGTGGGATAAAGCGAAAGAGTAAGCCCGCACTTATTTAAGTGATACTCCAGCTCATTCCATACTACCCCGGGTTCTACGGCAGCAGTTCTTTTTTCTTCATCGATCTCGATTATTTTGTTCATGCGGTTAAACTCAAGCACTAATCCACCTTCAACCGGCAATACCCCCCCATAACCGGAAGTAGCTTTGCCCCGGGGGGTTAGCTTGATATTCTCTTCCCGGGCCAGCTTGACCAGAGCCAGTAATTCCTGTTCGGACTGGGGCTGCACGATGCCGTCAGGAACTGGATTGCCTACCAGCGGCTTAATCATGGAAGGCATAACCCCCATATCATGGGCATATATTTTTCGTTCCAATTCATCAAAACTAACGCGTTTATCCCATTGTTGGCGCATTTCATCTCTGATACCGGCTTTAATTTTATTCATCAGTATACCCCCCCCATGTATTTGTCTATATTATAAAACACGCTTAGGTTTTTGTCTATGGGGTCAGCTTCCAAATAAAGTCGTTCGATTTCCAATAAGAAACCTGGCTTGGGCCAAGCCTGTGGCAGGGCAGAATCCAAGGTTTCAGTCATGACCACCGGTGGTAACCGGTGGTCATGCACCAGCCCTATAAGGGCATAATACTGGCAGCGCCCAAGACTATGGGCAGTGTTTTTGTATGGTATCAGTCACTTCGGGCCAATATGTCCCGAAGTGGAAAGGTTTGAGGATTTTCCCAACAAGCAATTTTTTGTAGCTTCATCCTACAAAAAATATGCAACTGTGGCCACAGTTGCCCTGCTTGCCGTTTAGCAAAAATCTTAAAATATCGCAAATTAAGGGCTAAAATCCATTGACCTTTTAGGTAAATAGCAGTACAATAATATTGACCTGATAGGTAAACGCCGGGTAAGATTTTCAAGGGAGTACTGAATATGCCTACAAAATTATTGGATTTAGAATCTCAAAGACGCGATGCTGTCTTGAATGCAGCCTTGAAAGAATTTGTCTTAAGAGGATTTGACAACGCTTCAACAAATGTAATTGCGAAAGAAGCAGGGATTTCCAAAGCACTAATGTTTCATTATGTAAATAATAAACAGGAGCTTTTTCTGCTTGTATATGATTACTTTACCGAACTACTTGATAAAGAGTATTTTACGAAAATGGATTTTTCGGAAAAAGATATTTTTGCTAGATTGCGCCAATCCTATCTACTTCAAATTGATTTATTAAAGCAATATCCTTGGATTTTTGATTTTAACAAACTTTCTATTGTGACAAATTCTGATGAAGTCAACAAAGCACTTGAGAATAGAGCCTACAAAAAGCAATCATCATGCGACCATCAAATATTTGATATGATTGATATTTCTAAGTTTCGGGCTGGTCTGGATATTGAAAAGTGTAAGCGGTTCATCCTTTGGGCCAATATAGGTTTTACTAATCAAATATTAGATGATATTAGAAATTCGGAAGCTTCAAATCTGGATTATGAGCATATCGTTGCAACACTTGACGAATACTTTGACGAACTTAGGAAAATTTTCTATATATCAAGCAATGAATAAGGGATTTGGGAATGCGAGTTTCAATGTGCAATGGGAAAAATCACATGCCTGCACGTATCAGTATCGTACTGGCACTTGCCCTTGGAGCACTAGTCATTTTCAATAATGCAGGTAAAGAATGGACGGATAGGAGTAATGAGATGATTGAAGCACGTAAGCCGATAATTGTAGAGTTTCCTTTGAGGGGAGAATGGCTCTCTCCCAACACTCCGGGAACAAAAATTCCGAGCCATGGCACAGACCTGTTAGGAACAAGATATGCTTATGACTTTATACAAGTGGATTGGGAAAGAAAGGGATGGCCCGCCTATCGCGTTAGCTTGCCGCAATATCTTCTTTTTGGGGTTCCCTTAAATGAATATTATTGTTGGGGTCAAGAAGTATATGCACCCTGCGATGGGATCATTGTCCAAGCAGAGGATGGTTATAAAGAACGAGAACGAACGAATTTGCTTTCAGATATGTCTAACGCTTATAAAAATGCTCATTATTTTGATCCGAGAAAAGACGACATACAATCAGTTGCCGGCAACTACATCATTATGGAATGTGGCGACCAAGTATATGCTGCTCTAGTCCATCTTCAAACAGGGTCTATTCGGGTTTCAGTTGGTCAGAGTGTAAAAAAAGGTGACGTTATTGGTAGAGTAGGTCATTCAGGCAATTCCTTTGCTCCACATTTGCATTTTCAGCTTATGGATAGCAGCGACATAGCTACTGCAAACGGATTACCTTGCGCTTTTGAACAGTATGAAGTATTCCGAGTTAATGAGTGGCAACAAGTAGTTAATGGTATTCCCACAGATAAAGATAGGATAAGGTTTGGCTCCTAATCCAGAAAAAACAAAACACAAATACAGATGCGAGAAGATACGATACTGAAAACTTTCCTCTATTTTGTCCTAAATACAAACAGGAAGCGCTTATTAGCGTAAAACAATTAAATATTTCAATTATCACAGAGCCAGACGCTAAGACGCAGAAACGATAAAATAAAAAAACGGGGTATTCCCCGTTTATGGCAGTCAACCTTTTCTTTTTTTATCCTTCGGTTTATCCGCACTTTGATAATCAGTAGTTGCCGGAAACGGATCAAGAACTATATTGCTCCGTTCAGTCTGGGTTTTCTCCTTTTTCTGCTTGCTCAAATCATTCACCTCGCTTTCCTAAACTTTCTTTTTTAGCTTTCGCCTCAAGTTTAAGACTTATTCCTGCAGGTGAATCTGGCAGTTAAGGATTCTCTAATTTTCTTTTTGGATCAAATTGTCCAATTGGATATGATGAATCCCATAAGCTTTATTGCCAAATAGTACCATACGTATTTTTTTAATGGATTTCAGACCTGGAATCAACCGAATCAGGGTTTTAAAAACAACTTCAGCCGCTTCCGCCAACGGGTAACCGTATACTCCGGTAGAAATAGCGGGAAAGCCAATGGAAGCTATATTGTTTTCTTCAGCCAGTTTTAAGGCGTTTGCATAGCAATTGGCTAAAAGTTCCGCTTCGGGTTTATTCACACCATATATGGGGCCTACACAATGAATAACATATTGGTTGGGCAGCTTAAATGCAGGGGTTATAACCGCTTGTCCCGGTCCAATAGGGGCCAGGGCCCCGCTGGCCTTCTTCAGCTCCGGTCCGGCAGCCCGGTGAATAGCGCCGTCTACTCCTCCGCCACCCAGCAAAGTCGAATTGGCGGCATTAACTATAGCCTCCAGGTCAGGCTGCCTGGTTATATCCCCTTCAACTATTTCGATTTCTATGCCGGAAATTATCATGTTTCAGATCTCCCCATTCCCTTGTCTTAGTCCTGGTTCTCATTAAATATTCGATCGAATTCATCGGCGATTCTGACAAATGCCGCCAGAACCTTGGGATCAAAATATTCCGGTTTGGTCCGGCCGTCACCTTTGGTTAGAATTTCAACGGCGCGGTAATGGCTTAACGATGGTTTATAAGGCCTTCTGCTCCTTAATGCATCGTATTGGTCACATATGGCTACGATCCTGCCTTCTATAGGTATCTCTTCGCCTTTCAAACCTTTGGGATAGCCCGAACCATCCCAGCGTTCGTGATGGGTCAGAGCTATGGATTCGGTCATGCGTATTTTCTCATACTTGGACTTGCCCAGAATACTTGCTCCGGTGGTAGTATGGGTCTTCATGATTTCAAACTCTTCTTCGTTTAACTGTTCAGGTTTCAAAAGTATATTGTCCCATATTCCTATTTTCCCGATATCGTGCAGAGGAGCAGCAAAAGAAAGAGCTTCAATGAGATTTTGGGGTAGCCCCATGACTTCCGCCAGGCGGGGTGCGTAGATACCCAGACGTTTATTGTGCATGCCGGTATCCGAATCCCTTAATTCAGCGGCAGCCGTCAAACGGAGAACCACTTCACTGCTCAGTTCTTTGACCATATCCAGGGCTTCGGATAATTCCTGGGTTCTGATTTGCACCGTAGTTTCGAGGGTCTTTTTGTATTCTTCCTCCATCCGGGTAAACTTGGCCAAGCGAATTGCTTTATCGACCGCAGTCATAAACTGGTTGATATCCAGAGGCTTGAGCACAAAATAATCCACTCCCATATTGATCAGATCCAATAAATAGCGAGCTTCATCATGCGCAGAAATAACGATTATTACCTGCTTGGTATTACTGGCTTTAATCTGTTCGGCCATTTTAACGCCATTCATGATCGGCATATTAATATCGGTAATAATAAGATCAAATTTTCCCTCTTTATATTTTTTAAGCCCTTCTGCACCATTTTCCGCAAGCTCTACCGTTGGGAAAAAACTATTTAAAAGACGTGCGGTATTTTGCCGCAATTCCTGGTCGTCTTCCACATAAAGCACAGTTATATCCCGGGCTTCTTCTTTCAGTTGTTTGGGATCTATCATATCTAAGCATCACCTCCCCGGGTTAATGGCAAGTAAATGGTGAAACAGGCTCCGGTATCCTTATTTTTTGCCAGGAGCCGCCCCCCGCAATGTTCTTCAATGATAGTTTTGGACATATATAAACCTAGACCAGTGCCAATTCCCGGTCCTTTAGTAGAGAAATAGGGGTCAAATATGCGGTCCAGAATTTCCTCCGGTATGCCTCCGGCATTATCCTGGATTTCCACCACCTGATAACCTTCGCTTTCATAGCCCTGAATTTTGATGACGGGCTGTATTATTTCTTTATCAACAAAAGCATCGGTGGCATTCTTCAAGATGTTGAGGAAAACCTGCATGAGTTCATTGGGATAGGTCAGTATTTCCTCCTTAAAGCCATATTCCTTGACTAGACTTACATTTTTATACTCCAGCGATTTACCTATTATCCCCATGGTAGCCTCGATCACATTATCGATTAATGCCATATCCTGAGGGTTATCGGGTTTAAAGAAGTGCCGGAAATCGTTGATGGTATTGGAAAGGTACTGGGAATGGTGGTTAATCTCTTCCAGCAGTGATATAAACTGTTCTTTTTCAAACATATCCAATTCCAAATAAACCTTCAAATTACCGGCCAGGGTGCTAATTGAAGAAAGCGGCTGCCGCCACTGGTGGGCAATCATGCCGATCATCTCGCCCATCGCCGCCAGCTTGGAATTCTGCACCAGCAGCTGTTCCTGCTGTTTGCGTTCGGTAAACTCTTCCTCCAATTGAATATTCAAGGCTTCCAGTTCATCCACCATATTATTTAATATGCCATGCTCCCGCAGCAGCTCTTTTTCCTGGTAGAGATGGCAGTTTTCAGCCTTGTTCAAACCGTTAAATATGGCAATAGCCATGTAATAACAGGAATTATAACCACAGGCTGCACAATTCCTGAAATCTTTTTCCTCAAACTTGTGCATATCGCGATAGATCTGAGTCAAATCGCTTTTACTGGGTTTTTTAATATCATTATGCCAGGATAAATTTTGATAATATGGATAGCTAAAATCGAGGCGTTGAATTACATCGGCCAAGAAGCTCAGTAATTGAGGATCGTTCTTTTCCCTTTCTATCGCCTGTTCCGATCTTTGGGCTACTGTTTGTTCTATTTCATCTATAGATTTGGCTTGGTTAATACAGCCGGCACCCATATTGCAGCCTTTTTCACAACTCAGGATATCCACCATTAAAGGCAGGCCGGTATCTCCTTTTTTAATGGCCTTTTCTAAATCCTTCAAATACTTACCGTAAACAATATGGCCTTCGATTTTAGTGATAGAACTAGCCGGGGTTTCGGGATATCTGTATAAGTAGGCTTCTTTCAGCCCGCCGGGAAGGCAAAAATTGGTGGCAATTCCGGCTGGAACCGCATTGCTGAATTCACTGTTTTCCAGGAGACTGACATTTATATTTCTTTCCGCTAAAATTCGCTCCAGTGATTGATAGATCACATTATATTGAATTATGCCGCTATCCTGAAATTCCCGGCGTTTGGCCAGACAGGGAGAAATGAAGGCAAGCTTGGCATCCGGATGCAGGGATCTTACATAAACAGCCAGGTTATGGACCGGACTGCCGCTGGGGGCCAGATGCTCAATCAATAAGGGATGGTAAAACTCTATATATTTTACGACCGCCGGGCAGGGTTGAGATATTATGGGCAGTTTGGCCTTTCCTGAAACAATTGCTTCATGGTAGCAGGCAACCGTAATCTCTGCCCCCAGCGATACATCATAAACCTCTTTAAGCCCTAAAACTTTCAAGGCAGTTATAAGCTTCTTCAAATCAAAATTACTCTGGGCTGACGGAGCAACAAGTGCTACAATTTCGTTGGTTTCCAAATCACTTAAAAAGCTCTCCGTATCATCAATGGGAAATCTTCCGATCTTATCCTCAGCTACTCCGCGATGACTTTTTATACAGGCTTCAATACATCTGCCACAACCTATGCACAAGTGATTGTTGAATTTTACTACTTCCCCGCTGCCATCACTGCACACTTTAGCCGGACATACTGCAATGCACTGGTGACAGTTTATACAGTATTCCTCTCTAATGCCAACAACTTCTATTAAATTCCCCATATTATCTTGAATTCATAAAAGTATAGCAATACTTTTTACTTTACCGACCAATAAAGCAAGAAACTTAAAAAATAGGAATCCAGTTCTCATAGGAAAACATGGCCGAAACATAATTATGATAACTCTTTAAGCATCGGAAGAAACTGCGGAGCAGTTTCAACACACCGCTGCAACGAGGTGGGGAATTTAAGCATTGGAAGAAACCGCGAAGCAGTTTCACACACCGCTGCAACGAGGCGGAAGACATATTTATATCCATTCCTTGCGCTTAAATCAAGGCACAAAACGTAATGAAAAGATTTCTTTCAGACTTCGCCTCGTTATAACCCGCCGCCTCTTTTGTTAATAGGAATCCAGGCATTTAAAGAAGCGGGGGACATATTTTCACCTCGTTATACAACCGCATCATATTCTGAAGTATCCGCTCATTTTTGAACTTAACTCTTGCCGTCTTACGCCCTACAGCAAGATTGAGAACTGATGCCCCAGCAAAAGTTTGTTTCAATGAATTCAATTGTGCCCCCTTCCGCTTTTCATAGGCTCCCTGCCTACAAATATGGTATTAAACAATTCAATACTCTTTCTTAAATATCCTTCTTTATTTGGTATTTTTTGATGTGATAATGGGCACAAGCTCCCGTATGGAATAAAATACCTTACGGGTATAAGAGAAGGTTGGTCAATAGAATGGTAGATATTCCTAATGATTATTCAATTTCTTAAGCCAAATCCACTTTGCGCATGCGGATGGATAATGGAGTCACTTCCACCAGTTCATTATCAGCTATAAACTCCAGGCACTGTTCCAGGTTCATCATTCGGGGCGGACTTAGCTTGACAGCAATATCCGAGTTCGAACTGCGAATATTGGTCAAGTGTTTTTTCTTGCAAACATTGACCACCAAATCATTGGGACGTGAATTTTCTCCGACAATCATCCCTCTATATACCGGTATCCCCGCCGCCACAAACAAGTCTCCCCGCTCCTGGGCATTCTCCAGACCGTATGCAGTAGTTTCCCCGGGCTCATGAGCAATCATCGACCCCCGCTGCCGGGTGGCTATCTCACCCCGGTACGGCGCATAGCCGTGCAGGACATGATGCATGGTGCCCATTCCCCTTGTATCAGTCAGGAATTCGGAACGGAATCCGAATAAACCGCGAGTAGGCACGAGAAATTCCATATACATAAAACCTTCGTTTTTTTGAGTCATATTCACAATCTCACTTTTGCGGGAGCCCAGGCCTTCCATTACGACTCCGACATATTCCTCCGGTACTTCAATAGCCAGTTCCTCTATAGGTTCACAACGCTGCCCGTCAATAATTCGCTCAATAATCTGAGGGCGGGAGACTTCAAATTCGTAACCTTCCCGGCGCATGGTTTCTATTAAAATAGAAAGATGCAATTCACCGCGTCCTGCGACTACAAAGGTATCCGGCGAATCGGTGGGATTCACCCGCAGGCTCACATCGGATTCGAGTTCGCGCGTGAGTCTTTCACCCAGTTTGCGTGATGTTACATAAGTTCCTTCCCTCCCGGCAAAGGGACTCTTGTTTACCTGAATACCTATGGCTACCGTAGGTTCATCAATCGCTGCAAAATCCAGCATCACTGCTTGCTCCGGCTCACATACGGTATCCCCTACGTTAAACCCATTCAGGCCGGCAATTACAACAATTTCGCCAATCCCAACCTGATCTACCGCTACCTTTTTCAAGCCATCATATATATATAGCCCGGCTATCCGCTGCCTGCTGCCAATTCCTTGGCTGCTTGCCACTACGACTTCCTGGCGCACTCGCAGGCTGCCGTTGGCAACCCGGCCTACCGCCTGGCGTCCTACATATGTGTCATAATCTATCATGCTTACCCCAACCTGCAAAGGTTGTTCGTCATCCCCTTCCGGAGCCGGGATTTTCGCAACAATCATTTCAAAAAGCGGCTGCAAATTATTACCCTTGACCACCGGATCAAGTGATGCGATACCGCTGCGGGCATCAGTGTAGATTACCGGGAAATCAAGCTGTTCATCATTGGCCTCCAGTTCTATAAATAAATCCAGAACCTCATCCAATACCTCCAGTGGACGGGCCTGAGGCCGGTCAATTTTGTTAACTACGACTATAGGGTACAAGCCTGCCGCTAGAGCCTTTTTTAAAACAAAACGAGTCTGGGGCATCGGCCCTTCAAAAGCATCAACTAAAAGCAAAACCCCATCAACCATTTGCACTATCCGTTCCACTTCGCCGCCAAAATCCGAGTGACCTGGAGTATCTACTATGTTCAAGCGGTAATCCCTATATATAATTGCGGTATTTTTAGCCATGATGGTAATCCCGCGTTCGCGTTCCAGATCGTTGGAATCCATCACCCGCTCCTCAACCACCTGTCTTTCATGGAAAACTCCGCTCTGCTTCAACATCCCATCGACCAGAGTGGTCTTGCCATGGTCAACATGGGCGATAATTGCCAAATTTCTAATTAGTTCCTGTTTCATAAGCATTTCCTTTCCCTTGAAAACTAAATCCTGTTTAGATTATTCCCAATATAACGAGGTGAAAATATGCCCCCGCTTTTTTAATCGGTCGGCTTCCTATTAACCAAACAGGTAGCGGTTCCAATCCCTCACCTCGTTGCAGCGGTGTGTTTAAACTGCTCCGCAGTTTCTTCCGATGCTTAAAGTTCCTGTCTGCGAACAACTTCTATATTATAGTCAGTACTGAACTATCTTACCAGTAAAAATATATTATTTAATCCTATTTCGCATCGTGCCACTATTAACATCGGTACGGCCAATGGAATAAACAAGTGTTTAGCCCGTTGCCGGCTTGATTTATACTAAAACCTGCAAAATGGTCCTATATTAATTTAATATACTTTTCGATAATTATATAACGAGGTGAAAATATGCCCCCGCTTTTTTAATCGGTCGGCTTCCTATTAACCAAACAGGCAGCGGGTTCCAATCCCCACCTCGTTGCAGCGGTGTGTTGATACTGCTCCGCAGTCTCTTCGGATGCTTAAACGAGGTGAAAATATGCCCTGTTTCCTTAAGTGGTCGGCTTCTTACTAACAATACAGGCAGCGGGTTTCATTCTCCCACCTCCTTGCAGCGGTGTGTTTAAACTGCTCCGCAGTTTCTTCCGATGCTTAAAATACAATACTAGATTGAGAACCATTAGAAACGAGGCATGCATTGTTTTATGATTTTTATCTTTATTTCTTACGCAAATTGGTTTACTTTGGATAAATTTCTCTATACTCTACTTTGTTTATGCCTTATCACAGCCATTTTTCTCTTGCTGGTTTATCTGCGCCGCCAATATTTTCATCTCCATTCGGTATCTGAATATAATATCCTCCGGCAAATCCTGGACCAGGTCAATATTGCTACCTGGTCATTCGACCCTTATAAGGGCAATTATTTTTTTTCCAGCAGCATTGAAAAAATAAGCAGTTATCCGTCCCAGGATTTAATGATAAAGCCGGAACTTTGGGCTAAAATGGTCCATCCCTATGATAGTTTGCTGGTGCGGGAGGCCAATAATGATTTGCTGGCAGGCCGGAAAAGCATGCTGGAATACCGGATTATGCTGGCAGATGGGAAAGTGAAGTGGATACAAAGGCTGGGAATTCCCATAAAAGACCAATCAGGAAAACTAACCCGGATAACAGGTTTGATTATAGATATCAGCGAGCAGAAGCAAATGGAAGAGAATATGAAGCAAATGGCCTATTATGACGCTTTGACCGGGTTGGCCAACCGCAGCATGTTTGAGTATTATTTTACCCATTGCCAGGCCAGCAGCCGCCATTTCAACCAGAACCTGGCTATAATATTCATCGACCTGGATTCCTTTAAAAGAGTAAATGATGAGTTGGGCCACAATGCCGGCGATATACTGCTCAAGCTGGTGGCAACCCGCCTTAAATACCTCTTGCGGGGCAATGATCTGTTATCCCGGCTTGGAGGTGATGAGTTTGTGGTCCTTTTAACCAGGGTTTCGCGCGAATCGCTCATAGCTGTAGCCCAGAGAATAATCGGCACTTTCGCCGAACCCTTTGAGGTCGAAGGGCACCGTTTAACAATTGGAGCCAGCCTGGGCATCAGTATATATCCTGATGATGGAGGGGATTTGGAGACTCTGATGCACAATGCCGATCAAGCCATGTACCGGGCTAAAAAACAAGGCAAAAACAACTACCGCTTTTATTCTTGAAATCACGCTTCTTCAAATTAATACCTTATGGCAGGAAATATTTAGCTACTTGGAGAATTTTTTAAGCATCGGAAAAAACTGCGGAGCAGTTTCACCGCACCGCTGCAGCGAGGCGGGAGAGATCAGAACCCGCTACCTGTTTTGTTAAGGGAAACCCAAACGCTTAGAGAAGCGGAGGACATCTTTTCGCCTCGTTTAATATTAAAGCTGATGGGGGGTTATTACATGAAAATTGAAATACCGGATAACGTAAAACTGATTCTCAACCTCTTGCAAGCTGAAGGATACCAAGCTTATGTGTATGGCGCCTGTATAAGAGATTCCCTTCTGGGTATTAAACCGATTAATTGGGATATATGCACCAATGCCCTGCCCCCGGAAGTCATCGTGCTCTTCGATGACCGTAATGGTTTCGCTGCTATCCCGGTAGTACGGGACTACAGCACCGTATCTCTTATTTATCAGGGCGAAAGCTACCGCGTAAGCACCTTTAGAACCAGTGAAGAGCGTCGATTCTCGGATGATATCCATGATGAATTAAAACATCAGGATTTTACACTGAATTCCATTGCTTTCAATGAAAAAGATGGACTGATTGATCCATTGGGTGGAATAAGCGATATCGGAAACAAAATAATCCGATGTGCAGGCAACCCCCTGGAAAAGATCAATAAAGACCAGTCAAGAATCCTTCGGGCCGTGAGATTTGAAGCCCAACTGGGGTTTGCTATGGATGATTCACTGCAGCAAGTTATAATTTCGCTCAAAGATAAAATAAACTTCGATAATTCCGCCAAGGTGTGCAATGAGTTAACGCAAATTCTGCTGACTGAAAAACCTTCCTTGCATATCAGGCGTTTTCTCAAGCTGGGCCTTTTAAAGCACTTAATACCCGAACTAATACCTGCAATTGGTTTTGATACCCATAGCTCATTCCATGATAAAGATGTGTTCGAACACACCATGGCGGTCCTGGACTTTACCAAGCCAAACTTAAGCCTGCGGCTGGCTGCTTTGTTCCATGACATCGACAAACCGAATTGTTTATCCATAGATGCGAATGGCGAAGGGCATTGTTACGGACACGCCAACAGCAGCAGCCAGGTGGCTGAAGATGTGCTGACCCGGCTGCACTTTGATCAAAAAACCATAAATTCGGTGGCAGCCTTAATTAAAGAACATATGAATAATTATGAAAACATCAGCGAGCTTAGCTTGAAGAGGTTGATGCGCAGAATCGGGCCGGAAAATCTGGATAATCTCTTTGATCTGCAGTTGGCGAACATCAAAGGCTCTGCACTTTCCGGCCGGGATATCACGAGGATAATGGCGATTCGCAACAAATGCTTTGAAGTCCTGTCACGTCGGGAACCCCTTACCACCCATGACCTGGCTGTAAGCGGTTATGATCTCATGTCCTTGTATCCCTCTGGAAAGGAAATAGGTGAAGCTCTGGAATACCTGCTGGACAAGGTAGTTGATGACCCATCCTTGAATGAAACCGGCCAGTTAATGGCTTTATTAAAAGCCCGGTGATAACTGTTGGCATCAAAAGGGGCGGCTCCCGGGTGATTAAGCCGGTTGCCGCCCCTTTAACGGTTTTGGTTTTGAATCAAGGCACAAAACGTAATGAAAGATTTCTTTCAGACTTCGCCGCATTATACCTGCACAAATTTTTTGTCCTGCCCCAAAATATGCTCTTGAATCCACTTAACCACAAAATCTAGTATTTCCAGCAAATATTGCCCCTGGTTTTCATCAACCTTTTCCAGGTCAATAGCGTTTATTTTTTCTATAAAATCGTCGTGCATTATTTTATGGGATAAAAATTTGGGATATTTGATGCTCATTTGATAAAATTCTTCGAATTTAAAATGATAAACCGTATATTCCTTGAGTTCCTCTAGTATTTTTACAATTCCGTCATATTTATCACTGCGCCATTCATCCTTCAGTAAATCGTAAGCCCTATTCGCAATTTCAAAAAGCTTCATGTGCTGTTCGTCGATATCTTTGACCCCGATGCTAAACTCATCCCGCCAACTTATCATGTTCAATCCCTCCCTTATTTACCGGCTAGCCTGAAATATCCAGCGGCATTTCATTCACCCTTAAGGTTCATTCTTAAACCTTAAGGTAATTCTATATATTGGCAGGGATTCATGCAAATACTTTTTGGGAGGCGGAGTAAAGCATCCCGGCATCTACATTCCCATACCGGCAATACCTGCGAAATTTTATGAACGAGCCGGAAAATACATTTGCTTTAAAAAAGCCTGATGCATTGATACAAGCGGCCTTCAATGACCAGCGGCTGCAGCCACCGGGAGTCTCGCAATGAAATAATCTGACTATCTTAAGACCAAACAATGACCAGCCGTTTCACTATTTACAGTTGAGAATATTAAAGAGAAAAACTATTGCTTGAGATATTGTTCGATCGTGGCAATTCGTTCAGTTTCCAGTTCTCCTAAAAACGTGACATATTCAAGCTGCCACTGCAAATCATCGCTTATTTCCTTTGCCTTTAATAGTGAGAAATTTCGAGGATCGCTTCTTATTTCTTCCATAAAAACAATCCCGGCCAGTACCGATAATTCCAGATCCCCCAAACTGTTAAACAGAGCCCTATATTCATCACCGTACAGGCAGTCGGCTTCCAGCAGATCTACAAAATCGCTCAACGACTCGATTTCGTTGCTTATTATTTCAACCTTTTGCTTTACATCACTGCAATTCATTATCTCTTCAAATAAAGCACAGAAACTATCATTGTCCATTCTTTTGCCTTCATTCAAGATGTAGCCGTTTCGCTCAGGTTCCGGTTCATCCAATATGACCAGGTGCGCTATGCTGCTATTTCGCAAGGCGTTTTCTAGCCTGGGCATCAGTACCTCCTTATATTTTTGAATATAATTCCTCAATACCGGCTTTTCGATTTGAAGCTCGCCCAACAAGGCCCCTATGGAAGCGCTGACCAGGACCGAGCACTGCCCGGAATCCATGGCTTTGAGTTTGTTTTCGAGGTAATTGAATTGACAGCGGCTGATGTCTAATATTTTGGAACTGCAGCCAGCCATTACCGAGAAAATAGCATTGTTAAGCACTATTTCAAAAACATTGACCAAACTCTCGCAGCAATCAATACGGTAGACCCGCCCGTAGTTAAACAATAGTTTATTGATATCCTGGATGGAAAAGAGCCGGCAAAATTCAGTTTCCCAAGCCAGCTTCTCCAGGTATTGTTTAATGTAATAAACTCCTTGTACCTCCTGGTCATCAAACAGCAGAGGGTAATCGATACTGGCTATGGTATCCTGGGTGTTGAATCGCATATCATAACGATCAAAAAACTGGCACAGATCATCTACAGTCGAATGATAGGCAACATTGCGAATACCGAGCTTATTCTTCAAGACTTCGCGGTATATTTGCTTCGTATCCACAAAAGTCTTTTCAAGCAGTTCAAGTCCCCCCGCATAAATCTTCTTGACACTGCCTGTGGGAATAAAAGCAACCGCATCTTCCGGCGTTCCGATGCTTTTTAAATAAGCATCAACGGCATAAAGAACGGACATCATAATCCGCTGGGCGGTCTCAGTCCTGACCGAAGTGCTCTCGCCCCCGGTATACCTGACTATCGATTCCGCCAGCAAAGCCATGATCTGGCTCTGGATATGATCAATATCCTCCTGCGCAATCAGCCCGGTCCGGTACCCTTCTTTCAGGAGTGTCAGGGTATACTGATTGGGATTTAGATGCTTTTGCCGCATAAGCGACCGGGTAGCCATATTGGTATCGGTCATTATATTTACTCCCTTCCCGCCAGACGAGGCGAAAAGATTTCTCCCGCTTCTTAAACTATTAACAAAACAGACGGCGGGTTCTAATCCCCCGCATCGTTGCAGCGGTGTGTTGAAACTGTTCCACAGTTTCTTCCGATGCTTAAATCATAAATTTGCATTTTACGCCGGTATCTGCGGGCAAACAAGGCCATTTCCCGGTTTTTTAAAAGTTCGACCGAGCCCTGGCAGGAGGTATCAAAGAACTTTTTCATTTGAGCAATCAAATCATCATCACCAATGCCGTCTTCTGTTTCAGTTTTCATATAATAAAAAAGGTCGATCAGTTCATTCAGGTTGTCTGCATAAGTTCCGGAATTCATATAGGCTGAGGTGCAGAAAACAGCGATAATCTTCTTCAGCACTTCAAGATTCAGTTCCACCCGGCCATGGCCGGCTATAGCACGGTTTCTGCTTTCAACAAGCTCATGAGCCTGAGCCGGACTTAAAACCAAACCATATTTTTGTGATTCCTGGTTGCAGGCCAAGACTTCGTTGATGCTATATTGCCTTATTTCACTGCCTATGAAATTATGGATGTCAAGCAGGTTCTTCATAATATTCCCTCCTTTTCGCAGAACGTAGAAAATGATATGCCCACAAAATTATTTTGTTCTAAAACCTTGACAGCGAATTAATTATGTGCTATATTTTAATTTTAGAAACATTGTTCATGTATTATATGCTGCTTGGACTCTGCTGTCAATGTTTTTAATGGAGAAATGTGAAATCTTCAGCGGGGAGACAAGAAATGATTGAAGGTATTAGTCATTTAACCTTTATAGTCAAGGACCTCGAACGCACTTCAATGTTTTTTACCTCTATTTTTGATGCCGAAGAAATATACTCCAGCGATGATAAGATTTTTTCCTTGGGAAGGGAAAAATTTTTCTTAATCAACGATTTATGGATTTGCATTATGGAAGGTGATCCATTATCGGAACGAACATACAACCATGTGGCATTCAGCATACCCGATGAGGAATTTGAGCTTTATGAAGCCAGGATAAAAGTCTTGGGTGTAGAACTTAGACCTTCCCGCCCCCGCGTTGCGGAAGAAGGGCGCTCATTATACTTTTTTGATTTCGACAATCATCTTTTTGAACTCCACAGTGGTTCGCTGGATAAAAGACTAAAGAGATATACAGACCAGTAGAAACTAATATTTTTTGTTTTCAAATTCCACCATTAATCCATATCTCACCTTAAAAAACTGCTAAGCGGGCAGTCTGATTAAATTCATATAGGAATTGTATTAGCAGTTAGCTTCTTTATACAGTATACAACGCTTAAAGGCTTTATTTTCTGTTGCCAGTCGAACATTTTCAGATTTATAATCAGAATAGCAATGCGGTTCAAGGGCGAGCTGTAACAGAGCGTATCTTAAGCTCGGTGGGAGTTCAACGGAGAACCGGAGCATTGAGCAAATTAGTATTTATTCTATTTTTCATAATTGCATATGCGCAGGATGTTTCCTGTGGGGCAAAGATGCTCTTCGTGGGTCAGGTATGATACCTGGTCTTATCATTGGGGCGTCTTTTTATTTTCTCTGATAAAAGGAGTGTTATTATATGAACCCTGGCGATATTAGCCAGTTGTCGGCGGCAGTAGATACTATTTGGGTATTGCTATGCGCGGCACTGGTATTTTTTATGGAAGGCGGTTTTGCTTTTCTGGAAGCTGGTTTTATCAGCGCCAAGAACTCGTTGAATATAGTTATGAAGGTATTTACCGATTGTACAGTAGGAATGCTGAGTTATTGGGCTCTGGGTTTTGCCGTTATGTACGGTCTGGACAAAGGAGGGGTTTTCGGTCATACGGGCTTCTTCTTAAGCGGTGATCTGCACCATATCAAGCTGCGTATACCGATCTATGCCTACTGGCTGTTCCAGGCGGCTTTTGCCATGGCCATGGCTTCCATCGTGTCGGGTGCAGTATCCGAGCGTATGAAGTTTGGACCATATATTGTTTATACTTTTCTGGCCGCGGCAGTAATCTACCCGGTAGCTGGACACTGGGTCTGGGGTGCCGGCGGTTGGCTTGGCCAAATGGGAATGATGGATTTTGCCGGTTCGGCAGTAGTACACGCGGTGGGAGGCTGGAGCTCACTGGCGGCCGTTTTGGTACTGGGCCCGCGCTCGGGTCGTTATAACAGTGACGGCACTGTTAACTTCCAGCCGCCGCATAACCTACACCTTGCCTTCTTAGGTACCTTTATCCTCTGGTTTGGCTGGTTTGGATTCAATGCCGGCAGTTCACTATCAGGTTTGGATATGAACATTGGCCGTATTGCAATGACTACTAATTTGGCAGCAGCAGCAGGCGGAGCTGCAGCAACGTTTTTTACAATGTTCAAATTCGGCAAGGCAGACCCCAGTATGGCCATGAACGGTTCACTGGCCGGACTGGCCGCCATTACTGCCGGTTGTGCCTTTGTCAGCCCGGCCAGCGCGGTATGCATAGGCGCAGTAGCCGGTGTGTTGGTTGTATTGGCGGTTTATTTCTTCGATCGTCACCAGGCCGATGATCCTGTAGGTGCTATTGCTGTGCATGGGGTAAACGGAACCTGGGGAATACTGGCTCTGGGACTCTTTGCTGAGAAAGGCGGCCTCTTCCACGGGGGCGGTCTGCACCTGCTGGGGGTTCAGGCTCTGGGTGTAATCGCAGTATCAATCTGGGCCTTTGCTGCCACCTTTATTATATTTTCGCTTTTGAAAAAAACAATCGGGATTCGGGTTACTTCAGAGCAGGAAATCATGGGTATGGATCTCAGCGAGCATGATATCGGGGCCTATGCCTTTTATGAACAGTAGCACCATAGTTAGGTAATCGCTAATGCTAAAGGGCTCTCAGTTAAAAACTGAGGCCCTTGGCATAATTTTAAAAAGAGATTTATATACTGTATACTTGTTCAGAGTAATTGAATAGGAGGAAGTTAGACGAATATAATAACACTGTAAATAACTTTTTAAGCATCGGAAGAAACTGCGGAGCAGTTTCAACACAATTTAATCATTCCCGAAGGGAATCATTATAAGTGGTCCCCGTAGGGGGCAAGACACCGCTGCATCGAGGAAGGCGACATCTTTTCTCCTCGTTATAGGGTTTACCAGGGCAACGAAGCCTGCAACTCTAATGAAGAAGTATAGGCTATTTTGTCTTTGGTCTTTATTTAAGTCATGAAAGCAAGTGCTTTGCAGACCTGCCCGGTTGGTTTTCAAAGCCTTTTCTTCAGAAGTTAGCTAAGTGAGGTGTTGGTATGAAAAAGGTTGAAGCGGTAATCCGGCCAAGCAAACTGGAGGAATTGAAACATGCCTTAAACAATCTTGAGGTTCGGGGAATGACCGTCTATAACGTCATGGGCCGCGGACTGCAGCAGGATGTCAAACAGTATTACCGCGGGCAGGAGGTATCCGTGGATTTATTTCCCAAAGTTAAAGTGGAAATTATCTGTCGTGATCATTGGCTGGAGCGAATTATTGAAGTAATTTTAAAGGTTTGCTCTACCGGGCAAATCGGCGATGGCAAGATCTTTGTTTACCCCCTGGAAGAAATTGTTCGCATCAGAACCGGGGAAAAGGGTGATTCTGCCCTGTAGTTAACAGGTAATATTTAAGAGAACGGAATTAATAAAGAATTTATAACCCCAGCCCCGATTTTTAATAGGTACCTTTTTAAATAATAGCAACCGCTGCTGAAAGATAAAAAGATATAACTGCCCATGAAAAACCCGCAGATTCTTATCAAGAGAACCTGCGGGTTCAGTTAAGGTCAGGCATCAATACCCACCATACCGGCTTCCGGATACCGCTCACCTTTGATTTGGCTGATTGGAAAAACCGCTTCAATTTCTTCTACTTCCTGGCTACTCAAGCGTATTTCCGCAGCGTTTATATTCTCCAATAAATTGGCTACCCTTCTGGTCCCGGGGATAGGAACTATGTTGTCATCCTTGGCCAGGACCCAGGCCAGGACCAGTTTGGCCAGAGTTATGCCCTTGGCTTTCGCCAATTCCTCAAGTTTCCTTAGCAAAGCCTGATTCTGCCGATAATTTTCATCCTGCAAGCGGGGAATGGCATGGCGAAAATCACCTTCCTGGGAGAATATTGATTCATCCAGTTTCCCCGTCAAAAAGCCCCGCCCTAACGGGCTATAGGCCACAAAGCCAATCCCCAATTCCTTTATAACGGGCAGCACTTCAGCTTCAACCTGCCGGGTCCAAAGCGAGTATTCACTTTGGACTGCGGTAAGGGGATGTACTGCATGAGCCCTTTTTATAGTGCTAATCGAAGCTTCAGATATCCCGATATAACGGACCTTGCCTTCCCTGACCAAATCTGCCAGGGCACCTACCGTATCTTCAATCGGCACTTTAACATCAACCCGGTGGATATAATATAAATCAATGGCATCGCGCTGCAACCTGCGCAGGCTCGCTTCACAAGCTTGTTTTACGTACTGCGGATGCCCATTAATAGTCCGTTCATATTTCCCCCTTTCTCTGACGATGCCAAACTTGCTGGCTATAAATACTTCACCCTGCCATTCTTTTAAAGCCCTGGCAATCAATTCTTCGTTGTGACCAAAACCATATTGATCTGAGGTATCCAACATAGTAATACCATTAGCCAACGCGGTTAAAATGGTGGCTTTGGATTCTTGTTCATCGCTGGAGCCATAAAATTCACTCATTCCCATACAGCCCAAACCAATAGTTGAAACTTCCGGCCCGTCTTTCCCCAGCCTTCTTTTTTCCATTGCAATCATCTCCTTTAAGCTTATCAGTAGCATTTCCAGCTTTTACAGCCGCCGAGCGCAAGTAGCCAGAACGCATTCGCAGGGGCGAAAATCTAGATTGGCAATCATCGTCTCCTGTGCCTTTTGTTATGTAACTTCACTTTCATGTTATATTTTTTTCTATTATTGTCAAGTAATTTTACAACATTGAAAATTACTATTACAGATTATATAATCAATAATAAATGCTTAAGGATTGATATGATGCCAGAAAACAAGCTGACCCCCTCAACCGTACTAGATCTGCCCCTCCTGTCGCGCATCGTAGTCGGCATTGGAGAAGTCTCCAATATCACCGGCGTTTCACCAAGACAGCTTCGTTATTGGGAATCCAAAGGAATAATCAGTTCCATGGACGCATGCACCGGTACCAATCGCAAATACAATTATGTAAATATAGAAAAGATTGTATTAGTTAAAGATTTTCTTGATCAGGGATACACTCTGGAATCTGCCGCCAGGCGCCTTGAAGAACGTATTAAGCAACTTAACAGCACTATTGTGAAACTTTCCAGCATGAGTTATGCCAATTCCGGCGATACACTAACAGAAAATAGCGACTATGTGCTGATCGGTTTGGCCACCCATTGCCAGACCCGGGAAAAATTAAAGATTTATTCCCCCCTGAATGGCAGCCAGGAAGAATGGTTGGCCCAACCATTTGACTGAATTAGTTCAGGGTTTGTATAGATACTTATTGGTTCAGATCCATACCGGGAGGGTCGTTTTGTTTATATTACTGCTGCAAAAACCATTCTGCTGAATGAAATGATAGAGTTGATTTTGAAATAGGTCGTTGCATAGGATTCTTCCAGCTAGAAGGACACCCTGGCGGTGGCCTTCTAGCTGGTCGACAAATTTGGCAAGATGCCAGGGCGATGACAAGAGTGAAGATCAAGGCATTGTGAAAAGCTCGCGATTGAGGCGTACTTGAGTACGTTGATTGAGCGGGCTTTTCACAATAACGCAAAGATTTGCTTTTGTCATCGCCCTGAGAAGGCCACTCTGGCGGTGGCCTTCTATTTTATAAGCCTCAAGCTCTGGTTGCCTTAATTAGGATGATTGCAAGATGCTGCCGTAGTCACCGCAAGCTATATAACTTCGATTAGCGTAAACCACACTATATAAAGCGTTCTCAGTCCTTGAATATTCGTAGGACCAGTGGAACCCGTCATATGAATTGAGTATGGTTCCATCCTGCCCTACAGCCAGAAATTCCGGCTTTTGAAAAATCACCGATTGCAAAACCAACGGTAGGCTTAAGGAGGCATCGGTCCAGGTTTGCCCATCAAACGAATTCAAAACCAGGCCCAAATCGCCTACTGCTACAAAAAGCCCCTCCCCGTAAACAACCGCTTGTATACGGTTTACTAGGGACGGATTATCCTGTTTATTCCATTTCACCCCGTCAGGCGATGTCAGTATGGTGGCAAAATCGCCCACTGCTACAAATAATCCGTTACCAAAGGTGACTGCAAATAGATCATTAAAGCTTGGCGTATCTCTGACCTGCCAGTGCAGGCAATCCTCAGAACTTAAGATAAGTCCCTTCTCACCCACTATTATAAAAATACCTTCAGCATAAGTTAGGCCAAATAGGCGGTTGCTAAGCTGTATGTCCTGCAGGATCCAGCGGCGGCCATCTTGAGAACTGAGGATGGTGCCTTGATTACCTACCGCTACGAATTTATCAGCCGCATAGTGCACCCCTAACAGCATCTGATCAGTTCCTGAAGCTCTGGCGTCCCATCGCTCACCCTTAGATGAAGTCAATATCGCTCCTTCACCCCCAACTGCAGCAAACATCCCATTACCATAATCTATAGCCTTAAGATCGTAGTAATAGCCGGAGCTTATTAGAGACCAGACTCCTCCATCACTGGATGTCAATATTATTCCGCCTTTTCCAAGCGCTATGAACAAACCGTTTCCATAGCCCAAAGCCAGTGCGTATTGGAGCTCGGCCCAAGGCCCGCCCTCCCAATGGATGCCGTCCGAAGAACGAATCACTACTCCGGGCTTGCTTATCCCATGCCCCACTGCCACAAACATGTTATTGCCAAATATGACCGCTTCCAGGGTAGCCCCGGTAGGATCTTCCCGGTTGGTCCAAATGCGGCCGTCAGGTGAAGTAACAATAGTGCCATTACTCCCTACAGCTGCAAAAGTCCCCGCACCAAATGCCAAATCCAGTAGCTGACTGGAGCTGGGCGAACCTTGATTAACCCAGTTGCACCCATCGCTTGAAGTAAAAATGGTGTTGCTGTTGCCAATTGCCACCCAAGTCCCGTTTCCGTATGCTATCGCGCTCAGCCAGTATGAACCGATAGAACTGCCGCTCCAGTTTACTCCATCCGGGGAAGTCAGAACCGTCCCACCCTGCCCTACTGCTACGAACTGACCTGCACCGAAAACAATGGCATCGACCCAGGCTGATGTTCCCGAGTTTTGAGCTTCCCAGATTTCTCCGTCTGCTGAAGTTATTATGGTTCCTTCCGCTCCCACGGCTACAAAGGTATCCTGCCCAAAGGCTGCACCGGTCAGGTAGCTGATGGTCTGGGTTGCGGGCATAAGCCACCGCGCACCGTCAGTGGATGTAAGAACCGTTCCAAACTGGCCAACTGCAACAAACCGGCAGTTGCCATAAGCCACCGCACGCAGGGTATTGCCCTGGGGAAGCGGATTTCTCCAGCACCATTCATTTTTCGTCTTCATCTTTTTCACCACTTTCCATAGTCTTCAACCTACTAAGCCTTGTAAAATAGATATGCAAACTATGGCTGCTTATGTTTGGCCCAATAAATTTCAAATTTATTTATCGTAATAAATGCTTAAAACCCAGCAAAGGTTTATTATAGAAATGGAATTGCAAGCATAGACATTTGCTTAAATATCATCATTAAGAGGGTAAATGCCCCATTTTTATTGGAATACCCACTAAGAGGTATCGATATACACCTGCGAATTAGGCAAATGACAGCTATAGTAAAAAAGCAAACTGAATAGGAGATTCTTTATAATGGCAAAGAAGTGGTCCAGCTTATGTAAACATAAGCAATTTAAACGCTGTCTGTTTCTACTCTTGATTCTGGGTGGGACGGCCTTTCTCAGCATCAACGCTTATGTGGCTTTAATTGGAAGGCAATACATAGATAATGCGAATGATGTTCCTAAAGCCGATGCCATCCTGGTTTTGGGGGCTTATGTTTTCCCTGATGGAACATTGTCCAATATGCTGAACGACCGGCTTACTACAGGATATGAACTATATAAATCGGGTAAAGCACAAAAAATTCTGGTCAGCGGAGATCATGGCCGGCGTAATTATGATGAAGTAAATGCCATGAAATCTTACCTGGTGGGTTGTGGGGTACCGGGCCAGGATGTGTTTATGGATCATGCCGGTTTTAGCACTTATGAAAGCATCTACCGGGCTCGTGACATATTTCAAGTGAAAAAATTGCTTATCGTCACTCAGGATTATCATCTCCGCCGCGCGGTATTTATAGCCCGCGAACTAGGGCTGGAAGCCTACGGGGTGCCTGCCGACCTTCATGATTATGGTCCAGTGATGTACCAATATGGTTTACGAGAAATAATAGCCAGAAATAAAGATTTCTTTTTAGCGGCCATTATTAAACCCAAGCCAACCTTTCTGGGTGATTCTATCCCAGTGACCGGCGATGGAAGAGCCACAGACGACAAATATTAAACATTATTATCTTGCATAAATTCTTTTAACAATCGGATTCCAGCCCGGATTTCGTCTTTATCTATATGTCCATAGCCCAGGATTATTTTATCCAGGTGAACTCCTTTGTTAATGTTGTGATAATTGACCGGTGTAATACGGATTCCCTGTGTTCTGGCCTGAATCATAAAATCCCTGTCAAAACACCGGCCGGGAAACTCCAGGACCAGATGCAGCCCGGCTGCATCCCCCCATACCCGCCAGGGCTTTTCGAAGTTGTCTTCCAGGGATTCCAGCAGCACACGCCGCCTCTCTCCATAGAGCTTGCGCATCTTCCGAATATGCCGGTCAAGTTTGCGGCTGCCCAGGTATTCGGCCAGGGCAGCCTGTTCAAAGGGAGGATTTTGCACATCGGCATGGGTGCGCAGATAGCGCCATTGTGCCTGTAAAGGCGGGGGAAGGATAACATAACCTATTCGCACTGCTGGAAATAAAATTTTGCTAAAAGTACCCACATAAATCACCTGCTGCGGGTCCATGGAGAAAAGCGGGGCCACCGGAGCACCTTCATAACGAAACTCGCTGTCGTAGTCATCCTCAATAACATAAAAATTACTCTGCCTGGCCAGGCGCAGCAAGGCGGAGCGGCGGCTGGCCGGGAGAATTCCACCCAGCGGAAACTGGTGGGAAGGTGTAACATAAACCGCTCCAGTCCCCACTCCATTCAATAACTCAATTATCATTCCCTTCTGGTCCACGGGAACGGGACTAATTTCCAGACCCTTGCTCTGCATAACTCTCAGCATACCCAGATGGCAGGGATCTTCTACTATTATCCCCTTCCCCAGCTTAGAGAAGATTTCCGTCAGAAGATGCAAGGCCTGAGTTGCACCGGCGGTAATAAAAACATCCCGGGGATTTACTTTAAGCCCTTTGCTTCGAAAAAGCCAGGCCGCAATCTCTTCTCGAAGCCTGGGCAGTCCTTCCGGGCCTGAGTAGTTCCAATATTCCAATGGCATAGCCTGGGCAGCCCGACTTATAAGCTGCAGCCATAATGTTCGGGAAAAACAACGCAAATCAGGTCTCCCGGTGCGAAAGTCGGCCTTCCAGGATGCAAATTCGGATGCAGGTTCATTTTGGGTCTCGGCGGCCACCGGTGATTTTTCCAGTTGCAGCCCATTCGCCACCCTGGTTGAGGAACCGGGACGACTCTCAATAAAGCCTTCGGCAGCTAACATATCGTAGGCTTCATAAGCGGTATTACGCGAAACTCCAAGTTGTTTGGCCAATTCCCGAGTAGAAGGAAGGGCTTCTCCCGGTTTTAATTCTCCCTGTATCATTTGCTTGCTCAGGGTCTGATAAATCTGACGGGCCAGGGAAATCTGGCTATTGCGCTGTAACTCCCACATATAACTGGCTCCTTTATTTTTTGGTTTAACCGGCTCTTTAAGAGTACCAATTTTCAGTTATAAATATAAGACAGGAGAACATCTTGCTTTAATTTAGCTAAGGGGGATTATAGTTGTCTCATTTTAAAGGTATGCTTTGTCTGACCGGTGCTTTTATAATGGCGGGAAGTTCCGTTATCGCCGCCCGATTGGTTTCTGATAGTTTAGGGGTGTTTACTATTGCAGCCGTCAGCCTGCTCTTCGCAACACTCGGGTTGCTGCCGCTTTGTGGATATCGTTTAATTCGAAATGTAAGAACTCTATCCTTGCGGGATTGGCTTACTTTGTTGCTGCAGGCGTTATTCGGCATTTTTTTATTCCGCTGGTTCTTGCTCAATGGTCTAATGCACACCAGTGCAGGGGAGGCCGGCATACTTACCGGTGCCACACCGGCTTTAACCGCTTTACTGGCTGCTTTGCTACTCAAGGAATCAATATACAAGACACGAATCTTCGGTATCACTCTTACAGTTGCGGGCATCATCCTAATTCAAACCATTTCCTGGCCCGACCAGGGATTCGCAGCCTCACACTTCCTGGGAAATCTGATGGTACTCTGCGCCGCCGGGTCTGAATCGCTTTTTAATATCTTCTCCAAGCTCAATACTACCAGGGCTCACTCAAGCCAATTATCCAGCATCGATCCTGTCGTTCAGACCACCCTGGTAAGTTTGATAGCTTTGTTCTTATGCCTGGGGCCTGCCCGTCTGGAACATCCTACAACAGCTTTATTTGCTCTAGGCAGCGCTGAATGGCTGGCCTTAATCTGGTACGGCTTGTTCGTCACCAGCCTGGGTTTCATCCTCTGGTACGCTGGTATCCGGCGTTGTGATGCATCGGTAGCGGCTGCCTTCTCCGGCATGATGCCTTTGACGGCCCTGCTCCTGGCGATTGGAATTTTGGGTGAAAATCCGGAGTGGCAGCAGTGGCTTGGAGGAGTAGCGGTAATCCTGGGTATGCTGCTGACCGGTATGAATAAGAACAATTCTTCAGCAACAGCAAATATAGAGTCATTAACTATCTCGGATAAATAGCAGTTTGACTATTAGCTTTATCATCTATTGCCTGCTGCCAAAACCGCCAGGTTCTGGTATTTGCAGATGCAGTCAACAAATGGAAACCCAACCGCTTTAAGGTCGTTGTACATATCCCAGACCGTACCCGGCTTATCTCCCATGGTTTGGTAATTATTCAGTTGCCTGGTTTTAAGCGCGGAAAATGTATGTTCTTGCCCCAGCTTTTCTTTCAGTTGAACTGCCATCCATCGTATATAATTGTCAAACTCCCATTCATTTATCATTAGGGAATCACATTTAAAGAGATCCCCGTTTATAAAGACTCCGGTCGGCTTTAAAACTGTTCTTATATCGGAGTACAGCCCCACCCGGTTCTCATACTCCAAATGGTGCAGGGCAAAACACGAAACTACCGCATCATAGTTCTTTTCTTCAAATGACCCCAGCCCGGTGTTAAGGTCATGTTGAAAAACGCTTACGTTTGGATTGCCTTTAAATCTTTCGCTGGTGATATCGACCATAACCTCGGAAAAGTCGCTCATAACAACCCGGGCATCGGGGGAATATTTCAATATTTCAGCACTTACATCACCCCAACCGCAGCCGATATCCATAATGCAGAGCGGTCCCGAAGCTGTCTCGGTAACTAACCGGGCTATAGCGGTCAATATTTCCCTCCGGCCTGGTGCCACCAGATCTACCAGTTCCTTGTATTTTTCGGCTGCTTCGGGGGCTTTCCATCCCTGGTTGGTCATTCTCTTTCCTCCTTTCCAAACTATATTAATGCCGTTTCGAGTAAGTAACGAAAAAGCGCATGTAACGATTTTCGCAATTATATTATATAAGGCAGACGGCATCATCAGATTATAGGGTAGCTGCTTGGAAAGCGTGCATATGATGATTAAATGCTGATTGTGAATTGTATATTTACAAGATAAGAGACGGATAAAAGCAAAGAAGGGTCAATGGAGGTTCTGAAATTACTTTAAAAAACATGCACCGCCGTGGTTTTGAAAACCGCCCAGACTTCCTGCCCCGGTTCAAGGCCTAATTCAACCACCGCCTGCCTGGTCACCAGGGCCGCCATAGTTAAACCGGCAACATCAAGCATTACCTTGAAAAAAGATCCCCGGGGGATGATTTGGGCAATACGGCCATTAACGGTATTTTGGGCGCTACTGGAGATTTTCCCCCTGGAAATTATTATATCTTCGGGACGAATAGCGATTCTAACCCTGCCTTTCAGTTCCGACCTTGCACTCAATTTTAGTGAGCCAATCTTTACGTATCGGCCTGCAGCTTCATCCCCAATCTCCCCGCTATAAATATTTTCCATCCCCACAAATTCTGCCACAAACTGCGAGCAGGGTCTTTGAAATACCTCTTCAGGTTTTCCTATCTGAACTATTTCGCCGTTGCACATAATCCCCAGCCGGTCTGCCAGGACCAGGGCTTCATTAAAATCATGGGTTATATGTATGGTAGTAGTTTTCATGGCCTGGTGAATGTTTTTTAATTCCTGCTGAAACAATTCTTTACTGCGGGGGTCCAGGGCACTTAACGGTTCGTCCAGCAGCAATACCTCGGGTTCAGTAACCAGGGCTCGGGCAATGGCTACCCGTTGTTGCTCCCCACCGCTTAGGGTTGAAGGATAGCGTTTTAATAAGCCTTGTATGTTGAGCAGAACAGTCATCTGTTCAAGCTTTTGTTTCATTATATTGGGTGGTGTTTTTTTAAGTTTTAATGCGAAGATAATATTCTCCCGCACATCAAGGTGGGGGAATAACATATAATCCTGATAGACAAAACCAATATGCCTTGCTTCCGGATATTGCACAGTTACATTGCGTTCATTTATCCAAACTTCACCTATATCCGGCTTATACATACCCGCAATTATTTCCAATACAACCGTTTTGCCTGTACCGGTCGGTCCAAGTATTACAAAATATTCATGATCATCTATACTCAAATTAATCTTTTTTAAGCTGAAATCGCCCAACTGTTTGGAAATATTGCGTAAGCTAATCATTCTTTACTCCTGGCCTTAGTTGATGCGGGAAGCCGGGACCTGGCGAGCTCCCACCATTTCAAAAACAAAGAGGGATACTAGCGAAATAATAATTAAGCAGGTTGCTGAAGCCATAGCCATTTCCAGGTTGCCAATGGACATATTCAGATATAGGGCAACCGGCAAGGTCTCAGTTAGCATCCGAGTTGCACCAGCCACCATTAGAGCACAACCGAATTCCCCAATAGCCCGGGCCCAGCTTATTACCAACCCAGCAATAATGCCGTTTTTGGCCAGCGGCAGCGTAATCTTATAAAATGCCTGCCATTGTGAACATCCTAAAGTACGAGCCACAAACTCCAGACGCGGATTAATGTCGGCTATAGTAGACTTCAACACCCTGATCATATAAGGGGTGATAATAAAGAATTGCGCAAGTATGATCCCGTTTACGGAAAAAACAAATCTCAAACCGTGCTCAGCCAATACGCCTCCGAAACCGGTAGTGCCTAAAAGGAGCAGCAAGGCTACTCCGGAAACCAGGGGCGGCAGGGATAATGGTATATCCAAAACTATATTGATTAATTTACGTCCCGGAATTTTAAAACGTTCCAGGCCATAAGCCACTGGTAGGGCAAAAGCAATGCAAATCAGGGTGGAAGTAATAGAAGTAAACAAGCTAAGCCTAATGGCAAACTGAATTTCCCTGCTGGCTATGCTTTGCAAAAGCCCGGCCAATCCTTTCCATACTATATTGGCCAGGGCTGAAAAAACAAATGCAAATAAAATAAAAACAATAAACACTATAATACCTTGAAAAAGCCTGTTACCTATGGCCTGGAGTTCTTGTGGGGCAGTCACTTGCTTATTTGCAGAATGGTGATTAGGCTTCATTATTGCCTCCCGGATTTGGTTTTTAATGAACTATTTTTCACACCGGTCTCATATTCTGGGGGGACAGTCCCGGATCGAGCCTGTCCCCCTTTAACTGTTTGTAAAAACAGACCCCAGTTTCTTAATTATTTTACTGGCTCTATGGCTTTGAACCCGTGTTTAAGGAATATGGCCTTGCCTTCTTCGGAACTCACAAAATCCGCAAAGTCCTGGGCCAGTTCCGGTTTTTCAGTAAAGCTCAGAACACATACCGGCACCGTTTCAATAATGTTTTGTTCTTTAGGAATGGATATTACCTCAATATCCTTGGCCTCAAACCCGTTATCTTCCCAGATTAAGCCAGCATCGCCCTGTTTCATGGCTATGTGGGTTACTATTTCATTTACCGTAGCATCACGGGCCACCACGTTCTTCGCAATACCCGCCTGTAAATTGTTCTTGGCAAATATTTTCGCACCTTTTTTACCTATAGCATTGGTTTTTTCATCACCCAGAACTAGTTTTACACCTGGTTTGGCCAGATCCGCCAAACCTGTAATCGAGGCTGGATTACCTTTGGGAACTGCAATAGCAGGAATGTGATAGACTACTTCAACATACTTTTCGGTAAAGCCTTTTTCCTGGGCTATTTTCATATCATTGAGTGAACCGCCCACAAAAACATCACCTTTTTTGTTGATCTCCATCTGACCAAGCAACTGGGCACAACCGGCATAATTGAAATTAACTTTGGCACCATACTTCTGTTCAAAAACCTGGCCCATTTCGTCCATAGCCTTGCTTAATCCCGCCCCACTGTGAACCAAAAGGCTTTGACCCTGATATTTCAAAGTTTGCACAGCTTCCTTTTTGTTGGTATCATCTGACTTGACTGCAGTCTGTTCACCACAGCCGGCAAGACTGAAAGCTGCCATCAGTAAAATTGCAAATAACAACACTGTCCATTTTCTAATCTTTTTCATAAGTAAACTTCCTCTCCCCAATTATTTTTCTTCATTTTCAATTAGCAGCGGTTTGGCATTTGTTCTCGGAAATATCGTTTAAATCCGGCCTGGGGCCTGAATCCATAGCAATCACCTCTTTTATCTTTGTTTAAAACTTTTGCGTTAACTGACAAAATATAACCGTGCTCTCCATCTAAATATACATTTTAACACAAAACAAGACATAACATATCTTAATGTTATGTCTTGTCCCTTTTTGTTTATTTATGTTACTGGCAGTTCAATCAATACTCTCGTATAAAATCATTAAACAAACTGGACATATTTTTTCAAGAAAATCTCCAAATCGTATGGTGAATAGTCGCAAGGATTGATCCGGCAAAAAGTCTTGCCGCCGCATAGCAAGAGTTTTCTACACCCTGCACATTCCGCATCCTGAAGCGGAGTCCAGTTTTTTACTTCCGCATAATGCTCATTTAAAGCCTCGGGATTTTGCGCCAGTTCTTCAATGCTTAAATTGCTGCTGCCATAAGCGGAAGCATTGCACAAACCGATGGAGCCATCATAAAAAACCTTGCAATTGAAGGGTTGGTAAGCTCCACAACGTTTGCTTACAGCATGCGGGTAAAAGGAAACCGGATAATCATACTCCAGAAGCGCGTCAATGGCTTCAGTGGAATTCCAGGCCAAGAATTCTTCCATGGTTAAGCCATTCCGAAAATCATTGAATTCATATTCGGCAGCCCAGGCAGTTTTAACAGTTTCTATCCGCAGCCCCAGGCGCTTTATCTCGGCTAGAAAGGCAGAAAACTGGCGGCAGTTGCCGGCATGAACATTATATCGTAATGAAAGCTTTATCGAATGATTAGCCAACAAATTCTGGCAGTTCATTAGGTTTGTGACGATCTGCTCGTAGCTGCCTCGCCCATTTTTATAAGCCCGGTATTTATCATGATCTTCCTGGGCGGACAGAGTTACGGAGAGGTCCAGATGGTCAAACAGCTTTAAAATTTGAGGCTTAAGAAGTGTGCCATTGCTTTCGGCCTGCGCCTCCAGGCTGAGATTTTTCCCCAGGCAAAAACTTTTCACCTCATTAAAAATGCGGGCCATTTGGTCTGCTGCCAGAAAGGGTTCACCGCCGATAAAATCTATTTTGACCGTTTTGTAATCCAAACGCTCCGAACACTTTTTGATATAGGTCAGGATTTTTTCTATAGTATCATTTTGGATAGTGCCGCGCGGCGGCCAGCCATGCTGGTAACAGTAGGAACAGGACAGATTGCAGTGCCCGGCTACCTCAATATTTAACATCAAGGTGTCCGGAGGGGAGCGGTACATGCTGTCAAGCTGACTTATTATTTTGCTATCATCGGCTAAATAGGCACCTTCGCGCAATATCTCCATGTCAGCGGGGGTTAATTGGCTTTCAAGCAGTTTCCCGTTACGGAAACAAGCGGCATCCAACGTTATTAAACATCCCGTAAGAGAACTAAAAATAAGCTGCCGGGAATCCTCATAAGGAATGGTAAAAACATAGCGGGAAAGCTCCATTATAATCACCTGCCGCTGTCAAATTTCAAAAATAAACCCCTCCGTTGCCAGGCCATTGACCCGCATCAAAGGAGTTATGTAATCTTTAATAATACGATGGATTATATATTACAGGAACCATCGACAGGGATACCCATTGGTTTGGGCTGTATCAGTGTTGGGGCGGATGAGTTTGACATTGTCCTTGGCCTCTTGCTGGCTGGCTGTTTCCTGAGACTGTTCCGGTTTGGTCTTAGTCATTTTTTAACCTCCTTTTTATTTTTGTTATATAATTACATTACCATAATTATTTATATATGTAAATATTGGTACTTTAAGGCTATCCTTTAATTAATTACTTAAGGATTTTCCATATTTAAGATTCACTGAAGATCCCTTTCGGGAGCACAATATATAGTTCCATCGTTTTATTAAAGTCACTATATATTGAATGTCTTTTTTGTATAAGTTAATTATGCAAAACTCTCACTTACAAGTAATTTCTTTTTCCATGAAAAATTAATTAGAAAAATGTATAATTATATAGATATTGAGCTTGTGTGTTACATGGTTAAGGGGGTTGTTTTTATGCCTAATTTAGATATAGAAGGCATAAATGAACGGTTACTGGAAAGCCCGTTTATGGCTCTGGTGATGGTCGACAAAAATGCTTATATCACCTTCATGAATAAAACCTTTTTGGAAGTGCTGGGACTGCGCCGGGAGCAGGCCATCGGCAAGCATGTCCTGGAAGTTCTGCCGCATTCGGAATTACCCGAGGTTCTAAAAACCGGCCGCATAGATAAAGCGGATATTTGGCCGATCAACGGTCATGACACCGTAGTAACCCGCCTGCCCATAGTAAAAGATGGGGAAATTGTGGGTGCCATCGGGCAGAGCTTTTTTCTGGATATGCCCGGAGCCCGGATATTGATGCAAAAGCTTCAGGAAACCGAAGAGGAGTTTCAGGCTTTTTCCGAAGCTTTGATCGAAAGCCCCTATATGGTTTACGTATGTGTAAATAAAGAAGGCCTGATTACCATGATGAATCAGACCTATCTGGATGAGTTGAAACTGGAGAAAAAGGATGTTATCGGCAAGCCTATTCTTGAGGTAATTCCTCATTCTCAATTGCCGGAGGTGCTGCGCACCGGTCGGGTGGACAAGGCCGACATCTGGCCGATCAATGACCGGGATACCATTGTCACCCGGCTGCCTATTATCAAAAATGGTGAAATTATCGGGGCGGTAGGCAAGAGCCTTTTCCTGGATGTTTCCGGAGTTAAAGTAATGATGCAGAAAATGCAGGAAACCGAGAAAGAATTTCGCTCGCTTTCGGAAGCTTTGATAGAAAGCCCCTATATGCTTTACGTAATTGTGGACAAGGATGGCATGATCACCGCAATAAACCGGACTTTCCTCGATATTTTGGGAATGAGCAAGGAAGAAGCGGCAGGCAAATATATTGTTGATATCGTGCCGGATTCAGAACTGCCGGAGATTTTAAAAACCGGGCGCATTGACGAGGCGGTTTTCTGGTCGATAAATGGTCGGGATACCATAATGAGCCGTATGCCGGTTATGCAGGATGGCAAAATAATTGGGGCAATTGCCAAAAGCCTTTTTCTTGATATGTCCGGATCCAAACTGTTCATGCAAAAGATTTATGGCAATGAGAAAGAGTTCCGGGTTATATCAGAGGCATTAATCGAAAGCCCTTATATGGTTTATGTAATTGTAGACAAAGACGGCATCATAACCGCTGCCAATCCCACCTACCTCGACACTCTGGGTTTGGACAAGAGCCAGGCCGTGGGTCGCCATATCCTCGACGTAACTCCCAATTCGTTGCTGCCCGAAATCCTGGAAACAGGGCGAATCGATGAAGCCGACATTTATTCGGTCAATGGAAAAAAATTTATTGTAACCCGTATCCCCATTATTGAGAACGGTGAAATAATCGGGGCCATCGCCCGCAGCCTGTTTATGGATGTATCAGGGGCCAAAGCTCTGATGAATAAGCTGCAGGAAACCGAAAAGGAACTGAATATTTATAAGGAAGAAATCCGCCAGGGTTACCAAGCCCAGTGGCAATTTAAAGATTTGATCGGTGAATCCCCGGCTTTCCAGCGGCTTAAATCGGTGGCCGAACAACTTTCGCACACCTTGTCTACCGTCTTAATAACCGGAGAAAGCGGCACCGGCAAGGAATTGTTTGCCCAGGCCATCCATAATTCCAGCAGCCGCAGTGCCTACCCCTTTGTAAAAATAAACTGTGCGGCTTTGCCTGAAAGTCTTCTTGAATCCGAATTGTTCGGCTATGAGGAAGGAGCCTTTACCGGCGCCCGGAAGGGCGGCAAACACGGCAAGTTCGAACTGGCCATGGGAGGCACGGTTTTTCTGGATGAAATAGGTGATATGCCCTTGAACATGCAGACCAAACTCCTGACCGTATTGCAGGATCGAATTGTCGAAAGGGTGGGAGCCACCAAACCTATTTATGTAAATGCGCGGGTTATTGCCGCCACGAACTCCTATCTTGAGCAACTGGTAGCCGAGCAGAAATTTCGCCAGGATCTTTTTTACCGGCTTAATGTGGTAAGATTGAACCTTCCCCCGCTGCGGGACCGTACTGAAGACATCCCTTTGTTGGTAGAAACTCTAATGCAAAAAATAAACAGCCGTCTTGGTACTAATATTAAAAAGATCTCTCCCAAAGCCATTGAGCTTATGCAGAGTTATTCCTGGCCTGGCAATATACGGGAACTGGAGAACCTCCTGGAGCGGGCTTTGAATCTGGCAGATATGAACCACGAAAACCGGATAAACATCAAACACTTTCCCAACCTGCTGGAAAATACTTATTATCGCAGCGAACCGAACCTGTCAACACTGCCCGATGCCATCGAGCAACTGGAAAGACAAATAATAATTCAGGCTATGGAAAAGACCAGCAGCAACAAAGTTCAAGCCGCTAAAATGCTGGGAATCCATACATCGGCACTTTATCGCAAACTGGCCAAGTATGGCCTTGAGCAGCTGTAGGGAGTGAGATAGGGGACGGGGTTGTTGACAACCTGGCTTGCCA
>JAVBWA010000005.1:0-138519 GCA_036677685.1 Syntrophomonas sp. | reverse complement strand
AACTGTGATGTCCAAGGCCTGCCTCTGCGGTTTGGGACAGGCAGCACCGTCTCCGGCCTTGACTACCATGAAACATTTCAAAGCTGACTACGCAGCCAAGTTTAACTAGATATAGCATTTCTATTTCTTCAGCTAGAGCGAAAGCGAAAGGGAAGCCTTTCGAAGGCTTCCCTTTTCGCTCGATTTATGGTATGTCATGTCGTAATATGGAACAATTTCTTAAAATGATATAAACTAAAATGCAAAAGATCTTAGTTACTATATTTAGACTTATACAATTAAAACTAATATATTCTAATGGTCCATTAGGGAAAATATTACGATATGAGTTTAATTCTCATAGATACTTTGAGGGCAAATACCTGGCAATATTTACCCTAACCAACCATTTACCAGGGGAGGCAACAATGCCTCCCCTCTCCTGGTTTGTGATTTCTAACCTGCCCTCTTTTTCTTCTCCAATTATTGAGGCCTATGGAGCAAAAAGAGCCCGAACAATCCTCTTATAAGGATATCGGGCTTTCTTGACAAGATTCTATTTCTGTTTTTAATAAAACGCTACCGCGACAATGCTGAATAGGAATGATAAAATTACCAGTCCGGTAATTATATAGACCGCTCGCCTTTGTTTTCGATTTTGCATGCCCTTGTTCATAAAGCTCACTATTCCGCCCCCTTAGCAAATTCCTACATGTTTAACAGCTGATATTAACAACCTGAGATCCAGGGTAATTTACTTTCTATAAAAAGCAACAATCACGTTAGGCGTTTTTACTCCTAACGCCAGACCTTTAATATATTAAAGGTCTGGCAAAAAACTTACCAGACCTTTGTTGACAATCATATTTCCTTAATCTGGTTACTATCCTGCTAATTTAACCAGAAACCGGATTTCCTTGTTTTAGAATTTCTTTTTCTTACGAGCCGCTTCAGATTTTTTCTTTTTCTTAATGCTCGGTTTCTCGTAGTGATCATGTTTTCTAATATCTTGCATAACTCCTGACTTTTGGCAGGAACGTTTAAATCTCTTTAAGGCACTGTCCAGGGATTCGTTTTTCCCGACTTTAACTTCGCTCATTATTTCCCTCCCCTCATTACACCAGGCTGAAATAAATGCCATTTCATTTTACTACTAATTAGAGCTCAAAGTCAAGTCTAACCGGGAGGCCAGCCGAATTCACGCCCACCTAACAAATGAAAATGCAGGTGCAAAACCGTTTGCCCACCCCATATGCCACAGTTGTTTACCAAACGGTAGCCCTGCTCGCTAATTTGCAGGTCCTTAGCCAGTTTAGATGCGGTTAGTTGGATATGAGCCAGCAATTCACTGTGTTTTTCATTAGTATCGGCCAGAGATGCTATATGCTCCCTGGGTATGAGTAATACATGAACAGGAGCAGCAGGATTAATATCATTAATGGCAATTATTTTATCGTCTTGATAAACGATGGTTGCGGGGATTTGCCCTGCAGCAATCTTGCAAAACAGGCAATCAACGGTCATTTTGGTCACCTCCATCTCCTAAAAGTCCTGTAATTAGCTGTCTGAACATATGCATATTTCATTTATTTTATCAAATAATAGCTTTAAATCAAATTAACTTTTCGTTAAAATCCGAATTGGTGGTGAAAAAATGATTTCCATCTCCCAAAATGTGGGTTCATTGGATCGTTCTATTCGTTTGCTTATATCTCTTGTATTCTTGGGATTGGGCTTGTTTGGCTCTTATTCGCCCGTATGGCAAGCAATACTGTTGTTGCTGGGGACTGCAGAACTGCTGACCTCTATTAGCGGTTACTGACCCATTTATGCACTTATGGGTTGGTCAACCCGTTAAGGATTCTTCCCCTCGCAATACCGTTTTCATTTTCGTCTATTATGATCCATGCAAATTGACCGATTAGATTTTCGTCGGCCTTGAACTCAACGTTAATGTAGTTATCGCTGGTTCCCATATAAATACCGTTTCCGGTTGATCTCTCCACGACCACTCTCAACCTCTGACCCGATGCGGCTTGTAAAAAACTATGCCGTTTGCCTCGGGCCAACTTAAGCAATCTGTCGCTTCGGGTCCTTTTTTCCTGCTCGCTTACCTCCGGGTACAGCTGGGCAGCCGGGGTGCCAGGCCGCCTGGAATATTTGAATACATGAAGGTCGAAAATCGGTAATGATTCCAGCAGTTCATAGCTATCTTGAAAATTCTCGGCTTGTTCGTTGGGAAATCCGACCATGACATCCGCGGCAATAGCCACCCCCGGTATACTACCGGCAATCTTTAGCACTAAGTCTCTATAGTATTCTCTCTTGTATCGCCGATTCATGGCGGTCAGAATTTTATTGCTGCCGCTTTGCAAGGGAATATGAAAATGCCGGCAGAGTCTTGCGTCCCCTGCTGCCAATTTAATCAATTGCTCGCTTACTTCCAGGGGTTCGAGCGAACTCAATCTAATCCGGTAATCTCCCCCTGCTTCATCTAGTATTAAATGAATGAGTTTATACAGATTCCAGCCATCCAGATCCAGACCGTACATCCCAGTATGGATACCGGTCAAAACGATTTCCCGGTAATCCATATTAATAAGCTGTCGGACTTCATGCAAAACATCTTCCGGTAATTTGCTGCGCACCGGTCCCCGCGCATAAGGTACGATACAATAGGAGCAAAAACTCTGACAACCGTCCTGAACTTTCACAAAAGCACGGGTGCGCTGTTGGGGATGAAGATAATAAACAGCTTCCGGTTTATCCTGAGCACTGATCGGCGGCACCAATACATGGGGCAGGGGCTGATCAGGCAGGGCTTCCCATGTCTCTATAATGTCAACTATTTTCCCTTTTTCCCGATTGCCAACCACCAGACTTATTCCTTCAATTTGCGCCAACTGCCCCGCATCGGTCTGCGCCACACAACCGGTAGCAACGATTATCGCCCGTGGATTATTCCTTATGGCTCGCCGGATCATCGCCCTCGATTTGCGATCACTGATATGGGTAACAGTACAGGTATTAATGATGTAAACATCCGCAGCTTCATTAAAATCAGCCAGCCTGTATCCTCTATTAATAAAATCTTCTCTGATTTTTTCGGTTTCAACCTGGTTGACCTTACAGCCCAGGGTGTGAAAAGCAACTGTTTTCATATATTAATTCCTTTATCCTAGTTCTCCATATTCGTACAATACGATGCTGACAGCTACCAGACCGGCGGTTTCGGTTCTTAATATGCCCGGCCCCAAGCCTGCTGTAAAAACATTGTGACGCTTTGCCAGTTCGACTTCCTGAATGGAAAAGCCCCCTTCCGGTCCCACCAGTATAAATATTTCCCTTTCCCTAAAACCATGGCCCTGCTCCTTCAAAAGCTTGCCCAATCGCAAGTGTTCTTCATGCTCATAGAGCATAATGGTCGAATAATCTGTTAGGCCAGGTAATAAAGCAGAAAAATCAACTATAGTACTGATTTCTGGAATTATATTACGGCGGCACTGTTTACAGGCTTCCTGGGCTATCACCTGCCACCTTCGCACCTTTTTGGCGGCTTTATCCCCGGTCAGGCGCACCACACTATGTTCACTGCACATTGGGATTATGCGTTTAACCCCAATTTCCACCGCTTTTTGAATAATAGTATCCATTTTATCACCTTTAGGTATTCCCTGAACCAATGTAAGCCTTATCCCTGGCTCCCCGGCATCGGCAATTATGGTTTCTATTTCGCCCTTCCAGGTGTCTTTTTCTTTCCCCAGCAACTTAACCCGGTATTCATGGCCCTGGCCGTCAAAAACCAGTATAGAATCTCCGGCTTTGAGTCTCAGCACCTTTTCAAGATGCCGGGCCTGGACTGCATCAATCTCGACTATTGGTCCATTTATACTCTCCGGTACAATAAAAAAGCGGTGCATTAGACACACCCCCTGTGGAATTTTGAATTAAGGAAAGAATGCTTCGCATTCCAACCATATTCATAATTAAGAATTTTAAGCATCGGAAGAAACTGCGGAGCAGTTTCAACACAAATTAATCATTCCCGAAGGGAATCAATATAAGTGGTCCCCTTAGGGGGCAACACACCGCTGCAACGAGGCGGGGAATTGGAACTCCACCGTTTGTTTGATTAATAGGAACCTGACCACTTAAATATGCGATAACATCTTTTCGCCTCGTTATAGTTTTTTTGCGGCTACTCCGATCCAATCAACATCGGTCAGCATTTGCTCAATTTCAAAGCCATGTTCTTCGAGCTGTTTTTTAACCCCGGGCCAGCGACTGTCCACAATACCGGAACCGAACAAATATGTACCTGGTGCCAGTATCTTGGCAGCTTCAGGAATCAGCAAGCTGACTACTTGGGCGGTAATGTTGGCCAGGATCATATCTGGCTGCTGTCCTTGAATCTCTTCAATAATGTCCCCCGCCTGTGCTTCGATCACGTCTTCCAAATGGTTCAACGCGATGTTCTCCCGGGCGATTTTCACGGCCAATTCATCCACGTCCATGGCAAATACCCGAACCGCACCCAATTTGGCAGCTGCGATGGATAGGATGCCCGAACCGCAGCCGGCGTCTACAATTTTTTCCCCGCCCTTGACATACTGGTCGATAAACTTCATGCAGAACCGGGTAGATGCGTGTATGCCGGTACCAAAGGCCATACCAGGATCAATATTTATTATTACTTCACTTTCTTTAGACTGGTATTCTTCCCATGACGGTTTTATAACCAAGCGATCACCTATCTTGAAGGTATGGTAATATTTCTTCCAGGAATTCTCCCAGTCTTCATCCCTAACCTCGTCAATAAATACCCGGCAATCTACATTAAAGTTGTCCCTGACCATATCCAGACAGGATTGGAGTTCTTCCAGAACCGTGCGTTCTTCGGGAAAGTATGCCTTAACTACCACAAATTCATGATCTAAAAAATCAGGTGAAACCGACTCCGGATTCCACCCGTCCTGGTTATTGTATTTGCGCGCAGCCTGGGGATCTTCAATAATAACTCCGCCGGAGCCCAGTCGGTGGAAGATGCCGGCAATAGCTTCAACACATATACCTTCGGTCAATACACTGATTTCTTTCCATTTCATTTAACGTACTCCTTCTAGCCCATGGCATCTTTGAATTTTTCGAATATCCCCTTTTTAGCTTGCTTTTCATCATTCTCTTCGGAAAACTGCTGGAGCAATTCCTTTTGCTTGCGGGTCAATTTCTTCGGTATTTTCACCTTAATAATTATTTTCAGGTCACCCATACGATGACTATGCAGATGGGGGATCCCTTTCCCTTTAACCGTTATTATCTCTCCAGGCTGCACCCCTTCGGGTATGACCAGATTATGAACGGCTCCTCCCAAGAGTGGTATTTCAACTTCTGCTCCCAGGGCTGCCTGGACAAAGTCTATTTCCAGGTTGCCGATCAGGGTTGTACCTTCGCGTTTAAAAGCGGAATGGGGTTTTACCAAAATACTGATATACAAATCACCGGGTGGGCCACCCTTGCTGCCCTGTTCACCTTCACCCGAAATGCGAAGCCGCGAACCGCTGTCGATACCGGCCGGTATGCGAACTTCAATTTTACGCAACTTTCGCGTCTGTCCGGTACCTTTGCAAGCGGAACAGGGTTTCTCTATTATCTTGCCTTCGCCGTGGCAGCGACTGCAGGTTCTGGAGCTTTCAAAACGGCCAAAGGGTGTGCTTTGAACAGTACGCTGCTGCCCGGAACCCGAGCAGGTGGGACAGGTTTTTACGCTGGAACCTTCTTCGGCTCCGCTGCCATTGCACTTGGTGCACTTTTCCATACGAGGCAGTTCAATTTCCTTTTCCAGGCCAAAAACCGCATCTTCAAAATTTATCTCCATACGCAATTCACGATCAGCCCCACGCTGGGGGCCGCTTCTACGCGAACTGCCGGTTGCATTGCCAAAAATCAAGTCGAAAAGGTCGCCAAAACCTCCGCCCATATTCTCAAAACCGCCAAAGCCCCCGGCCCCAGCATTACGTGTGGGATCAAAGGCATCATGACCATAGCGATCATACAATTCTTTTTTCTGGGGATCACTTAAAATCTCATAGGCCTCGCTGATCTCCTTGAACTTCTCACCGGCCTTCGGGTCATCGCGATTAACATCGGGATGATATTTGCGGGCCATGCTGCGATAAGCCTTTTTGATTTCATCAGATGTCGCTTGGGCATTAACCCCTAAAACTTCATACAAGTCACGCTTAGCGGACATTATCTCCCACCTTCCTAAAAACAGGGCATACCCGGAAGCAAATAACCTCCGAGTATTTCAACCCTCTCCCATTATTTTATATACTATTGTGCCTAATTAACATAGTTCACAATTAATAAATAAATGCTTGCGGAATAAAACGTATATTAATGTAAAACAGGATATAATCAGTTCAAGACGGGGATAGTATACCATGAACCTTGTATTGCAGGCAAAGTCAAAACTCCCCCTTACACCTCACGCCTTACTCCTTACTTATATTTATTTCGTTTCATCGTCGGAAACATGGTAGTCGGCATCAAAAACCTCTTCTCCGCCTTCGCCATCCTGATTGGCTTGATTGGCAGCTTCGTACATTTTGCTGGTGAAAGCAAATATTGCTTCGGTCAGCGCTTCGGTTTTGGCCTTGATGTCGTCAATATCATTACCCGTCAAAGCCTGGGTTAGTTCTTCCTTGGCATTCTCAATCTGGCTCTTGGCATTCTCGTCAATCTTATCCGCATATTCTTTCAAGGTTTTTTCAGCCTGGTAGATCATGCTGTCGGCTGCATTACGAGCTTCAATCTCCGCCAAGCGTTTTTCATCTTCCTCGGCATACAATTCGGCATCTTTGACCATGCGTTCAATCTCATCATCCTTCAAACCACTGGAAGATGTAATAGTTATTTTTTGTTCCTTACCGGTTGCCATATCCTTGGCGGTAACATGAACAATGCCGTTGACATCAATATCAAACTTGACTTCGATTTGCGGAATACCCCGCGGTGCGGCCGGTATCCCTGTTAATTGAAAACGGCCCATGGTGATATTGCTGCCGGCCATTTTTCTTTCACCTTGCAAGACATGAATGTCAACCGAAGTCTGGCTGTCTGAAGCGGTTGTGAATATCTGGCTTTTGGCCGTGGGAATCGTAGTATTGCGGTCAATAATCCGGGTAAATACCCCACCCAGTGTCTCTATCCCCAAAGACAGCGGAGTTACGTCAAGCAGCACCACATCGGTAACTTCTCCGGTCAATACGCCGGCTTGGATAGCAGCGCCTACTGCCACTACTTCATCAGGATTGATGCCCTTGAAGGGTTCTTTGCCAGTTATATTTTTGACTGCTTCCTGGACCGCGGGAATACGGGTTGAACCGCCGACCAGGATTATTTTATCTATCTCACTGGCTTTTAATCCAGAATCTTTGATGGCCTGGCGGGTGGGACCCATAGTTTTCTCTACCAAATCCATAGTCATTTCATTGAAGCGCGCGCGGGTCAGAGTTCTTTCCAAATGCAAAGGCCCATCTTGAGTCGCTGTAATATAGGGAATATTGATATCGGTACTCATAACCCCGGAAAGCTCATGTTTCGCTTTTTCCGCAGCCTCTTTTAAACGATGCAGGGCCATTTTGTCGTTTCGCAGGTCAACTCCGTGTTCTTTCTTAAATTCCTGCACCAGCCAGTTAATTATTTTTTCATCAAAGTCATCACCGCCCAAACGGTTGTTGCCGCTGGTGGCCTTTACTTCAAACACCCCATCGCCGATTTCCAGAATGGATACGTCAAAGGTTCCGCCACCCAGGTCAAACACCAGAATGGTCTGGTTTTCGTCCTTATCCAGTCCGTAAGCTAAGGCTGCTGCAGTTGGTTCATTGATGATTCTCAATACTTCCAGGCCGGCTATTTTCCCGGCGTCTTTGGTAGCCTGCCGCTGTGAATCGGTAAAATAGGCAGGGACGGTTATAACTGCCTGATTAATTTTTTCTCCCAAATAGGCTTCGGCATCGGTTTTCATTTTCTGCAAAATCATCGCGGAGATTTCCTGCGGGGTATATTTCTTGCCTTCTATTTCCACCTTGTAATCGGTGCCCATCTTTCTTTTAATGGATACTACAGTCCGGTCCGGGTTGGTAATAGCCTGGCGTCTTGCCACGCGGCCAACCAGCCTTTCATTGGTTTTGGAAAAACCTACGACCGAAGGAGTCAACCGCTCTCCTTCAGCATTGGTGATAACGGTAGGCTCATTTCCTTCCATTATGGCGATTACCGAGTTGGTAGTACCCAGGTCTATTCCTACAACTTTAGCCATTCTAAAAAACACCTCCAAATATAATGATGAGGGTCAGGATATTAAAGCCCTCTATGAATCATGTAAATAACTTCGCGAAATACATACCGTAATGTGGAAGAAAAGAGATAAAGGCGAGGTAGTATGGCGTTTATACTCCTTAGAATATGTTTGCTTAAATAACCATTCTTAATACTGTCCTCAACCAAAAGTCCGGGCTTTTCTGGAATATTACGGTATGTAGTGAACGACTCTCGATCACTGCTTCTCTAATTGCTTACCTTTACCAGGCTGGGTTGAATAACCCGGCCATGCATGATATATCCTTTTTGAAATTCTTCAATAACTGTATTCTCGGGATGTTCACTGCTGCCTTCCACCGATAAGGGCTGGTGATACTGGGGGTCGAACGGTTTGTATAAAGCATCAATAGCCACTACGCCCTCTTGTTTTATGGCTTCATGCAGACTTCTGCTTATCATTTCCAGGCCTTTGCTTAGTATCTCATAGTCCTGGTTTCGCTGGGAGGCATTCAAAGCCCGGTCCAGGTCGTCAATTACCGGCAAGATTTTCTTGATCATGGGCAGAGTAGCGAACTTTACATACTCTTCCCGCTCCCGGGCAGCGCGCTTCTTAATATTATCCATCTCCGCCAGGGTACGCAAATAAAGATCGTAATTTTTTTTGGCCTCCTGCTGCAATTTCTCCATCTCCTGCCTCATACCAGTTAGTTCATCTGCTTCGGGGGCTGCAGCCTGCGGTTCATTTTCGGCCGTTACTTCCCCCTGTTCATCTTTATATTCCTCTTGATATTCACTCATGAATTATTTCACCTCTATTCCCATATATCGATATTTTCAGGGTTGCCTGCTTCTTCCTTCATTTTAATAATTGTATTTATTCTTAAGATGGCTACCGCAACTTCACCAGCCGCCTTAAGGGCGTGAATTTTGACCAGAGCCGGATCTACAATGCCATTTTTCATCACATCGATAAGTTTACCTTTTTCGGAGTCAAGAGTAATGGCATCACTGCCGTTTTTACGCTGGGCCACCACTACATCCCCCAGCTTTTCCAAAGGATTAAAACCGGCATTGCTGACCAGACAGGAGAAAGGCTTGATCAGGGCTTCCTTAACGCAAAGCACTCCAAACGAGGTCATACCTTCCACATCCCGGGCCACATCTTCCATGTGAGCGGCCAGCCATACTTCTATAGCCCCGCCGCCGGGAACTACTCCCCCCTGCACCGCGGCCTGCACTGCGGAAGCCGCATCACGGGCCATACGTTCCCGCTCATCAACAACTTCTTCGGTTGACGCTCCAATTAACACAGTTGTCCAATTTTCTCCCCGCCCATCGTAAACACAGGTATGTTCCAGCTTTTCATCAATTTTTACCAGCCGGGCGCGTCCCAAATAACTCTTTAAAGTTTCAAGATCGCGGTTAAGCGTGTTGCGCTTAATTTTTTTGGCCCCACTATGCTTGCATAATCTTTCTATTTCCCGTGAGGAAACTCTATGTAAAACCATAACTCCAGCTTCGGTGAAAATTTCTTCGGCGATATCATCGATACCCCGGTCCACTACCACCAGCTTCACACCCAGAGTGCAGATCTTGCGCAGGTTGCCTTCGTATTTTTCACGGGCCTGCAGATAGTATTGAAATCCGCTTTCGTTTTTCAGTGCTTCACGTTCAATCTCTTCAGGAGCCAGTGCGTCATCAACCACCAATATAAAGGGATTGTCCAGAGATGTTGGCATATCGCGATTTACCGCCTGTTTATTCAGCAAAACCCCGCGAAAAACCTGACTGGGCGACAATTCCCGAGCCACCACCGCATCGGCGTACTTGTAGTCGCGGTCTTTAAGCTTCTGCACACCGACCAGTTGAGCCCCTTTGATAACCAGACGCGCCAGGTCTTTGTTGCCTCGTCCGGCAATTTCCGCAATATTATAGAGCAGTTTATCCTCCAGCGAGTCTATGTTCCGGCTTTGTTGTTTAATCAGATTAATGGCCGCATTAACCCCGATACTTATTCCTTCGATCACCCGGGTTACCGGGACTCCCTTTATAACCTGTTCGGCCCCCTCTGCAACCAGGGCTCCGGCAATAATCGTAGCGGTGGTAGTACCATCTCCCACCTGTGACTGCTGGGCACGAGCGGTGTTTATGATCATACGGGCCACGGGGTGTTTGACTTCCATCAGTTTTAATATGGTTACCCCATCATTGCTGATCACCACATCGCCGAACTTATCCACCATCATAATATCCAGTCCTTTGGGGCCGATGGTTCCTTCAACCGCCTGTGAAATAACCCGGGCGGCATTGGCATTGCTGAGTAATGCCTGGAATCGTTCATCACCGGTTTGCCCGGCAGTCAGTCCATTTTCCGTCATACTTTCCTCCTTAATACTGATGCCACTGTTTTTTGTATGACCTAATAATAATTAAAACCACATGCACATTGTCACGCGATGGGGACATTCCCTGCCATAGGGACATTCCTCCAGAGGAGGTGTGTCCCCTTACCTTAGCCGGTCTGCACTCCTTACCTTAGAACCGTTTTTTGAACAACTCATCAATAAAATCGCGTACCGATTCTACAGTACCTGCAGCTTTCCAGTATTCCATGCGGACCGGCCCGATAACCCCTATTTTACCCATTTCGCCAAAACTCTTGTAGCCGGCGAAAACCAGGCTCATCTCTTTTATATCTTCCAACTCATTCTCACGGCCTATACGAATATCAACCGTTTCGCTCACTGCTTCGGGAATGATGTTTTTCAGGGGACCATCTTCATCAAGAATAGTCAAAATGCGTTTTAATTTATCGAGATTTTTGAACTCGGGCTCGTTTAGTATATTAAGGGTCCCGCTGACCAGAACTTTTTCATTTTGGTTGTTTTTCAGCAGATTATCAATGGCCTGTAAAGCGTTGTCTATAACCTGCCGGCGTTGTTTTAATGCATCCCTCAGCATCTGGAGGTCGCTTCGTCTCATTTTATCCAGCTTCTTGCCGCCAAATATATGGTTAAAAGCCTGGGCAATTGATTGCAATTCTTCAGCTTCCATGCCCTCCGGGATGGTTATCTTACGGTGCATGATCATGCCCATGTCGGTAACCACCAGTAAGAGGGCTTTCCCTTGCTCCATTGGTATAATTTGCAGGTTTTTAAACTCATTGAATTTTACGGTGGGCAGGATGACAAAAGACGCATAATTCGTAACCTGAGACAAAAAATGCGCAATTTCTTCGATAAAATTATCCCGTTCCTGAAAGTTTTCCTTAACCACTTTTTGCAGTGACTCGAATTCCTGTTCATCCAGATTCTCTTTTTCCATCAAGCAGTCTACATAATAACGGAACCCAGACTGGGAGGGGATTCTCCCGGCTGAAGTATGAGGTTGCTCCAAATACCCCATTTCTTCAAGATCCGCCATTTCATTGCGAACCGTTGCAGCACTTATTTTTAGGCCGTGCTTTTTTACTACCGCTCGAGAACCAACAGGTTCAGCGGTTTCCACATAATCTTTGATAATCGATTCCAGAATTATTCGTTTGCGTTCATCCAATGTCATTTTTAATCACCTGCCTGTTAGCACTCTCTCCCATTGAGTGCTAATCGCTTATTAAAAAAATATCACCAGAGCTATCCTTTGTCAAGTATTGTTATCACGTGATAAACTGGCATAATATCTCATTAGACAGGAAATAACCTTTTTTGGTTAGGCTTAATTGCCCTTTTTCCATTTTAAGCAGTCCTTTGCTCACTCCAGAATCTATGATGCTTGAATACTCCTGAATTAGATCCCTATTAAATCTGTTTGTATATTCTCTTAAGTTTATTCCCCGACACATTCTCAAGCCGGTTATCATGGCATCGGCCAGCAATTCCGGAGCGGTCATTTTTTCCAGTTCTTCAACCATACAGCTTTGCTTGTTTCCCATAGAGTTCACATATTCCTGCCAGTTCATCCGGTTTATATATCTTCTACAATTAGTATAGCTTACCGCTCCGGCACCTATACCTATATACTCCCCGGCCTGCCAGTAATTAATGTTATGGCGGCACTCATATCCTGGTTTGCAGAAGTTCGATATTTCGTAATGTTCAAAACCGTTCTTCTGCAGGAATTCCAAAGTTTTATAATACATTGCCGCTTCAATCTCGTCATCCAGCAATGCCAAACGACCTCGCTCAATATCCACAGCCATTGGTGTATTGTTTCCCGGCTGCAGCAGGTAAGCCGAAATGTGCCGGGGAGCGCATTCCGCCGCCTGCTTGAGGTTGGATGCCCAGTCCCCAAGCGACTGGCCGGGAATCCCATAAATCAAATCTATATTGAAATTTTTTAGGCCGGTTTTATGCAGGAGTTCAATACTATCCATAATTTCCCGGCTGCTATGAAGCCGGCCTAATATTTTTAATTCTCTATCGGAAAAACTCTGCACCCCGATGGACAGGCGGTTAATCCCCATGTTTAAAAGTTGCTCCAGCCAGTGAAGTTCCAGGGTGGCGGGATTGGCTTCAATACTGATTTCAGCATTATCAGTAATTGAAAACTCCTGGTTTATGGCCTCAATTATCCTTTTTAAATGATCGGAACTCAGAAGGCTGGGAGTTCCCCCTCCTATATATATGCTGGCCAGGCGGCATGGTGCAAATACCTGAGCTTGCTGCCTAATCTCAACGAGCAGGGCAGCACTGTAGCGTTCCAGCCAATCCTGATGCAAAAGGGGCTGTGAATAAAAATCACAATAGCGGCATTTTTTCAAGCAGAAAGGTATATGAATGTACAGGCCCCTGGTTAAATCATCAGCTTGCACAGGTATGGACATTTCAAAGCTCCCCTTTGTAAAAACCTCTAGTACCCTGTCAATCTTAATTATGTATATTATTTGTCGAGTAGAATTCATGCAGGACAAAGCGGAGGAATGAGTAATACTGGACGTATTGCGATTGACGACAACGCAGTCATCCATGAATTTTACCAACCAGAAAATATAGAATTAGGGTTGACCGGGTACTAGTCTTTTTCAATATCCATTACACTCATAAAAGCGTCTTTAGGAACTTCAACGCGGCCGATCTGTTTCATGCGCTTTTTACCTTCTTTTTGCTTCTCCAGGAGTTTCTTTTTACGGGTTATGTCACCGCCATAGCACTTGGCCAGCACATCTTTGCGCATCGCTTTTATGCTTTCACGGGCAATAACCCGGTTGCCAATCGAAGCCTGGATTACTACTTCATACATCTGCCGGGGGATAATCCTGCGCAATTTTTGCACAATCGCCCGCGCCCGGTAATAAGCTTTGTCATTATGGGCGATAAAGCTTAAGGCATCTATGGTTTCGCCATTAAGCATAATATCCAGTTTTATTAAATCAGAGGTTTCATAACCGCTCAGTTCATAATCCAGAGAAGCATATCCCTTGGTTCTTGATTTTAAGGAATCAAAAAAGTCATATAGAATTTCTGACAGAGGGAGTTTGTAATTGATCATTATCCGGTGAGTGGTCAAATACTCCATGGTCAGGAAATTGCCCCTTTTCTCCTGGCACAGTTCCATAATGGTCCCTACGTAGTCATTGGGCACCATGATCGAGGCCTTAACATAGGGTTCCATAATGCAATCTATTTTTTGGGGAGCCGGCCAGTGGGCCGGGTTTTGTACAAATATTTCACTGCCATCGGTAAGTATTATTTTGTAGACTACGCTGGGTGCAGTAGCCAGAAGGCTCAGGTCATATTCCCGTTCCAATCTTTCCTTTACGATTTCCAGGTGGAGTAAACCCAGGAATCCGCAACGGAAGCCAAATCCCAGAGCATCTGAACTCTCCGGCTCGTAGAAAAGCGAAGCATCGTTTAGTTTTAAACGTTCCAGGGCTTCCCGCAGCCGGTCAAAATCATTGTTTTCCAGAGGAAAAAGGCCGCAGTAAACCATGGGCTTCACTTCCTGGTAGCCCGCCAGGGGTTCGGCTGCCGGCCGGGTCGCTCCGGTTATGGTGTCACCAACCCGGGTGTCATTTACATTTTTAATGCCCGCCGCTAGGTAGCCGACTTCACCTGCGCCCAGGCTTCCGACTTCGGTCATGTAAGGAGATATAACCCCAATTTCGGCCACCTCGTACTCTTTGCCGGTCGCCATCATGCGAATCATATCACCCCGGTTTATCCTTCCGGATACTACTCTTATATAGGAAATAGCCCCTTTGTACGAATCAAAATAGGAATCAAAAATCAAAGCCTGAAAAGCTTCATCCTCATCCCCATGCGGGGCAGGCACCCTGGCGACTATGGCCTCCAATACATCCTCAACACCGGTTCCAAGTTTGGCGGATATGGATATGATTTCTTCCTTATCAATCCCCAGTACATCTTCCATCTCCTGTTTTACAGCTTCCGGTTCAGCACCGGGGAGGTCTATCTTGTTTACCACCCCGATTATTTCCAGGTTTAAATCCATTGCCATATAAACATTGGCCAGAGTCTGAGCTTCAATGCCCTGTGAAGCATCAACCACCAGCAGGGCTCCTTCGCAGGCCGCCAGGCTTCGGGATACTTCATAGGAAAAATCCACATGTCCGGGAGTATCTATAAAATTAATAATATAATCCTGGCCGTCCCTGGCTTTATAATTTAATCTGACCGGCTGCAGCTTGATGGTGATGCCCTTTTCGCGTTCCAGGTCCATCTTGTCCAGGAACTGCTCCTTCATTTCCCTTTCACTCAAAGCGCCGGTGATCTGCAGCAAACGATCGGCCAATGTTGATTTGCCGTGATCTATATGCGCTATTATGCTGAAATTTCTTATTCTTTCCTGCAAATTAAAACCCTCCAGGATTAATAATACGCTTGGTTGCGACCATTGTTTAAGCACCGGAAGAAACTGCGGAGCAGTTTCAACACAATAGATTATACCTGATCGTCTCCAAGCGTTCAATTGCTTGCATTCCTCACCATTTGGCTTCTTCAAAAAGATTTCCATATGTTCACTATACATATACTGCGGCCGGTCTTATATGGGAAATACCTTCAGCTTGTTTCATGTCTCAACTGTACCAGGCAAACAAGCTTACGCTCGGTGTAATTTTTTTCTCAGTATTCCCAGAACCAGTTCACTCTCTTCCAGTTTAAACAGATATATTATCGCCCCGTACACAATAGCCCCCGATAGTACACCGGCACTTACCCCAATAAGAAGATTCAGTTTACTGCCAAAGGTCAGCAGATGCAAGGAGTAAGCAGTTATATTCCGGACAGCCAGAAACATTATTAATGACGCTCCCAAAGATATAGTAAAACTCTTTATCAGGACGGTAACTCCGATTTTGCCCATTTTCTGTCTTAATATAATCAGCAGAAACAGCAGGCTGAGGATTCCCGCTAAAGAGTAGGATAAGGCCAACCCCACATGCCCCATCGACCCCACCAGTTTCATTGACAGCAAAATATTGAAGGCAATAGTGATAACTGCTGCTACAACCGGGCTTATGGTATCTTTGAGCGCATAAAAACTTCGGTTCAAAACTTGCAGGGATGAATAAGCAAACATCCCCAAGCAATAGTAAAGCAAGGCTTCGTTGGTAATCGTAACAGCACTGGCAGTGAACTTACCCTGTTCAAACAGCAGCTTTATCACCGGTTCCCCCAGGGCTATCAAACCCAGGGAAGCTGGAATAGTAAGCAAGAAAACCGCTCTAATACCCAGGGAACTGGTACGTTTAAACATCTCCAGTTCACCGCGGGCACTTAAGCTGGTTAAAGTCGGGAAAATGGCTACCGCAATGGAAACCGCAAATATACCCAGGGGCAGATTCATTATACGCTGAGCCAGAGCCAAAGCACTTACAGTTCCCGGAGCCAGTCCGGAGGCCAGGTTTTGGGTTACAAACAGGCTTAATTGCACCGCTCCCAGGCCGGCCAGGACCGGAAGCATGAGTATCATAATCTGCCTGAAACCTTCATCCCGGTAATCAAATGAAAAATAGTACCTCATTCCCACCCTGCGTAATGCAGGGATCTGCACCAGAAAATTGATTATTGCCCCCAACACCACTCCGTAGGAAAATGCCGCAATCCCCAGTCGATCTACCAGAGCCAAACCAAGCCCAATGATCGCCACATTGTAAAGCAGGCTGCCCAGCGCGGGTGTAAAGAAGTGATGATGGGAGTTCAGCACCCCCATAGCCAGCCCGTTTAAGGCCATAAAAAAAGTCTGCACAAACATTATATGGGTAAGATGAACCGCCAGACTGTTGTAGGGTTCAGGAATTCCCGGCACTAAAATATTTATTAAAGGCCGCGTGTAGAGATAGGCAATTATTATCAAAATTATCAAAATTATAATCGTATAGTTTAACACGATACTGGCGGAGCGCCAGCCATCATCATCCCGGCCGGTGGCAATATAGGCCGAAAATACCGGAATGAGCGCAGCACTAAGTGCTCCCCCTACCAACAGCATGTAAATAAAGTCGGGAATTGAAAAAGCCGCCCGATAGGCGTCAGTCATATAATTCTGGCCAAATTCGGTATAAAGGGCTACTTCGCGCCCGTAGCCCAAAATCCTGGACAGAATCACCGTAATCATTAGGAGAACGGCTGCTCTGGCCATATGTTTGGTATTATCACTCAAACTATTTCATCTCCAACGTCACCAGTTGAGTACCGGCACCATAAGGACATTCCTTACCATGGGGGCATTTCCCCCTACGGGCACTACTGATGCTCCCTTCGGTCACCATTAAGGTTGCACCGAAGGAGGTGTGTCCCCGTTCCTTAACCGGTGGATGCCCTTACATTAGACAATCGCCTTAAATATATTCCAGATTCTAAATGTATAGCTTTTTGCCTGCTCTCCCAGCGACTTAAGTTCGGCAGCCATATCTTTTCCTTGATCACGAAGTTTGTCTATGGTATAGATATAATCCTTGGAGCAAACCTGCAGCTTAATCGCTTCGTTGTCAAAATCTACTCCAATGACTTGTCCCCGGTTTTCAGCGGTTAGACGGCTTATGCCCTGATTGCTGGTATTTAGGCCCATGATCACCAGGCTGACAAGTACCAGAACCATCAGTAATTGATATCCCCTGGCCATTTACTATACTTCCTCCTTCAAAACCTCTAAAAGCACATCAGCAAACAATTCTGCTGCATAACTGGCTTCAGCCAGCGAGTTAATATCACTGCCGAATTCCAAAAGCAAGCTTTTGGGGAAATACTCCTGATTATAGGTTCCGGCTTTGGTTCTTACACCCTTCATTAATCCCGGATACATCTTTTCTGCTTGGGCGTATATCATTTCCGCAAACCTCAGGTTTTCCTGCCAGTTAGGGTGTGGTTTGCGTTCATTGGTACCAACGATAATTAAAATCCGTGCGCTTTTTTTGCCGTTTATTTCAACAATTTCCTTCATATCCTGACCAGGCACACTGTCCCGGTGAACATCAAAAAGCGCCAGAAGATTTGGTGTGGACTCTATTATTTTATTAACAGTTTCCCGGGATCTGGTATAGCTGTTATTATAGTCCGGAAAATCATGCAGAGTGTTCACAAACCCGGCATCCAACCCCCCGGCTTTTAAACCGCTGCAAATATCCGTAGCGACATTATTGACCAGTCCTGCCTCCCCTTCACAGCGGGCCCGGCCACTATCCGGAATATAGGATTCGGCAGCATGAGTACAATAAAATACTACTCTGTATCCCTGGAAAAAGCTACTATAATCCGGTTTCCGGTTAAGCTTGGCTTCGGGTAATTCAGTCCGCGCTACATCCGGCGTTTCGATTTTCTCTTCGGTGCCGCTGTTCACTATTATTTCACCCGAGCCATTGTCCAATGCTTGTATATTTGAAACCATCATGGCTTCCGGAAAATCAGTTTCAAAATAACGCTCGGTCAATAATCCACTTTTTTCTTCGCCGGCCATAGCCACGTTAACGTTTTGAAATAATGATGCAGCTCCATTTTTATCGATGTTTATGCGGGAAAAGGGCAGCAGCATGTCTTCAATTTCAAAAGCAGACAGCCACTGCAGGTAATTACTGCCGAGATCAGCACTTACCCCGGTTATAAGAATAAATATAAACAATTGCAGTAAAACAATGCTCTTTAAAAAGGTTAAAAAATGCCTTCGCACCCTGTCCACCTCACTGCCAATTTAATTAATTCTATGTCTCCTATGAGTTAATAGAACTTCTACTTGACAGGGTTTTAGGCTAAGATTTAAGCATCGGAAGAAACTGCGTAACAGTTTCAACACAAATTAATCATTCCCGAAGAGAATCAATATAAGTGGTCCCCGTAGGGGGGCAACACAGCGCTGCAACGAAGCTGGGGATTGGAGACCGCCGCCTGGTTTGTTAATAGAAACCCGACCATTTAAAGAAACGGGGGGACATCTTTTACCTCGTTATTTTATGTAAGCAATAAAAAGGCTATCCTTTTATTGCTTTTTATTTCCGGTAATGCTATAGTATTTCTGTTGTCTAGAATTTATTAAGGAGGTGAAAATGTGGCCAAGAGTAAAACTCCAGCTAAAAGAGCCAGAAAAGCAGAAGAAAACCGTATGAGAAATAAGGCTTATAAGAGCAGGTTAAAAACGGCGGTAAAGAAATATGAAATGTCCTTAAAAGCGGAGGATGTGGAAACAGCCGGCCAAAAATTGCTGCAAGTAACCTCGCTTATAGATAAAAGCATTGGCAAAGGTATTCTGCATAAGAATACGGCTGCTCGTAAAAAATCAGCTCTGACCAAAAGATTAAACGCTCTAAGCAAATAAGTAATATCATTTAAAATAGCCCTTCAACAGGGCTATTTTTTATTTCCTATTTATTTTCTATTGCAAACCTCTATAAGCAAAGTCTCCATAATAATTTTCTCATCCTGCCCGGTACTTTTAAAACTGAGGTCGGCCTGCAAAAAACGGCCAAACAGTTCCTGAATTTCTTCCCAGCTAAAATTGCGTGCATACTCGCTCATTTTTCTCACATTAAATTCCTTCATACTGGTTTTTTCGGCTATTTCTAATTTATTGCAGCCTTTTTCCTGATAGTACTTCACCTTACCCAAAGAGATAAACTGCCGCACAATCATATAAAGAAAAAAAATCGGATGTTCGCCCTGAACCAGCAATTGGTAGTAGGCCGCAAACGATGTTTTGAGATTTCGGGCCAAAAGCGCGTCGGTCAGTTTGAATATCTTGATTTCTTCTTTATTATTGAGTTCTTCCTCCACATCAGCTTCGTTTATAACTTTACCGTCACCCGCCAGGCAGAGTTTTTCGATCAGGTTCTGCAGGTAATACATGTCCTGCCCGCTCCGAGCCAGCATATTTACGGCAGCCGGCTTGATATTACATTTCCGCATACTGAACTCATCATTAATCCAGTTGGTCAGATACTGGCTGCCGGCCGCTTTACAATTAACCACCGTAGCTTCTTTATCCAGTAGTTTCACCAGGGCGTTGCTGGAATTATGTTCAACCGCTGTAATAATTAGTACTTGACCTTCATGTTCACGCTGCAGGTAATCCCGAAATACCTTTTCAATATCACCGCTCTTGGCAGCCTTGCGTTTAGCTTTTCCCAGCCATGACGGTCTTTTAATAATCAGCACCCGTTGCAAGGCAAACAGCGAATTGAATTCAAGCGTTTCTAGTAATTCCACCGGACCGGATTCATCCGTGTCAAGATAATTCAGTTCCGGTTCCTCTCCACTCTGCTCCTTTAGTCGGGTTATGATTTCATTAATTTTTACATCTATCAAAAAGGGTTCCTCACCCCAGATAAAATAGACATCATTTTTCGCCATTAGGATTCCCCCGCATAATTATTCTCTACCCTTCACATCTAACCTCTTCCTTTTTAAGCACCGGAAGAAACTGCGGAGCAGTTTCAACACAATTTAATCATTCCCGAAGGGAATCAATATAAGTGGTCCCCGTAGGGAGCAACACACCGCTGCAACGAAGCGGGGGTTCAGATACCCTCCGCCTGTTTTGTTAATAGGAACCCGGCCATCTCAAAGAAGCGGGAGATATTTTCTCGCCTCGTTATATATTCTAATACAAATCAAAGCCGGCCTCCAAATCTATTTAAACATGGGAAGAACTGCAGAACTGTTTCAACACAATTTAATCATTCCCGAAGGGAATCAATATAAGTGGTCCCCGTAGGGGGCAACACACCGCTGCAACGAGGCGGGGGATGAGAACCCGACCGTCTTAAAAAAGCCGGAGACATATTTTCGCCTCGTTATTATTTTACCCCTTTACCAGCGCAACCAGGCTAAGAGTCTTTGGCAGCTCCGGGTTACGGGTAAGAGAATAATAGCTGACCGGCGTTTTCTGACCTGCAATTCCTTCCACAAGCTTAGCAAGAAAAACATAGCCAAAACTCCCGACAACAGCTCTGAAATCGAGAAAACCAACCATACTCCGTTAAGACCACAATAAGCGGGAATGATTAGCAGAGGAAGTATGAACAAGCCTAGCTGACGAATCAGCGACATATACATGGCTGCTACAGCCTTCCCCATAGCCTGCAGAACTGAAGAAATAATAAATACCGGTCCCATTAAGGGCAGAAATATTGTCGCCCATCGCATACAATTTGCTCCCGCAGTTAATAGCGCCGGATCAGAGGAGAAAAATGCCATTATCCATAGGGGGTATTTTTGCATAACAAACCAGGCCGCGGCCAGAACCAGCACAGAAAATACCGAAGCCTTGACTATGCTTTCTTTCACCCGGTCCAGCTTGCGAGCCCCGTAAGCAAAACCAACAATCGGCATAATTCCCTGAGTCAAGCCGAAAACAGGCATGTAAGCCAGTGAACGCACCCGTAAAAATACTCCTAAAACCGCCAAAGCCCGGAAACCGTATCCAGCCAATACCTTATTCAGAACCAGCATAAGCAAAACCCCGGCTATTTCCGTAAGCATAGCGGGAAAACCCACTTTATAGATTTCCGCCAAAACTTTAAGCCGGGGCCGTAAATTTCCGAGTGACCAGCTAAGTAAATTCCGCTTCCGGGCAATTACCCAGAGCATTAAAACACTGCTTATAAGCTGGGCCAGTACCGTAGCCAGAGCTGCCCCATTCAAGCCCTGGCCTTCGATAATACCATAACCGAATATAAAAACCGGGTCCAGAATAACATTAAGCAACATGGTCAAAAGCGTAAACATTACCGGTATAAATGTGTTGCCTTCACCCTGCATGATGCTGCCGATTATTATGGGAATAAAGGTAAACAGCGACCCCAGGAGGATTATATGCAAGTATTCCTGACACAGTTTGAAAGTCTCTGCCGTACATCCGGATATAAGTAAAATGTCGTCAATGTAATTGCTGCCGGCCAAGATAAATAACAAACCGTAGACTATACTCAATAACAGTCCATGCCAGGCTGCGTTATCTGCATATTTATAATCCCCTCTGCCCAAAGTGCGGGATATTAATGAGGTCAAACCCACTCCGGTGGAAGCAGCTATGGAGCTGATTAGAATCTGCGCCGGCATGGATAGGGTTAAAGCTGCCAGGGGCGCCGCACCCAGCCGGGAGATAAAGAAACTGTCCACCAGGCCCAACAGGCAGTAAATAATCATACCCAAACCGGCGGGTAAAGACAGTTCTATTAATAAACGACCGACTTTCCGCTCCAGCATAGTATTCTGTTTAATTTCTCAAACCCCCAGTTAAGTTTATGTTTAAGACTATGAATGAAATTGGCATAATATTATGGTTTAATGGATGATATAGAGAAAGGATGGCTAAAATGTCCATTTTGATAAAAAACGGTGTCTTGGTTACCATGAACACCCATCGTGACATTATTCAGGCTGACATTTTAATCGAAGATGACCGTATAAGCCAAATCGGAACCATAAACAGTGCTGAGGCTGAACAGGTAATTGACGCCCGCGACATGCTGGTCATTCCCGGACTGATCCAAACCCATATCCACCTTTGCCAGGTGCTTTTCCGGGGAATGGCCGACGATATGGATCTTTTGGATTGGCTAAAGCTTCGCATCTGGCCTTTGGAAGCCTCCCACGATGCCGATTCCCTCTATTATTCCTCGCTCCTGGGCTGCTGCGAATTGCTGCGCGGAGGTACCACTTCAGTAATCGATATGGCAACGGTCAGACACAGCAATTCAGTATTCGAAGCAGTCAGCCGGGCCGGAATTCGCTATCTGGGTGGTAAATGCCTGATGGACTGTGGAAGCGGAGTGCCCCCGGCTATGATGGACAGCAGTGATAATGCGCTGAATGAAAGCCTGGACTTGATTAATCGATGGCACGGTAAGGAACAGGGCCGCATCAAATATGCCTTTTGCCCTCGCTTTGCAGTCTCCTGCAGCGAACCATTGCTGCGGGAGGTAGCCCGGCTTTCCAGGCAGTACAATATCCCGGTCCATACCCATGCTTCGGAAAACCTTAGTGAGGTTGAGTTGGTAAAAAAAGAACGGGGTCTGCCCAATGTCAAATATTTAAACAGACTGGGCCTTTGCAATGAAAACCTTATCCTCGCCCATTGCATTCATCTGGATGAAGAGGAAATGCAAATTCTAGCCGACAATCGCTGCAATATAGCGCACTGCCCTTCCGCCAATTTGAAACTGGCTTCGGGTATCGCTCCCATACCTCCTCTGTTAAACCTGGGAGCCAATATATCGTTGGGAGCTGACGGGGCTCCCTGCAACAATAATCTAAATATGTTTATGGAAATGCGGCTGGCAGCTCTTATCCACAAACCGGTTCATGGACCGGTCAGCATGCCTGCCCCCCGGGTTTTTGAAATGGCTACACTGGGGGGAGCCAGAGCAATGGGAACGGAAGCTGAAATTGGAAGTATCGAAGTGGGCAAGAAAGCCGACCTGGCTGTTATTAATCTGAACAACTGGCACAGCCGCCCCTTGGGTGCCACTGATGTTTACACCCAGCTCGTTTACCAGGCCCAGGCGGCTGATGCTTTTGCCACCATAGTCGACGGAAGGCTTTTGATGATGAATGGCCAAATCCTGTCTCTGGATACGGATGAAGTGAAGAAGCATAGTGAAGCAGCCCTCATCCGGGTCAGTAGCCGGGCCGGGCTGCTGTAGTAACTTTTGTAAATTTTTATGGATAAAGCTATAAGACGAGAGTTCATAAATCGAAACCTCGCCCAAATTATGGGTTATTTTTTCTTCTTCTTTTTTGAATCATCGGAGGAAGCAACCTTTTTCCGCCCTGTTCTTGCATGTTCTTCACTGGGAATACCTGATGTCTCGGTATCTTGTCTTTTCGAACCCTTGCCAGCCAAAGAAATCACCTCCTATACAAATTTAATACAGCAATATACCGTTAATATTGTGCCCCATTTGATGATAAAAATTTTTCAGTATTTCTTAGCAGATTTACAGATAAGCAAACACACGATCGCTTAGCAGCCGCATAAGGCCCTTCAGCCATTGCATATGCCGGGACTAGGAATACTTTCCGCAACGCTATAAAAACATATTGGCTTCCGGATTCGCCTTATACACATAATCATACTCTTTTCATTTAGGCATAACTGTGCAGCCCTAACATCAGATAATTGACCCCGAAGAAAGTGAAAAGCACTAGGATAAAGCCGGCCAATACCATAATATTGGCTCTCTTCCCCTGCCATTTGCGATTTTTATGCAAGTGAAAGTATAACGCATAGATGATCCAGGTAATCCCGGCCCAGGTTTCCTTGGGATCCCAACTCCAGTACCTGCCCCAAGCTTGTTCAGCCCAAATTGCTCCAAGCACAATGGTGAGCGTTAACATAGCAAAACTAAACGAATTAATTTTATATATCCAAGGGTTACCTTTCGTTGATTTGTTCCTTAATAATTCAATGGCAGCTAATCCTGCAGCTACGGCATAACCACCATATGCGAAAACAGCTGTTAGTACGTGGCTGGTAAGCCAGGGACTCTTTAATGCAGGCATAAGCGGGTGTGCTTCGAGCAATTGGTTGGGCATCAGGATGTTAATAGAACCTAAAAGAATGACGGTTATTCCCATTACTACGCCACCGGCGCTATTGACTTTACTTTTCACTTCGTACCAAAGATAAATAAGTACGGTGAAACAGGCAAAAGACAATATAAATTCAGATCCGTTTACCAGAGGTAAGCGTCCAGTGTATAGGGTTCGTATTATTAGTGCCAATAAATTAACAATAAACCCTATGGCAGAGAGTTTAAAAGCAGCGTTGGCAAATATTAAATATTTTTGTCCAACAAAATAACTAATAGATGCTAGAGTATATAACAATAATGACAAATAAAGAAATAATTCAATGTATAAAGTCAATTGCTTTCCCTCCTCATAAGCAAGGAGCAACACGAACCAACCATCAACAGAATACCGCCAGCGGCTGCTATAGGCAAACCGGGGTCTTGTTTTAATCCCAAACCCGTATAATACTCAATTCCACTTAGGGTAACGAAGATTCCAGCATCAATTTCAATTTTTTCAGCGAGAGATCCAATCCCTGTTTTAATTAATGAATTGTTTTGATAAATTGCATATATTACCTTCGGGTTTTCGGGTCTTGTAGTTCGTGATATCATACCAAAGCGAGGATCGTAATTGGGGATGTACTTTACAAATTTTAGGCTCTTATCCGACCCCTCAAGTTGGAGAACATTACCTTCTTTTAATGTCTTCTTTGTACCTTTCCCGGAATCGAATTCAGTTTGAACCTCCAGCAAATAACCAAATGTCTGTTGATACACTTTTACTCCGTTATAAACCAGAGGGTTGTTTACACTGATCGTGAACTCCTGCGAATCCCCTGATTCTTTTATCAGACTAACCTTGGAGAAATACTGATAGGGAGAGCCATCCGGATTAAATTCAATATAAAATTCATTTAGCTTAATCTTCAATGGAAGGTTATCGGACAGTACATCAGATAAATTGATAAGATCACCATTAGTCATCCGAATGTCTGCTTTTTGACTGGCGTAAGAATTAACCGTCCCCCCTATAAGTATGAGCACAATACCTGCATGAAGAGCGATAACACCTGTCCGTTTAACAAACCCCTTATCTTTTCTAAGCGAAAAATTCTGCCAAAAAACCTTGGTTTGGCGGATAGTGCATAAAGACATATTCAGGAGTAAGAGAAGCAAACAGGCTTTAAATATATATGATTTAAAAAAAGTATCAGGATAAAAAATTGAGCCTATTGCAGAAATAACACCAATAATGATTAATATACATAAACCTGTTTTCATCGAGGAAATATAACCATAAATCTTTCGCATAAGGCCTGATTCTCCTCAATTTTATCGAAAGTCTTTTTGAGCACCGGAAGCACACACCGCTGCAACGAGGCAGCACCTACCCACCGCCTGTTTTATTTATAGGAACCCGACCGTTTAAAGAAGCGGGGGGACATCTTTTCGCCTCGTTTAAGCATCAGAAGAAACTACGGAGCAGTTTCGGACACACCGCTGCAACGAGGCAGCGCCTCGTTATAAAATGCTTACCCCATTCCACAATGGGATTGCAGAGAAGAGGATTAACGCTCTAAGTGACAATCCAGCAACCAGGACAGCGGCATCGGTAAATTTATTAAGATAAGAATGATTTCCATTTTCCAAAGCCGCAGCTTGTTCAGCATCGGAAGAATCTATTTTAGCCAAATGCAATTTGCTGGCCTGTCTGGCTTTAAGGAACTGTAGCAGATACACAATTAAAGGAATGATAAGTCCCAAACCGATAAAGTATCCCCAGAAAACGATAGCATATCTGCCCATTATAACCATTTTGGCTGATTCTGCTCCAACAGGCCCGTTTAATCCCATTAGCATACTGCCAAAGAAGATAGCTGCAATAATCAGTTCCAACCCAACAACACCTAAATGAACTTGCCCTGCACGGCCTTCATTAATACTTCCCTTTTCAACCAGAGGAGCAAGTAAGCAGGTAGCAGATAATCCAGTCGAAAATCCTGAAACTACAAATAGAAAAGGCATAATTGGGCTGTTCCAGAAGGGAACAGCATCTACAACGGATAGCAAAAGTCCGGAGTAAGTTCCTGTAGCCAGAGCCAACACTGTACCTGCCCATGTAAAAGCTGCAGGTACTTTAATACCTTTAAAAACAGCATACCCTTTAATCACTCCAACTATTATGAAGGCTGAAAGAATATATACACCCCAGGTCATAACAGACTGAACGTTTAAAATAAGTCTGATGAGAAGCCAGGGCTGGCGAAAACCCTGCCCGAGGTCAAGCACCAAAAGTGCTGTACCAATTGCTACGAGGGGACCAGAAATATAATAACCGGCGCGGGCAAGACTTGTATTATTACCAAGCCAACCTTTTTCCGCTGCAAAGGAAGTTAAATATGCCCCCGACCCGAGTCCGCCTAGAAACAAATATATAACTATGAGCCAATGCCAATGTATTTCCATAATATAAAAACCTCCTCGTGGCAATAATATCTATGCTTTGGGTATGATGACCCATGAAGGCTTTGTTATTTTGGGATCAGGTAACCCCTTGGGTTGATCAGTATAACCAGAAGCTTTCCTTAATTCGCTAAGTTTACCAAAAGACAGGGCACCTGTTGGACATGCTGATACACAGGCCGGTTTTTCCCCATTTTCTTGCCTTTCAAAGCAAAAATTACATTTTGAGATTCTGCCTGTATCCTCACTGAATTGGGGGGCGTGATAGGGGCATACATACAGGCAATATTTACACCCCACACATCTATCAGGGTCCTGAATAACTATTCCATCTTTTTTACGCTTCGTATACGCTTTTACAGGGCAGGCCGTTACACAAGCAGGTTCCTCACAATGATTACAGCTGATAGAAAGATGTATTCTGTTTTTCTCAAATTGCAGAACCCGGCGCCACATTGTTCCTTCTTCCCAATTGTTGGTCTTTTTACATGCAGCCATACAAGAACGACAACCAACACACAATTCTTGATTAAAGATAAAGCCTATTTGGTTTGGGTTTTTGGGAATATCCTGCCCATTATCTGCTCCCGCGAATAGGATCGGGTGTAGTCCGGTGGCTACCGTAGCTGTTGCAAAAGCTCCAATTTTTAACAGTTTACGACGGCTAATGGTTTTATGCTCTGGACTATCCATACCACTAAAACTCCTTTCCGTTTTTAATAACGTAATATAACGAGGCAAAAAGAGTCCCCCGCCTCGTTGAGCAGTGTGAAACTGCTCCGCAGTTCTTCCGATGCTTAAAACTAACCATCTAGTCATTAACTTAAGATGGTTACTACTGTTAAGTTAAATGCCCCTCTCGTGCAAGAGGGGCATTTTTAAAAGGGGAAAGGCAAAATAAAGCCTATGCTTGTTCTTTAGCCGCTTCTTGCCCAGCAATTCGGCCAAAAACGATACAGTCTGTAATTGCACAGCTGCCTAAACGAACCGCCCCGTGAGTCCCGCCGGTAACTTCGCCGGCAGCATAAAGACCTTTAATGGTTTCATAATCCTGATTGATTACCTGGCTCTTTAAGTTGGTAACCAAACCACCCATAGTATGATGAACTTTGGGCCATAGTTTGGCAACATAGAATGGAGCTTTTTGTGTAGGACCGGCACCCTTCTGAATGAGGCAGTTGAAATCTTCATCTTTCCCGTTAATTACGAAGGAGTTCCAGCGCTTAATCTCAGCCAGGAAAGGCTCAACAGGAATCTCGTAGGCGGCTGCGATTTCTTCAAAAGTATCATATTTTTTAATAACACCGGTCTTCAATCCGCCTTCCAATGTTTTAGAAACAACCTGACGTGCTACAGCATCTGCATCACCGATAACAATTGTATTACGGTTTAGAGCGAGCATAGCATCTGCTCTTACCTTGCGGTTTCCGGTCTCATTGACAAAGCGCTTGCCGGTCTTGGGGTCGATCATCAGACCATGTCCAACCAGACGTTCACAGAATTGCGGCGTATAACCAAAGCCTTTTTCGTCAGGGCTGGTCCACGGACCTAGTTGAATCCAATCCATATGGACATCCATTGCGGCTAGTTTAAGGGCTTCACGCAACGCTTCACCGGTTGCTCCTTGATGGTTGGTACTGGTCAATTTATCCGTCAGGCGAGGTTCATGTATGGTTCTCATTTGGACATCATTGGAAAAACCACCCGATGCCAGAACCACGGCTTTGTTAGCCTTAATGAATACCTCCGTTCCACTGGCTTCGTCACCAACTTTATATCCATCCTGCGCTTCAATACCGATTACTCTGCCTGCTTCGTTGTTAATGAATTTTGTCAATTTTACGCCTGACTTGATTTCAACACCGAGTTCTTTGAGCTTGGCTACCTGAGCTTTAACAATATCTGCACCTGTGGCATTAGTTGTAGTATTTGTTCTTGGCACAGAATGACCACCGTGGAAGTTTAATTTTGTAAATTGGACTCCGAGACCAGTGCACCATTCTACGGCTTCTTTTGATTTTTCTGCCAGTAATTTGACCTTATCGACATGATTGTAATTTAAACCGGCCTTCAACATATCCGCTACCATAAGATCAACACTATCCTCTACCCCGGCTTCTTGTTGAAGTTTGGTGCCAACAGCAGCCATATCTCCGCCATTGATCGTGGAATTGCCGCCAGTTGTTGGCATTTTATCAATAACCAAAACTTTTGCGCCGGCAGTTTTTGCCTCAATCGCTGCGGCCAGACCTGCAAAACCGGTACCAACCACTAACACGTCGGTTTCTTCGGTCCATTTGATACTACCGGTCTCAGAGGTTTCTGTTGAGCAGCCAGCAAGTACACTTCCACCTGCTAAAACAACGCCGGTAATACCAACTGACTTAATAAATTCTCTTCTCCCAACATTTTTGTTCATGTTTTGACCCTCCCTTTTTTAACATAATTTTTTTGAAACCAAATTGAATTGAGTTACCTTATTTAAGCCAATTCGGGCCTAAATCTTCCATCCAATCAAAAGTGTGACACTCAGCACACATAAGTTTCGATTCTTGATGAACCTGATGACACATTGTGCAGTCCAAATTTTCATAGTGCGGAGATTTATGAGGGTTTGGTTCAAGATTCTGAGTCAAAGTTGCAAGGCTTTCGTAATTTTGAGAATGGCAAGCCAGACACTGATCAACCGCTACTTTCTTTTGTGGCTCGTTTGAACCAATACTGATATGACATTGAAAGCATTCCAGTTCATTTTCTGAACCATTATGATTTAATAAAGTATCTTCTTGCATCATCATCTCTTGATATGTAGTTTTTGGTTCCTCCTTGTTATTTAATGATGCATATAATCCTGAAGTCGCTAATAAAACAAACAAAACAATCAAACTATTTAAGAGAAGCATCCTCTTTGAGTCCAATTTCTTCATTATTTTCCTTCCCTTCTGAAGTGCGAAAATATTAGACTACAGTAAACTCTTTTCACATTATCTATAATGATGTTAATTGCCATAGTTACTATAGAGTCAACATTTATTAGTACAAAAACCAAAAAAAAAGCACCTTCCTTGTTCCGCATACTAAATGGGAAATAGGAAAGTGCCCTTGTTTTTATTTAGCATTATCGTATTGGAAACCATAACTCCACAACCGGGTTGATTATTGACTCATCCACATCTACCAACAAAACAGTCCCCCAGGGCGGTCCAACAGGAATGAGATGCCGATTATATATATAATTCAGTGTTTCCTTGAAAATATGACCCGGAGAATATGCGAAATCTGTATTAGCAATAGCAACGGTGTGAAGGCATGACACTGAGGGAAGTTGAATTATTTCTCCTGCATCCTGCGGCAGGCATAGTCTAGTCATTAATTCCGTCTTTAGTGAATACCCGAATGATGCTGTCACTTCGCCATTCTGTTTTTCCCAGCCCGAACACAGAATTGAAATGCGTGTCGCTGGCATGGCTTCAACCCATTTATGAATTTTACCTTGTATTTCTTTATCTGGAGATATCCAGCCATCCTGTCCAAAACGCATGAATAACGATTCAGGGCTTTGGGCAAATTCGTAATTGCCCACAAGCTCAGATATCTGCTCACATCCCTTAATATGCTCATCAATCTGGTTGATCAATTGTTGATATTCAGCGATTTTCTCAATATAATTATCCTTGATTTGGCGGACACGCTCTATAACCTTGTTTCGATCTTTTTCCCTTCCGCTGAAATGCTTCCCGATTTCCTTAACCGGTATACCCATTGAATGATATTTATAATAAGAAAGCAGTCTTAAAATATCATCTTCGTCATAATAACGATATCCGTTCTCTTCCTTTTTTGTTTTGATGATGTTTTCACGCTCGAAAAAATGCAGCGCTCCAGGTGTTACTCCCATAATGTTTGCCATATCGCTGATACGGTATTTCATAGAAAATACCTCCAAACTTATAGTAACTATAGGATTGACATATATTATAGCAACAATTCTCATAGCATGTTACCTGCAATCAAGCATTCCTGTAATGCGTGAAACGATATTTGAAAATAAAAAAACCCCTGAATGATTTGAGTGGGCCAAGCAAACTCACAAAAATAATACAAATCAGGAGGTTTTAAACTATGAAAAACAGTGCTATTGAGAGGTTAGAAGCAATAACCCCAAACACATTAATTGTAGGAGTAGACATTGCAAAAGAAACACATGGGCTAGAAAATACATGCAGGACGGGCTGGAGGAGATAGTAAGTATGGAAAAACTAGTCAGAGAACTGTCAGATTCGAGATAGGTGTATATGGTCAAAACTATTTTGTTCTTTTATAGATAAAGCTATAAGACGAGACTTCATAAACCGAACCCTCGCCTAATTAATGAGTTATTTTTTCTTCTTCTTTTTTGAGTCATCAGCTGAAAGAGCCTTTTTTGGTCCTGTTCTTGCATGTTCCTCACTGGGGACTGAAGTATCTTGTCTTTTCGAACCTTTGCCAGCCAAATAAATCGCCTCCCATTAATAATTCATAGATAAATTTGCCGTTATTATTGTTCCCATCTGGCGGCAAATATTTAAAGAATTTATTGGCAGAGTTTCAATAATATTAACTTTTGATTAAAGCTTCTATTTCGCTAATGATAGTGTTTATCGTATCATCTACATCGAAATTGGCCCGGCCCAACATGGAAACAGGACAATGGAGATTATAGTCCAGTATTTTCTTTGAAATTTCCTCTAGGTGTTCCCGGCTTTGCAGATAGAAGTCGTTCTTTTTCTGCTCATAACGTTGAACAGCCAGGTTGCTCCGTTTTTCACTAAAAACTATTTGGGTATATCGTTTGAAATTGTCAACTTCTTTGCCGAATTTTTTCCAGAGGGAGTCGATCTCCTTGCCCAATTCAATCCAGTAGGGCGCATAGCCGTTGTCCTTGAGAATTTTGTGAACCATATGCAATTCAGCCGGTGCAAAGGGATTCTCTTCCAGGTTAAGCGGTTTGCCGGTTCCCTCCAGATTATCAAACTCTCCCTGCTTCATGGCTTGGGCTATCATCGCTCCAACTAGATCATGCTGCCGAATCAGGTGAAGGGTTCGCTTCGTTTCAGCCGGGAAATCCTCTTTTAAAGTTTTTTCTACTACCTTGTCTGCTATGTTCTGGATTATTTGATTCCCGGCACGCCTATTGTTGTTCATGATCTTACTCCTTTCAAAAGGTAACTGGCCGTTTAACCCCAGCATCACTTCCAACTCTCTACCAAACTGACGGTATCAAACGATACCGCGTTTTTGTGCGGTAATCCATATAACCGGGCAGGTCGCGTACAAGCACCGCTTCTTCTTTCCTTATCCGGAATATGATCACAGGTATGAACAGGAAGGAAAAAATTAACGCCCAATAAGAGCCAAGGGCTAAGGGAGTAAATAGCTGCATTATCAGCAGCCCGGTATACATCGGATGGCGCACGATTGCATAGGGTCCGGTTTTAATAACCTGCTGTTCTTTCACCACCTGTATAACCGTCGAGGCATAACTGTTTTCCCTAAAAACTATAAAAATGAACACATATCCCAAAAGGACCAAAGCATTGGCAGTAATTACAAGCCAAACCGGCACTGCCGACCAGTGATAACGGTAATCAATACCGGGAACCAAATAAGCCAGCAGAGATAACAATGATAAGACACGTATGATAACAGGTTGAGGTTCTTTTTCTTTGACCTTCATTCGTCTTGACAAAAGCCCCGGGTCCTTTTTTAAAAAATAGGCGGTTATCGAAAGTGTGATTGCAGAAATTATCGACCACCAAATCCATGCTTCCCAATACCTTAAGGAGCCTGCAGGGAGAAATAATATAAGGCCCATCACAAGCATAATTATTACCGGCACTAAATAAGCCTTTAACGTGGATAAGTTTGCATTGTCATCCATTTGTATTACCTCCTGACCCTGATTATTTTTTATAACAACTAATTACTCTTGTGATGAAAGAAATTTCTCAAAAAGCTGCCGGTATTTTAATTGGGCTGGTGACAGCACACCGGTAACCATCTCTTGGTATAAGCTTTCAAACGGCTTTTTCATCCCCGATTGACTGGATACCAACTCATTTACCGGAGGCATGCTTTTGACGAGAGTTGCAGACTCCCGGGCCAAAGCTTCAATTCGCGGATCGTCTTCTTTAAGTTGGGAAAGCTGAGCCCATCGGGCGCCTGCCTCCAAAGCCTGTTGATATTGTTCAGGATTACTTTTAAAGTACTCGGCCAGAGCAGAAAAGCTCTCCCGGTAATCTTCGCCCCATTGGAAATCATCCAATATACCGTACAATTTGCGGTGCTGATTATAGATTTCGGGGCAGGTTCGGGCATATTTTTCAATTTGATCCGTCCCCAGTATCCCGGTAATCATCTGAAAAGAAGGAGAATCAAAAATGTCCTCATCCAATTGCAGCGAGCTTTCAAAGAGCAGTGTATCAATTTTCGTCAGTCTTTCTTCCAGGGTTTTCTTCTGGTTTAGTAATTCATAACGCAAAGATTGCAGGACTTCCCGTGAAGTTCTCGGGTTTTTTAAATCCCCTATAACTTCTTTAATATGCTTGAGATTCAGCCCCAGGGATTTTAAGCGCTTGATTAAACGCATGCGGTTCAATTCCGTCGGCCCGTATAAACGGTATCCCCCTGAAGAGCGCTTCGGTTCAGGCAGCAAACCGATTTTATGGTAATAATTTATGGTTTTTAACGTACTTCCGGTCAGGGTAACAAAGTCGCTGATTTTTATATGGTTTTCCACTGCAATCCCCCCTCGTATAGTCAATATAAACCAAGCCCCAAGGGTCTGGTCAATATATTTCAGACAAAATTGTCTGCCATTAATTATTTCTGCCCACCAGGAGAAAACGGCATGCAGGTGTTATATCAACAATCCGGTCAGGCTAGACATCTGTGGGGATTAAGTTGATTAATGCAGATATAAAGAGAATTCGTTTTGCTGTTTTTTATATTAAGGAAACCGCAATATTTACTATATTTTGGTTTATTTGTTGAACATATTTACTTATTAAATGTATAATAATCAACAATTAGCCTGTTTTTTGTATTTTTATGTATTTAAACATCGGAAAAAACTACAGAGCAGTTTCAACATAATTTAATCATTCCCGAAGGGAATCAATAAAAGGGTCCCCGTAGGGGGCAACACACTACTGCAACGATACGGGGCATTAGAGCCCGCTGCCTGTTTTGTTAATATGAATTACTCCGTTTAAAGAAGCGGGGGACCTCTTTGCGTATCGTTGTACATTGGCATTTATCTTGGAAAAATCAGGAGTTGTTCTGGAATTATTGCGGCAAAAATTGAGTTATTTATAGTTGAAATTAGGATAAAAGAGTCTTTTGCTTCGGCTATTTGCGGAAGCGAACCGGGTTTCCGGCCATAATTATTAACAAAGAAAGGGGAAAATCTATGTTTAACAAGTCAGGCAATGATCATCTATTGAAACTACTGCTGAAGAACTCTAAAGAGATAATGCAGTCGATGAATACAAGTGATTTTTCCGCGGAATTCCCTGCAAAAGAAGATTCACCGGTTTATATGGAAATTACGCGGAATTTAAATTCTATATTGAATATCTTAAAGGAATCAAGAGAAGACTCATCCACCCGTCTTGAGCTATTAACCAAAGCTATTCGTGTAGGATTGTGGGACATGACAGTGGTGAAAGGCGACCCGGTAAATCCGAACAACGAATTCGTATGGAGTGATGATTTCCGCAGAATGCTGGGCTTCCAAAACCGCAACGATTTCCCCGATACCCTTGACAGTTGGGCTTCCCGGATTCACCCATCAGATAAAGACAGGGTTTTAAATGCTTTCACCACTCATATCATGGACACTACCGGGCGAACACCGTATGATTTGCAGTATCAACTGCAATTGAAAGACGGGAGTTCCCGCTGGTTCAGGGCAACCGGCACGACCCTCCGGGATAAGCAAGGGGTTGGATTGAGAGTGTTCGGCGCTATATTTGACATACATGATGCGAAAATGGAAGAGGAGCAGCTTCAATTATTTACAAGACGTTTTGAATTAATAAACCAGGTTCTATGGGAGGGTCCATGGGATATGACGGTTATTGCCGGTGATCCCGTAAATCCAAATAATGAGTTTTGGTGGTCACCTCAGTTCAGAAAGCTATTAGGATACAGTGACGAGCATGATTTCCCCAATATAATGAGCAGTTGGAGTGAAAAGATACATCCTGAAGATTCGGAACGGGTATTGGATGCGTTTGCGAATCACCTGAATGATTATTCCGGCAATACCCCTTATTCGCTTGAATACCGCCTCCGGACCAAAAATGGCGGTTACCGCTGGTTCCACGCCTCCGGAGTAACTCTTCGCAATAGTAGGGGAATACCGCAGCGAGTGGCTGGCACCATACGAGATATTACTGTTGAGAAAAATAAAGATGAAATGAGCGGGGAAGTTGTCTATAGAATGGAACAGCTTACTGAATCTATCCGCGAAATGGTCAATGCCATCAGTTCAGTAACTAGTCATGCGCTGGAGCTTACCGAAGCTCAGCAGGAATCAACCCGGGCTGCTCAAGTTGCTCAGGACACGGCCAATAATTCTACACAAATGGCTGATATAATAAAGAGTATCGCAAATCAAACCAATCTATTGGGTTTGAATGCCGCAATTGAAGCCGCACGTGCAGGCGAACAAGGCAGGGGCTTTGCGGTTGTTTCGGAGGAGGTCAGGAAACTGGCAATAGACAGTTCAAATGCAGTTCTTAATATTGAAAGCAATATAAAAAGCATTGTCGGCATTGTAGATGTAATTATCAAAAATATCGGCAATATGAATGTTTTAACACAATCACAGGCTGCTATGACTCAGGAAGTAAATGCAATGGTGGAAGAGATAAGATCGACGGCGGAAGATCTGATCGCTTATGCAACAAAGATTTAATTGCGGATAGCAGAAGCTCGGATTAGTGATTAGCTTGGACCCGCGTTTTCGTCAGCAGTAGGGAAAATCCCACCCCCCTAAATAATAAGGGGGGTGGGATTCTGCGATTTATAATGCGCCTCAATCGTATAACACATAATCACACTGACATTGTCTTCTTTACACCTTTGATATAATACGTTGCATTCATTTGAGCCAATAATAGCTGATCATTCCAATACTTCCATCCGGGCATCCAGATTAAAAGAACTGGTGCGCATAGCCCGTTAGTACTGGTACATCTATTTGGACTTTACAAAGTTCGGGACATATCCTATTTGCTATTTAAAATTATGTTTAGATCGACACTTCCAATATCCGTACATATCTGCATGCCCGATTCAAATTCATATTTTATTTCGCCGGTCTTATCTCCTGTATCATTCAATATATGAGGGGACAGAATATCGCAGCTTATTTTCTGAACCGAGAGGGTTGACATGACATTTCCGCTTATTATATTGGCGATCTCCCCTAATGCGGAGGTTACAAAGTCATCGATTTCTGAAAATTCCATCCCGCTCATGATTTTAACCATCTCAAGCGAGGTTTGCTTGGGAAAATGATAAATAACCTTGCCCTGTAAATCACCGATGATTCCAATTTCAATATTTATTTTGCTGTCCTGAGCAGAGATATCCGTATCAGGCAAAGGTTTATCCGAGATATTACTCAAATCGAGCATCAATTTGAATACATCGCGTGTTGCATTAAAGAAAGGGGCATATAACGGGTTACTCATCGTCGACCACTCCCTTTCTGACGAAGTCTGCTATTTTTTGATCCTCAGAAGCTACATGATTAATCAGCCATGCTAACAGCTTACCGGCAAATTGCTGCATGAGCCGCTCATCATAACCCTCCCGTTCGAATTGGCTTGCTACGTCAGCCACATATTTCACCATATCGTTATGTATTTTCTTGTGCGCAGCAAATTCGGGATATCCGATTTGTTTTTGATATTCTTGTTCATCACGGAAATGTGAAACAACATAGTCCTTCATAAAATTCAGGGTTTCGTTGACTTTTTCCACCCGTTGCTCCCACGCCGCGGATGAGCGCAAAACTTCCACAAAATCAGAAACTCTTCTGAAAAGTTCCTGGTGCTGTTCGTCAATTAGCGTAACGCCCAGTTTATATCGATCCTTCCAAATCATAACATTCTTCCTTTCACTTTCTGCCTTTGGGCAGAGCTATATCATCTTGAGGCTTAAAAACTGTTTTTCTCGCCGGGACCTCATGCAGTCTTATCAGAGGGTCAATTCTACATAGGAGCACTAAACAAAATAAGTTGAATCTATAATAGCTGATCATTCCAATACTTCCACCCGGGCATCCGGATTAAAAGGATTGGTACGCATAGCCAGGGAGTACAGATAAGGATAGTCTGACTTGATATGCTGCATATAATCCAACCACTGAGTAATCAGATTTATATAAACGCGATTAACATCTTTCCGCAAATGGGCATAATCACTATTAAGCAGATTCATTAAATCGCCTCTTAAGGACAGTTCTTCATATAGATGGAAAATGGCCCAAAGCAGCTGGCTAAACGATTCATGCTCCAAAAGATTAGGGTTTTCGAATAGACGCAGCAGATAATCGTGTTTTTGAAACAGGTATTCGTTTAGTCTGAGCAAATCCGATTTATCAGCCTTAATATTAAAATGTTCTTTTTTAAGATTATTTTTTACCCTGATAAAATCTGCTTCTTCCCAGGAATTGCTCATAATTAACTGCTTGCCTAGGTTCGAGGCATTATGGTCAAACCGGGCAAATGCTCGGAGCAGATTCGTTCCGACATCGCTAAAAAAAGCTCCGATAATCATATTCAATTTCTGCATACGTTCTTTCTTGGCCCGGTTGCTCATCAATCCATTCAACACAATAGTAACCAGCAATACATTAAGGGGCAGAAATCCCAATTGCGCGATTAGATAACGAAAGATGAAAGCGGCATCACTAAATATAAGGTAATGAACAGAATATATGGCAACTGACAAAGCTAAGAAAAACAGACTTAACTTGCTTAAGAAGTTCAGTTTGGGCATAAATAATCTCCTTATGTTAAGGTTGGCCCTAAGCAATATTCTCCTAGGGCCAACTCATGTAATTAGTCTACAGGATCAAACATGTCTTTGGGTGCTCCACAAACCGGGCACTCGTCCGGGGGTTCCGGTCCTTCATGAACATAACCGCATACCCGGCACTTCCAGCGCTTGTAATGCTTCTTGCCGCTCTTGTCGCGGCCGAGATTGCGTATAGACTCGCTGCTGTCCACTTTTGGAGCAATAATGATCTCGCCTACCAGCACACCGTCTTTGATATAGCTTCGCTTGAAATATTTCTCAACCGGGTCGTTCACCTCGACGACCCTGCATTCATTCATGGGCAAATTAACCTCACCAATAGAAAATATCTCCATATCGAAGGCCACCAGCATGGTTGATATAACCGGAGGCTTATACTCAACCCAATCACCGGCAGCGGCAGCGCCAGCTATTCTGCCCATCTCCAGGGACACCGGCCACAATCCGATAAGTCTTTCCCCAAACTGAGCCCCGTCTCCGGCAGCATAAATATCACCTATGCTGGTACGCATGCTGGAATCCACTATCACCCCCTGGGCCATTTCCAGTCCCGCCGCCTGGGCCAGTTCTATATTAGGCTTAACTCCGGTGGAAAGAAGCACAAGATCAGCCGGGAGCAATTGCCCGTCATTCAGTTTGACCCCAGCAGCCTTTCCATCACCGACAATCTCTTCGGTATCCAGCCCCAGATAGAGCTTTACACCCTGGTCGGTCATCAATTGCTGCAGTCTTAATGATGCCGCTTCATCCAGCTGCCGCGGCATAATCCTTTGATTATGTTCGATTACCGAGACTTCCACCCCGCTGGATATCATCTCCCAGACCGCTTCCAGGCCCAGTACCCCGCCGCCGATTACCACCGCTTTTTTTGCTGACTTGATAGCAGTTTTCAAAGCCTGAGCGTCACTCAGGCTGCGCAGAGCAAATACCCCGTCCTGCTCCACTCCTTTGAATGGAGGTATATTGCTGCGGGCACCGGTTGCGATAACGAGCCTGGTATAGGGGTAGGAATCCCCTGCCGCACTTATGACCGTTTTCCCGGCGGCATCTATTTTATCAACATGAGTGCCGGTCAGAAGTTTTATATCGTTTTCCGCGTACCAGGCTTCGTCGAAAACATAGAGCCTTTCATCCGGCAGGTCTTCACTGAGCAGATCGGACAGTGCAGGCCGGTAATAAGGGCGTTGAGCTTCCTCGCTCAACATGGTAATCCCGGCGGTACGGTTGCGCTTGCGAATGGCCTGTGCAGCTGATAGGGCAGCTATCCCGCCGCCTATGATTACAAAGCGGTCATTGGTATCATTAACAAATTCATCCTCCATTGATTCCCGTACAAAGTTTTCGGCCCCTACTCCACAGGCCGGACATACCCCGGGCGGTTCCGGTCCTACATGGATATGGCCGCAAACCAGGCAGCGCCAGCGGGTCTGGTTCTTGTCCTGTTTTCTTTCCAGAATGGCCCGTCCAAAATCCATACCCATATTAAAGGCATCCTCCAGACCGCGCTCACTGGGCTTGAAGTTGACGCGTAAGCCGGGCAGAACCTGCATTCGCAAGGCCCTTAAACGGTTTTCAATGGAAGGTACCGCTTCCCCACTCCAGCCATAAGCACCAAAGGCCATGGCCACCTTGTCACCGTGGCTGATCGGCGAAAGACGTGACAGTAATTTCCACACCGGAGGCAGCGCATCACCATTTACGGTGTTGGAACCGATCAAAAAGCCGCTGGCATCTACAAGGTCCTCGGCTACCCGGTCCAGCAGCTCGGGGTCATCCAGTTTGTCTTCCACCAGGCTATAAGTATGAATATCAAAATCGCCGATGCTGCTTATGCCATCTATTAAACTGTCGGCCAGCATCCTGGTAAAGCCATAAATACTCAAGTAAGCCATTACGATTTTGGGTTTGTCTCCGCTTACGGGAGCGGGACGGGTCGACCATTGGCGGTAGAGTTCAATATAGCGATCTATATCCTTGCGCAGTATGGGACCATGCCCGGGAGCCACTATATCCAGCGGCAGATCCTTTATCTTGTCCAGCGCCTCCAATACGTAAGGTTTGAAGGGGCCGATAATAGCATCAAAGTATTCCTTGTAGGGAGTCAGGAAGTTGCTCTCCATAAGGTCGTTGAAGAGACGTTCATCTGGCCAGTGGCTGCCGAAAGAATCGCATGAGAAGAGAATCCGTTCCTCTTCCAGATAGGTATAGATGGTGTCAGGCCAGTGCAGGAAGGGCACCGAGAAAAAGCGCAAGGTCTTGCCGCCCAGATCCAGACGATCTCCATCCTTAAGCTCCTGCGACTTGATTTTTTTATTGCTAATCTCTTTCAAAAAGCCCAGAGCGGTCTGGCTGGCCATAACCGTCAGCCCCGGTATCAGGTCCAGCAACTTGGCTACCGCCTCTGAATGATCGGGTTCCGTATGGTTCATGATGAGATAATCGATAGATCCCAGGTCAACCAGGCTCTGGACCTTTTCCCGGTATTCATCAAAAAACTTGCTTTCACAAACCTCAATCAAGGCAGTTTTACTGCCGCCCTTGATCAGGTAGGCATTGTAGCTGGTGCCAACATCGGTAGTCATAACCAGATCAAATATCCTGAGTTCCGGGTCACGAACCCCCACCCAATATACTCCTTCTTTGATTGTAATAGCCGGCATAATTTGTCACCTCCAGGTAATATATTTTTTCTATGGTTAGCTCTTAACTCTTGATTAAACGGATAATAATATTCCTTCCAAATCAGAAGCGGGGATCAAGCCTTCCACAGCCCGTGTAAATTGCAGTATGCTTTGATTACAACCGGCTCCCCGCCGGTATCAATGCAAAAGCTTGCCCGGGGTTCCTGTCCGGGTTTAAGGAATTCACGGTAAGCCTTGTTTCCTGCCATAACTTCAATCCATTGGATATAGTGATCTTCGGTCATGGGATGAACCGCGCTGCCCACTTTTACATTCAGCATATTCCCTTCCAAGGTGCCGATGGGAACATGTTTTTCCAATGACGCATCCACAGTATTCTCCTGCATTAAGTTCATGGGCTGACCACAGCAATGCAATTCCCCGACGCCCTCGAAGAGGACCTCCACTATATTTCCGCATACTTCACATTTGTAAATACCCAATAACTTTGCCATTTCAAAATCCCTCCCTATTTTGGAATAATGTAGTAGTAATTCTTTGGTTTAGTATAATCCATCCCTTTATAACAAACCAGATATCTTTTAAGCATCGGAAGAAACTGCGGAGCAGTTTATTATTTGAGCAAAGGAGCCGAGCTTAAGAAGCGACGACTCCTTTGCTTTAGAGAATCCGTTTTAGTACTTTTTAAAGGCTTTGCTGGGGGTGCCGCAGATCGGGCACCGGTCAGGAGCTTCACTGCCGACCCATCCGCACACCGGGCACAGATGGAATTCCTCCGCGGGAAAATCTTTGCCTTCGGAAACCGCTTGCAGAGCTTTTTCATATAATTGGTGGTGAACCTTTTCTGCTTCATTGGCGTTGTTGAAGGAGTATTCCGCCGCCTTGTTTCCTTCTTCCTGGGCCTCGGCAATAAAAGCCGGATACATTTCCATGAATTCATAATACTCTCCGCCGACAGCCTGTTGCAGATTTTCCATGGTGCTGCCCACCCCATTCATAACCTGTAAATGCTTCAAAGCATGGATGGTCTCGGCTTCGGCCACCGCCTGGAACAAGCGGCCTACTTTAGCCAAACCTTCTTTGGTGGCTTTTTCCGAAAAAGCCAGGTATTTTCTATTGGCCTGAGATTCGCCGGCAAAGGCTGCCTGTAAATTATCTTTTGTTGACATGATAAAACCTCCTTAAAAATCATTTATTCAAGTAAGCGGTATTTAACAAAATAATGGTTTTCTTTCACCCCCTCCGCCATATTGTCATATATCAGCTCATGCTTATTGTTTACTAATACGGTATACTTTTATGGCAAAAAAATTTAGTCCCTGAGTTTGGCAAAAGTATAACTCTGAAAGTCCTGCATCAGCCTTTGCTGAATGTCTTCAAGGGCTTGATGCACTTTACAATGCGGGGGGCCGTTTTTACTGCAAAAGCTCTCGTCGGTTAAACAACGGTTTAAATGAAAAGGTCCCTCCACAGCTTCAATGACATCCAAGAGCGTGATTTCCCCGGGGTCTTTAGCCAATATATACCCTCCTCCCACCCCGCGCTGGGATCGTACAATACCGGCCTTTATCAGGGAAGGCATAATCTTGAGCAAAAAGCGCATGGGTATTGCTTGGCTCTGTGCTATGGCTTGAGCTTCCACCACCTCTCCTTTGGCCTGCTCGGCCAGATGAAGTACTGCCCTAAATCCGTAATCGGTAGCTTGATTGATGTTCATAAGCACTCCCAATATTGTTTACTCATTTGGTATAGTTTAAGAATAATCGCTTGCTTTTAGGATGTCAATCCTTTTTATAAAATATTTTTACTTGGTGTAATTTTTCTTGGTTGACCTTTCATTGACACATGGTCTGCCGTCCCTTGATTGTTTAAGCAGCGGAAGATACTGCGGGGCAGTTTCAACACAATTTAATCATTCCCGAAGGGAATCACTATAAGTGGTCCCCGTAGGGGGCAACACATCGCTGCAACGAGGCGGGAGATTAGAACCCGCCGCCTGTTTTGTTAATAGTAACCCGACCGTTAAAGAAACGGGACCATCTTTTCACCTCGTTATCCTCCCCGGGCAGGTTCCACTTCAATGCTCGTTCCATCGCTCTTTATCCTTATAGCCCCATCCTTATCGGTTCGGTATACTTTAATCCCCTGCTCTTTCAGAGTTTGCAGAACATCATGATGGGGATGGCCGAAGTTGTTGTTGGCACCGACCGAAATGATTGCCAGATACGGCTTGGATTTAGCATAGAATTCAGGTGAGAGTGACCCTTTGCTGCCATGATGCGGTACTTTAACAATGGTGCTGGGTTTTAGCCGGTGACTTTGCAGCAGAGCGTTTAATCCCTCCTTGCCCAGATCGCCGGGCAACAGCATGGAAAAATCCTTATAAGCAACCCGCAGCACCAGGGAGCGTTCGTTATAATCTTCTTCATCGGCATCCTTTTCCGGATAGAGCACATTTATCAACCAGTCTTTTTCAATGCTTATTTCCTGCCCCCCGGCCAGTTTCACTAAAACTGCGTTCCGCTTCCGGGCCATACTTTTCAACATATCATAATCCTTGGCTCCGGCCAGGCATGCGGGCACAGCTATATACTGTACCGGTATTTCGCGGGCCACCTTTTCCAAACCCTGCAAGTGGTCCAAATCCGGATGGCTGTTTATAATCATATACAATTCCCGTATTCCCCGCCGGTGAAGGTAAGGCAAGACCTTGTCGGAACCGGGGTCAAAAAATTGGCTGCCTCCCCCGTCGAGCAGAATAAACTTGCCCTGAGGACTTTTGAGCAGAATGCTGTCTCCTTGGCCTACATCAATAAATACTGCCTCCATATTCCCGCGGTCATATATTGAAGCAGGCAGAAAAATAAATACAAGAAATACACCGATTAAGGCCAGACCGCAATAGGAAAAAACTCTGCCTCCCTCCGGGTTCCTGTATTTGATTAAAAGCAAAAGGCCAACATAATAGGCAATTACAAGTATTAAAGGCGGAGTGGCAACCCATATAAAGGCAGCGGGTAATTGAATAACAAAACTATTAAGCCCCAGAATTAATTCAATGAACAAACCGACCGGATAAAGAAACAGAGTTGCAAGTCCTGAGCAGAATCCGGCCAGCATCAGGGCCAGGAAACCCAGTATTACAACTGAAGCAGATAGGTAGGTAGTTAATAGGTTGCTGAGCAAGCTCAAGGGGCTGAAGAGGTTAAAATAGTAGGCAATCAATGGAATGACCACTACCTGGGCACATAGCGGAATCAAAATCAAATCACCTATAATGTTCTTGTACTGCAGCCGTTTTTTGAGCAAAGGATAGAGATAGACCAGCCCCCAGGTTGCCATAAAGGTAAGTTGAAACGAGATCATAAAAAGGGCTGGTGGGTCCAAGACAAGTATTATAATACCTGCAAGGCCCAGGCTGTTTAATAATTGCTGCTCACGCCCCATATAATGAGCTGAAAGGCCCAAGCTGGCCATAATCACCGTTCTCTGCACCGGAACCGGCCAGGATACTAAACTGCCATAGGAAAATATGAGTATGAGACAAGACAAGAGTTTATAACGGGGTGATATCTTAAAAAGCGAAGTCACCCAGGCAGCAAGCAACAGCAGAAACCCCACATGCAGGCCGGAAACGGAAAAGACGTGGATAATACCGGTTTTCTGAAAATCCTTGTATTGCTCAGGCTCAATATCATCCACCTTGCCTAAGAGCATACCCTGTAAAATAGCAGCCTCCTGCGAGGGCAATACATCATTGACCAGTTTCTCGTAATTCTGACTGAATGAATTGAGCCAGTTTTGTGGAAAACCTGGAGGAGAAAGAATCTTTAGATCAGAATTATCTTTTACAATAAAAAGATAATAAATATGCTGATAGGATAAGTAGCGCGGATAATTAAATTCACCTGGATTTCCGGGTGGCACCGGGACTTTCAAGGCTCCCTGCATTTGAACTTTATCGCCTTTTTGCAGGTCGGATTTAAAGTAGCAGCTTACCTGCAGCTTTTTTTCTTTATCTTCCAGACTGTCATTGACGATCACAAAGCGTGTTTTCTGCCCATCGTAAGAAGGAATATTTGAAACAGTTCCGCTTACTATAGCACCATCCCGGGCTTTTAAATCTGATACTGGCGGGTTTTCGGCTACTATAAAATACAATATCCCGGCAGCGATAACCATGATACCGGTTAATACCCGCTGGGAATCGCTCTTGCGATATAAAACAATTATGGCCAGGATTAAAAACAGCAGCGCGATTACCAGCCAACAGTTATTAAATGCCAGGAATATTCCTATCGCGAGGAAGATAAAAACCTCAAACCAGGAGTTGATCATGCCTTTTGCCTTTCCCGCAAATTATTTTAAGTTTGACTTTTAACTTGACTTACCTTACACAAATGATCTCCTTGATTGCTGCAAACTTTTTGTCGCCAATTCCGCTGACATTTTTTATATCCTCAACTTGTTTAAAATCTCCATTGCTGCTGCGGTAATCAACAATACGCTGGGCCAACGAAGGCCCTATTCCAGGCAAGCCTTCATCCAATTCCTGAACACTGGCCCGGTTAATATTCAGCTTGCCCTGAGCCGACGCTCCGGGGGAAGGATTTCGAACATTACCTGCGATGGCGCTGCTGTTAGGAGGAACACGGTCATTTTCATTGTTTTCGCCCGCCACCGGCACCAGAATACTTTCGCCATCCACTAATTTGCGCGCCATTTCCAGGAATTTTACATCCGCATCAGCGTTGGCTTCAGCCATCTCAACAGCCTCATAAAGCCGCGCCCCTTCCGGCAGCCGGTAAACGCCAGGTCTTTTTACGGCCCCGCAAACATAGACCTGGATAATTGCTTCGTCTTTTGCCTGTTCCTTTTCACTTGAGCCTTCTTCCTTGTTACTTTCTTCATTTATTACTACTTTGGTTTTCTGTTGATTTTTATTTTTAAAATCAGCATACTTAACTCCTGTGGCAAATACTGCAAGCAATAAAAATATAAGCCCTGCTGTTATATAACGCCGATCCCAATTTTCCATAAACCTCTCACCTCTTTGGAATTATTCGGCACTAAATGTAAATTTCCTCCACATTTATCGAATATTTGCATGGAGAAAGAACAAATTCCTCTTTTAGCATAATTTTTGGGAGGATAATTATTGTTGTTTATAGAATAAATTAAAACGGCAAGTCAGAGACAAATACTGCAAATCCACCGGTTTGCTACTAGAGGAGGATAAGAATGGACGTTGCGGCGTTAGCCAGATTAGGCGGGGTAAAAAAATATGGTATTGATGAATTATTTTTTAATGCCGGTGACCCCGGGCATGAAATGTATATAATCCTAAGAGGCAGGGTTGGAGTTTATCTCAATTCTGTAGATGGTTACCCGATTATGGTTGCCACTCTGGGACCTGGGGATTTCTTCGGCGAAATGTCGCTTTTGGAGGGAATGCCTCGCAGCGCAACTATAGGAGCCATCGAGGATACGATTGTTCTGATAATAAACGAAAATAACTTTGAGCACGTTATTGCCCAGCAGCCGAGCCTTGCATACCGCATAATGAAGGGAATGAGCGGCCGCTTGCGCCAGCAAAATGATGAAATGAAACAGCTTAAACAAGGGATGGCCTTGGAGACTAGAACCGTTGCTCCATCTCCTGCGGCCGGATCTGGGAATGCCACCGCCGGTCCGGGAAGTACTGCATCTGAAAAATCCGCCCCGCCCCCGGTTTTAGATTCCAGCCTCTTCCCGCCGGGACACAAGAGCTATCAGCTTACTGCACCATCTACCGATGATGTCCTGCTCTTTGACCGCGATGTAGAATGCCCGGTCTGTGAACAGAAATTCAAAGTTAAAAATGTCCGTTCATCCAAGCTAAGACTGGATAAAGTTGATAATGATCTCCGCCAGCGCTTTGTAGATTTTGAACCGCTCTATTATATGGTCTGGAACTGCCCCAATTGTTTTTATTCCAATTTTAATTTTGAGTTTAAACAGGTATTGGAAGCCAATAAAAAACTCATTATCGACAAATCAAAGACCCTTAAAGGCAAATTTAATTTGCAGTTCAGCACACCTCGAAAAATTGATGAGGTATTTCTATCTTTTTATTTGATGCTGCAAACCCAGCAGGTTGGCAAACAGGACCCCTCCAGCGCGGCCAAGGTCTGGCTGCGGCTATCCTGGTTGTACAACGATGTAGGTGATGAAGAAATGTATCGAATGTCATCACAAAAGGCCCTTGATCTCTTTAAAGACTCATTTTACAATGCCCGGCGGGACACCTCGGTGGAACAGGACCAGCGCATGTCACTGCTTCTGGGTGAACTTAGCCTGCGGGTGGATGACAAGATGGAAGCTCTTAAATTTTTCCGGGGCGCCATTGCCCGCAAGGGTGGCAATAATACGATAAACCGGCAGGCCGAAGACCGGATCAGAGAATTGAAAGAAAATATGAATAATGAAGAAGCGGAGGAGACGGAAGAGAGCAATTAGGAGCGCTATAATTCCATAAAAATTAAAAAGGCTAAGAAGCGTTTTTATGGCTTTTTAGCCTTTTTATCTTTAAAACTATTCGACTTAATTCCCCGTTATCTCGGCTGATAACTGGCGCAAAGGCTTTCATCCCCCGCATTGCCGCTTTGAATATTGTTATGGGGCGCCACCATTATTTCCTTTAACGTGCAGTATGACGATTCTTTATTGTATTTACAACTTTCAACACTGCAATTAATAAATTGTGATCCCTTTAAACCCATCAAGTATCCCTCCTATTTATTTAATCATTTTATTTTATCCGTTTCGCCCCGTTTTAATCTAAATAAAAACCACATGAAAAATTTATCCATTAGCTTTTAAGTCTTTTTGTTGACTTCACTCGATTATTATCATATAATTCTTAATGTTAACTCCATAATTAACGGCTTGGAACCGGAGTAGTAGACCGCAAGCAACAGAGAATCGCCGGATGGTGCGAGGCGATAAAGCAGTTGAACTCGCCGGGGAGCTTCACAGGTGACAGCTTAGCCTGTGACGGTAAATCCCGTTACGATTTTAAGTGAACAATGACGTGGGGCTATGGCGCAGTTGGGAGCGCGCTTGAATGGCATTCAAGAGGCCGTGGGTTCGAATCCCACTAGCTCCACCATTATTTTGTTAATGAGGGTGGTACCGCGGGAAATAACTCTCGTCCCTGGCCTGGGATGAGGGTTTTTGTTTTTTCTGACTATAGTTTAAGGAGGCTGTTATGGATATTAAGTACGATTTTAAATCCATCGAATCAAAATGGCAGAACATCTGGGAGAGCGATAACTGCTATAAGGTGTTTGAAGATCCTAAAAAGCCAAAATATTACGACCTTGAAATGTTTCCATACCCTTCCGGGAACCTGCATATGGGCCATGTCCGCAACTATGCGATCGGCGATGTTATAGCCCGCTTTAAAAAAATGAACGGTTTTAACGTACTCCATCCCATGGGCTGGGATGCCTTCGGCCTGCCCGCCGAAAATGCCGCCATTAAGAATGCTATTCACCCGGCCAAATGGACCTACTCCAATATTGAGAATATGAAGCGGCAGCTCAAAACCCTGGGTATAAGCTATGATTGGGACCGGGAATTGGCCACTTGCAAACCAGATTACTATAAATTCACTCAGTGGATGTTTTTAAAGCTTTACGAAAAAGGATTGGCTTACAAGAAGAATTCGGCGGTTAACTGGTGTCCTTCCTGCCAGACCGTTCTGGCTAACGAACAAGTGGTTGACGGCGCCTGCGAGCGTTGTGAAAGTATTATCGAAAAGAAAAAACTCGAGCAGTGGTTTTTCAAAATAACCGATTACGCCCAGCGGCTTTTGGACGATCTGGAACTCCTACCCGGTTGGCCTGATAAGGTGAAAACCATGCAGAAAAACTGGATCGGGCGCAGCGAGGGCTGTGAATTTTCACTCAGCATTGAGAACAGCACTGAAACTTTAAGTGTTTTCACGACCCGCCCGGATACGGTTTTTGGCGTAACCTACATGGTGCTGGCACCTGAGCACCCGCTGGTGGAGAAAATATCGCAAAATCCAAGTGAAGTACGAGCTTTTGTCAACAAAATGAAAAGTCTGAGCGATATTGCCCGCACTTCAAGTGATGCCGAAAAGGAAGGGATTTTCACTGGAGCCTATGCCATAAACCCCATGAACAGCGAAAGAATCCCCATCTGGATCGCCAATTACGTACTTATGGATTACGGCACCGGCGCCATTATGGCAGTTCCCGCCCACGACGAGCGCGACTTTGAATTTGCCAAAAAATACAATATTCCCATCCGGGTGGTTATACAGGGTGAAAATTCACCCCTGGATGCTGCCGAATTAAGTGAAGCCTATGTAGAGGACGGAGTAATGGTGAATTCCGGAGCCTTCGACGGTATGAGCGTAAGTGAAGGGAAAAAAGCTATTATCAAATACATGGAAGACAACACTATAGGCAATGGTACGGTCAACTTCCGCCTGCGCGACTGGTTGATATCGCGGCAGCGCTACTGGGGCGCGCCCATACCCATGGTTTATTGCGAAAAATGCGGACTGATGCCGATACCTGAAGCAGATTTGCCGGTCTTGCTGCCCGAGGATGTTGAATTCAAACCTTATGGCGAATCCCCCTTAAGCTATGTTGAAAGCTTTTACCGCACGGCGTGTCCTTGCTGTGGCGGTGAAGCCCGGCGCGAAACCGACACCATGGATACCTTTGTTTGTTCATCGTGGTATTTTGACCGGTTTTGCAGCCCTCATGAAGGAACGTCACCGTTCAGCCGGGAGGCGGTGGATTACTGGATGCCGGTTGATCAGTACATCGGGGGGGTGGAGCATGCCATCCTGCACCTTATGTATGCAAGGTTTTTTACCAAGTTCCTCTATGATATAGATATGCTCTCCTGCCAGGAGCCGTTTACCCGTCTGCTGACCCAGGGTATGGTTTTGAAGGATAATTCCAAAATGTCCAAGTCCAAAGGCAATGTGGTCAGCCCCGAAGAGATAATCGCTACCTACGGCGCAGATACCGCGCGTTTATTTATACTGTTCGCTTCCCCGCCGGAAAGGGATCTGGAATGGAGCGACCAGGGCGTGGAAGGCTCTTATCGTTTCTTGAACCGCGTCTGGCGTTTGGTCCTGGAATATGCGGAAATGATTCAAAACAGTGGTGCCCAGGGCAGCCTGGCCGACCTCGACGCCGACAGCAAGAATCTGCGTTTTAAAACTCATGCAACTATTAAAAAAGTGAGTGAAGATATCGAGGAGCGCTTCAACTTCAATACGGCTATCAGTGCCATCATGGAGCTTTCCAACACCCTGAGCAGCTACCGCAGTATTAAAAATCCCAATATTGCAGTAGTCAAAGAAGCCATAAATACGCTACTCCTGCTTTTAAGTCCTTTTTCCCCGCATATTTGTGAGGAATTATGGCAGTTAACCGGCAATGACGGCAGCATCCATCTCCAGGCCTGGCCTCACTATGATCCCGATGCTTTATTGCAGGATGAAATAGAGATTGTACTGCAAATCAGCGGCAAAGTCAGAGACCGGATAAAAGTTCCCAGCAATGCAGCCGAAGCAGAACTAAAAGAAATTGCTCTGTCCAATGATCGTATCAAGCAAGCCAGCAACGGCAAACAAATCGTAAAAGTCGTGGTAGTACCGGGGAAACTGGTAAACATCGTAGTCCGGTAAGGCGTGAGGGGTAAGGGGTGAGGGGAAGAATTCCTGACCCAAGCGACTGCTTTAATGCTCACGTTTTGACTGAAACCAAGTTATAGGCTAGGTTAATGATCGCCTTGCATAAAGTTGGTTCGTTATTTTAAATTAAAGCCATTAAAAAGGGGGGTATCTTCTTAAAGTACCCCCCTTTTTCTTATTACTGAGCTTCTATGGCTACTTCTTTGGCTTCGCCCCACAAGTCTTCAAGTTTATAGTATTCCCGCTCCTGCTCGCGAAAAACGTGAAGTATGGTTGAACCATAATCCATTACTCCCCATAGGCCTTCTTCGTGGCCTTCCTTGCGAATCGGCATAATGCCGTGTTCCTTAAGTTTTTTTTCGACATGTTCTATGATACTTTTGACCTGAATGGTGCTGCGGCCGCTGGCAATTACAAAGTAATCGGCAATAATGGTTAAATCAGCTACATTCAATATAGTCAAATCATTGGCCTTTTCATCCAGGCAGCCATCAGCAACCAGTTGTACCAGTTTTTCATCCGTTATCAACAAGTAACCTCCTTTACCGTCCGCAAAAAATGATTCCACACCTCAATGGTTCGGGGATGAAGCATACGCTTTGCTTCAAGACAATATTTTATTGTAGATTCTATGCCAAACAACATGGCTTCGTCAAGTTCACGAAAAGCCAGACAGCTTAACCTCTGCATAGCTGGATAATCCCGTTCTGGTTCGATCATATCGGCCAGGTAAATGATTTTATCCAGATCATTCATCCGGGGCGAACCCAGGGTATGATATTTAACCGCTTGAATAATATTCTCATCCTGCAGACCCAGTTCCTTTTGCAACAGAAAAGCCCCGACCTGAGCATGCAGCAAATCAGGAACCTCTCGTTCCACTTCATCCTCCAGAAGCTGGTTTTCCTCAGCTATGGCCAAAAGTTCAGGTCCCGGTATGCCCTTGGCATAATCATGCAATATCCCGGTTAAATAAGCTTTTTCGCCGTCCGCCCCATAGTGCCGGGCCAAATCCCCAGCCACCTGTGCTACATTCAATGAATGCTGAAAACGTTTTTTAGATAGGCGGAACCTGATAATATTAAGAGCATCCTGCTCACTCAGCATCTCTTTTTCCGTCCTTTCGGTACAGGCCTTTGGCTAAAATGTATTTTTCAACTTCGGGAGGCAATAAATACTTGATGGGTTTGCCCTGCGCCACCCGGTTCCGGATGTCACTTGATGATATGTCCAGGCCCGGTATCTGCAATTCCTTCATTGTATGCCAAAGATTAGCGGGCAGTCTTGCCAGGGCCGGTTCATTGCGGTCGATGCTATAACCCGGTCGGGTAGCCACGATAAAGATGCATCGTTCAACCAGGCCTTCGATATCCTTCCATGTGTCCATATAATAAAGAGAATCAGCACCAGTTATAAAATAAATATCGGTCCCCGGAAACCGCTCCCGGTAGTAATTTACGGTATCAATGGTATAAGAGAAGCCTGTCCGGTTCATCTCCTGTGATGACAGCTCGAGAACCGGATTATTTTTAATCGCCAGTTCAACCATATGATAACGCTGTTCCGCATTTGACAATTCCGAGTTTTCCTTGTGCGGTGGATTTGCATTGGGAATTAATAAAATTTTATCAAGCGCAAATTCGTAATAAGCGTGTTCAGCGGCTATCAGGTGTCCATAATGCACAGGATCAAAAGTTCCGCCCAAAATACCCAAAGAGCGCATCTTAACCACCTGCTTTCACATGATTAATCATACCCATAGCTATAGAAAAATGCAAATCAGAGGCGGGACACAAGGGTGTCAAAAGGACCGTCAGACTGTCACCAATTGCCGGACACTGTGAAGCCTGTCAATGGCTGCTTCCTCTTCGGGCAGGAAAAAAACTTGACTGCCCTTGTTGCTTTCGAACGGTAACCATAACATACCAATATCGTCTTTTGTAGCCTTACGAATATTTAAAGCCATTTCCCTCCTCCATACAAAATTAAAATTGTATTATGTACTTAGGGGCAACTCTCTGAGTCCTGCCTCTTGAATTGGGACAAATGTGCTGTTTTTCATTTGGCTATCGTACGTATTTGTGATTTTGCCATTATCTAATTTTAACGCAATACCGGCAACAATTCAGGCCATAGATGTTTCGCCCTGGTAATGTTGAACTTAAGTTATGCGTTAAATAAGAAGCTGCGGATATGTTACTGTAAATATAACACCTGTTCCGCCACCCTGTACGCCTTGACCTGCTTCATATGTTACGGTTCCGCCGTCTACCAAAATATCTGTTGCTGACAGGTCTGCAGTAAATATATACCCTGCCTTTACGGTAAGGGTGATTACCGCTTCCGGTGTTTCGCCTGCTATATAGGTTGTTCCCAGTCTTCCAGTCCATACGGTTGAGGTGTGAATGTATCCTGCTGAACCATCTACTGTTGCATCTGTTCCCGGCTCACCTGTTGCCGGAGATGAGCACGTTGCTACTACTGATGAAATTGGGGCTGTAGTTGTAATGGTTGTGCCCCCACTTGCTGCAGATGCATTAGTTGTTGCTGTTTCCTTGACTCGGGCTATAAATGTGTATGTGGTGGATGATGTTAAGCCCGTAAATGTTTCACTGTCTTGCCATGTAACCCCGGCATCAATACTGAATTGAACCAGATCATAAACAGCTAAAGTAATACTGGTATCTGTTTTGCTTGCTTCTGTTGGTGGCACTGGTGGTGCTGGTCCATCTGCTTTTGCAATTGCTGTTGTTGGTGCACTTGTAATAGATCCAGTTCCTGCTGCTCCGTCTGCAGTTGCTGTTACAGTGATGACTGCTCCAATATCAGCCGCTGCTAATGTATAGGTTGATGCTGTTGCTCCACCTATAGCTGCTCCGCCACGGTTCCACTGATACGTTGGGGTTCCCGAATTGAGTAAGGCTGCCGGGTCTGCGGTTAGGGTTGAACCATACTTTTCAGTACCTGTAATTGCTACAGTACCGCTCATCGAAGGGATCGAATGAGTATGTGAGCTACTTGAGCTTTCTTCGTAAGGCTTAGGTACAACCGTTAACGTAAGTGTTGTCGTAGAAGACTTGGGTTCTTGAAGGTTCTTTCTTGCTGTGTCAACTTTTTCTTTACGTTCTTTAATCCTGGCTTCAAGTCCTGCTTTAGTATCTGCATCGGCAACTAATGCAACCGTCTTGCTGGCTGTTATTCCAAGCGCCTCCGCTGCTGTTATTTGATCCAGCGTTGTTATGGGGGCTGCTTCATAGGCAGCAACTGCCTCAGCGGCGACCCGGGCCACTTCCGTAACCATTAAAGCTGTATCGGCCACCGCACCCGCATCAACCACTTTATTAGCAACTAACTTAACTAATACAGATTCACCCCTTGTATCTTTGGCTGATAATACCCCATAAGATATCCCGACCAGGTCGTCTTTTATTAGCGCCTTGTTAGAAAATCGCATAGCTTGAGCAGAGGTTAACCCCCCTGCATTAGCCAGCTCGGCTGCAGCAGTATCATAATTAGGGGTATAGCCAAGCTGTCTCAAAATCAGTGAACAATATGCTTCGCCAACTAAATTGGCTTGGGGAGCGAAGGTTCCATCCGGGAAGCCAAACACAAGTCCATTTTGAACGGCATAGGCAACCGACTTTTTAGCCCAGGAAGAAATACGGGCCGCATCGGTAAATTTGAGTAAAATTGTGTCGGCTTCCGCATCTGTCATTGCCAGGGCATCGTCTTGGAGACCTAAGAGCCTTAGTAAGATCACGACACCAGTTTCCCGGTTAAGACTAGCTCCCAGGTCCGGATCGAATGATGTATTACTTATGCCGCTATAAAGCCCCAAATGATTTAAGGCTGTGGCTTGAGCTTCATTATAAAAGCCTTCAGCAGCCTGGGAAGAGATAGGGGCAAGGGTTATTATTAACACCAAGAATAAATAAATACCGGTCTTTGCGTGTTTCATGGTTGTACCTCCTGGCTTCAATTTATGATATTGTATATCACTTACTGTCTGCGGCATTCGTTGCCTTGACAGTGAAGGTATAAGTACCTTCACTTATCGGGGTTCCACTGATTACGCCCGTTCTTTCATCCAAGCTCAGACCATCCGGCAAACTGCCGCTGTCGATACTCCATATGACAGACGTGCCGCCCTCCGCCTCAAGAGTCGCGGAATAGCTGCTGCCTGCCGTAGAGTTGGGCAGGGCATTGGTGATGATGATTGGAGCTGCAACTACCTGGTCAGGGGCTATATTCCGTACGGTTACTTCCAGATGACCTTTCACCAGACCAAGATCTTCATATTTAAAGTTTACGTTGATCTTGTATTGGCCATTATCAAGATAGTTGTGTTCCAGGCTGAAAGAACCATCAGCAGTAAGCTGCAGGGGGGTTTCTCCGCTACCGTCACCGTAATCGGCAGTACCTGTCCAGACCCGGTCATCCTGAACATCTAACCTGCCCGCTGCTCTATATGTGCTTACTCCGTCTGGAAGCGTTCCGCTCTCCGGCAGGGTAAGCACAGGGAGACTGTCTCGGTTGGCCCGGTTTACTGTCAGGGTATAGCGCATATTCTGCGATTTTACCAGGTGTTGATAGCCGGTTCGGGGCACTACATCAATGTTTATAATATTTTCACCCGGCTCAAGGTTCAAAGGACCAATACTGCCATCGTCCGCAGTCTGGACTCCGTTAACCGTTACCGTGGCCTGGGAGTCAATTTTTTCTGTCGTAAGAGTGATGAAGTCAACCGTATTATCCACATCAAGTTGGTATGCTGTTTCACAATATACAAAAGCAGGTTCCGGAGTCAGTATCCGGCGGCCATTGGCAATGGTAAGGCCAGCCAGTCCGGATTCTTCAGTTCCTATTTGCAGAGTATTCGTTGATGCATTGCCGGCCGCGTCTAAAGCGCCTAGATAATAGGTATAGGTTGTACCAAATTCCAGCCCGCTGTCAACAAAGAAGGTGTCCTGTGTACTCCCCACCGGCTTTTTCGGAAATAAGCCGCGAACTAAGCCATCTTTAGAAGAAACAGGACTATATTCGCTGCGGAAGATATTATAGCCCACAACCCCAACATTGTCGGTCGAAGGCTGCCATCTCAAGGCAACTTCCCGCTTGGGTCCCAGAAATACATTTCTGATCCCTGAATCTGACGGGAAATTATACAAAACAATGTTCCCGGGCCGCAGAACCTCACCGGCCTGGAAATCCGCGGGAACGGTGGGCGGGGTCATGTCTTTGAAATATACCTCCCGGGAAGAAGTGATGAAAGATGGTATGCCATTGTTATCAACGGCCTGCACCGCATACTCACACGTATCAAAAAGAGAAAGACCGCTGTCAACAAAACTTGCTGTCGTGCTTCGCCCAATTTCTCTCAGCGTTCCATCAGCCGGCATGGCCAGAAGAATTTTACCATCACTCAAGGTTTGCGAGGTTTGTAGCGGGGTTCTCTTCCGGTAGACGATATATTTCTTAAGCCCGGACTCGGGAGCAGATACATCCCATTGCAGCGACACGCTAGTTTGGGTCTGATCGATAACCCTTAAATCCGTTGGAGCAGGAGGGATTCCTTCCGTGCTTACCGAGTCCGTGCGTACGGTATCGGATTCGGAAGAATAGCCTGTAGAATACTTGGCTTTAACATAGTATTGATATATGAGGTCATAGCCCAATCCCTGATCGGTAAAAGTCAGGCTGGATGTCGAGCCTACTTTCCACGGCTGTTCGGCCCTGACTACAGGTGCAGGCGAAAACTTGTCTGAAACGCCTACGATCTGACGGTAGATATCATAACCGGTTGGCGTAGAACCGGACGGGGCAGACCACGTCAGCGTTGCCGTGCCGGTAGTCCTCCTGCTGACCTTTAGATCACTTACTTTGGGCAGACTTATACTGCCAAGCGTAATATATAAGTTCGGGTTAGCTTTATAGCGGACTAATACATCTCCCGTGTCCGGATCTATATAGTTGGTTCCCCATTCCAAGGTCTTAAAATTGCTTCCACCGGAAACACCATATTCGTATTCATCAACAGAGAAAGTGCACAAGTCGGAATCCAGGGTAAAGCTAAAATTGGCTGAATCAAATTGGAAATAATTCTGCATATCCTTTAATGCCAGCTTTGCATAAAGTGAGGTAATATCTCCTTTGAATAGCTCAGTTTGCCCTAGTATACAACTATCAGAGTCATATCCCGCATAGCGAAAATTAAGCGTAAAATTATTGGCCTTGCTTGGATCGATATTAAAGCATCCAATGCGCAAGCTGAAAGGCACAACTTCATTCTTGGAAGGAAATATTCTGCAATAGTTTGAATTGCCATAAGAATCTTTTTCATTATAATCAAGTTCAGCTTTAGGGTCACCCAATTCTACAGTAAAGTTGGCTTTTGTACCCAGTGAAGGATTGATTTGAATCAAATAATGGTTATGGTCACCGGGCATTTTAATAAAACCTTTAACCTCACCCCAAACCCAGGTATCAAACGTTTCAGGATCCGGTTCATCATCAGCCTCCGCCCACCTGCTCATATCAAAACTGAGATCTGATATTTTTTCTGTTCCCAAGACGACGGAATGATCGTAATTATTGTATGCTGTGGTTGATGCTGTTTTATCAAAAATCATATTTTCATAAATCATATTGCTAAAGAGATCTCCAAGTGAAGTAACCTGTTTATTTCTTTTAGCACTATACCAGGTAACCGTAAAATCACCCCGCGAGCTGTCCGGCAGTTTAGTAAGGATCCCAATAGATGAATTTGCCAAAGCGATGCCAGGCACAAAGCCAAACTGCATCATCGGAATCATAAATAAAGATACCAAAAATATTGTGAGCAAGAAGATGGATTTAGAGATTCTTTTCATTACACTGTTCCCTCCGTCAACGTTATTACACAATTATCTTTTCATCGTGTCCGGCATCACATGACTATACACAATCACGCTGTCGCTCCAAGAGAAGTAATCCATGTCCCCCGGCCTCGTTGCATAATCCCGGGCGGCAAGGAGAACAAAATACACTGTTCCAAGCATATGTTTCATTTTTGTTATCGATCCTGGCCGAAACTAAACTCCGATTTTGGGGTTATGACCCCCCAAAATTTTATTATTACCCTCCTATTCCCGTATGGTGAACAGTATGTTATCTACGGTCAGGCGGATTGGCAGCATGGTCCTTTGGCCCGGTATGGGGTCGGGCCAAAGGATGGCCTTTTCTTCCAATGTGATGTCCCTGAAACGTTCGAGATCCTCAAGGCTGCTGTAAGGCATGGTTTTGATCATGTCCCGCATGTTAAATATGATTTTGTTGCCGTGTTCGAATTCCACGAACAGGGTGTAATCGTCGTTGGGCGTGACCCTAAGCATTTTGCTCACTGAAATAAACCTCCTCGCTTTGAAAAGTGCTTTCAGACCATAAAAAATCCTCCATACAGGAAGTATAGAGGAGCAATTTTTGATCGGGTATCTGCCAAACGGCGGATTTTTTATGGAAAAATCAAAACAGTTTCAGCTTTTGGGCCTTGCGGACGGCCCCCATTTTGCCGCCGGTCTCCAGCTTCCGGTAGATATTCTCCAGATGCGTCTTGACGGTACCCGCCGACACGCCCAGCCTGCAGGCAATCTCGCTGCGTTTGAGGCCCTCGGCGGTCAGGGTCAGAACCTCCAGTTCCCGTGCTGTCAGGGAAGCCGCGCTTTGTGGAATGCGCTTTAAGCTCTCCAGATATTGCTCGCAGGCAAACAGCACTTCCTTGATGTAAGCGTCCCGAGAATCGTTTTGAGCAATATGCCTCAGCATGTCCAGTATGGCAGGGGCGTACTCCGCGAAGGGCAGGAGGATATGATCCTTCCGCGCCATGCCGAGGGCTTCCCGCAGTGCCGCGCAGCCCTTTTCCATGCCGTACAACCGGTATTTTGCCGCCGCGTCGAGAATCTGATTGTGCAGGAAACCGAGCTGGTTATGAAAGATGGTAAAATGTGCGGCGCATTCCTCCGTCAGCATTTCCAGCCGTATGTAGTCTTTTGAGAGCAGCACGGCCTTGCCGTGTACGACATAGTTGAACGCCATGCCGTGATACATGAAGCGGGCAGCGGACATGTCGCCCGTCCGCAGCCATTCCGGGATGCTGTCCGGCCGCGCGAGGCAGGCGTAGGCATATCCCTCCGCAAGCTCCAGCGAGGTATTGTAGCCAGTGCTGATATCCTTTGTCACATCATCCCGGAGCTGGCGCAGATGTTCCAGTGCCTCGTCAATTTTGCCCTTATAGATATATAACCGTGTAAGCGTCAGACCGGCGCAGAGGGCGATGCCGGTCTGCTCCATTGTCTTGGCCTTGTAGATGGCCTTGAAGGCGTTGAGCTCCGCCGCCCGCCAATCGCCGGTTTCCAGAGCGTATTCAGCCAGCGTTACATAGTCGCAGCCCGTGCCGCAGCCGCTGGCAAGCCTGGAAAAAGCAGGAAACTCGGACACCATGAAATCCGCCGTTTCCCGGAGCCTGCCCGGCTCCCTGTAATAGGTGTACAGGAAATGGGGAGAACCGAAGGTAAATTCGGCCTCCCGCTTCATCAGGCAGGAGACGCCTCCCTCCTGAAGGTGGAGCGCCTCATTTGCGCAGGCGACCATTTGATGCGCGTCGTTGAATACGGTGAAGACCCGCACGGTGCTGATCTCCGCGAGGATGCGGTTTTTCCGGATGGGCTGAATATTCTCGAAGCGTTCGTAGACGCCTTGAAGCTCGTCGAGGCGCGAAACGCCGTCCCGCGCTGCGGCAGGATCGCCGCTTAAAATCAGCAGGGCGATGAATTGCAGATAGGCCAGCGGGTACTTAAACAGCAGCGCGCGTGGCACGGCGGCGAACATTTCCATCGCGCCTTCAAACTCGGCAGAATCGTGGGTAATGGCGTCCTCATCGTCGAGCAGAGCGAGGACACGCTCTGTCTCTCCCGCGCGGAATAGATACCTATAGGCCGTTTTGTACGTCTTATGTTCAAGAAACCATTCACCCACGCGCCGGTAGGGTACCGCGCTCTCCGCACCGTCTCTCTGCCTGGCTCGAAGAAAACCCAGCAGCACGTTGTGAATTTTGTAAACACCCGCAGCCTCGTCGAAGGAAACGAAGGCGTTTTCCCGGCGCAGCTTTTTGAGAAATTCCCCGGCGCGGATTTCCTCCGTTACATAGCGCGCCTGCTCCGTTGTAAAAGCGTCCATCACGGAAAGGCGCAGCAGGAATCTCTGTATAGGTTCATCGTAAGCGTCATAGAGAACCTTTTCTACCAGCTCGTCGATGACGCTGTTCCGGCCCACCGGGATGCCCTGCTCCATGCCCCGGAGGATCAAATAGGCGAGGGATATCCAGCCGCCCGTGTATTCTGCAACTCTTTTCAGCCCGTCCTCGCCCGGGCGAAAGCCCATCAGAGCGCAGTAGGCCCGGATTTCCTCGGCGGTGAAGCGCAGCGTCTGCTGGGGCAGGATATTACACCGTCCCTTGGCGAAAAGCTCCGCGATGTCAAGGTTTGACATATCTCTGGTGATGAAAACGATATGGAAATCCCCCGGCATTTCCGATACAAACCGTCTGAAAAGCATGGTAACCCGCATACTTTTCGCAAGGTGGAAATCATCTATGACAAGCGTGGTATCGGGGTTGTAATCCAGCTCGCTCATAATGGAAATAATCGTTGCAGCCTGTGGAGCATTGGAAGGAATACCGAGGCTTTTGAGCCGGATACCCGCCGTTTCGTCCAAGATGCCGATTTCCGCGGCTAGCCTGTCCCAAAATGCCTCTGGGGTATCGTCCTCGGAAAAAAAAGAGGTCCATATTACCGGAACGCGTCTGGCCGCAAGGAATTCGCGGACCGCCGTGGTTTTTCCGTAGCCTATCGGGGCTTCCACAATGGTTAGCGGATAATCGAATATGCGCTCCAGCGCGCGGTTTACGCGCTCCCTTTTGAGGGTTTTGTTTCTTTTCACGCAGTGCCTCCTTTCATTTTTTAGAATAGGCTTTAAATAATCCTCGAACAACTCCAACTTTTCGCCTTATTCCCCCACGATTAGACATGTTCTGACTCGATAGGACATCGCCTTAATAAAATATTATTAAATTTCTCTTTATTAAGATATACCTGTTTCCGTGATGGGGAACTCCGTGCTCAGGAGCCAACTGGCGGTATATGGCGGGGACTAGCAACAGCAGTTTGCAGCAAAAGCTTCCCCGGCTTCGGGTTATGTCGATTGCAAGCAAGAGAAAGCACTGCTTTCATATGCTGCAATTGGCTAAACCGGATATGTTCCCGAATCCTGTAGAACTCTATGTCCCGCTTAAATATGCTTCTTTCATGTGTCCCTCCTCCCCGCCCCCTTCCCTCCTGCTTTGAAAAACCCTATAATATATGTTGATTAATAAACAATTAGTGAGGTTAGCATGGAAAAAGACATTAATCTGGTTTTTCATAATCAAGGTCTCCGCAGTTATATAGAAGTGGACCTTTGCCGTGAATGCCCGCGCCAGGATGACAAAGGCTGCTGCGGTTATTATTCGCCGGTATTCTATCCCAGCGATTTCGCTTATCTTCTAAAAGAACAGCCGCAATTAGTGGATTACATTTTCAGCCTGGATAATATAACTGTGCTCGATGCTTCTGTAACGGTTAACAACCAGATTGACGGCCCCAGTTACCGCTGCCGCTTTCACCAGAAAGAAGGTGGTTGTCTGCTTTCCCAGGAACTTCGGGAATCCATCTGCCGCCACTTTGTCTGCCCGGGAATTGCCTGGGAAGATGAAGAAAAGTTAAACCATTGGAAACAATTCTTTGCCGAGTTAGCGGATTACGAAATTTATATTAATAATAAGGTGGCCGCCCGCTTGCAGGAAATGGGTTTAAGCTTGCGGCAGCCGGAAAACCGCTCCCCATTTTTTCAAAAAATGCTTGAATTCTTTGAAGAGGAAACAGCTTCTTTGCCAGCCTTTCTGGCCGAATGTCCGGCCCGTGAGGAGGCCAGGATAAAACGGCCAATTCAGTATGGAAGCAACTGGCCTTTATAATGTATAATTTAAACACTGGAAGAAAAGGGATTGATTTTTATTAGTGTTTTAGGAGGTTAGCAATCAATGAAATGGGATGCCAATCAGGGGATTTTTAATAGTGTTTTGGAAGCTATTGGGAGAACCCCAATGATTAGATTAAACCGGCTGGCAGCCGGAGTAAATCCTGATATCTGTGTCAAAATGGAATTCGCCAACCCCAGCGGCAGTCTAAAAGACCGGGTGGTACGCACTATAGTAGAAAGAGCCGAACAACGTGGTGATTTAAAACCGGGCATGATCTTGCTGGAAGGCACCACCGGCAATACGGGAATAGCCACCGCCATGGTAGGTGCTGCTAAGAACTACCGGGTTATAATTGTTATGCCGGAAGGAATGAGCGAGGAGCGAAAAAAAACCATAAGAGCTTATGGAGCTGAACTGGTACTTACTCCGGGAGCCGAAACCGACGTAGACCTGGTACTGGTGGAAGTTGAAAAAATTAAAAAGACCTATGGGGACCAGGTTTTTGAAATCGGGCAGTTTTATCGGGAAGATAATCTCAATGCACATATTGAAAAGACCGCTCCGGAAATCTGGGAGCAGACCAGTGGTAAAGTTGACGTTTTCATAATGTGCCAGGGCACCGGGGGAACGGTGACTGGAAATGCCAAATATCTCAAAGAGAAAAATCCTGATATCAAGGTTTATATATCCGAACCCGCAGACTCGCCTATACTTTCCCAGGGGCGCATCGGCCAGCACAAAGTACAGGGCATAGCCGATGGGCTTATTCCGGAAATACTTGACCTGCAGTATGTTGACGGTATTGTATTGGTAAGCTCTGATGAAGCAATGGAAATGGCCCGCCAAATGGCAAAACAGGAAGGTATTTTCTGCGGCACCTCCTCCGGCTGCAATGTGGCTGCCGCGTTGAAAGTAGCTGCTAAATACCCTGATAAGAAGTGTATTGTCACCATGATCAATGACAACGGGCTGCGCTATCTTTCCACCGAGCTTTGCGGCACTCCGGCTTCACGGGAGCTTCTGGAGCGCGATTACGCTTTAAGCGATGAGGAACAGAAAAAACTGGCCCAATATAAATTTGAGATTATTGAATAACCAATATAATTCGAAATCATATTAAAAAGGCCGGAAAAAATCCGGCCTTAGTTTTATATTAAGCTTCATTTGGCAGACCGCCGTCTTAATGTATCGGTCTTTTTTTAATGATTACTAAACCCACCACAATTAGTACTGCAATAATAATACTTATAAAAAGTACATTTTCTTTTATAAATAAAATTGCTTTTTCACCCACAATCATTATCAGGAACGCTTCCGATAGAAAACGTAAGCCCCTTCCCACCAGAGTGGCCGCAAAAAACCGCGCCAACGGCACTGTAAAAATCCCCGATGAGATGGTAAAAAGCTTGTAAGGCAAAGGAATTAAGCCGGCCAACAGTACAGCCCAGGCTCCATAAGTCTGATAAGCTCGTTCGATCTTGTCAACAGTGGCGGAACAGGTAAAACGATGCAGCAAAGGATGTCCAATATACTTCCCCAGTGTATAGCCAAAACCGGCGCCGGCGGCTGAGGCCAGCGTAGCTATTAATGCGAACAAAAGAGCCTCTTCAGGCTTCGCAAGGCACATGGGGATCAATAAAAAATCAGGGAATACCGGGAAAAACGATGATTCGGCAAAAGCCAGAATCGCCAGCCCCAGTATCCCATAGTCCTCCAAAACGGGTATAAATTGTTCAAACATGATATTCTCCAGTAAATCTAATCGATGTAGTATTCCTAAGTACTGCGGGGGTTATCAGCGTATCTGTCCATCCCCGTAGATAATGAACTTGGTGGTGGTCAGTTCCTGCAAACCCATGGGACCCCGGGCATGCAGCTTCTGGGTGCTTATGCCCATTTCCGCACCAAAGCCAAAAACCCCGCCATCGGTAAAGCGAGTAGAGGCATTGGCATAGACTGCCGCTGCATCGACCCCGTTCAAAAAGCGGCGTACGCTGCTGTAGTTCTCGCTTACAATCGCTTCACTGTGGCCGGTGCCATGATTATTAATATGCTCAATCGCCTCATCAACACTGTCAACTATTTTGACCGCCATAATCAAATCCAGATACTCCTCATCCCAATCGGCATCCACCGCAGGTTTGAGACCGGTAACTATTGCCCTAGTGCGCTCGCAGGCTCGTATTTCCACTCCGGCTTGCTGCAGTTCCTTAATCATTAGCGGCAAAAATTTCTCTGCTGCTTCCCGGTTTACCAAGAGGGTTTCAGCCGCGTTGCACACGGAAGGACGCTGCACTTTGGCATTGAAAACAATGCGCTGTGCCTTTTCAAGGTCCGCGTTGGCATCGATGTAAACATGGCAGTTGCCCATTCCGGTCATAATAACCGGAACACTGGCATTGTCCAGAACCACCTGTTTAAGTCCTTTACCACCCCGGGGAATCAGTACATCAAGGTACTTATTCATTTTCATCATAAAAACTGCCGCTTCACGATCTTCACTATCGACCAGTTGCACCGCCCCTTCGGGTATTCCGCAGGCAACTACGGCCGCGGCAATCCTTGCTGCTATAACCCGGTTGGAGTTGAGTGCTTCTTCGCCCCCTCTTAAAAGGATGGCATTGCCCGCCTTAAGGCACAAACCCGCTGCATCGGCAGTCACATTGGGTCGTGATTCATAAATTATGCCAATAACTCCGATCGGGGTTCTTACCCGTCCTATATCCAAGCCGTTGGGACGCCGCCACATACCCAGCACTTCCCCGATAGGATCACCCAAGGCTGCTATTTCCCGCAAGCCCTGGGCCATGTCTTTTACCCGGCTTTCATTAAGACTTAGCCGTTCCAGCAAGGCAGGGGTCAGGCCTTGTGCCTTACCCTGTTCAAGATCGCGGGTATTGGCCGCTAATATTTCGGCAGTGCCTGCTTCCAAAGCATCAGCCATAGCTAAAAGAGCCTGGTTTTTCAATGTGGTGGAAGCAGTGGCTAAAAAGCGGGCCGCTGCCTTTGCCTTTTCGCCCTGTTCAATAAGTATGGCCTCTAAATTACGGTCCATCCTCTCCATCTCCTTATTATTCTTCAATCCACAAATTATTGCGGTGAATTATTTCATCATAATCCTTTTCTCCCAATATGCTTTCTATTTCCGAAGTCTTTTTCCCTGCCAGCAGTTTTATTTCCCGGGCATTATAATTAACCAGGCCCCGGGCAATTTCTTTACCTTCAGGTTCCATGACCGCCACCACGGTTCCCCGTTCGAAATCGCCTTCTACACCGGTTACTCCCGAGGGCAGCAAACTTTTGCCCTTTTTTAGCAAAGCCAAGCCGGCGCCGGAATCTATTGTTACTTTACCCTGGCAAACCGTCCCAAAGGCTATCCATTTATCCCGGGCATGCATTCTGAACTCGCGCGGTACAAACAGGGTTCCAACATCTTCCCCGGCCACTACCCGGCGAATTACATTGTCCTGATCGCTGTTGGCAATTACCATTGGCACTCCTGCCGCCATACAAATCCGGGCCGCCGATAATTTGGTGAACATACCGCCGCTGGAAAAACTGCTCCCGCGGCTGCTGGAGTTCTCTTCCATACGCACGGTTATTTCCATAACCCGGCTCTGCAGGCGGGCTTCCTTATTTATTCGCGGGTCGCTGTCGTAAAGACCATCCACATCAGAAAGAATAAGAAGCAAATCCGCATCAACAATGCCTGCAACCAGGGCGGAAAGCGTGTCATTATCCCCGAATTTAATTTCTTCAAAAGCTACCGTATCATTTTCATTGATTATCGGGATTACTCCCATGGATAGAATCGCTAATAGCGCATTAGTAGCATTAAGGTAACGCACCCGGTCATCCAGATCTCCCCGGGTGAGCAAGACCTGAGCTACGGTTTTACTGTATTCAGCAAATAGTTTTTCATATAAATGCAGAAGAGCGCCCTGCCCGATAGCTGCTAAAGCTTGTTTTTCAGGCATGGTTTTTGGCACCCGTTTAAAGCCCATGCGGTTAGCTCCAACTCCGATGGCCCCCGAACTTACCAGCAAAACTTCCAATTCCCGGTTATGTAAATCAGCCAACTCCCTGACCAGGCGTTCAATCCGGTGCAGATTCAGCTGTCCATTGTTATGGGTCAGGGTACTGGTCCCCACTTTGACCACTACCCGCCGGCAGTTCTTGAAATCACTGCGGCAGTTCATAATATTCACCTCTATTACTCGTAAGGGGTTAGGCGTAAGGGGTAAGAGAAAAGCTAATCTACCCCTGCCGCAGCCCAACCTTTTAGTTTGCCTCTGTGTTGAAACATTAGGGGAAAAGACTCATTCAATAAATTTGGTATTAATCTGTGGTCAAAGCCATAAAAATTGCTTGTATTATAGAGAAAGCATAGCTTTCCAACCTTAATTCATAATTAAAAATTCAAAATCAACATTAAGGTAAGTCTATTCCGTAAAATCGAATTCCATTTCCTTTATCCTTACTGTATCGCCTTCCTTGATGCCTTTTTCTCTCAGAGCATCTTCCAAGCCCATTTTCTTCACGGTTTGCTGGAATCTCAGTAAGCCTTCATCGCTGTTAAAATTAGTAATATTAAAAAGCTTTTCAATCCGATATCCGCTTACTTCATAGATTCCATCCACAATCTTTATAACAAACGGTTCCACAGACTGGTATCGCCTCACTACCGGAGCCTCGCCAATAATAATTTCCGGCGGGATACTGCAGAGCAGCTGGTAGGTCTTATCCAGCAGTTCATCGACTCCCTGTCCGCTAACTCCCGAAATTAACGAAATTTCAAGTCCCAGGGCTTCCCGCAGGCGGGCCGCATTTTCTGCAGCTCCGGGGATGTCCATTTTATTGGCGACAACTATAAACGGTCTTTTCAATAACTCCGGATTATGCAGTCCCAGTTCAGCCTGCAGAATCCGGTAGTCTTCCAGAACATCACGGCCTTCGGTCTGGGCTGCATCCAGGATGAACAAAAGTACCCGGGTTCTTTCCACATGACGGAGAAAATCATGCCCCAGACCGGCTCCCTGGTGCGCCCCCTCAATCAATCCGGGAATATCGGCTACCACAAAGGAATCATGGTTGCGGGTTTGAACGACCCCCAGATTGGGAACCAGAGTTGTAAAAGGGTAATCAGCTATTTTCGGGCGGGCTGCCGAAATTCTGGCTATAAGGGTTGATTTGCCCGCATTAGGGAAGCCTACCAGACCTACATCGGCCAGGAGCTTCAATTCCAAACGTATCCATCTTTCCTCACCCGGCTCACCGTTTTCCGAATAAGAAGGGGCTTTGTTAATCGATGATACAAAACGGCTGTTGCCGCGGCCTCCCTTCCCGCCTCTAGCTACCACTGCTTCCTGTCCATTGACGGTCAAATCGGCTATTACTTCATCATTATCATCATCGCGGATTACGGTACCTACCGGCACTTTAATTCTTAGGTCCTCTCCCCAGGCTCCATGCATGTTCTTGCCCTGTCCATGAGCACCCCGTTCCGCTTTGAAATGCCGCCGGTATTTAAAATCCATCAGGGTGCGCAAACCTTCATCAGCATGGAAAATTACATTGCCCCCGCGTCCTCCGTCACCGCCGGCCGGGCCGCCCATTGGCACGTACTTTTCCCGACGGAAAGCGACTATCCCGTTGCCCCCGTCTCCGCCTTTGGCATAAATTTTAGCCTGGTCGACAAACATTCGCTCACTCCTTGATTATAATCTTTACAGGCTGCTCGCCAAAATACTCACCATCAAAAATCATTTCCAGATCCCGGCCATTTTCATATAACGACAGATATACCACTGGCTCACTGTTTAGTTTTCCCAGTTTATCCGATAGACTCTTTAAAGTTTTTTCCGGCTCGTTATGATTTTTGAGATTCCTGGTATTGCTAATTTTAAGTTCATCATACTTTAATATTATTCCCAAATCTCGGGCTGACAGCATTTTTTCAAATAAATACAAAACCGCTTCATAATCCAAAGATTCAAAAATTTTTCTTTCCTCACTCATTTCTTCAACCATAGCGGCAATATAGTCCTTGACCTCCTGATAACGTGCAAGTTCAACATAACCACTTATGACTTGCAGGTGATTTGCATAGTCATGCCGAATTCTGCGCAAAAGCTCCACAGTTCTTGCTGCATCCAAAGCTGTCCCCCCTTAATTCCCCCATATAGTAAAAGATAGTATAACAAAAACCCCTGAAAAACTCCAGGGGCTCGCTGTCTTGGAAATATCAACCCGATTGCTTCTTTAAACGATTGCGTTCTCTTCCAGAGGATAAACACTAACCTGCTTTTTGTCGCGGCCTTTGCGTTCGAACTTTACTTTCCCGTCAATAACTGCAAAGAGAGTATCATCTCCACCGATCATTACATTGTTGCCGGGATGAATCTTGGTTCCTCTCTGCCGCACCAGTATGCTGCCACCGGTTACGACCTGACCGTCATATCGTTTAACACCCAATCTTTTGGCCTTGCTGTCTCTTCCGTTACGGGAACTGCCAACGCCTTTCTTATGGGCAAAAAGCTGCAAATCAAACTTAAACATCTTAGCACCTCCTAATATATACCTTAATAAATCCCGGATAGGCTTCCTGCATCGATAACAAACCGGCTTCCATGGTAGAGAGAATTATCTGCGCAGTTTTTTCATCATCTGCCAGGAGCTGCGGAAGTTCGCACTGCAGTACGCCTTCTTCCACCTGATAACGCGGATTCTCACGCAGGTGGCTAATTAAACCCAGCAACGCGGTCTGAGTCACCGCCGATACTCCGGCACAACATATGTCTGTGCCTTCCGGGGCAAATCCGGAATGCCCCTTGACCGCAAAGGATATAATCCTATTTTCTTTATGATTTATTGTTACTTCAACCATTAACCCTCGATTTTTTCAACTTTAATTTTTGTAAACGGTTGACGATGGCCTTGCTTCTTGCGATAATTTTTCCGCTTTTTGTACTTATAAACAACAACCTTCTTGTCTCTACCCTGTTCGATAACTTCCACCGTTACCCGGGCTCCTTCAAGCAGCGGACTGCCAATCTTCGCGTTGCCGTTCTCATCATTAAGCATTAAGATTTGATCGAGAACCAATTTGTCGCCGGCTTCAGCCTCCAGCTTTTCAACTTTCAATACCAGGCCTTCACTGACTTTGTACTGCTTGCCACCAGTTTGAATAATAGCATACACTCTATACAACACCTCCACATCTTTTAGACTCGCCAGTTGCCAGGTAGGCCAATCGCCATTTCTAACCCGCACTGTGCGGTTGCAAAAACGTGCAACCCAAATAAAAACTTAACACAAACGGTTCTCCAAGTCAAGACTGACCTGGATTCTTTAACTAGTTCCCTCTGAGTCTAATCAGCTAAAATCTTTTTGTTCAGACTTGATTCCATGGGCATCAAGAGCACGGTCCGGGTCGTAAAGCCATAGAGCAAGGCGGTAAATGCAATTGCTACCTTGGGTCCCAGTTCACTGGGGTTGCTGACATTTGCCAGAATGCCGATTAAAGCAAGAATAACAATGGATACTGCCCAATAGATTATGTTATTTGAAAGGAAGCGTATAACTTGCAGGTCTTGCTTATATATTTCCAGTTTTTCAGGTATGCTGATTTCATTGAACGCATGCTTAAAAGCCCTGGTAATTTCAGAGCAAGAGAATGTGAAAGCGCAGCAGACAAGAGTCCCCAAAAAAATCGGTACGAAAGAACTGATGCAGAGTAAGATCCTGATAGAGCCGCCTTCCACTACGAAAATTCCTAAAAGAATTATAAGCGATACTAAAATCATAAATACCTTTTTCATTTAAAAGTCACTCCTTTCAAGAATGGAGAAAAATGTTTGCATACCTGCAGACATTTCCTCCAAAATGCTCACCGTATTGAGAGTCAAACGTTCCTGACTGTTCATATTATCCGTGCGCAGATTTATTCCAGTCATCAATAGAAGTAACAAAGTCATGGTTATACTGCCAATCGTATAAAAGAAAGGCGAGTTGGAGCATGAACTTTTACTTGTATGGTTCAAAATTCCCGACTCCCTTACCACCTTTCGGCATAGGCCAGGCGGACATTTTTCCATAGGCAGACTATTCCATCGTTTTCGGTAATCTTGCCGATTAATCATATTTCATCACCAATCAATTCTCTTAGCTGCCCGCGCAGGTTATGCAAGCGGGATTTTACCGTACCGGTCGGAATTTGGAATATGGATGCCAGTTCACGGCAGCTAAAACCAAGATAATCTTTCATCAGGATCATTTCCCGCCCTTCCAGTGAGAGCTTTTGCAGAGCCATAAAAAGCTCCCGGTGCTCTTCCGCGGCCAAATATAGATCTTCGGGCGACTCTGCTGCACCAGGTAATTCTCCCGCTTCGCAGGTCCAATCATGAATGTCACTTCTTAAATAGTTTAAACAGGTATTCCGGGCTATCCTGAAGAGCCAGGTTGCCAGACCGGCTTTCATATAGTCGTAGGATGCTATACTCCGGTAGAATTTTAAGAAAGTTTCCTGGGCAAGTTCTTCGGCAATATGGAAATTGCCCACCAGGCGAAAGCAGTAACTAAACAGCTTATCCTGGTATTTGTGAATGAATTCTTCAAAGGCTTCTACATCACCATCCCTGATTCTTTTTGCCGTGATTTTGTCGAGCAGCCGCATTTCATGATCACCTTTATAATGGTTTTAAGCATCGGAGGAAACTGCGGGAGCAGTTTCAGCACACCGCTGCAGCGAAGCGGATCATCAGAATCCGTATAAATCAGCGGGAGACATCTTTGCGCCTCGTTATTGTTATTTACACAGAAAATTCAAAAGGGTTCAGTTTTAAAGTTTGTCTCCGGCTTCTGATTCCACGCAATAAATAAGCCGCTGAAATTCAACCAACTCAGCAGCTTAGTTTAATTTAAAGATATTAATATACCTTTTGCCTAAATCTTAACTTCTCGCATTTATATTATATTCAGTCAAATTCAGGTTGGGGTTGGCAATCAATTTTATTTTCTTGCCGGTGCGTTTTTCAATATAATTCAGGTTTTTTTCATCATCCTTGATGAGTTTTATAAACCGGGGGTGGGCTTCACAGCTTATCTCTTCACTTTCCACATATCCCATGTTGGCAAGCTTCGTCTTTACTTCACAGGATAAGGCCAGTAGATTAATGGTATGCCCCTTGCCATTGCAGGTGTTACATTCGTCGGTAAAAAACTCCACCACCCCATAACGGGATTTCTTGCGTGTCATTTCCAAAAAGCCCAGCCCGGTCATACCAATGATGCGGGTGTGGGCTTTATCCTTTTCCAATTCCTGGCGCAGACTGTTTATGACTTCATCTTCATTGCTCTTGTCTTTCATATCAATAAAATCAATGAGAATTATCCCGCCCAAACTTCTTAAACGAAGCTGCCGGGGAATCTCCAGTGCCGCCTCAGTATTGATTTTAAAAATTGTTTCCTCAAAATCGCATTTACCGGTAAATTTCCCGCTGTTAACATCGATAACGGTCATAGCCTCTGTATTGTCAAATATCAGGTAACCACCGCTTTTAAGCCAGACTTTACGGCGCAGCGACCTTCTTATATCTTTCTCAAGGCCGTATTTTTCAAAAAGGTCGCCTTCCTGAAACTCGACATTTATACCGCTTATAGCCTTTTGCTTCTCTATGTAGGAAACTATCCTCTCGCGCAGGCGCGGATTATTTATTACCACCCGGGATATACTGCAATCCAGGTAATCGCGCAGGGTCCTCTCCAATACGTCGATATCCTCATAAATCAAGCTGGCCGCCCTATGGTTGTTATAGCGCTGGTTTACTTCTTCCCAGGCTTGGATGAGTTTCTGCAAATCCCTCAGTATTTCCTGGTCTTCAGCTTCCAGGCAGGCAGTTCTCAAGATGATACCGGTCCCATGCGGCTTATGTTCCTCTATAATGGTCCTTAAGTGCGTGCGGCGCTCGTCATCGGTTATCTTCCGGGAGATCGACACCTCATTTTGATAAGGCAGTAAAACCAAAAAACGTCCGGGAATGGTTAGATCACCGGTTACCCGCGCCCCCTTTTCGGCAAAAGCTTCCTTCTTGACTTGAACCATAATATCCTGGCCGCTTTTGAGTAGGTCAAAGGCGTTGATCCCCTTTTTGCTTCCCGGCAAAACCACATCACCGGCGTAAAGAAAGGCGTTTTTCACCAGGCCTATATCGATAAAGGCACAGGAAAGTCCGGGCAAAACATCCTTTACCCTGCCTTTGTATATATTCCCAACATTTTCACTCTGATCGGCCCAGAATACTTCTGCCAACCGGCCGTCTTCCACTATGCCCACCCTTGATTCCCAGGGATAGACCTCAGCAATGATTTCCCTAATCAAAATAATTCACCTTTTTTCAACAGGACTAAAAAATTGCTGCCCCTGCATTACATAGTTGCTGCTGCGGTATACATCGAGAATGGCTTCCTTTTTAATGCCGGTATTCAGCAGCAATTCCTCCAATTCATCATATCTGACATTGAGGGGCTCACCAACACTAACCCAAAATTCCAACCTTTTAATTTTATCATCGTTTTCAATCCCTATTTTATAAATACCCTTGCGCAAGTCTTTGTCAAGTCCCTTTTTCTTGCCCCGGCTGACTACCTGCAGGCTTTCCCGGGCCAGCAGATCCTCCCGCCACCGGTCAAGTTCCATATCGGCAGAAGGCCGGAGAACAAAAACATAAGCAGCCGCATTGATGCTTTTCATCAAGGAAGTTGTGTCTGTGTCAATTTCCCAGCAGTCCTTCAATTCCAAATAGGGCGGTAAAGCCTCTTTCATTCTTTGCATAAACTCTTCCACCGGCATGGGCCGGCTTAATTCCAAATCAAAATATTCCCGTTCACCCCACAGCCCCACCGGCAAAACCGTCCCCATGGACAGTTTAATATGCGGATTAAACCCTGCACTCAAGGCATAGGGAATCTCTGCCCGCCTTAGAGACCGGCTCATTAAATGCATCATATCGAGATTTGCCAGAAACTTAAGTTCGGGGCCAACCCGGTATTCAACTCTCAGAATCATAGTTGCCGGCCTCCTTGATATCCAAACTCACGCCAAAAGCAGGGCAGAGCCCGCAAGAACTGCATCCTGCCTGCCGGCAGTCCGGTGTGGTTTCGGCCATTTTAGCCATCTCATTTTCTTCATATAGATAAGCTTTACTGACCCCGATATCGATAAAATCCCAGGGTAATTTTTCAGTATAGGCCCGGGAGCGCTCCGTATAGAACCCGGGGTCGATCCCGCATTCGCTGAAGGCCTCCATCCACCGGTCAAAATGAAAATACTCCGACCAGCCATCGAATTTGCATCCCTTTTGCCATGCCAGATATATGGCAGCCGAGAGCCTCCGGTCTCCGCGGGCAATTACTCCTTCCAAATAACTGGTCCGGCTGTCATGAAAACTAAGTTTAATACGTTTTCTTTTCCATTTGTATAAAAGTTGGCGCTTATTCTCCAGTTCCTCAATGCTGTTTTGAGTTCGCCACTGGAAAGGCGTGTGGGCCTTGGGAACGAAGCAGGCCAGGCTGGCCCTTATTTCCACCGGCCGGCGGCTGTAGCGGTCGCCGATATTTTTAACCTGCTGGAGCAGGCCTATAATTCCTTCCAAATCCTCTTCGGTTTCACTTGGCAAGCCAAACATAAAGTAAAGTTTTACCGAAAGCCAACCGGATTTAAAGGCTGCCTCCACTGCGTTAAACAGCTGCTCATCGGTGACATTTTTATTGATGACATCACGCAGCCGCTGGGTTCCTGCTTCCGGAGCCAGGGTTAAAGTAGTTTTGCGAACCTTCTGTACTTCATTGGCGAGTTCGATCGAAAACGCGTCTACGCGCAATGAAGGCAATGATACACCGATACCTTTGTCACCATATTCTTTGACCAGATCTTTTACCAGCGGGTCCAGCCCCGAATAATCCAAGGTGCTCAATGAAGCCAGGGAAACCTCCTCATAACCGGTACTCCGCAACTGCCGCCGGGCCTGTTCTTCCAACCGGGCCCGGCTTCTTTCCCGGACCGGACGGTAGACTATCCCAGCGTGACAGAAACGACAACCCCGCTGACAGCCGCGCATTACTTCCAGGGCAGCCCGGTCATGGATTATTTCCATATAAGGTACAATCGGTTTATCCGGATAATAAGCCTCATCAAGATCCCTGACCACCCTTTTGCGAACCGTGAAGGGAGCCCCGGCCTGGGGAGTCATGGCTTTTAGAGTTTTATCATCGTTGTATTCCACACTATACAAGGCCGGAACATATACTCCCTCTATGGCGGCAAGCTTCATCAGCTTTTCCGTTTTAGGCAGTTCGCGGTTCTTATGCATGGCATCCATAAATTCCAGCAAAACTTCTTCGCCGTCGCCAATTAAAAAGGCATCGAAAAAGTCGGCAAACGGCTCGGGATTGAATACTACCGGCCCCCCGGCCGTAATTAAAGGAAAGCTGTCGTCCCGCTCCCGGCTCCAGGCCGGAATCCCCGCCAAATCCAGCATGTTCAGAACATTGCTTATGGACAGTTCATACTGCAGGGAAAAGCCAAGCAAGTCAAAATCCCGCAAAGGCCGAAATGACTCCAGGCTGTAAAGCGAAATGCCTTCCTGGCGCATTACTTCTTCCATATCGGGCCAGGGCGCAAAGGCCCGCTCCAGCAGATGCGGGCTTTTTTCATTCACCAGACCGTACAGTATCTTGCCTCCTAAATGCGACATCCCAACTTCATAAACATCGGGAAAAGCAAAGGCCATTTTTATCGGGCTTTTATCCCAGTCTTTTTTTATAATGTTAACTTCATTGCCGGTATAACGGGCGGGTTTGGCAACCCGCGGCAGTACATCCCGGAAAAGCCTGTCCTTCATATTATCCTCCATTGCCAGCAAATAATCAGTAATATATATATTACCACAAAACTTGAGTAATAACCTTCACTATGCAATAGGAATGGCCTGCTTTCCTGAATTTTTGCAATCAGACCCCAACAACATGCCTTAACTGCAGAACTAAAGTTATTCGCCCCTCACCCCTCACCCCTAACCCCTTACGCCTTACTTTTATTTTAGCAATCCCTCAAGGTAGCCCGGGGGCCTTTTTCCAATAAACATTCGATAAGCTCGGCTTCCGTTTTTATCCCCATCAACTGATCCCTTGCATTAACTACCATAACCATCAAATAAATACCCGGCCTGCTTGTATTCAGAATATCCTTGACAAGCACATCGGGCTGACCGACCACCTGCATACACGGCAGAAAAGCCTTTTTGGCGAGTTCGCCCTTTTTGTTTACTAAAAAACGCATGAATGAATAGAGGAGCAGCTTCCCTTCCCGCCGTGCAGCCCAAAAAAGAATAACCCCTATGATAATATAATTGGCTCCGATTAAATTCCGGTAGGTGAGATAAGCCCCATAGGCTATAATGGCCAAGGCCAGCCCCTGACCAAGCCAGGCGGCGGTGCGGGTTGCCTTGCGGTACCCTAGCAGCGGGGCTAAAATTCCGCGCAGTATTCTGCCCCCATCCAGCGGCAAGGCAGGCAGGAGATTAAAGAAACCTAGAGTCGCGTTGACAGTAATAAAAAAGTTTATTGCTTGATTGGCCCGGTTTTGCTCCAGAAAATAAAAAAGAGCCGCCAAGCTCAGACTGATCACAGGTCCAGCCAGAGCCATATATATTTCCTTGGCAGGTTCCAGTCCCGTAAAATCTTCAATCCTGGCTTGCCCGCCAAAGGGCAGCAGTTCAACTTCCTCAACTTTAATACCCATCGTCAGGGCAACTATAGTATGTGCAATCTCATGAATAAGCAGGGACGTAAAAATTATCATTATTTCGCGCCCGTAGCCCTGGTAAGCGTAAATAACAAGCAGGAGAATAAAAAGCAGATTCAAGCGCAGGCCCACTCCTGCAATTCTGCCCAGTCTCATTACTATTCAAAGAGCTGCTGGGGATCCTGCGGCCCTTCCCGGTTTCTGATTTCTATGTAGAAATGTTCACCGGTTTTGCCCAGTATCTGATTGGCGTTTACTTTACTGCCCTCTTCAACCAGAATTTCTTTCAAGCCTCCATATAAGGAAAATAAATTATCGCTATGTTTAACTAAGACCGTACGTCCATCCTCATTGCTCGACAACTCCATAACCTGACCTGGGCAGACCGGCTTAATCAAAGTGTTGTCCTTTACTTTAAGCAAAACTCCGGGGGAAAACTCCTGTTTCTTTTGGTTTTCCTGCCATTGCCAGCCATAATTTTGTTCAATGGATATATACTCACAAGGCAGCTGCAGGGCAGTTTTACTCGCAGCGGGAACCGCCGATTCGGATGTCCGCAAGTTTTGCAACCAGTCGGCGATGCGCTGTTCCACCCCATAATCGGTTAAAACATATTTTATAACCGGTTCCACTAAATCCCGGCTGCTATTACCCGATTGCAAAGCCCAACCGGTAAAGGCCACCAAAAAAATCACCAGCAACAACCGTAATTTGAAAGTTTTTAACATTTTAAATTCACCCCGGTTACCTTTGTTGATTACTTTTTTCATCTTATCCACCGCAGTTCGTTGCAAGGCTCCTAAATAAATATATACTTCAAGTTCACATTATATTCCAGAATCATAACACCGGTATAAAATGAAGCTGCATCTGTTTCTGGGGTGATTCCAATGGAAGAAGGGCTTTAAGCGATTACTTTAGCGTTGCTTGGATGCCGCTACATTTGTCTTATTGCCAAAAAAATAGAGGCCATCCCTAAATCCGTTTTTAGATCATAGGGACAGCCTCAAATTCAAGTCTGAGGTATAACTCAGAGAAGTTCAGTTAAACTTTATTTAATAGTAACCGTCTGTGCAGCAGCATCCCAAGTTGCGGTAGCTCCGAAGGCCTGTACTACTTGGGCAACTGGCAGGCATGTACGTCCACCAGTGATTTCAGGAGCGTTATCAAGGGTCACGGATTTGCCATTAACCGACATGGTCTTTTCATTTAAGGTCAGCTTAACAACAACAGAACCCTTGGTAAGTGTAACTTCTTGAGTCTTAGCGTCCCACCCGATATTGGAATCCGTAATACCCACGGCATATGCAACAGGCCGAATAGGCAAAAAGGTACGGCTGTTTTTAATATACGGAGCTTGATCGCCAGTCTGGTCGGCACCCATTATCTTATATTTATTGGAACCGATAGTAAGTACACTGGCTTTTTCTGAAGTGCTTGAGCTTGCCGAAGCAGCTACGGCATCGGGGGTAAATAAACCTTTGCCATATTTCTCTTTACCAAAAGCGGCAATCAAAGCTTGGCCTTTTGCTCCGGTGATAAAATCGGAGAAGGCTTTGGCAGCGTTTTTGTGAATAGTAGGATATTTCTCCGGGTTCACTTGGATAACCCCATAAGGATTGAAGAGAATTTTGTCTCCCTGCAGCATTTCTTTGAGATCTTTTATTTCCGGTTTGGTCTTCCAAGTCAGCCAGGTGGCCTCATCGACTAAAGTATAAGCATTCATTTCACCGGCCATCATGAGAGTATCTCCCATGCCTTTACCCGCTTCAATGTACCAGGGTAAGGCCGGCTTAATTGCGGCTTTGGTCCAAATACCTAATTCTTTGGTATTGGTGCCTGATTTGTCCGCCCGGGAAACAAATTTGCTGGAAGATGCAGCAATTTTTTTGAAACCTTCAGTTGCATTGGTCATGCCTTTGATCTTGGCCGGGTCAGTGGCCGGTCCTACAATCAGGAATTCGTTGTGCATAACATCTTTGCGGTTTATGCCATAGCCACCGGCCACAAACTTATCCTCGGCAGCCCGGGAATGAACCAACAGAACATCGGCATCTCCCTTTTGGCCCATTTCCATAGCCTGGCCGCTGCCTACGGCAATTACCTTAACCTTGGTATTGTACTCTTTTTCAAAAGCCGGTACTAAAACATCAAGTAGTCCGGAATCCTGGGTGCTGGTGGTAGTAGCCAGAGTTAGTGTGCTTTCAACGGCATCCGCCGCAATAACATTAACCGGCAGCAAACTTACAAACATTAAACAAATAACCAGCATCGCCAGCGAAATCTTAAACTTTCTCATATTAACTCTCCTCTCCAATCTTTTTATCTTCCTCGCTTATCTCTCTAATAAACCATAGTTCCATCTAGAAACTGCTTGCTTTCCACCGTCTGTGGGCTATTAAAGAATTCCGTAGTTTTTCCTTTCTCAACTACTCTGCCATCAATTAATAGAATGCTTTCATCAGCCAGCCGTTTGGCTTGAAATAGGTTATGGGTGACTACGATTACACTGGTGCTGTACTGATGGTGCCAGTTGAGAATAATTTTTTCAATATGCTTTACACTGTTGGGGTCCAGATTAGCGGTCGGTTCATCCAGCAGAAGCAACTGCGGCCGCAAAACCAGGGCCCGGGCCAAAGCCACTCTTTGCATTTCGCCGCCGGAAAGCCGGGTAGCTAGTTGATTTGTGAACGGACTCATACCTACGAATTCCAGGACTTCCTTAACCTTCTTTTCACATTCAGCCTTGCTCTCTTTGCGCAGTTTTAAGCCGTAGGCTACATTGTTAAAAACACTGCTGCGGAACATAAATGGCCTTTGGAAAACCATGCACATTCTACGGGAAATATCCAAACGCTTGCTGACCGAATCATTGATATCCTCGCCCATGAATTTAATATGCCCGCTATCCGGAGTATCGAGCAGATTCAACAAACGCATGAATGTCGTTTTTCCCGAGCCGTTGGGCCCCATTATGGCATAAATCCTATCCTTTTGCAGTTTAAGTTCGGAAACATCAAGCACGGTTCGCGAACCATATTTTTTGGTAACCCCATCAATTTCAAATAAATTCATAACAACTACCTCATTATGTGAGTTTAAACTCATCAGCATTGCTAAGGACTATTGAACTAACTGTAAAGGAAATAATGAGCAGAATAATTCCCAAGGCAACACCCATTTCAAAATTGCCCTGCCGCGTTTCCAAAACAATCGATGTAGTCAAAACCCTGGTCATATGACGGATGTTACCACCCACCAGCATAACTGCGCCCACCTCTGCAAAGGCCCGTCCAAATCCGGTCAAAACTGCGGCGATTATACTGCTGCGCGTTTCCCTTATAATCGTCCACATGGCTTGCATACGATTGGCGCCCAGGCTTAGAGCGTGGTCAAAAATGATTCCCTCCTTGCCGGCAATAGCTGCCGCAACCAGACCGGCTATGATGGGCGTAACCAGCAGACACTGGGCTAATATCATAGCCGTTGGAGTAAACAGCAATTCCCATACCCCTAGAGGGCCGCTGCGGGAAAGCAACAGATAAACCAGAAGACCAGCCAATACTGGTGGTAAAGCCATTAGAGTATAAATTACTCTTAACAGCAGTCTTCGCCCCGGGAAATCGGACAGCCCAATCCAGGCTCCCAGGGGAATACCGATAAATGCACTAATAATAGTTGCAGAGCCGGACACCGTCAGCGACATTTTTACTATTTCGAGTATTTCTGCTTTTTGCATCAATATGGCATTAATAGATTCCATTGATTTACTCCTTTAGAAACAACCTGCAAAGTTTTTCGAACTGAAATTGGCAAAAAAAAACCGAACACTGCAAAACGGTTCAGCACGACATTATCAGTTCGCTCTATCAGCCCTCCTTTCCAGATGGGAGGCACAAAGGTTTCCCTTCATACCCTATCGGTCAAAGACTCATAGCACAAAGCCGTAGAGTCCAAAACTCGGTGAGCAAGTATTACTTTAGCTTCTGTTAGTCTCTATTCAACATAATACGCAAAAATCCTGCATATAATATATTTTTCTTTAGTAAGATATCACTAAAGCCATTATGGTTCAGTTTAGATCAAGTGGTATTCCTTATATCAATGGCATGTTTGTGCCTCAGTTTCAGAAATTTAGAAAACAATTTTCTTGCCCCTGATATTTACACTTAGGATTAGCCCTACTGCAATAAGATTGGTTATCATGGAGCTTCCCCCGTAGCTCAAGAAGGGCAGAGGAATGCCGGTTATAGGCATCAACCCTATGGACATTCCTATACTTTCAAAAACGTGGAAAAGCCACATGGCGGTAATTCCCAAAACCATTAAGCTGCCATAAAGTTCTTTGGCATTAAAGCTTATATAAATTGCTCTGATAACAAGTATGCCATATAAGATTATCAGGAAAGTAGCTCCCAAAAAGCCGAGTTCCTCTCCGATTACCGCATAAATAAAATCGGTATGATGTTCAGGCAGGAAGTTCAATTGCACCTGAGTACCGTTAAACAAGCCTTTACCGGTTAATCCCCCCGAACCTATGGCAATTAGCGACTGAATCGTGTTCCAGCCGGCTCCGCGGCCGCCTTGTCCATCTTCATAGGGATTTAAAAACACCGTAAGCCGGTTCAATTGATAATCTTCCAAAGGGAGCCACATTCCAAACTGAAAATGTAAAAACAGAATTAAGGAAAGCAAAAAAATGCATCCGGCAATTACCCGTAAAAGAACTCCAGGATTAGCTCCAGCCGTAAACATCATCACTACTGTTATAGCGATGTAAACCAATGCAGTACCGAGATCAGGCTGTGCCAATATGAGAATAAAGGGAATTCCCATATATATGAAACAGGGTATCATCTCACCCAGAGTATTCAACATACCTTTACGCTGGTTCAAAAATTCCGCAAAGGCCAGAATTAAACATACTTTGGTAAATTCGGCCGGTTGGACCAGAGGCAATGGTCCGATACCGATCCAGCCTGTGGTTCCTCTAAGCTCCTGGCCCCAAAATTTCACCAGAATCAGTAAAAGAATGGATAACACATATAATACTTTACTATATCTTTTGAGCTGGGTATAATCATAGCGCATAACCATGACCGCAGCGATCAGACCTAATATTATAAAGAATGATTGTTTCTTTAAATAAAAATAAGGATCACTGGATACCGTAAAACTTGCACTGGTTAAAACGACAAGCCCAAAGGCTATGATTACAAACAATACCATAAGAAATGGCCGGTCAATGAACTTGAGTCTTTTTATGTCCAACTTCTTATACCTCCCCGTTCATTATACGGCCATTGAAACAGCAGTGTCCAGATGTCTAATAAAGGCAAATATTTGCCTTTCCAGACCGTCAAAAAAAGCGAATAGCTGCGTTATTCAAGAACCCCGTTCAATCGACGTACCCCATGTACGCCTCAATCACGGGTTTCTTGAAAGCCTTGCTCTTCGCTCTTTTTGCTCGGCCTAACAATATGATGGCTTTATTGACACCCTTTACAGATAAATATTTGCCTTTCACAATATCATCCAGATACCAGCATTATTAAATTAAGTGTTTTCATTCATTGACTGCACGTCGAAATCCCCGGATCGGGATGTTGGCCACCAATGCCACTGAATCATCCTCGTTTTCAAAGCTTACCACCAGCGAATCCTCATCAATATCCATATATTCACGGATAACCCTGATAAGTTCTTCTTTCATGGCATTGAGGAAATTCGGAGATACTGATGCCCGGTCATGGATGAGCACCAAGCGCAAACGCTCCCGGGCAACTTCTCGACTTCCCGCATTATCCCGGAAAAATATACGGCTTATAATATCTAACAAACCCTCTCCCCCCTCTATCTGGCCAGCTTAAGAATTTTCTTAAACCGGTCCAGTATATTGTTAGAGTCGTCAAAATTAAACATAGGCACATCTTCTCCGGTTATTCTTCTTGCAATACGCCGGTAGGCAGCTCCTGCCCGGGATGCATTTTCCATTACGGCCGGTTCCCCACGGTTGGTTGAAATTACGATAACTTCATCTTCAGGCACTACACCCAGTAGATCAATCGATAAGATATCGATAATATCTTCAATATTCATCATATCACCACGTTTCACCATTTTGCTGCGCAGGCGGTTGATGATTAAGCGGCTTTTATTTAAGCCGGCAGCTTCCAAAAGTCCCACAATACGATCAGCATCTCTTACTGAAGAGACTTCCGGGGTAGCTACCACAATGGCATCATCTGCTCCAGCTATGGCATTCCGAAAACCCTGCTCTATTCCCGCCGGGCAATCAACCAGAATGTAATCATAGTCACTGCGCAATTCATTGGTCAAACTTTTCATCTGATGCGGAGTTACCGCTGATTTGTCCTTGGTTTGCGCCGCAGGAAGAAGGGCAAGTCCTTCAAAACGCTTGTCTCTGATTAAGGCCTGTTTCAACTTGCATTTAGCGTTTACAACATCTACAATGTCAAATACTATTCGGTTTTCCAGACCCATTACTACATCCAGATTGCGAAGACCGATATCAGTATCCAGCAATACTACTTTTTTACCCATCATCGCTAAAGCAGTTCCTAAATTGGCAGTTGTTGTGGTCTTACCCACGCCTCCTTTCCCGGAAGTAACAACCAACACCCTACTCTTCATTCTTAATCCTCCAATCATATTTTTAGTTTTTCTATACAAACCTTTCCTCCTCTGATTCTGGCCAATTCGGGGCATTCAACTATAATTAATTCTCCGTCGGGGGGCCTTGTTATGTGACTGGCAATTCGCAACTGGGTTGGACTGAGCCTATAAGCAGCAACCAATGCACTTTCGTCCCCGAAAACACCGGCATGCACCATACCGCGTATGGAGCCCATAACCAGAATATTGCCTCCGGCAACTACCTCGGCCCCCGGATTAACATCACCAAGGATAACTATATTCCCTTCCGTAATTATTTTTTGACCTGATCGCAGGCTTTTACAGATCAAGGCAGTTTCCTCATAATAAGGCAAGTGTTCAAAAGGAGACGGCTCATTATCGAAGTTTTCCAACTTGGAGCCGTTTTCGTTGTCAACAGTATTCTGTAAATGCAAACCATGCCCGGATAATATAGTTTGTATTTCTCCAAGTTGCTGCTTAGTCAAAACCTTGGGTCCGGTTTCTATGCTGACTCCACCTCCCAGCCAAAAATCGCCCACTGATTTCAACTGTTCCCTTAGCTGGTCTTTTATTTCCGCAAAAGAAAGGTTGGACTGCATATTTATTTTTATTTTTCCTTTTTTACGTTTAACTACTGCTGCCACTGCATTACCTCCTATTCAGAGTTCGATTCTCGGCCCCACTCCCTCCTTATTCTATAATTGACATTTATTTCCTTCTTAGAAAAACAAAAAAATAGAGGAACTTTGCTCTAAATTCCTCTATCCAGGTCGTTCAATCCTAATTAAATAATTCGCTAATTCGCCATCCGGTTCGAAAAAAATGTCGTTGGAATAAATTATTCACTTGTAATTGGATTGGTATGGGGTGTTTCCTCGTCAGTAGTTTGCTGGTTCTTTTCATCGGCCAGATGATCGACCAGGCCGAAATATTGTTCAAATACAGCTTTACAAACCAGGCCTGCTGATTCACTGCCGTGCTGGCCGTACTCAACTACTCCGGCAAAAGCTATTTCCGGGTTGTCAAAAGGCGCAAAAGCCACAAAAACGCCATGAAATTCGCGCAACTTGTCATCTCCGCTTCTGCCTGTTTCTGCTGTACCAGTCTTGGCTCCTACTTTGATATTAGCCGGGAAGTTGCTGAAGAGAAAATAAGCAGTTCCTCCGGGTTGGGTAACCTGGGTCATTGCCTCGCGGGTAACCGCCAGGGTTGTGTCCTTGATATCCACCTTCCTGACTAACTCTGCTTGGTTTTTCTTAACCAGCTTATTATCGTGGCTTACTATTTTCTGCACTACATAAGGACGCATAAGATTACCGCCATTGGCTACGGTTGCGATATAACTGGCCAGCTGCATGACCGAATAATCATTATAACCCTGGCCGATCGACATATTAAAAGTATCATAATCCTGCCAGGCGGTTTGGAAATCATACTCTATCTCATATTGGGCTTCCAACCTGATCTTCTCATTTTTAAGTTTTTTCTCTAGACGTTCTTTTTCTTCATCACTTTCAGCGCCTTCCAGCAACTGGGCATAACGCTCTTCCAGTTGTTTCTGCAGGGCTTCGTATTTTCGGTCGGTAATGTTACCCCAGTATTCCTTTTTCCAGGCCAGGGTTGGCAAACGTCCACTTTTTTCTTCCGGCAGGTCGACTCCGGTTTTGCTCCCCAAACCCATTTCACCTGCCACCCGGATCATCTCATCTTTAGTCGCCCGCCGTCCCATCTCCTGAAAATAAGTATTGCAGGAAACCGCCATGGCTGATTTGAAGTTCACATTGCCATGCACTCCGGTGCATTTGATATACGGTGCTATCCAATAGGCGCCGCCACAGTTTACAGATTGTTCGGGGTCCATCATCCCCTTCTCTAAAGCGGCCATACCGGTAACCGGTTTAAAAGTAGAACCCGGCGGATAAGTGGACTGAATTGCTCTGTTCACTAGAGCACCGGGATTGAGCGGATCATAATCATAGGCTTGCGGAATATAATAAGGCAAGCGTGCTGAACTCAAATTCCCCTTCCAATCATCGGGGAACATGGACGGGCTGCTGCACATCGCCAAAATTTCTCCGGTCTTGACATTAAGCACCACCGCTGAACCGACTCGGGCTTTGGGATATTTGGACTGCAGGTTTTTCAGCGTGGTTTCCATGCTGTTTTCCATTACCTTCTGGAGGTTCAAGTCTAAAGTCAGATACAGATCGTTTCCGGATTCGGGCTCCAGAGTAACCAATTCCCGGACCGGGCGTCCCCGGGAATCAACTTCCACCCGGCGCGCCCCATCTTTACCGCGCAGTTCCTGCTCATAATACTTCTCCACGCCCGACTTGCCTATAAGACTCGCAATACTGTACTTGGGTGTTTCAGTTCCAGATAGTTCGTCTGGATTAATGGAATGGATATAGCCCAGGACATGTCCGGCTAAAGATCCCTGAGGATAAAAACGGAGCGGTTCAACTGTAACTGTTACGCCTAAAAGCTCCCGGCGATTCTCTTCCAGTTTTACCACCAGTTCCCAGGGAATATCCCTCATTATTATTACCGGTTCAAAGAGGCGGCTTTTTTGTAATTCAATTTTTTGCTTTATATATTCTGCAGTGATTTCGGGATAGTAATCGTCTAATATATCAACCAGGCGTTTGCTCACCTGATCATAATCGCTAATTTCCATATATGTTAAACTCACGGTGTAAACCAGTTTGTTGCTGGCCAATTTCTCACCATTGCTGGTATAAATCTCGCCGCGCGGAGCCTTTATGGCGACCAGGCGAATACGGTTCTCTTTGGCCTGGGTCTGGTATATATCATTATTGAAAAGCTGTACAATGGCCAGTCGTATGCATAATACTCCCAGCAAAAACACTACCATGTAGGCATAGATTTTGAGATTAATTTTAAAATTATTGTTTTTCATCGATTATCTCCTGTTTTTCTAAGCCACCCATGGTGTGATGAGTTATAGTACCAAACATAAGCCGGTACCGCGATAATCACATTATATACGCATTGCAAAATAATGCTGATGAAAAGGCCCAGATCAACATTATAGATATCACTTACCGACCAGCTTAAAACCAATAAAAGCAGGGAATTAATTACGGTACCTATCACGACCGCAATAACCCCTACCATTATGTTCTCCTTAAAAACATTGCCCTGCAGACGCCCAATAGTATAAGCGGTTAATGCTTTGGAAATGGCATTTATACCTATAAACCTTCCCATATACAGGTCTTCCAGCAGACCGCATAAGAAACCATACCCTGCACTTTGGTTGGCATTGTTGAGGAGGGCGAAAAAGACGACAAATATCAGCACCACATCCGGTATATTTCCTTTTATACTATAGGAACTGAATAATGTCGATTGGAGAAATATTGACAGAACTGGCAATACAGCCAGCATTAAATAACGCAATTTTCTACTCTCCCGTTTCTTCCTGGCTTTCACTTTCAGTAACTGGATGATAATCGGTTATAATAAGCACTTCTTCGAGTTTATCGAAGTCTACCGCGGGTTCGACACTTGCCGATAATTGCAACCCACCCCGTTCGCGGGTGACTTCACTGACAGTGCCGATAAAAATACCTTTGGGGAAAGTCAGGGATAACCCCGAAGTAACTACGCGGTTATTTTTCTCAACCTTGGAGTAATAGGGAACATTTATCATCCTTAAGAATGTCCGGTCTCCACAGCCCTCAACAATCCCACTGGTCTCCCGGTTCTCCTGAAGTATGGCTCCCACCGCAACTTCGCGGTCGGTTATAAGGTTGATATGAGCCGAATTGCCCCCAACACTTCCTACACTGCCGACTAACCCTTTGGGCGTAATCACGGTCATGCCTTTTTTAATGCCCGCCCGGGACCCTTTGTCGATAATTAAAGTCTGATACCAGTTATTGGGGCTGCGGCTTACTACCCGAGCCGGCAGCAAATCATAGGTAGCCAGACTTGATTCCTTAAAGGCCAGTATATTCCGAAGCCGCTTAAGTTCAGCCTCATTCTCCCGTAGTACCTGATTTTCCAAACTAATGCGGTGATTTTCCGCTTCCAGACTTTTAATCCTATTATTCAAGCTCTTTTTATTATTGAATACCGTAGTAAATTCGTTCAGATTCAGCCGAAACTCGCTAACCCCGCTTTGCAGCGGGGTATACATATTCCTGATTATCTTCTCTATTCCAGTAATATTCTCCCGGTCATTGGTAGTCAGGTTAATTGTCAAAAATGAAACAACGATAAGTAAAGACAGCAACCAGAAGTATTTATTGCGCAAGAATTTAAACAAAATTATTCACCTATTTAAAAGGATTTTTTGGGTGAGATCAAAACCTTTTTGAGGATTTCGATATTTTCCAATACTTTTCCTGTCCCCCGGGCCACCGCCAAGAGGGGTTCATCACAAACATACACCGGCATATCCGTCTCTTTGCTGATCAATTTATCCAGTCCTTTAAGCAGGGCTCCGCCTCCCGCCATTATAATTCCCCGGTCCATAATATCCGAAGCCAGTTCGGGAGGAGTTTTTTCCAAACATACTTTTATGCCGTCAATTATCTGTTCAACCGTTTCTTTCAATGCCTGCAATATCTCCAGAGAAGAAACCCTGATGGTCTTGGGCAGCCCGCTGACCAGATCGCGGCCCCGGACTTCGTAATATTCCTCTTCGCCTTCCCACATGGCGGAGCCTATGGACATTTTTATGTCCTCAGCCGTACGTTCTCCGATTAGCAGATTATAATTCTTTCTCAAATTTTGAATGATCGCCTCATCCATTTTGTCTCCCGCCACTCTTATGGAGCGGGCAGTAACTATTCCACCAAGTGATATTACCGCTACTTCAGTGGTTCCACCACCTATATCGACAATTAAATTGCCGGTAGGTTCATGCACCGGCAAGCCGGCACCAATCGCGGCTGCCATCGGTTCTTCGATTAAGTAGGCCTCTTTGGCACCACCGGCCAAAGCTGCTTCCCTTACGGCTCTTTCTTCCACAGTTGTACATCCGGTTGGAACACTGATAATAACCCGGGGACGAATAAAGGGCATTTTTTGTTCCAGGGCTTTATTGATAAAGTATTTAAGCATAGCCTGGGTAATATCAAAATCAGCAATAACCCCGTCCTTCATCGGTCTTATGGCCACAATGTTTCCGGGAGTTCGACCAATCATTTGCTTGGCTTCCTCCCCTACTGCAAGCACCCGGCCAGTGTCATTCTGGATTGCAACTACGCTTGGTTCCCGTAAAATAACGCCTTTCCCCTTTAAGTGTACCAGGGTGTTGGCAGTTCCCAAATCTATTCCCATATCCTTTCCAAAAACCACAGTATTGTTCCTCCTATCTAAATTAAGCCTCGCTCTTTTAAACTACAGTATTTGCTTTCACCTATTATTACATGGTCTAAAACTTCTATACCCATAACTTTGCCTGCTTCAACCAAGCGTTTGCTAACTTCAATATCCTCAGTACTTGGAGCCGGATCTCCGCTGGGATGGTTATGTACCAGAATAATCGATGCCGCACTTTTCTTGACCGCAGTTTTGAATACTTCTCTGGGATGTACTATGGAGCTATGCAGACCTCCAATCGAGACATCTTCCATAAGCAGCAGCCCACCTTTGCGGTCAAGGTACATTACCCGGAAGTGCTCACGGTCATAATTTCGCATCTCTTCCATAAGCATTTCTTTTACAGTATTTTTAACGTCCTCGGGTGATTTTATAGTTCTTCTGATTTGGATATCACCCGCTATTCTTTTGCCCATCTCAATAGCAGCTTTTATGGCTACCGCTTTAGCCGGTCCTATACCACGCTCAGCTAGTAACTCCTCAAGACTGGCTTCCCTTAAATAGCGGAGATTGCCGTTATGTTTACTTAGCAAGTATTCTGCCAAGTCAAGAGCATTAAGTTCCGGTGAGCCGCTGCCCAGTACTATAGCCAGCAGTTCAGCGTCATTTAAGCTTCCTTCCCCATTGGTCATGAGTTTCTCCCGGGGCCGCATATTTTCAGGTAAATCCTTGATGTTAATGCTGTATTCACTCATCAGGCTAACCCTCCAACAAATTAACACCACGCCTTTTCAATGCTTTGTACAACCTGCTCAATGGCAAACCTACTACATTAAAATAACAACCATCTATTTTTTCTACAAAAACCGAAGCCAAACCCTGTATGCCGTAAGCCCCGGCTTTATCCATGGACTCCCCGCTATTTATATAAGCGGATATTTCCCCCGGGGATATATCCCTGAAATACACGGTAGTCAGTTCACTTTCAAGTTCAAGGATTTGTTCCTCTATATCGATAATACATATGGCGGTTATCACCTGATGTGCTTTGCCGCTGAGTTGGGACAATTTTCTGAAGGCATCTTCCTCATTCAGGGGTTTACCCATAATTTCGCCTTCACTGCATACTACGGTGTCGGCCGCTATCACCAGACCTTCGCTTAAATTCCGGGCAACCGAAAGGGCTTTTTGCCTGGCAATCCTTTCAGCGCCTGGCTGTGCTTGTTCCCCCGGATAAAATGATTCATCGGCATCTGCAGTTATAGAAACAAAATCAAGACCCAGCATTTCCATTAGCATTCTGCGTCTTGGTGATTGAGATGCTAAAATAATTCGTTTCACGCATATATCCTCTAATTACCAGCGCCGGTATACTATATAAGCCAAAACAAAACCCAAAAGGGTGAAGAAGTTAACATGGAGCATGAAGCCAAAATTCAAGGTGAATACCCGCAGATTCAAAGAAAATGAAGGCAGTCCAACACTCTGAACCTGGCCCAAGGTTTTTAAACCCGGCCAAACACTCAATAGGGCATCCCCTATCCAACCGCCAATGATTCCACCCAGAACCAATAGAATAAGCAGGACTTGCCAGTTCGGATAAGAGTGCGATCGATTTGCCACAGTTTTACCTCCAAGACCTAGATGTTTTTTAAAGTTTAGCATTAGTATTTAGCAAAAACAAGCTATCCTCCGGCAAGAGCTGAGAATATGAAAATCCATACTGTTGGAGTATTACAGTATGGATTAATGATTCTTTATGTATGATTTTTTTAAAAATAGTTTAGCGATTAAAAGCCAGATAAAAGCTTAAAACTTCCAGGTTAACCGAAAGATCAACATTACGCAAAATAACTTCGTTGGGCACCTTAAGTACCCGGGGAGAAAAGTTCAATATCGCTTTTACACCCGAAGCTATCAGCTTGTCAGTGACTTCCTGAGCAGCAAACGCCGGCACAGTTATTACCCCAAGAGTAATATTTTTCTCCTTAACCCGTTCTTCCAATACCGCCATGTCTTCAATCAGGACACCTTCCAATTGGGTGCCGATTATTTTCTCATCGATATCAAGAATTGCGCTGATGGTAAAACCGCGGTCGATAAAACCCTGGTATAAAGCAAAGGCCGAACCAAGTTTGCCAGCACCAATTATGATAATATTCCACCGGCGATCCAGACCCAGGATCTTCATTAAGTATCCATACAACTCTTCAACCTTATATCCTACTCCGCGGGTCCCAAATTCCCCAAAATAGGCCAGATCTTTTCTAACTTGGGCTGAACTCACACCTACACCGATAGCTATTTCACCAGATGAAATGGTTTCTTTTTCTTCATCCATCAACTGTTTTAGATATCGGGAGTAGATTGACAGCCTCATAACCGTGGCTTCCGGAATTTTATAGACTTTCAATCACCCTTCCCCCTTAAAGACATGTTCAAAGAAACACTTAAATGAATTTGGCCGAGTTCCCTAACTATATATTACTACACAACTATATTATAGAAATAAGTTAATCATATTGTAAATAAGGATAGCTGCAAAGGCTGCTGAAGGAATGGTTATGAACCAGGCGATTAAAATTTGCCGGGCTATGTTCCAGCGCACCCCCCTCATTCTTTTAGCCGCTCCTACACCCATAATCGAAGAGGATACCACATGGGTAGTGCTTACGGGAGCACCCAAGAGGCTGGCGCAATAAATAACCAGGGATGAGGTAAAATCCGCAGCAAAACCATTAATCGGCTCGATGCGAAAAATCTTCCCTCCCATGGTTCGGATTATCCGCCAGCCACCAATGGCGGTACCGGCAGCCATGGCCATAGCACAGGATACCACCACCCAAAAGGGAACATGAAAAGTGTTGATAAAACCTCCGCTGACCAGCATTATAGTAATAATACCCATGGATTTTTGTGCATCATTAGAACCATGCGCAAAGGAAGCCATACCCGCCGACAAGATCTGCAATTTCCGAAAGCTGTTGTTAGTTTTCGCCGGAGAAGCCTGCCTGAATATCCAAAACAACAGGGTCATAACCATACTTCCAGCCAACAAACCAATAATAGGAGCTAATATCAAACCGGAAAGAATTTTAAAAAAGCCCTGCCAAATAACATGGCTGGCACCAAATTCGGCAACAACCCCTCCAATCAAACCTCCAATCAAAGCATGGGAAGAACTGCTGGGAATTCCATAATACCAGGTAAATAAATTCCAGAAGATGGCTCCAAGGAGGGCGGTTATTAAAACCAGGGATGTTACGTTTTCAGGAGCTACAATACTCTTGCCAATGGTTGTAGCAACAGCAGTTCCGCTGAGAGCTCCAATAAAATTCAAGCTGGCGGCAATCAATATTGCAGCCCGTGGGGAAAGGGCTTTGGTAGATACCGAGGTGGCAATGGCATTTGCAGTATCATGGAAACCATTGATAAAATCGAAAGATAGAGCCAGCAAAACAATAAAAATAATAACTGTGAGGCTAAACATACTTCACCGTTATTCCTTTGATAATATTGCTGACGTTTTCGCAATAATCCAGGGTTGTTTCCAGATGTTCATATATCTCTTTCCATTTGATAATTTCGATTACATTTTCCCGATCTTCAAAAAGAAGGGCAATACCTGTTCTATACAGGTAATCGCCCTCGTTTTCATAAGCTCTTATTTTGTCACAAGCAATAACAATCCCATTATGATTGCTTTTAACCTCGGGAAGTTTTATAACCGCATCCTTGATTTCCCCAGCAGCCAATGCAATAACATTAATCAATTTCACAACATATTTGGGCTCTTTGGGGGGATCGGCTTTATACATAACGAATTTTTCCATGGAGCCCTGGATATGATCCAGTATATTGTTTAACTCACGAGCCAAAAGCAATATGTCTTCACGATCAAAAGGTGCTATAAAGGAACTGTTGATTTCCTTCATTACCCTTGATAAAATCTTATCGCCTTTTTCCTCCATCTCGGTCAGCAGCTCCAGTTTGGCTTCAGCTTTGGTGGCCGTGCGGGAGAAATCCTGCAATATGTTGGCAGCTTCACAGATGGCATCTGCCAGTTCATCAAAAAATATATAAAACTTATCTTCCCGTGGCTTTAATTTGAAAACCACTATAATACCTCCTCAGATTTCCAAACATCTTATTAGTTTAATTATAGCAAATAAAAACTTTAACTCAGTGTTAAGAATCTGTTAACAATAGCTTAACCTCTGGTTAAATTAGCAAACCGCTTCAGACCGAGCAAAACAAGCACCCTCTGGGCACCACCGTGTTCGCTTCCGCTCACTAATAATGAAGTGAAGAACAAGGCATTCAAGAAGCCCGTGATTGAGATGTACTAAGTTCTGGCTTAACCTCTGGTTAAATAGCGGCGCGCTTGATCCAGTACGTAAAAAGATCCGGTAATCAGAAAATACTCGTCTTCTCCAGTCATTTCCAGCCCTAATGCTACCGCCTTATTTATATTCTCTTCCAAATAAACTGGTTTATCCGGGTTTGTTTGCTCAAGCAGCATTTTTAACCTTTGCCATTCTTGAGCGCGGGGTCCGGCAGGCTTTGTGACCAAAAATATTCTAGTATCCGCAACCAGATAATCAAGTATATTTTGTGCATCCTTGTCATCCAATACACCGCAGAGCATAACTCTGGTTTGGCCGGGAAAAAGCTTGGCCAAAGACTCAGCCAGAGCCCCCGCGGCTTGAGGATTATGGGCCGCATCCAAAACCACTAAAGGCTGCTGCTGAATTATTTCCATCCTCCCGGGTATTTTTATACTCGCCAGGCCCTTTCTGATCACAGCCTCATTAAGTGGAAAAATCTCGTTTCCCAGAGCTATTAAAGCGGTCAATACTGTTGCCAGATTATTTAACTGGTATTCACCCAGCAACGGGAAAAATACATCCTTTAAGATAAGCCCGGGAAGCTTTAAATCAAGCAGCCGTCCATTTATGCCGGAGCGGTCTTGGGCAATTATCTGCACCAGGGAACTATCATAAACCGGAGCTTGCTGCCGCCGGGCTTCGGTTTCGATCACCTGGCGGGCTGCGTTATCCATGTGCCCAATTATTACTGGTACTTTATACTTTATTATCCCGGCCTTGTTAGCGGCAATCTCTTCAAGAGTGGAACCCAAAAATGCGGTATGGTCATAGGCAATACCGGTAATTATTGAAACCCTGGGTATTACGACATTAGTGGAATCATACCGGCCGCCCATCCCCACTTCCAGAACTGCCATTTCCACCTGCATATCTTTAAAAAATTGCAGGGCCAGTGCGGTAAGTATTTCAAACTCGGTGGGCTGCGCCAGACCCCGGGCTTGCATCCGATTAATTCTATCCTCTAGCAGGTCCAAATAGCTTAATAACAATTCCGGGGATATCTCACAATCGTCTACCACAAATCTCTCACAATATAAATGGATATGGGGCGATATAAAGCGCCCCACCCGGTAACCGGCTTGTTGGAGCAAGGCAGCCATCATAAACGAATTGGAGCCTTTGCCGTTGGTTCCCGCTATATGCACACACTGTAAATCGTTTTCGGGATGACCTAACTCAAGCAATAAGTTTTCTATTTTCTCAAGTCCCGGCTGTATACCAGGACTGCTAATCTTGCTTAATTTTTCTCTTATTCGCTCTTCAGTACCTGCAGCCGTTGTCCAATACCCTCTTTTTTTATTTTTGCTTCCTCAGCTTTCGCCTTTTCTTTTTCAATTACTTCCTGGGGTGCACGGGCCAGGAAGTTCTCATTGTTTAACTTTGCCAGGGCTTTTTGCTCATCGTTTTCCGCATTCTTCATTTCTTTGAGCAGACGTTGGATTTCCTTTTCCACATCGATGACTCCCTCCAGGGGCACATAGACCTCAGCCAGGGTTGTAAGTGCGGAAACTGCATGCCGCGGTTTTTCGTCCAATGCTTTTAGAACTTGCAGTTCGGCCACATTGGCCATTTGCATAATATAGTTCTGATTCTCCCTGATAAGTTGAGATTTGGAATCATCAGCCACCAGCATAATAGCTTTAATGGGAGCACCGGGACTGACATTAAACTCGGCACGGATATTGCGTAAAGCCCGGATAAGCTGCATGATTGACTGCATTTGCTCCACTGCGGCGGGCCAAAGCATTTGGGAATTCTGCACCGGCCAGGCCTCGCGCATGATGGTTTCACTGTGACCGGGCAGATATTGATAGATTTCTTCAGTTATAAATGGCATGAATGGATGCAGCAATTTCAAAATATCCATTAAGACCAAACGCAAAACATTTTGCACCAAGAGCCTGGCCTGGGTGTTCTCCGAATTGAAAAGCCTCCGCTTGGCCAGTTCAATATACCAGTCGCAGAATTCATCCCAGATAAATTCATACAACGAGCGCGCCGCTTCACCGTAGTCATACCTTTCCAGAAGGCGGGTAACCTCGGCAATGTTAGCTTGTAAACGCGATAATATCCAACGGTCGGATAGTTCCAAGGAGTTTTCAAGCAGTTGAACTTCGGTATAGCCCTCCAAATTCATCAGCACAAAACGGGAAGCGTTCCATATCTTATTGGCAAAGTTGCGGGTGTTCTCAACCTTTTCCCAGTTGAAGCGCACATCATTACCTGGTGTTACCCCGGTAACCAACGAGAAACGCAATGTATCGGCACCATATTTTTCAATAACTTCAATCGGGTCAATGCCATTACCCAGGGACTTGCTCATTTTGCGTCCCTGTCCGTCCAGGACCAATCCATGTATGTTAACTTCACGGAAAGGCACCTGCCCGGTTTGCTCAATCCCTGAGAAAATCATGCGGGCTACCCAAAAGAATATAATATCACGTCCCGTAACCAGAACACTGGTGGGGTAGAAATACTCCAGATCCTTGGTCTGCTGCGGCCAGCCCAAAGTCGAAAAAGGCCATAAAGCACTGCTGAACCAGGTGTCCAAAACATCTTCATCCTGTTTAAGATTGCTGGACGAGCAGCTTGAGCACTTTTGAGGATCTTCTTTGCTGCAGATGATCTCACCGCAGTCCTGGCAGTACCAGACTGGAATGCGGTGCCCCCACCATAATTGCCGGGAAATGCACCAGTCGCGTATGTTTTCCATCCAATTTATATATATCCGGGTAAAACGCTCGGGCACAAATTTAATTTCGCCGCTAAGAACCTTCTGAATGGCAGGCTCGGCCAAGGGCTTCATTTTTACAAACCATTGCTTGGAAACCAACGGTTCGATAACCGTGTCACAGCGCTGGCAATGTCCTACCGCGTGGTTATGGGCTTCAACCTTGAGCAGCAGGCCTTTAGCTTCCAGGTCCTTAATCACCTGCTGGCGGCAGGCTTTGCGATCCAGGCCCTGGTAAGGACCGGCATTCTGATTCATCACCGCATGGCTGTCCATAATAATAATTTGTTCCAGATTGTTTCTCAAACCCATATCGAAATCGTTGGGATCATGGGCAGGAGTAACTTTAACGGCCCCGGTGCCAAATTCCCGGTCAACATAACTATCAGCGAATATGGGAATTAAGCGATTCATTAAAGGCAATAAGACCTTTTTGCCTACCAGATGCTGATATCTTTCATCCTCGGGATTAACTGCCACTCCGGTATCCCCCAGCATGGTTTCCGGCCGGGTGGTAGCAACTACCAGAAAATCTTCGGAATCTGCTATAGGATATTTTATATGCCAGAGCTTGCCTTCACTATCCTCATGTTCCACCTCAATATCCGAAATCGCCGTATTGCAGCGCGGACACCAGTTAACTATGTAATCGCCCTGGTAAATCAAGCCTTTCTCATAAAGATTAACAAAAACTTCCCGTACTGCTTGAGAACAGCCTTCATCCATGGTAAAACGCTCCCGGCTCCAATCACAGGACGAACCAATCAGGCTCAATTGCTTGGTAATCCGGTTGCCATAAAGATTTTTCCATTCCCAAACACGCTCCAGAAATTTTTCCCGGCCCAAATCATTTTTACTTATCCCTTCCTGGGCCAGATTCTCTTCCACCTTGGCCTGGGTAGCGATGCCGGCATGGTCAGTACCGGGCAGCCAAAGCGCATTATAGCCCTGCATACGCCGCCAGCGCGTCAAAATATCCTGGGGAGCGGCATCCATGGCATGTCCCAAATGCAAAGAACCAGTTACATTGGGGGGAGGCATTACAATCGAAAAGGGTTTTTTATCATAATCATCACCGGGGGCAAAATAATTATTGCTTCTCCAGTATTCATACCACTTGTTTTCCACACTGGCCGGTTCATAAACACTGGGCAGGTTCCGGACGGTCGACATATCATTTCCTCCTTTAATGTAAGGGGACACACCCCTTAATTACTTTGATTTTCTTCTCAAATGCTTTTATCGTAATGCTTGATAAATTATTTCTTACATGCAATTCCCCCGGGGAATGTCCCCATTAACAGCCATCTATTTCTATTTAGAAATAAGCCATATCATATAATGTCAATTTTACTTAAATAATTCCCTATAGTGCAAGTTTAAGCAGCAGAAAAACTGCGGAGCAGTTTCAACGCGCCGCTGCAACGAGACGGGGGATCAGAACCCTCCGCTTGTTTTGTTAATAGGAACTCGACCTTTTAAAGAAGCGGGAAACATTTTTTTGTTTCGTTATTAAAACATATTATTACCTGTATCCGCAAAGTACAAGCATCAGCAGCAGAATCACATAAATTTTCATAGCAAGACTATGGATACATTATATGGTTCATTCGAAACTCCTGCCTATTTATACACTACGTTTACAATTTACCTTAATTTTTTGTATAATTAACTTTGGTTTATCATATAGAAATGAAAATACTTAATCGGGAGAGTAGAACTTGATGCATAAGTTTATAATTGCCAAAGAAGGCTGGCCTTTTATTGTCGGCTTTGCGCTCGTTACCCTTTTTCTATACTTAAGCCCTTTTTATAAACTCTCACTAATACCCTTAGCCTTCACATTATTCTGCATTTATTTTTTCCGCAACCCTGAGCGGAACAGCACCGCAGAACCGAATATGGTCTTGGCTCCGGCGGATGGCCGGGTACTGGAAGTAAACACAGTATATGAAGATAAATATCTTCATAATGAAACCCAACAGGTAAGGATTTTTTTAAGCCTTTTTAATGTTCATATCAACCGCATACCCCTCTCGGGAACCGTAGAATGGGTAGATAAAAAAGGTGGGCTGTGTTTACCCGCTTACAAGCAGGAAGCCAGCGATTTGAATGCGCGCAATTATTTAGGATTAATCTCGGAGTACGGGAGAATACTGGTAATACAAATAACCGGGCTGGTAGCCAGGCGAATTGTCTGCTGGGCCAAGCCGGGAGATAACCTGCAGACCGGTGAGCGCTTTGGCCTTATCAGGTTCGGCTCCTGTACTGAATTATACCTGCCATTGGATGCGAAAATCGAGGTAGTTCCCGGCCAAAAAGTTAAAGGCGGGCAGACTGTCATAGCACGGTTCGAGGACTAATCAAGGAGGCAGCGAGATATGAAATATACTTCTATCGGCAGAAATGACCCTTGTCCATGCGGAAGCGGGAAAAAATACAAAAAATGCTGTGCGGTTCTGGAAGAACTGGGCGAATTCTCTACTGATCCCTTTACTCGCTACAATCAGTTTATAACTGCAATAAAAATAAAACTTGATCAATTCTACGGACAGCAGATAAAAAAAGTAAGGAAAACCTCTTTGGAGCAATTCTTGCGCTTTACGGTACAAAAAACTCTCCCCGCCGAGCATGAAAGCATGTTTTCCGATTGGCTGTGGTTCGACAAAACTGACGAAGAAGAAGAAACCCTGGGATTTTATTATTTAAAAGCAAACAATAACTACATGGGTGGTCCTATGGCGGGCTGTTTAACCGCCCTTAATTTCTCATATTTGTCGGTTTACGAAGTTGTCAGATTCGATGATATGAATCTAGAAGTCGAGGACATATTCTCTGGCAATCAATATAAAGTTTTGCTCAAAGAACCCTGGGAGGCCGACATGGCTGAACAACCGGTTCTTATCCTGGGGCGATTGCTTATGTTGAGCAGTGATGAAAATATCTTTTCGGGTATGGTACTAATAAGTGATAACAAGTCAGGTCAAAAGGATTTTATAAAAGAGCATTTCGAGTATATACGGGTTCTACACAACGAAAAATTGATGAATATACTGAAGTTTAACGGAGAAATTCTCTATGGCATCTTCGATCATGCCTTTAAGAAAATTTTAATCAGCATGAATGATATCCAGAGCATGAGCATTAATGAAGAAGAAGCGAATATGCTTCGCGAGCAATTGCTGTCCAGCAAGGATTATGTACTGCTTCATGAAACGGAAGGCTTTGCCTGGTTCAAGCCCGCTCGCGATGTATTCGGTTATGTCAGATTTGCGCTTGGGAAAGAATATATTCTAAGCTGTGCGGAAGTACTTGATGATGTTCTTGAACTAAAGCAGTTTCTGCAATCAATTCTGCCCGAGCGGGAATTTATCAACCTGAACAACCGCTTCCTGATCCAACCTCCACCTCTGCAACTGGCTGATTTATGGTTTATGGTTTTAAAAGATAAGGAATGTGAGAGATGGTTGGATATACCCCAGAAAGAGTTGGACAGCCATTCACCACGGGAGTATTTGGAAGGAGCAGATGGTATTTCCAAGTTAAGCAAGCTGCTTGGCGATTTTGCCGAAACCCTTGAGGGCGAAAACGAAAAAGAACTAATCGAATATATGAAAAAGAGAATTGCAAAATAAGAGCAAAGCCAAGGGGGCTGACAAGGGGACGGTTCTCCTGTCATGTTTTACACATGACAGGAGAACCGTCCCCTTGTCAGCCCTTCGCTTCGCCTAACCCCTTACCCCTCACTCCTCACGATATCCAATATTTCTTCCAAAGCTGTTTTTAATTCCTCAACTCCTGCACCATTTTGCGCTGAAAATCCCAAAGGCAGTTCATCAGTCTGCATGCCGAGCGATTTTTGGATAAGTGTAAATTGTTTGGCTTTAGCTCCCCGCGATATTTTGTCCAGCTTATTTGCCACCACCAATATTGGAATACTATGATGGCTCAGCCATTCTTTCATCAAAATGTCATTTTCACTGGGAGCGTGGCGCACATCTACCAGTTGAATTACCCCTTTAAGCTGTTGCCGTTTCACCAGATAATTTTCCATCATCTGGTTCCACTTGCGTTTTTCAACTTTGCTCACCCGGGCATAACCATAGCCAGGCAAATCTACCAGATAGAACTGTTCATTGATCAAATAATAATTTATAGTACGGGTTTTACCGGGTGTTGAACTTGATTTAGCCAGATTCTTGCGATTGGTTAACTTATTAATAAGTGATGATTTGCCCACGTTGGACCGGCCTACAATCGCAATTTCCGGCAGATCTCCTTCCGGCAAGTTCTTGATATCAACAAATACTCCCAAGAACTCCGCTTTTTTAATACTTAACATAAATCCTTAATTATCTCCGATTTAACCAGATTCTCATCAATCACTTCCGGTTCAGGGACTAAACTCCTATAATCTTTTCCCGTGCCAATATTTTCTACTTTAATCAGAGTCTCGGCAAGTACTTCATCCATATGGTTTACGGTGATAAAATTCATTTTCCGTTTGACCGTTGCCGGGACGTCGGCTAAATCCTTCTTATTGTCGATAGGTAAGATTATGGTGTCTATTCCAGCCCTATGAGCAGCCAGAACCTTTTCTTTAAGTCCACCTATCGGTAGAACCCGGCCCCTTAGTGTTATCTCCCCGGTCATGGCTATATTGCTTTTAACCGCAATCCCCGACATGGCCGATGCGAGAGCGGTAGCCAGGGTAATTCCTGCGGAAGGTCCATCTTTAGGTATAGCCCCTTCGGGAACATGGACATGAATGTCATATTTGTCACGTATTTCATTTTTGATACCCAGTATTTCGGCTTTTGAGCGAACATAGGTCAAAGCCGCCTGAGCTGATTCCTTCATAACCTCGCCCAGTTTTCCGGTCAGGGTTAAGTTTCCTTTCCCTTTTAACAAGGCAACTTCTATCGATAATATATCTCCACCGGTTTCCGTCCAGGCCAAGCCAGTGGCAACGCCTACCTGGTTTTCGGTTTCGGCTACTCCGTAACGGTACCGGCCAGTTCCCAGATATTTACCGGTATTATTGGCGCTGACATTTACCGAAGTATCCTTGTTTTCCACAACCTGTCGGGCTACTTTACGGCAAATTGAAGCAATCTGCCGTTCCAGACTTCTAACTCCGGCCTCGCGGGTATATTCACGAATGATCTTGCGTAGAGCAGCCTCGGAAAAACTGATATTATTGGTTTTTAAGCCGTGTTCTTTAATCTGTTTGGGTACTAGATAATCCATGGCAATATGCAGCTTATCTTCCTCAGTATAACCGCCGATTTCAATGATCTCCATCCGATCCAGCAATGGTTTGGGGATATTATAAAAAGAATTGGCAGTAGTAATAAACATTACCTTGGACAAATCAAAGGGGATTTCCAGGTAATGATCACTAAAAACATTGTTTTGTTCAGGGTCCAGTACTTCCAGCAAGGCTGAAGCCGGATCTCCCCGAAAATCCATGGTCATTTTATCTATTTCATCCAAAAGGAAAACGGGGTTTTTAGAACCTGCCGTTTTAATTCCCTGGAGAATACGCCCCGGCATGGAACCCACATAAGTTCGGCGATGGCCTCTGATTTCAGCCTCATCCCGGATGCCTCCCAGTGACATGCGTACAAACTTCCTGCCCAGGGAACGAGCTACTGACTTACCCAGTGAAGTTTTGCCCACACCTGGAGGCCCTACCAAACAGAGAATAGGTCCTTTCATTTTTTTAGCCAGCTTACGTATAGCAAGGTATTCCATGATTCGCTCTTTTGGTTTTTCCAAGCCGTAATGGTCTTCATTAAGAATATCTTCAGCAACCTTTAAATCCAAGCGGTCCCGGCTTTCCGTGGACCAGGGCAAAGCCAGCATCCAATCCAAATAGTTTCGAACGACTACCGCCTCGGCAACCATCGGCGGCATTTTTTCCAGTCTTTCCAGTTCTTTATAGGCTTTTTGCTCGGCATCCTTGGGCATAGCCGCCTTTTTAATTTTTTCTTTTAATTCTTCCACTTCACTGCTTCGCTCGTCTTTTTCTCCCAGTTCCTTCTGGATAGCCTTCATTTGTTCCCGCAAATAATATTCCTTTTGGGTTTTTTCCATTTGCTTGCGAACCCGTATATTGATTTTTCTTTCCAGTTCAAGAACTTCCATTTCTTTGGCCAGAAGCTCGCAGAGATAATCAATTCGTTTGACAACATTTTTTAATTCCAATACATGCTGCTTTTCATTAATGCGCAGTGAGAGATGGGAAGCAATCACATCGGCCAACCGTCCGGCTTCTTCGATAGCAACAACTGAAACGACGGTTTCGGGCGGTATTTTCTTGCTGACCCGTACATATTGTTCAAATTGAGATATCAAAGTCCTCATCAATGCTTCGGTTTCAGCATTCTTGCGTTCATTATCATCCCGAATTTCTTCGACTTGGACTTTTAAATAGGACTCGCTACTCAAATAAGCCTTAATTTCGGCCCGGCAAAGCCCCTCAACCAGAACCCGCATAGTTCCGCCGGGCATTTTCAATATTTGTCTGATTTCAGCTACCGTGCCTACTTCATAGATGTCTTCCTCATTTGGTTCGTCAGTTTGAGCCTCTTTCTGGGTGGCTAAAAATATTTCTTTGGAAGCCAGCATAGCTTCTTCGATAGCGTTTATGGATTTTTTGCGTCCCACATCCAAATGAATAACAGTATATGGAAAAACCAACACCCCTCTAAGGGGCAGCATGGGTATTTCGCGAAAGATATTGCTTTGATTTTCCTCCATTATTACACCTCCCAAGCAAGTTCATTCTACTATATGTCTTAACCGCATGCAAGGATGCAAGGTTCAACTCTGGCAAATTATAGATACGCCAACGCCCGGGCTGCAACCTTCACCCAACTCTGGCAGTTACTCTTTTTAAATATCAATCAATGCATGCTCCAGGACTTCTCCCAGCTCATGAACCGGCAAGATTTTGATATCTGAAAAACTATTAAATATTTCCAGCCAGTTGTCTGCTGGAATAATTACGGTTTTTATCCCAACTCGGCGGGCTGCTTCTATTTTGTTGATAATTCCTCCCACCGGCTTGACATAGCCATGAACGGAAATCTCTCCGGTCATAGCTATCGAATTGTCCACCAGTTTGTCACGAAGTGTTGAATAAATTGCTGTAGCCATGCTTATTCCTGCAGAAGGCCCGTCTACCGGTACCCCGCCGGGGAAGTTCAAATGGATATCATAATCATCAATATTAAGCTGATAGTTGGCTCGCAAAACGGTAAGTACGTTTTCCACAGCACCTTTGGCCATACTTTTTCGAGTATATTTCCGATCATGCCCGTTGAATTCCTCTTCTTCCACAACTCCCGTAACCGTCCAACTGCCTTTACCCGCTTCAACGGGTATACAGGCTGATTCAACTTCCAATAAAGTACCCATATTGGCTCCGGTAACAGCCAAACCATTGACTATACCCTTGGCCGGTTTTTCTCTGGCTTTTACCTCATGACGCGGTGAAAAACGGCCATTATTTAAAACTTTTTCTACCAGCAATAAATTTATACGACTTGATTGATCCATCTGCGCCATTCCAGCTGCCAGTTGAACTATATTAACTGCCTCCCGCCCATTGCTGGCATATTTTGATATCTCTTCGAGAGCATTGTCTTCTATTTCATACTGAATCTTCTGCACGGCAGTCGCTATAATACTTTTAACATCTTCTTTTTCAAGAGGTTTAAAAAATATTTCCAGACAGCGAGAGCGCAAAGCCGGAGGAAGTTCATCCGGTACCCGGGTGGTGGCACCCACCAAGCGAAAATCAGCCGGCAATCCATTGGTGAAGATATCATGTACATGCTGGGGAGTGTTTTTATCATTTTCATTATAATAAGCACTTTCCAATATCACTTTGCGGTCTTCAAGAACTTTTAAAAGCTTGTTCATTTGCAGGGAATGAAGCTCGCCGATTTCGTCAATAAATAGAACACCTCCATGAGCCCGGGTGCATGCTCCGGGCTTGGGCTGTGGAACACCGGCCGCCCCCATTGAACCGGCCCCTTGGTATATAGGATCATGAACTGAACCTATAAGCGGATCGGCAATATTTCGTTCATCAAAGCGGGTTATGGTTGCATCGATTTCCACGAATTTGGCATCGTTTTGAAATGGTGATAACGGATTTTTCTTGGCTTCCTCCAAAACCAATCGGGCTGCTGCAGTTTTACCTATACCCGGCGGTCCATAAATTATTACATGCTGTGGATTGGGCCCGCATAATGCTGATCTTAAAACATCTACACCCTCAACTTGACCAACGATCTCGTGCAATTGCGAGGGCCGGGTAAGACTTGATAAGGGTTCGGAAAGCTTTATATTGCGCATTTGTTTCAATTTGCGATTCTCCTTTTCCCCTTCCTTTACTATTATGGTTTTTTGGCTCTGCTGGCCCTTTAAGAGATTCCAAAAGTATATACCGATAATTACGGCGAATACTAATTGTATTAAGTAAAGGATCCCGGCATATTGCACAAAAAAATCGTTCATTGGTTTTTCCCTTCTTTTGTTTTTTCTATTATTCCCTGTGCCCTGGTTTTGAATGACTAGAAAAGGCAGTAAAAAAAGGCAGCATACGCTACCTTTTCCTTATATAAAATCAAAAGGAACACTACTTAAAAATAGTGTTCCTTTATAATCTTTTCAATAAAAGCTCTTGCTAGTTTACCTTGCGTTTAACATCCATGGTTACCAGCAGCGGTTTTTCTTTACGCTCCACCACATCACGGGTAACCACCACTTTGGTCACATCCAGACGGGAAGGAATCTCATACATTACTTCCAGCATAATATCTTCAATTATGGCTCTCAAGCCCCGGGCCCCGGTGTTTCGGCGCAATGCTTCATCAGCAATGGCCTGCAAGGCTTCATCCATAAACTCAAGATCCACCCCATCGAGTTCAAACAGTTTTTTGTATTGTTTGACCAGAGCATTCTTGGGTTCGGTAAGTATACTGATCAAAGCACTGATATCCAACGCTTCGAGTGTGACAATAATTGGCACCCGGCCCACAAATTCAGGAATCAGCCCGTATTTCAACAGATCTGGAGGAAGAATCATATTCAGGATTTCTCCGATCTTCTTTTCTTCCTTGACTTTGATGTCGGCGCCAAAACCCATTACCTTTTGGCCTATGCGATTCTGGATAATCTTATCGATACCTTCAAAGGCTCCCCCGCAAATAAATAATATATTGCTGGTGTCAATTTGAATGAATTCCTGATGTGGGTGTTTTCTGCCTCCCTGGGGAGGAACACTGGCCACGGTGCCTTCAAGAATCTTCAACAAGGCCTGCTGTACACCCTCGCCGGAAACATCGCGCGTAATACTGGGGTTGTCGGTTTTGCGCGCTATCTTGTCAATTTCATCAATATAGATTATGCCTTTCTCAGCTTTTTCAATATCATAATCGGCGGCTTGAATAAGCTTTAGCAGAATGTTTTCAACATCCTCTCCAACATAACCGGCTTCGGTCAATGAGGTGGCATCAGCTATGGCAAAAGGAACATTAAGAATCCTGGCCAGAGTTTGGGCCAACAAAGTTTTCCCGCTGCCCGTAGGCCCCAGCATCATAATATTGCTCTTCTGTAATTCCACATCATCCAGCTTCATGCCTAGATTGATTCGCTTATAATGATTATAAACCGCAACCGCCAGCGACTTTTTGGCCCGGTCCTGCCCGATTACATAATCATCCAAAATGTCTCTGATGTCCTGTGGCTTGGGGATATCCCCCAAATCCAGACCGAGATCATCGGCCAGTTCTTCTTCTATAATTTCATTGCATAATTCTATACATTCATCACAAATGTATACACCTGGACCAGCTACCAGCTTTTTCACCTGATCCTGAGTCTTGCCGCAAAAAGAACATTTTAACTGTCCTTTTTCTTCTCCGTATTTGTGCATAACTCCACCTCTCTTCAAGTAGGGTTATTTTTTGCTCGGCTTCTTGGGACCGCTTAGTATATCATCTATAATACCATATTCCTTGGCTTCCGATGCAGACATAAAATAATCCCTTTCTGTATCCTTTTGGATTCGCTCTAATGCTTGCCCGGTACGCTCCGAAAGAATTCGATTCAATGATTCCTTCATTGTAATTATGCGGCGGGCATGTATTTCAATATCAGTGGCCTGCCCCTGGGTTCCTCCCGAAGGTTGATGAATCATAATTTCTGCATTGGGGAGGGCAAATCGTTTGCCCTTTTCGCCGGCAGCCAGTAAAAACGCACCCATACTTGCGGCCAAACCAACACAAATGGTTGATACACTGGACCTTATTACTTGGAGGGTATCATAAATTGCCAAGCCGGCACTTATGGAACCTCCGGGACTGTTGATATAAAGCGATATGTCCTTGTCCGGATCTTCCGCTTCCAGAAACAGCAACTGCGCAACAACCAGATTGGCTACCGTATCATCTATCGCCGTACCTAGGAAGATTATCCGGTCCTTTAGCAAACGCGAATAAATATCATATGAGCGCTCGCCTCTATTAGTTTGTTCGACAACCATTGGTACCAAGTATGACAAGTTATTTCCCACCTTTCATTTTTTAATTAGAGCTGCTTATTTATACTATTCTTTTTATTCAACTGATTCCACTGCTGGTTCCTCGTTTGGTTTTACCGTAACTACGGCGCTGTCCATAAGAGATTCAAGCGCTTTATCCATCTTAAGCCCCAAAATTACATTATCCATAGCATTACTCAGGTTTTCTTTGGCTGTTTCCAAATCCATATTCATGCTCTGGGCTATTTCTTCGATACGTTTATCTAGTTCTTCATCGCTTATTTCAATCCCTTTTTCGTCAACCAATTTTTCCAGCATAAAGTTGCTCTTGACAATTTTCTCGGCCTCCGGCCATATTTTATTGCTGAATTGCTCTTCATTGCTATTGGTCAACTGATAATATTGCTGCAGGCTTAAACCCTGGAAAGCCATTCTCTGTTCAAATTCTTGCAGCATCCGCTGCACCTGGGCTTTAACCACTGCATCGGCAACTACCATTTCGCAGTTTTCCAGGGCTTTTTCAGTCACCTGGTTTTTGATGAGTTCTTTGCGTTGGTATTCGGCCATATTAGTCAGTTCTTTTCTTATATCATCGCGTAATTCCGCCATGGTGTCGAGCTGGCTTACTTCCTGGGCAAAAGTATCATCCAGTTCTCTTAACTTCCGTCCTTCGACTTTTTTAATGCTTACTTTAAATACGGCATCCTGACCGGCCAGATCTGGAGCATGGTAGCTTTCCGGGAAAGTAACCTTTACATCTGAACTGTCTCCCTTTTTAAGGCCGACCAGTTGTTCCTCAAATCCCGGGATAAAGGTTTGGGAGCCCAACTCCAGCGTGTAATCTTCGCCTTTGCCGCCTTCAAAAGGAACATCATCAACAAAGCCTTCGAAATCAAGGATGACTGTATCCCCTAGATTGGCAGGTTCCTCGGTTTTTTCAACTACTTGAGCATAGCGGGTCCGCATATCTTCCAGTCTATTCTCGACATCTTCATCCTTAATGGTAAACTCGGGAACCGATATCTCAATTCCTTCAATATCACCGAGCTTTACCTCCGGTTTTATGGCTACCCGGGCCTTAAAGGTCAGGGGCTGGTCATCATCGATTTCCGGAAAATCAAAATCCGGCTGGGCCAAGGGTTCTATATTTAATTCAGTAAGTGCTGCTTCATAAGCATCCGGAACAATAAACTCCAAAGCCTCCTGGAGCAACACTTCTTTGCCAAAATGGCGTTCCAGGAGTTCTCTCGGTACCTTCCCTTTACGGAAACCAGGGATGCTAATCTGTTTAACAACTTTACGATAGGCTTGTTGCAGGCCCTCTTCCACTTTTTCGTTGCTTACCTCTATTTCAATATGGGCCTCACTGTTCTCTATTTTTTCTAACTTTGCCTGCACTTATGCTCCTCCTAACTTATTCGTATTATAGAAAAACTATTCCATGTACTCCTGCGGCTATAATTCCCAAGGGGTTTTCCTTTCATATCCAGTATAACCCTCCTAAAGAATTTACCCTAATTCGAATAAAAATACAACACCCCGGCAACTGCCGAGGTATAATTTTCTGGAGCGGAAGACGAGATTCGAACTCGCGACCCTCGCCTTGGCAAGGCGATGCTCTACCACTGAGCCACTTCCGCAACAATACTTTTTAGCATCGGAAGAAACTTCGAAACAGTTTCAACACACTGCTGCAACGAGGCGGAGGGACATCTCTTCGCCTCAATATATAGGATAAAAATTATACCGATTAAAGTCAAGACCTGAATATGGTTTTTGGAACTAATACTCCTTATACAGTATTACAACTTATTCATTCTTTTCCTCCGTCCTGCTTACGTAGCCGAGAATTGAACCAGGATTGAGCGATTCCACCATATTGCTGGGAACTATTACCAGAGACGATTTTTCTTTTATGCCTTCATACAAAATATTCATGGCCCGCAGGCTGAAAGCTTCCGGATTGTTGTGGTACATTTTGGCTGCTTCCGAGAACTTACCGGCAATTTCCAATTCGGCAGTACCTAGAATTACACGCGCGCGTCGTTCTCTTTCAGCTTGTGCTTCACGGGACATAGCATCCTGCAATTCGTCAGGTATCATAACATCACGGATTTCCACCGAGCGTACTGAGACCCCCCAGGATTCGGTGCGTTTGTCGATCATTATTTTTAATTCTTCATCTATATGCTCTCTCCCTGCTAACATCGCATATAATTCGGTTTTGCCTATCATATCCCTCAAGGTAGTTTGGGCTGCCCAAAAAACTGCCTTCTGATACTCTTCCACTTCCAGGGCCGCCTTCATCGGATCATCAACTATCCAAAACATAACCGCATCGACATTAACCGGGACATTATCCTTGGTCAAAGTTTTTTCCGCCGCAAAAAAGGTAGTGCGCACCCGCATATCGATCCAAATGGGGGTCTCATCAACAATGGGTATGATAAAGAATAAACCCGGCCCCGCCATTTGTTTGAATTTGCCCAAACGCAGAACCACTACCCGCTCCCATTGATTGGCTACTTTCAAAGACCAAGCGAGGCCTATCCCAAACAAAACTATAACAACGGGCAAAAGTATCTCACGGTTCCTAAGATAGAGATATGCTGCCAGAACGGCTAAAAGAATAAAAATCAGAATAGACAGGGCATTCGTTCTGTCCCCGCGCCCGGTTACCCAGCCCTGCTCTGGTGAATGGTTATTATTATCATGAATTGCCATGGCCCACCCCCCTTTATTTTTTAAGACTCCTGCAAAAGATTACACCTAATACTATTATTTACTAAGTTGCGGTAAATATAAACTAAAAGCAATTAAATTTATCAGCTGTTAGGGGGTTAACCCGAGCACTTTGCTTATTCTTGCTTGGCCTCAACCACCTTTTTCACCTGGCGGCTCGTCAGGTAGCCGCTTTGCGGCACAATTTCCCGCAGTTTGTTAAAGCTTTCAATAGCCTTATCATTTTGCCCCTTTTCTTGATATATACAACCTAAATAATAAAGACTTTCATCAAAGTAATTAGTATTTGGATAATCATTCAAATACTTTTTAAATTTACTTACAGCAGCCTCATAGTCTCCCGAGATATAATTAATTAGAGCCAGGTAGTATAAAGCTTCCCGATTACGGTAAGAATGGCTGTTCATTTCCACCACCATGCCCAGATTGCTGCAGGCCGTTTTCAAGTCCCCCCTTAGATAGGCATTATATCCGGCTATATAATAATAACTTTCCCGGCTGTTATCGATATCTGATCCTCCTACCCCAATCTCTTCATTGCATTCTACGCTGCTGGACAAAAAACTCGCTTCATTGTGCCGGGCAAAAACCGGGGTATTTCCAGAAGCCTCAGCTATATTGCGATTAAGTAAAGCTATTTGAGTTTGCATATCATGTATCAGGGCTTCTTTGTTCTGTTTAGCCAGAAAAAACATGCATGATTGAATTATCAAAGCTAAACATAAAGCCCCCGCCATACCCCAGGCCAGCCACTTTCGCGATAGCACCCGCTTCCAAGCAGGCCTTTGCTCAACTACTTCTTCGATAGAAACTTTTGGAATCTGCTCAGGAATTACCAGATCCAGATAATTTAATAAGAGTTGATTGCTGCTGTCGATTTCTAACCCTCGAAGCCAGACCTTGCGAGCTGTATTTTTATCTGAAGTAGCCAGGCAGGATAACCCCAATAGCTGGTAAACTCCTACGAAGTCGTCATTTTCACGCAGCAGATTCCATAACAAATATTGAGCTTCTTCATAATGGCGATTCTCCACCTGGTTAACTGCTTCATGATACTTTTTAAGCCAAAACTGAAATGAAGGACTCCGAAAAGCTGATAAACGTGCCGAAGCTTCATAATTTGAAGCTTCCAGTTTCAAAACCTTTTCCCACGATGCTTCAGCTTTTTCAAAATCACCCCAAATATAATGGCATTGAGCTAAAAGATTAATGATTTCAACATTTTCCGGCTCATACCTTTTAGCTGTCCACAGGTATTCATAAGCCATGGTAATATCATGAAGCTTAATATTCTCCACAGCCGAGTCAATTATTGAAGATACCGACACTTCATTATTTTCCTTCATTAATTCACTACCCCTCAAATATTCTTTATCATAATACTTCTTTAAAAGCGAAAAATATCCTCCTAAATTTTGTATATTTTTTAATCTTTTTCCTATTATCTGTAAATCCTTTAACTCGACAGCGGAAACTTATGTATTTCAAATTAATATGATAAAAGTGAGGTAGAAGGGGAAAGGATGAGGGTAAAAATGTTAAAGGAGTTGGGGAATGATGGTTTATGCCAGCAGGTATTTGCGCTTAGAGAAAAATTCAATGACCGGACCGGATGTATTAATACTTCAGAATCAGCTCATCATGCTGAATTACAATATCGAAGCCGATGGGATATATGGCAGAAAAACCGCAGCAGCCGTCAAAGCTTTCCAGGAAAAGAGCAAGCTGACTCCAGATGAAGTTGTTGATCCCAACACCTGGAACCTTCTGTATTTGGCTTCCCTTTCGGGCCTGGATGCACCGGCTGAGAGCAGTATGCCCAGTATTTCTATTGATGTGGTTAAGCGCAAGTTAACTTTTATCGCTCCGGATAACACCCGCAAAGTATATCCGGTAGCAGTAGGTAAAAAGCAGACCCCTACCCCGCTGGGCAACTGGGTTATCGTTCAGAAAGCCGTTAATCCGGGAGGTCCTTTTGGAGCCCGGTGGATGCGTTTGAGTGTTCCCTGGGGCGGATATGGCATTCATGGTACAAATAATCCCAAGTCCATTGGCAAAGCGGTCAGCCATGGCTGTGTCCGTATGTACAATGAAGATGTAATCGAAGTCTACCGGCAGACGCCCATTGGAACCCCGGTAAATATATTCGGTAAGTCCAGCAGCAGCCGGATACTAAGGTTGGGCTCCCAGGGTACGGATGTCAAGGAATTGCAGACTAATTTAAAAGCACTGGGTTATTTCCAGGCCAAAATAGACGGCTACTTTGGGTCTAAAACCGAAAAGGCGGTGATTCAATTCCAGAAGGCCAGCAACCTGACCCCCGATGGCATAGTGGGTCCGGAAACTTATAATGAACTGCAAAAAGCCCTGGACATCATGAACGGCTCACAGGTGCCATAATTATGTTGCGAATAGTACATCAGTGGTGCCCGAAGGGTGCTTCATTGCCGCAAACGTAGTGAGCATTTTACCCTTCAGCAGGACGCAACAAAACGAACGGGGCAGGCCCCGTTCTTCCCCGGTAATTGACATTTTCTCTTTGCGAATGTTATCATAGAGAAGTTCGGGGCGTGGCGCAGCTTGGTAGCGCGTCTGATTTGGGATCAGAAGGTCGCAGGTTCAAATCCTGTCGCCCCGACCATTTGAAAGTAATTAACCGTGGGTAATCCCACGTTTTTATGTTTTCTGCAATACTTGTTGCTTTACGATGTCATTACGTTATGCAAACTTAAGTCAGGTATTTAATCACGATTTAAGCAAGAGAACCGGGCACTGGGCAAGCGATACGACTTTGCTGCTGACACTTCCCATAAAAAGACGCTGAATCTGGTTTAGTCCCCGGTTGCCGATAATAATCAGATCATATTTGTCCTTCCGGGCCACATCAAGAATAACATCGGATGGGTTGCCCGATTCAACCCGCATGTTAACTTTGGGACTTGATTCCATTTGTTTGGAGGCTTGTTCGATTACCTGCTGGGCTCCATCGCGCAGCACCTGGAAATACTCTGCCGGTAGATTCATGTCTATGGCGCCCTCGCCCACGATAGCCGGTATAGGGTAATGCACCACACACAACAAAGTAACTTCCTCTAAAACCCCGTGCTTCATCAGTTGATATGCAGTGTCTACCGCTTTTAAAGATGGGGGGGAACCGTCCACCGCTACCAATGCTTTTTGATACATATTCTTAACCTCCTCATAAATTTCTCGCAGGAGATATACTATATTTAATATTATAATTCACTTTAAAAACCAATGGCCATATTAATAAGATTGACTGCGAAAACAAGCAGGTCAAAAGCAGATCGAGCGTTTCTTTAGGCATTAGAAGAATAGCGCCCCCTGGGTTCCCAAATCTCAATCTTCCCCCAGGCTGTTGTATACTGCAAGGGCATCAGTAATGTTATACTGTTCAGTTTTATGGTCACCCTTGGCACCGGCGGTAACCAGCACATACTCTTTACCATTTCTTTCGGCAAAACTTGCCAGGCACAGTCCGGCCATATCGGTATATCCGGTTTTTCCGCCGAGAATCTGCCCGCCGCTAACACTGGGATCAGCGAGTCTTTCAAACATGGTATTGTAAAAAGTTATCCCGTCGGGGTGTTTGTTGGTAGCTCCGGCAGCGTGCCGGGCAGAGGTGAAAATTTCCCGGAAGGTGTCATCCTGCAGTGCATGGCAGACTAAAATCGCCAGGTCTTTGACGCTTGTGTAATGATTTTCATCGTGAAGCCCGGTCGCATTGGTAAAATGAGTATTATACATGCCCAGCTCCACCGCCCTTTGATTCATCATTTTTACAAATTCCGGTTCTGCTCCCGCAACCTGATTAGCCAAGCCAATACAACATTCCGCACCGCTGGGCAGCAGCGCCCCGTACAGCAGATCAATAGCCTTCACCTGTTCATTCGCCTGGAACCCCGCCATGGTAGCATCTGCCCGGTTCAGCGCTTGAAATATGTCATCAGAAAGCAAGATTTCTTCCCGTAAATCCGGCAGATTTTCTATGGCTAGCATAGCGGTCATGATTTTGGTTAAAGATGCAGGATAGATTTTTTCCTCGCTCTGTTTCTCCATCAGGATATTGCGGTCATCCAAACGCAGCAGAATCGCATTGCGACTGTACAGGTTATCACCGGAAATAACAACGGAGGAAGCCAACGGCCAATTTAATACGGCTGCCGGTGTGGGTTTATCGTATTGTTTCTGCGTAAACAGAAACCATTCTCCCAGAATCAAAATAGCCTGGTAGGCCAGTACGGCAACAATAGCCACCACCAGCAGACCCCGAAGCCTGTAAATTATACCCTTTTTCCTTTTCCTTGTTTGTCTCATGATTATACAACTCCTTGTCCTGTAGTAGATTTATTGAATCACAGAACAAGGAGTTGTGTTGGAATTCCAGCTTATGAATCTCTTAAGATTACCTTAATTCGAATCTGAGATTGGCAATATGACCGTAAATACGGTGTGTTCTTCGCTGCTGGCCGCTGTGATCGCACCCCCGTGGGCGTTGACGATTTCTTTGGCGATAGCCAGGCCCAAGCCTGCACCACCGGTATTCGTGGAACGGGAGGAATCCAGACGGTAAAACTTTTCAAAAATCATTTCGATTTTGGGCAGTGGGATGGGGCTTCCTTGATTGCTAAAGATTATGACGACGTTTTCCCTCTGCCCTTCGGCAGATATATCAATAATACTGTTATCGTAGCTGTAAGCTATTGCATTTTTCAGAATGTTGTTAAACACCCGGGCAAGTTTATCCGCATCCCCCCACAAAGTCAGGCCATCCGGAATCCTGACCTCCACTTGCTTGCCATGCGGAGTCAGCATGGGATAGAACTCATCGGCCATCTGCTGAAGCATAAACCGCAGATTTATTTTTCCTTTGTTCAAAACCATGGTTTGAAGATTAAATCTGGTAATGGCAAAAAACTCATCGATAAGCTGCTCCAAGCGATAAGCCTTTTCCAAAGTAATCCCCACGTATTTGGCTTTCTGCTCCTGCGGCATATCCGGCGCTTCATCCAAAAGGCTCAAGTAGCCGATCACTGAAGTTAACGGGGTTTTGAGATCATGGGCCAGATAAACCACCAAATCATTTTTGCGTTGTTCGGCTTCTTTCGCATCCCGCTCCCGCTTTTCCAAAATGCTTTTGATTTTATTCAGCTTGGCCGCCATAAAATCCATTTCCGGCGACAATACAATTTCGTGCTCGGATGCCCCCACCAGCAGGTCCATGCCTGCACTGACTTCATTAAAATATTTGGTCATGCGTGTCAGCGCCGCGTAAAAAATTATCAAAAGCAGTATAAACAAACCGCCGGCCATCCACCATTCCTTGTTATTGCGAAAAAGCTGCTGATAAATACCAAGGCCATCATAATAAGAAATGCCGAAGGTGTTCTGGCAGATTTGGATAAAGCCCTCGGCAAACGCAGCTTGAAAAAGGCCGTCGATTAAAATGTATTGAATGAGCAGACCTAAAATGGGGGCTGCTATAGCTATCAACACCACTTGTAAAAATATCTTGCTCTTTAATCTGGAAAAATCATTATTCAATTTTGTAGCCGACCCCCCATACGGTTTTAATGTATTTGGGATGCTCCGCCGAATCACGCATCTTTTCGCGTAAATGCCGGATATGCACCATTACCGTGTTATTACTGTTGCTGAAATATTTATCGCCCCAAACTTCATGAAACAATTCCTCGGAACTGACTACCCGCCCCCGGTTGGAAGCCAAGACCCATAGAATTGAAAACTCGGTGGGAGTTAGGGCAAGCGGTTTTTCGTTCAGTATGCATTCATGGGAATCCTTGTTCATAACCAGGCCGGAAAAGACGATGGCCTTTTCCCCATGGAGCGGTTCAGCAGAATTGTATTTGGTAAACCTGCGGAGTTGGGCTTTCACACGGGCCACCAGTTCCAAGGGCCGGAAGGGCTTGGTTATATAGTCATCCGCGCCCAATGTAAGGCCGGTAATCTTGTCGATTTCTTCGTCCTTGGCGGTCAGCATGATTACCGGGAAGTTATGCTTTTCACGGATGTGCCGGCAGATCGAAAAGCCGTCGCTATCAGGGAGCATTACATCCAAAATGGCCAAGTCCAGCTTTTCATCAGCAATACAGTTTAAAGCATCCCGGCCATTGTAGAACTTAAAGACACAATAATCTTCATTTCTCAGGTAAAGCTCTATCAAGTCGGCAATAGCCTGTTCGTCATCGACTACCAGTATGTTGGCGGCCATAGCCTTTTCACTCCCTCTTCAGTTATAAAGCCCCATAATTTAGCATCGAAAGAAACTGCGGAGCAGTTTCAACACACCGCTGCAACGAGGTGCGGGATTGTAATCCAACGCCCGGTTTGGATAATAGGAAACCGACCGTTTAAAGAAGCGGAGTACATCTTTCCGCCTCGTTTAAGCATAAGAAGAAACTGCGGAGCAGTTTCAACACACCGCTGCAACGAGGTGCGGGATTGTAATCCAACGCCTGTTTTGATAATAGGAACCAGCCGCTTAGAAAGTGAGGGGCATCTTTCACCTCGTTATAATACCACTAAGCAAAAACTGTTTTGCGGCTTTCACCTTGTGAAAATCTTAAGATTTTATTAATAAATTTGATAGCTTAATACGAACATTTTTAACACTTTATATTAGAAAAGCATAAGATAGCGTAATATAACGATTTATTAGAAAGGAGAACTTTGATGTATATTATCGATGAATTCCATAACCCGCCGGGGGTCCGTTACCGCTATGGCCGTTCCCGGTCGGCAAATACACGAGGCGCAACTCGTACACGGAGTTCCAGAAGCAGCGCCGGAGAACAGGAAGGTATAAACCCTCCCGCCGAATTATATGCACAGGCTTCCGGAAGCCTGGCTTCCTGGGGATATGTTTATCAAATCAATACTCAAAACATCGCAACCGGTTCCAATGTAAGCTTCAGCAATAACGGTCCTTTAAACGGCATAAATCATGAACCGGATACTCCAACGATTGAGGTTACCCTTCCGGGAACTTATAACATTACTTTTTCAGTTTATACGACTCAGAACAATCCGCAGGATTGGGGCGTAGTGGTTAATGGTACGGAGCGTTCGCGATTCAATGCCGCCGGCCAGTCTATTACCGGAACTACTTCTCTGGTCCTGGAGGCCATGGACCGGGTAACCATCCGCAACGTCAACACCATACCCAGTCCCGCAACACTTCGAGTGGGGGATTTCACAACTGCTTACGTATTAATTTACAAGGTTGACAGCTAAATACCCTGGGCAGATCCGAATTGGAACATAGCGGGTTTTATATGAATACAAAACTGGTATTGATTATCCCCAATTGATGCCGGTTTTTATTTTGCGAAATATGTAATGAAGACCATTTGATCACAGGTTGACCATCAGGCCCCCTATACCGGCATAAGTTCCAATTGTAGCCCCCATCTCGGAAATGATTATTTCCTCGTTTGGCTTATATCTTTCCCGTATATCCTCAGCCAGTTTTAATGCTTCTTCCAGGCAATCGACATGACTGACGCCTATAATTCTTTCGTGCACATCCCTGCCCGCAAATTCCCCCAACATATTAACGAGCCGGTGCATGGCGTTTTTACGGCCTCTAACCTTTTCGATTACCTCTGGTACGCCTTGAAGATTGCCTCTTAATATCGGTTTAATATTGAGCATGGTACCAGCCATCCCTTGCAACCTGCTAAGACGTCCCCCTTTAACCACATTTTCCAGGGTATCCAAGGTAAACAGGACTTCTCTGGTTTTGCGAATCTCCAACAACTGCTCTACTATAACCCCGGCCTTTAATCCCTGATCTGCCATACGGGCAGCTTTAATAGCAGCAATACCCGTTCCCAATGAGGCAGTAAGCGAATCATAAATATGTATATTTTTACTGCCCACTATTTTGCTAGCCAATAATGCGGTTTGATAGGTGCTGCTCAAACCCGATGACAAACTTACAAACAACAGTTCGCCTGCTTCTCGAAGTCCGTTATCAAAACAAGAAATGAAAGTTAGTGGGTCTGGGGCTGAGGTTTTAGGCAATGTTTTTGATGATTTCATCTCATTCACAAACATAGCAGGACTGATTTCCAGGCGATCCAGGAAGTTCTCACCATTTTCAAAGGTAACTTTTAAAGGGAGCATTTCGATATGGTACTTAATAAGTAGCGATTCGGGCAAATCACAAGATGAATCGGTTATAATCCTGACCACCAGCCTCCACCTTCCTTTCTATATCACTCTGGATGGGTCCATCAATTTCTGCAGTAAACGGGATATAATATTTTATTACCGTACCTTTTCCTACTGTACTAGTGAACTCCAGCCCGGTTCCATAGTACTTTTTAAGCCGCCGGTCTATGTTTTTCACTCCAACCCCCGGACTTTCACCGCGTATTATATTCTGCCATTTTTCTTCGGTCATTCCCACCCCGTCATCGCCGATTTCTATGTATATTTTCCGATCTTCCTGCCATATTTTTAATAAGACTTTGCCCCCGTCCACTTTTTTCATTATGCCATGCTGGATGGCGTTTTCCACCAGCGGCTGAATCACCAGCCTTGGTATCCTCAGTTCAGGGATATCATTAGAAACAAACTCAAAGTTTAGGCGGTCCCCAAATCTGGCCTTTTCAATCTCAATATAAGAGTCAACCAGTTCCAGTTCTTTAATTATGGGTATCAAATCTTCAAAGTTGTCAAAATCAAAGCTGTTTCTAAGATATTCGCTTAGTTTTACGATAAGTTTACGGGATTCCTGTGGATCTACGGTGCTCAACGAAGCAATTACACTCAACGCATTATAGAGAAAATGGGGTTTGCTTTGGGCTTGAAGAAAGGATATTTCATTGGCAATGGAGCTCTCTACCGCCAGTTTCAACTGCACCAGGGTTCCGACCCGGGCAGTAAGCTCTCCAGCTTCAAAAGGTTTGGGTAAATAATCGTTGGCGCCTGCATTGAAGCCCGCAACCAGATCATGCACCGCGGTTTTCACCGTCAGCATAAGTACGGGCAGATCAAAAAGCGATTTGAAGGCCCGTATTTCCCGGCAGAGTTCATATCCCGATATCTCCGGCATCATTACATCCAATATGACCAGGCACAGGCTTTGGTTATTCTTAATAATATTAAGGGCTTCCCGGGCGCTGGTCGTCGTTGTCACATGATATCCCGCATTATTGAGAATTATTGATACGGCCTGTAAGTTGGCGTGATTGTCATCCACTGCCAGAATACTGGCTCCGTTGTGATTATGATTTTGGAGCTTTGTCTCATTAGTTATTTGAACCTCGCCTGGAAAATCCGGATTGCTTTGGGGAAGGATTTCAACTCCCTGATCTTTCAGCACCGGCAGAGTGAAATTGAAAATCGTGCCCTGCCCATAGTAAGAATCAACACCTATTTTGCCGCCCTGCAGTTCAATCAATTTTTTGCTTATGGAGAGTCCGAGCCCCATTCCTCCATATCTGGATGCTGCAGAATTGAGTTGTTCATAGGAAATGAAAATTTCCTCATACTTGTCTTCGGGTATTCCGATGCCTGTATCCTCCACCGTCACCTTGATATAATCCCCCGAGTCCCGGGCGGAGATTTTTACATAACCTTCAGGTGTGAATTTGAGGGCGTTTTCAATGAGATTGTGCAGTATCTGAATTATCCTATCGCTGTCTCCATATACCAGGGGCAAATCTTCAGGTATATCCATCAACACCGAAACTGTTTCAGAAGCCTGTAGGTATTTAAAAAGAGTGACAACACGAATTGTAACGTCTCTTAAGTCAACCCCGGTAAAATTCAGATTTATATCCCCATGCTTCATTTTGGAAAAATCCAGTATATCATTTATTAGATTTGCCAGTCTGCGTCCACTGGCCGTGATAAGCTTCAGATATTCTTCCTGGTTTTGGTTCCAATTCCCTCCACTCTGATTTATAAGGCCGTCGCTAATGTTTATTATGGCATTAAGCGGTGTCTTCAGTTCGTGAGAGGTGTTGGCCAGAAATTCGTCTTTAAGTTCATCCAATCTAGACAGTCTTTGGGTAAGGTCTTTTTCTTTTTCCAACGATTCTGCGAGGTTTATCCTCATATTCTCATTCTCTTCACGGATGTGGTGATTAACTCTGGCAATGACAAAAGCTTGCATGATTATAAAGGTAAAAAGTCCGAAGGGACTTAAGGCCATAGAGCCTTCAATAACCAGATACTGCTGATAAAGGGAATCGTAAACAGTGGTAATTGTCAAAACTCCCGCTGCAGCTAACATGATTCCGGAATTTCTGGCATGGTCTGCAAACGCCTTGAATAAAAAAACCAGGATGAAAATAATTTCAATTATCGCAACAAACGTAACTCCATAAGACAACTGAAGATAGAGCGGTGTAGGCAGAATTATACTCACCATGGTTTCAATCCCGGGAACCCAAAGCAGCCGGTTTAAAAACTTCGGTGTGTACTCGGGGAAAAGCGTAAAAACAAAATAGATATATACTACCGGCCCCCAGCAGACCGCAATATAGGCCATAAAAAGAATCTGTTCATAGGTGGCTCCGGGAAAGACCGAGTGAATAAAAAGGCTGTCAAACAGGCTCATTCTGATTATTACCAGAATGCCGAGCAAGGCAAAATGAAGCAGCAGCTTTTGCTTCCTCTGAATCAGATAGAGGCCGAAAGAAAACAGGGCTGCAATGAGGATACCTCCGATTAGAAACAAATCCTTGCGGATTACATTGCTGTTGTAATGATAAATATTCTCAATACCGCCTATAATTATGGGATTCCACACCCCACCCTGTATATAAGTGAAATTGGAAACCTGGATAATGATGCGAAAATCATCCAAGGGAGGTTTAAAAACTGCCGTACGCAGATGCCAGGCAGGTCTTGAGCTTTTAGCATCGGTGCCTACCTTGCCGTCGGAAGCGACTAATACATCGTCGATATACAAGCGATAAGAACTTGACAAATTGGGTATTCGAATTGCCAACTCCTGACTTCCGGCGTTTTTTACGGTCAATACATAGCTCGCATAACCATACTGGGGGCATTTTTCGCCATTAATAGTATACTTATTCCATATACCGGGCACATAGACAAATGCATCGGGTTTAAGAAGATTCTCATCAAAATCCCGGTTATAAACCAAGCGGTTCCAATAGAATTCCCATTGTCCGGTCAGATTGATATTGCCATCCCGCTTGAAGTTCCAGGCGGACAGATCCAGAATTCCGTTGTTAAACTCCGATCGCTTGACATCAACCGGTTTTTTATATACAAACGCAGAAGTAATGATAATAATTAAACCTATAATTACTGGGATCAGTAAGTAGTATCTATTTTTTAGATTTGCTTTCATTAAGATATACACACCTTATTGAAACTGAATTATATTGCCCTGTTTAGCTTGCCGTAAATTAAAAATGCAACCGGCTTACTGTCTTTAAAAGCAAGCTATCTTGCTAAATATTACCATTCGATATAAAACTACAAAATCCTGCATAAACGACTGAGGGTAAGAAGCAGCAACTCCTTACCCTCAGCTTTTCATTAGAGTCATTAGGCTGGCAGACGAGCCAAAAGCTTTAATTTTTCCGTTTAAGAACGACCTTACGGCCCTCCCATTCCACTTTATACCCCATATGTTCGGCCAGAGTTTTAATCGGCACTGTCAAATCCGCGTTTTTCCCGTTCATGATGGGCTGTTCGACACCTACCCGGTGCCCGTCGATTATTACATAATTGGTGCCAGGGCTTATTTCAATAGTGTTCGCATGTTTGCTTACGGGCATATCAGTAGCGGTCCAGGCCTCAAAAACTGCCCAGTTCCCTTCATAGCGGTAATCAAGCCATTCGTAGGGCAGCAGGGCATAGCCGTTATTCCCCCAGTTGCTGCCCCAGGAGTTGCGCAAAATCAACGCGCCCTGATCCGGCAAGTCGCCCGCTATCCCAATGGCATGACCGCCTCTCACTCCACCATTGGGGACCGGCAGGCGGTAATCGGCATCCGGGCTGAAATTTTCACAGACCAACAGAGCTAGCAGAAAGGGGCCTTCCTTTTGCAAAGCCTGCCGCATGGCAGCGAGCAAATTATTCCTTGAAATGTCACCGGTGGAGCACAACTGGGCATAAGTCTTGATCTTGAACGGGCTGCCCGCGCCCAGTGCGGTTCCTGACACCGCAGGGACCTCGGGTTCCGGAAGCTTACTGATGCTTGTATAGGGCATAATCGTTTCCGGACAGACTCCGTACTTCTGCAGCATTTTCATCGCAGTTCGCGGCATCGTTCCTTCCTGATCCGGTGCACCATCATTCTGCTTGCACAACGAATACAGAAATGCTGCCGAAAATCCCTCAGGCGGGTAATCACCTGCTGTTATTTCCTCGTAGGCCTTAACGGTCCAGGTGCTGGCACAGGCTACGCAAGTCCCGCGCTGGCCCTGATTAAATACCGGAGGTAGTTGGGGGCGGTAATCGATAGGTACCGGTTTTTCCTGGGCCTCCAATCCAAATAGATTTATATACTGGTAATCCCGGGGATCAAAATACGATGGGATACAGCGCAGTGAGAAACCGCCGTATTCCTGTGGCGAATCTTCCATTAAGCGGTGAAGCTTATAGACTAAATCGAACGACATTGTTTATGTGCCTCCTTTTAAAATTCACAAACGTAGATAGCCCTTCAATGCAAGCAGTTTGCAGCATTTTTCAGGCAGAAAGTAATTTCTAGCTCTTTTAGATTGAAATGTTGCTGCAACTAATACAGTGTATGCATGCGAATCACAATTTTCCACACGCCTTGTCCCCAACTCCCACTTTTTTATTTAAAGCAATTATTTATAGACCCATATCTCAAATCATTTCATATTCATTGCCCCGGCTATTCAACACGAAATTCACAGTTTTGCGGGGTCCAAGCTAGCAAGCATTGTAAACACCGCTTTTTCCTATAGCACATCCAGGATTCTATAATCGAATCCAGAAGAACTCAAATCCCCCGATTAAGTCCTTGACTCTTCGGTAGCCGGCTGTACCAGTTATTATTGGGTTCTTTAAATTATCCAAAGGAGGTGAAAAACTATGGCAGTAACCGCGACCCCCTTAAGCAGCGACCTGGTTCTGGTGATGGACAACGGCACCGGCGCAAGCGGGCAGCAGCTAAGCATCAAACGCACTTTCAAATCGGTCAAATCCGCCGCCAGCAATGCTGACCTTTATGCCGTAGCCCAGGATATCCTCGGACTCCAGGAAAAGACCAACCTGGCTATTCAGCGCCAGGATATTGTTGAATTGGAAAATGCTTAATCTGTAACTAAACAAATTTTAAGAAAGGAGGAGTTGAAATGGCTGTTCAAAGGACTCTGGAAATGGACTTTGCCACCGCCCTTAATAAAACCCAACACATGCGGGTTTATGATGCCCGGGCAGATATCACCGCTATCGAAATTGGCGCTACTATGGATGATATTATCGCTAAAAACGTTTTTTCCAGTACTGGCGGTGAGCTCACCGGCAAGGTCGGAGCTCAATTGGTAAGCAAGGAAACCAGCAAATTTGACCTTGCTTAAGTAACCTCAAGGCGGGCAGTTTTCGAACTGTCCGCTTTTGTAGTTGGCCTAATTGCAGAAATTGCATTTTGCCCTAAAATTGCAGCAATTGAAAAGATTTCTTTCAGACTTCGCCTCGTTATTCATCTGTCCATAACTTGGCAGCCAGGGCAGCTATTTGCTCTTTTCTCCTTTGAGTGGCTTCCAGATCTACTGTCCATTTATTATCTGTGCAAACAAGGACATCACCTTCCCGGACTGTGTTCGGAACTTCTGATCGCTTTATCTTCTTCATAGCTTTCTCTTCAGTTTCAATAACTGCATAGTCTCCTTCAAAGCGGTCTATAATTACTCTCATACTGGCACCTCCTTAAGGCTCACAGGCTTTACATGGTACATAACCCTGGCTAATGGCCTCGTCCCGCTTGCTGAAAATCACCTGGTTTTGCTTTTCGGGCAGAGATTGGCAACTGGGCTTGTGAAATTTCTTCGATCTTTTATTAGCAATATAATTCCCGGATTCGCCGTTATCCGAAACCGGTTTCACTTCGCTATCAACCTTTTTACCCCGTTCACTCTTTATATTGATCTGACTGCCATCTAAACTTACTACAATGTTGCCATCCTGATCGGTGCGGTAGACTCCAACTTTTAATTTATTAAGGACGGCAAGTGTCTCCTGATGGGGATGCCCATAATCATTGGCGGTTCCGCACATTATAACGGCATACCGGGGGGCTGCCGCCGCCAGGAAGTCCGGGCTGCTGCTGCTTGAACTGCCATGATGCCCCAGCTTTATTAGATCTGCTTTTAAATTAATACCGCTTTGCATAATCTGCGCTTCGGATTCTTTTTCGGCATCCCCCATAAAGAGAAATACATCTTTTCCATAACTTAACCTAAGAACCGCACTGTAGTTGTTCAGGTCTTCATACTGCTCGCTCCGGGGAGCCAGGAATTCAGCCTGAAGGCCTTTAAGGGGAATACTAACCCCGGCCCGGGCAGTGCTTATCTTAAGCTTTTGGTCCTTGATGGCTGATAAAAGGTCTTCAAAAGTTCGACTGCTGTGGGTCACGGCCGGCAAATAGATTTTGGCAACGGGAAAAGTATCGATGACTTCAAGCAGGCCGCCTATATGGTCGGAATGGGGATGATTTGCCACTATGGCGGCCAGTTCTTTAACACCCTGGGCTTTAAGGTAATCCGCCACCTTTTTACCCTCTTCTTTTTCCCCTCCGTCAATTAACAGGTTTTCCCCCTCGGGCGACTGAATCAGAATGGAATCACCCTGACCCACATCGATAAAATGAATCTTTAAAATAGCCTTCGCTTGCGGGGATTGTTCCTGCTGTGAAAAGGAAGGAACCTTTTCCGGGCTTTCTGCTTTGTGCCGCACGCTTTGATCAGAACTGCACCCACCAAGCAGCAAAGTAAATATGCAGAACAATAGAATGATTAATCTAAAACGTGGGTTCAATAATCTGCCTCCTCAAGCTTAGTATATCGGTTTAGGTATAACTCCCGTTAGACAGTTAATTTTTCAGGCTGACAAAGGCTAGAGCTAACAACTAACAAAGGGACGAATATCATTTTGTCAGCTCATCTTAAGCAATTATTATTATAGCAATATATAAAACCCGATTTAAAAGAGACAAGAAAGAGAACATCAGGCTGTTGGCCCAGATTGTTTCTTTTTTTTTAACCCTTGTCCAACTTTTCCATTTTAAATTATAATTTGTATAGAAAACAAACAAAGTTTCAGTTACATTCCGAACGTACATTTGAGCCTCGATGTCATCTTTCTCTAAAAGAGCCTTAACTCGTTTCATATTTCTACTTCTACCGCTTGATAAATACTCCCTAATCAAGCAAATTCCTGATTAGAAATGTTTCATACCAACCATGGCAACACCGAACAGATTAAATTACGAGGGGGTAATAATATGGAAGCGATGAAACGGCTAAAGAGATATTTTTTCAGGCCGCAGAATATCACCTTGTTTCTTTTAATAAGCGTGGTTTGTATTATTTCAGCCAGGTATAATTACCTTTTCTTCCACACATTCGCGGAAGGCTTGGCGGTAGTTGCAGCGACCATGACTTCCATCATCGCTGTCACCACCTATAAATATTCAGAGAATAATTATCTGCTGTTTATAGGAATTGCCTTCCTATTTATCGCGTTTGTGGATGCACTGCACCTAATGAGCTATCAGGGCATGGGGATATTTCTAATCAGCAGTCCCAACATACCCACCCAGCTATGGATTGCCGGACGGTACTTACAGGGAATATCGTTATTAACAGCAACTTTTTTTATCGACCGGCCCTTGCCGCGCACTTTGGTTTTTTGGGTATTCATGATTATAACCGGGCTGCTGGTGGCAAGCATAATGTGGCTGCGTGTGTTCCCCGATTGTTATATAGCCGGCCAGGGATTGACCGGATTCAAAATAGCGAGTGAATGGATAATTTCCTTGATTGTTCTAATTGCCATATTTCGCTTATATCGGGCAAACCAAACCGGTAATCGCTTGATGTACCAATTAATGATACTTGCCATGACCTGCTTTATCCTCTCGGAAATCAGTTTTACCCTTTATACTGATGTATATGGCCTTATGAACTTCATAGGTCATATTTTTAAAATATTTTCATATAGTTTAATTTTCCTGGGAACGGTTTTTTTGGGAGTTGAAGACCCGTATAAGATGATATCCGACAGAATCAAAGCCAGTGCCAATCTGGATATTCTTACCGGACTATATAACCGCCGGGGTCTGTCTGAAATTTACCCCCGGGAACTGGCGAGGGCTAAAAGGGAAGAAGAATACCTGGGCCTGATGATGGTGGATTTGGATAATTTTAAAGAGGTAAACGATCAGTACGGACATAAGGTGGGAGATGAAGTTTTGCAGCATTTTGCCCTGATTTTAAAGAAGGCCGTTCGTGAAATCGATGTAGCCTGTCGTATGGGCGGTGATGAGTTTTTAATAATGGCCAATGAAGATCTCAAGGGGATGAAGGCCCTGCAGTTGCGTGTTATAGAGCATTTTAAAGACTGGACGGAAAAGGATATGAGACTGGCGAATCTCGGATTAAGCTGCGGCATAGCCATATGGGACCCGGCTTCAGCGAGAAATTTGGATGAATTGATCATAGAGGCTGACCGGGAAATGTACCGGGAAAAAGCGATTCACAAACAACATCGGAATTCTACTTCCACCGCCACCGGCAAGTGGTCGGATGTGGTGGAATCCAGAATGTAGTTTTCTATTTCATATATCGAATTGATAAATATGAAGAGCAACAAGACTATTAATCTAAATCGTTAATTTAAAAACCTGTCTTCTCAAGCTTATATATAAATTCATATATAAATTAATTATACCCCATACCGTCCTTCGCCAAATCCTATTTCTTCACCCGTTTTTTAGCTTCCAGCAGCCGGCTCATCCGTTCATCTCCGGATGGTGCGGCAGCAGAAGATCTTTCGATTGGCTTTTCCGGCGGCGAACCGGCTTTATCAGGTACCGGACTTGCCTTTACTTTAGTACTCTCCACATTCTTCCCGGAGTCCGGCTGATTGGGTATGCCTCGATTCGATGTATTCTGCTTCGCTTGTTGGTCCTTGCTTTCCTGTTCCATGTTCTTGAGTACGCTTTTCTTGGCCTGTAAACGCTCCAATGTAGCCGGAGTTTCTGCCGTTCCGGCATCGGGCCGGAATGCCCGGCGAAGTTTAATCCAGCCGGCTTTAAAATCAGCGGGCATAATATTCAGGCGGCGGGCGGCAATATCCAAAGGCAGTAGCAATACGGCTACAACCAACAGCCAGGGCCATAAATCATATACTGCTTTTGCCGGATGCAGGTTGTCTTTAAAAGCTTCTTTAGGCTCGGTTAATATGCTGCCTTCCCCTGCTTTCGCGAGTTGCTGCAGATATCCATAGTCGGTACCCGAATAATGGTATTCCGGTGAGTAGGAGATAGCCAGACCTCCGCTGACAGTTCGCATCCCGCCACCGGCATCCTTTTGACTGACATTCATAAAATAGACTCCAGGCAAGCGGGCGGCAAAAGCCCCTTCATAACGGCCTGGTGCCACAGCATCCAACTTGATCTCCTGCCGGTGCAATTCCGGATTTACAATTACTGCCTCACTGAGCCGGGATACTGAAAATTCATTGGACTCCAGGCTGATTAAACCCTGATTGCCCTCCAGGCGGCTCTGGAGTTGCAGCCCATTATCTGCTGTGCGAGGCAAGGTCCAGGAAAGCATATTGCCCCAGAAGCGATTGTAATCGCCCCAGCTTACCCAGGAACCTGACCAGCGGCCTCCGGCATCGGTGGTAAATGCTATCGAACGCCCCAGGCCATACTGCCAATGGGCCAGGACCGGGTCCCGGCGAGGGCTGGACAATACTACCGATGCCGTTTTCTTGGGAGTAGTCGCCACATAACCATCCAGGGCCGGCAGTTGATTTATTCCTTCCAATACTGAACTATGGGCACCCAGCAACGGATAAAAGGATTCCTCTACCAGATAGCTTTTAATCGCTTTCATGGTTTCCTTGGTAAAGATGCGGGGAATGCTATAGGCATCATCGCTGAAATAATATCTTCCCTGTCCCCATGAGGCCAAATCCTGAAGCAATAGTTGATCCGCACCTTCTCCTACCGCCACGGTAGACATGCTTATACCTGCTTTGGCCATTCTCCGCGCCAGAAAGTAATAGTCTCCGCTGGTTGCAGATTGTCCGTCAGTAAGCAGAATGATATGCTTGTATTTGGTTTTGGCATCCTTTAAGGCGGCATAGGCCAGGTTTAGCGAGGGAAATATACTGGTTCCCCCATCGGCCCGGATGGTGCCGATATCATCCTGAATTGCTGCCAGATCGTTTAGTTTCTGAAACTTCACCACCCATTGGGCAGCATCATCAAAAGCTATTACCCCAATGCTATCGAGTGGGCCTAAAACCTCAGTAGCTTGAATGGCGGCTTCTTTGGCCAGTTCAATCTTACCGTAGCCGCCGCTGCCGCCTCCCATACTGCCCGACTTGTCAATGACCAGGATAAGCCCCAGACTGGGGATCTCCTTCTTGCCCCGGAGGTCCATATAAACCGGCAGGGCCTTTTCGATGGGAGTTTTGAAGTAACCTCCCGGTCCAAAACTATCTTCTCCCCCCACCATGATTAACCCGATTCCCAGATCTCTGACTGCCGCATGTATGTTTTCCATGACCTCTGGAGCCAAGCGCTCAGCCGGTACATTGCACAGGATAATGGTACCGTAGGATTTTAAACCCGCCAGGGTGCGCGGCAGCCCATCCGGTGCGATGGTTTCTCTCTGAAGCCCCAGGGAGTCAATCGCCGAGCCAATTGCCCGGGCTTCGCCGGGATTGCCCTCCACCAGCAATATACGAGGTATTCCTTCCACCTGGGCAAAGGCACAGGCTTCGTTGTTCTCAGCAATGGTATCCTTACCGGCTTCAATTCCGGCATTAAAAGTAAAAAAACCGCTCTGGTCAAGCTGTGATGAATATACCAGAAGATTTTCGCCGCGCCGGACCTGTACGTTTTCCTCCTTTATTAATGATTGGTCCCGGTACAGGCGAAGCTTCACACTTGTAGCCACATTACTTTTTATTCTGACTTTTACCGAAAATTTTTCCCCGGCAAAGAGTTTTTGGGGTACTTCCAGGCTGCCGATGCTGACATCCGGCCCTTCCTGAGTGACCAGGGGCAGCACATCCACCCGGATATTTTTTGCTGCCAGCGATTTGACCTCTTGCAACGCTTCGCCATCGTTTTCGCGGCCATCGGAAAGCAGCACAATTCTCTGCCTTGAATTTCCGGGCATCATGGCATCGGCCAGTTTTAAGCCCTCGCTGAGATTGGAGTGATCTCGTCCTATCAGGCTTTCAATTCTTGTTAAAATACTACTGCTGGTCAGCGACTGGTCTATCCGTGCGTTTTCCCCAAAGACCACAATGCCGCTCTGGTCGTCTATCTGCTTCTGCTTTAAAGCAGCATGAATGAAAGTTTCCGCCGCATCCCGGCTTTTTTCGCAACTGGCCGATAGGTCGACTACAAATACCACACTTTGCCGGTCCACGGTAAAACGAAACTGCAAACCTGCCAGGGCCAGAATCAAGCTAGTGAGGAGCGCAATCCGCAGGCCGAGTATCAGATTGCGGCGAAAGCGTTGCAGTTGCCGGGAATCGCGCCACCAGAGATATAGCGGATAGAGAAGCAGCGGCAAGAGCAGTAAAAACAACGGATTGTAAAAGCTAATAGCCACGGCGGTATACCTCCCATTCAAGACCCAGCAAAAGCAAAACAGCCCATATGAAGTAGTACCATATTTCTTTTTGCTTGATCAGTGTGGGGCTTGGCTGTGCAGTTTTAAGCTGCCCGTTAACCGGCAAATCGCCTGGTTTAATGTCTGACTCCAGGGCACTATTCAAGTTTTTGGCAAAATAACTGACATAGCTTTTCTTCCCGACAACTTGAGTAAGGCTGTACATGCCCGGTGCCTCAACCGTTATATATTTTGGCCAGGAGGCTTCGTAGGCTTTCGCTTTCTGCCCGGGCCGCTGCAAAATAATTTTTTGGGTATCCGGTCGGGCTTTGATTTCCAGCGCCGAGTTTTCGGCATTATAATTAAAGCCTGTATCCGGAGGCAGAAGCCATCCCAAGAGGTGGTGCATCAGGATGGGGAAACCGGTCTGCAGAGGTATATTGCTTTCATGTAAATCGAAAGCAAAAACTGCGGTTCGATATTGATTCTCTGTCAGCAAAAGCAGCGGCGAACCCTGATATGACAGGACCGAACGGCCGCCACCCCGGGTTTCGATTTTACGGCTGCGTGCTATCTGCCAGCCATTTACCTCGACATATTGCAAGAGTTCATTATTAGGGTCGGGAACTATTTGCGCAATGTTTTTTAATTCGCCTTCGACCCGGACAAAGGGATTCCCGGCTGGAGGATTAATAATGATGCTGCCGGCCTCCGGAAGCTGGGTGGGCAGGTAGGAATCAAAGATATAGAGGTCGTAATCATCCATCTCCGGGCCGTAGCTTTTCCCCGGAGTTTTGAATATTTTTAAGCCGGTCATGGTTTGCAGAGCCTTTTCCAGAAATACGTTTCCCGAACTGACCAAGAGCACCCTCTGTTCCGTAACATTATCCACTACTGCAAAAGCCTGGTTGTCAATTGGCAGATTATCCGAGCGGCTCAAACGGGCTTCGATAGTCTTAGTTCCGGGCGGCAGTTGATCCCAAAGCACTTCCCGGCTCTCATGCGCTTTAATGCTTAACAATCTGGCATCAAACAGTTTCCCGTCAGTCCAGATTTCGATATCGCTTTGCACATCCTGATCCCCATAGTTCTGCACCCGGGCCAGAGTATAGACCTTTCCGGCATCGCGTCGGGTGGCCAGATTGCTAATCGCCAGATTGTCACTTGACTTGCCAATCTGACGCATTTCCAGAGGGCAATTAAGGTTTAGTTCGTTGTTTAAAGGCAGGGTTCGCCCATCCGTGAAAATGATCGCTACCCCGTTTGAGCTGTTCTCGCTCAATGAAGCCAGTAGCGCAAGCACCGGTTCCAGAGCGGCCTGTCCATTTCCGGTCTGAGCTTCATTTAAGGCCTGGCGCAGCTGCAGTTGGTCATGGCTGGCCGCCAGCAATATTTTGGGCTGCTCTTCCATCGCAATCAGAGTCATTTGATCCCGGGCAGCCATACCATCAATCATTATGCTCACCTGCCTTTGGGCTTCAGCAAAGCGGGAAGGCTGAACATCATTGGCCAGCATGCTGGCAGAACAGTCCACAACCACCAATAGGTCCCGCCCGGCATTGTTTCCACCCGCCAGCCAGGGACGGCAAAGGGCTGTCAGCAATAGCAGGGCAGCCAGAAGCTGCAGAATCAGCAGCAAATTCTTGCGCAGCCGCTGCCAGGGGGTGCTGGCTTCCATATCTTTGAGAACCTGCTCCCATAGATAAGTGCTGGAAACCGTAATCTCCTGGTAGCGCGGCTTCAGTAAGTATAAGGCTATGATCAGCGGTATGATAAAGGCAAAACCCAACGCCGCCGGGTTAAGCAACTGCAAATCCTTGTCCTCCTTGGAATCTGTATGTACTCTCTTAAAAGGTACGTATTATTAGTTCCTTATACATGAATGTCTCAAAGTTTATTTAAGTATTCCGGCTCCGGGCAGACGCTGGAGTATTACATCCTCAAAAGATTCTGCGCTAGAAACCTGCAGATAATTAATCCCCCGTTTATGGCAATAATTCCTGGTTGTTTCGGTAAATTGCTGCAGTTTGGCGCGATAGGCTTTTAATGATTGAGCACTGGCAGTTATTTCCCGGGCCTCGCCGGTCTCACTGTCAATCAGCCGCCAGTCGCCATGCAGACCCGGGTCCATTTCCGACGGTGCCAGTATTTGCAGCAAAATGATTTCCTGCTGCAAATATTGCAGGTATTTAAGCCCTTCCTGAAAGCCGGCCGGAGCAAACAGATCGGAAATAACGAGTGAGATTCCCGGTCCCTTTGAATAAGGGCCAAAAGCTTTAAGGACCTTGTTCAAATCGGTGCGGCCTTGAAAGGGTATTTGATCAATGAATTTCCAGGTTTTTTCAAGGCTGGCTCTTCCCCGTTGGGGAGGCATAAAATTAAATAGTGAATCCGAGCAGGCCGCTATAGCAACGCGCTCATAAGCGGTAAGCAGCAAATAAGCAAAGGCCGCCGCCAGTTGTTTGGCCAGCAGCCCTTTGGATGGCTCACCCCAGGACATGGATAAACTGCTGTCCAAAAATATATTAAGCAGGAGATCCTGCTCCTCCATGAACAGCTTTACAAAAAGCTTGCTGCTGCGGGCATATGTATTCCAATCAATATAGCGAAAGTCATCTCCGCTTGTATAACTGCGGAAATCGGCAAATTCAACGGATTGGCCCTTGAGCGGTGAACGCCGGTTGCCGCTGTTACGCCCGGAACGCAGCCTTTTGCTGATCAGGCTTAAATGTTCCAGGCGTTCTAAAAAATCCTTGTCAAATACGGTATTCATATCAGCCTCATTATTTCTATTAATACACATACCCTTAGTTCAAGTCTGAAGGGTACAGCTAACTGCACATGGGGTACTATGGGTACCCCTCACGCCTCACTTTTTATCTTCGGTGACATCCAAAATATCAGCAATTATTTCATCAACGGCAATTCCTTCCGCCTCACCTTCAAAATTCAGCAAGATCCGGTGCCGCAAGGACGGATAAGCCAGTTCTTCAATATCTTCAAATGCTACATTATACCTGCCTTCCATCAGGGCACGGACCTTGCTGCCGGCCAGCAGAGCCTGGCCGCCCCTTGGTGATGCGCCATAGCGCACATATTTTCGAACCTTTTCGGGGGCCAGTGGGTTGTCCGGATGGGATGCCAGGATCATGCGGACCACACGGCTGTTAACCCGCTGCGCTGCCGGCACTTCCTGAACCAGCTTGCGCATGGTTAGAAGCTCAGCCGCGTCACTAACTTTGCTGAGTTCAGACATATCGGAAGCGCTGGGCATTGCAATGATGCTTTCCAATTCGTTTTCATCGGGAAAACGGACCAGCAGTTTGAACAAAAATCGGTCCATTTGAGCTTCGGGAAGCGGATAAGTTCCCTCCATCTCCAGGGGATTTTGGGTTGCCAGGACGAAAAAGGGCTGGGGCAATTCGCGGGTTTTGGCTCCCACCGTAACCGTCTTTTCCTGCATGGCTTCCAGCAAAGCACTTTGAGTTTTAGGAGTAGCCCGGTTTATTTCGTCAGCCAGCACCAGGTTGGCAAAAATCGGCCCTGCTTGAAACTGGAATGTTCTTTTTCCATCCGCTTCTTCGCTGATGATGCTGGTACCCACAATATCGGCCGGCATCAAATCGGGGGTAAACTGAATGCGCTTGAATTCCAGGCTCAAGGCCTGGCTGATGGTCTTAACCAGCATGGTCTTGCCCAAACCAGGAACCCCTTCCAGCAGTACATTCCCCCCCGCCAGCAGACATATCAAAGTATGGCGGATTATTTCCTTCTGGCCCACCATAACACGAGCAATTTCGGTTTCCATATCCCTGACCTTGGCTGCAAAGTCTTCAATGTTCATGTTATCCTCCTCGTCCTATTCCTCCAGCGATGAAAAATAATTCTTAACAACCTCACTCATTCCAGCCGGTATCGAACTGCGTCCCAGTGATTCCCGGGCGGCCTGGCTGTAACTGCCTATGACTTCCTGGTACGGTCTTAAACTTCCGGGCATTAGGGCAGGATCAGCAGTTTCTATATTTTGCTGCGGCCCATTTCCCGCTTTACCCCGCACAACAGAACTTTCACCGTTTATCCCCAGACGCTCCGGATCATATATTTTTTCATATTCCCGGGACTTCATATCCGGGTATCCGTTTCCGGGTGTATTCCCATCCTCAGAAGCATTTCGTCCTGAAGAATTATCTCCATTACCGCTCCCCAGTCCGGCTCCGGAACCGGATCCGCTGCCGCTTCCCAGTTGAGTGCCGTTACCCGCCTGATTACCGCTGCCGGCGTTGCCGGTACCTGAGCCACCCGGTCCCTGCTCCCCGGCAGGCGTATTTGCTCCGGCTCCCCCGGAAGACCCAGTCACCTCAGGCAGGTTTCCGCTCATCCCAACGGCCCCCGCCGGGTTGTCTGTGCCATTTGCACCTTGCTCGGCACCTGCGTTGGGGATGCTGCCATTTCCGCTGGCCGCTGCCAATTGCCCCTGGGTATTGTTGGCCGCAGCCAGCAAAGCCATACGGGCATCCCCAATGCATTGGGCAGCTTGCTGCAAATCTGCAAGGACTGTATTATTGCCCCTGTTATTGTTTTGTTGACCGGAATTTGCGGGGTTGTTGTTTGGAGATGAATCATTTCCTTCATTTGGGGAATTTTTCGAAACATTATGTGGTGACACCGCAGGCTTGGGGGTTTCCGTCTCTGCACGTTTAAGTTCGGCCTCGCTTAAGGCCGCCAACTGCTCCTCGGCTCGGCCCAGGGATTTGAGGGCTTGTTTAACACTTCCGCCTTGCTGCAAGCTTTCCTGCAGTTCCTGCAGGGCTTTAACTGCTTCTTGACGTTGGGTATCGGGAAGAGTTTTTTCCTTTTTTTGCAGTTCTTTTTTTACTTCAGCAATTTTTTTCTCCTGCTGCTTGATTTCCTTCTTTACGGCCAGTTGGCGGTCGATTTCCTCCTGCTGGGGATTAGGCAATACGCATAATAAGGCAATAAAGAGCAAGGCTGCTCCAATAACCCGGGTCTCCGGCTTAGGTAAAGTCCAGGGGAAATGAATTCGCCAGTCATAAGCCCGCAATTGGTTTAAAGCATCCTGCCTCTGCCGGATTGCCATGCTTGATTGCTGGTCGCTCAGTTCAAGTGCAGTACTCACCCGTTCTTTTAAACCCCGCTTATCGATCAAACAGGCAGCATCCCATAGACCGGGCTGCCTGCCCCAGGCCCAAAGCAAAGCTATGGCCACCGCCCCAACAACGGTCTGCAGGCATACTTGAGCCACTTCCAACCAGGGAATCATAAAAGAAACTATTAAAAATACAGCAGACAAGAGCAAGCTAAGTAAAAGTCCGCGCAGCAAATATTCCAGATAATGCTGGGCTGCCATGCGCCGGCGGACCGGGATCAGAAGCTTCCTTATTTCTGCAATCTTATCAACTGCTGACTCCATCCTCATAAGTATTGCCTTTCATTTCCGAGCTGGATGGTCCATCCGGATTCATTGCCTGGTTCTTACGGCCGGCAAATTTGCGCAGCCAGGAAAAACGCCCCACCGGGTCAATCCGGATCATTGCCAGCAATAATAGAATCACAGCCAAAACTCCGTTAATGATGAAATTATATGCCCAGGGACTGAGCGTTTGGTTTAGACTGCTGCTGGGCACGGCCACACCCATACGAAGAATTTGTTCGATTAATCCCACATTCTGCCCCTGGTTGGGAAAGATTGAGGATAATGCTATCATCGGATTTAAGTAGGATATGAACGCAGCTGTACTGCCCTGGTAAGGTGATGACTGTACACCTTGAATAAAGGCAGCCAAAACAATCGTCCCGATCAGCAGAAAAAGAACGATTAAATAGCTTACTACCATGGAAATCTGGGTGCGTTTAAAAAAAGTCGAACAAAATATTCCTACAACTCCCAAGGTAATGGCAGTAACCAGGTAAACCAGGAAAACCCGGCCGATATCACTTAAGAGCACCCCGCCAAAAAAGTATACAACTCCAAACACCGGCAGCGATGCAATGATAAGCAAAATTATGTAGCCCAGGGAAGCCAGCAATTTATTTAAAATAATGGATACTGCCGACAGCCGGGTACATATAAGCAAATCAAAAGTCTGACGCTCCCTTTCTCCATTTATAGCTCCGGCGGTAAGAGCCGGGGTTACGAAGGAAATAAGCAGGAGCTGGCAATATGTTAGCATAATGTAAATCTGTGGTCCCACATCAGGTCCAAACCCGGTGTAAAAGACATTCTTCTGCTGAATCCAGTAATACCCCAGGGTAATCAGGCCCAATATTCCTAAATAGAGACTAATGATTAAAGGTGATTTCCAGGTTCGCATCCGGGAGCGGTATTCCTTGCCCAGTATGGGATTTAAGACCAGCGTTTTCATTACTGCACCACTCCTTTCGTGAGTTCCATAAATATATTCTCCAGGTTGCTTCTTGACTCGGCAAACGATACCAGAGGAATATCGGCAGCAAAAAGAGCTGTCAGAATATGGTTCATCTCCCTGTCATCACCGGCAAAAGGCATCTCCAGAGTATTTTTCTCCCTTATAGCTGGATTATAGCCCATCTCCTGAAGGACTGAAAGGGTTTCCTCCAGCCCTTCCAGGACTCTAATCTCCAATAGCTGGGTGGATTGGCTGCGATTTACGATCTGGTCCACCGTACCGCTGGCCACCATTTTACCGGCCTCAATGATTCCCACATGACTGCACATTTCCGTGAGTTCGGGAAGAATGTGCGAACTGATAATAATGGTTTTGCCCATCGCCTTCAATTCCTTTAATATCTCCCGGACTTCCACGCGGGCCCGGGGGTCCAAGCCGGAAGCCGGTTCATCTAGAATGAGCAGGGCCGGGTCATGAACCAGACAACGCGCCAAACAGAGGCGCTGCTTCATGCCCCGGGAAAGTGAGTCAACATAAGCCTCCCGTTTGTGACCCAAATCCATGAGTTCCAGGAGCTCGTCAATGATTTTTTTCCGCTGCAGCATGGGAATGCCGTAACTGGCACTGTAGAAGTCCAGGTATTCTTCGACCTTTAAGTCATCATAAACCCCGAAGAAGTCCGGCATGTAGCCTACCAGTTTCCTTATTTGCTTGGGCTGGGAGGTTACTTCCTCCCCTGCTATCCAGGCTCTGCCCGAACTGGGACGCAGCAGGGTGGCCAGTATTTTCATGGTGGTAGTTTTACCGGCCCCATTGGGACCTACAAATCCGAAAATAGAACCTTCATTCACCTGAAAGGAAAGATTGTCAACCGCCACAAACTTACCATAGCTTTTGCACAAATTTTCAACCACCAGCATATTATTCACCTCCTCCAGACCACTTCACACCTTCAGGCAATCCCATATCGCCCTGAGGTTTGCCAAGCAGGCTGCCTTTAAAACTCAAAGTTATATTGGAAACATTAATATTGCTTTGTCCTTTATCGCTCGTCGGAGTTCCTATTTTAACTTTGATCAATCCTTCCGAAGAAATATACGAAGTGGCGGGCTGCAGGGGTATTCCCGTCGATTGATAGCTGAAATCCTCCCATTTGTTGAGAACGCTGTTAAATATTTTTACTTGCATTAAAGGGGCCCGGCGATAGTCGTTGGAACCGATATATACTTTTAACTCCTCGGGATTGAGATCCCCAGCGGCGTACGGCAGTTCCAGATCAAAGCTTATACTGCCGGAATCTATGGAATAGCCCCAACTATCACGATAGAAACTGCGCCCCTCCGAATCGGTTAAACGCCCGTTGATGATGCCGGGAGGAATATCCAGCTGTTCCTGACGGTTGAGATTCAATTTTAAATTAGATACTATAACGGTATTATAATACTTCTCACCCCGGTTTTGATTGATGGTCTTATCAATCGGGTCTGTCGAATGCCCCAGGAAAATAAGCGGGTCGTCGAAAATATCGGAGTTGTAGGACAGGGTTTCCAAAAGCTGCCGGTTAACCTGTTCACTCTGGTTATAGGCATTGCTCAATTCCTGCGGACGATGGATCGGATAACGTTGATAGATTCTGTTAAAAGCCGGCCCCTGTGATGGTGAAAAGCGCAGGGAAATATCGATATCGGCGGATTCATCCGGACCCAGACGGGCAATGCGCTGGTAGCCATACCGGTTAATGACCAAACAATCCGTAAGGGTCCGCCCGGTTTGGTTGCTTATCCTTCCTTTGATACCATCCTGGCTGCTTTGCAGATCGCTCAGTATTTTCCCGCTTTGGGGAATGCTTTTTTCAGACAAAACACAGCGCATGGACCAGCGGCTGGAATCTGTATATAGGACCCGGGGGTTGTCTCCCTGCTCTACCGTAGCCAATACCGGAGTCAGGGCGCTGGGATTGCTGCCTACCATAACGGCCACTCTCTTATACATTCCCGAGTCATTGCTGGGCAGAACATCGATCAATTCTCCCGCCGGCAAAGACAAGGCATAATCGCTTTTGGTCGGTGCGAAAGCTCCAATAAACGAGGTCAGACGGCTGTAATCGGAATCCTGTTCAATTCTCAACAGAGATACTACATTGGTAAATACGTCCCGGCCTTTCGCTTTGAATACCCCGAGATAAGTAAAACTGAACATCATCAAGGCAACCAGCGGTATAACCGCCCAAGCCCAATCCCGACGGTCGTATTTTTTCAGAAGCAGGTAAATACCCGGCCCCAAAATCAACAGGTAAGCCAGCAAGACCAGGCCCAGGGTAGCTGCCGAAGGCAGTCCCGAAGATGGAATATTGCGAAGCACCCAGGTCATTTCCTGAGCTTGGTAGGGACGTTGATTCATAGCTTTGGTACTGCCCGCACTGATCATATGATGGGGATCAAAACGGGACAATAAATCAGTCCATAAATCAGCATTACCGGTCCAGTTGGCGAAAGGCTGCAAAGCCAGATCAAAGGCCATATATACGATGTTGCCTTTGTTTTTTTCTTTCTGCACAATAAGCGGCAGACTGCCATGCTGCAGCAAAGCCTTACCGCTTACAATTTTAGACTCGCTGACCACCAGGGGGGTTCCAGTTGGCCAGTTAAAAGCAGCGAGTTTACCCGAAGCTGAAATACTGCTGATTGTTCGGCTGCCGCTCGGCTGAACCGGCAACAGGGCAGCAGGCAGAGACGACAAAGTCTTCTGCCAGTTCGGCCCCCCGGCCAAGACCAGTGTCCCGCCTCTTTCCACCCAGGCTTGTATTGCAGCTAGCTGCCGGGAGGAAAGCTGTGAGCTTGGAAAATCGTTTAAGGCTATAATATCAATACTCTCCAATAAGAGGCTGCTTTCTGGAATATCCTCAGCCTTCAAACTAAATACGCTGATTCTTTGCCCCTCAACCGGTAGTTTTATCGCATTCAGGCTGTTCAAGGTGGCAGGGTTGGAAGCCAAAACTCCGACCAGCACTTCCTGGGGCTGGAGGGTTGTAATCCGTACTTTAGTACTGGCTACTTTTTTACCCCCGGCCATCAGGTCCAGGGTATACGATTTTGCTTCATTGGCCGGAACACACATGCTTATCCGTTTCTTGCTCCCGCGTGGCAGCACTACTTCCTTCTTATGCAAGGTACGGAAGCCGTTATAGATAGTGCTGAATTCCAGTGTACCCTTAATTTCCGGTCCCTGGTTTTCCAGCGTAACCTTTAAGGGAAAGGCCTGACCGCTCCTGCTGCAACCATTGAAACCGGCTTCAGCCTTCATGGCAACTGGCTCCTCGGCACCGGCCGCACCAGGCAGCAGCCCGAATACCAGCACTAAACAGATGAGCATAAGTAAATGCTTAATATATCTATAATGGGTTCTCATTTTGTAACCCCCTTTACAGTGGCAGTTCCCATTCCTGGAGCAGTGCCAGCGGGCTGATTAACAGGTGAGGCTGGCACCGGTACCGCCTCCAAAACCGGCGCTTGTTTTGTTTTGGTGACGCTCTTGCCTTTACTGCTCTTGGCCGGCATATAATCCTGCAGTTGGTATCTTAAATAAATTGATTTCTGCATAATGGGGAAAGCTTCGTTATCCTCCAAACCTATCGCTCCGATTTGCAGGCTTCCATCAGTGTCTTTGCCAACATATAGAGCTTCAATATCATCTACCGGCATTTTTTGCCCAAGCTGATTTTTGATCTTAAACACCGGGACCAGAGCTTTGCTGTCTTTAAGACCTATAAACAACACCGGTATACCTTCGGCAGCCAAACTCTGCAGTTTGGAGGCAACCTCACCCTGCAGGGCTTCCTGCTGCTGATCCGGGAAAACCCAGATCGCATCCACATCGTTCGACCTTAAATACGTGCTGTCCTTGGCTTTCAATGCCCACCATTCCATAGGGGTATTGGTATATTGCTGATAGGTTTTTTCATCCTTGGACAAAAAAGCAATCTTTATTCCATAGGAAAGCTCTATTTCACTGCCATCACTGGCATAAAAATGAGGGTATATCTCCATATCCCTGGCGGGCAGTTGAGCAAGGATTACCCGCTGTTTTACCTGAAGCGGAATATTTTTCCCTGCCTTGGTTTCCAAAGCAGCCCGGCTAACCCTGGGATCTTTGCAAAAACCATAGAACACACCATCGGCATCCTGACCGCAATCGACCGGTCCCGCTCCCTGGTAGCTGCTCTCGAATTCCATTCCCCCTTGAAGCGAGATTCCGCCTAACTTCTGTTCGATATTCCGCAGACCCAATATGTAACCGCCGCTGTTAGCACCGTACGGCATTGCTTCGGCTGGTCCTACCCAATCATAATTTAATTTGAATACCAGATAGGTTTTGCCTTTTAATTCTTCAACATCCAGGATATCCAGACTGTTGAATTTTTTGCGCATGTTGGGGTCCATGTTGTTGCGTATCAGGCTGGGAGCCTCTTTCTTCAATATCGTCTCAGCCTGTTGCTTAATCTCTTCCTTCCCTATCCCGGGCGGGAAATAGTGATAATAGTCAAAAATCATCCAGGCCCCCACAAGCAGGATAATCAGCCCCAAACCAAGAAGTACCTTTTTTTTCACCAGCTATGCCTCCCGTTCCCATTCCGTTCTTGCGTTTGCGCAGTATCATCATTTATCCCCCCAGGGGGATACGGCAGGCACTTTAGTACTTGCCCAGAGTGTCAATAAAGTCTTCCGATTAGCAGACCGAGCAAAAAGAGTGAAGAGCAAGGCTTTCAAGAAGCCCGTGATTGAGGCGTACATGAGGTACGTCGATTGAACGGGCTTCTTGAATAACGCAGCTATTCGCTTTTTTTGACGGTCTG
>JAVBWA010000004.1:0-222161 GCA_036677685.1 Syntrophomonas sp. | reverse complement strand
AGCTGCCGTCGGGGTAGCCTTTCAGGTAGCCGGCTTGGGCGGCTGCTGCTATGCTGGCTGCGGCCCAGTGGTCGGTTTTTACGTCGGAAAATCTGGTCTCTTGAGCTTCGGTGCTATCAAGTCCGGCGGCTTTTGCCAGTATTACCGCGGCCTGGGCCCGGGTCAGGGCTTCTTTGGGATGATAGCTGCCGTCGGGATAGCCGCTGATTATTTTGCGATTAGCCAGATAGTTTATGTACAGGGCGTTGTTATTACTGCTGTCTACGTCGCTGAATTGTTGCTTGCTTTGTTCGCTCTTTTCCGCTCCGGCGCTTTCTTTATCTACCGCTCCGACCGTGCTAGTCATAACCAACAGCAATATTATCATAAGGGTTACACCCAGCAATTGATTTCCTTTTATATTCATTATTTTCTTCTCCCCTTGCATTTTCTTCTCCATATGCCAATTTTAATAGATTATTCACCATTATGTAAATTTTTTTTCTCTGTTACATCTGTGTTACAGCGGGATGTTCTTAGCGTAAAGCCTTAGGAAGAATGGACTGATACAATAAAAGCGCACACCCTTGTCAAAAATAGGAGCGTGAGATCGACAAAGTACGCAAAGCCAACCATATCCAAAAAAAGCAAAGGGTGGCGAGTCGATAGCGAGGAAAAAGCCACATGAGCTGTATGCCTGGATAGCTAAAAACCACGGCGCAGCAAGTATAGCCTTATGCTGTGCAGCATTTGGCGTAAGGCGTCAAGGATATTACGCTTGGCATCGCAAGCCTCATGGAATTACCAAATCGAATCCGAAGGCACAGCCAGCAGGATTTAGTAAAAGGGGATTCAGAGACCACCAATACCAAATGGCTGACCGATATAACCGAGATGAAATGCAAGGACTTTCTGTGTGCCGTATTAGACTATTTTGACGCTTCCATGTCGGATTTTCCTTGGACATCACCATGAAGACACCGTTATGCACATCAGCCCTGTACTGCGCAATAATTAAAGGATGAATGTACTTTACTATAGATATCTATTTAGTAAAAATGAAATATCTTCGTTTGAGCAGGTAAATTCGTTACTTATTATTTCTTCAAAACTGTTTGAGTTTTTGATACTGCTAAGCGATTTAATCATCCCTTGGATTGAAGAGTATATCATTAGCATTGGTAAACTTACCCTTGCCAACTTCAAATCAATGAGCTCATTGATAGAAAACTCTTTAATGTTATATGGTAGGCCAGCAGCAATACTCAAAGGCCCTTGTATCTCTTTCTTCAGTGTTACGACTTCATCTAAGGTATTGGCATAAGCTACAAAAACAAGATCGGCTCCTGCTTCTAAATAATCATTGGCTCTATCGATAGCTATCTTACGATTACTAATCCTATCAGTGGTAACCTTCAGTGCATCAGTTCTCGCATTTATAATAAAATCCGGACTCCCTGCGGCATGTTTAGCTTCCTTGGCGGCAATAATTTTCTCTATCATAGACTCTTTCTCAATGATACGAGTAGGGCCTCCTCTGGAGATGATTTGGTCCTCAATATTGATTCCTGCAGCCCCTATAGCAATAAAATCTCGGATTGTTTTATTCATTGCTTCGGAGTCACCATAACCATCTTCACCATCAGCCATAACAGGAATACTTATGGCTTGTACTATTTTTTGGGTTTGATTAAGGTTATCCTGGTAAATAATATCTGCTTCACTCTTATAACATGCGCTAATTGAATAGCTGCCACCCGAACATTGTACAGCCATGAACCCGGATTTCTCAATAATGCGTGCGCTGATAGGATCATAGGCATCGGGCATGACCAAGGTGGTACCGCTCTTTAGTAATTCCTTTAATCGCGTGCACATATTCATAAAACTGACTTACCTCCCAACATTTATAACATTAAATATAATGAAAATGATTACCATAAATGGCCAGAAAATTTTATTATTGATTATATTAAATTTGAAAGCTTGTTGCGCATCATTAACAAGAAGTGCATAAATAAAAGCGGGCGTTGGCAAGCATGGAAAGACTGTCCGGCCTTTAAAAAAAGCTTGATTTTATCCGTCTCCACAAACGGCGGGCCACGCCGAAGATATTATCGTCTTTGATTTGCAGATAGCTGGAACCATACGGCTCCGGTACCAGAATTATTCCGGCCTCCTGACCAGGTTTAAGCTTAAGACGACAGGATAAGGTATGGTTATTACGCCTGATCCGGATTAGGTTTTCACCCTGGAGTAAGTTAGACAAAGCTCCTGGAATTTCTATGTTTTCACCATTTACCGTTAATATCAGATCTTGCGTGAGAATACCCGCCTTTTGGGCCGGACTGCCGGGAATTACATCCAGAACCTTTAAACCACCGGGTGTGTTCATATACAGTGGTTTTTGGTTGCTTTCATCGCGCATGCCCAGCCATATAACCAGTTCATGACCCAGCGGGCTGAAAAGCGCGGCCACTGGAAGCAAAATACTCCACTGCGCCGCCATTACGGCCAGCAAAAGCAGGACCAGGCTGAAAATAAAGAGGTTAAAGGCGGATTGCCTGGCTCTCGCCCAGGGTGTCCGGGTAGTGCTTATATCTCCATATCCCAGAATGGCCAGCACCGGCAATAACGCATAAGTCTGTTCACTGCTGAAGCCTGTATAGTCTCTTAGTAACGGCCACCAGGAGGGCATGGCCACCCCGCCGGACGCATCTCCGTAGCCCATACTTATCATTGCGATAAGGGGTATGGGCCAGAATTTTTGCAGATTAAAACCACCTTGTATACCGGTACTCTTCTTTACATAGAGTGGAACCGCTAGAAAGTGCCCGTTAATTAGGATCAAAATACTCTCAATCAGGTGCAGAACCGCTACCAGGGCCAGCAGTTGAGCGATGTTTATATCAATTAGGCCGGTTAACAGGCTAAACAATGACAATAGCCCGCCGGCATATGCAAAACACAAAAATCGCGGATTTATGAGCATCAAGAGGATAGCGATTACCCACAGCTGGGTTATGCCTATGTTATTTAGATCAATCCCCACCAGGACCAGGACTATGCTGCCCAAAAGACCTCCCAGCAATCCGGATAGGGTTGAAAGCAGAGCAGAAAGCATATACTTCCGCCGTTTTTGAGCCACCAGGCGGGCCGACATTTCTTCCATGCGCTTGTACTGCCAGGCCACCATGGCAAAAAGCAGTATATAAAGTAAAATAAAAAGGGGCGATGTAAATGTTTCCATCATAACTCGCCCCATCATTGACAAAACCTGCAAGGCCTGCTCCAATCAAGCACCTCCTGCTGCCAACTATATCTTGGTTTTCATAATTTCCACCGCTTTTTCAAGCTGCAGATCCTTTAGGCTGTTAGGATCATTTTTTACCACATAATCCGGGTTTATGCCTATTTCATTTATATCGGTACCATCTGGAGTAAAGTATTTCTGTGTAGTCAGCTTCAAGGCACCGCCGTCCCGCAACGGGAATACGGTCTGTACCAAACCCTTGCCATAAGTCTTTTCTCCTACCAATAAAGCGCGTTTGTTGTCTTTTAAAGCCCCCGCCAAAATTTCCGATGCACTGGCACTGTCGCCATTAACCAGCAGGACCAGTGGCAGATCAATTTTGCCTCCGGTGGCCCGGTGTATAGTTTTGTTGCCCTCGCGGTCCACCACACTGACTACATCCTTGCCATCCAGGAAAATAGAGGCAATGTCAATAGATACATCGAAATCGCCGCCGCCATTGTTACGCAGATCAAGGATCAGACCTTTTACATGATCTTTTTCTATGAACTGGTTCAGGCTTTCGTTTATTTCCTCAGCCGAACGGGAATGAAACTGGCTGAGTTTGATATATCCTATTTCAGGCACTCCTTCGATTAACTGGGCTTCCACGGAAGGAACCTTGATTATTTCCCGCACGATTCTAAAATCATGTTCACTGTGATCCGACTCGCGATAGATGCCCAATACCAGCTGGGTCCCGGGTTCGCCCCGCATGAGGTGCACCGCATCATCATCATCCATGTTAACCGCACTTTTGCCGTTTATCCTAATTATGATATCACCGTGTTTAAGTCCTTTTTTATAGGCGGGAGTTCCTTTGATAGGTGAAACAATTTTTAATCGCCCGTCATTATCCTGCAGCACATAGACCCCAATTCCTCCAAACTTGGCATCCAACCTCTCCCAAAGATCCTTCCAGGTTTTAGCATCCAGGTATTTGGAGTAGGGATCATCCAAGGAGTCTACTATTCCTGCCGTAGCTCCTTGAATTATTTGTTTGTTGTTTATTTCTTCCAGGCCATGAACCTTCATCAAACCCAGCACGCTCAAAAAGGTTCCTATTCCCCCAACATTAGTCAGAAACACAAATAGTATTCCCGCAACGAACAGGAATCCGATCAAAGAAAAGAAATAGTTTATTCCCTTAAGCAACTTGTTGTTTTTCAATACTCCACCACCACATAACATTTTTATTAAGCTATTCCAATTAATATGTTACTCCAATAGCAATTTTATCACAATTAACCCTCCGGGTTAAAAGCCCGTCCTAATAAAATGAGGAGGGGCAATCCAAGACTTGCCCCTGCACACATAAATCATATTTACTTTTCGGCCTTAAGGGGGCTCCGCCTCTTTACTCCTAACCATGAACAAGCAACGATTTATTGAATATAGCCCATCGGATTAACCGGGGTTCCATTGACACGCACTTCAAAATGCAGGTGGGGACCGGTACTCCAACCGGTAGTGCCGACTTTGCCAATTGCCTGGCCTTTGGTTACTTTGCTTCCTTTACTGACTAAAAATGCAGATTGGTGGGCATAAAGCGTAGACATACCTTTACCGTTAACCAGACCATGATCAATTACGGTAACCTGCCCATAGCCGGTCATCCAACCGGTATATATTACCGTACCACTATCTGCAGCTACAATGGTACTGCCCATGGAAGCCCCAATATCAACTCCGGTATGCAATTTCCTGGTATTAAGAATAGGATGAAATCTCATTCCATAATTTGACGTAATCTTCTTGCAGCTCGGAGTCGGCCATGTATAGGTGCCCGTTCCCTGTTGGACGCCACTGCTGCCGGATTGCAGCTTTCTAATCATAGCTTCCAGTTCATTGGATGCCTTCTCCAATTCTTCCAATGCTTGCTGTAATTGAGCCTTCTCCTTTTTCACACTGTCAAGAATTTCTTGCTTCTCCCCATGCTGGTTACCCAGTTCTGCTTTCTTGTTTTTCTGGTTCTTTTGAGCTCCTTCAAGCTCTTGTTTGTCTACCTCCAGGCTGCTCTTCTTCATATCCAGTTCATGTTTCTGCTGGTTTATGGATTCAATTAATTCCACATCCTGCTCCACAATGCAGTTCAACATGTCTAAACGAGTCAAAAAATCCTGTACGTCCGTAGCTGCCAGCAATACTTCCAGATAAGAAACATTACCCTTTTCATAGATAAAAACCAGACGTTCACCCAGAGTATCGCTCTGAAGCGCAAGCTTTTCCTCCAGTTTCTTGATATCGCTTTCGGTCTGCCTTATATTCTCTTTGAGAAAATCCACCCTTTGCCCCAGAGTGGTGATTTCCTTCTCGGTTTTGGCAATGTTTTGCTCCAGGCTCTGCAATTGTCCCAGAACGGTTTTTTCTTTCTTTTTGGCCTGGTTGAGCTTGGTTTGTTGCTGGTTTATCTGATTGCTTACATCCTGTAATTTCTGTTGTTTTTCAGTTAGTTCATCAGCTCCAACCGGAAATATAAATCCTATCATTAAAAACATCGATAAAATAATCGCCAATGGCTTTTTATGTTTTTTCACTCCCCATATCCTCCAAATAGAATTTTAATTCTACACCCTACCCTAACCCTCGTAAGATTAGACGTCCAGGAACCGATTTAAAGAAATATAGGTTCCAAGAACACCCAGCAGCGCTCCGGTTAAGAGCAAGGAGAGATAAATATCAGCCAGAACACTGGCACTCCTGACCAGCGGCAGAAAATATATTGCATCTACTTTATTGAGCAGCGAGGTATAGCCTCCGGCCAAAACCCCGATGGCAATCAGCCCCCCGCATAAACCCAGCAATATGCCTTCGATAAAGAAAGGCCAGCGAATAAACCAGTCCGTGGCTCCGATCAGTTTCATCAGGTAAATCTCTTTGCGCCGGGCGAAAATAGCCAGCCTTATGGTAGTGGCAATCAGGAATATCGCCCCCAGAGCCAGCAGGATAATGAAGGCGAAACTTATGGTTCGCAGCCATTTGGTCACCGTAAACAGCCTTTCCACCACGCCCTGCCCGTAATTTACCTTGTAGACGCCATGTATTTTTTTGATTCGTGCTGCGATAGCCGGCACTTTGTGGGGATCGGTCGCCTTGATCTTATAGCTGTTGGGCAACGGATTATTGCTGATGGTTGTCCCCAAATCATACTCTTTGTCCCCAAAACTCTTTTGCAAACTCTTCAAGGCTTCTTCCTTGGGAACAAAATCAACCGATTTTATGCCCCCGATGTCCTGAATCTCCTCTTTAATATCACTGATCTGGGTTCGGGTTAAGGCTTTATCCAGGAAAGCCACCATTTCCACATCAGACTCCAGACGGTTCATGAAATTGCCGGCGTTCAAAATTATTAGAACTGCGATGCCCAGAATTAATATGCAGATAGCCACGGTGGAAACGGTGGCTATACTTAAAATTCGATTCCTGGCTAGAGATTTCCAGGCTTCTTTAATAAAATAACCTATATTGCGAAAGCTCATATTAGTGATTCCCCCATGGGGCTGTCCGATATAACCCGGCCTTTTTCCAGCATAACGATGCGCTTGCGCGCCGCTTTCACCAGCTCGCGGGCATGGGTGGCCATTATTACGGTGGTTCCTTTGCGATTAATATCAAAAAGCAGCTCCATAATCTCGTTTGATGTATCAATATCAAGGTTGCCGGTGGGCTCGTCGGCTATCAATAATAGCGGCCGGTTGGCCAGGGCTCGGGCAATACCCACCCGCTGCTGTTCACCTCCGGATAGCTGGCCCGGAAAGGATTTTTCCCGGCCTTTCAGCCCTACCATATCGATCACTTCATTAACCCGCAGCCTGATGTCCCTTGGATTGCTGCCCACCACTTCCATGGCAAAGGCAATATTTTCACTGACCGTTTTATTTTCAAGAAGCTTAAAATCCTGAAAAACAATTCCGATATTACGGCGCAACTTGGGTACTTCGCTGCGTTTCATACGTACGATACTTCGTGAAGCAATGAATATCTGTCCGCGGCTGGGACTCTCTTCGCGAAAAAATAATTTGATCAGTGTGGACTTGCCGGCCCCGCTCGGGCCCATCAGAAATAAAAACTCGCCGCGTTCTATTTTTAAAGAAACATCATCCAGGGCTTTTACCCCATTGGCATAAACCTTGGAAACGTTATAAAACTGAACCAACATATAGTAATCCTCCATTAGAAAACCCGGCTTACGCCGAGGGCGAATACTGTGGTTTTTTATACTTGGCAAAAAATATGTCTGCTGATAAAAAAATAAAAACCACCCCTTAAGGTGGTTCAACAATAATATCCGAAATTCCTCTTTTCTTTTATTTCTTTTTCAGTAAATCATGGATATTTTGGACAATTTTCGCAACTGATAGGCCATAATGTTGCAAAAGCTCGTCAGGTTTACCCGACTGCCCGAAAAGGTCATTAATGCCCATACGCAATACTGGAACCGGATAATTTTCACCCAGCACTTCACAGACCGCACTTCCCAGACCGCCAATTATGCTGTGTTCTTCTACGCTGAGTATGCATCCGGTTTCCCGGGCTTTACGGATTAGGAGTTCCTTGTCGATAGGCTTTATGGTATGCATGTCCAAAACGGAAACCTCGATTCCCTCCGCAGCCAGAACCTGCGCAGCCTCCAGGGCCTTGGCCACCATGATCCCGCAGGCAGCTATAGTTGCGGCGCTGCCCTTTCTTAATTCAATTCCCCGGCCAATTTTGAAATCAAGGTTATTATCATAAATAACTGGTACCGCTGGACGACCCAGCCTTAAATACGCCGGGCCCTGGTGTTTATAAAGCTGCTCCAATGCGGCTCCGGTACTTACCCCATCAGCTGGTGCAATAACCAGCATATTGGGAATACTACGCATCAGGCTTATATCCTCCACTGATTGGTGTGAACCGCCATCCTCACCCACCGTTATTCCTGCATGGGTGGCACATACTTTGACATTTAGCTTGCCATAAGCCAGGGAATTGCGCACCATTTCAAAAGCGCGCCCGGTGGCAAAAATAGCAAATGAACTGGCAAAAACCACTTTCCCTGAAGCTGCCAGCCCGGCTGCCATTCCAATCATATTCTGTTCGGCAATACCGGCGTTAATAAAGCGGTCTGGAAAAACCTTGGCAAAATCGGCAGTTTTAGTTGATTTCGACAAATCGGCATCCAGGACTACTACATTCTCATATTTTTGGCCCAGCTCCAGTAAGGCTTTGCCATAAGCATCACGTGTCGCTTGCTTTTCCAAGAAAACTTTCCTCCCTAGCATTGAAATTCGTTATTTAATAATTATTTCCCCATATTGGCTCCATTTGAGGCCATTATATGGTAACGCCGCACATGCATCAGCACCGTAACACTTGCGATTTTGAGGAATATATTGTGAAGCTTAATAAGTAAAGTGTCTACCCATTACCCCTCACGCCTTACTCCTCACCCTTTATCAAGCCAACTCGGCTAAGGCTTGGTCCGTTTCCTCCCGGTTGGGTGTGTTGCCATGCCATTCTACGCGATTTTCCATAAAAGAACAGCCCTTGCCTTTTATAGTCCGGGCAATTATTGCCGTAGGACGGGCTTTTATTTCCCTTCCTTTAGCCAGAGCCTCAAGGATCATGCGGTGATCATGCCCGTCAACCGTGATTACTTCCCAGCCGAAAGCTTTAAACTTATCGCCAATGGGTTCCGGCGACATAATTTCTTCAATTTTGCCGTCAATCTGCAAGCCATTGTTATCCACGATGGCCAGCAGGTTGTCCAATTTATAATGGCCCGCCGCCATCACTGCTTCCCAAACAATCCCCTCTTCCAGTTCACCATCGCCCAGTAAAGCATAAATCCGGTGTTCTTGTTTATCCATCTTGGCTGCCAGTGCCATTCCTACCGCCCAGGATATACCCTGTCCCAGTGAACCGCTGCAGGCCTCCACTCCGGCCAGTTTATTGCAGTCGGGATGACCTTGCAAAGGACTCCCCAGTTTACGCAAAGTAAGCAGATCTTCCCGGGAGAAGAATCCTTTCTGGGCCAGCGCACTATAAAGAACCGGTGCGGCATGGCCTTTGCTCAGTACAAAACGATCCCGCCTGGGCCAGTCCGGGCGGGCCGGGTCGATATTCATTTCCCCGTAATACAGGCAGGCTACTATATCGGCTGCCGAAAGCGAGCCTCCGGAATGCCCCGAACCGGCTACATTCAACATGGTTATGATATCACGCCGCATTAAGCGCGCTCTTTCTCTGCATTCGGCTATAAGCTGCTCATTAATCTCTTTCACTGCATCCTCCTTACAGATTACTTTTTTTATGCAAATAGGCGTAAATGAAATCGTCCAGGTCACCATCCAAGACAGCCTGTACGTTGCCGACTTCCAAATTGGTGCGGTGGTCCTTGATCAAATTAAAAGGATTAATGGTATAGGTCCTAATCTGGCTGCCCCAGGCTATTTCCTTATATTCTCCCTTTAAGCTTTGTAAATTATCCTGGGCCTGGCGTTGTTTCAATTCGTAAAGTTTGGCCTGCAGTATTTTCATGGCCGACAAGCGGTTGGAATGTTGCGACCGCTCGTTTTGACACTGCACTACGATTCCGCTGGGTATATGGGTTATGCGTACTGCCGAATCCGTCTTATTGATGTGCTGGCCTCCCGCCCCGCTGGAACGGTAGGTATCTATACGCAGATCTTCCGGGTTTATATTAACTTCAATGTCTTCGGTAATTTCCGGAAGTACTGAAAAAGAGGCAAAAGAAGTATGCCGGCGCCCTGAAGCATCAAAGGGAGATATTCTAATCAAGCGGTGAACTCCCTCTTCGCATTTCAACTTGCCATAAGCATATGGACCTTTGACCATAAAAGTTACGCTTTTGATTCCTGCTTCATCACCGGATAAGAAATCGAGTATCTCAACACCATACCCGGAAGTTTCCGCCCAGCGGGAATACATCCGAAACAGCATTTCCACCCAATCCTGGGCTTCAGTACCGCCCGCCCCGGCGTGCAGGGAAGCAATAGCATTTGAGTAGTCGTGATCTCCCGAAAATAAAATTAGGAGTTCATACTCTCTAAACTCTTTTACTAAGGTTATCAACTCTTTGACGGTATCCCTGAAGAGTTCCTCTTCGTTTTCCTCGGTAGCTATCTCCAACAGATCGCTAATGTACTGGGAGCGGCTCAATAAATCTTCATATTTCTGTACATTTTCCTGAATACCGCTGATTTCCTTGAGGATTTTTTGCGCTTCCTGTTTATCGTTCCAGAAGCCTTCATCAAGGGTTTTCTTCTCCAGACCGGCAAGTGTTAAAAGGCAATTATCGATGTCAAAGAGAAGCCCTCATTTCCATTAAACGACTGATTATTTCAGTACAAGTATTTTTCGGATCTTCCAGCAAAATTTTACCTCCATAATCTTTCATCCAACTGCTTGCCATATTGCAATAGCAGCTTAAAATATCGTTGTGCAAATTATTCTATTGTTTTGCTTATGTACTCGATACACCTGGTTCGGTTTGGGTTCGGGGTGGTTCGAAATAATCATACTTTTTCTTTAATATTACTATGTCAACGCGGCGGTTCATTGCCCGCCCCACTTCGGTGTCATTGCTTACCAGGGGCCGGTATTCACCATAACCGATGATTGACAACCGGTCAGCCGGTATCCCTGAACCTTCACGCAGCACATGTACGACATTACTGGCCCGCAATGCGGAAAGTTCCCAGTTGGATGGAAACTTGGAGGTGTTTATGGGACGGTTGTCAGTATGACCTTCCACCCGTATATAGTTGGGTAATTTTAGCAAGGTTACCCCCAACTGACTAATTATCTCCTGGGCGCGGGCATTTAATACATCAGAACCGCTGGCAAATAGCATGGTGTCTTTAAAACTTATCACCAGACCGCGCTCCTGTTCGTAGACAATAATATTCTCACTCAGCTTGACAGCCGAAGTATTGCCGGTTTTACCGGATTCGGCAGCCTGCTGGTCTTCGGTTTTAATAAAATCCTCGATCAGCTTTTTAACTTCTTCGATTTGCCGCTGGTTTTCCGCAGCGCCGCTCCCCTCGGGATCAGGTTTGGCTGTACCCGCCTGACCTTTCACCATCGACGGTCCGGGGGAATCCAGACTGGATATGGGCTGCCCGGATAAAACCAGGCTCAGGGAATTAGCCATTGCTGCATATTTCTGCACATCCACTTTGCTCATGGCGTACATAACCACGAAAAATACCATTAAAAGAGTGATAAAGTCAGCATAGCTGAGCAGCCAGCGTTCCATGCCGCCCCCGCCTTCGCCTTCTCCGCCGCCTTTCTTCTTTCGCTTGGCCACTTAATCACATCCCCATCTTGGCTTTTTCTTCTTCCATAGCTTTGCCTTTGACATCTGCCGGCAGGAAGGTCATTAATTTCTCCTTAATAACGCGGGGATTCTCACCGGCTTGAATAGAAAGAATACCTTCCAGTATCAATTCCATAAGCAGGACTTCGCGGGCAGTTTTTATTTTTATCTTGGTCCCAAAGGGAATCCATAAAAGGTTGGCTGAAGAAATACCGTACAAGGTAGCCAAAAAAGCTACCGCTATAGCCGGTCCCAGTTCATCGGGATTGGTCAGGTTGCCCAAAACGTTTACCATGCCCATAACCGTTCCGATAATACCCATGGTAGGGCCAAACCCGCCCATGGTCATGAACATCTCGGTTCCGACTTTTTCATGCTCCTCATAGGATTCAATTTCCATCTCCAACATACTCCGGGTCAGTTCGGGATCGGTGCCGTCAATAACCAGCTGCAAGCCCCGGGAAAGAAAGTCATTGTCAATTTCCCCCAGTTGGCTTTCCAGGCTTAAGAGTCCTTCGCGACGGGCCTTGTCCGCAGTGTCTACCAGGGATTCCAAAACTGTGCCGTAATCAACCTTTTTCTCCGTAAATACCATTTTGAAGAAATAAGGGAATTTCTTTAATTCTTCGGCAGTAAAGCTGATTATGGTCGCCCCGATAGTACCGCCGAAAACAATCATAAAGGCACTGACAACCACCAGGCTGCCCATTGTGCCGCCTTCTTCAATAAACGCTACTATGATCGATCCAAATCCAACCAGTAAACCTATTAGAGTCGTTAGATCCATTAACTAACCCCTCTCCCACAACATTTCTTGTATTTTTTCCCGCTGCCGCAGGAACACAGATCGTTGCGACCCGGTTTTTTCCCTACTTTCACGGGTTTTTTCTCCGCCTCTTCACCCTGATTCTCAAAGGTCTTTCTTTCTTCCGCTTGTTGAACGACCTTAATCCTTAATATAAAGCGGACTACATCTTCTTTTATAGTGTAGACCATGGCCTGAAAAGCTTCAAAAGCCTCAAACTTGTACTCAATCAGAGGGTCTTTCTGCCCGTAAGCACGCAGGCCGATTCCATTGCGCAGTTGGTCCATGGCATCAATGTGGTCCATCCACTTTTCGTCAATGATTCTTAACATGATGGCTTTTTCCAGTTCCCGCATGAGATCACTGCCCAGTTCAGCTTCGCGGGCTTCATACAAGCCATGGGTACGTTCACTTAAAAATTCAACTACATCCGGCTTGGTTTTGCCTAGAAGATCATCAGCGCCAAAGTCCAAACGCGGAATAACGTTTTGTTCCAGATAAGTCAAAAGTGCGGGCAAGTCCCATTCATCCGCATATTTCATCTCACCGGCAAAACTTTCAACCACCTGCTGTATGACATCGTCAATCATACTGGAAATAGTTTCTTTCAGTTCTTCACCGAACAGAACCTTGCGGCGCTCGCCATAAATAACTTCGCGCTGCTGGTTAATAACATCGTCATATTCCAGCACATTTTTCCGGATTCCAAAGTTGCGGCTTTCTACTTTCTTCTGAGCATTTTCAATAGCCTTGGAAATCATTTTGTTCTCGATAGGCATATCGTCATCCATACCCAGCCGGTCCATCAGACCTTCAATATTTGCCGAGCCGAACAACCGCATCAAATCGTCTTCCAAAGAAACATAAAATCGGGACTCACCAGGATCACCCTGCCGGCCGGAACGACCCCGAAGCTGGTTGTCAATCCGGCGCGATTCGTGCCGCTCGGTCCCCAGCACATACAGGCCTCCCAGCTCGGTAACACCCGAACCGAGGACAATGTCGGTGCCTCGACCTGCCATATTGGTGGCAATGGTTACAGTTCCCGCCTGCCCTGCCTGGGCAATGATCTGGGCTTCTTTTTCATGGTATTTGGCATTTAAAACCTGGTGTTTTACCCCTCTTTTCGAAAGCATCTGACTCAAGAGCTCTGATTTTTCAACTGAAATGGTACCTACCAGTACAGGCTGCTGCTGCTGGTGGCGGCTGAATATGTCTTCCACTACCGCATTAAATTTACCAGTTTCACTGCGATAAACAAAGTCCGGCTGGTCATCGCGAATCATACTCATATGAGTTGGTATACTTACTACATCCATTCCATATATTTTCCGGAATTCTTCTTCCTCGGTTTTAGCGGTTCCGGTCATACCGGCCAGCTTCTTATACATGCGAAAATAATTTTGGAACGTTACGGTAGCCAGGGTTTGGGACTCTTTCTCTATCTTGACTCCTTCTTTGGCTTCTATAGCCTGGTGCAGACCATCGCTGTATCGCCGGCCGAACATCAAACGCCCGGTAAATTCATCAACTATGATAATTTGCTCATCCTTGATTACATAATCCCGGTCTCTTTTCATCAAACAGTGTGCTTTAAGCCCCTGATTAATATGATGAGCCAGTTCCATGTTTTCGGAAAGATTATCTATGTTAAAAGCCTTTTCCACCCTTCTGACCCCTTCTTCCGTCAGGGTAACCAGATGGGCTTTTTCATCTACTTTATAATCCTCTTCGTTCTGCAAACGGGGAATAAACTTGGCTATCTGGTAATAGAGCCCGGTGGGTTTATCACCTTCACCGGAAATAATCAAAGGTGTCCTGGCTTCATCAATGAGAATGGAGTCAACTTCGTCAATCAGTGCGTAATTTAGATAACGCTGCACCATATTGTCGCCGGTTGCTACCATGTTATCCCGCAGGTAGTCAAAACCCATCTCATTGTTGGTCCCGTAAGTAATATCACAGGCATAAGCATTCTTGCGTTCGGTATAACTCAGACCGTGGATTATTACCCCCACCGTCATGCCGCAGTATTCATAGACCGGACTCATCCAGGCCGAGTCGCGGCTGGCCAGATAATCATTTACGGTTACAATATGCACACCTTTGCCTTCCAGGGCATTCAAATAAGCCGGCAGGGTTGCTACCAGAGTTTTTCCTTCACCCGTTTTCATCTCGGCAATCCGGCCCTGATGCAATACCATTCCGCCAATTAGCTGTTCATCGAAATGCCTCAATCCCAGCGTCCGCCGGGCGGCTTCCCGGACCATGGCAAAAGCCTCAGGTAATATATCGTTTAGTTTTTCTCCTTCCTTTAACCTTTCCTTGAAATGATTCGTTTTTTTAGGAAAATCTTCGGCAGACAATTTACGATAATCTTCTTCCAGGGAATTAACAATTTCAACAGTACGGCGAAGTTTTTTTACCTCGCGTTCATCATCATCCAACCAGGCTTTTAATACTTTTTTTATCATTTTGAATTTACCTCTTTCCAAAGAAATAGGAACCATACGGTTCCTATTATTGTTGTTTCATGGTTTCATATATATTAACATTTTTAAAAGCCTGGCGGCAACTAATCAAAATGCGGCTCAATCAAGCCATAGTTGCCGTCTTTGCGTTTGTAGACAACATTTACTTCCTCACTCCGGGCATTGTGAAAAACAAAAAATGTATGACCTAAAAGATTCATCTGCATGATGGCTTCTTCTTCATCCATGGGTTTCAGGGCAAATCGTTTGCTACGCACCAGTTTGAATTTATCAGCGTGTCCATTCTCGTCGATCTCGCGCTTGACTTCGTCATTAAAAGCTTTTTTAAGACCTGCACCCCGGTTGCTTCGATAGAGCCGGGTTTTATGCTTTTCTATCTGTTTTTCCAGCTTTTCTTCAACCAGATCGATTGATGTGTACATATCGCTGGTTGCTTCCTCACCCCGAAGAATAACCCCGTTAAGCGGTATCGTCACCTCCACCTTATGTCCTTCAGCCCCTATGGATAATGCTACCTGTGCCTCCTTTACATCATCAATATATTTTTCCAACTTGGAAAGCCTTTTAGTGGTATACTCCTTTAAAGCTTCAGTAAGTTCGATGTTCTTCCCTCTGATTTCGAATCTCATCCAACCACTCCTTTCCCTGTTGTTATCTATATTATTCTACATTAGGAGACAAAAATCCTTTTGATTAAATTTTCTAAAAAATAGGCAAACAGGGGGACGTTCTTTTGCAAAAGAACGTCCCCCTGTTTGGTCCGGATTTCCGCAAAAACATAAAAACCGGGCTTTTGCAAGCCCGGTAGAATTTGTCATTTCTTAATATGTTTCTTTTTGTTTTTGGAAGCACTCCATGCAGTAAACCGGTCTGCCTTCTACCGGCCGGAAAGGAACCTGGGTCTCAGTTCCACACTCTGCACAGACGGCTGCAAACATTTCACGAGGAGCCCTGTTGCCACTGCGATTGTTGCGACGATTGGTTCTGCATTCACGGCAACGTTTGGGTTCATTTTCAAAACCCTTTTCATTGTAGAATTCCTGTTCGCCAACTGTAAAAACAAATTCCTGACCACAATCCTGGCATACTAAAGTTCTGTCTTGAAACATTTAAAAAAAACCTCGCTTTTTTGAAATTTGCCGGAAGTTCCCCTTAAACAAGTCCCCACCGAGCCTTATGAGTTATTATATATTCAGATTTACAAAAAAGCAAGAAATTCCAAACGAACCATTAGAATGAATTGTGAAAATTTTGAATATTACCCGAGTAAATGCTCTGCATTTCTCATTATTAAATATGCAAGCCCTCATATATCTTCTTTTAAAACAAAAAAGAGAAGCTTTAGCTTCTCTCAGCCTAATTAAGCCTGCGGATACAGGCAAAATTTTAAGGGACATCCTTTCGCCTCGTTATAATTAAATTATTTGCTTGGTTTTTGCTGCATGGCCTGCTTGTAAGCGTTGCTGACCTGTTCATTGCCGGTCTTAAGGTTTCGGGGCATCGGTTTCAAGCCCTGCCGCATCAATAACTGGCTTCGTTCATCCTGATCGCTGATAACTTTAAGCATTTCTCCCAGTTTAATAAGCTGATTATTTAAATCCTGATACTGTTTTTCGTCTATAACCTTTTCAAGTTTGGTCAAAACAAATTCATCTATCCCCAGTTCCTGTCTGACTTCTTTTTGAAGTTGTTTATTTTGACTAAGCAATTCATCTATTTTTTCCATTAATTTTTGCCGTTCCAACAAAAACATATTAATACCATCGGTATTGATATGCCCTTTACCTTCCTCCAGGAGATTAAGCTGCTGACCCGACAAATCAAGCACCTTGCTGTAGATTTCTATTTGTTGTTTATAATTCTCGGCAATTTTTATAATAATCTCATTAACCGCCATAAATTATCCTAATAAGCAGGATTAAGCATAATCTTAATCTTACTTTTCCGGTTAAGGCCTTCCAAATCAAATCATTTCTTCCGGTCAAAAAACCAGCCTTCGGTCGAAACTATATTGGGCATATAAGCATTATAAGCTTTTTGGTTGTTGCGGACGTTGCCAAGCTTTTTACCGGTTCGTTCGCGTCCCGCTTCGATTAGTTCTTGACTTTGCCGGTCAAATTTTTGAATATCATTTATAATTGCCAAAACTTCTATGCGTTCATTACTATTACCAATCTCGTTATAATCGGGGATTTTTTTTGACAGCCTATCAATCCTATCCGTTATTGCCTGGCGCCGCTTCATCAGCTTCAACATCGCTTTGCCGGCCTCAGGATCTTCTATCCGGTGCGCCAGCAGCAATTGTTGTTCAGCAATCTCTCTAATATCTTCAAATAAATGATATATTTGATTCCAGGCCATCAATAATTCCTTTCAACCTCCGGGTTCACCCGGTTTCTGAAAAAACCCGGGTTAAGGTGACTCCACTCAAACTGTTGAATATTAAAGGTTTTTCCTCCTGATGATAATTGTCGCTTACTAGAATCATTAAACGCCTTATCTCTTTTAATAATCCGGTATCCTTTTTAATGTTGGCGTCGCTTAATTTACTCTGCAGGTAATCGTGTGTTTTATTAAGGTTTTTCGTGTCCAAAGAATCCTTAGGAAGGCTTAATGCCCATCTGGAGAGCATCTCTTGGGCAACAATCACCTGCACATGAGCCCGGTTGAAATTATTCTCCTCGATTGCCTTTATGGCGTTTTCAATGTTCTTTATAATACTTTTAAGAAGAATCACCAATAGTTTGTCAGACTCAATATTGTTAGAATTTAAGCTATATTCATTAGCGCCCCATATTCGGGCATTTACATCCACAACTTTCGGCCTCCCTGTACGACTCTATATTTATTAAAATTGTTAGACTATTTCATTGACAAATAAACCTACAACAGTATCCAGCATTTCCCTAAACCGACCGGCCAGTTCCAGCATATAATCGGGGGGGATTTCCTTAATTACTGATCTAGTCCGGTTATCCACCACCTGTACCTGGTACTTTCCGCTGTCCTCATAGGCCTGGAATTCCAGATGGCAACTTGCCATATTCATAGCTTCATTAAGAATCCTTGCAGCTTCCAGAACATCCGTTTTTCCGGTTTCCTTAGCCTCATTGCCCGACACCGGGTTCTCCGTTATTGTTCTGATTTTGCCGGTTCCTGCATCGACTTTGTCTGTGACCGGTTTGCCGGTCTGAACTTTCGCGGAATAATCTACAGCACTCCCTTGCCCCTCTACCCGCATCTTCTCCGCCTCCCTGCGTAAAAAATATATATTAATTATCGTATTATATAACGAAAAACTTTATATAACGAGGCGAAAGATGTCCCCCACTTCTTTAAGTGGTTGGGTACTATTAATTAACCAGATAGCGTGTTCTAATCCCCCGCCTCGTTACAGCGGTGTGTGGAAACTGCTCCGCCGTTTCTTCCGATGCTTAAATACGTAAGGAGCGAGATGTAAAAAGTAAGGGGAACGTGAAACGGTTTGACGCCCTCACTCCTCACCTTTTTAACCCCGTATATTAATTCCTGAACTTAGGTTTGCTGCTGCAACAGGGAGCTTGACAGCTGGTTTCGGGGAAGCAGCAGGAGCGGCCGGAGTAGCAGAGGCAGCGCTGCCGGCTGCGGCATTCTTAATCATTCCCGCCACATCCGGATTATCTGCAGTCTGAGAGCTTTTTATGGCTTTAATGGCCTCCAGCCAGGTTTGGCGAAGCTCAAGCAGAAAACCTTCCACTTCTTCCAATAGGGCGATATCCTTTTTAGCATTGGCCTGGGTCAACTGGTAATAAAAATATTCATAGAGAGCAAAGAGCTTTGCTGATATACCAATATCCATGTTCAAAGTCGACATTAATTCCACGACGATTTCTTCCGCCCTCATAATTTCCGAATGAGCCCGGTTGATGTCCTTTTCGGTTATGGCTTTCTTGGCGTTGTTTATATTCTTGATAGCGCCGTTATAAAGCATTATGAGCAGCTTTTCCGGACTGACAGTTTCCACGGTCGATTTCTTATACTGGTTATAAGCATCGGCATTAACGCTCATATTTTAACCTCCTTGTATTTACCGACTATTGGAAGTATCGAATTATCAACTGCAAAACTTTATGGGTGCCCATAAAATTGGGACCCTATAAAATAAATAAATTAATGTGGGCAAAATAAAAAGAAGACTCTAGGTCTTCTTTTGGATTACTTTTAAATATAATGGCATTAGGAATCTTTATATTTTTGCAGGCTGGCATCGAGCTCCGCACGGAGTTTATCCAAGGCCGGCAGTAAATTCTCGTTCAGCGCGTTCTGCGCTTTGGCGAGATTATCTTCCTCATAAGCCCGGGCCAGCATTTCCAGGGACTGTTTAATAACAGCTACTGCTTTTCCTAATTCTTTTTCCTTCTCCATAAGAGGCTGAACAGAGTTCTCAATGGAAATCAAAGCTTCCAGAACATCCTCAAAGAGAAACAAGGTTTCCTTTAACTGGCCTTCTTCCATCCTCAGCTTGATATGGTTTAATCCCTCCAGAACCGTTGATGACAGGCTGATTATGTCTCCGGCTGTTTCGTATAGATAATTCAAGAATCCATCCCCTTAATACAATATTGTGGAGACAGGGGGACGGTTCTTCTGTCTCTCCTGCTTGATTAGAAAGCATGTATAGTAAAATTTACAAGACAGAAGAACCGTCCCCCTGTCTCGTTAGGCCATTATATCCAAAATACTTCCCAGATGGGGATTAACTGATCTCTCCATACCTTGCAGGGATTTATTCATCATCTCCACCACAGCCTGACCAGCATCCTTGGCAGCGTCCATCCCCATTTTCATAACACTGGTGCCCACAGCTTGTTGAAGTTTTGCAGCTTGCAGTTCCGTAGCCATACCTGCAATTGCCATAGTGTCCATAATTTTTACCCCCTTCTCTAGAAACTCTACCTAAATAATACCTTGCTTACCACACTCTTGCAAGCCTCAAATAGACCAAACTTGCGGACTTGTTTAACGATTAGGTTAAGCAATATACGACATAATAGCATTGATTATATAATCCTGTTCATCCCGGCTCAAAACAGGAAAGATAGGCAAGCTAATTTCGCGGGCATAAAAATCCTCCGCTTCCAGAAAATCTCCGACCCGATAATCGAACAACTTCTGATAATACGGTTGGAGGTGAATCGGTATGTAATGAACCTGCACCCCTATATTTCGTGTACGCATATAATCGAAAAATCGCTTGCGATCTATTTTAGGGTCAAGCAATACTGGATAGAGATGATAAGCGTGCTTGCTGTCCAGAGAAGGACGGCCTGGAATCTTAAGCCATTCTATTTCTCCCAGAGCCTGGTCATAAATACCGGCGATCTGCCTGCGCCGCTCAAGAAATACATCCAGCTTTTTTAATTGGGACAGTCCCAGGGCACATTGAATATCGGTAATCCGGAAATTATAGCCCAGTTCCCGCATCTCATAATACCATGAACCGTCACAACGTTTGAAGGCTTCGACATCCTTTACGATACCATGGCTGCGAAACATTTTTAAGCGCTGGTAATAATTTTCATCATTACATACAATCATCCCGCCTTCACCAGTGGTGATATGTTTAACCGGATGAAAGCTCAGCATGGTCATATCCGCCTGACTTCCCAGCATCTGCCCGCCGCGTACGGCCCCAATAGCATGAGCGGCATCTTCAATAACCAGCAAATCATGACGCCGGGCAATTTCCATAATCTTAGCCAGATCAACCGGATAACCAGCATAATCGACCGGAACAATTGCCCTGGTCTTATCAGTTATGGCATCTTCAATTCGCGAGACATCAAGACAGTAGTTTTCCGGATTTATATCCACAAAAACCGGTTTTGCGCCCAGGTAAACCGCTGCATTGGCCGTAGCCACAAAACTCAGCGGAGTGGTAATAACCTCGTCGCCGGATTTAATACCGGCCGCAAACATGGCCCCGTGCAAAGCCGAAGTACCGCTGTTAAAAGCCACTGCGTATCTTGTACCGCAATATTCCGCCACTTTAGCCTCAAACTTGTCCACCAGCGGACCCTGTGTAATCCAATCGGAGCGTAGAACGTCAACCACCGCTTTAATATCATCTTCATCAATACTATGCCTGCCATAGGGAATTAGTTTATTTTGCATTTTTTTCAATCCACTCCCTGGTTCTCTGAAGTCCTTCCTCCAGGTTTACCGATGGCTGCCATCCCAATAAATTTTGGGCTTTATCGTAGTTGCACAGCAATTTCTGGATTTCACTCTGAGGGTGGATATGAGGTACATGCTTTATGCGTTGCTTATCTTTACAAATCAACCGTGCCAGTTCATTGATGCTTACATCCTTCCCCAGCCCGGCATTAAGCAACTGCCCATCAGCCCGGCTGTCCATTCCCGCTCTGATCACAAAATCGGCACAGTCTTCCACATAAAGCAGATCCCGGGTCTGGGCTCCATCACCATATATACTTAGATTTTCACCCCGCAGTTCACGCTGGATAAAAATAGCCACTACTCCACCTTCACCGGAGGACTTCTGAAAAGGCCCGTAAGTATTAAATGGGCGTACCACCACCGTGGGCAAACCATAAGCATGATAATAGGAAAGAGTCAGAGCTTCCCCGGACAGCTTGCTGGCCGCATAGGGAGAAGCAGGTTTTACCGGATGCAGTTCGCTTATGCCTCCCGCTTCAATGCTGCGATCATAAACCATGCAAGTAGACATAAACAGCATCTTAATATTACGTTGTCGGCATTCTTCAAGCACATTAAAAGTCCCCAAGACGTCATTATTAAAAGTAGCACGAGGATCATCTATGGAATCCTGCACGTTGATACTGGCCGCCAGATGGTAGACCAGGTCAAAACCCCCGATAAATAATCCCCCCAGGTTTTCCCGGTCTTTGATATCTCCTTCAATAAACAAGAAGTCCGGGTTCCCCCTGAACTCCTCGATATTTGTCAACCTGCCGTTAGAGAAATCATCAAAAGCCGTAACCCGATGCCCTTCCGCCAATAGCTTTTTCACCATCCACCGGCCTATAAACCCGGCCCCGCCGGTAACTAGAATTTTCATTCGGCTACCTCCAGTTTGCCACTTTTATGTTATTCGATAGTTACCTTGAGATTATATGTATCATCAAACACAAAGCGATATTTCTTTTCCCCACAGTCAAACTCGTAATTGCTGTTTAGACTAAAAACAGTTTCCTGACTGGCTTTGGCCAAATCCGGCCCTTCAGTTTTGCATAGCCAATCGAAAATATCCTCATCCGTAGCCTGTTGATATTTATCTTCCGGGAATTGTTCCGTCTCTTCATTTTCTTCAGGCCCTCTGGCCGGGTAGCGATTATAATAAACTGCATTATAATTCTTCAAGATCTCCACACAGCGATCTTTATCTTGAACCGGGGCTGATTCGTCATCTTCCGAATGGAATATATAATATTTCGTTTCGGAAGCCATACGATGATCTTCCTGCAACAGGCTGCGAGCGGTAGCATTTGGCCGATGCTTTGAAATGTATTGCCATAGGGGTTAACTACTTTGGTATCATGAGAAATGATCAATTACAAATAACCCCGGCCTGTCTCCACAATGTTTCTCCCAAAATCCACACCTCTTTATTTTTTAATATCAACCTTACAAATTATTTAAGCTAAATCGCTGTTACATTTATTACCCGTTAACATCTTCTTGAGTTGTCCCAGACTCATTATTTTTTCATCATCCGAGCTGTAACCTCCAAAAGCCGCATTCCGGGCCCCTTTATAAGCTAATAAGGCATCTTTTGTTCCCTGATGATAGGGCAGGATAATAAACAACTCATCGGTCTCCAGAGCACGGGCACTTTCCTCCTCACTCATCAACTCTTCATACATCTTCTCACCTGGACGAATACCAATTCTGTCTATTTTAACATCCTTGCCTGACAGCTCAACCATGGCCTTGGCCAGATCACCGATGCATAATACCGGCATTTTAAAAACAAAAGTTTCCCCGCCCCGTGAAATCATAAGCGATTTGAAAATCAACTCTACCGCCCGGTCAACACCCATGAAAAACCGGGTCATTAAAGGCTCGGTAATCGTCAATGGACCTCCTGCCGCTATTTGCCGTTGAAATAAAGGCACAACCGAACCCCGGCTATTAAGAATATTACCGAATCGAACCGACAAAAATTTCATTTCGCGCGGTCCCTTCCACTGGTCGGCCGAGGAAATCAAGCGTTCCGCCAGGAGCTTACTGGCTCCCATAGTATTAGTCGGGCTGGCTGCTTTATCGGTACTGGCATAAACCAGAGTTGACACCCCATTTGCGATGGCGCATTCAATCACATTCTGAGTGCCTATAACATTGGTCTTGACCGCTTCCGAAGGATTATATTCGCAAGCTGGAACATGTTTTAGCGCCGCCAGATGAAAAACGATATCTATATCTTCGGCAGCACGATGCAAGCGTTCTTTGTCCCGCACATCACCCAGCAGAAACCTTAGCCTGTTTTTCCTTGGATTACCTATTAAAGCCTGTTGCATTATAAACTGCTTGTGCTCGTCACGAGAGTAAACCCGCACTACATCCGCATCATATTCCAGCATTTTCCAGACCAGAACTCTGCCTACGGTCCCGGTTCCTCCGGTTACTAATATCTTCCTGCCCTGTATCATTTCTTTCATGTCTTCTCCTCACCACTTCCAGCAGTATATCTGCTACCCGGCCTGTCCCGGCACCATCAATCAAGGTCTGGCCTTTTCGGGTCATTTTATGCCTCATATTATAATCATCAATCAGGCCATCTAAAGCTTTAAAAAAGATAGGGGGCTGTAAATCATTATACCAACCCAGATTAACTGCAAATCCCTGAAGTTCAGCTTCATGTGCCAGTTTCACCTGATTGTCGGCGGCAATCATCAAAAGTGCTGGCACTCCACAGGCAGCTAATTCATAGGTAGTACTCCCGGCAGCGTTAATAGATATATCGCATTTCTCCATCAATTCCTTTATATCCGGACTATGATGCAAGAATATATTTACTCGATCATGCACCAGGAATTCTATCTCTTCTATACTACGAAATACCGGACCTATGACCACATGCCAGTTTAATCCAGGAAAATTCTTATAGGAAAATAAGCATTGCAATAGCCCTAGAGTAATATTTTCAATGTCTGCCGCTCCAAAACTTATCAGCACATCTTCCACTTTTGATCTTATTTTCCTGGGTGGCAACCCACAGAACTCCTCACGCATCAACAAATATTTACTACCCAAAAGGCATTCGGTACGGCCCCGGTAGTCCAGTTTAGAGGCATAAAGGTTGCCGTTGACTACAAAATCAACATTGAATTCATATCTGTTCATATCATCGATGTAAACCGAGAACAGATTCAACTCTGCCATTTTATCCAGCCGGGACTGTTCGTAAGCATATGAATCTATTATGAGCATATCCGCTCCGCAGCTTTTAATGATATGTTCCACCATCGCATCTTCTTCACCCAGCTCATTACCGGAACCAATAATCTCCACTTGATAACCTCGAATATTCTCCGGATTCCGGCTCAAAAAAATAACTTTAGCCCCTCGCTTTTCGATCTGCCGGGCTAAAGCTTGGGTTCTCATCAAATGTCCAAACCCAATCTCACTATTTCCATCAACACGAATGGCAATTACTTCGCTCATTCCATCTCACACCTTACTGAAGGTACTAATTATCTCTCTTCCATAAGGAAATAAACTCGGCAGGTTCAAAATCTTAACCGGATCACAGAGCTCGGGTAGAAAATGCTTGCTATTTCCAGTCACGATAACTGTATCAGAAAAGACCCGGGCCACTTCGAGAAAAGCTTTATCATCAGAGTCGGGTAAGTTTTGGGATAAAGGTTAACCAAAAGGCCTTCAAATTCAATTTATACAATAAGAGCTTCTACCATTTTATTATTAAAAGCAAATTTACAAGGATTCAAGACTTTATCCCGCCGCAATCCAGGACCTCGTCATCGGTTGGGTGGCCATACTAAAATTTTCATCTTTAACTCCAACTATACCAATTTCCAACTCATCGGCGTTCCCTTCTTCACATTCTGATTAATTTTCTTTCCTAATAAAATTTCATAATACTTGGGTTCCAACCCATATCCAGGCCTTATAATTCGCATATTCTCATGGGTCAAAGCCTCTCCGGCTTTCATATCTCTCGCAATATATAATGAGCGTCGAAATTTCAGTGACTTACTTTCCTTTTCGCCGGCACCATAATTTACCTTGCCCAATGCCTGCCAGGCTCTCTCGGTTTCAATAACTAATTGCCTCATTTCATCCGGTTCCATGGAAAAAGCAGCATCAACACCCCCATCGTCCCTGGATAAGGTAAAATGTTTTTCAATAAACCGTACTCCCAGGGCAACCGACGCTACCGCCGCTCCAATCCCCAGAGTATGATCTGAAAGCCCAATCGGGCAATTGAACAACTCATGCATATGCGAGATGGTAAGCAAATTGCTGTCCTCCGGACTGGCCGGATAGGAACTGGTACATTTTAATAAAATAATATCCTTGCAGCCGGCTTCCCGGGCTGTACGCATAGTTTCATCTAATTCAGCTACGCTAGCCATACCTGTAGAAATAATCATAGGCTTTCCAGTAGATGCTACCTTTCGAATAAGGGGTAAATCAGTGTTTTCAAAAGAAGCAATCTTATAACAGGGTACATTCAACATTTCTAAAAAATCCACCGCCGTCTCATCAAAAGGCGTACTAAAAGCAAATAAACCCAACTCCCGGCTACGCTTGAAAATTGGCTCATGCCACTCCCAGGGGGTATAAGCCTCTTTATATAGATCATACAGGCTTCTTCCCCGCCAAAGGCTATCGTTATCCTCAATAAAAAAATCACCCTGGTCTATGTCCAGAGTCATTGTATCAGCTGTATAGGTTTGCAACTTAATTGCATGTACACCCACCTGAGCAGCAGTTTCCACAATTTCCAGAGCCCTTTCCAGAGAGTGATTATGATTGCCTGATATTTCAGCAACAATCACCGGCCTTTTATTTGTTTCCACAAGATAATGCCCTATCTTAATACCTACTCGCCTCCATTTGAACCCCAAGAGTTCCTAAATCCATTAAAACCAATGTAATTTACTTTGAATTCTATTTAAAATTATCTTAACAGATTCCTCAACTGTATTTTTATCACTTTCCACCACTATATCCGGACTAGGCGGCTCTTCATATATATCTGAAATACCTGTAAAGGCTGATATTTCACCCATTCCAGCCTTCTCATATAATCCTTTGGGGTCTCTTTTTTGACATTCCTCCAGAGGACATTTTACATAAATTTCTATAAATTCATCTTGCTCAACTAATTTTCGAACATACTGTCTATCTTCTTCATATGGCGAAATAAATGCCGTAATCACAATAAGTCCGGCATCTACAAAAAGCTTGGCAACTTCACCTATACGTCTGATGTTCTCTTTTCTGTCCTCGGGGCTAAATCCTAGATCTTTATTCAACCCCTGCCTAATGTTGTCCCCATCGAGTAAGTAGGTCCTGATCCCTTTTTGAAATAGAATCAGTTCTAATGCATTTGCTAAAGTAGATTTGCCAGCACCTGATAAACCGGTCAGCCAAAGCATACATCCCTTGTGCTTGTTGAGGTTTTGACGGTCATATTTATTAATTGTTGTTTTATGCCACTTAACATTATCAACCATAAATAATCTGCTCTCTTATGCGATTTTAAACAAACTACTGTTTGTTGCCTGCACAGTTACCAGTTCACCAATTTGCAGAGTCCTGCCTTGATCTTTAGGTACGTGAGCCGTTATCATCAGATTCTCATCCAGTTTTAAATCTACCTTATAAAAATCACCCATGAATATAGATCGTATAACCCGGGCAGCTGCTTCATTTTTACTTTCATGGCAAGATTCGATTCGTAAGTCTCCCGGACGAATCAGTACTTCAACCTGGCTACTTTCCACCTGTTTATAAGCCTTAACCTGCATAACTCCAAGAACAGCACATCCATCCTTAATCCTGGTTCGATAATAATTGACTCCACCCATAAACCCGGCTACAAAATGGGATGCAGGGTTTTCATAGATTTCCAAAGGTGTTCCGATTTGTTCTACTTTTCCCTGGTTCAAAACTATAACCCGATCCGCTAACTCCATGGCATCTTGTTGATCATGAGTAACAAAAATGGTAGTTACTGAAATCTGATCATGCAACAGGCGTATTAATTTGCGCAACTCTTTACGCATTTGAAAATCTACAGCAGAGAATGGTTCATCCAAAAGCATTATACTAGGTTCCGGAGCTAATGCCCGTGCTAAAGCTATACGTTGTCGTTGCCCTCCTGACAACTGATCCGGGTATCTTCTCTCCAGACCGTCTAAACCCACCAAATGAAGTAAATTGAAAACTTTTTTTCTAATATGTTTCTTGTCATATTTCTTTAAGCGCAACCCAAATGCTATGTTCTCGAAAATAGTCATATGTTTAAAAAGAGCGTAATTTTGAAAAACAAAACCAATATCTCTTTGTTGCGGAGGAAGATGATCCACCCTTTGGGATTTTATGAATACCTGCCCGGCAGATGGCGTTTCAAGTCCAGCTATTATCCTCAACATTGTGGTCTTTCCACAACCACTTGGGCCCAATACCGAAGTTAACTCACCTTTTCTAAAGCTCAGGTTGATTCCAGATAATGCTTCTCCACCTTCGCTAAACTTTTTGGTAACATTACTTAGTTCTACAATCATGAAATAATCACCTCTTGTTTCTTTTCTATATATTGCATAAAAACTAAAATACAAAAAGAAATGCTTATTAATAACAAGGATACCGCATAGGCACCTGTAAGGTTAAAATCAGTTACCGCTTGATAGGTATATAATGTTGCTGACTGGGTTTGCATAATCAGGTTGCCTGATACAACCAATACCGCCCCAAATTCCCCCAAAGCCCTGGCAACAGTCATTACCATTCCATATAACAAACTCCACTTAATAGAAGGTAGAGTCACTCGCCAAAAAGTAACCCAACGGTTGGCTCCCAAAGTAAAGGCAGCTTCTTCTTGTTGATTTCCCAATTCCTGAAGAACCGGCACAAGCTCCCGTACTACAAAGGGAAAAGTTACAAAAAGTGTAGCAATGACCATCCCGGGTAAAGCATAAATTATCCTAAAACCAATTTGTCCAAAAAAAGTACCTATTATCGTATAAGGTCCGTAAAACAAAACCAGCATTAAACCGGCAATTATCGGTGAAACCGCAAAGGGAAGATTTACTGTTGCATTTAAAATTGAGCGGCCTGGGAATGACTCTCGAGCTAACAACAATCCCATCAGGACTCCAATAACAGAATTTATAAGTAATACGATAAACAAAATGAAGAAACTTAGTTTAATGGCAAATACCGCTTCTGGCTTCATCAGTTCCTCAAATATTGCACCCATCCCCTGTTGAAAGCACTGAGAAAGCAGGGCTCCAATAGGTCCCAATATAAAGACGAAAAACCATAAGTAAACCATTCCAAACATTATCGGTCTTTGCATAAGTATCTTCCCCTGCCAAATCTGTCCCCCATCTCAAACAAACAACAAATTTTCGAAAAAATTCGTTGTCTTAAAGAACGGTTTGATAGGAATCCCTGAACTAATGATAAAAAAAGGGTAAAAGTTAACAACATAAATGACATTACCGAAGCTCCAGTTAAGTTGGAACTTTCAACCTCACCATAAATAAATACTGAAGCTACCTGAGTTTTCATTGGTATATTACCGGCAACCATAACCACTGAACCAAATTCTGCAATTGCTCTTGAGAATGCCAATGTAAATCCAGACAAAATACCTGGTAAAATGCTGGGTAAAATTAAACGTCTAAAAATTTGCCATTTGCTGGCACCTAGAGTCTTGGCGACTTCTTCAGTTTCCTTATCTACAGCTGATAGTAATGGCTGAACAGAACGAACCGTAAAGGGAAAGGTTACAAAAATCATGGCTAAAACAATACCTGGAGCAGCATAAATCAACTCAATACCGTTATTATTGAACCAATCACCAATAGGGCTTTGTGGACCATAGAGAATAATCAACATAATGCCACTAACCGCTGTTGGGATTGCTAAAGGAATATCTACCATGGCATTCAGGAAAGTCTTGCCCGGTATTGGATAACGTTCGAGTACCAAAGCTATAAACGTTCCTCCTAGGGCATTTATTACTGCAGCAATAAATGCCAATATGATAGTAAATTTAAGAGCAAATAACGCAGAAGGACTGCATAGTTTATCTATAAAACCATCTAAACCTGCCGAAAAAGCCTTTTCACACACTTGCTCAAGAGGCAGAACAATAAGCAGTAAAATATAACCGAACACCAGGCTTTTAATTGCCCAATTAGTTATGTTATCAATACCGCTTTTACTGTTCACCGTTTTTCACCTTTCCACCTTCCACAACAGCAGTCCATACTCCCTCAGGTCCGTAGATTTCCTTTTTGACTTGATCCCAACCCCCTAAATAGTTGATATCAAACAACATTTCAGGCGTGGGGAATTTATCCTGGGTTTCTGTGGCAATCTGAGGGTCAACCGGGCGAAAACCATAGTGAGCAAAAGTTCGTTGCGATTCGGGAGTTGTTAAGAACTTAATAAAAGCTTCTACGACCTTTCTATTTCCATGTTTATCGACATTGGCATCCACAAGGGCTACCGGGTTTTCTATTAAAATAGTAGCGCGCGGATATACTAAATCGTACTTGTGCTCGTTCATATTGCGCAGCAATAATTCGTTTTCATAGGTAATTACTACATCACCAATACCCTTTTCAAATGTCGTCATTGATTCTCTTCCACTTTTGTCCATAACTTTTACATTTTTCTGAATAGCTGCCAGTAAATCTTGAGCAGCCTGAATATCCGAACGCCCTTTTGAAGACATTTTAAGACCTGCACCATAAATCGCATTGACATCCCACATTGCTCCGCCAGAGGTACGAGGATTCGGGTAAATAACTACTATCCCGGGTTTAGTAAGGCTTTCCCAGTCTTTAATACTTTTGGGATTACCTTTTTTAACTCCTAGAACTACAACAGAACGCGTTATCATCCCACTATAAGCTCCTTCTTTCCAATTGTGAGTTACCAAGTCTGCCTTTTCTAGAGTGTTAATATCCGCTTCCAAGGACAAAGCCGCTACGTCAGCTTCCAGCCCACCGGCAATTGCTTTGGCTTGAGCCCCCGAGGCCGCATAACTTTCTTTAAAAATTACTGTTTGTCCTTCTTTTTCTTCCCAGTATTTTTGAAAAGCTGGGATAATTCCTTTTTGATAAGCTTCCTTGGGAACTGTATAAGCAGCCAATGTGATTTCAACAGTTTTGTTCACCATCTCAGGTTTCTGTGGACTCTCCTTGGGAGCCTCTTTGCTGGAGCCAGCGCACCCACCTAGTATTAAAGCAAATCCCAGTATTAGTACTAAACCGAGCATTTTACCATATGTAAACTTTTTTTTCACCATTTCATCCCTACCCTCTGCAAAATATTCAATAATATAATCACGACCTACTGGGTGGTATTTTATACTAAAAAAATATAATACTACTTTGTTATCCCACTGCTACTATCATATACAGATTTTAAAGTAGCATCGTCCATTTGTTGGGCTACAGTATCACGAATACTGGATAACAAGGGTCGAAACCTACATACTTTTTCTTCACTGCATGGTTCGTAACCAGTCACCGATACACATCCAATAGGAGCCAGAACCCCATCAAAATGTCTAACAATTTGCCCCATAGTGAGGCTCTCCGGATCTCCAGCTAGTACATAACCTCCGTTTCTTCCTGGAATACTTGCAACCCACCCTTCTCCTTTCATTTCTAGAACGACATGCTCGAGAAAACGCTTTGGAATACTGTTCTTTTTTGCCAATTCCCTTATAGAAATAGGACCTAAACCATCGTTTTCGATAAGGGTAAATAAGACTCTTAATGCATAATCAGTTTTCTTTGAAATTTTCATAAAATAATCCCAACATAGTTTTATTTGTGTTATCCCTGAGCCCTCAAACTTTTCCTTTGAATAAATGTATCGAATTCTTGTTTAAATTACTTTAGTTTTTATGGCTTAAAAATTACCCCTTTAGTTTGTAAGAAAAGCAATATTTTGTTAACAACCTCGCTTTCTGATAGAACGTTTGCAATGTGTAGATCACAACAAATATCGGTATTTACATGTTCACCTATCCAAACTGTATTAATCACTTCTCGATTTACTCCCAATTCAATTAACTCAAGGTCATCCTGGGACAACTCCCTGGCAGTCACAATCAGGATTAATCCAGCATCAACCATCAAATTGGCTACTTCAGCCAACCTTCGGAAATGCTCACTTTTATCATTTTTACTTGATAGTTTAATATCAGCATCAATGCCATATTGAAGGTTTCCCATACTGAGAAAATAAACCATTTTCCCCCGGTCAAATAAATATCTCTCCAGAGCTTTTGCATAAGCCTTGCGGGGGATTTCCGGCGAACTGGTGATAAACAAAAGGATGGATTTCTGGTTATACCGTTCAGCACGCTCATCGCGGGAAATCTGGCTGTTCTCCCACCTATAGTTTCTAAGCTGCACTTGTCTCTTAAGCCGACTATGTTTATCTGTCAGTGATTCTTGAATAATCCCCCCGCCGGTTATTTCAAAGTTATCTACTATAACAAAGCGACTGGTTTCAATTATATCATCCGGTAAATCAAAGGCGATATCCTTATCCAAGGTCAAAATACACTCCGCCACATCATTCTTGATTATCTCATCTTTCGTTTGTTCTTCCAGAGTAGATGCATCGATTACTTTTATAACACTTTCCAACCTCATACCAACTTGAGCTGTTCCTAATTTTAAATAATAATTCTTTGTTTTTTTTAATGGCTCTTTTCCAAGCCAAAATATGTTAGCTTTAATTTTGCAAGCTACTTTTGGTTTTAACTCATTTTCTTTAGTTGCCAGTTCTCCCCTGGAAATATAAATAGGATCTGTCAAAGTAAATCCCGTAGCATAGCCGGCTTTGGAACTATATACTGTAGGTTCATTAAATGCCTCAATTGTTTTTACCGTCGTTTTTTTCCCTGACGGATAAAAAACTATTTCATCTCCCACCATAACTTTCCCTGAATCTATAGTGCCAGCAATAATTCGCCTTTTATCCCCATTTTGGGTAAACTTGTAAACACTTTGTACCGGCATCCTGAACGGCTTATTTTCTAAAATAGGTTCAGCAATAAACCCCTCCAGTACCTGCAGAACATTAGGTCCCTTATACCAGCTCATATTGAGAGATTTACCTGCAACATTGTCACCCTGAAACCCGCTTACTGGGATAAAGAAAGATGAGTGAATATTAATTTTTTGTAAAAATTCACTATATTCCTCTTTAACCTTCTCGTAAATATATAAATCATATCCAACCAGATCCATTTTATTTATTAAAACCGCGACCTGCTTGATTCCCAGTAAAGACAACATATATCCGTGTCTTCGCGAATTTTGTTGTACTCCTTCGGTAGCGTCAATAACTAATAAAGCAGCCTCGGCCCTGGCTGCACCTGAAACCATATTCTTTAGGAATTCTATATGCCCCGGGGCATCAATTATAATATAATTTCGTTTTTTGGTTTTAAAAAAACACCGGGCACAATCGATGGTAATTCCCTGATTTTGCTCTTCTTTTAATGCATCCAATAGAAAAGCGTATTCAAATGGTTTCGAATTTCTCCGGCAATTTTCAGCTACAAAAGCCAGTTTTCCATCGGGCAGGGAATCGGTATCTGCCAATAAACGTCCTATGATCGTACTTTTACCGTGGTCTACATGTCCAACTATAACTACGTTCATGTTTTCTCTGTTATCTAACATTTCCACTCCAACAAACTCCCTAGTTTTTAATTACATATATCCTTCTAATCTTAATGTCTCTAATCCCCCACCATCTTCTTTATCCTGATCCCTTCCCGATCTTTCAGCGATACGCGAAAATTTGCCTGTTTTTAGCTCGCTAATGATTTCTCCCACACTGTTGGCATTCGAATCAACGGGTTTAGTACAGGGTTCGCATCCTAGAGACCGGTATCTTTGTCCATTAGTTTTACAAAAATATAATGATACCACCGGAATATTTTCTTTATAAATGTATTCCCAAATATCTAACTCAGTCCAATCCAAGAGGGGATGAATTCTAACATGAGTACCCGGAGCAAAATTAGTCTTGTATTGATTCCAAAACTCGGGTGGTTGTTCCAGGAGATCCCATTCACTTTTATTATCCCTGGGTGAAAAGTACCTTTCTTTAGAACGGGTTCCTTCCTCATCAGCTCTTATTCCCACAATTACTCCGGTATATGGCTCGCAATTCTTGTCCAATTCGTACTTAGCAGTGTTATGGTTCAAGCGATAACGCGGCCATGTACCGTTTAATGTATTTATTAATGCTTCAGTTTTAAGTAACTTACAGCATTCCAATCTAGTCGCATTACCTTCCGGGAAACATCTTTTTTCATCAATAGCTGTACGATTCTCACCATAGATCATATTTAAATGCCATTGCAGGGCTAAATTATCCCGGTGAACAATCATTTCAGGTATTTTGTACCTTGTATCAATATGTACCAAAGGTATAGGTACATGTCCAAAAAAGGCTTTCCTGGCCAGCCACAATAGGACAGTACTGTCTTTGCCAATGGACCAAAGCATGCAAAGGCTTTTGAATTCACTATAGGCTTCTCTAATTATGTGGATGCTCCTGTTTTCTAATTTATTTAAATGATTCATAATTTTTCTCTCCAGTGCGATTCAGCAGATGTAGAATTAAAAATCCTTTATCATAATCGAATGAATATTTTTCATGGCATTAAATGAATAAAACTTACTCGCTTTGTTTATTTCGTCAAAAACATGGATTCCACAATTTAATTGAATATTGTTGCTAAAATCTTTCAGTCTGTCAAAATACCTGTGCTCGCTCTGGGCTATATAGTAGTACTTCCCGTCATAGGTAATGCCCCGTAAAAAACCATCTGCCTTAAATAGTTTTTTCATATTTGTCTTATATACAGTCCCAGTCATACTTTCAGCTAAAACAATTTCCGAATTGATAAAGTCTATAGAGTGAGGCATCCACATATTTTGCAAGGGATAATTAATTATTTTCCTGCTTTCCAAATCCATTTGAGCTACTCCCCCATCATAACAGCCACTTTCCCATAAAGCACTGAAAGAAAACATTGAAATATATAAATAGCCTTCATAATAACACAAGTCATTAATATGATGACGATCCAATTGAATATCTTTCAAATCCTGTGATATAGGTATTTCGTCCAGGTGCTTGCCATTTTCCATATCCATTATGGTAATAGAATCGATCCCTGTATTAGCTATGTATAAAACACCCTTTTCACGGTTTATAGCAAGCCCGTGGGGCACTGACCAGGGTAGTATTTCAAAGGAATCAATCAATTCTAGTTCTTCATTAAAAACTTTTACGCCATCGATCTCGTCAATAATGTATAATCTTTGTTTTGCTGTAACCATTTCGTGGAATTTGCCATTATAAAGCTTTTTCAACTCCCGGGTCTTGAAATTAAAAAGATACAACCCTCCCCCGCTACTTTCGTTGTCAGGATCCGGCATATCTGAATTAGTAAACAAAACAGTTTGAGGATTATTCAAAATATCATCAGCAATTTTCTGATTATATAAAGCAGGGGAACAGAAAAAATCAATTCCTCCCCTAAATCCCATTTCTTTTAGTTGTGCTGCTACACTTTCAAACAAAGGTGTGGTTATAAGGATTATAAAATCCGTTTTAATGTTTTTTACCTTGTTAGGAGATATAATTTCGATCTCAAATAATTTGGTATTTTCCTTACTTTTGTTATTGTCTAGTATGCACAAAGGTTTTTTATTACTCTTTCTTAGAGTATTTTTTACCGCATGGCCGGCGCCAAAATAAATAAGCTCTTTTTTTACTGAAAGAATATTTAGTTCGTTCCATGAGATCCATATATTTTCCATAAATTGCACCTCTGTATTATTTTTGTTTCAAAGCCGAAATTAACTGTATTCTTAATAGCTTAATATTTCTTGTTTTAAGAACGGTTTTCTTAACTCCCAGACCCCAGTAAAAAGCGCCATGACTATAACATCTTCATATATACCATCTTTCCAAACATGTTCTTTTAAGCAACCTTCCTGAATAAAAAAAAGCCTTTCGTGGTACTTGATACTCAATTTGTTGAAACTTATAACTTCACTGCATAACTTTCTAATCTTTAGGTTTTCAAATGCAAATTCTAAACCCAGGTAGCCCATGAGAAGACCTGTCCCCTTGGGCAAATCTGTTTCACCTAAATAAAAACCCCATTTGCATTTGTTGCTGTAAGTGTCTTTCTCGGTAAAATTCACAACCCCTACCGGTCTATTCATATATTCAAAAATCAATAAGGTGATATTATGTTGATCTATTGAACTATACCATTTCCAGTGTTCGTGCCGAGAAATTATGTGATCGGTTAGACTACTTCTGCGGATACGTTCTGAATTTCGCCAACTTAAAACTTTTTCCAAATCTGCTTCTTGAACAGGCCTGAGTTTTCCGACCTCAATCTGCAATATATTTCTCCCCCATAGATTCGATTAAATTTTTCATATCGAATTATATTACTTAATCTATTTCCGCTTCTTGCGAGCAATAGCCCACATATGTGAAGATAAATTATTTGCAGTTATAAAATTTTGTAAAGGTTTACCCAGCCTCTCCCACTCATCAAGTAGCAACTGTTTAAGAAAAGGTCTTTCATTAAAATCAATCACACCTTCCAGTACCTTGTTTCTAACCAGTTCGGCATCCAGTTTTCCGGGAGTACTTATCTCAACCACTTCCAGCCCACAATTATTTAAAAGCAAGGTCAAGGAACCCGGATGAAAATAATTTAGATGTTCATTATCAATAGTATTGGAATATTCTTTTAAAATTCTAATATCAAATCCCTTAATGTTAGGACAGGTCAAAACCAATAATCCCCCGGGAGCAAGAATACGGTAACACGATTTTATAAAATCGATAGGAGAAAAAAGATGTTCTATTACCTCAAAACTTACGATAACACTGGCTTCCCCATCTTTGAGGACAACTTCCTCTATAGGACTTTCAATAGTCTCCAGTCCTCTTGTCCTGCAAGATTCCGCCAGGTCCGGAGTAGGTTCTACTGCTATTACACGCCTGAACCGTCCTTTTTTTAATATCTCTTCACAAAATGTTCCAAAGCCAGCACCTACTTCAAGCAAACAATCATGTTCAATGTTATAATCCTGGCATAGTTCCAGTATTCTTTCCACCCGGGGTTTAAAGATTTTTTCCCTGCGATTTACTTCAGAAGCTGGAAATATATAATTATTCCAGTACTCATAATTTTCGGAGTTGGTGTAGTAATAATTGAGAATATCGGTAGTAGGTCTCGGATTAATATAGATAGTCTGGCATTCGCTACACTCAACATAAGTAAGTTCGTATTTTTCAAAAGCCTTGTTTGCGTCTTTGCAAGCACAGGCAGGGCAAGAAACAGTAATAAACTTGTCTCTATAATATAATAGACGTTTGATATCATTCCGAAGCCGTCGGTCCTGCTCTTGCATAAGGTTGGCAGGACGTATTTCGTTTTCCATAATAAACTTATCAGACATAAAAATCCTCACTAAGTTAACACGATTTATATATTGTCATAATTAAATCCTTTAGGTTAGCGTTATCTAATTCCTCTATTGATTATTGATTCTTTTATCAGCTTGGTTAAATAATCAATCTTCTTCATAATCCTCGCCCACTTTGAATTTTGGCAGCCACCTATTTGAATTAGGGTCTTTAACAAAAAGATGTTTGTTTACAAAGCCATCGGTCACTCTCCAGAATTCCTGTACGCTAATATTAATATACCGGCAAAAATCTTCAATGTATTGTTCACCACATCGTCCGTCATACTCTTCCACATGCCACTTGGCTTCCTCCCTGCTTAAACGTCCTTCTCTAATATCATAACATGCTTCATCAGTGGCAAAGCCAAAGCCAAATTTATAATATTTGAGCATCTGATTAACCATCTGCATATCAGAATCAAGAGCGGTATACCTGCGATAACGTCCTATGTCGTAAAGGCTTTCCCGGGACCTGCCCCACAATCCCCGGGCTATAGAAAAATCTGCGTTATATACCTGAGACCATTCTTTAACATAATACTGCAGATAGATAGCCCTAATACCTTTTCTTCTAATTTCATCCTTGTCAGGGAACTGGTACATGTAAAGCTGTTCTATACCAATATCATCGATGAGCCAATCACTAGCATTCCCACCTGCCAATGTATTCCCCATATTAACATTCAGAGCATCATCGTTAACTCCCAGTCCATTATCTAACCCCAATGTTAAAGCAGCATTTTCACCCTGAATAATTAATGGTATATCAAATTTCAAAGCAATAATATAGGCTGATGCCCATAATGGGTATTCTGAAGGTTTTACAGGATTTCCAAATTTATAAAAAGCATATCCGGTTAACTTCCTCATTATCCTCGGATCAGATCTTAGGCTAATCATGTCAAATCCTTTTTGCACCAGGTTCTCCAGGTTGTGTCTCCCAACTTCGGTAATATTGTCCGGAGCACAGTTAACCAGGAGACAATTAAGACCCAATCTCTCCTTGGCATAAAGCGCCTGGAATGTACTGTCCTTCCCTCCACTGACTCCTATAACACAATCATATCCATTTTTTGATTGCCCTTTTGCCCAAGAAGTAATCTTTTTAAGTTCCTCTTCTCTATGAGCCCAGTTTATATTCTTTTTCTCTTCTTCAAACAGACAGGCATAACAAATACCTTCGCTATTAAACTTGACATCAGGTCTGGTATCAGGCTGAAGGCAACTTTTACAATACCTCACAATCATTTCCTCCCTTAATACGCATTTAATTCTCTAGACTGTGCAACCGGTAATCCCTTAGCCTTCATTGTCTAATAGATTCAAATTAAGAATTAACACTGTCTAAAAATTCTAAACTCATTGGCTATTTTTTATAGGATTAGATAATTTTTTGCTCAATAGAATCATTAATTTTTTTCCATTGGGGATTATCGTGTAATAATTCCAGTATGTCTGATAAACCAAAACTCGGATTTGAAAAATAAAGTTGTTCAATAATCATACTGATTAGCTCAAAGTCTTCGGTGGTATCTACTGTCCACCGATGCTCACTCTTATCCTCATTATTTCTTACGTTACCCAATTTATAATGCCCTGGATTTTTATAGATAAAAGGCGTAACATGCTCTCTTTCGGATATTTCTTGGGCATTAAGATATACTTCCTCCAAGACTTTAAATGAAAAAACCTCGGTATCCATACCCCGGGGATAAGTGCGAATCAAGGTATTGGATACATAATCATAATTACCCTCATCCTTATAATACTTGATAACCCTGTCTACAATGGCAGGATCTATTAAAGGACAATCCGATGTGACCCGTACTACAATATCTGCCTCAAACTTGGTGGCTGCTTCATAATACCGTGATAATACATCTTCTTCCGAGCCTTTATAATACTCTACCCCCATGCGATTGCAAAGCTCTACGATAGGTATATCGGTATCGTTTGTAGTAGTTGCGATAACCAGTTGATTGGCTTCAGTAAGCTTTCTTAATCTCTCTATTTGATATTCCAGTAAAGGTTTTTCGATTACTTCTTTCATAACCTTTCCTGGAAGCCGAGTTGAAGTCATTCTCGCCTGATCAATTACCACAATTTTCATAGTGTGCTCCATGTAATGAGTATTTGTCTTTTTCTATACTATCCTTAGCGTTTATAAGAGACTTTTTACAAATAACGGCAATGTCTCCAATAACCGAATACCATTCTACCTGTCTCGCTAATACTTCAATTTTTGAAAGCCGTGAATCATCGTATTTTTCTGGTATCTGATTCATATCCATTTCAAATTTAATACTGAATGATTGAATTACATGAGCAAAAAAGAGCTGAAAAGTCTGATAACTCTTCATACAGTCCTTTTTTGGCCGCATTATCACCTCTTCAAGTTTGCTCAAATATTCTGTTCCCGGAATATCTCGTGAGCTATTTAGATAGGCTTGGAATTCTTCTTTATATTTATTATGGAGTTCTACACCTTTCCTGCACTCGTTTATTATTTCATTCATTTCCAGAATAGTTTTGTTTACCAGCTCCAAAACTTTTTCTAAATCTCGTTCACTCTCCAGATCGTTAAAAGACTTGAGGCAATTCAAGATAATATCGCTTGGATAAAAATCATCCTGAATATATTGTTCAATTGCTTCTTTAAATGTCATAATCTCAGTACCTTGTATATATGCCCCTCCTTCGGTACTATTAATACAAATGCCTTTATAATTGGACAGATCCAACTCATAACTTTTTATAAATGAATACCACACTTCATGAGTCAAAATAGGCAAACCATCATTACCCATTACTTCAAGTTTTCTAAACTTATCAGGATTCTGTTTTTCACCAAAAGGAGTCCCGTCTGCATGGGTGCGTCCATCCCGAGCAAAAGATAAATCCTGCCCAATTAATATAATAGGATTACAACCTAGGGCTTCAGCCAACTTAAAGGCCATATTACCGGCAGAAAGCTGTATCTTAAGAATTCCCTTATCGATATTAAGCCACCTGAAGTGGTCATAATCCCTATAGACCATTATTCGCGGACCCGGGTATACTTGATAACATTCATTTCTCACCACCGGACAAGCCGCCAGGAAAACGTTTTCAAGCTGCTCTCCAGTAAACCCCTCCAACAACCTCACCGTAGGCAAATTTCTCTCTAATGAAGTCACTAGATGTGGTTTAACCCCCATTTCGATCATAACCCGCAAAGAAGCATCTGCCGCTATTAGCAGAGCCTTATTTTCCAGACCCTTTAGCAGATGCTTATTTTTGTTTAAAGAAGGTCCGGTAGCAACCACAATTGCCGGTTTATTGCGAAATTTATCATATAATAGTTTAATCCCCGGATTATAAACTATTTCTCTAAGATTGGAAAGCATGTTTTCAATCCCTATTAAGGAATCGTAAGGATCGTTGCCGAAATGTGTGGTTTGGTGTTTTGCAGCATCACGCAATATCTGCAGGAATCGTAAATAATACTCTTTGTCATACCGAAATGCAGAAGGATGATACAAAGGTTTAGCTGCCTTTATGAGCACAAATTTATGATCTTCGGCCAGATAATTTCGCAAGATTGTATATAGGGATTCTTCCGGTTGAGCGACCAGAAAGTGAACACGTGAATTTCTTATCAGAGCCTCAAAATTGAAGCTTCGCAACGCAGCTTTAAACACTTCCAGGTTCTTCTGTACTACCAAAATATAGTGCGTCAGCTGGTTTTCCATCATGTTCTTATAAAAGTAAACCAGTTCATATCCCAGCCCCAAACCCAGGAATATAGCTAAACGGGCATTTTTAAGATTCAGGGAAAGAATTTGATTTTCAACATCTTGCCAGGGGTTTTGGGGATTATAATAGTACGTATTATCCTTCCTGTCGAGAAGGTTTGGCAGCCTGCCTTCTCCTGTTCTAACAAATTGATATTCTTCCTCAGCAGTGTTCTTTATTAATTCTGCAATTTGCGGATAATTCTCCTCAAGTGCTTTCATATTTGCAGCAAAAGCATAGTCTTCACCCACAACTGGCGGTTTGTTAACAGTAGCTTGATGAACCGTTTTGTTAGAGTATGGCTTTTTTTTTCGGTTTTTTTTCACTAAAAGTACTCCCCTCAAGACCTTTGTAAATGTTTTAAATTGCAGACTTTAAATCAAAGAATAAATGCCTTGGATATTATTATTTATCGTCCTTTTAGCAAAAAGCTTTAAGAAATGTGTAGTGTCTATTGCTGTAATAATAACCTTCCGTTCCCAGACGTTCAATAATACATAATAAAAACCGGCCCCCATGCAGAAGAGGGCCGGTTTTTAGTTCTAACATTATCCAAGTAATTGCAGTACGCTCTGCGGTTTGGAATTGGCCTGGGCCAGCATGGCGGTTCCAGCCTGCAGCATGATCTGGCTCTTGGTGAAGGACATCATTTCCTTGGCAAAGTCCAGATCGCGGATACGGGACTCGGCTGCAGTTAGGTTCTCGGAAGCCACACCCAGGTTGTTGATGGTGTGATCCAATCTGTTTTGCAACGCACCCATTTTGGAACGCTCACTGGATACCCGCTGGATGGCACCGTCAATCTTGGTAATAGAATCAGAAGCATGTTCGCGGTCGGTTACCAGAATGTTGTCAACACCCAGCGCAGCCGCTCTCATGTCGCCGATAGCAGCACCAACATCCTGCAGAGGATTGGCTCCGATCTGGAAGACCATGGTGTTGTCAGCAATGTGAACATAAGTGGATTCTTTATTGGCAAAACCACCGGTCAAGTCGAAGTTCTTGGTTTCAGTATTCCATTCAAGTTCAATACCGGTCATATTGTCGAATTCCACATCTACATTCTCATGCACTGTTCCAACCAGCATGTTCCCTTCTATTTCCACATCTTTGGCTACATAATCTCCGGTATGAGCATCGGTAACATTAATGGTAAAGGTATTTTCCTTAGCATCGGTCAGATTGGTAAGGCTGAGGGCCTTGATTACATTTTCATCACCGACAAAGGTCAGTTCTCCTGCGTCTCCGGTGATGGCGGAACGGATAACAAAGGTTCCCGCAACAGCTTCCAAGCCGCTGGATGACTTGGAACCTTCGGTAACAAATGATACAAACTTGTCGCTGTGGGTAGCTCCTATTCCCGAAAGCTCTGCCTGGCCTAATTGATCAGCAATGGCAGCATTAAGCTTTTCCTTGACGCTTTCAATGGTATCGGTTCCAAACAGGGTAATCGTAGCTTTCTGCCCATCACCCTGAACGATGGAAATCTGCTGCGGTTCTTCGATGAGGAAGTTCCCGCTCTTGTCCCAGAAGGCTTCAATATCATACAACTGGGTTCCCAATGAAGCAAGTTCGCCCACACCGGCACTGCGGTCAAAGCTGATAAATGTTCCCCCATCAGTGTTATAATCCGCCAGGGTGCCAAAAGTAACGTTGAACTCCGCCTGGGATACATCACCGTTAGTATCGTCCAGAGTCAGATAATTAAGAGTGGTTGTCGTGTTGTCAAAGTTGGTGGCTTGATCCTTGTAGTAGGTAAAAGATCTGCTGACAACCTGGCTGTTCTCATCCGTTGTCTGAGTAATGGTGACCAGGTCATCGGTAGCATCAGTTTGGGGTACGATGTTGAGCAGGAATTTGTCTCCCACGGTAATGGTACCGGTGTCATCCAGCGAGAAGGCCGCAAACTGCAAACTTCCTACCGTTAAAGTCTGGGCAGCGCTATTGGCCAGACTCCTGTCAATTATCTCTTCAGAAGTCGCTGTTCTCATGGTCCCATCCAAATCCATTTCATAAGAAGTTATTTTTAGCGTGATATCATTTGAATCAACACCCGTAACTTCAAAAATCATCTGAGCGTTAACCGTAGAACCGGTGGAATAGATCAGACGGGTACCTACTGCGGAACTGGCAGCCGTAGCGGTACCGATTGCCCTTACCAGATCGGTAGTGGACCCATCCTGCCGGTATTGAGCTACCATGCTGATGCAGGAACTGGCGGAAACGCTGGTTGCATCCGCATCAGCATCGGTGGTAATCTTGTAGCTTCCCTGCGGCAAACCGGTTACCGTAAAATTCGTCATGCCTGATTGGGCTACATCGGTGCCTTTTTCTGTCGTACCGGCAGCGTCCGTTTCAGTATCCACAGATATCGAAAGGGTCGCACCTGCCGTATTACCCATGGCAGAAGCGCCAACGGTAATAGAACCAGACCCCGCCGGGGAGGCCGTGTTGGCCAAATCAAGCTCTACATCCAGCTCGAAGTTTCCAGCCGCTCCCTTGGTTAATGACTGGATATCAAAGGTGGTATCAGCACTTGTTTCGATGCCTTGTATGGTTATCCTGTCTTTCAGGGTAGCATTGGCAGCCACCGCATCGGCAAACTTGGCATTGAACACGGAGGTGGTTTCGCCACCGCTTATGGTTACCTCAACCGAACTGCTGACCCCATCTTCAAAAGTAAACTGGAATTTGTAGACATCTCCAGAATCAATAGCGCTGAAATTGGCATCAACTGATAACTCTAGCTTGGCCTGGTTGTAGCCCATATCAATATTGGTGGTCGTTTCACCGTGCTTAACCCGCATGATATCGGTCTTTTGCACTTGGGCCACACCGACATTGGCTTCGATATCCAGCTTGTAGTTGCCGCCGCCATCTGCCTTCTGTCCAAACTGGTCAACTACCCGCAGGCCGTCACGCATGTAGACCTTGGTGGTCAGTTTGTCGGTGGTAGTTAGGGCTGAAGAAGTACCGTCCAGGAGCTTCTTGGTGTTGAACTCGGTGGTGTTGCCGATACGGTCAATTTCGGTGATTAACTGGTCGATTTCGTCCTGGATATTCTGCCGGTCATTAGCGGTCAGGGTGTCATTGGCTGCCTGTACCGACAGTTCACGCATGCGCTGCAGGATATCATGGGTTTCATTGAGTGCTCCTTCAGCCGTCTGAATGAGGCTGATACCGTCCTGTGCATTGCTGATGGCCTGGTTCAGGCCTCTAATCTGGGCCCGCATCTTTTCGGATATGGCCAGACCTGCGGCATCATCGGCTGCGCGGTTGATCCTCAGTCCCGAGGACAGTCTCTCCAGGGATCTGCTCATGTTTTTATCGGTTATGGAAAGGTTCCGATAAGCATTGAGCGCTGATACATTGTGGTTAATAATCATACCATAATTCCTCCTTGAATTTTCAAGTCACCACTTCCCTGTGGTGCTTTTTCTGGCCGCTGTTGCTGCTGCACCGGCCGACTGCGGCAGTTTTCAGCAACCACCGGGCGATTTTTATAGAAAAATCGTCCGGTCATTGCTGACGATTAAGCTAGACAATAATAGTATCGCGATTATCTATATGGCAATTTACCGGTAAAATCAGGCTTTAGTGCTGATTTTACCGGTAAATCTAATTATTACTGGCTAACACTTCGTATTTTAGCGTTTTCCAATATTTTTCACTTTCAACTATTCATTTATTAGCTGCTGCTGTCGCTGCTTCCTGTCAACTGTGCTATCTGGTTGCTCAGCCATTGGGCCTGGGAATTGTAATAGTTCACCATCTGTTCCATGGCCGTAAACTGGTCCCAGTAGCGTTCTTCCATCTCATCCATGAGGTCTTCGTAAGTCTCAATGCGGTCATTTATTCTCCCAATCTCCTTGGTCAAGAGGCTGGTATCCACATAAGACGAAGCTGAACCTGCCTTTTCGGTTATTTTCGTCATATTGTCATTGACCACATCATAAAGCCTTACAGCCACTCCCTTGATATAAAGCGCATTACCATTCCAGTCCGTAACTGCAACTTCCTTCCCATCCACGATCTCGGTAACCGGTTCGTTTAGAGTGAACAGTTCCGATACCTTGTCCGGGTTGTCCTGCAGGGCCTCCCGCAGCTTGCTCTCATCAATCTCTAGCTTGCCTCCTTCCAGGGAACTTTGAACATAAGTCTGGGTAGTGATACCTATCGAGGCCAGACTGGAATACGGATTGTCGGCACTGAGCCCGAAATTGTAAGTCGCGCTTTTCTTTTGCACCGGGTCCGTGGCTGCCACCCGGGTGGTGGAATAAGCTGAGAACAATATGGAATCTCCTCTCAGCATACCGCTTTTAGCCTTGACCTCCCAGGCTGTGATTTCATCCTCGGTCATTTCCTCTTTCTGATCGGAGGTAAGCGGATCGTAAGTACCCCCGTATTTATCCTTGGAATTGTAGCGCCTTTCCGTCAGTTCCGTATTCATGTAAACCAGGGTGGTATTATAGGCTTCCACCCAGGCTTTGATTTTCTCAACCGCCCCGTCGATATCGTTGCTGACCGTGACCTTGACGGTCTGGCTGGGGTTGGCCGCGTTCAGGTTGAGGTTGATGCTGTTCATTAGGGTAATCTCGTTGGTATCGAACTCCAGGTTCTGGGCGTCATTAAAGTCGATAATAGCCCGGGTCCCCTGCATGGTGTACTCGTAGATATTCAGTTCATCGGCCAGGAAGCCCTCGCTATCATAGCGTATTGCCACTTTGCGGTCGGTGTTGCTGCGTCCCTCATACGTCCATTCTCCCCCGGTGCCGTCATAGGTCATCGTAACCGGCAAATATTTGTTGCCCTGCGCATCAAAAAGACTGTCCGTCCCCCCATTCAGGGTAATCGTATCCCCGTCAGCCGCACCGGCTATGACGAAGTCAACGGTTCCGTCGCTGTTGTAGGTGGCCGATGTTAATGTACCGGTTCCAGTATAAGTGAATCTGGATGTGATATCCTGACCGTTGGTCAATGCGGTCAGGGTTCCGGAGGAGGTTCCATCCGAACTGGAGTACAGGGCTTCATTAAAAGCCAGAGTGGAGCTGGTGGCCGTGCTGCCGGCTTCCAGGGCCGCCAGGGGGCAGCTGTCCATCAGGCTAAAGGTTCCCGTCTCCCCGTTATAGGAGGCTGTTATCCCGGTATTGTCATATTCAGCATTAATAAGATCTATCATGCTTTGAAGCGTTTGCGTACTACCAGAGCTGGAATCCCGGATAAAAGTTGCGTTGCCTATACCGCCTTCCAGGGTAAAGCTCCACGGGGTGCTGCAGGTATATAGATAATTCAGTTTAATATTAGCCGGGTCATAAATCCTTACCGCACTGTTGCTGCTCAGGGTCTCCTCCTGGCTGCCAATAGTCATATTAAGCTTTTCGCTCAGAAAGTTGTCTGTATCATCGCTTATGGTAACCTGACCGCTGGTTGAGAATACAACCTTGCCGGTGGTAGTATCATAACTGGCGGTCACCCCGGTGGTTGATCGCTCATCATTAATATCATCAAGCATCTGTTCCAGAGTTACCGTGGTAGCGAAGGTAAACGATTTGCTGCCGGTTTCTCCTTCGAGAGTAAAGCTTACACTGGCTGGGGCCGTTCCCCCTGCATACATTTGGTTAAGGGTTATAGAGGCATCATCATGGATAACTAGAGCGCCGGCACTGGCAATCTTATGTCCGCTGGCGGGAGAGACCTCATTGAGGCTGCTGTTGTTCACATTCAGCTTGAGGTAGTCTTCCAGAAAGCTAACACACTCCCCATTAGTGTCCACCATAGTATTTCCAAGGCTATCACGCATGCCGTCCATCTTAACTGTAATGCCCGAAATTCCGGATTCCGTGCTCATCAGGAAAACCCGGTCCACACTGGCGTCATAATAAGCACTTATACCCATGTCTTCTTCATTTATGGCATCTATAATATCACTCAGGCTGGTATCTCCGGCGTTGAAGGAAAAAGCTGTCTCCCCGTTGGCACCGGCCAGGGTAAAATTTATTTCCGCATCTTCATCGATGCCAAACTGAGCCGCCACCGTGGAAATATTTTCATTGGAGTTCATCGCTGACTGGCTGGTCATCGTGGCTTTCTGGGCCACCTGTTTTACGGTAATATTATAACTGCCTGGTGTCGCCGTGGTTTCTGCTGTGGCAGTCAATATACTTTCATTGGAGCTGGCAGCGGCTTTGCTATTAAAAGTATAATCCTGCTTCAAATCAGCGGTAGCCGTCCGCAATGCTAGGAGCTTGGTATTGACCGCCCGGTAATCATCCCGCTTCCACTCCAGCCAGGTTCTTTCTTTAACTTTCTTGTCTATCTTGTTTTGCTGTGTCTTGAGCAGTTCTTTGATTATCTCTTCCGTATCTATTCCGCTGGCCAGCCCGCCTATTCGCAATGTCACATATATTCCTCCTTTCGGTTGCCGAAAAATATAGTATTCTTAATTCTTCTTGAGCTTTTTCAGTTCTTCCAGGAGTTCAGGCAGCCCTTCCATTTTTTGTGCCGCTTTCAAGTTTTCATCCCGGATCTGTTCAAAAACTTCTTTACGAAAAATATTGACTTCGCGCGGGGCGTTGATCCCCACTCGAACCTGGTCCCCCTGTATATCTATAATACTGATTTCAATATTATCGCCGATTATTATGCTCTCGCCTTTTTTACGGCTCAGTACCAGCATAATCTAACCCTCCTGTGCTGCGGCAATCTCCGCCTGCACCTGGGGGAAAATAGGGTGTCTGGTTTTATAATCGCTGTTTACGGCAATAAACTGCAGTCCTTTTCTTTTCTGGCTGTTAATAGTTATAGGTGCCAGGAGATTGGCCGTACTCTGGCGGAAATCCTCGGCTATGGTTAAAAGCACATAAATAGCCAGTTCTTCCCGTTTGTCTTCACATTCCAGTTGTTTGATCTGCTCATCGTCGATTTCAAATGCATAATTCGGGAAAAATACAAAGGGATTGGCCATTACCATGCATAAGTCCGGATTACTGGCTGAATGCAGGTAATAAAAGGGAGCCCCTTCTTCCATGGCAATAACAAGAAACTTCTTTTCATTTTCAAATGCGGGAATTCCCACCGGGAAATCAATTAGATCCTTTTCTTCGTATTCCAGTTCACCCAGCAAAGTAGATTTTATCTTCATGCTTATCTCCCTTAATTTCCGTAAGGGGTAAGGAGTGAGGCGTAAGGGGTAATTAATCGGCCCACTCTTGATTCCTTACTTGCATATTTGTCAACCTGTCGTTTTTACCAGTGTTTTTAAGCCCTCATGACCGCAGTACATACCCAAAGGGCACAGGCAACTGCCCATGAAAATACGCTGAAGTTGTAAATGAGAACCATTTTGACGCAGATAAACCTAGATAATAAGATTTTTCTTTTTGCTATTTTTCTCTGCGTTAATAATCAGTGTCTAATTGTTACTTATTTTCAAATTAAGTCAAAAAACTGCTAATAATTAAATAGCTGTGTAGTTAGGGTTTTCTTCCCCTTACGCCTCCCCTTTTATGTAATGGCATCATAGTGACTGCCGACCCATTTAACATCACAATAGGGTTTTTGCAATATATACATTTCAACCTTGGCCCAGGGAGCGTTGTTCTCCACGTCGCCCAGTTCACAGCCAAGCGTTACACCACCGGGCGGAGCTTCGATTTGCAGGTTTTCCACCTCGGCCTCTATTACCGGGGCGTGTTCCGGAATAAATCCAATATTAAAAGGACACTTTGCTTCTTCCCTATCTCTTGATTTAATTACTCCTCCTACTGTGCTGCCTTTATCAATGGCCGCCAGGCTTTCCCCTTCCTGCACTCTCCGGGCTATCCCTTCCATACTCTTGGACCAACCCAGGGAATCCATATATTCGCTAAAAACCATAGGCTTGCGTAAACCAATATCCTCAAAAACCTGAGTCTGGTCTATCCGGACTTTGGGGTCCTTTGCAGTAACCAGTACCTCCGCCTGGTTATAGGACACGTTTTCACGAGGCGGAGTTATGCTTAGCTTCACCTGGGGTTTTTGAATATTCAAACCAATTTGCCCAGCTTGCTGAGTTATTTTTAAATCCACCTGTTTCACTCCGTTCGCTAAATTAGCCCAGGAAATCCATCAGGCTTGGTTGTATTATACTGGCTCCAGCCGCCAAGGCGGCCTGATAAACATTCTCCTGCAATTGCAGTTGCATTATAACTTCAGCTATATCGGCATCCTCGGTTTTGGAAAGGAGTTCGGTATAGGTTATCTGGATTGATTCCAGGCGGCTTTCCTGCAATTCCAGGCGGTTGACCCGGGCGCCGATTGTTGATCTATACAGCAAAAGTTCCTGCATTCTTTCACTATTGTCCCCCAGTTCCATGCTGGTTTCCGGCACTTTACCGGCTTCTATCTTCCTGGCTAAATCTTCCATGTAGGAAAAGATGCCTTCATTCCAGGTAAAGGAGACGGCTTCCTCGCGGTTGCCAAAAACCCCGGTTTCCAATGACATATCGCCGCTGTATTCCAGTCCGGTCTGTTCATTCAGAGTAAAAAATCTCAATTCCCGGGTATTGTAATCAAAAGTTCCGTTGTTAAATTTCAGATTCTGAGTGCCTTGCACCACGGTCCCATCCGCTGCTGTGTAGTCGAATTTAATCTCCGTATTTTGGGAACTGGTATCGCTTTGTTTGGACAAAGCTATAACTGTCTTGTCCCCGACCTTGATTTGGGGGTTGTCCGGATCTATCCCGCCCAGAGTATCCGCTCCGTTGTTCCATATTACCAGGTCTTCGGTAAATTCCGGGTCGTTGATGTCCGCTGCCGAAATCTTGAATATTTGTCCATTTTGAGCCGTCTCGCTGTCGATAACTATGTTTTCCAGTTCCACATATTTATATTTACCATCTCCGGTATACATATGTCCTTTGATATCAACGGAAATTTTCCCGGATTCATATTTATCTTCGTAATTGCTTGGAGGTGTACCCGCAGTATTGCAGGTCAGTTTAATCGGCTGATTCTCATTGCCTTCATCGTCAATTCTCTGAAATTCGTTGCCATACTGGTCGTACAACCTGCCCCTGCCCGATTCGGCCACCGTCGAACCGGGAGCGGGCGTAGCGTCCCAATCATTATTCCAGGTAATGGTATCTCCAGCCTGGATATCAGCAGTGTTAAAAGTCAAGGTAATCTCTTTGGTATCGGCATCATAAATTGCACTGGTAATTAGTCCGCTTACCGGATTTTGATTGACTCCCCGTGTAACATTGAAATAGTCCTTCAAATCGGTGTTATCGCTTATGGCTACCATGTCGCCACTGGTCTCATCCTTCATATACAAAGCCCGGTTCAGGGTGAGGGTCGTACTGTTTCCCGCAGCCGCCACCGAGGTAACCCGGGGGCCGATTTTGCCGTTGCCCGGTTCAACTTTCGTGGTCTCAATCATCAAAGAGCCGCTGTATGACGAGTCATTGGTCAGGGGCCGCGGCTGCCCGTCCGGCATCAGCAATGAACCGCTGCCTGAACCTACTCCCAGGGTTGCCTCCTGGCCCATGTTTTCATAGAAGAAGGAACCGGCATTGGGTACTGCCGTAAGATAACTCTGGCTTTCGACCGCCGTACTCTGAACCATGGGTAAGGACAACTGGATGCCCACCTGGTCTCCGTCCGCAAATTCCGGATCTGTGTCATTTATCCCCGCCAGGTCCAAACCACTACCACTGTTGTTCCATATCACCAGAGGCGGGTCGGCTGCCGCACCTCCAATGGCAGCCGCAGGTATGGTGCAGATTTCTGTTCCGGCCGCAGCATCCATGTGCAGGATAATACCATTTACTGTTACATTCTGGTAAGTTCCATCGCCGATGGCCACCTGACCGGTTATATTAACGGTAAGCTCGTCTGCGGCGGCATTAACTCCACCTGCCGCAACTTCCATTTTAAGATAGCCATGATATGGCGAATCGGTATTCCCGGCTATCCCGGTTCCTGCCGCCAGGGAGGCTGCAGGAGCATTAGCACCTGTAGTAAAGAAAAACTTGCCCTCGTTATCCAGCGAGCCCAGTTGCTTGTTTACTTCCTGAGCCGTATCCGTTACTGCCGTAAGCCCGATTTTAACCGTATCACCTACCGTATATTCCGCATCAGTACCTGCACTGATGCCTGCCAAAGCATAACTGCTATTGTTCCAAATATTCAGATCCTGGGTTGCTCCGTTCAAACCTCCGGCCTCCAGTTCGGCGGCGGTCAGGTTGAGAATGTTATCACCGACACCGGCATCCATATCCAAATCCTTTGTGGTAGTGATATTTATATCCTTATATTCACCGTTGCCAATCGCCAGTTGACCCTGGATACTGACGGTTAGGGTATTATTCACCTCATCGAAAGCGGTAACTTCCATGCTCAGCGAGCCGCTGTAGGGTGAACCCATGGTTCCGTCAGTGACACTGCCCACTATTGAAGCAGCCTTTGCAGTACCGGAAGCTGGATCGTTATAAAAGAAAAAGTTCCCCTTATTATTAACCGCATTCAGGTTGTTGGCGATTTCGCTACTGACCCCGCTGCTGGTGTTAACTATGTAATCGCCCTCCTGCAGATTTTTTACTATTATCTTGTCGGGATTGATTCCGGAGGCCGTCTTAACGCTTAAATCATCGGTGCGGCCTGCAAAAAAGCTCTTGGCATCTATGTTGATCGGAACTGTTACCCCTAACCCGATTTCCGCCAAGATAGCAGATGTATTGCCCTGCCAGCCGCTGGCCTGATAAGGTTCTTCCGTAACATTGGTCCCCGCAAATATATACTTGCTGCCATAAGCGGTATTGGCAATAAGCTTAAGCTGCTCATTGAGCTCTCTTATTTCCTTGGCTATCGCCTCAAAGTCACTGGTGGTTTTGGCGCTGGTGGCCGCGGCAACGGTCTTTTCCCTGGCGGTATGCAGGATTTCGTTAATATCATTTAAAGCTGAATCGGTAGTATCCATAAAACCCATAGATTCGCTGATATTGGAAATGTACTGCTCCCCTTCCACCAGGTTGGTGCGCAACCGCATTGCCTTCACCAAGCCGGCCGGGTCATCGGAAGGTTTGTTGATTCTTCGGGTGGTCGACAGCTGGTTATACAACTCGCTCAACCTCAGTGTATTGCGGTTCAAATTATGGTTAAGACTGTTAACCATCATTTTGCTGGTTACACGCATCATTTTGCTCAATCCCCTTAATAAAATTTTGAATTATTACGGAATACTTAGCATTTCTACTCATACCGGTTTTGGCAGGCAATATACAACTTGTGCTTGCTTATTTAAACCTATGTTTATCTAGAGTCCCACCCGCCCCATGCGGTTGATAATTACATCCAATTCTTCATCCATGCTGGTTATAAATCGTGAGGCCGCTGAAAAAGCATGCTGGTATTTAATTATGTTGGTCATTTCTTCATCGAGCGAAACTCCGGAAAGTGATTCCCATTTCTCGTCGAGTTGTCCTAGTAGTATATCCTGGTTTTCAACCATCCGCTGGGCTTCCTGGCTTACTACCCCGGCCTGGGAGCTTACCAGCCGCCAGTAATCATCCGAAGTCGAATTTTCCACCATACCGCTGTTTGCGGATGTTCCTTTGTAATATGAGAAATATGCAGCCGGTGCATCTGGATTGGCTGCGTCAGTGGTGGCCAGGGTGCCGTTGCTTATTTCCACACAACCATCATAGGATTCTCCGTAAAGGTTGCTGGTCTCAATACTATTCATAGTGAAAAAGTGCATGGCCGTAGTTTTGGTGGTTGCGGGAGCCGTCGGGTTTAGGACATTTTCGTCAAAAACAAAGCTTTGGCTTACTTCATTAATGGAATTGTGTTCATAATTTATATCCACCCGCTGGTAGATAGTGGCTGCGGCAGTTGCGGCCGTAAGCCCCAGGATACCTTTATCTCCTACTTTAAGTTCTATAGCGTCGCGGGCCGATTTTTGATCCAGCCCGGTTATTTCAACACTCATTCCGCCGATGCTTGCCACCTGGGTGGACGCTCCGCCATATTTAAGGATAAACCCGCCGGTTTGCTGGGTATAAGTTCCATCGCGGTTGTATTCGTGGGAAACATAAGAATAACTGACCTCGCCGGTTATGCTGTCAACTTTGCTGACTTCAATTTCAATGGAAGCGTTTAAAGCCAGAGCCGTATTGGTAGGTGCAGCAGCCAGAGCCCCGCTGCCGAATATGCTTGCGGCGGATTTCTGGTTGTAGCTTTGCAGAAGTCTTACACTGGCATCTTGGGCTTCCGGCTGGTCCACCCGGGTTTTAATCTGGTATTCTCCATTTTGCAGTCCGCTGCTGGAAAAATCGGTAATCCCGGAAGTGGGATAAATTACATCCAGCGATTCGGTTTTAGTCGAATAGAAAACCAGTTCATTGCCTTCACATCTCACATTGGCCACAATATCATTCTCGTCCATGGCCGTCTGCAGAGCGGTGGCCAGGGTTTCCATATCCGCAAAAGTATATGGCGGGGCAATGGATACGGTCTTTACGCCATCCCCGCTGTCCATAATAAAAGATATGGGGGTATGAGATGAAAAATCAATATTCAACCCTTCGGTTTTAACCGCATTATCCGGGGTATTCAGGCTGTGTTTCAACTGCGCAATTTGCAGAGCATTGTCGCCATCCCCAAAATTGCTTTTATTTCCATCGGCATCCCAGGTTCGTTTATTGGCTGCTGCCAAATTTTTAACATCTGTCTGCAGTTCGGTATTTACATCCATAAAACCGGCCCATTCCGTATAGGTATCCGGGTCGGCCGGCATATCAAAAAAGTTGTCACCGTCCGGGATCCCGGTTTTATTGTTCAGGCTATAGCCCCCCTGATGGATTTCATTGGTTTTAATTATCAAGGTTTTGGCTAAAGTATTAAGCTGTGCAATCATATTGGGAATAGTTTCCTTGTACGCGCTGGGATCTGATTCCTGGTCAAGGTTGGTACGGCCCCGGGCATCCAGCAACCCCCTAATGGTTCCGCTTCCTATTCTCACCCCGGTCTGGCTGTCATTCCAAACCGGCATGTACATTCCTTCATCATCTTTGAGGAGGGCTATCTGGTTATAATCCACGCCCTGAACCAGTTGGCGGTCTCCCAGTTGAACGCTGATCATATCGTTCTTTTCCGTGGAAACCCTGACATCCGCCAATTCACTGAGCTGCAGCACCAGCAAATCCCGCTTGTCTTTCAAGTCGTTGGGCTGTTTTCCGGCTGCCGTAACCGATGCTATTTGCTTGTTTAAATCGGCTATTTGCTTGGCCATGGAATTAACTTCACCGATTTTTATTTTCACTTGTTCATTAGTGTCGCTGCGAAGTTCCTGCAACTGGGTATAGGTATGGTTAAAGGCTTCTGCAGTGGCCAGACCTCGCTGGATTACCACCGAACGCACCGACTCGCTCTCCGGATTGAGGGATAAATCTTCCCATGACTCCCAGAACTGATCCATAACTCCCCTCAGCCCGTCTTCCGATGGTTCATTAAGTATGGCTTCGATCCGGTCCATGGTTTCCTGCATCGAATTCCAGTAGCCGGCGGTTTTGGTCTCGTTGCGAATCTGGCTATCCAGGAGTTCATCCCGCAGCCGTTCTATACTGGCAACATCCGAACCGGTGCCGAGCTGCCCTATCCGGCTGCCGTTGTTAAGCATGGGTGCATGCCAAGGCGAGGTGGTTACTATGTCGGGAGCCTGCCGGGCATAGCCTGTGGTATTCGCATTACTGATATTGTGTCCGGTAATATCCAATGCCGTTTGCGATGTGAAAATTCCCCTTTTTCCTATTTCCAGGCCAAAAAAAGCACCCATTTTATAACCTCACTTCATAATTTCGAATTTTTATTTTTTTATTAAGGAGAAAACTGCTTCACAGTTTTACTTAAATTTTCTTGTCTAAAAGGTTGAGCCGGGGGCGGGCTTGAGTCTCATCGGTTTGCTGCCCTTTTCGTGAATAGGTTCCGGCAACGTCGCCGCCTAACATTGACTCCATTACACTGATAAAATCAAGCGACTGGTTGATCAATTCATTATTGTGGGAATTCAACGCTTTCAAACGAACCATATTATAATCCAAGCGGCTTATAGCTTCTTCAAGCCGGCTGTAAATCTCGGGATAGGCTTTTTTAACCTTTGCCAGTATTTCGGGAGCATTAAACTCGCTCAATTTAACTCCCCAATTGGCCGCCAGTTGACCTTGTAATTTAAAACGGGCACCTTCCACTCTATCTAAATTCGAAATTACGGTGCCCTCTTTTCTAATCAGACTATCCAGTTCTTGGACTTTACCGAGTATGATTAAATTCTTTTTCTCCTGCGCAAAATCCGCCAAGCTGTCCAGAATTTCATTTTCTTTGGCGACCATGTTGATAAAATCGCCAATCAGCTTTTCCATTTCAGCCACCGCTTTCTATACAAACCGGTCAACAATAGCTCTTTCAATCATCTTTTCGGCTACTTCATCATCACAAACCGTGTAAGTGCCGGACGAAATTTGCTCTTCCAGTGCAGCTACCTTGTCAACCCGGATATCATCGGCCTGTTTAATCGCCTGCATTAATCTTTGAGTGAATTTGCTTTCCTGGGAAATGGCCAGTTGATCGTTTTTCGCCACAGCTTTGCTGACCTGGGTTTTATCTATTTTGCTGCTTCCCTGGTTATATATCTTCAGGACATTCTGCAACTGGGTTTTTGAAATAATCATGATTTCTTCACCTCAAATCTCTTTTAAGCATCGGAAGAAACTGTGGAGCAGTTTTAAAATACTGCTGCAACGAGGTAGGAGATTAGAACTTGCTACCTGTTTCTTTGCGCCTCGTTATACCTGTATTATATTTCTCGCAAAAAAAAGCAAGCGGCTTAACACCTCTTGCTTTGATTTATGCTCGTTAATCTAATAATTTCTCATGATATCTCTCTATTTGGACTGCTTTTACTTATGAGCTTTATCCAAATTATGTAGATTGCCTCTTTAGTCGGATTTGAGATGCATGCGGTCCTTGACTTTGGTCTTGGTAAGAGGTTTCTCCGGTTGGGCCGGTTTAGTTGGTGCGGCACCTTGAATTTCAGCCTTAACTTGACTGGCACACTTTTCACACCAGCGCCCGCTGCTGATTACTGCCCCACAGCGTTCACAAGCCAGGCTGGTGGTAAGGCCCTTCGACTGCAGTCTTCCATCGCGGAGAAACTGCAATATTTTATCTTCTTCAACTTTGGTTTCTTCAGCAACTTCAAGTACCCCTGATCCAGGATGGTCTCGAACATATTTCCTCACCAGTTGAAATTCATCTTCCTCTTTTTCCAGGCACTTGCCGCAAATATTTCTGCCCTGGTAAGGAAATAGTCTCCCACACTGTGAACAATTTCGAAGATTTGCCATACTTCTCCCCTCCTCGAATATAGAATCTTAAAACCCCTTCCCGGTAGCCCAGGTTATTACCGATACTCCGCCTGCACCAGCTTCCAGTAAAACTCGTGTACACTCCCGAATTGTTGAACCGGTAGTATAAACGTCATCTACCAATAATATGTTTTTTCGATATATTTTTCTTTTGTCCTTTATTTCAAATGCACAAAGCAAATTTTTTTCTCTTTCCTCCTTGGTCAACTCCCTTTGGGAGGGGGTTTCCTTGATTCGAACCAGAATATCATTATATACGTTTAATTTTAACCTCCGGGCAATTTGCCGGGCCAACAGTTCTGTCTGGTTAAATCCCCTCTGCCTCAAATTCCCCTGGGAAATTGGCACCGGTATAATTATATCTATAGGCCAATATCGTGGTTCACCCTGTAAAACTTCAGTCATCATATCACCCATTTTTCTGGCCAGATATTTACGTCCCAGAAATTTTAGAACCTTTACCGCAATACGATACGGTTCATCATACGGACCTACCGCCCTGGCGATAGAAAATTGCGGCGGCTTTTGACTGCATTCGCTGCACAGACCGGTTCCGCTTTCCAGGTATTTTCCGCAATGGTCACAAATCGGCAGTGCGCTTTGCATGTCCACCATCTCATCGCAGCAGTTCTCACACCAGGGATGCCGGCTTCCGAAATGCCCGGACTGCCGGCAAATACAACACGCATTTTGCGGAAATAGAATATCCATAATAATGTCTAGCATAGCCTCGCACCTCACATTTACGACTTTTGCACAAATCAGCATTATTCTATTGCATCATTCAATATGAGACTAAAAACATCCTATAACAGTTTATTATAACATATAACTCTAAAATTTATTTGATTCAGCTGTATATTTCTCTTAACAAGATGTCCCATGGGAATTGATTTAAACACTTGCGCCCCGGGCTTGTCTTGGGGTCTTCGGCCTCTGCCAGGTATAATTTGGCCTTTTTGATATTTCTCCGGCGGGTTCGCCGGCAAGCTTTAATCACCGCCAGCATTATTAAAAGCCACAATGAAAAAGACAGAGTCTTTAATAAAATAGCCATAAAAAAACCTCCTTCTGGCCGTTTCTATATAATATGCCATCCAGAGGTTGCTTGATTACTTAATAATGGAGAAAAAACGTCATTTAATGTTTCTATTTGGGGAGAGGCAAAAAAACCGTCCCCGTGCCTCCCCCGACAGGTCTATTCGTCTTTTACTATATTATTCTTAAGGGCATACACCGCCGCATGAGTCCGGTCTTTAACCCCCAGCTTGCGAAATATGCTGGTCAAATGATTCTTAACGGTTTTCTCACTGATGAACATTACATCAGCCATTTCCTTGTTACTGTTTCCTTTTACCAGCAGAGTAAGCACATCTTTTTCCCGTTTGGTTAAACGCAAATCGGTTTTTTTGTTCTCATTCTGCATGAGTTCTCGTACCAACCGGTTCGCCACGCGGGGGTAAATAACTACTTCCCCGTTCATTACTCTATGAATGGTGGCAATTAATTCACTGCCGGCTACATCTTTAAGGATGTAAGCTGAGGCGCCGGCTTTGATCATGTCTACAACTTCTTCACCCTCATAAATGGTAAGAGCAATTACCTTCACATCCGGCAATTCCCTTTTAATTACCTTGGTTGCTGCTATACCATCGGTCCCCGGCATATTCAAATCCATAAGTATGATATCGGGTTTTTCCTTACGCGCCACATTGATGGCACCCTGACCATCTCCCACTTCATTGATGACTTGAATACTCTCGTCCAAGTCCAGAATCTTCCTTAGCCCCTCTCTTACTAAAACATGATCATCAGCTATTACTACCCTGGTCTTGCTCATTTTTTGCCCCCTCTTCCCATGGTATCTTGATTATTACCTGGGTACCCGAACCCGGTTGCGTATTTATATCCATTTCTCCCCCAAAGATATCTACTCTCTCTTTCATGCCAATAATACCATAACTCTCCTTGTTAGCCTGAACAGCTTGTAAATCAAAGCCTCTACCCTCATCCTTAATCACCAGGGTCAGGCTCTTATTTTTGTTTTCGATTTTTACCAGGGCTTTATTAACTCCAGAATGTTTTTTAATATTGGTTATAGCTTCCTGAATCAAGCGAAACAAAGCAGTTTCCAGGGCAAAGTCGAACTTCTTATCATCGCCGAATAGTACAAAATCTATGTTGAAGTTATACCGGGCTTCATATTCATTAAAATAGTCGCGGAGAGTCGAAACGAAGCTGTCATCGTGGATGAGCGGTGGTTTCAGATCGAACATTATGCTTCGAATATCCCCCAAACTTTCCCGGGCCATTTCACGGACATTATTAATCTCCTCATTAACCATACGGTCATCATCATAGCCCAAACGTTCTATCAAATCGAGTCTGATTAACATACTAACCAGGTTTTGCGCAGGTCCGTCATGCAGCTCCCGGCCGATTTTTCTTCGTTCGGCTTCCTGGGATTCAATAATCCATATGCCAATTTGTTGTTTTCGACAGCTTTCTTCTATACTCTCACTAATTCTTTCGACATTTCCTTGTAATATCTTTAGAGCTATACCCGTACTTTGTAGAAATTGGTCGGCTTTTATGGCAATAGCCTTAAACTGTTTGATCTGCCGATCCAATTCATCGCGGCGGCGGCGGAGGTATTTCTCTTTTTGGCGAAGATCGAGCAATGCGAGCTGAATTACCCGGGCTTTTTCATAAGCATCCTTAATATCAACTTCCGAGTAGCTTAAAAAATTGCGGCTTACATCGGATAAACGCGCCCGGGCATAGCGTTCCATGGTCTCGGTTTTCTCAACTTCGGCGATAAGCTGGGCGGTTTCCAGGTTTACTTCCTCCCTTTCAACCTCCAGGCGATTACTCTCCTTGCCACAGTCTTCAGATATGTCAAATATGTCGTTGCGGCCTTTTTCCAACACCCCCAGCAACTGGCCCAAAACTTGATCCAACTGCTCCAGTTGCATGGGTTCCTGCTTATCACTCATCCAACTCTCTCCTCATATTCTAAAGCCCCAAACTTTCTACTACCTCAGCTCGTATATTTTCTAATAAGGTCAAATCACCGGCTTCCACATAAAGCCGAAAAAGGGGCTCGGTTCCGGAAGGACGTATCAAAACCCAACTTCCATCTTCCATTATAATCTTGCTACCGTCCATTTGCCTATGAGTTTCTACTTTAAGCCCGGTAATCGAGCGCGGTTTATACTCATTTATTTTCTCCATGATCTTTGCTTTTTCGTTTTCCCCAACCTTGATGTCGGTTCGCTGACTGACTATACTGCCATATTCAGCTTGGAGTTCCTCGTTCAACTGCATGAGGGTCTTGCCGCTATAAGCCAGCATCTCAACTACCAGCAAACAAGTCAGGATTCCATCCTTTTCCGGAATGTGACCCATTATACTGAGGCCTCCGCTTTCTTCGCCCCCAAACATGCAGGTCTTGTTCCTTAGTGCTTCACCAATGTATTTGAACCCCACCGGAGTTTCTATGCTGTTCAACCCGTTCTTGCGTGCTATGCGGTCCAGCATATGGGTGGTAGCCACGGAACGGCAAACGGGTCCCCTAAAACTACGGGTTTGCAATAAATGGTTTAGCAGCAAGGGCATAATCACATTGGCACTAATAAAATCGCCTTTTTCGTCAATTATACCAAATCGATCGGCATCACCATCAAGAGCCAAACCGACAAAATAATCATTACCCAAAACGGTTCTTTTTAAATCAGGCAAAAGCTTCTGAACAGGCTCCGGCATCGAGCCCCCAAAAAGCGCATCCCGGTAATTGTTTATGGTTCGCACTTCACAGCCCAGTTCTTCCAGTATTTTATCCAGATAACCTATTCCCGCCCCAAACATGGGGTCGACAACCACCTTTAGTTTGGTCCCTTGAATATATTCTTTATTAATAAGCTTCTGCAAATGGCTTAAGTACTCGCGATCAACCTCTATTTCTTCAAAAAGATCCAATTGTTCAGCTTCTTCAAGACTCAAGGCATACACCCGCCCGCTTTCCAAAACACGGTTTATTTCTTCTTCAATCGTTTCGGTCTCATCGGGCATAGCGGGCCCCGCATATTCCGGTATGAATTTAATTCCGTTATATTCAGGAGGATTGTGGCTGGCAGTTATCATTATGGCCCCGCCGGCTTCCTTGACGGTTACTGCGTAAGCCGTAACCGGCGTTGGAGTCGCTTTCCTGTGCAGGAAAGTTTTGATTCCGTTGCCTACCAGGACTTGAGCGCACTCGCGGGCGAAATCAGCCGACATGAAGCGGTTGTCATAACCGACTATGATTCCTTTCTTTTTTAAACTATGATTATTTATATAACTGGCTATTCCCTGAGCCACCAACTGACAATTTTCAAAAGTAAATTCGCGGGCAATAACAGCTCTCCAGCCATCAGTGCCAAACTTGATAGGCGACATCTTCGTCCTCCTGTAATTTTGAATTTTAAATGCTTAATTTGAATTAAGGAAGGAAAGCGTATGTTTTCTTCTTTGTTTTAAAATTAATGAAAAGCTTAAGCTTTTCCACCTTCATTCAAAACTTAAAAATTCATAATTTAGTCCGATATATCAACTATTTTCCCCAACTGATCCCTGGTATCGTCTATATGAAGGTTTCCGTTAACATCCAAACTGGCATAGCTTATTTCCCTGGGATCATTATAACCCAGGCTTTGCAATCGAGCTATCAGCCATTTTTCATCCAGATTATTTTGTTTCAGATTCTGGTAAACAACTTCCCCATCCACAATGATTTCCGTACTCAGGCCTTCGTATGGTGTATTTATACCCAGATCAGCCGGAGTAACCGGGCGGTTTTGGGATTTTTTCACCACGGTCAGCAATCCGTCGGTTTCAGCGATGGCAAATTCCACCTCGCTTAGATTAAATACATCTTTTTCCCTGAGCTGCATCATCAGGTTTTCCATATTGTAACGGAGCTTGGACATATTATGCTCCATAATTTTCCCGTTGTGAATGAGAATGGTCGGCTCGCCTTCAATTATTTTCCTGAGTACCCGGTTCTTTTCAGTTATCACACCCATAATATAATTCAAAGCAGCAAAGACTGTCAAAATCCACAACAGAACCCAGGTCTTGTTATTGGGCTCAATGGCAACAGCCGCAGCAATACTGCCCAGGGTGATGCCGGTCACATAATCATAGAAAGTCATTTGGCTCATTTGTTGTTTGCCAAGTATTCGCGCAAAGACCAGAATTCCAAAAAAGGCCGCCGCAGTTCTTGCAATCGCATCAATAAAACTGTGCATGAAAAATACCTCCCAGGTTTTAATATTTCTTAAGCATCGGAAGAAACTGCGGAGCAGTTTCAATATACCGCTGCAATGAGGCGGCTTTTCGCCTCGTTATAATATTCTCCCTGAGAGGCTTAATAATATACGTGGCGGGGTAGATCTACCCCGCCACCGTTTATTGGGCGCCTATACGAACATATAAAAAGTCTTTGATAATTTCCACGATACGTTCAGCTGCTTTACCATCTCCATAAGGATTAATTGACCGGGCCATTTTTTCATATTCTTGAGCATCGGTTAATAAAAGCCTTGCTTCTTTATATATCAAATCCCGGTTGGTTCCGACCAGTTTAACCGTCCCGGCCTGCAGGGCCTCGGGGCGTTCGGTGGTATCCCTTAAAACTAAAACCGGTTTACCCAGTGAAGGGGCTTCTTCCTGGATTCCGCCCGAATCGGTCAGGACCAGATAGCTGGCATTCATTAAATTGGAAAAAGGTTCATAATCCAAAGGATCTATGAGATGAAAACGTTCCCGGCCTTGCAGCATTTCCTCGGCAACATTCCGGACCACCGGATTTCTATGGACCGGGAAAACCACTTCCACATCCGGGAATTCATGTACCAGATCGATCAATGCTTCATATATATTGCGCATCTTATTGCCCCAGTTCTCGCGGCGGTGCGTTGTCACCAAAAGCAGGCGATTATTGAAATTGATGCCGGCAAAGTCCTCCCCAAATGAATATTCCGGGCGCACGGTATCCAGTAAAGCATCTATTACCGTATTGCCGGTAACCCAGATTTTGAAAAGGGCCGTAGATTCCGCCAGCAGATTCTCTTTGGCTTTGTCGGTGGGCGCAAAGTGCAGTTCGGCCAGCCTCCCGGTTAGAGTGCGGTTCATTTCTTCCGGATAAGGCGAATAACGATAGTGAGTGCGCAGTCCGGCTTCTACATGGCCTACCGGTATTTTCTGATAAAAAGCGGCCAGGGCGGCCGCAAAAGTAGTAGTGGTATCGCCGTGTACCAGGACCAGATCCGGTGCTTCCCGGGCCATTATATCCTTTAGGCCGTTTATCACCCCGGTAGTTATACTGTATAGATCCTGTCCTTCTTCCATCAGGTTCAAATCATAATCCGGCTTTATCTCGAAAAGATGCAGTACCTGGTCCAGCATATCGCGGTGCTGGGCAGTAACCGCCACCACCGTAGTTATGTCTTTAACTTTTTGTAATTCCTTTATTACCGGAGCCATCTTAATAGCTTCCGGCCTGGTTCCAAAAACCGTCATTACTTTTCCCAGATGCATACTTCAATCTCCCTGCTTAAGATAATTTCTAGTACTCCGTTAAATCTAATTCTGTGTATAAATCGGCGAGGAAAATTTTCGTAGGACAAGGCGGAGGAATGAGTAATACTGAACGTATTGCGATTGACGACAACGCAGTCATATGAAAATTTAACCGACGAGAATATATAGAATTAGGTTTAACAGAGTACTAGTCATCATAGTAATATATTCCTCAATTCAAGTCAAAGTGAGCCTTTTTAGTATATTAATTTTACCAGTTGCTAAGATAATCATCCAGACACCTATATCCGGCTGGGAAATTCTGTACCATTGTTTACCCTTACCTTGTCATCGGCATCCGGCCGCCGGTTTTTTTGGAAGGTGAAACAAAGGATGATCCCGATAGCAATCATAACCACGAGACCCAGTATATTAATAGCTATATCCGGGAAGCCCAGGTTTTTAACCGTTACATTGCGGAAGGCTTCGGCCATCCAGCTAAATGGCGACAAACGCGAAATAATTGTAATAATAGCCGGTATCCGGTATTGCGGCCAGGTATACCCGGATATCATAAAAATAGGAATTGACAATAGAATGAGATACCGGCTGATTTGCAGGGTATTCTCAGCATGCAGGGATATGAAAAAGCCAAGGAATACAATTGCCGAAGTATAGAGCATACCCAGCAGTATAATCAGCAAAACACTGCCTTCAATCTTGGCATGAATAAAGTAATGGCTAAACCAGAGTAAAAGTGCATAGTTGAAAAACCCCACGATCAGATAAGGCAGGCACTTGCCCAGAACAATCTGCCAGCGTTCCAAAGGGCTGGCCAGATAGTGAATCCAGGTATTAGCCTCCTTTTCGCGGGGAATGGTAAGCGTAACCCCGAGCAAGCCCAACTGGTGTAATATGATAAATATAACCCCCATGTAAAGGAAGTTTATATAATTCCAGGTGGGGTTATACCAGACCATAGTATTGCATCTGACCATATTTAGCACCTCATCGCACTGATCGGAATTCATCCCCATACCCGCCAGGTACTCTGCAGCATACTGGCGGCCGAATTGATCGATGCCTTCATAACCATATTTGCGAATATTGTATCCCCATATTAAATTGCTGGCATCATAGATCAGCAGAATTTCCGTACCCTGGTGTTTGCTCAGTTTAGTGGAAAAATCCTCGGGAATCACTATTCCTCCCCGGACCTTGCCTTCCCGCATGGCGTTCTCCAGTTTATCATAAGTGTTAACATCCGGATTGGTTTTGAAATGAGGCCCGCTGCTGAAAATATCTACGACCTCCCGGCTGGCCAGGCTGTTATCCAGATCAACTATACCCATGGGAACCTCGTTAACAGCGGCGGAATAATAAACCGAACCCATTAAAAAGGCAAAAAACAAGGGGGCAATAAACACAATGGCAAATGCCACCCGGTCTCTACAGATATGGCGAATTTCATAATTGGCGATATTCAACATGGTCTTCATAATACAACCCCCCTTTTTCTACCTGGTTTTTTGCGGAACCAACCGGAAGAATACCATGCTGCCGGCATAAGCAATCAAGGCGAACATTAGAAATTGAATATAGTATTGCGACATATAAGACCAACCCGCGTTTTTCATGGTCAAGAATATTACTCCCTGAAAGAAACCGGTTTGGGGAAGCCACTTGACTATTGCCGCCAGAACTTGCGGCATAGCCTCCAAGGGCCAGGTAAAACCGGAAAGCACAAAGGCCGGGACCGCTATCGCCATGGTAATACGGCTGGCATCGGCAGCAGTGCGAGCCACACTGGATACTAGGGTTCCCAGGCTATGAAGAGCTATAGCAAAGCCCAGAGTAAACAGCATCAGTTTGCCGAAATCGCAGCGCAAAGGAAGGTGCAAAACTTCGAAACATAAGCCGTATAATACAGCAACGGTACCCATAAAAAGGACCAGATGAGCCAGAGTTTTGCTGGCGAAGACTCCCAGCATGGAAAGGCGGGAAGATTTCAAATGCACCCAGCTCCGGGTCCCGGTTTCACCTATAATGGTCATTGCCGACAAAAGAGTACAGCATTGCTGCCAGATATTCAGCACCAGTCCCAGCACTAAAAAGAAAGCATAATTTATAGCGGGATTATACCAGGGTTCTTCAGCGAAATTGATGGACATAAGTGCGTTGGTAGCATCCTGCATTTGTTCTCCCCGGGCCAGCATCACCTTGACCCCGCTTTTCACCTCAATGGTGCGGGTTACCTGCAAAACCGCCACACTGGAATTAATACCGTAAACCATATTGCTGCCGTCGACAATCATAGCCACCCGGGTCGGGCGCCTCAATTCCTGACAGCGGCCATATTTTTCGGGGATAACCACGCCAACCACCGATTCCCCTTTTTCAATACTCTTCCGGAGCTCCTCGTAGTCTCTAAAATAAGCCTTGACCTTGATATTTTGCGCCTGCTCCAAATCGGCTATCAATTCCCGGCTCTGTACACTGCGGTCCAGGTCCACAATCGAAGTCGGGATATCGGTTAAAACCTGTTCCCAATAGGTCAGGCCAAAAAGCGCCACTGAAAGAAGCGGCATCAAAAACAACACAATACGTAACCCGCGATCGCGCCATATGTAGGTAAATTCGCGGCAAAAAAATGCCCAGAAAATTCTAAACATCGTGTTCACCGCGTTTTCTGGGGACCATGGTATATTGATTCCGCCATAGATTCTCCGCCTCATCGGGGCTGTAGACGGAAATCTTGCCGTCATCCAACCAGGCTACCCGGTCCATGTAGTGTACATATTCCATATTGCTGAATCCGCACAGGCAGCTATTACTTCCTGGCTTCATATAATCCTCCAGAACCTGCAAAATAATCCGGCGCGACTCCAGATCGATATCGCGAATGATTTCATCGACTATAAGGATTTCGGGATTATTCAGCAGGGCGCATCCCAGGGCCAAACGCTGGTATACGCCCACCTTCAAACTGGGCAGGGATTCCCGCAAGTAATCTTCCAATTGCAGGCGGTTGATGCTCTCTTCTATCCGCTCGGAGGGAACCCGCTTGATGGTGCAGAACAAATCGAGATTCTCGGCGACATTCAGATCGCCAAAAAGGCTGGGAGCCTGGGTGACCAGACCTATTTGGGCTTTATAGGCCTGGTCTTTTCCGGCCCGTTGTCCCAATATTTCTATAGTACCCGCTTTAACGCGATCAACCCCTGCAGCCGCATGCAAAAGAGTAGTTTTGCCAGCCCCGCGCAGTCCAAATATCCCCAGGCATTCTCCCCGGTATAATTCAAGATCAATTCCGTTTAGTACCGCATTCTTCCCTACTTTTTGGACCAGGCCGCTGATCGAAATGACTTTTTCCCTATCACCAGTGCTTTGCATAGGCCTTTACTCCTTTTCAAGTATAGTAACGGTTGCTGTCATTCCTGTTTTTAAAGTTAAATCATCATTGGGAATATTTACGCGCACCTCAAAAGAACGAATATCATGGCTGTACATTTCATTAACTGCCTTGTGCACGGCGAAATCACCGGCATCGCTTATCTTCACTACCCGGCCTTTAAAAACTTGGTCGGGATAGGCCGGAAGCCTGACTTCGGCAACTTGGTCCAGCTTAACCCGGCCAATCTTGCTTTCATCGATATATACTTTTACATAACTGTGGCGCAGGTCGCTTATCTCGAACACTGGGGTACCGGCATTGAGCATTTCCCCGGCTTCCAGGTATTTAATGCTTATAAAACCGCTAATCGGTGACAGCAGCTTGGTGTTGGCCATATAAGCCTCTACCTCTTGCAGCCCCCCCTTGGCCTGCTGGCTTTGACCCTGGGCAGCCAGTAATTCTTCTTCAGCCGCTTCTACCTTTTTCCGTCCTGCCAGAGCCTCATCCAAGAGTCCCTGGTAATTTTGCAGGTTGTTTGTGGCATCATCAAACGCACTATCCGAAATAGCTCCGCTGTCATGCAGGCTTTTGGCCCGGTCATACTTCTGCTTGGCGCTGGTTAGACCGGCTTGTGCTTGTTCTATCTTCGCTTCAACGGTTTGACGGGTGGCAACTACCCCCTTCTCAGCCTGTCCGGCCGTTCGCTCGGCAGCCTGGTCCAATCCTTGCGCCTGTACCAATTTGGCCTTAATTTCACGACTGTCCAATTCGGCCAGAACTTGATCTTTCTTTACTTCCATACCTTCATCCACATACATTTGGTCTATTTTACCCGCAAGCTTAAAGGCCGCATTGACAGTGGTTGCTTCTATGGTTCCGGTGGCGGTCAGGCTTTGACGAGCCTGGGTAACAATAGCCTGTTGCTGCTTGAAGTAAGCTACGAGAAGTAATACAGCCGCCAAGAATAGTATCAACAAAAAAATAAAAACTGTATTGCGCTTGGATTGCAGAATACCTGACACCTTGGATTGCATTATTATTCCTCCCCATTCATTTGAGATACTTATGAGACAGGGGGACGGTTCTTCTGTCTCGCTGTCTCGCAATTCCACATTCAATAGCCATCTCTACCCCTAAATTACCTCCATTTCCGGTTCGGGACTTGCTTTGTTAAGCATTATCCCCTGGGTTAAAATTAGTTTCATCAAGCTGACTATTCTTTCGGGATCGTAATGCCAGGAATGTTCATCGACAAAAGGAAAAGTTGCATCCTGAAAAATCGTTTCTACGAAACCGGCCAGTTCGACACTGTCGACCGGAATTATTTTCTTTTCCCTTTGACCTCTATCAAATATCGAAATCGCCATTTCCATCTTCTTTTTCAACTTGTCATGGATGTCACCCATCCACTCTTTTTTTACGTTGTCCTGCAAACGGCGGCGTACCCAGGAAGACAATATTTGATTATAGCCGCGGAAAAACTGGAATTGCAGGCCCAAATAATTGCTGATGGCCGACACCAGATCAGGATTATCCAGACACTGTTCCTCTATATCCTCACAGAGATTCCCCAGTTCCTGTGATATCAGGTAGGTCAGAAGATGATCCTTGTTTTCAAAATACAGGTAAATGGTTCCCTTGCCGCAGCCCACCTCCCGCGCTATCTCATCCACTGTGACCGCTTCGAAGGGACGGCTTGAAAACAACCGTGACGCTGTTTCCAGAATAACTTGCTTTTTAAGTTCTTTTTCCCTTTCCTTAAGTGACAAGCAAAAGCGCCTCCTGTCCAGCCAGTTCTCAAACTGACTGATTGGTTCTGTGCCATAATTTTATGTCCCTTCCCACGATTTGTCAAGAAAAATAATTGCACAAAAGGTGACAAGGGAACGGGGTTATCGACAACCTGCCAGCAGGTTGTCGATAACCCCGTTCCCTTGTCACCTTTCAGTTTTAAGCATCGGAAAATCCTGTTGAAGCAGTTTCAAGACACCGCTGCAACGAGGCGGGAGATTAGAATCCTCCGCCTGTTTTGTTAATAGGAACCCTAGTGTTTAAAGAAGCGGGGGATATCTTTTCTCCTCATTATATTTTTTCGCTCTAAACCACCCTTATTCCGTTCATAATAATATCGGTGGCTTGGCGGGCCAACAACTTGGGCTCCACATCCCAATCGTCCAGGGTAATCGGGGCCCACATCGCACCTACCGCCCCGGTAAGAATTATTTTGACCAGAGCAGGATCGACATCCCGTATTTCACCACGGGCAACGCCATCTTTAATAATATTCAAAATCCTCTCTTCTTTATCCAGGCGCTGGGAGTAACCCCATTCCTTGAGTTCCTCATCAATGACCTCGGTTTCCCAAAAGAGGATGCGGGTTAAATCTTTATGGTCCCGGCAAAAGCGTATATGGGTTTCAAAAACTATATGCAGCCTTTCCTCTACCGGCATCTGCTTCATATCTTCGGGGTCAAAATTTTCATAATATACCTTCAGTCCATCTTCCAGCATTTCCTGAAAGAGCTGGAGTTTGCTCTTAAAATACTCATATATGGTACCTTTGCCGATACCGGCCACATTAGCAATCTCCTCCATGCGGGTATTATGATAACCCTTGCTGGAAAAGACCTGTACAGCTGCTTCGATTATGATTTCCCGTTTACCTTTTTTGCTGTTTACAATCATAAAAATTACCTCCGGCAAGAGACAACGGGACGGTTCTTCTGTCTCTCTTACTTGATGCATGTATAGTTAAATTTGCAAGACAGGAGAACCGTCCCCCTGTCTGCCCTTGCTTATCAAGAAGTCAGCTCGGCTTCTTCAAGTTTTTCCAGCTTATCGTTGCGATTCCTACGCTGGCGGAGCTTCCGGCCCCAGTCGTCAAAGATGCTGTAAACTACCGGAACCAGCACCAGGGTTATCAAAGTCGATACAATCAAACCGCCAATAATTACTATAGCCAGTGGGGCCTCGGACTCGGAGCCTTCACCCCGGCCCAGAGCCAGCGGCAGCATAGCTAGAATAGTAGCCAAAGCTGTCATCAAAATCGGCCGCAGCCTTACCCGGCCAGCTTCAACAATGGCGGCATTTCTTTCCATGCCTGAATCCCGCAGGCGTTTTAAGTAGTCAACCAACACTATGGCATTGGCTACCACTATACCTACAAGCATTATTATACCGATAAAAGCCGGCACACTCAGGCTATTTCCGGTCAGGAGCAGACCCAGGATTACCCCAATGAGAGCAGTGGGCACTGAAAACATTATAACAAATGGATTGAAAAATGACTCATATTGGATGGCCATAACTGCGTAGACTAGTATTATGGCCAATAAGAGAGCAACCGCCAGACTGCTGAAGCTTTCGACCATGTCCTTGTTCTGTCCGCCGTATTCTACCTGATACCCGGCAGGAAGCTTAAGCTTGTCAACCCGGGCTTGGATATCCTTCATTACCGAATTCAAATCCCGGTTCAACAAATAGCCGCTGATCGTTGCGGTGCGAACCCGGTCAAGGCGGTTAATTTGCACCGGGCCCGGCTCCATGGAAAAATCCGCTACCTGGGACAATCGAACCACCGCTCCGGCTGAATTAAGAATAGTCAGGTTCTCCAAATAATCAAGTTCCTTGTGATTCTCAGGAGAATATCTTACTCTTATATCGTATTCTTCCCCTTCGTCCTTATAGGTGCTGGCCACCGTGCCCAGCATGGCATTTTGAATTTCGCCCGCAATTTGCCTTGGCGTAAGCCCATAAGTGGCCGCCCGCTTGCGGTCGACTCTCACCTGTACCTCCGGGTTGCCTTCATCCAGTGATGAAGTAACCTCGCGGGTACCCCGAACATTGCGGACAATTTCCGTGATCTGAGCCGATATCTGTTCCAGAACTTCCAAATCATCACCCCGGACCTGGACATTGATCGGTCCCCCGCTATCGCCCATCGAACTGGCATCGGTCGCGCTTACCTCTATTTTAGCACCCGCAATGTTATTTATCTTGTTCCTAATCTCTTCGGCAATTGTATCCACATCTTTATTTCGTTCATCCTTGGGCACCAGTTTCACGTACAGGCTGGCCCGGTCGTTCTGGGTGCCGGTATTGAACAACATATTGCTGGTGCTGCCTATGCTGCTGAAAATGGTGACTACTTCGGGAATGCTTTTGATACGGCTTTCGATAAGCGCTACGGTTTCATCCGTATCTTTGAGCAGACTTCCTTTATCGGTTTCGATACTGACCGATATTTCACCGGAATCCATTTTAGGCATGAACTCCGCACCGATAAAAGGTATCAAAGCCAGAGATCCAAGCATTAAAAGTGTTACGCTTATAACCACCTGCTTGCGATGGGATAAAGCCCAGCCCAACAACACCTTGTATTTTTCGCCCAAGCCGTCCAGCCAGCTTCCCATGGCATTAAGCCAATGCGCCAGTTTGCCCTTGGTAATCTGCGGCTGCATGGATTTATCGGTAAGCATGCGCGACGACATCAGGGGCACTACGGTCAGGGCCACCATCAACGAGCAAAATATAGCGAAGCTTACCGTGATTGCCAACGGTTTAAACAATACTCCGGCTATTCCTTCCGCAAACAGTATGGGAAAGAATACCGACATTATGGTAACGGTAGAGGCAATAACCGCACTGCCCACTTCCGAAGATCCGGTCAGGGCCGCTTCCATGGGAGGCAGTCCCAGGCTGCGGTGGCGGTAGATATTTTCGAATACTACAATGGAGTCATCGACCATTCGCCCTACACCAAGGGCTAAACCGCCCAGAGTGATAACGTTGATCGTGCTGTTGTTGAAATACATCAATATAAATGTAGTAATAATCGACAAGGGGATTGAAGTAAAAACAATTAAGGTGCTGCGGGCGTTGCGCAGGAAAATAAACAGAACCAGGATAGCCAGGATTCCTCCTTCCAGCATCATGCGCTGAGTGCTTTTCAACGTATCCCGGATATATTTGGACTGGTCCATGATAATCTGCACATCCAGATCCTTGCCCAGTTCTTTCTGGATTTTTTCCATTTCAGCCTTGACCGCCTCACAGGCTTCAACCGTATTGGCATCACTCTGTTTTACACAGTGGATGCCTACCGCAGGTTTTCCGTTTACCCGGGTAATTTGATTGTCGTCTTTGTAGCCATCGCTTATGGCTGCTACATCGCTTAAATAGATCCGGTTGCCGCTGTTCGTAAGAATTGCTACGTTCTTGATGTCGTCTATGCTCTCAAATTCCTGCAGGCTGCGGACATAGTATTCCCGCTGGCCTTCTTTGACCTTGCCGCTGGACATGTTAAAGTTTTCCGTTTGCAGAACCTGATTGACCTGAGACAATGTAAGACCGTAGTTTTCCAGTTTAACCGGATCTACTTCGACTTTAATCTCCCGTTCCAATCCCCCGGTTATCCTAACTTGAGCTATATCGCCGATTCTGGACAGGCGGGGCTCGATCATATCCTCGGCTATGGACTGCAGCTGGGCCAGCGACATATCCTCCCCGGCGCTGACACCCATTTGCACCACCGGCATCATATCCAGGTCCATCTTTACCACCATCGGAGTCTCTGCCCCGCTGGGCAGGAAGGTTTCCATCATGCCGGTTTTTTCCCGTATGTCTGAGATAGCCGCACTCATGTCGGTTCCCCAGTTGAAACTGATCAATATCATGGATGAACCCGAACTGGATACCGATTGTATCTCCTTAACATTGCTCAGAGAGTTCAGGGAACCTTCCAACACCTTGGTTACCTGGGATTCGACTTCTTCCGGCCCGGTTCCGGGATAAGTGGTTATGACTGCAGCGTAGGGAAACTTCATTTCCGGGTAAAGGTCAACCGAAAGCTTGGAATAAGTGAAAAAAGCCAGAATCATTATTACAGAAACCAAAATTATGGTGGCTACCGGCCTTTTAATCGCAAATCTACTTAACATTATTTGGCCCTCCCGGCCACCACTCTTACCAGGGTGCCCTTGTTCACCAGGGTGTTACCTTTGGTAATAACCTCCTGCCCTGCTTGCAAACCTTTGACGATTTCCACGTAATTGTCGTTTCTTATCCCGGTCGTGACTTCCAATTGCTGCGCCCGGCTGTTTTTATCAACGGTATAGACTATTTCCTGGGAACCGGTGGGTATTACTGCACTTACCGGGATATACAGCACATCCTTTTTGCTTATGGTGTCCACCTGTATTTCGGCAAACATTCCGGATCTGATTTTGTTTTCCGGATTATCCATGGTTATCTTGACCGCATAATTGCGTTTGGTCGTGTCGGGAACGCTGGATACACTATCGACCTTGCCTTTAAAGGGCTGGTCGGAAGCCGCCCGAATATTTACCTCAACATCGCTGCCGATCTTTATGTAAGCAACTTCCGATTCGCTGACCATTATCTCGGTTTCCAGCTTCGAACTGTCGCTGACCACTGCTGCGGGGGACTGCTGGCTGGAATTGTCCCCCAGCGAAAGGTTGATGCTCCCTACCACACCATTGATCGGGGATGTAATAGTGCAATTGTTCAATTGGGTCATGGCCTGCTCCAGAGCCGCATCGGCACTCCCGGCTGCCAGTGCGTCGTAGTGGGCCTGATCCTGTTCAAGCTGCTGGTCCGATACCGCGCCGCTTGCATGCAGTGTTTTGGTTCTCTCCAGGTCGGCCCGGGCCAGCTCCAGATTGGCATCGTTGGCTCTTTTAGCCGCTTCGGCTATCTTAACTGCGGCAACATAATCCCTGTCGTCCAGGGTCATCAAGGTCTGCCCCTGCCGCACCGCGTCGCCGGGTTTTACGAATATTCCGGTTACCCGGGCCACGACTTTGGGAATTAGGTACACTTCGTTGGCGCCCCGGATTGTCCCCGAGTAATGAACACTGCGGGCTATTCCGCCTTTTTGAGTTTGGGCCACGCTAACGCTCAGTTCGGTCTCCTTGACAGCGTCATCCGCCTTGCTGCCGCAGCCCGCCATCAGCAATGATACTGACAATAAGGTGATTACTAATAGACTCAGATATACCTTTCTCTTTTTCAACTCTTTCCCTCCCGCTCTATTTCCGACCGACCGGTTGGTCGGTATTGTTTTCATTATAACCTCCAGGGAAAATTTTGGTCAATAAAGAAATGCTTATCGGGGCAACCAGATAGGATAAAAACCAACAGTATTATACCTTGGCTATGATGTTATAAAGAATTTAGCTATTCCGTAATCAATACGACATTGTCAATCGGGTCCCAGCTGATACTTAATCCCAAGGCCTGTACAATATATCTGGCGGGAAGCATAGTATAACCGGGTTCAACTGTTTCGAATGGTGCATCCATTGCATATTTTGTCTGTCCATTGAAAATTATGTCGCCATTCCGTTTATTAATCTGTATTGTTTTATCATTCAGTTTAAGTGTAATTAAGCTTAATTCCGGCTCCCATATTATCTCATTAATTTCAAGAGCTTCCGCTAAAACTCTAATTGGTACGTAAACTCGATTGTTTTTAACATACGGAGCTACGGTAATCTCTTTTTGTGCCCCGTTTATTTCAATCTGGTTTTGTCCAACTCGAAGCTTTATGTTTTTGGGGTCAGTCTTGTTCTCGGTACTGGTAGTATCCGGGTTGCTTATTTGAGTTTTATTGGCTTGATCACTTTGTTTTTGGGGTTGAGTGTATTCTTGAGCCTCTATAGACGCAGGGACTGATCCGCCTGGTATAGTTGCTTTTAAAGCAAGGTTGGAAGGGGAGTCTATATCCAGACAAACATCTCCGGTAACATTATCTGCGATGTATACTCTCTGGGAATAGAGATAAAGATAACAATCTTGAGTATCGTCCAGTGGGCTGATTATTTTTATTATAACCTCGCCCTTGATAAGAGAACTTACCTCTAATTTTGGACTATCGCTATTATATAATCCATTGCTATTTCCTCCATACATTGCAGGAATCAGAATATGGTTATAATTCGTACCATATCTCATGCCATAACCATCCAGCAAGGTATTTGTACTCCATTCCGGGCTGGTTTGAAGGCTGTCTATAGCTGTTGACTCATCGGTATCAAGGTTGGCAGTAGTCCAGAAGGATCCCATAGGCAATCTGAACATTAGAATATCATTTTGCTTTAGCTGACCAGGGATGAAATGCCCGCTTATCCCTCCCAACTCATTAACATATCCGGGCAGGATGACCGTACTCTTGAGCGAACCATATTCTGCACCATATACAGGACTTGTTAAAAACAATCCAAATAGTAAGCAAAGAAAAACGGTCAGGGTTTTTATCTTCACATAAATCATCCCCTTTATATTAAAATCTAGCTACCCGGCTATATTAAACAATACGGGAAAAAATACCCCGGGCCACTTGCTACCCGGAGTACTGTAATTACCTTGGAATTATGAATAATATTCTAGAGACCGGGTATCCTTTCCCCATCCCTGGAAGTTATCTTACCAACTGGCCGGGTAATGAAATATAAACCGCTTGCCGGGTCTGGTCCCACAAGACTTCATAACCAAATGCTTCAGCAACGTATCGGGCCGGCAGGTAAATTCGTCCCTCCCGGTTAAGGGGCGCTATACCGATTTCCCTGGGTTCTCCATTTATTATAATGGCGGAGCTTCCTACTGAAAGCCTTATAGAAACGTTATCCTTTTTTAAATCGGCACTTTGCGTTGAATAATCCCATTCAATCCTGTCCTCAACTACACCCAGGGCCATAGCCAAATAGCGCACCGGCACAAAACTGCGCCCGTTTTCTATGAAAGGCAGTGCATCCATGCCTTTGGTTTCTCCCAGCACTTTATATAATCTTTGCCCTATAACAAATTCGCATTGATTTTCACTTGCTTGTTCGGCATAAGTGGAAATATTCAAGGTATAATCCTGTTCCAGATTCCTGCCTACCGAATCTTTTACAGCATTGGCAGGTATTTTCAGGGTATATTTGTGATTGCTTTGCAGATTGCTGTCAGGATCGATCACAAGTGAACTGCCGCTTAATTGCTTGATAAATTTTACGGGATTAACCAGTTCATCATATAACTGTATCCGGGTATATCCATCCGCTATAGTCACATTTCGGTTAAAATCGATCTTTATGCTTTTGTCCAAAGCCACATTTTTGCTGGCATTGGCTGGATCGCTGGCTACAACCTTTAAGTCTACGGTGTCAATCGCATATAGCCGGCCATCTCGCGAACCTAAATAAATAGTTCCGTCTTGGTCTAATGCCGGAGTTCCTTCCACCCCTCCAACCTGATATTCCCAGATCTTTTTCCCGGTTTGATCAACAACATAGCATACACCGGATGTATAGTCGGAAGCGACTAAAATATTGCCATTGGCTTCTACCAGCAAACCCGAACAACTGTATATACCAGCAGTCCAGTCGTTGGCACTGCCCGGAGTAAACCGGTAAAGCATATCAGCACCAAGATAAATACAGCCGTCAGCAGCAATCGCTGGCGAACACTTTTTTTCCCTGGCCTGATTCAGGTTAAGAGTGAACTTGATTTGTCCTTTCGCATTCACTGCATATAGTGATTTGCCCGCGCAGACATATATGGTGTTATCCTTGTCCACTGCGGGTGAACCGGGGGTTGCGTCCAGTTTACATTCCCATTTTGCACTGCCATCGGGCTTGATGCAATACAAATAACCATCCCTTGAAGCTGCATAAATACATCCATCCGCAGCTATGGCAACAGCCGCATCCAGACCCCCGGTTGTAAAAGTCCACTTGTCCTGGCCATCAGCATTAACCGCAATTAAGCGACCGTCCATACATCCGATATAAACGCTGCCGTCTCCGCCAATTACCGGTGATGCTTCAATCATATCCCCGCTGGTATATACCCATTTTACGCTTCCATCAGGGTTGAAGGCATATAGTCTGCCGTCCTTGGATGTGACATAAATACTTCCACCCGCAGCGATAGCTGCTGAAGATACTATTTCATAACCGGTTTCAAAACTCCATTTTTGATTTCCATTCTGATCTACGGCATATAATTTTCCATTCCTGGCTCCGAAATAAATGGTTCCATCCGCTCCAATTACCGGGCTGCTTAGAATTTCGCTCGAAATATTAAACTCCCATTTCAATTCAGGACTATTCCCAACGCTAAAGCGTGATTGCCTGCTCCAGTTATCAGCAGTGGGTTGAATTGCATTGGCATCGTAGGCCGCTGACTGATATCCCCCGTATCCGCCTTGGTTTTGCTCAAATATCTTGTCTTCAGCCCAAGCCTGCCTGTTAATACCGGAAAGGCAACACGCAACGCAAAATCCCAGTACCAAAAGAATACCAAAGCATCGTAAAACGCCTTTTGTTCCCCTGTTCAATATAGATGCACCTCCGTTGAAATCATGCCTGATTAACAATCAAGTTTTTACTCGCTGGCCGCCCATGGCTTTTGGAATGCCAGTTTTAGATAACAGTGAGAACATAAGAGATTGCATGCTTCATAACGTGCATCAGCCAGTTTTTTCTCTTCTGCCTTCACTTCTGCAATAGTAGACATTCCTACATCAAACTGCAGTTTCTTGACCCGCAAATTTTCTTCGGCTACTTTTATTGCCTCCAAAGCACCGTTGTATGCTTCCTCAACATTCCGGGTTTGATAATACAGATTACGGGAAAGCAAGCCCACCAGTTCTTTAGCATTCGCAGCATCAAGCTCAGCCTGTTCTATCTCGATTTTACTTGCTTCACTCGAACGATACGACCCTGTACTGTACAGGCTTACATCTTTCAGCATTTTTTTCATATTCACCATTTCTTCGGCTTGGTATATATCAGGCGAAGTTTCCAACACTCTAGATACCTCATGATCGAGATCGGTTACTTCCAGGGGCTGATAAATAACGGCATCGCTCAATATCGTTCTCTCTTTTGCCATGGACCCAATCAGACTATTAAAATCACTATAAGCCTTATCCTGATCATTCCGGCTCGCAGCCGCTGTGGCCTGAGCACCAATATACTGGGCTTCCGCAGCTTTGACCGCTTGCTGGGGGGAAAGGGTGGCACTTAGAGAGATTCCCACCTGCTCGGCCGCCCTTACCGCCTGTAACTGCCGCAGTGCAGAATCCTGAGCGACTTCAGCAGCCTTAATCTTTTCTCCCGTTCTTAATATTTCCCAGTATTTTTTACAGGTGTCCAGCGCAACCTTGTCTTCCGCCGTAGTATATGATTTAAGGCTCATCTGCCAGGTCAACTGCGAGGTCAGAGCACTGGTGTAAGCCAACTCTACCGACGATACACCAATATGCCCAACCGGTACGTAATCCAGTAAACTGTTCGAATAATCGCGCAGTTCTTCAGTCCTATCCATTTCCTTGCTGGCTTTTTTCACCGTTTCGCTGTTCTGTAGTGCGAGCTTGATAGCATCATTGAGTGAAAGCCCCTGCGCAGGAGAGTCGCTAGCCATAGCCGGAGGTGCAGCAGTGGATAGCAAAGATAGGGCCAAAATTACTGAAACTACCTGAACCCAGCAACTTCTTTTAAACTTGTTTAAAAAGGATTTAATCAAAGCATATCACTCCATTTTATTTATATAAATTTCCTATATTTCTAGTATATACAGTCGCTGACCCGCTGGTCAAGTCAATAATCTTACTTTGCCTTAAATTAAAGGATGATATTTCTTCGCTTGATTTGCGCACTAAAAAAGGAGTCCGATTGCTCGGACTCCTTTTTAGAAGTACTAACTAATTATTTAATGGTTACAGTCTGGGTTGCTGCATCCCAGCTAGCAGTTGCGCCAAAGGCATTGGCTACAAAGCTGATGGGGAGCATGGTCCGTGAACTGGTGATTTCGGGAGCTACGTCCATGGTTACGGCAGCGCCATTGATGCTTATAGCCTTGCTGCCAACCTTGAGTTGAACAACCTTGTCGCCCTTCATCAGGGTTACAGTCTGAGCGGCTCCATCCCAAAGGATGTTGGCATCGGTGATGCCCAGAGCATAAGCAACATAACGGATAGGCATATAGGTGCGGCTGTCCTTGATGTAAGGAGCAACATCCATGGCCTGGTCTACGCCGTTAAGCTTGTAGCTGCTGGCTCCGATTACGAAGCTTACTTCGTTCTTGTAATCGCCAGGAGCCGGGGTTACGGTGGTGGCATTAACAATCTTAACACAAGGATCATCAAAGGCTAGAGTAGAGTCAGCTGTACTATCAAGCGCATTTCCGGTCAATGAAACGGTGACATCGCCTTCGGGCACTGTACGATCCAATGTGTAGAAGATATCGCTTACAACGATGGTAGCAGCTTCGGTACTGGTCTTGTCAATAGGAATCTCTAATTTGTTGTCATTATTCGACAGTTCGATATCATCATTCTTCAGCTTCAGATTGCCCGCAGTTACTTTAACTGTAGGAGCTTTGCTGAATTTTACGCCATCGGGCAGGTCGAGTACCATAATTGCATTCTGGTTGGCGGTTATAGTTAGAGTATCCTTATCCCAGCCATTTGCAATTTCATTGATTTGGTACTTGAGCATTCCGGCAGCAGCCTCAGTAATGGTGATATCGGGAGCAGCCTGATTGGTCAGACCTATTTTGACATCAGCCTTTTGGGCAGTAGCATTAACCGGTTTAACAACCTTGCCTATAACAGCTTCAAATTTTCCGCCCAGAGCCTTGCCGTCGGCAGTAACTGTCAGATCGCCTTCGGGTGCATCAGGATCGATAAATACCTTGAGGTCTTCAAAGGTAAACTCGGTCTTGGTGGCACCGGCAACTGCAGTATAGGTAAAGGTCATTTTGTTGCGCTGGTTATCATAAGTGTCGGCTCCGGCTTGATCCTTGGCAAAAGAACCGTTTCCTTTTTCAACGGTAATAGTCGGAGCAGCATACCAGTGAGCCCAACTTGGCAATTGCAGAACAAAATCGCGATTGTCAACAAAACTTTCAGCCAAGCCTTCTTTAATGGTCAGTTGTTGCAGTTCCTGGTTGGAGAATCCGGCCTTAACGGTCTTGGGATCGCCCTTAGCTACAACTTCCACGCTGTAATCGGAAACTTTACCAATGGTAATCTTCTGGGTGGTAACATTGTCACCCTTTACGGTGAAGTCCAATGCGCCAGTTAAATCACGGTCATCAATATCAACTTTCAGATCAATGTTTACAAAACCGGGGGTTGTGCCGGCTGCGGTCGGAGTTACGCAGGTAAGGGACAACTGACTGTAGCCATCAGCATTTGCAGCTACACCAAAAGTAAATCCTGCTGCGGTCCAGTTGGCAAATGTGCAATCGGCAGCAGCACTAACAATAGTAACATCATCAGGAGCAACAACCTTGATCACGTCACCGGCCTTAATGGAGTTGGCGCGGTTCTCAGCGATGCGGATGGTTCCAAGGGTTTTAGCTGCTCCGTTGGAAACTGTTTTGGTTTCCATAACCGTTGCGGTAGTTCCAGCGGAAGAACTCTTGGCTACAACTACTTTGCCCTGGGTTATGCCGCTGTTGGGGGCATAAATCTCTACGGCAATGTCAGCATCGGGAGCATCAAGAGTTACGGTTGATACTGCAGCAACGTTAAACAGGAAAGTCAATTCAGCCTGAACGGCTGTACTTGTACGGCTAGCAACAGTGATGGTCATGCTCTTTTTGGAACCTGATACGAAGGTCAGGTCTCCGGCTACCAGGGCTACACCATCCGGGGTTACAAAACTTGCCAGTGTGGCTGCGGTAGGAATAGCATCATATTCCACACCGCTGGGAAGGTTGACAGTAATCTGCTGGCCAGCAATGATTGAACCCATGGTTGCGCTGGTCTCTCTTACTTTCAGGCTTCCCAGGCTAACTCCGCTTCCAGAAGTTCCTATATTGGGAACCGTCAAAGCAACGTTTTCAGTAGCTGCACTAGCTGTTCCTACGCCGATAAACATGGTTGCCAGCATGGTCAGAACCAGCAGTAGTGCAAAGTGTTTGCTTCTTCTCTTTAGCATTTATTTCCCTCCTAAAATATTTTAAATTAAATCATTATTCAGGTTGTCAGGACCGAGGCCCTATCTGAGAGGTAATCATCGATAATATCGATAAATTTAACGATGTGTTCCCTGCTCCCCTCCTTTAATGCCGGTTGATATGTAAGACAGTTCCGGCCTTATTTAACCCGAGTAGCCATGCTGTTGCTGACTGTTTTGATTGGCACACTCCGGCACTGTATGGTTAGACGCAGCATTTATCCAAAAAGTTCCCCCAAAACCAGAAATGTTTTTTTAGATGTGATTTTTTGGTATTCTAGAACAATGATAACAAAATCTAAAAACTAATAGTATTATTAGGGAACTTTTTATTATCGTCGGATGTCTAATAAGCAAGTGGGTTTACACCCGCTTGTTTCAGGGAGTGTTCATTTTTGTCGTCAATAAAGAATCTGGTGGAACGAAGCCGCCAGCATGATCTGCAGGCTTTTGAAGAGTTGGTTCTCCTGTACCAGGATAGGGTTTTCTCTCAATGCAGCCGATTGGCGGGCAATCCTGACGACGCTCAGGATCTGGCCCAGGAAGTGTTCCTGCAGGCATTTAGGGGAATAAAGTCTTTCCGCAATGATGCCGATTTTGGAACCTGGCTGCACCGAATCGCGATAAATAGCTGGATTAATTTGCAACGCCGAAATAAAAAAGTCATCGCTTTTTCATTGGATGAGCCTATGGTTATAGATGAGAACCAGGTAAACCGGGAAATTGCCGCCAGTGATGAATCTCCTTTGGAAATAGTAGAGCGGCAGGAGTTTACTCAATTAGTTTATGCGGCATTGCAAAAACTTCAGCCTGATTTTAAGACCGTTCTGGTTCTTCGTGAGTTTGAAGAATATTCTTACGAGGAAATAGCAAATATATTGGGTTGTTCGCTGGGGACGGTAAAGTCACGCATTAACCGGGCCCGGAGGGACTTAAAGGAAATTATGAATTCCAAATACTCCAAATGATTGTACTTATACTAATACTAAGGTGTGGTTTTGATGAACTGTAACGAAACTAAAGAACTGTTTTCCCTTTGGCTGGACAATGAAATGAATGAACAGGAACGGGAATTGTTTCAATTTCATATGAAACAGTGTGCTTCCTGCCGGCTGGAACTTGAACAATGGAAAAATATTTCTTTGGCCCTGCAGGTTCTGGGCAAAAAGGAAATATCGGCCCCACCTGACTTTAATTCAGCAGTTATGACACTTATCCATCAAGACCGGAAAATTAATGCAAAGCCTGCCCGGTGGCAGTGGACCAAAACCGCCAAGAGCGGAATTGCCGCCGCAATCATATTGCTTTTTACCACCCTTGCCATAAATTCTACCCCGCTTTTACAAGTAGCGGATAATTCAAGTCCTGAAAAAGTTAAAACCCATTATGCCACACCCCAAAAAACAAATAACAATTCGGTCAACCCGGCCGAACAGGTTGCAAATGTTACTGTAAAATCCGACACTCCGGCCAACGAAGTTCCTGTTAATCCAAATAACGGATCAGGGGAGCAACAGATAGCGGCCGTTCCCGCCAAAAATCCGGAAGCAAGACCGGTCTTTTTGAACAAGGAACGATTTTTGACCACCGTTATGCTTAAAATTCAAGTAGCTGATCCGGCATCGGTAAAGACCCAGGCTATAAATATGGCAAAAGCAGCCGGAGCACAGACTGAAATATTGGGCCAACAAAATCAGGACGGGTCAAAATTTGCGATTTTAAAAATTACTACCAGCTTGGATAGTTCAGAATCCCTTTTAAATCAATTAAAAGCTTTAGGCACTCAAATCAGCATCCAAGAGGAGCGGCAAGAATTAACCGCTCGTTTCAGCACAAGCTTGGAGCAATACCGCAGTCTTCTGGATCAGCGGGAAAAAGTTCAGGACAAAGAACAAATAGCCCGGCTTGATCAACAAATAGCTTCCCTTCAAGAACAGCTAACTTCCTGGGATAAGCAGGTTCAGGAAGCAAGTATTGTCCTTTGGCTGGAAGAGTAGCAAGCAATGCAATAAAAAAAGCACCTGATTAAGGTGCTTTTTTTATTGCATTGCTTGATTTATTAGAACCGCAGCCTCGCCACGGGTTACCGGGTCAGTTTTGTTGCCAGGTACTCGATATTTCATAATTAAAGCCACTTCACCTTTCGTTATCGGAGCACTGGGATGGAAGCTACCATCAGGATAACCATTGATTATCTCCAGTTTACGGGCCGCATAAACAGCGCCTACCGCCCACCACGGGATTTGATCGTTATCTTTAAAATACTGCGGTTCTGTGGTACTGGCTTCAATATCCCAATTTTTTGCCCGGGCGAGTATGCTTATAAATTCAGCCCGGCTAAGCCATTGTTCGGGACGAAATGTTCCATCCCCGTACCCGCTGACAATTCCCTTTTTACCAAGATTGATTATATCCTGCTCGGCCGGATTTCCGGAAATATCGGTAAAATTATTTTCGCTCTGCGGCACCGGGAAATCGCAAATTTTTAAATCAATACCTTTAATTCCCCCTTCCGGTAAATCCATTGCCAGGATTTGTACTTTATTTTCATTCTCCTGCATTTTATAAATTACACTGAAGCTGCCGTCATTGTTAACGGCAATGTTGTTCCTGCTGCCATCGGAACGGTTTAAAAACACTCGATCGGCATTACTGTTGCCTTTAATAATAAGAACTCCATTTAGCGAATAAGCTTCCGCTTTTATATCAGGAGTTTTAATTCCAGGATTGGATACAACTTCTACTTGAGCGAGGCAAGGTGTACCGGGATAGATTGAATCAAGGGCACTGATTATCAGCCTCTCCCCGGGCAGAATTAAATCGGGAGAAATTTTATAGCCGCCTTTGCTAAACAAAGTGGAGCTGTTATATTGGTAAGTGGTGTTATCCGCCATGCTAAGAGTCATTTGCAGCGGGTTATGGCCACTGAATATTTTTATATTCGCTGGGTTGGCTTCTGCAATGTCCACACGCCAGACCGATGTTCCGGCAGGATTCAGGATAAGCCTCACCCATTTGCCGCTCTCAATGCTGGGAGCATCCACTTGCAGCCCCTTTTTAAAAACTTGTGCAGCAGGGTTAAGCTCATAGGTTTTAAATTGATTATCCTGATTAAAAACAAATAAAGTCTTGCTCTTAGTATTATAATAGACCACCTTGCCATAAGCTACATTGCTTATGGCTTGCAACTGTATTATATTGCTCGTCCCGGGCAGCAGCAACGCAGATACCTTGACTCCCGGTTTAATATCGCTGAAACCTACTTCTTCGCCATCTTTGAATAATTGGGCACCGGGAAAAATTTTGTAGTTCTTGCCGCTGTCCAGGGTCAACAACTGCTCCCCGCTCGCATTAACTTCATGGACTTCACCTATTACTATATCTCTGGTTACCTTTATATATTGAACTTGCTTATTGGAAGGCGAAAGTACCAGGCTCACTTTCATTCCTGGAGCCAATTTAGCCAAGCTGGCGGTTTCTGCGGAGCCGTAAGGAGCATCCAGATCATCACATTCAAGCAGTTGGTCATTATATGAAATGGCCGCTCCTTTAGCGATAAGATAAGTATTGCGGTCCTGAGCCAGTTTAATTTCCCTTTTTTCAGGATTCAGATTCTCAATAAATCCTTGTACCTGATCATATTCAGCCTTAAGCTGCCAAATGGTCTGAAGTCCCGGATTAACTGCCGCAATAACTCTTGAACCAGCTGGAATTTCACTGACTTCAGTTAAGGATTGTTCATTAAGCCAAAACCTTAGTTGTTCATCGGCCAGAACTTGCGAATCTATAAAAAATCCGCCATCCCGTACCCCGGCATTTATCTCCATGAGCATTGGACCACTGCCGTCCGATAGCGCCTGTACACCCTCGATTTCACGGTTCCGGCTAACGAAATAGGCTGTTTTTTCCGAAATATAAACATCCGTGCCGGCTGCAATTTGTTCAAATTTTGAATATTGTTGGCCATTTACTTCATTTATCGTTTTATAAGTTGTTAAATCAATTCCGCCGCTGCTGGCTAAACTAATTTTGCCGTCGCTGTCCGCACTCCGAACAATCTCATGTTTTAGCGGCATTCCATATACCAGAGCATAAGTTTGCTTCGGATATACAGTATTAAGATTGGCTCCTTTTATAAATATGGTATATTCCCCGGTTATGGTTTGAGGAATTGTTACCTGTTCGACATTATTTACCGAATCGCTATAGCCGGTATTCAGAAAATCGTTGCCGTAGTATAACTTTCCCTGGGGGTCTCTTACTATCAAGTCAAGGTTATTGACCAGAGCAGGACCAGTACCATTACCAGCCGGTGGGTCGACCCAGGCCAACGTGGCCTTAAACGGCGCACTTTTACCGTCCAAGTGAATTTTATATTCCCGGCTCTCTCCGGTATGAACCCCGGTTACCTCTTCGACCAAATTGAAACGAGCTTCCTGCAAGGCCAGTACCGTTCCCAGCAAATCCAAAATACCAAAACCCTGCCGGGAAGAAGAGCCTCCTTTGGCATCTCGGGCTCCGTTGATCATTAAAGCCTTGAGCAAAGCTGATGAGGGATTGTTAATGCCTTCATGTGTATTGAGATACTCTCTTAGTAAAACCAGTGAGCCACCGGCTACAGCGGCAGCCATGCTGCTACCGCCCATAAGCGTGTATTGGGAATTAGGCTTAAAATTGCCGGTGGTAAGACTTGAACAAGCTGAAATTACAGCCGAACCAGGTGCCAACAGTTCCGGTTTAATCCTGCCATCCTGAGCCGGTCCCCGGCTGGATGAAGCTGCCGGCTGATCAGCATAGCGTGCTTCATTACTGAAAACCGGACGAGGAACCTGGCTGCTGCCAATAACCAGCGCATTTTTACTGTTCGCTTCGGTGGTAATTGTAGCAACTTCCGGTCCACTGTTGCCCGCCCCAAAAACCGGTAAAAAATCAGGATGCAGGTTAACATAATTATCAATCTGGGCGCTGCTTCCAGTATAATCATTTCCACTGCTGCCCCAGCCATTAACGTGGATTCTGACCCCTGCCTCATAGGCAGGGCTGAACAAATCATCAATGCTGGATGGAGTTCTCAGCTGTCCTTGTTCATCCAGCAGAGCTTGAAAATAAAGGCTGGCACCTGGAGCAATGCCCTGGTATTTACCATCATCCGATGCTTGGCCGCTGCCCACAATGGTTGCTGCCATATGAGTACCATGCCCGTTGGGATCATCGGGTACAGTGCGGCCGCTATATGATTTGAGCATGGCGACACGGGGCATAGCCCCCGGCTCGCTCTGCAAATCGGGGTGAATGTCGCTGATACTGCCTTTATCCAGGCCACTATCCGCAATACCTATTATCTGACCTTTGCCGCTCAAACCGGACGGAGTCAGAAATCCTGGAACCAATAAGGATGCAGAGCCGATTATATCCGCCGACCGGTCATTGAGAAAAACAACATTTTCATATGCCAGACAATTGTTAACAGCGACAGCAGTATCGGCTAAAAATATAAATAGTGATAAAAAAAGAGCCCATACTACCTGGCAGCTTCTTTTATGTACCAATTTCATTCAATGTACTCCATAATTTGTTAATTAAGGTATTAAATTTCCGATCCTTACTCCGAATTACATTTATCTATACGTAGTATTCGGCAAATACTTACATCTCTCCTGCACGCTTTTTAAGCGTTAACTGAATTTGGGCTGAAAGTCCGCTTAAAATAAGCGGGGGTGTTAACCTCTTCGGTTAACACCCCCGCAAGTTTAATCTAGATATTGAATTAAATTATTACCCCAAATTAGATCTTGAGGTTGGTGAGCATATTGGTAGCCATCTTGGCTGCTTCTGCTCTGGTAGCATTGTTGCCTGCTTTGAAGGTCTTGTCGCTGTATCCGGCAACGATTCCTTCTTTAGCAGCTACGGCCACATAGCCCTGCGCCCAAGCCGGGATGCCGCTGGCATCGGCAAATACCGGAGTGCCTTCGGCAGTCTTGCCCAGAGCTTTGACAACTATGGTGGCAATTTCTGCTCTGGTAATCTGGTTGGCAGGTTTAAAGGTATTATCGCTGTATCCGGCAATAAGGCCCTTTTCTACAGCTGTAGCCACATAGCCCTTGGCCCAATCGCCAATCTGGGCAGCGTCGGCAAACTTCAAGCTGGGAGCGGCTGCAGCCTTCCAGCCCATTGCATCTACCATGATCTTGGCAAATTCAGCACGGGTTATATTGTTGCCCGGTTTAAAAGTGCCATCGGTGTATCCTGATACAACTCCCATACCGAGGAGGCGCTTGATGCTGTCATAAGCCCAGTTGCCTGTGATGTCGGTAGGAATCTTCAGGTTCGGATTGGCAATAACCGCAAACTTGGTTAAATGGTTAACTTTTACAGTAACCTTGCCTGTTGCAGTGTCAACAGTTCCGCCAACATATACCCAGCCGCCGCGGGCTTCATTCCAATAGCTGATGCCGATCTGGTCAGCAGGAATGTTGGCCAGTGCGGTTTTGTCATAATCCAGGCTGATATCCAGGGTTCCGGTTAAGGTTGCACCAGTAAGCACAATGTCTACTACGGTGCTGCCCAGTTTAAACAGGGTTCCTACCGGAGTCTTGCTCAGGTCGGTAACCGGATTAATACTCAGGGTTCCATTACCGCTAAGAGCACCAGCAGGTACACTTACAGTAATACCATCAGCAGTTACAGTTCCGCCTGCAGCAGCAGTTACAGCACCACTAGCTGAAGTGGTTACAGTTGTAGTAGTAGTTGTTGTTGTGGTAGTTGTGGTATCGTTACTACCACCACCGCCGCCACCGGTATCCTGAGCCGAATACAATGTAAATGTGCTAGAATCCGCAGTTTGAGGAGCATTCGCAAGGTTGATTCCAGCAGCAGTAGTTGCGGAATATACCTTTAACTGCACTTTATATGTTTGGCCTACCAATAAACCGTAGCTTCCCATAGTAACGACAAAAACCTTACCAGGATCATAGATATACTGAGCCGTTACAACAGGAGTACTTGATGTATAAACAGCACCACTAACAGCATTGATGACATCGGCATAGACCGTAGCATATACATTGCTAGCTATGTTGTTCTCGTAGACCGTACCGGAAACCGTACCATTTACCCTAACCGTACTAATGGTATTCCAGTTTACAGTCGCTGCTCCCGCCACTGCCACCTGGGTCATGAGGAACATGGCCACTAATAACAGGACCAGAAAAGTTTTAGGTTTTCGTGACATTTTCAAGGATAATTCACCCCTATTCATTATAAACGTTGATTTCCCTGTATTAAGTAATACAATATAGGATTGCTACAATAGAGGGATGGGAGATACCTATCTCCCCAAGATAATTTTTCTTTGCAAAGAAAAAACCTTCGGGTCTGATTCTACTATGACATGTTACTAATCATTTGCCCTACTCATATACCACCCCCTTTAAGCTCTATACTCAAACCGCTTTTATTGCGGTTTGATTGCGAAACTCATGCTTTAGTATCGAAGGGAAATCAATATTTATTTAAGCTAACCCACCTTAGCAAATCCTGCTGTACATAACAATATTTAAAATATAGTACCTATACTCGAAGAATATTCTACTGTCTTTACATCCCATAAAAAGGGGCAACTATAGTAGGTATATCATTCTACACCCGGATAAATATTCCTGCAAAGCAAAGCAAGTTTTTTAATAATTTTACGAATAATTAATAAAAAACAGTGCTTAAGTCCTATTTTGCCATATGTAAAAGGAAGGGGAGCAATTCAAGGTCCCCTTCAGTATCATAATGTATATTGGATTTTACCACATAGACCATAACTTTAAAATATAAAATTGGCAAATGAGGAAGTTTTGGGTAATATTTTCACCCCCTCTAAGTTAGGAATCCGGCACCACTCTGGCTATGGTACTAATAATCAAACGAACTGCTGCTGCTAACTGCTCATCACTTATACCATCATCCACCTCTTCCACCTGCCTATTTAGAAATTCAACCACTGCCATCCCATCGTGCTGAGCTCCAAGCGCCGTTTGGCGGCTGCTTAAGACCTCCAGCCTCAGAGCATTAGATAATTTAACAATACTTTTTCGGCTGGATATGAGTTCATGTTCATATATATAATCCAAGTCAAGGAACCCGTAAACTGCGTCATTACCGCTCACTACGCGGCGCATTTTAAGAGGAATGAAGACCCTCTTCCTTGAAAGGTAAAAAGGGAAAGGCCCACCTTTGCGTTTTAAACTGGCTTGCAGTTGGCGGCGCTGTGCTTTCAGATCGATGGCATAAGCCATAGCCAAAGCCTTTTTAACCGAATTCACGTTCCGCTTGTCCAGGACAATTTCGGCGCTCTTCAGTAATAGTTCAGTACAATTGCCATTCTCTCCATAAACCGGTCGGATCCCTATAACTTCATCCCTTAGTTGTTCAACTTTGCCAAATTTCACATTTATCCCTCCATTCTAATGATTCATATACTGCTAACTCCATAGTTATTGGATATGTAAACGTACATTATATTCCGTTTTGCTATATGCCGCTATTAAGATAAAGCACCTGAAATACAATAAGCAAATAATTCCATAAAGGTGCGTGTTTGCTATTTTTCTCCAGTATTGCGCGCTGCCTCACGTTAGTATTGCCCTTTCGAAACTTGCCTTCATTTGTGGTGCTCAAATATAATGGATACAAAGATTGGTATTGAGGAACGGCGTTTGCTTCGTGAAGAGAGTATCCAACCTGGTCGTTGAAATCATCTCCCCTTTCACCGCCAAGAAGGAACTGAACGAAAAATTCAATCTCTGTGAGCGAAGCGGAGTTCTAAAATACTGGGTGGTCTTTCCAAAGTTCAATGTTGTTGTAGTTTACAGTCTCGATGAGGAGGGTAAATATCAAAAAACCGGCGACTTTGCCGCCGGTCAGATATTAAGCAGTGAACTCTTCCCCGGCCTGGAAATCAAGCTTGAGGATGTATTTTGATAAAATGGCCGACCCTACAACTTAAACTGGTCATACAAATAAAAGGTGAACAACTTGGCATACTCCTGAACCCCTCGTTTCAGGTCTTCCCGGCTCTGCCACCAGTGCTCCGCATCAAAATCATCATAGGGGCTGGGGCAGGATATTACCCTGACCTCCCGGTCCAACACACTCATAGTCTTAACAAATATCTTCTTCGCCCTTCCGGAATGATACTTGGAGGTAACCACAATCATCGAATCTATATCCTTATGGTCCCGTATATAATCCCGTACCCGACGAGCTTCATCCTGAGTACTCAGCGCATCTCTGGGTAGAATAATAACCTTGTCCTGCGGTACCCCCAACTGCACAGCAACCGTTTTGGCTATGTCGGTATCATGAGGAATCTTAACCCCTTTACTAACAACCATGTCATATCCCCTCACCAAATTTCTCACCATGACAATCTTATCAGCATAGCCAGCCTTATAAAGATCCACCGCTCCCAGCATCCGGTCCGGCCCGCTGCCCATCAAGAGTACAATTATGTCGTTCCGTTGGGGCTGGTCCTGGGCAACAAGAAAATTACCCATAGAGGGTAATGATAGTCTGAACAAGACTGCAACAATTATAATAGTCAAGACAAAATAAATAACTCTATGTAAAGAAACCTTGGTTTTAACTTTCATAAGTGACTAAACTCCATATTTCACTGCTCTCTCAACCTTCTCGGCCATACTCAGGCAGGTGGTCAACTTGCCTCCATACACATGGGCCAGAGTTGCTCCCCCCATTTTTACTACATCTATTTTATAATCCCGGCTCATACTGGTAGCGTCCGTATTATTTCGGCCTCTAACCAAAGGTCTTATTCCCAAAAAGGTATTAGCTATGTCAGGCCAGGATATAGGTTGCTTAAGATACCCGTTAGCGTATTTTAACAGGTAATTGATGTCTTCCTCTCTTACCGTTACCTCATCACACCCACAGTCTTCCATTCTCTCCGTGGTGCCGATTATATTCGTATCTTCATGCCAGGGAATCATAAAAAATATCCGCCGGCCCTGAGTCTGCAAGAACATACAATCTGGCACCAGTTTTTTGTTAATAACTATATGTATTCCGCTTACCTTCGATATCCGGTAATTATGCGGCAGCCCATAGCAGTCATTTACCTCATCAATCCACGGGCCGGTAGCATTTACAAGTAGAGGAGCCCCCATCACATGCTCACCTTCGGAATCAGAACATGACACACGAACTCCCTTGGCTTCCACGCTGATTTCTTCTATTTCGCAGTTTTCCTTTACCACGCACCCATATTCCCTGGCATCCCGTGCCAGCCTGCGGGTGAGTTCCAGATCGTTGGTCTTCCCGTCATAATATACATAGACACGGTACAAACCATCTTCCTTAACACCGGGGAAATTTTTCAAGAACTCCTCATTTGCTACCCGTTGGCAGCGATATTCCGGCGACCCGGAAAAGAAATCATACATGCCCAGGCCAATCCTCATAATCCACCAGGGCCTCGGGCTATCGCTGTAAATAGGCAAATAAAAAGGGACCATCTCCACCAGGTCAGGATACATTTCATTTAACCGCTTCCTGTCCCGCAAAGACTCCCTCACCAACCCAAACTGCCTGGTTTCCAGATATCTCAGTCCCCCATGTATAAGTTTGGAACTATTGGACGAAGTACCACAGCCAATTGTTTTTCGCTCTATCAGAGCCACTTTTTTGCTATCCCGTGACAACTTCCTGGCGATAGCACAGCCGTTGACTCCGGCGCCAACAACAATAACGTCAAATCTTTTACTCATCCTACTCCCTTATTATAACTATACCTCCACATTTAATTGATAATGTTTAAAACCCAGCGTACTTAAAACACAATCAATTACTCTCTGCTGTTCCTCTGCCTTCAAACTCGACCCCGAAGGTAGACAGACACCGTTAGCAAATAATCGATCCACAATACTTTCGCTATCTCCATGAGTAAAATATTTGCATCCCTTGAATAACGGCTGCAGGTGCATCGGCTTCCATACCGGGCGGGACTCTATATTCTCATCTGCCAGGGCGTTGATAATATCCATAGGCTTAACAGAAATAATATCAGGATCCATGGTCATAACCGTCAGCCATCTGTTACAACACCCATAAGAAGCTTCGGGCATAAATCCGATACCCGTTACAACCCCCAGATCCTCCTTATATCGTTCAAATACAGTTCGCCGGGCTTTTACCCGCTCATCCAAAACCCGCATCTGCCCCCGGCCGATAGCGGCCACAACGTTGCTCATCCTATAGTTGAAACCCATCTCCGAATGCTGGTACCACGGAGCCGGATCGCGCGCCTGGGTCGCCCAGAAAAGCGCTTTCTCCAGCGCCTCTTTATCATCCGACAAGAGCATACCTCCACCCGAAGTGGTAATAATCTTATTTCCATTAAACGAATATACTCCAAACTTGCCAAAACCGCCACAAACCTTTCCTTTATAAGAAGATCCCATCGCTTCAGCAGCGTCCTCTACCACCGGAACCCCATAATGATTACATATTCTCAACAAAGGATCATAATCGGCACTCTGCCCGTAGAGGTCCACTATAATAACCGCCTTGGGTAATTTACCGTTCTTCTCCGCCCAATCAAAAGCTTTCTGCAGGGATGCTGCTGACATGTTCCAGTTGTCAGGGTCCGCATCAACAAAAACCGGCTCGGCTCCCTGATATAGAATGGGATTAACACTGCCGATAAAAGTAAGCGAGGAACAAAAGACTCTGTCACCTTTACCAACCCCCAGCAAACGCAAAGCTAGATGAAGTCCAGAGGTTCCCGAACTTAGAGCCAAAGCATGTTTAATACCAGCATATTCAGCAACTTCCTGCTCAAAAGCAGTAACATGCGGCCCCAAGGGAGCAATCCAGTTAGTCACAAAGGCTTCTCTTATGTATGTTTCCTCTAATCCGCTCATGTGCGGAGGTGACAGGTGGATGCGATTGTTGATTTTTCCCATATTATACCTTCTCCTATATAGGGATTAGTTTATGTTTACTCTAAACCCTTACTCCATATACTGATATCCAACACCAAATAATGTAGCCCATATATATCTTAGGTCATTAATAAAACTGTAATTTCCAATGTACTCCCGGTTAATTCTTACCTTATCTGGAAAAATAACTTTCCTGTTATATGTCTCAGGGTCCTCCACTGTAGCCAAAATCTCTTCTTCAGCACGATACTTTAGAGTTGCCGGCCCAGTTATACCCGGTCTAACCGATAATAATATCTTCTTATCCTCATCAGGCAACATGTCATAATACCCCGAAACATCAGGCCTAGGTCCGACAATGCTCATCTGTCCTAATAAAACATTTATAAGCTGCGGCAGTTCATCGATTTTAGTACGGCGAAAAAACGCTCCTAATGATGTTATGCGCGGATCGTTAACTGTAGTTACGGTTGTATGAAAACTTGCTATATTACGCATGGTCCGGATTTTAATAACTTTAAAAACTTGACCATTCTTGCCAACACGAGTTTGTACAAAAAAACCACTCATTCTAGTATCTATAGATGCTAATGTAAAGGAAATAATTATTAGCCATGAAAAAAGAAATAATCCAACAAATGAAGTAATAATATCAAACCCTCGTTTTATACATAACTGATTAGCACTCATTTTAATCACCTTTTTTCAGCCTATTATTGGCCCATTCTCTAACTGTAAATATACCTTTTATTGACCCCCAACCATAGCTAATATGCAATATAGCAAAAACAGCCAATAAGGCTGGAAAATATTTAATACCCTTCCGCATAGCAATCTGAAATGAAAAGAAGGAAGCTGTTAGAATATATGATCCAATACACAGCAGAAAAGATAACGTAAAATAAATTGACCAATTTTTTGAAACTATAAATCCCATTATCAGAAGTAAAAACGTAATGACTAATCCACTAACAAATATAAGGGGGACAAAATGTCTTAATGATAGTGTCGACCTGGCTATGCGTGTGGTATAAATATTCCACATACCATTGTTACAGTTCTGCGTCCATAAATCCTTCAGATTTGAACGACAATAGTAACTACATCTAATTTCGGGTGTTATAAAACACTTACCACCCGAAGCAATGATACGAGAGTTTAGCTCAATATCTTGATTTCGAACCAGACGTTCGTCATATAATCCTACCCTGTCAAACACCTCTTTACGAAATGCACCACCAAAAACGGTATCCGTATATCCTTCATAGGTACCAGTACGAAAATCCGCTCCTCCGAGTCCAAAAGGCGAATAATGGGCATATTCAATAGCATGTCCCCAGTATCCTTCACCCTTAGCTAAAGCAGGTCCACCCACATTATCAGCACCTGTCTTCTTAGACCATTCAACACATTTAGAAACATAATCAGAATTATAATCTGCGTGCGCTCCCATGATAAGCACTAGGTTCCCAACAGAATTAATAATACCTATGTTCATAGCACAGGGAGCAATACGTTCAGGATTATCAATTAATCTAATATTTTTATTTTCATCCATATATTTTTTAATAATTTCTCTCGTACCATCATTTGAGCCACCATCAACAAGCATTATTTCATACTTGTTTTGAGGATATTCCTGCTTTAGAACGGAATCAAGGCATTTTTCAATATATTGTTTCTCGTTTAGAATAGGTATAACAATTGATACAAACATTGTATCCACCTTTTTTGTGATTTCTAAAAGTAAACTTGGTTTTTTCTCACTAATTCGCAGTATTGCTCAAAATCTCATAATTTTAGTTTTTCTAAGCCGCCTTTTTCACAGAATATTTTTATTAAATACGGCTGGAAACAGTAATCCAGGGTTTGATGGCGCCTTTTACGGTTGTAGAATACTTCTATATACCTAAAGATATCTTGGTAGCCTGATCCTCGTCATATAGCATTTCACATTTAATCGTGCTGAAAAAGGTCTCTGCATAAGCATTATCATAGCAGTTTCCTTGCCTTTCAGCCCCGTAATTCAGCTTCCAGCTCCATTATTCTTGCTTTATAAGAAGATTGTTTCTTCGTTTCCACCCCCAGCCAGTTTCTCAAGGTTTGAGGATTTATCCCTAGATCCTTAGCCACATTGGCTGCTGATCGGCCGCTTTCTTTAAGTAATCTCATTACATTCGCCTTGAATTCTGCATCATAACAATTCCTACAGCTTCCCATTTGCTAATCCCTCCACAGTTGTTATTTTACCTAACTACTGTGTGTCCGATAAATCGGGTATAAGCCATCTTTTATTAATTAAATCTTTTACTTCGTTAATTATGGGTAATTGTTTAAATTACTTCGACTTTTATTAAAAACAATTGCTCCCAAGGTAAAAAATAGACAAAACATTATTGGTATGGTTTTGATCGGATTTTGAAATAAAGCTGTTAACATTATAGTTAAAGCAAGAACAACTAGGCTTTTGTTGTATTTAAAGCCTGTAATGAAAATACCAATAAAAACAGCAAAAAAACTAATTAAGCCTAGAACTCCACCTTTAACTAGCAAATCAAGATAGTCATTATGCATAGAACCTAATTCAGCCTGTTGCCCATTTATAGACTGGTAACTACTAACAACGTCAGTAGTCCTATCAAACCCACTTCCTATAATAGGATCCAGTTTGATATACTCAAATGCAGCCTCCCATCTGGCAACCCTACTATAATATGTTCTATCCATTGTAGAACCTACCGATTGCTCCTTCACTCCCATAAAATAAATCGATGCTGGAATGAATAATGATAAAACCAGTATAAGCGATACAGCCTTTTTCCACTTATCAATATCGTTACTTATTAAAATATTTACGATAAAAGAAATCAAAAACGAAGCAATGGCTACCCTTGAAAGAAAAACAAAAATTAAAATTGTAATCCAGATATCAATTAATATGCTGTGCTTCTCGACAAAATATTGTCTAATCCAGAAAACTAGAATCAATAAAATAGAAAAGTGATTTGGATATAAGAATAATAAATCTCTAATACTAGCTGTATTATACATTAAAGAACCAGTTGATATAATAAAATAGCCTGCAATACAAGTTGCATATATTAGAACAAATAGAAATATTATATTAAAAATCTTAAAAAACTTCTTTGGTTGTATATTAAAAATAAATGCAGTTTCATATAGAAAACTAATCATAAAATATCCTATAAAAGAAACTATTCTAGCCGAACTTAATCCAAATTCAAAAGAAGCTATGAGAAAAATGGTAATAAATATTATTCTCATCATCCATATAAGTTTAGTTAAATTTAATTTCCAATAATAACCTTTCGTTAAGATCACGGGCATAAATATAAAAATTATTAACATTAATATATATGATGTAGATAAGGGATATCCCTTAACGTTAATATCAATTGGATATGGAAATAAAATTAGTATGGATATAATAAAATAAAGACAATTCTTAAACATAACTTCATCCTTTAAATTCAGATAGTCTACTATGAGATAAATGAATACTAATACAATTTAATTCCAAAAGAGATAAATAGTTAAAATCATTAATAATGAGTTTTCGGTTCATTAAGTATCCTTCATACAAAACTGTCGTATATGTTCCAAAAACATATTCTGTTTCAAGTAATGATGTATATAGAGTCACTGATGCGGGATCTTCAATTTTAAAAGTTTTTAAAAAAGGATATACTTTTTTATAGAAAACATTTTTATGTAAAGGATGAAATCTTACAATAATATTAAAACCCATTTCTTTAATTCTTTTTAAATGTTGAGAAATAAATATTAATTCATCTTTATTATATTCAGATCCCCAATAAAATTTAATTATATTTTCAGGCGGCTTGGAAGAATCTCCTAAAGAGATAATTTTTAACTGTTTTGGCGGACGTTCAACTATAAACTGGTTTATATCTGCCTTTAATGTTTGAAATAAATCTACATAATAATCCTCCCATATATAACAATGGGAAAACTTAAAAAAACTATCTCTAATATTAAAACTTTTTTCCCCATGCATTACATTAAAATGTTTTATCTCTTGTTCTTCACAAAAACCCGTAAGTACAGATGAACAAAAAGAATACTCTGATGTAGCTATTATTACCTTTGGATGATAACAGTTGATTAAATAAGAATATTGAGAAATTTTAACTATTAATTTAAATATAAAATAGGGATGAAATAAATACCTGCTAATTATTCTTATTAACCATATTAAAACATGTAAATCTAAAATAAATTTATAATTATCTTTACACTTGACAAGCTGATATTGTCTCTGTAAAGATTCCGGAATTAGATCATCATTGATATTACCATTAATAACTGCCAAATTTTTGTGGAAATCCTGTGTCTTAAAAAAACAATTACATAATAAAGTATATAATATAAATGCTATCATCAAAAACGGACTGATAATGTTTAATGCTATTCTTTTCACAAAAGATAATTTATGCATTTGACACTTATATTGCAAAAATGATCTTAGAAAATAATGATTTGATCTTTTTAGTAACAATTTATTTTCTCGATATAATTTTTCAATATAATTTTTATCAGCATCAATATTTCTCCCCATGAGAATGTTAGTATCTTTTAAAAACCAAAAATATAATAACCTTATATAATTCTTTAACTTCACTTTACTGATTCTCCTATTAGATTAATTTAATTTCTTTCAAAATTATTTTAACTTAGGAAATCAATATAATCTTCATTCTCGATAGTATCCAATATTCCCTTGAGCTTAACCATATGTTCAAAGAATCTTGGTTGTTCTTTTCTTATCTTTTTATATACACTAGCAATATCAAAAATAGTAAAAAACCATTTAGTATTGTTAGTCATAATTTTGTCCGAGAAATGTTTGAATTCCGTCCTATTAACCCATCTTTCATTGCCCCCAGTACCCCCACCTCTTAAAATAAAATCAATTAATGAAATGATTTTTTTCAGTTTCAATTTATTATTTTCCCCAATTGCTAACTGATGATTTTGGGCTTTAACGTATTTAGTTTCAGGTATCTTTAGGTTAATTAATTCTTTTAATAATCTTCGGTCTAGAAACCATTCTTGCTTCCAATTCATAGTTTCTTTAAATATGAAGGGAAACCAAATTGAAACTGCTTTTTTTCTACCAGAGATACTTTCAAATGCCCCATAACGGTTTCTACTTCCTAAAAAGAAGATAAAGTATTGTTCAAATATATCTAAGTTTTTATATTCCTGCTGTTTCCTTTCCTGTATAAAGGATCTAATTTTTTCTTGAACCTTTTCTTCAGTTTTGTTTGAATCAATTCTTGTTATCCAATCTGGATTTTTAGTTTTATTTTCATAACTTATATTGAACAATTCTTTCATCACACGTCTTACCCGGTCACGGAAGATAGAAACATATCTAACTTTACTACAATGAAAAAATATCATCTGTAATAACTCTTCTTCGGAAGCATCATTTATATTTATAGGAATTTCGCTTCCAACTATCATCCCGCTTGCTCCCGTCAGCAGTATATCAAAATTAAACTGTTCTTCATTCAATATAAAAAATATTTGACTTCCACCCGTTGGATTTTTCTGGATATCTATCCGGTGTTTAGTTAAAAGTGGAAGTGAACTAAACTCATATTCAGAATGATTTAGATTATATATCTTAGAAAGTTGCCTAGAACTCTTATGATCTCGTGAAAGGAAAAATTTCCGGGGTTTTTTTTCGCCAATGATAAAGCTTTTAAGTTTCAAACCATTTTTCAAAGCATAATGAGGAATAATTCTTGAATCTAATCCCCCGCTTAATCCAACCCCAAATACCTTACCAGGATAGCTTTTATTTATTTGTTTAAATGATTGGTTTAAAATCTCATCTATTCTATTAATAGCTTGTTCTTGAGAAAGATCATTTATAGGACTATATCTTATTTGAAAATAACTATTACTGGTAATTTGTTTATTCTCCATCTTGTAGACATTTATTGTAGCAGGATAAACATAAAAAACATTTTTTAAAAATGTTCCATTAAAGAAAGGATATGCAAATAAAGTTTGCTCTCGTATATTATCAATATCAAGATCACCAAATGTTGGCTTGATAATATTAACTATCTCCCAAAAGTTATCCGATATTGCAAATTTTTCATTACTTGAATAATAGAATAATGGTTCACTAGCGTTTAAGTCAGTAATAAAAATAATTGTTCCATTGTTCAAATCATATTCTATGATAAAATAATTTCCCAAGACATTAATAAGATTTTTAGGATTAATATCAATCTCTAAAAGGTCAGTCTCTTTATGATCAAAAACTAAAGCTTTTACTATACGTAAATTATTATCCGATTTTGTTTTTAATAACTGAGACGGTTCATTACAATAATTGTATTTATACCATATACTACCATGCTTTTCGTATCCATCTTCATTATCTAAATTCATACCTGCTGTAATGCAAAATGACATCTTATTAATCCTCCATTATATTATTGGTATACGGCCATCTTTAAGATCCTTAAATTTTCTTATAATATACTTCTTGTACATCCTAGCTAGAGATGCTTTTAAATTTTGCTAGGCAGAATTAATAGCCATTTTTATAAGAAATATTATACCAAATGAAACAGCTGTAATTACCAAAATCATTGGGGTACTTGATACAGCTAACACAATGATAGGCAACAAAATAAACGGAATGGACCTATACAATGCTCTACTAATTACTATAAAAAATACTATAATTTTAATCCCCGCGAGATTCATTATAATGAGTCCGTTAGATAAAAATATTACAGCTCCAGCTATTGAAAAAATTTTTATCGCCAAATAAGCATTATTATATAAACCCCCAATAACTAAAGCAAGAATACGAACAATTAAAAGTCCTCCTGTTATAAAAAGATATCCCCTCTGTTTTTCTACTATCATATAGACAGGTTGAAGCGGCGTTGTTACAAAATGAAGAAACACCCATACGCTCATCCAACGCACATATTCGCCCGCAACTAGCCATTCACTTCCAAAAACAATAACAAAAAGCTGTGGAGCCACAATAGTTATTAAAATAAAAGGTGTCATCCCTACATTAACTAATTGCTCAAATGACTTCAACGTTATACGGGCTAACTCATTTTCTCTATTTGCTTCAGTTGCCTGTGGAAAGAATACCTGGGTTAATGAACTTCCAATCACCGTAAGGGGAGCAGATAAAACCCTATAGCCCAGTGAAAAAAAGCCTACAACTGTCATTGAAAAAAAGTATCCTAACAATATTGTCGGAATAAGATTAGATACCACACTAAGTAAAAAACTGGGTGATGTGAACAACGGAAAGTTTCTATATTTAACTGCTACTTCTTTTATTTTATTTATGTCCAGGGTATTAATGATTTCTTTTCCTTCGTCTTTAGCTATCTGCCAAGCTAGTTTTGACGTAGCAAAAAATTGTCCAACAATTGCCCCAGCAATTAACCCCCCCGGAGTAGGACTCAAAAATTTACCTAATCCCATCTGGGTGAAAGCTGTAAGCGTACTATTTATTACCTGTCTTACAGCTAGCCTTTTAAACTGCTTACGTCGGGTGCTCCAATAATTAAAAGCTTGAAAAAGCCCAATTAATAGAAAACTTAATGGTATAAACCATAGCCATTCTGTCAATTCTGGTGATTTAAACAAATCTGCTATTTGTTCACGAAAAAAATAAATACACAATGCGATCAGGCAGCACATACCCAAACAAATTAATATAGCCAAACCCAATACATTAGCAGCATCTTCATCTTTTTCCGGTAATACTATAGCAAATTCATAGCATAAACAGGGTACAGCTGCAAAGACGCCTGCTACAGAAATATAAATAGCATAGACCCCAAAATCTTCCGGACTATATAAACGTGTTAAAATAGGGGATACCAAAATAATAAGAACTTGTGCAAAAACAGTACCGCTCATTAAAGTTGCAACATTTTTCATAAAAGTGCTTTTAGGCAAGAGTAACTGAAGGCGATTTTTTACCATTTAATAAACTCAAATCAAGTTGCCTGACATTTTAATTGATTGCACGGCTTCTTGACTAATGTTTCCTTTCAAAATATTACTAGTAATATCGGGTTATCTTACTGAGTTTCAACACATATAAAATCCCAAACATAAGTTATCAACTCATAATAAGACATAATAATAAAGTATAATTCTAAAAATTTTCTATCAATTTCTATTAATGAGCCACTCGCAAAAAGAAAAATCTAATTCGTCATCAATATCAACAGATCTTTCTATTGGCATTTGATAAGCCAAAGTTTCCTCTGTCAAAAAAGAATTGTTTTTAAGAATAAACCCTGATTCGCCAATATAAACCGCTCCATTTAATACATACACTTTCGGTAAATCCTGGCGCCGATTTATCGTCTCATTATATTTTATAATAGGATTAAGTTTCATCTCATCATCCAATTTGTACATCCAATATGGACTCTGTTGAGATTCTGTTATGGATAAACACGCGATTGATTCCATCATTATGCAATGTCGAATACAACCATCAATATCTTCAACCGTTCTCAATGGCGACGTAGGCTGAAGTAAAACAACATAGTCATATTCCTCATTTAATGTATTAATAGCATGAATTACTGGTTCTATTCCCAGGGTATCATCTTGAGCCAAGTTAGCCGGACGAACAAAAGGAACTTCACATCCATATTCTTTGGCTACTTTAATAATCTCTTGATCCTCAGACGACAAGATAAGTCGGTCTATGTACTTGGATTTTTTGGCTTCGTCTATGGTCCATGCTATAAGAGGTTTACCAGCAAGTAAGCGTATATTTTTTCGTGGAACTCCCTTCGATCCACCCCGGGCGGGAATAATTGCTAATACTGTTTTACCAGCAATCATTTGAACACCTCCCGATACTCTCCATTGGCTCTTTCGTAATCGTCCATATGGCCGATGTCCATCCAGTATTCTCTTATTGGATAAATAACGGTTTCTCGATTTTCTCTCGCTAATATCTTAAATAATTCAGGCATATCAAAATATGTATTCTCCGGTATATATTTAATAAGTTCTGGATTTATTACATATAGACCAGCATTTATATGGAATTTTTCTTTTGGTTTTTCTTTTATTCCTATAAATTTATTTCTCTGAATTGATACGACCCCATAAGGTACTTCCAGTTGATATTCACGTATACTAAGCGTAGCATCTGCTTCCTGGCTTAAATGAAAATCTAATAGATTTCTAAAATCAACCTTGGTTAGAATATCTCCATTCATAACTATAATTGGTTGAGTATTCGTTTCAGGTAGTAATTTTAAGGGTCCCGCGGTACCAAGTCTTTTATCTTCACGGATATAGTTTATTTGAACCCCTAAATTAAAACCATTACCAAAATGCTCTTCAATCATTTCCCCTTTATAATTTATCGATATATAAAAATTCTTAAACCCTTGTTCAATAAAGCTTTCAATAATCGACTCCAAAATAGGTTTGCCGCCAACCTTTAAAAGCGGTTTGGGACAGTTTACCGTAAGTGGTTTTAATCTGCTTCCCAGTCCACCAGCCATTAAAAACACAATATTATCTCTAATTGTGCTGTTCATCAAGGAATCAATAGTATGAATTCCTACCAGGCAACCGTTGTTATCGATGACTGGCAAATGATGCAAACTCTTATTAGACATGATTGCCAATACTTTTTCTCTTGCATCTTCAATGTGAGAGCAACTAAAATTTTTATTCATTATTTCGGCTACTGCACTATTCAAACCAAGACCCCTTAGAATACCCCGGCGTACATCTCCATCAGTAACCGTTCCAAGCAAACATCCCTTTTCATCAACCACAAGTGCTATTTGTAAGGCCGAACGATCTATTATTTCCAATGTCCTAAAAATGGTATCTAAAGGTGTTATCAGAATCTGCTTCCAATCCTTCATTACTTCACCACCTTGGCTGGTACGCCCATCATAATTACGCCATCAGGAACATCCCGAATTACTACTGCTCCTGCTGCAACGATAGAATAGGCACCGATATTAATTCCTTGAATTATGGTTGCTCCTGTACCGATTAGTGTCCCATCACCAATTTGAACTCCACCTGATACAGTCACCCCGGGAGCAATATGAACATGGGCCCCTATAAATGTATCGTGATCGATACTTGCTCTGGAATTAATGGTAGAATTAATTCCAATTTTACATCCTGGTTGAATTATAGCTCCTGCCATAATCTGAACACCTTCGTAAAGCTCAACATCGGATGAAATTATGGCAGAATCGTGAATAACGCTGGTAAAACTATAACCCAGATTCTTAAAACTATAGAAAATTTGCTGTCTTAGTTTTTTATTAGCAACCATACCTATTCCATTTACAAGTTCGATTGTTTCATTATTATAAAAAGTTATTACATAATCGTCACCAATAACCGGAACACCTAAAATACTTTTACCAATTTTTTTGGGGTCGGGATCGGTAATACCTAATAACTTGGTGGAACGGCGCTGTAAAACATCTATGAGTACCTTGGTATGTCCACCTGCCCCAAGTATAATTATAGGTTTTTGTATCATAACTCCACCATCTCATCAATACTATAATCCCGTGGCGCAGCTTTTCCCAATGTATCCCAATAATAAATAGGAGATATCCCATTACCTGGACGTTTGGCAGTTATATTATCTTCTCCAAATAGCTCTCCCTGTTTTATTTCTCTAGTGGCTACCAGGCTTTTTCTGGCCACTGCCATATTTTTTAATTCTGAGGCAGTTGGTTTTTTAACACCACTTCCCAATGTCAGTTCAATTTGACGAATTGAATTGACCATTTGCTTTAACTCGATTGGCTCAATAGATGCCTTGTGATCAGGCCCAGGCAGATTGTGATCCAGGGTGAAATGTTTTTCTATTATTACTGCTCCCCTGGCAACTGCTGCTATAGGCACTGCAATCCCCATGGTGTGATCTGAATACCCAACAGGCAATGAAAAAGTGTCTCTCAAGGTATCCATTGCCTTAAGGTTTACCTCATCAAAAGGTGCAGGATATTCAGTTGTACAGTGCAGGAGACTCACTCTTTTCTTTAACATAGCTTGTCCCTCATTTGATAAATATGATTCCTTAAAAGCTTTAATTGAAGGCTTTTCTCCACTATCAATAAAGCCAAAGGCTAGTATTCCTAAAGCCATCTCCACGTCTTCCAGTGTACTCATGCCCGTAGATAATATGAGCGGCTTGCGGGTTTGTGCAAATTTCAAGAGTATAAGCCCATTAGTTATCTCTCCTGACGGTATCTTAAGCCTGGAAACGTTTACTACACTAGCCAGAAAGTCAACACTATCCATATCAAATGGAGTTGACATAAATTCGATGCCGCGTTTCCGACAGTGCTCCAACAAAAGAATATGTTGTTCTTCATTTAGTTCCAGTTTTTTAACCATTTCCAGTTGCGACTCCGAAACTCCGGTGTTTCGAGATTGATAATCAGCTTTGGACGCGAAACGGCTCACTAGTTTTTCAGTTTTAAAAGTCTGAAATTTAACAGCATCTACCCCTGCATCAGCTGCCACATTGATTAGTTCAATTGCCATGTCTAATGAGCCATTGTGATTTACGCCAGCTTCAGAAATGATAAACACTTTATTATCGTTCATTTTAATTCTCCATCATAAAAAACTGTTTTTTTAATAAGACTCTATAATCAGGTATATTCTTCAATAACGAAAGTATCCTAATCGAACTATTTCCATCACCATATGGGTTCTGAACATTTGAACAATCCATTTTAAAAGCAGCAGTAATTGCTTGTTTAATCGCTGAAGCTTCTGCTTGGCAATTCACTACTGATGCAGCCTGTAATCTACCTTGTTGTCTGTCTCCAACGTTCACCGTTGGTTTACTAAAAGATGGTGCTTCATATAACCCACTGGAGGAATTACCTACTACAATATCTACATGTGATATGGCACTGAGATACCAAAGTTGTCCCAAAGACGTATATGCTTTCGATTTAGAATGTACTGACACATAATCATCTATCATACGATTGATACTCCGTCCCTCAGTATCGGCATTTGATTTTGTGAACATAACGCCCACATTTCTTTCCAGACTATCTAATGCTAATAGCAATTGTGCCATCTGATCAGTTGAAGAAACACTATCAAGTGTTACCGGGTGGAAGGTAACCAAAATATTCTTCTTTTGAAATTTGAACTCCAATTCTTTTTCAAGGTCGCTTCGATTTAGTAAGTGAACTCTTTTGATGTAGTCAATACCGGGACTTCCAACATTAATAATATACTGAGGGTTTTCACCTAATTGGCGTACTCTCTTAGCAGATAGGTCATTCGTGACAAAATGAATGTGTGCCATTTTACTAATACTATGACGAATCGCTTCGTCAAATGCTCCCTCGGTAGTATCGCCACCAGCAATGTGTGCTATGGGAATTCCAATAATGAGTGCAGCCTGTGCAGCTGCCAGAATCTCATAGCGGTCACCGAGTAGAATTACTATATCTGGTTTTAAATGGTCATAGGCATCCGCAAAACCAATGGTAGCTAACCCTAATGATTTGCTAATCCCAACTGCTGTATCACTGGAAAGAAGCATCTCAACTTTTTCATTTATCTCAAAATTGTCCTGTTCTATCACTCTATATGTTAATCCAAATTCAGGTGACAAATGAGCCCCGGTAGCAATAATCTGCAATTCCAAATCTTTATCAGCCTGTATTTCTTTCATTAACCAATAAAGCAAACCATATTCGGCTCTGGTTCCAGTTACTACACATATCTTTCTTTTAATCATGTCATTCTCCTAAAAAGACGCTACTGGGAATATTGATAAGGCGCCTTTCCAAATCTTCAGATATGATCATGTTCATTCTCGGGCATTCCTGATACATGGTCAATTTATGCATTAGGGTCCAGAGTGGACGGGCCATGATTCCTGCATTGTTGGTTAACTCCAGCAAATTGTCCCGTTCTCCCGCATATTCCTTATCAAGTAATAATACATTTAACCAGTAATTACTACGAGCAAACTTTGATTCGATAAAAAAACTAATTCCTTGGATATCTTGAAATGCTGCCTGATAGCGACTGGCGAGTAATCTCTTCTTTTTAATAAAATCAGGTAGTTCCTCTAACTGGGCACACCCTAAAGCGGCATTAATATTGGGCATTCGATAGTTATAACCTATCATATCGTGATTGAATTCCCATTTATGCGGAACTTTAGCCTGTGTCGATATATGTTTAGCCCTCATTGCTATATTCTCATCATTGGTAAGGATAGCTCCTCCTCCACCAGTGGTAATTGTTTTGTTGCCATTAAAACTGAGACTTGATACCAGCCCTATTGTCCCGGTATGACGTCCCTTATAAAATGAACCCAGGGATTCAGCGGCATCTTCTACAACCTTTATTCTGAAATCGTTACACAACTGGAGGAGCGGATCCATATCCACTGGGTGTCCAAAGGTGTGCATAGGAACAATTGCATTAATCCGACGCTTAGTTTGTCTATTAAAACAACCCTCTGGGCTTAATACACTGGTCTCTTTTAGATATTCATACAATCTATCTACATCTACCCCCAGCGTTCTTTCCTCACTATCCACGAAGTGAGGAATAGCACCGCAGTAAGATACCGCATTAGCAGTAGCAATAAAGGTCAGACTTGGTACCAGTACTTCATCACCAGGCTTTACCCCGGCAAGCTGCAACGCAATATGCAAGGCAGCCGTACCATTAACTACGGCTACTGCATAAGCTGCACCTGTATAATCAACTAGGTCACGTTCAATACGATTTACATACTCCCCTACCGAGGAAACCCATCCTGTATCTAGACATTCTTTTATATATTTCCACTCATTACCCTTAAAAACAGGTTCATGTAAGGCAATAAACTCCTTATCAGCAGGCAGAACCTTTTTTATGGCCTTAATTACAGTCTCCGGGCTAAAGCTTTTTTTCATATGTTATACACTCCAGCACGATATTTACTCAGATTCTCAGGTTTGGTAAACCATTCTATCGTTTCGTTGAGACCTATGCTAAGACCATCTAGCCCTGCATACAATGGTTCCCAGCCGATTAATTTTTTGGCTTTCGAGTTATCTGCCCATAGGCGATCAACCTCACTCTTTTCCGGGCGCAGGCGCCTTTCATCTGTTTTAACCTGTACCCTCACACCCATAATATCAGCAATCGTATCCACCAAATCACCAATAGAAATCTCGTAGTTGCTTCCTATATTAATAACTTGTCCTAATGAATTATCTGACTCAGCAACCGATATAAAACCGCGTACTGTATCATTCACATAATTAAAATCTCGGGTTGGATGGATGGCACCCAGTTTTAATTTTTCCTGACCATTGGCAATTTGGCTAATAATAGTGGGTATTACTGCCCGGGCTGATTGCCGAGGCCCATATGTATTAAAGGGACGAATAATTGATACCGGTGTATTGAAGGAATTATAAAATGATAAAGCCATCTGATCTGCCCCAATTTTCGTTGCTGAATAGGGGGACTGTGGCTGTAAGGGATGTGCTTCCGTAATGGGTACAAACCGGGCTGTTCCATAAACTTCACTAGTGGAAGTATGTATAATTTTTTTTGTCCCCAGTTTTCTAGCAGCCTGAAGAACATTAAGCGTTCCCTTTACATTAGTATCTACGTAAGTATCTGGAGAGTGATAGGAATAAGGTATGGCGATTAAGGCCGCTAGATGAAAAACTACATCACATCCCATCATAGCTTGCTCTACACCATGTGGATCTCTGATATCTCCTGAGAATACATCTAATTTATCCTGTATTTCTTGGGGTAAAGTATCCAGCCAACCCCAGGAATTAAAGGAGTTATACATAATAAATGCCCGAACATTCATTCCCTGGCGTATTAGTTTTTCAGTCAGATGGGAACCAATAAAGCCATCTGAACCGGTAACCAAAATTTTCTTGTCATTGAGATTCACATTTATTCCCCCAAACAAACTACTTCAAAGGTCTGTATTCCAAGTTAACCAAATTACTAATATCTTTGTGGAAAATGGATGGATTAAAGTATTCGTTCCATATCATTTTAATTAAACTCGATCGCTGATCAAGATTTATTGTTCCTTCATTAATTACGACCATATATTCAGGATCATGTGGTTTATAGTTACCTAAATTATAATAAGAAGTTAAATATTTTTCGTATGTTTCCATTCCCTTATATTTGGACACGTTAATACCGAACCGGGTTTCCTGACCTGAAAAAGCATATTTCATTAGGCCCGAATATTCGTAGAATCCATAAATTCTATCATTGGCATTTAATCGGTCAAGCTTATCTACAAATAAAAACGTCGTATTCTGCTCTATTATACTACTTTGTTTAATATTCTCTATTAAGGAAAGTTGTTTGTACCAATCTATTTGGTAATTCATATAGCTTTGAATATTGATGTTTATAAAAATTGCTATGATAAGCGAATATAGCATGATCTGAACTTTAGTACTCAATCTTATAGAATTTAAAAGTATTCTTAGCCCATAATATAAAATCAAACTGGAGCCTAATGGGACAAGTAACTGGTGCCTGCTATCCCAAAATTTAAAACCGGGCATCAAATTAAGTACATTATATGGGAAAACCGCCAAAAAGAATAACATGGCTCCTGTGATAATCAATATATAATATGCCAGAGGATTTTTTCGATTAATAAGGGTATCAATGTCCTTTACTAATAAATTTATAAAAATGAAAAAAACAACCGCTAACAAAAGCACTTCCCATGAAAGAGAAGCAATACTAAGATTTATTACTTCGATAAATATCAAATTAAAAGAGTCAATTACCAATCTGGATGCTTCAATTAAATTATTAAATGTAAGTGTAATTTGATTGTATCCTTTATATAAACCATAAGGGACAAAATATATTGTTTTAACTATAAAGAATAGAATTGGTAATAAAACCATGTCTATATATCTTAGAAACATAAAAATAAATTCTGATATAGGACAAATAGACTCTTTATTTTTATAAAAAATAAATAACAATATAATAAGATAAAAAACCAAATTAGAATTGGTTAAAAACGAAAGAAACAGGAAAATCAATGCTAAAACTCTATAGATTATTTTCTGATTGCTTAAATATTGATTTATGAGGTAAAAACCAAGAAAAAAGAAAAGATAACAAATTGCATATGGAGTACAGATGAGAGTTATCCTCGCACTATTTACAGGGAATAATAAGAAAACAAAAACAATAAACAGCCTGTCAACCTGGCCTATTTCCCTTATATTTTCCAATATTATATATAGTAATATAGCGGCTAAAAAATAAGCTGCAAATGTTATCAAATGATAAAAAGTAACACTATGACCGAACGAAAGGATATAATTGTGAAAATAACCAATTATTGGCGAGCCAGCTTGACTGAACCTGTCTATAGTAATAGTCTTATCTGTATAAAGAAGTACCCAATCATCCCAATAAGCCCCTCTATTAAATAATATGAGTCCATGTGCAACAAAATAAGCAATAAATAGTATAAAAAAGTCTTTCTTTAATTCTGGGTTTTTAAGCATAAAATTCCCTCACATACTTGCACACGTATTCCAAATCTTGAGCCTTAATTCCATAATACATAGGTAATCTTAATAATCGTTCACTTTCGAGCGAAGTGTGCTTATCTTCATTATAAAACAGGCTAAACTTTTTCCCGGCAGGGGAATTATGTAAGGGAATATAGTGAAAAACAGCATTAATCTTTTTATCTTTCAAAAAGTTAATTAATTCGGTACGCTCTATAATATCTTTGGCTTTTAAATAAAACAAATGGGCATTATGTTCACAATTAATAGGTACAAAAGGCAAATCTAATGAAGTATTTTTAGTGATATCTTCTAAACTGTTATAGTAAGTGTTCCATGAAATAAGACGATTTTGATTTATCTTTTCTGCCAATTCTAATTGTGCATAAAGATATGCAGCATTCAGTTCACTAGGTAGATAGGAGGAACCGATATCCACCCACGAATACTTGTCCACTTGGCCGCAAAAGAACTTGGAACGATTAGTCCCCTTTTCCCTTATAACTTCGGCCCGTTCAACGAATCGCTCATCATTAATAATTAATGCCCCGCCTTCACCACATGTATAGTTCTTAGTTTCATGAAAACTATAACACCCCATATGCCCGATAGTTCCCAGATATCTACTTTTATATTTACTCATAACCCCCTGGGCAGCATCCTCGATTACTAAAAGGCCATAGCATCGAGCAACCTCCATTATGCTATCCATCTCACAGGCTACGCCGGCATAATGTACCGGTATGATGGCTTTTGTCTTTTCAGTTATAGCTGCTTGGATTAGATTCTCATCTATATTCATAGTGTCTGGGCGAATATCTACAAAAATAATCTTAGCTCCACGCAATATAAAGGCGTTTGCCGTAGAGGCAAAAGTATATGATGGCATGATCACTTCATCGCCAGGTTGAATATCTGCCAAGATTGCTGCCATTTCCAGAGCATGAGTGCAGGAAGTTGTTAACAAAGCCTTCTTACAGCTAAAATTTTCTTCAAACCAGGAGTGGCATTTTTGAGTAAATATGCCGTCGCCAGATAACTTTTGATTAGCTAAGGCAACTTTTATATATTCAATCTCTTTCCCAGTAATAGGTGGTTTATTAAATGGAATATTCATTATTATTAAACCTTTCGTCCAACTAGAAGTAATGACCCACCAAAAGGGAATGATATTCCCGCTTTAATAAGAAACCTTTCGAAGCTTAACATACTTTTTAAACATGTATTTAAGACTGGATTTATCTTGAGTTCTTCATTAGAATCTAATTTCTCCTTTTTTATTTTGTTTCGTAAACGTGAAATAAACATTAATGGAAATACTAACGAAACAAATGAGGTTATTCGTTCAACTTCAAATCCTGCTTTCTCTACTTTTGTTATTAGTTCATTTGCAGAGTAACGCCTCACGTGACAGGCAAACTCGTCAGTGCTGCTCCATAGGAATGGGTGCTGGGGAACTGTAATTAGTAATCCTCCTCCTCGATTAAGTGATCTAAATATCTCAGATAAAACAAGTTCATCTTCTATAATATGTTCTATTACATCAAATGCACCAATTACATCAAACTCACTATCAAATGGAATTTTCCTGGCATCCATCTGTAAAAGTTTAATATTTTTTAGTCGTTGCGATGCAAAATCCAAGCCAGTAATAGATATTTCGCTTCCACTCAATGTAAGATGAGGATAACATTTTTGTATTCCCGAAAGTACATAACCGGTCCCGCATCCTATCTCCAATAGGTTTTCCACCTGTGAAAAATATTTTTGAATTGACCAAACTATCAAACGATTACGTGATGTAAACCAAAAATTTTGATCTTCCAATGCAAATAATTCTTTAAAATATGTATCCTGAAAGCCTTCATTTTCTCTAGCGAGATCCAATGCGAAGCATAAATAGCCTTTTTGATTATTAGGTTTAACCCCACATTCTGGACAAGTCCATCCGGATTTATTAAACTTAGTATTACAAGCCAAGCACCTCTTCATAAACATCCTCCAGGCAGATAAAACGGTGTTAATTTAGTTCAAACTTCAAGCTAATGCCCCAAATTATTGTAAATAATAAAGTTACTTAATAGCTTACGCTCTCTCCATTACCTTTGGAGGTTGTTTTTTTCCAGATTAACGATTTAACAAGTTGAAACAACGATCCCCATTATAATTAAAATAATTCCTATAAACTTATTTTGAGTAGGTTGTTCATTTAAGAAAATCCAACTTAGAATAAGAACAAACATATAACCAACTGATTCAAAAATGGGTCCATTTTTCAACTCTATCCCCCGATATGCAATAATAGCACCAAATGTTGATAAACCCATGAGGAAATAGCCGAATATTACCTTAATGTTTAAGTATTCACTAACAACATTTTTATGTTCTGCATCAGCACTTAGTTTTAGAATAACCTGTGCACAGGACGCAATGAATACTGAGAATATAAAAATTACAATGTACTTATTTGGCATTTTTAGATACCATTACGATTCCAACAATAACTAATAATGCGCCAATTATGTTATTTACTGTTATTGTTTCTTGGAAGAATAAAAACGCCCAGATAAAAGTCCATATAATTAAAGTACCTTTGTTAGCATAAGCTACAGAGAGGGCGAGTTTTTTAATTATTATTTGCCATAATATTGCATATATGCAAATAATAATTAGCTCTATTGAATAATAAATTAAAAACTCCACTGATAAAAAAACCATAGTTGAAGCTTTTTTTGCTATAATTCCGGTGAAGCTAAGTAATAAAATTGAAAGCTGTAATAAAACGACATTAATAAACCTGCTTTTTAATATGCCTTTCATAATTCCTTTATCCTATAACTAATACATTTTCACTGCTCATTTTCCATGATACATTAGAGCTTGGGAAGGAATTCCTTTGTAAATACTGCCCGGTATTGTATCATGCTTAATTAAGGTACCTGCACCAATTATGCATTCATCAGTAATATGAATGTGATCTTGAATTGTAGCATTTACACCAACAAAACACCTTTTTTCTATTATCACTTGTCCTGAAATTATTGTATGAGAAGCTATGAAACTATGATCATTGATTATCGATCCATGCCCAATGACGTTGGTACTCCATATAGTTACATTATTTCCTATGGTTACAAACGGCTGAATTACATTATTTTCTAAAATAAAACAATTTTCGCCAATGCTACATGGGTTTGGAATTATAGATGACGAGTGTATATATGTTAGAAAGGAATATCCCATGTTTTTCATCCGGCTATATATCTTTTCCCGGTTCCTATTTCTATTGCTGTATCCTATAGCAATAAACATCTGGTATTCTGAAGGAGGATATAGCTCTATAACTTTTTCGCTTTCTATTAAGGGAAGCTCACAGAAATTATCAACTTCCTTATAATCAGAATCGACAACGAATGCTACTACTTCATGATTAGAATCATGGGAAAAATAGTAATAGGCTAATTCCGCCATGGTTGATCCTCCAAATATGACTAGTTTAGCCAATTTTAAGACCTCCATCGATTATATCTTGTATATTCACTTATGGGCTTCTATATATATTGCATTAGAGATTTCCGGGTAGTCCCTGGCTAATTCTAAAAAACCATTTAAAATAATTTCCGATAGGTTTAGACACCTTATTTGAGCTGACGAAACTGGTTTAAGAAAAATCCCTTCTATTTTACAAATATGGAAATTGCATTGTTTTAATAGGGCTTTAAGACTGTCGATATCAAAATACCGTTTATGACCAGCCGTAAGATCAAAATCACTAAGAGCGTAAATATCTTTAAGGATACCTGCTTTATTACCAACTAATCTATGCAATGATCTGGCATTGGGTACAGCAATATAAATAATCCCATTAGGCTTTAAAAACAATGAATAGTGGTTAAGTATCCTTTCAGGATCATCAATATGCTCAAGTACAAAACCCATTTCTATTGCATCATACTGTTTATCAGGAACAAAATCTTCAAACATTGAACATATAATTTCAATTTTACTTAACTCAGCATGAATAGAACTGAAATGTTTGATAATCTCGTCGCTACCTTCCACAATACAATAGTTCTCTAAACTGTCTATCATTTCACGTATTATGAGAGAACTTACAACCCCATGCCCAATCCCCATACTTAAAATACTTTTCGATTTTCTTGTTTTTAGAGAGTTAATCATATTTTTTGCATACCACTGCAACATCATTATATTCTCATCATAAAAATCAGCCCCAGCTGCATATGCTTCTTTAAGACAATTTAAGCAACTTTTATCCATCTCCTAAACAACTCCGTTTTTAGAATTATTGTTAATAATACTTTTAATTATGGTATAGGGCCGTTGTTTAATCTCAGTAAACACAGTAGATAAATATATACCAATCGTTCCTATAAACGTTATAACTAAACCACCTAAGAACCAAATTGATACAACTATAGAAGTCCATCCGCTAACAATCTGTTTAAAAAATAACTTAGAAACCATAAGATATATTATTGCTATTAAAGCTATTATTGTAACCAATAAGCCAACATTAAAGATTATTATTAGCGGTTTATTAGAAAATGAAGTTATTGCATTAATAAGCAACGAAAATTTGCGTGATAAACTATAAGTTGATATAGATGAATCATGTTTTATTACGCTTAATGATTTTTGCTTAAACCCAACGTACTGGCATATACCACCAAGAAATAACTCTTGTTCTCTAAAACAAACTAGGTTATCGACATACCTTCTGGTCATTAATCTGGCTGTTGTAATATTAGATGGCATATTCACATCAGATAGTTTATGTAGTAAGTAATAGAATATTTCTCCTGAAACACGTTCAATAAAACTACCCTTTCTTTTGTCTTGCACTCCATAAATCACATCAATGTCTTCCGCCGTATAGAGTTCATCGTAAAAGTTTCCGAGCCATTCTGGGTCTTCTTCAAGATCGCAGTCAATTATAAATACCAAATCTCCCGATGAATAAGATAAACCTGTCATTATTGCCTTGTGATGACCAAAGTTTCTTGATAGATCTACAACCATTACCCGTTCATCATGATTAGACAATTCTATCGTCTTCTGTAATGACTTGTCTGGAGAACCATCATTGACAAAAATGATCTCGTAATCTTTAGTTATCTTTAGACATTCTGTTTTACATCGTTGATAAAACTCTTCCACGTAAGTTTCTGAGCAAAACATAGTTGTCACAATCGAAAGCTTCATCTTATGTAAAACTCCTCATATATTGGGATGCCCTCGGACCTGTATTGAAAATTAAATCCAAGATAGTTACCCCATGTTCGAATGAACCAAATAATTGCGGATATTCTTTATATCCGCTGTAATCCATATAGGAAATAGCAACTCCTTGTTGTTTAAAAATATTCTCATCCAAATAACCTTTGGCTGCTGGACCAGAAAGGTAGTGGTTTGCTCCTGATTCAATACATAATTTTACTAATCTAAGAGTTCTATCACATTCATTTACTTTATAATCCATAGACCAAGTAATACAAGTTTGAATATTTAAAATCTCACAGATCAATTTTATAAATCTATAATTGATTTGACTTAAAAACTTTTCATCAGCACATTGTCTATACAATTCTTTGAACTTGGCTTCATATTCATTGAAATATTGGGCTTTAGAATAGTTTGCCATAATTGTTTTCCAATGTTTTTGATTCCATTTATTGTTTGTTACCTTTGTTTCACATATCTTTTGCGAGAGTTTCTCTTTTAAAACTGGAATACTCAACCACTGTACTCCCTGACAAGTTTTTATTCTATTTCTATTTCTCCAGTCATTTTTAGTATATTGGACATTATCATATAGAATAAATTCATCTACAGCGTTGATTATATCAAAATATCCTTTCCATGGAATATAGTTTGACTGTAGTATTGCAATCTTCTTCACCATATTTAATCTCCAAACTGATTCTTGTTTCCGGTGTTACAAATACGTTTCACATACCACTTAACTGTTTTCAATATACCACTTTCAAAATCTTCCTCTGCCTTCCATCCAAGTTGTCTTTCTATTTTGCTTGAATCAATGGCATAACGCTTATCATGTCCAGGGCGATCAGTGATGAATCCGATCAATTCCTCAAAACTTTGAAGTCTATAACATTCTAGTTTTTCAGACTGAATCTTATCAAGAATTTGGCAAATTGTTTTGACGATAAACAGATTATTACGCTCATTTTGGCCACCAATGTTATAAACTTCGCCTACCTTGCCTTGATGATATACCTTATCAATAGCCTTACAATGATCCAGCACATAAAGCCAGTCACGAATGTTCTTGCCATCTCCATAAACAGGAATGGTTTCACCGGCAAGGGCTTTGCGGATGATTGTGGGTATCAGTTTCTCAGTATGCTGCTTGGGACCGTAGTTATTTGTGCAATTGCTTATCACTATATTCATTCCATAAGTATGAAAATAACTCCTTACGATCATATCTGCACTGGCTTTACTGGCACTGTAAGGGCTATTTGGGGCATAGGGAGTTGCTTCGGTAAAGTAGCCTGTGGGTCCAAGGCTACCGTAAACTTCATCCGTGGATATATGATGAAAACGACATCCTTCACAACCGCTTCTGCATTTTCCCGGTGCTTTCATCCAAAATTTTCGAGCAACATCCAGTACAGTAAATGTTCCATGTACATTGGTTTTTATGAACACATCTGGGTCATTGATAGAATTATCTACATGGGATTCAGCTGCAAAATGAATAACCCCCTGGATATCATATTGACTAAACAAATGTTCCAACAAACCCCTATTACATATATCTCCTTTTATCAATTGGTAGTGATTATTAGCTGCTGCTTCGGTTAGGTTATTTAGATTCGCAGCGTAGGTAATCTTATCCACATTTAATAAATGATACTGGGGATATTTCTGCATAAAATATGGGATGAAGTTTGACCCGATAAAACCTGCTCCTCCGGTGATTAGAATATATTTTGGATTATTTTTCATTGTCTCCTTGATAATCACTCTAACCTGCTTTCTGGTACTAATTGACCCCATAACGGACGAGTTGGATTATTTACAATTTCAATCAAGTATTTTCCGTATTCGTTTTTTTTCATCTTCTCCCCAAGTAGCAGGAGTTCATCTCGATTTATATAATCCATGTAATAGGCTATTTCTTCTGGACAGGCAACCTTAAACCCCTGTCGGTTTTGTATGGTCTCTATAAATTGTGATGCTTGTATAAGAGAATCGAAGGTACCAGTATCTAGCCAGGCAAATCCTCTTCCCAACACTTCAACATTGAGTAGATTCATGTCCATATATATACGATTTACATCGGTTATTTCCAACTCTCCTCGTGCAGAAGCTTTTAACCCCTTAGCTATTTGGACTACATCATTGTCATAAAAGTAAAGACCGGTAACTGCATATTCCGATTTCGGTTCGCTGGGCTTTTCTTCAAGGGAGATAGCCTTATTTTCTTCATCGAATTCTATTACGCCGAATTGCCGCGGGTTCTTCACTCTATAAGCAAAAACCGTTGCCCCCTTTTCCTGAACAACTGCGCGTCTTAACATGGGAGTAAAACCCTGTCCATAGAAAATGTTATCCCCTAGAATCATAGCTACCGAGTCATTTCCAATAAAAGATTCACCGATAATAAATGCCTGCGGCAGTCCATCAGGTGAAGGCTGTATTGCATAAGATAATTCCAAACCCCAACTGCTACCGTCTCCAAGCAATTGTTGAAAACGAGGAGTATCCTTCGGTGTGGAAATTATAAGTATTTCTCTTATTCCAGAAAGCATCAGTACTGACAAAGGATAATAAACCATGGGTTTATCGTAAATAGGCAATAATTGCTTAGAAACACAACGGGTTAAGGGATATAAACGAGTACCACTACCTCCAGCGAGAATAATGCCTTTCAATGGAGTCAACTCCTTTTGTTTGTTGCGGATGAGGAGTTAGGCTTCACTAAGACCTAGCCCCATTTCACTTCCTTCGTTTGTTTTGTTTGACCTTGTATATTTGCTCTAACAGGTCAAGCGATTTTCTGCCTTCCAGACCATCGCTTGACGATTCTGCCTTCCCTTTCAAACAGTCTATTACATTAAGGTAGTACCCTTTGTGCCCAAACCCATAAACAGATGTGGGGTTGGTGTTGTGTTGTTCTATCTCTTCGTCGTAATTCCGCTGATTGATAAATTCCCACTGTTCGATTTTATTCATTGATGTTCCACCTACGCGGACAGTTCCCTTTTCCCCCAGTATGGTTATAGACCCTTCCAGGTTTTTGGGATAGGTTAACATGGTTACATTAATGCTTCCAATAGCCCCGTTTTTAAACCTAATAATAGCTGAGCCCGTATCTTCGGTTTCTATCTTCCTTGCCAATGTAGCTGTTATAGCTTTAACTTCTTCTATTAGACCCCCGAACCACTGAACCATATCGACATAATGGGAAGCCTGGTTCATGAACGCTCCCCCGTCAAATGCCCAGGTTCCGCGCCAGGAGGCCATATCATAGTAATCCTGAGGGCGGGTCCAAAAGACGTTGGATGTTATCATATATATTTTACCAAAGCGGCCTTCATCAAAGGCCCGGCGAACCAACTGTATAGCAGGGTTGAGGCGGTTTTGCAGGACAACGAAAAGTTTTACTCCTGCTTGATTACAGGCTTCTATGAGTTCATCCGCTTCGCTCAGCCTGCAAGCCATGGGTTTTTCGGTAAGTACATGTTTGCCTGCTTTTGCTGCCTGGATGCCGTGCTCGGGATGAAGACCGGAAGGTGTGCAGATGGAGATAATGTTTATATTCCTGTCTGCTAACATCTCATCGTATTTTGTGGTCCAATTAGGAATATTATATTTTTCTGCAGCTTCTTTAGCGCGTTCTTCTATTATGTCACAGCAGGCTATTACCTGAGCATCTTCCTGCTGGGCAATGGCTTCGAAGTGATTTTTTGAGATTCTCCCGCAACCTATCAAACCTATGTTTAACATAACTTTCTAATCCCCTTTTTTATGTAGATTATCTCTTATTACAGGGCATGTGTGAGATACGGGGACGGTTCCATCGTCTTCCCTATCGGTCCTTCGCTTCGCTCCGGAGACGTTCGAACCGTCCCCGTGTCTCCAATGGTTCGTCTACAGTAGTTCTATGTTTTCTCGGTTGAGTACGTTTTTCATGGCGTTTTTGGTATCAAATATGTATTTTGCATTTTGTTGTACGCAGGCATAGTCTATGCCCTGGGTGTGGTTGGTGGTTATGACTACAATGTCAGCGTTTTGGATTGTTTTTGCTGTCAGCTCTGGAAGGCCCTTCATTATGTGGCCTTTTTCCCGGTATTCACTGACGAAGGGGTCATAAAAATTCACTTCCGAGCCTACTTTTTTGAATTGTTCTATTACTCGAAGGGCGGGGCTTTCTCTATAATCATCAATATCGCCTTTGTAAGCTACACCCAGAATTAATACTTTGGCACCGTTCAGGGCTTTTTTGAAGCGGTTGAGGATTTTGCCGGCGCGTTCCACGGTGTATTCGGGCATACGGTCATTTACCATCATGGAGGATTCGATCATGGAGGTATGGAAACCGTATTCTCTGGCTTTCCATGACAGGTAATAGGGGTCTAAGGGGATGCAGTGACCGCCCAAACCGGGGCCGGGATAGAAGGGAGTGTAGCCGAAGGGTTTGGTTTTAGCGGCTTCGATTACTTCCCAGATGTTTATATTCATTTTATTGCACAATATAGCCAATTCGTTAATCAGGCCAATGTTGACGTTGCGATAGGTATTTTCCAGTATTTTTTCCATTTCCGCTATTTTAGGTGAGGAGGCCTCGAAGATTTCACCTTGAAGTACATTCCGATACATGGCAGCAATTACTTCGGTGGCATCTTTGCCTACTCCACCTACTACTTTAGGGGTATTCTTGGTCTGATATATCAGGTTGCCGGGGTCTACGCGTTCGGGTGAGAAGGCAAGGTAGAAGTCTCCACCACATTTTAGTCCGGAGCCTTCTTCAAGTAAGGGAAGCATTAATTCTTCGGTGGTTCCGGGGTAAGTGGTAGATTCCAGTACCACCATGCTGCCTTTGCGCAAGTATTGGGCTACGGCTTTGGTGGAATCGCGCACATAGCTGATATCCGGCTGCTGATATTCGTCTAATGGAGTCGGAACGGCTATGGCTATGAAGTCAACGTCTTTTACAAAGCTGAAGTCGCAGGTAGCGGATAGCATTCCTTTTTCCACCAGTTCTTTTAGTTCGCTATCAACGACATCGCCAATATAGTTAATTCCCTGGTTGACCATTTCGACTTTGTTGGGCTGGACATCGAAGCCGATGGTCTTGTAACCGGCTTTGGCTTTTTCTACGGCCAGGGGCAGACCTACATAGCCCAGACCGACTACACCGACGATGATTTCTTTAGCGTTGATTTTATTGAGAAGAGTCTGCTTCATTGACATTGTTCCTCCAATGAATTATTTTTGACGATGATTTATGATGATAATTATCTTCGTCCTTCTGCATCTAATCTGTTTCTTGAGACAAGGGTGAGACAAGGGGACGGTTCCATCGTCTTCCCTATCGGTCCTTCGCTTCGCTACGGAGACGCTCGAACCGTCCCCTTGTCTCACCCCTGTCTCAACTACTCATCACACCAAACTCCTCGCTAAAAAGATATCTCTCAAGACAAGCAGGGCATTGGGCTTGTCCCTCAGCATCAAATGTCAATCTCTCTCCGCATTTGCAGACGTAGCCAATGATGCGGGAAGGATTGCCAACCAGCAGGGCAAAGTCGGGTACGTCTTTGCTGACTACTGCTCCGGCACCAATCAGTGTATAACAACCTATGGTATGCCCACAGACAATAGTTGCATTAGCACCAATGGTAGCGCCTTTTTTGATTAAGGTAGTTTTGTATTCGTTTTTACGCTCTATAAAACTGCGGGGATTAATAACATTGGTAAAGACGCAGGATGGGCCTAAGAAAACGTCATCCTCGCAGATGACTCCGGTATAGATGGAGACGTTGTTTTGTATCTTTACACCGTTGCCCAGTACAACATCCGGTGAGATGACCACATTCTGGCCTATGTTGCAGTTCCGGCCGATTTTAGCGTTGGTCATAACGTGGGAAAAATGCCATATCTTTGTTCCCTGTCCGATCTGACAGGGTTGGTCTATATAGCTGGATTCATGGACGAAGTAGTTTTTATCGGGCATGACGGGCCTCCATGGTTTTTTATTTTTCGACGCTGATTTATGCTGCTCTTTATGATTTCTTATGATTTTGGTGATGGCAAGGCCACGGGGACGGTTCTATCGTCTTCGCTATTGGCCTTCGCTTCGCTTCGGGACGCTCGAACCGTCCCCATGGCTTGTGTTATATCTCCTTAAGAACTTCTACTATGTATTCCTTTTCCTTGGTTGTTAGTTCGGGGAAGCAGGGTATGGCAAATGTCCGATGGGAGAGGTATTCGGCTACTGGAAGGTCTCCCATTTGATAATTTAAATCCTTATATGCTTTCTGTAAATGCAAGGGCACCGGATAGTATATACCAGTTCCTATTCCTTTGGCAGCTAACCTGCTTACCGTTTTCGCCCGGTTTTCAGACTGCAATATATATTGATGATAAACCGGTTCTGTGTTCGGGCCAACTTCTGGTGTAAGGTAACCTGTTCCGCTCAAGGTCTGATTGTAGAATGTTGCTGCTTGCTGGCGAAAGTTGTTATACTCGTCCAGTTTCTTTAGCTTGATACGCAGAATGGCTGCCTGGAGTTCGTCCAGGCGGGAGTTGTGTCCTATTAGGTAATTATAGTATTTGCGGGGGTCGTAAACAGTTGTATCCCCTGCTGCTTCTTCCAACTCTTCCTTTGCTTCATTCAGTAGGTTATAGGCTATTCTGCCTCCTTCGCCGCTGCCGTGTACTCTTAAAGCCCAGCATATGGCCGCCAGATTATCGTCATTGGTGGTGATCATTCCCCCATCACCTGCACAGCCCAGATTTTTGGTGGGAAAGAAGGAAAAGACTCCGATGTCGGCCAGACCTCCGGCTCTCTTGCCTTTATAACACGCACCTACGGCCTGACAGGCATCTTCTATAATCTGCAGGTTGTATTTTTGGGCGATTTCATTTATGCGGGTCATTTCGGCAGGCTGACCGAAGATGTGGACCGGCATAATAGCGCGGGTTTTATCGGTAATAGCCGTTTCTATGAGTTTTTCATCTATATTATAGGTATCAGGGCGCACATCAACAAAGACCGGTGTGGCCTCTACTGCGGATATGCTCTCTGCTGTAGCAAAGAAGGTGTAAGGCGAGGTGATGACTTCATCGCCCGGACCAATGCCCAGGGCTTTCAATGCGATAACCAGTCCGTCGGTTCCGTTGGCGACAGAGATAGCATGCTTGACGCTACAGTAGGCAGCGAACTCTGTTTCGAATGCCTTAACGTTTGCTCCCATAATATAAGAACCGGAGGCCAGGATGGAGCAGACGGCTGTTTCGACTTCGGCTTGGATGGCTGCGTATTGACGTTTCAGATCCAGTAGTGGTATTTGCATTGGTGGTCTCCTTTTTTGATACAGATTTACGCTGATTCTTATGATTATCGCAGATTTTAGTGTTCTTTAAGTGGCCACGGGGACGGTTCCATCGTCTTCCGACGTCCATGGATGGACTAATGTCGCGGTGCCACGGATGGCAAGAAGCGACCCTATCGGTCTTCGCTACGCTTCGGGACGCTCAAACGTCCCCATGGCCCCAAATTTATGATTATCGCTGTAAGTCTATGTTTCGTTCACTTCTCCACAGCAATAGGACTTTTTCTTTTTCGAACTTCTCTTTCAGTTTATCGAATTCATCCGCACTTACTACCAGGGTGCGAATTTTTCTATGTATCAGTACTTCGGATTTTTCAACCAGTTGCTGGAGGTAGATTTTGTCAATATCTCCTATCAGTATCAAGTCTATGAGTCCGGAGTCCATTCCCTGGGCATAATCACCGGTAATCATTGCTATTTCGACGTTGCCCAGTTGTTTAACGATGGATTCTATTATTTCATCGATTCCTAAATACTTCTTGACTATGTTTTGGATATCAGGGAAAAGGGTGTGTTTTTTATTTACTCTATAATCAACGTTGCGGCCTTTGTGACTGCTTTCCAACAATCCCACTTCGGTCAGACGGTTCAGTTCTACCCGCACACCGTTGGTGGATTCACCGAATTCCGTGGCAAGCCCGCGCAGGTGGGCGCTGGTATCTGGATTAAGGAAAAATTTTAATATTAATTTCAGTCGGGTTTTAGACGTTATAAGTGATTCCAGCATTTAAACCTCGATTAATTTTATGAGTATTATTTTTACTCATTTATTTGTTTTTGGCAAGAAATTTTATACATTTTTCTTTAGTAATCAAATCTTTTTTTCCAGGTATACTACAGATGAACGAGTAGGGTTTTTCTCTGTAGTAAGAGCCTCTCCCTGAAATTCGGGAACCAATTGGTGAATAAGGGTATATACCTGGTTTCGGTCCAGGTTATCTTTATCCTTGATTGACTTAATATACTCGTTTATTTCTTTATAACCCTGATCAAGTTCCTTCCGGGAAATAAATATCCTCTGGTGGCGAGTGGCGGCCATTTCTTCCCTGCCGGTAAAGAGTTCTTCGTAGAGTTTTTCCCCCGGCCTGATACCGGTGTAAACGATATCTATGTCTATATCCGGCTGCAGGCCGGAGAGGCTGATAAGGTCACGGGCCAGGTCGTCTATTTTCACTGCTCTCCCCATATCCAGGACAAAAATTTCGCCGCCTTGAGCTATGGCTCCGGCCTGGATCACCAGTTGCACCGCTTCGGGGATAGTCATAAAGAAACGAGTCATTTCCGGGTCGGTCACGGTCACCGGCCCGCCTCGCTCTATCTGCTTGATAAAGGTGGGAATAACGCTGCCGCGACTACCCAGTACATTGCCGAAACGTACTGCCGCAAAGGCGGTTTTGCTCCTGCGGTTTATATCCTTTATGATGAGTTCGGCAATTCTCTTGCTGGCTCCCATGATACTGGTGGGGTTGACCGCCTTGTCGGTGGAAATAAAGATAAAGGATTCTGCTCCGTAGGTATGGGACAGTTCGGCCACATTCTGAGTGCCAAAAACATTATTCTTGACAGCTTCCTCGGGATGGCGCTCCATCATGGGAACGTGCTTAAAAGCTGCCGCATGGAAAACCACATTAGGGCGGTATTTTTTGAAGATATCCTCAAGCTTATCCCGGTTGCGGACATCAAGCAGTTCCGGGCAAATCCTGCTAACCCGGTCTGTACCATTGAGTTCCATTTCGATTTCGAATAGCTCGTTTTCGCCGCATTCCGCCATAACCAGCTTTTCGGGGGAGAATTTGAGCAGTTGGCGGCATAGTTCCGAGCCTATGGAGCCTCCGGCTCCGGTTACCAGTACGGTTTTCTCGCTAACGTATCCGGCCACTTGCCGCAGATCAATCTGCACCGATTCACGCCGCAAGAGGTCTTCCATTTGCACATCCCTGATATTTGCCATAATACTGCTGCTGGTACTCTCATATACTCCGGGAAGTATCCGCACCCTCGCCCGGGTATTCTTCCCTAGGTTATATATTTCTCTGACTATTTCTCCGGGGACCGACGGCATGGCAATTATAATTTCATCGATATCCATTTCCTCGACGAAACCGGGGATATCCAGACACCGGCCCATAACCGGGATGCCTGATAAAATCATGTGCTGCTTGGTGGGATCGTCATCCACAAATCCCACAGCTTTAAGTTTAAGGCGGGGATTGCCGTGTATTTCCCGGGCCAGCATTGCCCCGGCGTCTCCGGCGCCCGCTATGATTATCCGGCGGAAATTCTCCAAACCGGCCCGCATGTTTAGGTCGCGCCAGATGCGCCAGCCTATGCGGGAAGCACCTATAAAGGCATTTATCATTATCCAAGAGCCGATGTAAATACTGCGGGGAAGATTGGGCAGCGGCACCAGGTAAATCAAGAGAACTATTACCGCCATGGAGTAACTTACGGCCCTCAAAATAGCCAGCATCTCACCAATACTGGCATACTGCCATATACGGCTGTAAATCTTGAGGCCAGCAAAGAAAAATAAAGTAATTATTGTGACAACCGGTATCAATTGAGTGAAGTTTTGTATGTATTCTATAGGAATGCGTCCTTCAAAGCGGAACAAAAGGGTGAGGTAAACCGCCAGGTTTACTAGTAGCGCATCAATCAACATGAGAATTATGTAGCGAAGAGCATTTAACATATATGTCACATCCCTATTTGCTTTCCTGCTTAATCTACGGCAAGGGAGCAATCCCTGCTAAATTATGATATAATTGTGCGTTCTGGGTTCCGGACTTCTCCAACGCGGGCAGCAGGGCTTTGGTTTTTGCGCTGTTTCCGGTTTTATTCAGACAGGCCAAGTACCAGGCCATGGTTTCGGGAGCCTGCAGTAAACCTTTTTGGGCCGACGGTACCAGGGGTTCCAAACTTGTAAGGGCCTCCCGGTACTGTCCCAGAAGGAATTGGGCCTTACCCATGGTCAACTGGGCCGGCGGACTAAGCGTCAAAGGTTTTCCACTCCAATAAGGATAACGTTCAGGGTTAATCTTTCCAGTTTGCTCTTTTATTGCTTGTGGTTGTTTTATGATCTCCCGCACATAATGAGATGCCTGTTCCATGTTATTCTGGTTTAAATAGAATTCGGCTGCTTTGAGAGACAACTGCATCAATCCTTCATAAGCGTTAATATCGTTGGGATTAGCCTTAATGGACCAACGGGCCTGCTCGACCGCTCCTTCCGGGTCGTTCAGGCCGAGGCAGAGGTTTACGAGGGCATTGCGCAAGTTAATATTGTATGGGCCTAGTTCTCCGGCTCGCTTTATTTCCTCCTTGGCTTTTTCATAATATTCACCGGCAGCCGGGTTCTTTGTTTGGGCTGCCTGTGATAACTGCAGAGCATAGGCCTGAGCCAAGCTTCCATGGTAGGTGGCGTTATAGGGATCTGCCATGACAGCTCTGGTGAATAAATCGGTGGCTGTGGTTAATTTATCTTGCTGAAGGACCGTTTGACCGGGTTTGCTAACCTCCATCAGAAGTCGGTCACCTTCCCGTGCGTAATTATTGGCCAGGTTGAAATTGGACCCGAAGAAAAGCATTACAAAAGCTATAATTACAGCCAGGCTTATATTTATAACCGGCTTAAAGATCTGTCTCTTCGTAGTTTCCATGTTAATTTTAGTCCCCGCATTAACCAAGGCGAAGAGGGTCCAGAGCAATATGGTCATGGCCCCCAGGGAGAGGTCGAAGTCCATGGCGGCATGTACACCAAGAGCCAGAGCAGCGGTAGCTGCTCCCCAATTTAGAATCCATTGGTCAACCAAATTCCAAGAAGGAGGATTCCTATAACTTTTAAACAGGGCAAGGAATATACAAATCCAGATGGAGATAAATGCCATAAAGCCCAAGGTTCCCGCCTCTACCCAGACTTGAATGAAATGGTTGTGGGTTTCGGTTGTCCATCTTAAGTAATCCTGGTATTGGTGGTAAAGAGCGTTCCAGCCTCCGGCTCCGGTTCCGGTTACGGGATGGTCTTTTACTATTTCCATACCCCAACGGAAAAAATCGAGCCGGTAAACATAACTGCTAGCATTAGGATTTGTAATCTCCTCTGCCCGTGCTTTCAAATTATCCGGTACAATTTTGCCGGCCAGTTCATTTATTGGCACATAATGATAACTTAGGAAAAAAGCAGCCAAACCTAAAGAAATAATATACGTAACCACCCATGGTTTCTGCTTCTTATGGGAGAGAATAACACCAAACTCCCACATCCCTTGTCCGATCACTATAATAAGCAGGCCAAAAAGAAGCAGCTTCAAGGCAGCGGCCGGTTCACCACCGCTGGCTGCCGGGATTGCAGAGATAAAATGGGGATAGGTAACGAGGGCTGCCGCTCCGGCCAGAGCCATTATATATACGGACTTGAACCGATAAATACCGGGCATTCCAATTAGGAGAAGAATGGCTCCTAAAATGAAAATAAGCCAGGCTCCTTTAGAAAGGGCAGCAAGGACTACAAGCATTAAAATGTAGATGGACGTACCATAGATTAATTTCATTAAAGAATTTCGTTCTCTGATCCACAGGGTTACTCCGATTAGGCTTGTTACTGCCAGGTAGGCGGCGGTGGTATTGGGATACTGAAGGGTAGATAGGATACGCGCAATATTATATTCGTAGGTAAAAGCCGAGGGATACTGAGACAAACCCACAGCGGCCAGGATGCCGATAGCGGCTACACCAACACCGGAGGCCAGGATAATTTTCAGCATGTACTCATAGCGCCGGTAGTCACGAACAACTTGAGTGACCATGAAATAAACCATGAAATAATTTAATGCTTTTAGAAAGCCGTATATGGCTTCCCCAATATGTACTGCTCCGGTGAGGGAAAGCAGATAAGCTCCGGCATAGGCCAGTATGGCCCAGTCCAGGGGAGTCTCCAGGAAATTAAATTCCTTGCGGGTTATTTTTTCTATCCATACCAGGATGAAGACCAGGCCGGTGATGATGTGATAGACGAACATGTCTTCGTTGAAGAAGAGGCCCCGGAAGTAGGGAGGATAGAATACAAGAACAGCCACTGCGATGAAGACTAGGGCGGAGTACCAAGCTTCTGCCCGGGGAAGGGTGTTTATCTGTGTTTTTATATCTGGCTTTTTAGTCTTATGAGGTTTCTTGTTAGCCATTTAGTTTCTCCTTGGTTATAAGGTATGGGGACAAACCTGCTACGCCAAGAATGTCCCCCGGTTTCTATTCGTTCAACCCGCCGGGAAGCAAGGGGACAGTCCCTCTGCTATCTTATCGGAAGCAGGATGGACAGTCCCCTCGCTTCCCTCAGTGCCTCTCGGTTATTGTTCATTGTGGAGGTATTCGATTAGGAATACTCCGAAGACTGAAATCATTAATCCTAAGACGGCGGCTATGGCGACGTTCAGGATTTTGTTGGGCTTGGCCGGTTTCTGAGGGACCATGGCTTCGGAAACGGTCAGTATATTGTTGCCGGCTGCATCCATGGCTTCGGTCATTTTTACCTCGGATATCTTTCCGGACAGCAGCTTTACCAGGTTCTCCCTTCGTTCTACTTCATCTTTTAATTTTTTTTCATCAATCTGATTGTTGATCAATTCAGCTTCCAATACCCGGATTTCGCTGTCCAGATCTTGAATCTTCTGCCTGGTTTTGATCAGACTGGCTTCGGTTTCAGCTAGTTCGGTCATTTTTTCGTTTAAGGCTTCATTGGACTTGGTATAGGCTTCGTTGACTTTCTCACTGCTTATCTTTAAATTTCCCAGGTCCAGTCCTCCGATATCAACCGGCACATTGCTTCCGGTGGTGCTAATCGAGGGAATGGTAGGGGAGGTATTCTTGAGGTTTTCTTTTTCCTGCTCTATGCCCTGTTTTAATTTGTCACGCTCAATTTCTGCCTGGGTTAGACTAGACTGGCAAAGGGCCAGATCTTGATTTTTGGCGGCTAACTGGCTGGTCAGGAACTCCGAGGATCTGGTTTTAAGACGATAGTTCCTAAGCTCTTCATTGGCTTTCTGTAAATCATTCTCTTCCTTTTTCATCCACTGGTCTTCCATGATATCGAGTGACTTGGTAAGTTTCTGGTTGTTGACCCGGTTAATGTGCAAGATAAATTCCTGCCTGACGGCATTGGCTATACCGGCAGCCTTGGCGGGGTCGGAGTGAGCGACAGTAAGCTTTATTAAATTAGTGCCCTTTATCTGTTCGGTTTTAATTATACTGCCCAGACCACTTCTGGTATAATTAAGCTTTAATTTATCTATAACTGCCTGCAGGATGGCTGGAGATTTAATCTGTTGGACACTGCTTTCCGGGCTCATGAAAGGGATTTCCCCCATCTGGTTTACCATATCCTCAACGCTGCCTGCAGATTCTTTAGGAAGCTGGGATTGAACTACTACAATGGTAGTAGTGGCTTCGTAAACGGGGTCAAGGTAAAACCAGCTTACTATTCCGCTCAATAGCATACAGATCAAAGTAAAGCTAATAATTTTGTACTTCCACTTGCCCAGGGTTCGAAAAATATCGCGGAGGTCTATTTCATCATAATCATACTGTTGCTGAGGTTGGGGTTCTATCATTTTACCTGCTCCATTCTGCCCAAATAATTTTTCGTAAATTTGGGGGACATACCTTTAAGGTACGGGGACATACCTCCTGTGGAGGAATGTCCCCATGGTATGAATGTCCCCTATGTACACATTCTATCTTTATTCCACACTCTTCCCTTTTCTCCTGCATTTTTTCCAAGTATTTTTGTTAAGGGAATTTAAGTATGGGGACACACCTCCTCGTAGAACCACCGTAATAGTGGCTTAACGACACGCTATAATCCCCGCAGAGTAAAATATCTCCCTGGGAAGCGGAGGAATGTCCCCGATGCTATCCTGTCGGGGACAGAAGGGACAGTTCCAATGTTTACCCCTGTTTCCCTAGATTTTTATGTCGGAATATTGGGTTGTTGTTGCTGTTCCGCCGGTTCCGTTGCAGTAGTTGGTGATACCATCGGCGATAGCTTCGGCGGCCGCTGTTTTAAAGTAATCCTGCATCAGGAGTTGTTCTTCTTCGGGATTGGCTATAAAGCATACTTCCGCCAGGGCGGAGGGCATCTGGGTTTTCCGCAGCACCGAGAAATTGGAGGCTGCTCCGGTTTTTACTCCCCGGTTGCGGCGTTGTAGCCTGGCCGCCAGTTGCTCCTGAATGCAGGTGGCCAAACGGGATCTTTCCGCGCTCTGCATGAACAGCTCCGGAATTTCCAGGGGAGCATAATAATGAGTCTCTGTTCCCTGTACCGTATAACGTTTGCTTGGATCTCCAGGATCATTGTTGTGTATGGATACAAACAGCCGGGCATTATACAAATTGGCCATACTGGAACGGTCATCCAGGGAAACAGCGGAGTCGTCTGTTCGGGTTAGAACAACCTGCATTCCCCGCTGCCGGAGCAGTTCGGCAACTTTCAGGGCGATATCCAGGTTAGGTACTTTCTCCTTCAGGAAGTCGCCGCTGGCACCGGGTTCAGAACCACCGTGGCCGGGATCGATCACGATTGTCGAACTGCGCTGCTGAACTTCATTTTGATCGATAAAAAGGATGTTCAAAACGTTGCCTTCGGAGCTTTTGCCCAGGGCAAATTTGGCCGGGTTGCTGGTTTCTATTTCCATCACGGTGAGGGGAGACTCGCTGCTGCCTTGATTTCTAAAGGTAACCCGGTTCAGCAGGGTGCCGCCATAGCTGTATTCGGACTGGGCTTTGCCCGGCAGCATCTGATTCATTTCCACCTGCATCCGGTTGCCATCCTGTCGGGTGGTGTAAGTAAGCGGGAACATGGTGGTTAATATCAGTTTCTCCCCGCTGCTGCCGAAAGTTTTTCGCTCCAGGTTGAGTATGAAATTGGGAATGGTGATAATTTCCTTTTTACCTTCATCCTCACTGGCAGTGCTGAATTGGATGGTAGGGGGAATGTTAATCTCCACTATGGTATTATCGCTCTGATCCTGCGCTCTGACTTCCAGAAGCTGATCCCCCAGGATTTCGGTAAAATAGGTGCTGCCTTCTATATGGCGGTTTTTGATTTCATATTTGATACCGGTACCGGTTTGTTCTTTGCTTATCTCCATTTTGCTGCCTGAACCTATGATAATCTGCATACCATTTTCATTTTTGTCAGCTAGAACGCGCACTGACCCGGACGATATGTCAGTCATATCTGGGGTTGTGGTGGGATTAGTATCACTTGGATTTTGGGCCGTCGGAGTATCAGGTGTAGCAGTTACCGGTACGGCCGGGGGTTCGTTTTCCTGCCAGGCCAAAGTAACCACGGTTCCGGATACCCAGGCGATTCTCCCCCCGCGGCTAACCTGATACCATCCATCTTTTTCCGCGAGGACGGTCATTCTTTCTCCTCTGGATGCCTGGTCAACGGTGGTATCATTGAGAGAAGGTCCGCTGCGCAGATTTATTTGATCTTCATTGGCAGTCACGGCTATAACGTTTTTCTCATTACTGGCCGGAATGGTAGCGGACGGGGGACTGACTATGGTGATGGTACGGGTATCACCGTTCCAATCAACGGTCCCCTGGAAGGCTTCACCCACAAAACGCAAGGGGGCGAAGGTGCGGTCTCCCATAATTTTGCCGGGAACATCCAGTTTTCTTACCACGCCGTTGATTGTTGGCGAGGTTGAGCCTATGGTGAGGACCACAACGGTGCTGTCTTTCTGAGCCGTTACGGTATTACTGGCACCATCCCAATCCACGGTTGCTCCCATGGCCTCAAATATAGCCCGAAGCGGGACCAGGGTGCGGTCGTTTTCTATTATGGGGGGTACGTCAAAACTGATTTGCTTATTATCCAGGAAAACCACCGGGGCATTCGCGTCGCCGCTTGCCTGAACGGGATTTTGGCCGTTTGTAGCAAGTGAATCATTGGCTGAGCCTGATGGTGTAACAGCCGGACTCTGATTCGCCGGACTTGCACCTGGAAGTGCAGGCGGGCTGTTCATTAGAAATGCAGCTACAAAGGCGGTTTTACCATCGGCGGTTTTAACTTTATACCATTCGTTTTGGACTTCCAGGAGGGTTAGAGTATCTCCTTTGCTTACCTGGCCTAATTTATCGAAGTTGGTTCCCGGTCCTGAGCGCAGGTTGGCCAGTTCACCCTTGACGGTGATGCGAATGTCCTGCTGTTTTACATCCAGCAGTGAACCTGACAGCCAGCCGGTCAGCTGTCCCAACTGGATTTTATACCAGCCATTGCTGCTCTCCAATATACTTACTTCGGTGCCCTGATAAGCCGATCCGGCTACTGGGAAACTGGTGCCCGGCCCAGATCTGATATTGACAACACTGCTGTTGATGGTTCCGGTATCAGCATGGGCGGGAAGAGCCAGGCAAAAGAGCATGGCTATGCAGATTATTATAGTATGTATTGAAATATGTATAAAATGCTTCATAAATCCTCCCTTTTTGTTGGGCGTGAGGGTGAGTCGTTAGGGTTAAGGGATAACCTATGCCTCAGACCCCACTAAATGTATCCTGCCGGACCGGTTGGGTCAGTGACTGCCGGTATATTATTAGCTGGAGGAGCCGCCTCGGTGACCGGGGCCTGAACTGTATCGTGCACAGGATTATTCTCGGACTCAGTATTGACCGGCTGCGCTGTATCGGTCGTATTGTCAGGTTTTTCTTCAACTGGCTCTAGATTCTTCTTGGTTTCTTGAACCGGGGTCTTAGCTTCTTCAACATCTTCCCGGGCAGCTTCCTGCTCCTCAACTGCCGGAGGGTTCTGGAGCTTGCCGCTGGAGACGGAAACTACTGTCTGATTGTGAGATTGCTGAACCACCGCTACCGTCTTGCCCGCCAGCATATTGTCCAGCAGGGTGGGAATTTGGTCCTCATCCGCTAGCCAGTAACTTACCAAAAGATTTCCGTCGCTGTCTCTCTCATCATAGAAAGAACCGGGCAGGGTCTGGGTTACCAGGGATTCCGTGGTAAATCCCCGGGCCCAACTGGCCATCTTCAGCATATCTCCCAGGCGCAGGTTGGTAACGGTGCACTTGTCTATAGTCGTGGCGAGTTTTGGCAGTTTGGTTATGGTGCCCGGTTTCAATATTTCAGCCGTAAGGGCTCTTAAGAATTCCTGCTGGGCTGCGGTCCGCTGAATATCACCCATAGGATAATCCCGAAACCGTACATATGCCAAGGCTTGCGTACCGTTTAGCTTCTGCTGTCCGGAGTAAAGGTTAATTCCTTCGCTAAGCTTTTTCATGCGCTGGGGCACATTTATATTTACTCCGCTCAGGGCATCTACTATATCTTTGAAGCCATTAAAATCCATTTCCACATAATAGTCGATATTGGTATCCATTAGCTTTTCGACTGCTGCCACCGCATATTCAGGTCCGCCCAGCGAATTAGCAGCCGTAATTTTATCGACCTGACCGTTTTTTAGTTTCACTTTGGTATCGCGGGGAATAGAAACTATTGCTACCTTTTTTAATTCAGGATCAATGGTAGCCAGCAGCATGGTATCGGAACGGGGATGGTCATCTCCCGGACGGGCATCTACCCCCAGGATTAGCACGTTGGTCCGCTCGCCTTCCTCGATGGTCGCCTGCTGGTCCTTATCCTGTTCATCACCTTCGGCCAATATCCCGGAAGGAGAAGTCAGGAGGTGAGTCAGCCCGGTGCCGACGCCAAAGAAAACGCCAAAAATTACTCCGGCCATCAACATTAATTTTAGAAATGCCTTCATTTTAACCATAATAAGTACATCTCCCCATTAGGCTTGATTCTCAGTATCTTGTGAACTTGCAGGAAATCAGAGGACCGTTTCAGCATTCCCGCAGGAGGTGTGTCCCCATACATTAGACATTGTGTGCTTTGCTCTGTTCCATTACCGGGCGGCCCTGGTCGGCCCGCTCGCCGGTGAACATCCCAATTTTGCCGGCCCCCCACAAAACCAGAAGGAGCAAGATGCCCAGCACCAGGGTGGCTTTGGGTCCGCTTACAAAACTTAATGTAACTGCTATTATTCCGAAAAACCCGCTCATGGCATAGATGGTGCAGACGCTGCGCCGGTGGCTCATGCCCATAGCCATCAAGCGGTGGTGCAAATGGTCTTTGTCGGGTCTGAATATATGGGAATGGTTATTGATGCGCCTGATTATGGCAAAAAAGGTATCAAAAATAGGTATCCCCAGGATAACTATGGGAATAAACAGGGATATCAAGGCAGCGCTCTTGGTGGTGCCCAGAATGGCCAGGCATCCCAGAACAAATCCCAGGAGATTGGAGCCTCCATCTCCCATGAAAGTTTTGGCGGGGTGGAAGTTATATGGCAGGAAGCCTAGAATAGCAGCCACCAGAATAAAGGCTACCAATGAAACTTCAGTCTGCCCTCTGAATAGGGAAACAATTGCCAGGGTGCTGGCAGCAATGGCGGATACTCCTCCAGCCAAACCATCCAGACCGTCAATCAGATTAATGGCATTGGTAATGCCCACAATCCATAAAAGGGTAAGCGGCAGGCTTAGCATCCCCAGGTTGACCAAGCCGTCAAAGGGATTGGTGACGAAATGCACAACTATACCAAAGTACATGGCTACAGCGGCGGCAATTATCTGACCGATCAGCTTAACCCAGGCAGACAACTGGAACATGTCATCGAGAACACCCACCAGAAAGACTATACAGCAACCCAAAACCAGGCCCAGCATGGGTCCGGACATTTTAGTAATAAAAAGGGTGCAGCTGATGAAGGCGATAAAAACAGCCATTCCTCCCAGCCGCGGCATAGTACGGGAATGTACCTTGCGCGGGTCAGGACGGTCAACGGCGCCAATCCGATGAGCCAATTTGATAACCGGCGGCATGGATATGTAGGCTATGACAAAAGCCGACAGTAATACAATTATATATAGATATGCAGGCATATCTGCACAAACCCCCTATTCCCAATAACTAGGTTCATTCTAACACCGCTGTTTTGGCTTGTCCATATGCCAAGTTAAGGTTAATCTTGTCAAACTATGGCTAATCAAGTTACCAGCCCATATAGTTTTAAGCATCGGAAGAAACTGCGGAGCAGTCTCAACACACCGCTGCAACGAGGCAAGAAACATTTTTTAGCCCCGTTTATAGAAACCCGACCGCTCAAAGAAGCGGAGAATATATTTTTACCTGGTTATACGAAAAATAGCGAAAAAGCTTACAGACAGATAAATTAAGCATTAGAAGCAGGGAATGTGTTATATTTTGCCATTGAATCTAAGGAGGCTTACCCTTAAAGCAGTAGATTGGATTTCCGGGCGTCACTTGCTAATCGGTTTTGACAAATACTATAATGGATTAGTTATAATTGCAAAGCGAGGGGTGACAAGGGGACGGTTCTCCTGTCATCTTAGATGACAGGAGAACCGTCCCCTTGTTACCCCTTGTCTATTTGGGAGTATGTTAGTGAAGATTGCTCTATCGGGATATTATGGTTTCGATAATGCCGGTGATGAGGCATTGTTGTCGGCTATAACTTCAAGCATCAAGAAAATTGAACCGTCTGCAGAGTTCGTGGTATTTTCCGGGCATCCGCAGCGCACTGCGGCTCTGCATAATATCCGCGCGGTGCATTACATGAAGCCCTGGCAGCTGTTGCGGGAACTCCGGCAGGCTGATTTGCTGATCAGCGGCGGGGGCAGTATTTTTCAGGATGTAACCAGCGCACGCACTCTTCCTTATTATATAAGTGTGGTAGCCCTGGCGCGCCTGCTGGGAACGCCGGTCATTTTCTATGCCCAGGGAGTAGGTCCGATTAACCGCAGTTTCAGCAAATTCCTGATGCGCTTGGTCGCCAATCACGTGAACCTAATTACACTAAGGGACCGGGATTCTGCACTATTCCTTGAGGAAATCGGGGTTGTCCGGCCACCGTTGGTCATAACCTCCGATCCGGTTTTTTCACTGGAACCCGAAGATACCGACCAGGTGGCGATGCAGGAATTGTTCGAGCATAGCGGCCTTGACAAGCAGACAGTGGTGGGGGTGTCGGTCCGCAAATGGACAGCCCTGGAAGGATACCAGAACGAATTGGCCAGCCTATTGGATGATCTGGCCGAACGCGGTTGCCGGGTCATATTCATCCCAATGGCTTATCCGGAGGATTTAACAGCATCCCGGAAAGTAATGGAACTTATGCGTCATGATGCTCTGTTAATCGATAAACACTTGAGCAGTAAAGAGCACCTGGCTCTGATTGCCCATCTTGATTTGATGATTGCTATGCGCCTGCATGCTTTGATTTTTGCTGCCAGCCGGGGGATTCCCTTCGCCGGCATTTCTTACGACCCTAAAATCGACGCTTTCCTAAAGCTGTTCGACTTGCAGGCGCTGCCTAAATATTATGCAGAGATGAAAAACGAAATTGAGCACTTGCTGAGCAATCAGAGTATGCAGGCAAAAATCGAGCAGCAAGCCTCGGAAATGCGCCGGAAATCCGAAGACAACGCACGGCTGGCACTGTCACTTTTAAAGCGTAAGGCGTGAGGATTAAGAGGAGAATTTAATGAGTAAAAGTATTACGCCCAGTAAAACCGGGAAAAATTTTATAGGGGTATCAATAATTATATTTTTGTCCAAACTTCTGGGTTTTGCGCGGGAGATAGTTTTCGCCTCAACCTTCGGAACCACCAAGCTGACAGATGCCTTCCAGGTTATTTTTGGCTTTCCGGGCCTGCTTTTTGCCGGTATCGGAACCGCGCTCTCATCAGTAAACATTCCGGATCTAACCTATTATATAAACAACCGCAGTCAGGAGGAGCGCAACCAGTATATTGCCAACCTTCTGGCCCAAATCACCTTTTTGGGAGGGCTGGTCTCGGTTCTGGGCATTATATTTGCTCCGGCCATAACCCGGGTTATTGCTCCCGGCCTGAGCAGCGAGGTGATGGGGATCGCGATTACCCTTACCCGGATTATGATTCCCACCCTGCTGTTTGTGAGTCTGACTTACCTGGCTACGGGAATACTGCAAGTTCACAGCTATTTCCTGTTGTCGGCCAGTATAAGTATTCCTTTTAATATCTTGATTATTGCGGCTCTGCTTACCAAAGGCGAAGATATTGTCTTTCTGGGTTACGTTACTACCCTCGGCTGGCTTCTGCAATTTCTGGTGCAAGTACCGGTGCTGGTACGGGAGAAATACCGATTTTCATTTAAGATTGATTTAAAAAACCAGCATACCAGCAATCTGTTTAAGCAATTACTGCCCATTTTGCTGGGTAATTCTTTGCTGCAGATCTGCCTTATTGTTGACCGTTCATTCGCCACCCACCTCGAAGAAGGCACTACCGCCGCGCTGGGTTTCGGCAGCAACCTTTTTATCACTATTACCAGCGTATTTGTAGTGGCTATGTCGACAGTGGTATTCCCGCGCCTTTCAGAATATTGTCTGGCCCTGGATTATACCCGCATTCGCAGCCTGCTGGGGAATGCCTTCAAGGTTTTACTGTTCATCCTGCTACCTTATCTCTTACTGGTCGCAGCCTATCACCAGGAAATAATCACACTGATTTATGAACGGGGGGCTTTTACCAGCAATTCTACCGCTATGACTTCGCTGGCTTTCCTTTTCTACAGCCTGGCAGTGCCGGGTTACGCCTGCCAAGAGCTTCTGAACCGGGTTTACTATGCCCTAAAGAAGTTCCGGGTTCCCATGACTGCCAGTTTATTCTGCCTGCTTTTAAAGCTGATTCTCGACCTGCTTTTGTTCAAGAGCACGGGGATAGCCGGGATAAGCCTGTCCACCGCTTTTTGCTTGCTTTTATACGGTCTTATCATGATTTATATGGTACGCCGGGAAATCGGGGGTTTTATGGGCCGGGAACTGCTTGCTTTTGCGGGCAAACTGCTCTTCCCGACCGCAGCCATGCTGGCAGTTGTATTTGCCTTCCGGCATTTTTATACGGCAGCCTCAGGGTTTTTCTTCCTGCTGCCCCTGGCATTGAGCGGTTGCGTTTATCTGGGTATCGCATATATCAGCGGCCTTAAGCAAAACATTGTGTTAAAATAGGGGACAGAAAAGAGCCGGTCCCAGAAAATGTTTCACGTGTAATATTTTAAGGATTAATATTAAACTTATAAGCAAAACGGAGGGTGCAAAATAGTGAAGCTGAATTTCAAATGGATGCTGTGGATATTATTGGGTTTGACCTTAATTCTGTCAGGCAGCGGAATATATCTCAGGGTAAGCAACGAGAACCTTAATAAAAATGTGGTTACTGTAGCGGATTACCGGGAATTCTGGAAAACCGTGCACGCTGCCAACATGGACCTGGATGAGACACTGGCTCGTTTGAAGGAGGCCGGAGTTAATACTATTGCCCTAAAGGAAACTTCTTTGCGGGATATGGCCTACAATGGAGATCTCTATATTACTCCCTATGGCGAATTCTCAGTTTTCCCTTCCAATGATTACCCATCCATGCAGGCAGCAGCCCGCAAAGCGATAGGAAATGCTTATGTCAGTCCGGACAAGCTGGTCATTCAAAGCAACCAGCCTGACACCGTAGCTTTTCTTAAAGAACGTCTGGGCAGTCGTTTTGCCCCTAATGAAATCATCAGCTTCAATCACGGAGGACAGAGTTACTTTATCGTTAATACAGAACTCCTGCCGCTCGATAAGCCCAAGGACCCTAAAAAACCTGCCAATGAGTTTGTCGAAGTCGATGTCCGGCTGGGATTTGATGAACGGGTTATGGATATGCTGAAATCCAAGGGCTTTCAAATCATCCTGCGCCCCGACAATAATACCGGTTCCAATTATGCATACCTGCAGGAATATGAAAAACAGATCCGCAAATATGATGTTAAATACCTGGTTTTCGGCAACGAGGTCAGCGGCAATCCGGATCACTTGAATCCCATAATAAATATGATTGAGAAACAGGGCCTGATTATAGGCATCATCGAGACTTCGGAACAACTAAAATATGTCAGCCAGCCAGGGCTTGATTCAGTGATGGAAGCGGCCGGCTATCCCATCAACCGGGTTTATTCAACAACCAATGACGAGTTTGTGACCACTGCCGATGAGCGCTACTACCGCTGGGTGCGGGCAGTGGTTGACCGGGGTATCCGCATCCTCTATGTTTCACCTTTTAAAGATGGGAGAATAAGTTATTCAGCCAATATAAACAATACTATAGAAATGCTCGGGCGTTTCCATGATACTATCGCCGGCAAAGGCTTCATTATCGACCAGCCGCTCAAGCACTTGTCTGGTAAAGTACCGGGACCCTGGCATCGCATGGCAGTCGCCCTCAGCTTGCTGCTGGCCGCCAGCCTTTACCTGCTTTATCTTTTTAAACCGGGCCGCCGTTTGCTGGCTGTCTGGTTTACTTTAGGACTACTGGCCTGCTTGAGCTTAAATATTCTGCTCAGCGCAGATTTCTCAAAAGTTTATGCCTTGGGCGCAGCTATATTGTATCCTTGTTTTTCCAGCCTGCTCTTGCTCATCTACTTGCGGGACAACCGGGGAAAAGCTGTCTGGCTGCAGCTCCTGGCCAGCCTGGCCATTATTATCGGTGTAAATGCCCTGGGAATGTACACGGTGGTAACCAGTCTAGCCGATATCCGCTATATTATGAATGTAAAAATATTCAGCGGGGTTAAGCTGGCATTTATGCTGCCCTTGCTGATGTTTGGAATCAACTATTTTGCCTGTTTTGCGGGTAAGCTGGGCTTTAAGGAAAAGGTTATGGATTTCCTGCATATGAAGCCTGATTATCTGGTCCTGGGATGCGGCATGGTGGCTCTGCTCGCCCTGTATTATTACCTGGGCCGCAGCGGTAACAACACGGAAATAGCAGTATCGGGACTGGAAATAAGACTGCGGGAGATTTTGGAGAGCATTTTCCTGGCGCGGCCGCGTTTCAAAGAAATAATCATCGGTTATCCTGCGCTTTTTGCCATGGTCTATCTCTATCACAAATATAAAGAGGATTTGATCCTGCTGGTTCTCGGATTCGGTGTGGTTATGGGCAGTATCTCCATGGTAAACAGCTTCTGCCACGTTTTTACCGCTGTGTCGATCTCAGCCAGCCGCACCTTGGCCGGCCTTCTGGTGGGGGTATGCTGCGGCATTCTGAGCATCGTGGGGATATATGTTTTGGAGTGGATATACAAAAAGCTCGTGGAGACAGGGGTTTTATAAGTAGAACCCATCTACTTGTTATTTTTAATTTTCTCCATGGATTGTCCGAGGGTTCTGAACAATTCAGATGCAAGTTCAGGAGAAATATTATATTGTGCCGCTTCTTCAATGACCTTTTCCCAGGCTTGCATTTGCTGGGATTTATCGCTTGCTGGTTTGACAACATCAAATTCTCTATCTGTTGAGTCGATATAACCGGCCGCTAGCAGCAAATCCTGGACGTCAACCCCGTTGGCGGCTTGGCTTGCCAGCTTTTTAATAACTGCAGCACTAGGGGCTGTATCAAGCAGGCAACGCAGTAAACGGGACAAATAACCCGGATCCACTCCCGCCTCGTTTCCGAATTTGTTTATGGAGCGCTCACCTTTGGCTATATTTAAAAGATTGGCAAAACTTTTTTTGTCGAAATCCAGTTTTCAGCCCCCCTCTGTTCTCTTATTTTAACGATAATATTGCCTGCAGACAATAATACAAGTGCCTTTCGTGTAAAAAGGTGGAATAATTGGTTGACTATTGTCTGTAGACATAGTATGCTAAGCGTAATATTGTTGGCAGACAAAGGACGGGCGGTAAAATGAAGGCAAATGTTGCTGCTTTATTAGCGCTGGGAAAAACAAGGAACTGGACTCTCCCTGAACTGGCGCGCCGCCTGGGCATTGATTATTCTTATTTGTACCGGATTGTGCGCGGGGAGAAAAACGGGGGAGCTAAACTGTGGAGCGGAATATATCATTTATGTAAAGAAGAAGGTTTGCCTCTGGAGAAATACATTTTCCCGGATAATAATTAGGTCTTTATTTTTAATTTTCAAACGATGGTTTAATCTTTATTTTAGTTTTAATCGGAGGTCAACAAAATCTATGGCACGCAACAGATCTGAAATAATCAAAGAGATCGAACAACTACGCAAAAATCTGGCAAATATACTACAAATAAGGAATAATCTTAACGCTTCGGAAGTCCTGGAAATAAGCCAGGCCTTGGACGAAGTGATTAATGAATATTATCGCCATAATCAAGATAACCCGGAGGTTAATAAGCAACACCGTCAAGCATCTTTATCTTGATGCCAAATAGTCCTGCAGTTATTTTTCCAGCAGGATTCCGAAGTCCTCCGGGATGCGGGGGTCGGGATAGGCGGTTATTTTATGGGCGAGGAGGGTACCGACCTGCGGGTAAATATGACTGGCGTCATAATAGTTGTCCAGGTTGGTGGTGACCGAATTATAACCCATAAAGTTGTACATCTCACCGAATACGTCTACACAGTCGGTCAGCCAGCGCTCATAGTAGGGATAAAGGCCCTGCTCCCGCATCAAATCGAACAGGGGTTGGGAAACCGGAGTGGTGAAAACAATAAACCTGGTATGCGGGTTGCTTTTCTTAAGCCTAGTTAGGATTCCTTTGACATCGGTATATTCATAGTTGTTGTAGATGTCTTTCCGGTATTTCTCCAGGGTGGCGCTGACTTTGGCGGTTTTTTCATCTGGTGCCACCAGGTTAAGGGTCTTTATATTACGGCGGTCATAGGCAAAATTTGGGGGACTGCCCTGCCGGGAGGACTTAAAGTTTTGAACCGCATATTTCAATACATCCGTAGAAAGCAGCGTCTTGTAGCGGTAGGCAAATTCATTGGATTTGTTCATATAAAATAATGGCTCGTTGAATTCACGCTTCAGGTTCCGGTTGGTGTTATAAAAGTCCAGACCGATAATAATACAGTCAAAATCACGACCGTTTTTAAGTTTGGCGTATTCCACATAATCATAGTATTCGTCGAGCAGCATATTGCTGACTGAATAATTGTAAGCGCGATGGCCGGCAAAATCATACTGGCTGATATAGGTAACGCGGCTGCTCCCCAGAATCAAAGTGTCATAATCGAATTTGCCGAAGGTAACCCGGTTGGTCTTCTGCTGCCGCTCGTCAAAGGATGCCTGAATGGTATTATAACAATTGGCATGGTCAAAATTCCACAAAGGATCAATATAGTAGTTGAAGCCGGCTATAGCCAGCAGCGGCAGCAATATTAAGCTTAGAGCGCTTATCAGCCATTTCTTATAAAGATTCATAATATTTCTCCCTTGTTAAGAATCGGTGTCAAGGGGACCTTAACCCTAAGCTTTTCGCCCATCAAAAATTAAAATAGAGAAATTCGCTTACCCGGGTCAGGCTGAGGATGGCGGTAATAGCCATGGCACCAATAACAACTGTACTCAGCAGGTTGGGACGAAAGCGGGCTTCTATCTCCATTGAGTTGCGCGTTAATAATGTGATAAGCAAACATATGATCAAGATAATTAGTACACGCGGCAAGTCGGCCACAGCTAGTTTTTGAAAAGATACTCCCCAGGATACCAGCATTCCCAGGTGGGCGGCCAGCCAATCGGGCAGAACCAACCCGTTGAAGCCCAGCATCCCATGCAGGACTTTTATGGCATCTTCCCAACTGCGGGCGCGAAAAAACACCCAGGCAAAATTAACAAAGTTAAAACACAAAAACCAGGCCAGAACTTTATTCATTTTAATTCTGGTTTTTTGCCACATTCGGTGCAGCACTAAAGCCAGGCCGTGCAAAAACCCCCAGAACACAAAGGTCCAGGCAGCGCCATGCCATAAGCCGCCGATAAGAAACGTTATCATCAGGTTGCTGTACAGCCTTAATTCCCCGGAACGGTTGCCGCCCAAAGGTATATAGATGTAATTGCGCAGGAAGCGGGATAGGGTCATGTGCCAGCGCCGCCAGAAATCCTGGATATTTAGAGATTTATAAGGAGAGTTGAAGTTCAAGGGCAGGCGGATATTAAACATCAAAGCGAGGCCCAGGGCCATATCGGTATAGCCGCTGAAATCAAAATAAATCTGGAAGGTATAAGACAAAGATACTATCCAGGCTTCCATCAAGGTAAGGACCGGAGCCGTATCAAAACCCCAGCTGGCCCAAACTGCCAGGGCATCGGCAATCACCACTTTTTTGAATAATCCGATTACAAAAAGCAAAAAACCCCGGGCCACATTTTCGTAGTTCCAGGATTTGTTCTCCAGGGAGCGAAATTGCGGCATCATTTCTTTATGATGGACGATGGGACCGGCGATCAAATGAGGAAAAAATGTTACAAAAAGGGCGTAGTTAAGCCAGTCATATTCCTGAGCTTCCGCATGGTAGGCATCCACCAGATAGGCAATCTGCTGGAAAGTAAAAAAGCTTATAGCCAGGGGCAGGGTTAAATACAAGAGCGGAATATCCGATGAAAACAGCATATTTAAATTGTTTATGAAGAAGTCGGCATATTTAAAATAAGCCAGGAGAGCAATATCGGCTATAATGCCAAAGCTCAAGAGCAGTCTCGCTTGACCGGGTGAAGCAAATTTTCTGGAGCTTAAAGTTGAGCCCACCACATAATTGAAAAGCATGGAAGCCAGGATAAGCGGCAGGTAAACAATATTCCACCAACTGTAGAAAGCCAGGGAACAAAGGACCAGCCAGGCTTTGGCGGCAGTACGCAGCCCGTGATGATTGAGGAAAAAATAGAGCAAGAGGGTCAAGGGTAAAAAAACGAATATGAACTCATAGGAATTGAATAGCAAGGTTTTGTCCTTTCCGGGGTGTACAAAGGGACGACTCTGCTGTTACTTCGTGATGCAACCGCAAAATCGTCCCCTTTTACTCTCGCATTTATTATTCTCTGGGACGCAGGGTGGGGAATAAAATCACATCTCTTATGGAAGCCGAGCTGGTAATCAGCATCACCAGACGGTCTATCCCGATGCCCAGCCCGCCCGCCGGGGGCATCCCGTATTCCAGGGCGTTTATGTAATCTTCATCCATCATATGGGCTTCGGCATCGCCGCCGGCCCGTTTTTCCACCTGTTTCATAAAACGTTCTTTCTGGTCAATCGGGTCGTTAAGCTCGGAAAAGGCATTGGCAATTTCCCGCTGCATGATGAATACCTCAAAGCGGTCGGTAAATTCCGGATGAGCCGCATTGCGCTTGGCCAGCGGCGATATTTCTACCGGATGCCCATAAATAAATGTAGGCTGGATGAGCTTGTCCTCCACAAACTGCTCAAATACTTCATTTATAATTTCCCCGCGGGAAGCTTCTTTTGCCACTTCCATATTCAGGCTGCCGGCCGCCTGTCGCGCTGCTTCGTCATCTTTAATTACCGTGAAATCAAGGCCGGTGTGTTCCTTGATGGCATCCAGCATGGCCACCCTTCGCCAGGGAGGCTTGAAGTCGATCTGCTGATCCTCAAAATCGACCACCATACTACCGTTGATTTTAAGGATTACGGATGAAATCAATTCCTCGGTAAGTTCCATCATTACCTGGTAATCGGCATAAGCCTGGTAAAGTTCCAGCATGGTAAATTCCGGGTTGTGGCGCGTGGATATTCCTTCATTACGGAAGTTGCGGTTAATTTCATAAACTTTTTCCAGCCCCCCCACCAGCAAACGCTTGAGGTAGAGTTCGGGAGCTATGCGCAAGTACAGTTCCATGTTCAATGCGTTGTGATGGGTAATAAAGGGCCGGGCCGCAGCACCTCCCGGGATCGGCTGCATCATCGGAGTTTCGACTTCCAGGAATCCGCGCCCGTCCAGGTAGTTTCTTATTTCCTTGATAATCTGGCTGCGCTTGACGAATACCTCTTTGACATGAGGATTAACAATCAGGTCGACATAACGCTGGCGGTAGCGCAGTTCCACATCCTTGAGACCATGCCATTTTTCCGGCAAGGGGGTCAGGGACTTGGACAGGTAGACCAGGTCCCGCACATGCACACTGATTTCGCCCTTCTGAGTGCGGAATACCTCACCTTCGATCCCCAGAATATCGCCTAGATCAAGTTTCTTAAAGAGCTCGTATTTTGCTTCGCCAATATCGTCTTTACGAAAATAAAGCTGGATATCGCCGGAGAGGTCATAAAGATTGGCAAAACCAGCTTTGCCATGCCGTCTTTTGGACATTATACGCCCGGCGATTTGCACGCTTTGACCTTCCCGTTGCTCAAATTTGTCCTTGATTTCCTGAGCCATGGCATTGCGCTCAAATCGTCCCCCGAAAGGGTCAACACCCATATCTTTAAGCTCCGTCAGTTTTTCCCGGCGGACCTTCTTGAGTTCGTTAATATCGCTTATTTCATTGAGATTAGATTCCTGTTCCGACATCTAAACACTTCCTTGTCTTAGTACGTTAGGGGTAAGGGGTAAGGGGTAACTTTAGATGTTCGTTCAGTGCACTCCTGTTAACACAGGATGCTAATCGACACAGTAATAACTGGAAATCCTATGTTAAATCCACTTGTAGGACTTCTGCAACTACTAATATCCCATTAATTCTGCATGTAATAGCAACTTAGTCGATTCTACTCCTTGCTCCTAACACCTCACGCCTTACGGTTTTACTTTTCCACCTTTAATATCTTGTATTTTATTTTGCCGGCAGGGGCTTCCACTTCCACCGTTGATTTTACTTTCTTGCCCATTACGGCCCGACCTACCGGAGATTCATCCGAGATTTTACCGTCTTTGAGCTTGGATTCAACCGAGGAAACGATGGTAACCGCAACTTCCCGGCCTGTCTTTACTTCTTTCAAAGTTACTTTGGAGCCAAGAGAAACTACATCGGTGCGGATATCGTTGTCTTCCATCAGGCGGGCGTTTTTCAAAGTTTTTTCCAGGCTCATAATCCGCCCTTCGATAAAGGCCTGCTCATTTTTAGCATCTTCGTATTCGGAGTTTTCCGATATATCGCCAAAAGCAATCGCCTGTTTGATCCTTTCCGCAACTTCTTCACGTTTGACTGATTTTAAATGCTCCAGTTCATTTTCTAATTTTTCCAGGCCTTCCTTAGTTAGGACAACTTCCTTTTCTTCCACCATTTAATCGCTCCCCCATCTATATCGAAGTTAAAATATGTCTCCCGCTTCTTTACACGGTTGGGTTTCTATTAACGAGGCGAAAAGACGTCCCGCGCCTCGTTGCAGCGGTGTGTTGAAACTGCTCCGTAGTTTCTCCCGATAAATAACTGATAAAAGCGAGGCCACGCTCGCTCCAGGAATGCCAATAAAGCATTGATATTAGCAGACCGAGCAAAAAGGGTGAAGAGCAAGGCTTTCCAGAAGCCCGTGATTGAGTCGTACATAAGGTACGTCGATTGAACGGGGTTCTGGAATAACGCAGCTATTCGCCGTTTTTGCCGGTCTGAAGCGAGGCCACGCTCGCTCCTAGTATACTTTTCGCAACTTTTCCTTTATGGTATTATAAAGACCTCATATAGCCTTGTCAAGGAAGAGGTCCCATAAACCGAGTTCGTAACCAAGTTCCTGTAAAAATAGAAAGCACTGGCCTTCTCCTTTGGCTTTATTTTGTTCGGCATCGTGATCCCAAATTCCTGCTTTGGCCAGCAAAGAAATTTCCAGGATGGGGGCCAAATTATGCAGAGCACGGTCGATTCCGTTTTGCTGCAGGCGCTGTTCCAATTCCAGCGCCAGGTTGCAGACATCATTGCCAAGTCTCAAATAAAAAGCCTGGGGGTAAGTTATTGCCAGTTGCTGCCGGTCCTGGTCAATCATCAAAACCAGGTCGCCCCTTTGCCAGTGCTGCGGCTTTATATAGCTGGTGCTCACCGCATGGCCTTTTTCATAGAGTAAATGATAGGCTAAAATTTCCTGTCGCGAAGGATGGTCACTCTGCAGTGACACAGGGATACCCAAATTGCTGATCTCACTTATAAAATCGAGGAAGTAATCAGTATCCCCAACTACCACCAGTTTCTTAATATCGCGGCGCGAAAGGGTCTCCCTGACCAGCACCGAGGCCAGGGCCTTAATAAAATTATCCCCAAAAACCAGAGGCAAGTTGCTAAATAACTCGCTGAACTGTTTTTTATGGCGGCGGTCCACCGCCATGGCCGGCAGCTTAAAATCCTCAAGAATGGCAGTCGACTTATTAACGATGTTTTCCTGGGTTTCCGGCTCCAACATCCTTAGATTCCCCGGTCCCAGCGGTAACATGATATTGCAGCCCCGGGCACCCAGATCCCGCAGGTCGATCAGCCTTTCCACCCGGGGGCTAAATAAAACCGGGGCCAACCTGTCCAAAATAAACTTTTGGCAGAAAATGCCCCGTCGATCCGCGTTTTTCAAATTGTAAAAAGCAAAATCCAATTCAAACATCAATACTCCTTAAGATCGACCACCCCCGGCTTCATATCCATTTCCTGCAGCATGTCATAATAATCTGCAGGCTTGATCTCTTCCATCGGCCGCCCTATCAAGGTCACGATTAACGCTTCGATTACATTGGTGCCAAATGAACGGCCGCCCATATCCGGAGTGGTTGTAATTACCTTGCTGATGCCCCGCCGTTTAAGCATTTTCATATCGTCGCTGGTAGTGGTGTTGGTTATAATCACCTGACCGTTCAGCTTATCCGGCAAGTAACGGCGGATGTACAGAAAATCACCGGCTAAAACATCAGCTTCATAATAATATTTCGAGTGCTTGGGAATTATGACATCTTGTTGGCTGCCGGTGGGGTAAAGTTTGTCAAAGGGCATCCGCACAATAAAAGGAGCTACCATACCGCCCAAAATCCGCAAGGTTTTCAGGGAATGGAGGGGAATCGGCACCCCAACCGTATATACAAAATCGCCCAGAGTAAGCCTGGCTCCGATTTCTTCAAAAGCTTCGGCCATCCCGAAACGGTCGACCGCACAAACCATTAATACTCTTTTGCCCCTGAGGTCCAATATTCCGTTCTGCTGTACATCCATAATACACTTGCGTTCCAGGGTATTCTTCAAGCCGCTGCCGTCGACCATCGGGCTTTTTCGGGCTTCTCTTCTCAGCTTCTGGGCATCTTTAATCACATAACGCTTGCCCGCAATATATATGTATAAATCAATGCCCCCCATCCCGAAAGCATCCACCTTGCCATCCAGCTTGCGGATCAGGTTTATTGCTTTGTCCCAATCGCCATCCGTACCGATGCGTTCGATGCGAAACTGCTCACCCATAAAGTCGGTCTCGAAAGCATGATCTCTTTTGGACGAACCCAAACTAACACTCACTATGTGCTTCAAAAATCAAACCTCCTAATAGAAGTCATTCAAAATTATGATTCTAAAACTAACGTGCAGATTTAATAGAGCGCAAGATTTTGCGAATTTCCTGGGGGTCTATCCATTTATCCTCGGTAATAGGAGATGTTCCAATCTCTACCCCGATAAACTGGCCGTCCAACACTCCTTCGATGAGCTTCAGCCGTTCATCGGAACCCAGCCCTATTACTACATCATATGTCCTTACCCGGGCGGTTAAATCCATCAATTCATTGAGCAGCTCTTTACCGCTGAGATTGTTTACAAAATCCAGACGCTCTTTTTCGGTCATTAATAATATAAAGTCTACCCCTTCTTTTTCCAATATATTCCGTATCTCATCCTTATTTTGCAGCGGGAACCCAATGCACGCTATAGATTGGCCTTTGCGCAATTCCCCGATGCCTTCCAGGCGCGAAATGAAAGTCCGGTCAATATTGAGGCGATCAGCCACCTCCTGCTGGGAGAAGCCCTTCGACCTCATCAGCAAGGTTTTGCGCAGTGTTTTTTCAATCTTCTGCCAGCTGATTATTTTATCCTGAATACGAAATATTTCCATAACAAACTCCTTGAGCACAAACTTGTACACAATAATATTTAGGATAATATTAGCACTGAGCAAATGTGAAATCAAGTACGAAGGTGAGGCGCGAGGGGTAAGGAGTGAGGCAAGGAGGTACCTCGGTCAGTTGTTAAAACAACTTGTTAACATAAGTTCGCTCTTTAATATATATACTTCGATCTGCTCCCTTATTGGAGACCATTGGGAGCATCATTGTGCCCGTAAGGGCTTCGCATGTAACACCGTTAACTTGTCTTGTTCCCTATGGGCACACAGAGGGGTTCTCTGCAACACGGCTAAGGCAACAGTATGAGTTGGCTAGAGAAAGGATGAGGTATATTAGCATTAGCCCGATATTGATATCGAAAGCTACCCCTTACCCCTCACGCCTAACTCCTCACATAAGCTTGCTTAGAATGGCAATCATCTCTGAAGGGTTTGAGGTTTGGTTGATTTCGACGCGGATACGAGCTGCACCGGGCAGGCCCTTGGTATACCAGGTAAGGTGTTTGCGCATTTCGCGGGCCGCAACGGTCTCTCCTTTATACTGGCAGGCTAATTGCATGTGCTTGAGCGCAGTATCTATGCGCTCGCGAACGGTAGCCGGGGGAATATGCCGCCCGTTTTCGAGAAGCTCTGCAGTCTCCCGGAATATGAAGGGGTTGCCCATGGCGGCACGGCCAATCATTACCGCATCACAGTTGGTATGTTCCATCATCCGCAATGCATCGTCAGCACTCCAGATATCCCCGTTGCCGATGACCGGAATCCCTAGATGTTTTTTGACCTCCTTAATGGCATCCCAATCCGCCCGCCCTGAGAAAAACTGGCTGCGGAAACGCGGATGCACAGTCACCGCTGCCGCTCCGGCTGCTTCAGCCGCCAGAGCCAGCTCCAGGCAGTTGTTGCTGTTTTCATCCCAGCCTTTACGCATCTTTACCGTTACCGGCACCTTGACTGCCTGGGTTATTTCCCGAATCATGGCCCGGCTTTTGCTTAGATCACGCATTAAAGCTGCCCCTTCCCCATTTCTTACTATTTTGGGAGTCGGGCAGCCCATATTTATGTCGATGATTTGGGCTCCCATATCTTCCACTATGACAGCAGCCCGTACCATATCTTCAATTTCCGCCCCAAAAATCTGTATGGCGGTGAGTCCTTCTCCACTTATGTCGGCCAAAGCTCTGGTTCGCGTCTGGTTGTACAAGAGTCCCTTGTCGCTTATCATCTCACTATAGGTAAGCCCGCAACTGAAATATTTGGCCAGCATGCGAAAAGCTTTGTCACTAACTCCCGCCAGAGGTGCGGCCAATACCCGGTTTCTTATAGCCACATCGCCAATTTTAAACATCCTTACCCCCGGTTCATTTCATATATTATCCGCAAACCATCCAGGGTCAGGAACTGGTCAATAGTGTCAATTACATCGGTTTCCTGGGCTATTACCGGAGCCAAGCCGCCAGTCGCTACTACCCGGGGCTCACCCTCAATTTCATTTTTCATCCGGTTGATTATTCCTTCCACTTGTCCGACAAAACCATACATTATTCCAGCCTGCATACTGGTGATGGTATTTTTCCCGATCAAGCTGCGGGGACGGTGCAACTCCACCCGGGGTAGTTTGGCAGCCTTGGAAACCAGGGCCTCGGTAGATATGATAATCCCGGGAGCAATTGCGCCTCCCAGGTATTCACCTTTTTCGTTAACCACGCAGAAAGTGGTAGCCGTGCCAAAGTCAACAATAATCAGCGGCCCTCCATATTTATGAAAAGCTGCCACTGCATTAACCACACGGTCAGCCCCTACTTCACGGGGATTATCGTATTTTATAGCCAGCCCGTTCTTGACCCCCGGACCGATTATCAGCGGTTTATTATTAAAATACTTACGGCTCATCCATTCCAGTTCAATCATCAGAGTAGGAACCACCGAAGAAATGATCACAGCATGAATCGTTTTCATATCCAGTTCGTCATGCGCAAAAAGGGCTTTCAGCATCATTCCATATTCATCCGAAGTTCTCAGGGTATCGGTCCTTAGCCGCCAGTGTGTAATCAAATTCTCTCCCTTATACACTCCGATAACCATATTGGTATTGCCTATATCGAAGACCAGTATCATATTTTATTATCCCCCTCCCCTAAGTCACTGCAGGCCCGAATCCCTTGTACGCTTTGCGCGGCATAAACCGCCCGCAAAACCGCCTGAGCCAGAACTTCCTGGGCCAGGTAACCAATTACATTAACATCCCCGGCTATTTCCCCGGTAGCCAGAGCAAAAACGGTGTCGCCGTCGCACATGGTATGTATGGGATTAATCGACCGCGCGAGGCCGTTATGAGCCATCTGGGCCAGTTTGGTCGCCCGGCTCTTATCCAATTCCGCATTGCAGGCGACTACCGCAATGGTGGTATTGGTAGCCCGCTGAAAAGGTATGACTCCTTTAAGGTTTTTCCAAGCCTGGGCAGTCCCCAGCATACTGCCGTCATCACTGCGGACTCCGGCTATTATCTGACCGTTCCGGGGATCTATTACATCGCCGAAAGCGTTGACCGCTACGATCGCACCAACGGTTAGTCCATTCTCCAGGCTAACCGACCAGCTTCCCAGCCCGCTCTTGGTGCAGAACTCATAGCCTCTTAGCTTGCCTACCGTGGCCCCGGCTCCAGCCCCTATGTTACCTTCCCGAACCTCTGCTCCCGCCTGCCGGCAGGCCTCCAAACCCATTTTGCGGTCGGGACGCACACGGAAGTCGCCCACTCCCAGGTCAAATAAAACTGCAGCCGGCACAATCGGCACCACTGTTGGCCCAACCGGGTGGCCAATCTCCTGGGCTTCCAAAAACTCCATGACTCCGCAGGCGGCATCCAATCCAAACGCACTGCCCCCGCTCAAAACTACGGCATGAACTTTTTCGACCATATTCAGGGGTGAGAGCAAGTCGGTCTCACGGGTGCCAGGAGCCGACCCGCGCACATCAACACCGCAAACCGCTCCTTCACGTCCGGTAAGCACAACGGTACAGCCGGTCAAAGCATTCATATCCTGCACCGAACCGACTTTTATTCCTTTAACATCAGTAATCGAATTAGCCATCAATCTCTTCCTGTTTATATTTTATCTCTATACAAAAAGTAATACTAAGCAACAATTTTAATTCTTAATTAAAGGAAGGACCTCAGAAGCTTTCCATGGTTAATAATTTGTTATAAGTTTAATCCAATTGTGGCATAGGGGCTAACAACACTTATTTTAAATCAAATTGTATCTTACATAGGAACTACTTCTCTTTTCAAGTCCAATCTCCTGCTTACCTGTACTGCAATGAGGGAAGCCAGGATTACTTTCAGGAAATCAAAGCCTATGAACGGTAAAAACCCTATTTTCAATACCTTTATGACATCTACAGTATGCCCCAGGTAAAAATTTAATATTAGATACATATAGGGTAATCCCATTGTATAGTAAAGTAATACACCCACTATCCCTGCCGGGATGAAATTCAACAGATTGTTTTTACGGATCAGCCTGGACTGCACCCAGGCGGCTAATGGAAAAGCCAGCAGGAAACCGAAGCTAGGTATCAAGACATAGGCGGGGCCACCGTAAGGGGGCGAGGAAAAAACCGGCAGGCCCATCAACCCCAGGCCAAGATAAGCCAGCATACTTAAAAAAGCGGCCAAAGGTGAAAGCAAGCAGGCAGCCAAGAGCATAACCAGTGGCTGTAAACTGAACGGAATGACCAAAATTGGCTGCACCATCCGTACCAGAATGGTTAAAACGCAGAGCAAAGCGGTAAACATGGCCGCCCAGACCATTTCCCGGGTAGAAATTTTCATGCCAAAACCTCCTCAATATTGTTAACCATAATTATATCAACCGGTTAACATCTTGAGAAGTTTAATTTATTTTGAAGCTAATATCGAGACTGACAGCCGAGTGGGTGAGTGCCCCACATGATATGAAATCGACCCCGCTGCGGGCAATCTCTACAATATTTTCTTCATTGATCCCGCCCGAGGCTTCCAGCAAGGCTCGACTAGCGGTTATTTCTACGGCTGCTTTCATGGTTTCCACATCCATATTGTCCAGCATAATAATATCGGCCTGAGCTTCCAGGGCTTCCTGCAACTGGGCCAGGGTTTCGACTTCCACCTCGATCTTCAAGGTATGGGGAAGCTTCTGCCGGGCCAGGCAAACTGCTTTTTGGATACCCCCAACGGCTTGAATGTGGTTGTCTTTGATCATTACTCCATCATAGAGAGCAAAGCGATGGTTTCGCCCCCCGCCTACCCGCACCGCATATTTTTCCAACAAGCGAAGGCCGGGTGTGGTTTTACGGGTGTCAACCAGTTCCGCTTTGAAATACTTGACCAGTTCACTTATACTGCTGGTTTTAGTAGCTATTCCCGACATCCTCTGCATAAAGTTCAAGGCCACCCGCTCACCGCTCAAGAGGGCTCGCATCCTGCCTTTTACCACCATGATTTTATCGCCGGGTGCCAATTCATCACCGTCATTTTTCAGCATCTGAAATTCAACTTGCGGGTCCAGGAAAGCAAACACTTGCTGGCAAATTCCGATTCCCGCCAGTATTCCTTCCCCTTTGGCATAGAATATGCCTTCTCCGATTTGTTCTTCAGGTATGAGACTCTGGGTGGTAATATCCCCATGCCCAATATCCTCGGTTAATGCTCTTTTTATAAGCTCATCCAGTCCGCAGAAATCCATTTTTACCTCCATTTTATTAAGTAACTCAACTTTCGCAGTTGAACGGTTATTGCGGCAAAGAAACGATTGCTTTGTAATTCTGTCAATAGTCTTTTTGCATTGTACACAAGGGGACGTTTTTGCTGTGTCATTCCTTCGGGCAGGCAAAAGAACCGTCCTCGTGCCTGTCTAGCAGTTGACAAATGAGGTATGTTTTAACCAGCGCATATCATCACGCCGGGGATAGTCCGAGCGATAGTGACCGCCCCGGCTTTCCTTGCGCCAGAGTGCCGCTTGGATAACAATACGCGCCGCCGTAATCATATTGATTATTTCGTAGTAAGCCAAAAGATCGTCACCAGGGGCAACATTGCTGTAAATTTCTTCAATTGCCCGGTTGGCTTTCTTCAATCCCTCTTCATTTCTTATTATACCCACATTTTCCCACATAATAGCCTGCAGTTTTTCTTTGGCTTCCTGAGGCCCGATGGAACCGTTTTGTGGAGTTAAGACCCAGCTACGGTCTATGTGGGAAAATATCTCGTCAACCTCGATATGCCGACGGTAAAATATTTCTTCAGCGTTATCGACGATGCGCTGGCCAAATACTATGCCTTCCAGGAGGGAATTGCTGGCTAGCCGGTTGGCGCCATGCACCCCGGTGCAAGCCGCTTCGCCGCAGCAATAAAGGGCATATATCCCGGTTTCCCCCCGGGTGGAAGTGGCAATTCCGCCCATGGTATAATGGGCAGCTGGAGATACCGGCACATAATCACGGGTAATATCGATGCCTTTTTCCATGCAGCTGCGGTAAATTGTGGGGAAACGGGTGCTTACTCTTGGTATTTTACTCATATCCAGATAAACATATTCGCTTCCGGTCTCCACCATTTCATTGAGCAGGGCCCTGGATACTATATCGCGGGGAGCCAGTTCCTCCAGAGCGTGATAAGAAGGCATAAATCTTTCCCCGCGAGTGTTGTAGAGCAGTCCCCCCTCGCCCCTTACGGCTTCGGAGATCAAAAAACGCTGGTTGTCATGGCTGTACAGTACGGTGGGATGAAACTGAATGAACTCCATATCCGCCAGCCTGCAGCCTGCGCGAAATGCGGCTGCCAAGCCATCGGCGGTGGCTACGCTGGGGTTGGTGGTATAACGGTATAGCTGCCCGGCTCCCCCGGTGGCTAAAATGGTAGCTTTAGCCGCGTAGACCAGCTTGGATTGCTGGCGGGCATCGTAGACCAGAGCACCGTAACATTCTTTACTGCTGTCATTGCCCAAAATATCAACCAGAAACTGGTCCTCAATTATATCTATGGCTCTGTTTTCCTCACATTTTCTTACCAGAGCCACCCGAATGGCTTCTCCGGTGGCATCAGCAGCATGCAGAATACGGGGCCTGCTATGCGCTCCTTCCCGGGTAAGTGATACACTGCCGTCCTTCATATCAAAATCGGCGCCCATGTCGATTAATTCCCGCACCCGGTCCGGTCCTTCCCGAACCAGTACATCAACTGCTTCAATAATGCAAAGACCGGCTCCCGCTTCCAGAGTATCCTCCAAATGTAAAAAGGGGGAGTCTTCTTCGTGCACCGCAGCGGCAATTCCCCCCTGAGCCAGTCCTGTATTCGATTCGGCTATGGTTTTCTTGGTCAATACTACTACTTTACCGTAAGGGGCGGCTTTCAAAGCGGTAAAAAGCCCGGCGATGCCGCCGCCCACAATTAGAAAGTCGGTTTCAACAACTGGAGTATCCCGGTCCGGGGCCGCTATGTAACGTGTAATTATCATAATCCACCTATCAACTAATCGCGATCATCCTGTCCAGAACAACGCGTGCTCTCTTTCGTATTTCTTCGGCAACTTCTATTTGGTATTCCAATCGGTCAATGGCCTGAGTCAATTTTTCCAGAGAAATAAATTTCATATCACGGCATTGAAAACCGGTGCGGGCCAGGTAAAACTGCTTGTCCGGGCAGTTCTCACGCAAAGTGTGGAGAAATCCCTCTTCAGTCCCGATAATAAACTCCCTGGCTTTACTTTTCTTTACATATTGCAGCATACCTCCCGTGGAACAAACCACATCGGCCTCCCGGCAAACCGCTGGCGGGCATTCGGGATGCACTACCAGTAAAGCATCTGGGTGCAGGAGCTTTTGTTTTTCAACATCCTTTAGGGTTAAAACATCGTGGATGGGGCAGCAGCCCTCCCAGAGTATCATCTTCCGGCCGGTCTGGCTCTCGACATATGAGCCCAGGTTTCGGTCCGGGACGAAAATTATCGGCTGTGCTTCGGGAATAGATTTGACTACATTAACCGCATTGGAAGATGTGCAGCAAACATCGCTCTCCGCTTTGACTTCGGCTGATGAATTTACATAACAAACCACCGCCGCATTCGGATGAGCTGCCTTCATGCCCAGCAGCTGCTCCGCCGTAATCATATCCGCCATCGGGCAGCCGGCCTGAATATCCGGCAGAATGACGGTTTTTTCGGGGCTAAGGATTTTAGCGCTTTCCGCCATGAACTTAACCCCACAGCAGATTATAACCCGGGCATCAGTAGCAGCAGCCTGCCTGGCCATTTGCAGGGAGTCTCCTACAAAGTCAGCCACTTCCTGAATCTCGGGCAGTTGATAATAATGGGCTATAATTATAGCATTTAATTCCTGCTTCTTTCTGGCAATAAAATTAAGCATAATCGTGCAGGGCAGCATACCAGAGCTTGATGGCCTGATTGCCGCCGTCTCTGGTAGCTGACCCTGTTTTAATTCCTCCTACTCGTGTGAACCCTGGCAGACTTTCTTGATGTCGTTATTATGGTCCATAAAAACCAGCCGGGGTTTGTGATTCTTGCATTCTTCGTCTTCAAGAATAGTATAGGTTAGGATAATTACTATATCGCCTTTCTCAACCAGGCGGGCTGCCGCTCCGTTTAGGCAGATTTGTTTTGACCCTCGCTCTCCTTCCAGCACGTAGGTCTCAAAGCGTGCACCATTGTTGTTGTTAACAATAGTTACCTTCTCATTTGGGATTATATCTGCGGCATCCATGAAATCGCGGTCAATGGTTATACTGCCTACATAACTCAAATTAGCATCGGTAACAACCGCACGGTGTATCTTTGATTTGAGCATATAACGAAGCACCTTTTACACCTCCACTAACAGGTTATCAATTAACCTTGTATTACCAAACTTTACAGCCAGGGCTATTAAAACCTCGCCTTGAATCTCCTCAAGCTCCGACAGGTCCTGACCACTGGAAATTTCTATATAATCAATCCTGGCCAGCGGCCGGGTTTCGATCATATCCTGGATTTTTTGCCGGATCTTCTTTATGTTTCTTTCTCCATCCCTTATATCGGTTTCAGTCATCTTTAGGGCTTGATTGAGCACCAGAGCCTGCTGGCGTTCTTCCTCATTCAGGTAGACGTTGCGGGAACTCATCGCCAAACCGTCACTTTCCCGAATTATGGGCATCCTGACAATTTCCAGCGGGAAGTTTAATTCACTCACCATCTTTTTGATAATTAAAAGCTGCTGGGCATCCTTCTGTCCGAAATAGGCCCGGTCAGGCTGGCAAATATGGAACAGCTTGCTGACCACGGTGGTTACTCCTTTGAAATGACCAGGTCGGGAGGCTCCACACATTTTAGCCGTAATTCCGCCGAAAACTTCTACAAAAGTATCGTAACCTGAAGGATACATGTCTTTTACTTCGGGTGCAAAAATTGCATCGGCGTTTTCTTTGACCAGCAAGGCACTGTCTCGTTCCAGTTCACGCGGATAGGTTTCGTAATCCTCGCCCTGACCGAATTGAATAGGGTTGACAAAAATGCTTACCACTACAATATCACAATCCCGGCGGGCTGCCCGAACCAGCGACACATGCCCTGCATGCAGATAACCCATGGTAGGCACCAGTCCGATGCTCTTACCTTGCTTTTTTTGTTCCCTGCACCAATCCTGCATTGCTTTTACACTGTTAAATACCTGCATAATTCTTCCTCATCCCAAAAATTAATACAGTCTTTCCAGGACATCATCTTTCATGGTATAACCATGTTCTTCACCAGGGAAAGTGCCGGCTTCCACCTCTGTCTTGTAGGCCTGCAAAGCTTCCAGGATTATGGGCTCCAGGTTGGCAAATTTTTTAACGAATTTCGGAATATGTCCTTTGAACATACCCAGCATATCGTTGATGACCAGCACCTGCCCATCACAATAATGTCCTGCACCAATTCCTATAGTGGGAATCGTGATTTCCTCGGTAACCTTTTTGGCAAGAACCGTGGGTACACCCTCCAGGACCACACAGAAAGCTCCGGCCGCTTCCAAGGCCTTGGCATCATTAATCAGTTTTTTAGCGCTTTCCAAGTCTTTGCCCTGAACCTTGAATCCCCCGAACTGGTTGACTGACTGCGGGGTCAGACCAATGTGTCCTACCACCGGGATCTGGGCATCCAGGATCGCCTTAATGGTATCGACCCTTTCAATCCCACCTTCCAGCTTTACTGCCTGACAGCCGCCTTCCTGGATAAAACGTCCCGCATTGCGGACCGCCTCTGTAATCGATATGTGATAGGAAAGAAATGGCATATCGCCTACCACCATGGCATTTTTAGCGGCGCGGGCCACTGCACTGCAATGGTGAATCATGTCATTCATGGTAACTGCCAAGGTGTTTTCATAACCCAATACTACATTACCCAGTGAATCGCCGACCAGAATTACATCTATCCCGGCCTCGTCAACCATCGCTGCCAGAGAATAATCATATGCAGTGAGCATGGTTATTTTTTCATTATTTAATTTCTTCGTTCTCAGCGTCGAAGTAGTTATTCTTGCCATCTTTATTTTTACACTTCCTTTCGGGTACCGGCTGCGCTCGCCGGTACCATTTTCCCGGTTAGCTTGCCGATTCCTCAAGGGAAGTTCTTTCCATTAAAAAGTTTTTCAAAGGCTTCCCTGGTATTTTGATCAATCGTCGTTTTTTCTTTGGCAATAGCTGCTGTGTAATATCCCAGGCAAGCGTATAACTGCAGCAATTCCGGGGCCATTTGCTCCATGCAATCCAGATGATTGCTGACGGTGCTCACGTCACCGCGGGCAATTGGTCCGGTTAAAGCCTGGGGTATGCCTATATTTTCAATGTTTTTTACAGTCCCGCGAATTAGCGGCAACAAAGCCTGTCTGGCCAATTCCCGGGGTATACCGGTGGATTCCAATAGTTTAATGCCCAAATCCACCACGGTAACCAGATAATTGGATACCGCACAGGCTCCGGCATGATATAAAGGCTTGGCCTGCCGGTCTATAAAGAAATATTCCCCCTTCAGGGCTTCCACAATGCTAGCGGCTATATCATATGCATCTTTGTCGCCTTCAATACTGAAAACCGAACCGGGCAGATTCACGACCGCCCGATCAAGATCAGCAAAAGACTGTAGGGGATGCACCGATAAAACCATAGCGCCAAAATCTTTGGCTCTATCCAAAACTTCCGATGATAAAGCACCGCTCATATGGATGATAACTTGACCGGGCCTGAATGCCCGATTATCAGCCAAAGTGTCCGCAACACTCCGTATAGCGGTATCGGAAGTGGTAATAAACAATATCTCTGCCGAGCGAGAAACTTCTTGAGGTGAATTGTAAGAGGTACATCCGATCCGGTCCACAAGCTGTTTTGTAGATTCGGATTTTAGATCTGAAACACCCGTAATCTCAAAGCCTTTATCCCTGAGTACCACCCCAACTGCAGTTCCTACAACCCCCGCCCCGATAATACCTACCTTGTTTTGCACTGAAATAACCCCCTCTTCGGGTCAGTTAAACAAACTATCACCAGTGAACCGTCTTGTTCCTTTAAGATACAAGCGCTACTAGCAAAAAGTATCGGCGGGAGAACCCTGAATTCTCTCAATCTTTCGGTTTCCTTCTCGGACTAAAGCTCTAATCGACACCTCCTCGATCTTAGCTCCATCGCCAGGAAAAATTAATTCCGCGTTAATTTCCTGCAAAGGGAGCAGTACGAACAACCTTTCGCGCATATACGGATGCGGAATCGTCAATTCCGGAGTATTAAACTCCTCGCGACCGTATAGCAAGATATCCAGATCTATTAACCTAGGGCCCCATTTTTCACTGCGTCGCCGGCCCATTTTTATTTCGATATTTTGTAAATGAATAAGCAAGTCCTGAGGGCTGAGTTCAGTCTCGATTTCAGCCACCTGGTTTATAAATTCGGGCTGATTCGGATTTCCCCAGGGTTCACTTAAATATAGTGACGAAGTTCTGGTGATATTTATATCGCCAATGCTTTTCATCGCACAAAGAGCATCACGCAAATTTTTAATTTTATCTCCTTGATTGGAGCCTAAACCTATATACACAGTATTCACCAACGGGTTCACCCTCTAAAATAGCATATGGTCTTCTATAGAGCAAGAAATTTTTCTGCGTTTTTTGGCAATTGGAAATATTTTAAAAAGTCACATTTCGACTGGCTAAGACAAGCTGCGTCTGCATGTATATTCATGATTTCTCATTCTAACTTGGTAATATTATCTTTACTCCCCCGCTTGCGCTTTTAAGCATCGGGGGAAACTGCGGAGCGGAACACACCGCTGCAACGAGGCGGGAGATCAGAAACCCGCTGCTGTTTTGTTAATAAGAACCTGAGCGCTAAAAAAGCGTGGGAGTATCTTTTCGCCTCATTATTTTTACGGCAAAATAATCAAAAATTCCGTCTACCGGTGCATTTGGTTTATAAACCGTAACTTCAACCGCGCTTACCACGAATTTTTCCAAGATGGCCCGGGCTATATTTTCTGCCAGAGTTTCAATAAGCTTATACGATTTATTTTCTACAATCTTTCGTACCGCATGAAATACTTGATCGTAATCCACCGTAAGCTCCAGCTCATCTTTTAATCCAGCCGGGGCAAGGTCCAAATAAAGCTCCAGATCAATTATAAAATCCTGGGGGGTTTGCTGCTCAATCTCCAGAACCCCATGACAGCCTTTGAATTTAAGTCCCCGGGCAATTATTTTATCCATTTTCCTGCATCACCGCATCGCAGATTTGAGCGACTCTTTTGCTTTCCCTAACATCATGAACTCTTATTATATCGGCTCCGTTCATTATGCTCATAGCCGCTACCCCCAAACTGCCTTCCAGTCTCTGGTCAACTTCCAGCCCCAGGGTCTGACCAATAAATCTCTTGCGGGAAGCCCCCACTAAAATCGGTTTACCCAGGCTTTTAAACTCCTCCAGGCGCTTGATGAGCAAGCGGTTTTGCGCCGTGGTCTTGCCGAAACCTATCCCGGGGTCGATAATTATCCGGCTTTCTTCCAGCCCTGCGTTTACCGCCTGGCTTATGGATTCCTGCAAATCACTTATGATATCGCTGATAAGATCATTATAGGGCTTGTCCTGATCGAACTGCATGCGATTGTCCATCAAGATTATCGGAGCCTGAGCGGCTGCAATTACCGGCAAGAGTCCAGGGTCAAGCTGCAGTCGGCCGATGTCATTGATTATATGGGCACCGGCTTCCAGGCAAAGCCTGGCAACTTCCGCCCGGAAGGTATCTACTGAAATGATTAAACCCTGTCCGGCCAGTTCTTCCACCACCGGCAAAACCCGCTGTATTTCCTCCTCTTGCGTTGCTATTTGGGATCCCGGGCGTGATGAAGCCCCTCCAATATCAATTATATCTGCACCTTCTTCACACATCTGCAGGGCGTGTTCCACAGCCTTTTCCTTATACATGAATTTACCCCCGTCCGAAAAGGAGTCGGGGGTAATATTTAATATTCCCATTATTAAAGTGCGGGCGCCCATTTCCAGGGTCTGCCCGTTGTTTAAAACCAGCTTGCAGGGAGGTCCTTCCATATTATCCAATATTTTTTGAATTTCACTTGCGAGTTTCTTGAGGCCGAAAGGCTGCAGCCGTAATTTTTGAAGGAGCAGGCGGTAATGTTTGAGGCTGCCCATCAGCAGCACATCCGTGCTGCCCTCTAAATTTAGCGCATCGCGCTTGACCGCAGCTTCTCCCCCTTTGGACAGCATTTCCTGTTTAATGATATTGGCGGGCCGGCAGGGTATTTGTTTCAATTTTATGCAGCGGTAGACTGCCTTGGGGAGCAAGTAGGTATAAGCACCGTCATCAACCCCAATTTCCTGTAAAAAGCCCCGGGCTTCCACTTTATTCCGTATCATAACCGCATGATGTCCGTTCATTTGCTCCCTCCGGTCGCTTGATTGGTAAGGGGTGAGGGGTTAGGCGTAAGGGGTAGATCACGCTTTTCCCTTTAAAATCAACATTGTTATAACTTCTTCTTAATGCTGTTTATCAACCCGCCGATTAAGGCAAATACTCTGTCAACTTGAGTTAAGATTTGATCATCGTTTGTGTAAGCGAGATCCCTGGCTATAATTAACTGGGTTTCCAATTCGCTAAGAGATCCTCGGGCAATGGTCAAAAAGCGGACAAATTCAGGATTGCTGTCGCGTGCAGCACCTTCCGCTATATTGCTTGGAACCGATACTGCAGAACGCCTCATCTGATTAACCAATCCATATATCTCATCTTTGGGAAAGGTATTGGTAACTGAGTAAACCTGCTTTACCAGGGTCATGGCTTCTTGCCAAGCCTCCAGGCGATGATGACTCCTCACCCCTTATCCCTCACTCCTTACGCCCAGTTAGTATTCAAAGCTGCTTATAGTCAGTTCTTTATTTTTGAATTTGGGGCATTGTTCATGACATTCACACTGGGCACAGGCTCTCGACAGGTTGTCGGCCCGGTGCAGTATTTCTCCCAAGAAGCTCATATCTTTGCTGATATTCCGGTGCTCATAAACTGCCCGGCTGATTATCTCCACCTCATTGGCATTAAAAAAAGCACGCGGCAAAATTTCCCGGGCCAGACGAGCTCCGAATGAAGCATGGTCAATCCCGGTTCTGTACTCCTGCCATTTTCCTATATCATGCAAAAAACCGGCGGTATATATTACTTCCTTACCCGCCAGTTTACCGCTTAAACTATTTTCTTTTATAAAATAATTAAGATCGCTATGTTCCAGAACCAGGATATAGGCAATTCGCGCTACATCCAGATGATGTTGAAAATCATGCTGGCAGAATTTCGGTTCCAGCTCTTCGTCTCGGTTACGGCGCATATATTCTTTGTAAAGGCTGTCATTAATTAAAAGCTCTACCCGTTTCATATATTCACCTCTATTTAATTTTGAATTCTTAGTTTTGAATTATGAATTAAGGAAGGAATACAACGTATTCCTTTAATTTCTTTTGCTTTTATTATATATGCAAATTAGAAGAAATGCAGAGCATTTCTTAATTAATTTACCCTGCGGGCAAAAGCAAAATTAAGAATTTAATTCAAAATTTACTCCAGGGTCTCATCCGGCTTTTGATCTATCATGATCTGTTCGAATTCTTCCGCTTCTATAGTCTCCTTCTCTATTAGACGGGCTGCTACCTGGTGCAGCTTAGCCATATTTTCCTTCAGAATAGTTTCGGCTTTTTGATAACTGTTTTCGATATACTGGCTGGCTTCTTTATCAATGGCATAGGCTATGGCATCTGAATAGTTGCGGTCCCGGGATATATCACGTCCCAGGAAAACCTCTTCGCTTTTGTGCCCGAAAGTAATAGGCCCGAGTTCTTCTGACATTCCATATTCAGTAATCATCTTACGTACTATGCCGCTGGCTCTTTCCAGATCATTTTGCGCTCCGGTGCTGATATCGTTTAAAACCAGGGCTTCCGCAACCCGGCCACCCAAAAGGGCAGTAACTTCATCTAGCAGGTAGGAACGAGTGATGTAATTGCGGTCTTCTTCAGGCAGCAAAAGGGTATAGCCTCCAGCCCGGCCGCGGGGGATTATGGATATTTTATGCACTTTATCGGTATTAGGCAGGAAATAGCCAACTACCGCGTGACCACCTTCGTGATAAGCCACCAGCTTCTTTTCTTTTTCGGATATAACCCGGCTTTTTTTCTCAGGTCCGGCGATTACACGCTCAATGGATTCCTCCAGTTCCTCCATACCTATCTTTTTCTTGTCTTTCCGGGCTGACAGCAAAGCTGCTTCGTTTACCATATTGGCCAGGTCCGCTCCAGTGAAACCGGGAGTTCTTTTGGCCAGTATATCCAGTTTAATTTCTTCCTCCAGGGGTTTATCCTTGACATGAACCTTAAGAATAGCTTCCCGGCCTTTTACATCCGGCCGGTCAATAAGTATATGGCGGTCAAAACGGCCCGGCCGCAAGAGAGCCGGGTCCAGTATATCCGGCCGGTTGGTTGAAGCCATCACAATTATGGATTCACTGGTGCTGAAACCATCCATTTCGACCAGGAGCTGATTCAAAGTCTGCTCTCTTTCATCATGGCCGCCGCCCAATCCGGCGCCACGCTGCCGCCCTACGGCATCAATTTCATCAATAAATACGATACAGGGCGAATTTTTCTTGGCCTGTTCGAAGAGATCCCTAACCCGGGCTGCTCCAACCCCAACAAACATTTCCACGAAATCGGAACCGCTGATGGAAAAGAAGGGCACTCCGGCTTCCCCGGCTACCGCTTTGGCCATCAAGGTTTTACCGGTGCCCGGTGCTCCAAAAAGCAAGACCCCCCGGGGAATCTTGGCACCCATTTGCAAAAATTTCTGTGGATTCTTGAGAAATTCTACTACTTCCGCCATTTCCTCTTTGGCTTCCTCGGCTCCGGCCACATCTTTGAAAGTAACCTTTACTTCTTCGCCGGTCATCAGGCGGGCTTTGCTTTTGCCGAACTGCATTACCCGGCCGCCCCCACCCTGAGTCTGATTCATAATGAAGAGCAAAAAGACGATCAGAATTATGATGGGAAATAAAGTTGTCAGGAGCGTCATCCATATGGATGGCGGCGGTACTGGATGGGTCGAATAATCGACTTTCTTTTCCAGTAAAAGAGTCATGATGTTGGTTTCCTTGGAAACCGTAGTCTTATAGCTGCTATTATCTTTTAATTGACCGGTTATATTGTAAACCTCTTCAGCTGCTTCCACGTTTGCGGTCTTAACCCGGCCTTGTTCAACCTGGCTGTAAAACTGGGGTTCAGTAAGCTCGTTGACCTTGTCATTGGATTTGGTAGTCAATTTCATTGCAAAAAGGGCCAGCAATACTATCAGTACATATATGGCAATATTTTTTAGAGCTTTATCCAAAATTTTTCCTCCTGTTGAAAACCCGAGAATTTGCGTCATATTGTAGCATATATACGGTTCATTTTCAATCAAAGCCCAAACTATTGCTTGAGGAAACAACTTTATGCCTAATTAAGGTCCAGCTGCAATTAAGGAGCCTTTTTACTTCCATAAAATGTGTCGGTCTTGTTATTCTACTAAGCCCTCCAAGCTGCTTCTAACGCATTCCTCTTTACTTATCCTCAGGATTCTTTGGGTTTCCCGACTTACAGACGCCAGCCGGGAAACCTTAAAATCAAGCAAAGCATATATCTCATTATCCGCTGCCAAAATGGGCACTTTATTTCTTTCGTTTAATGGCAGTTTGATATCGATAAAATAGTCTTTGATTTTTTTGCTGCCCTTTATCCCCAGAGGATGAAAACGGTCGCCATTTTGCCTTGAGCGAATAAACAAGGGTTTTTTGAGTTTATCAAAATCCAGGCACACATCCTGTTTAATTGAGGTTTTAGGGGCAAGGTGTGAAGAGGAAAACTCTCTGCCCCCACCGGTATTATAACAGCTACTTGCTGCCGCCCCTGTACTTGTATCCTCGCAGATTGAAGAATTAAATTCTCCCACTTCCTCAATCTTAAAAACATAGCTATATCCAATTTCCGGAATATCAAGGCGACCCGGGATGCTAAGCTCATAATTAAATGAAATAACTCCCGGAACCCGCAGGTAAAAATGCAGTTCTTTATAAACAGCATTTACGGTGACGCCATTTTTTAATCGGATAGTTTTGGAAGATCCCGGCTTCAAGGCAAGTTCTTTTACGCTCAGTACATCCTGATGCTCCCAACCTGCTTCTCCCGTTAAACAAAAAAGTGCCTCACGTATAATGCGGCTCTGGTAGGCAGAATGCAGTTCCCCAAGCATAATTTTATTTATTATTATGCGTTCCGAACTTTTTTTGATCAGCAGACGGTCCCAATAGCACCGGGTGGCGATTTCCAAAGCTTCATTATCCTCTCTCGCCATTTCTCCCAGGCGGTTGAGAGCTTCGACGATGCGCGGGTTGTATTCGTGCTGCAACTCAGGTATTAACTGATGACGGATGCGGTTGCGCAAAAATGACAGATCATAATTGCTTTGGTCTATGGCATATTTGATATTATTAACTTCCAGATAGGAAAATATTTCGGTTTTACTGACTGCCAGTAAAGGACGAATCAGAGTACCCTGCCCGGGTATAATTCCGCGCAGGCCTTTAATACCGCTGCCACGCAGGAAATGCAGCAACACGGTTTCCGCCATATCACCCTGGTGGTGGGCAGTAGCAATTTTGTTGGCACCCAGTTCGGCCAGTAATTCATAAAAAAACGCATACCGACAGTCGCGCCCGGCTTCTTCCAGAGATTTTTTCCCCTCCCGGGCTGCCCTGCGGATATCGACTATTCGAGCATGGAAAGGAATACTCCATTTCAGGCAGTGCTGGCGAACCATTTCCGCCTCCGCCTGCGCATCCTCACGTAAGCCATGATTAAGATGGGCGGCTGCCAGTTTAAAACTCCAGATCCCCTGCAGTTCTTTCATAATATGCAGCAAGGCCATGGAATCCGGCCCGCCGGAAACAGCCACTATCAAATAGTCGCCCTCATTAATCAGCTGGTATTTAACTATGTAGTCTTTAACTTTGTTTAGCATTCTTTTCTTCCCTTGCTTGCTCTTTCTATAACGAGGCGAAAAGACGTCCCTCGCTTCTTTAAGCGGCCGGGTACCCATCCGTAAATCAGGCAGCGGGTTCTGGTTCTGCTCTTCCCTGCCTCGTTGCTGCGGTGTGTTGAAACTGTTCCGCAGTTTCTTCCTATACTTAAATGCTACCCAAGTTAAATCTATTGTCAAACCTTTGAGAATTATTTATGCCAGTTCAATATGGATGCAGATAACCGTCATATCATCGGCCGGTCGTCCTTTGGCCATACCCAGAGCGCGGTTGATGATGATTTCCGCCAGTTCCTGAGGATCGCTGCCATTATAGGCTTTTAGCATATCCGTTACCCATTGTTCACCGGCATTTTGCCGGGACACCTCCAAAACCCCGTCACTAAGCATAACCAGCATATCCCGGGGTAATAAAGTTCTGGTTTCGCTGACCATATCGATATTATCCATGATTCCTATCGGCAGCGAATTGGAAATAACCATCCCCACCTTTTTCCCTCTTTTCAGAAATGAAGGGGCACTGCCTATTTTTATAAAGTCAACTTCGGCGGTATAACAATCGATCAAAACCATATCCAGGGTGGCAAATCTCTCATTGCCTGAACGCAGCAGCAAGACGGAATTAATCGTATTGAGTGCAACTTCACGTTCAAAACCGCTGTTAAGCAAGTTCTCCAACAACCTTACAGTTGCCTGGCTCTCACTGCAGGCTTTTTCCCCCACTCCCATACCATCACTTAAAGCTATTAATATTTTGCCTTCATCCAGGCTGCTGATGGCATAACTATCACCGCAAATTGCCTCTTTCCCGACCTGGGCGGTTCCGGTCAATACTTGATAATTGAGGGCACGCAACAAGGAAAACTCACAATGCCCTCTTCCTTTAAGGCGGGGACAGTTCTTCTGGGAAACCTCCACTTTTTGCCCCAGAACTCCGGTAAGCGCCGGAGCTATGACGGTGCTGCAATGATCTCCGTTCGCACAGGCATCCATTATTACACTCAAGCATAATTCTCCGCGCCCGCTTTTTAGAGGAGTGACATCCCGCAGCTTCAGACCCAGACGCTTGTTTTCCTGCAGCAATAACTCGCGCAGGGGCAAGTCTACTTCCGAATTAACGTCTATTTCTTCGGCCAGCCCTTTAATCACCTGGCTGACCCCTTTCAGTTGGGTTGCGACCAGATCCCGCGACTCATCAAGTTTCTCCGACCAGTACTCATTTATCCGCAGACGGTCAAACAAATAATTAATGGTTTTCACCATTTCCCGAGCTTGTATGCAGCGGCGTTTGAAATCCCGGGGGCATTTTTCGTAATCCAGTTCCCCGCTTGCTTCAACCATAGTGAAGAGGTCCAGCATATGCTGGGAAGTATCATAACAGTCCCGCCCCCAGCAAGTATCATAACGCGGGCAATTATTACAGAAATTACTTGATATCTGTTCATAAAGGTAGTTCAAACATGCCACCGGTTTGCTCCGGCGCTTAATATCTATTTCACCCGCGAAAGTACTGCTTAATTCATCAAAAACACAGGCCAGGTTCTGGATTTGATTACGTGCGCTTTCTTTAATGCGGGTGTCAACCCCCGGTATTTCGTTATCGCTACTAATCGGCCCCAGTGATTGGATTGGCATTTTCTCCTGCAGGGAATTAGGCAGGATGCTAAAAACCAGGCATGCGATACCAGTCTCCCATATGCCCAAAATCGTTGCCTGGGTCTGGGAAATAAACATCGACAAAGCCAGGTTGCCCAGCATGAAACCGATAATTACTCCCAATCTTCCGAAGTTCCGGAACAATCCGGCCAGAAGCCCCGAAAAGGCATATATTCCAAGAGTTTGGGCAAATACGCTGGAAGAGATGGAAGGTATAATTCCGGCCATCACTCCAACCATAGTTCCTCCTCCACTTCCCCATAAAAAGGCAGCCACTAGGATTCCCAAACGGCATACGATACCGCTCAAGCTCAGCCCGGCGAAATTTATTTCACCGAGTCCCATTATTGCGCCTATAGCTAAGACCAGGAAAGCAGCGATGTCCTCGAAATTGAAACTGGATAAAGCTTTTTTCTGTTTGACGGTGTCATTGACTACTAGAAATACAAAGGTAAGTATGCCCGCGATTACCGCTTCGAATATAATTACCATCTCTTTGTAAAAGGACATGCCTGTAAATAGCACTACCAAGCTTTTGACTAAAAATATTACACTTAGTGTTAAAAGCGGTAAGGTCCAATAATTCTTATCCAAGGTCGTAGAAAGATAATTAATGACTCCCATTAGAATCAGTAAAGTTAATATGCCGGAGCCCAGGTTTAAACCGTTTAAGACCGTGGCAAACCCAATAATGCCGGCAAGCATCAGCAGCCAGATCCGTTTTTTTTCCCCGTAACCGAAAGCCACTGCAAATGCATAGCCAAAAGGCTGCAAATCAGCTAAAACAAAAGCTCTGGACATTAAGATCATTGCCAAACATATCAGCAAGTTCTCCATACTGGGAATGGTTTTTAAAGCAGTCATTAACTTCACGGATGCAAGCCAACGGACCAGCCATTGTGACCAGGACTTTAAACTGACTTTGCGCCTTTTACCCGGAGTCTTCAAAAGTGTATCGGCAATTCTCTGATAAGGATAGATTTCAAACTTTTCCAGCATTTTTGCCCCCCTACCCTAACAAATCTGATAACTCTTGGTGACCGTGTTTACGAATTCTTGTCCACCAATTATACCCAGCATTAATGGTAATATTTGTCATTTATAGGGGTGATCCGCTGTTTTTATTTATACAAAATTCAGGCTTGGATCATTGAATCGTCCAACTCACAGCTTTTGTTATACAAAGTTCGGGGCAAAACAAAACGGCTTGCTCTTAATCAGCAAGCCGTTCAGTCATTTTCTGTCTGCTTCTGTCAATGATTTAAGCAACGGAAGAAACTACTTAGCAGTTTCAACACACCGCTGCAACGCGGTGGGGGAGATCAGAAACCTCCACCTGCTTTATTAACAGGAATCCGGTCGTCTAAGAAGCGTCAGATACTTATCGCCTCGTTATTTTTTCAAATAAACCAGCCAGTAGACTCCACCTACAAAAAGGGCGCCGCCGACTATATTTCCAAGAGTAACCGGAATCAAGTTGGCGCTGATGAAGTTTCCATAGGTGAAGAAAGCCGTAACTTGATCGGCAGTCATGTTAAATACGGAAACAGCATTACCGGCAGCATCCAATTTGGTTGCTCCTGCTACTAAATCAGGAGATTTCTGAGCAATGGTGATTCCCATGGGAATAAAGAACATGTTGGCTACGCAATGCTCAAAACCGCTGGATACGAAAGCCATGATGGGGAAGAAGATACCAAAGATTTTTCCAACTACATCTTTGGCAGCAAATGCCAGCCATACAGCCAGGCAGACCAGCCAGTTACAGCAAATGCCACGTAAAAAGGCCGACATAAATGTCAGTTTCAGTTTACCCTGGGCTATCGCAACAGCTTTTACTCCCATTCCACTTAAAATGGCAGCCCCGCTCGCATCTTTACCTAACCAGTACATACCACCGAAAATTATATAAACCAGTAAAACAGAGCCAATAAAATTGGCAAAATAAACAACTACCCAGTTATAGAGCAATCCGCCCCAGCTTGCCTGTCCATTACATGCAGAAGCAAAACAAGCCATGTTGTTGCCGGTAAAAAGCTCGGCACCACCAATAACAACCAACATCAGGCCTACAGAGAAGACAGCGCCAAAAAGGAAAATGCCTACTGATGAACTTGCATCGGGAGCAGCCCCTATCTTGGTTGCCAGGTTGGCTCCGAAGCCAATATATACACCAGCCAGGATACCCAGAATAAACATCTTTAGAAATGGAAGTTCGGTTTTGGCTTTACCGGCATTACATGCCGCAACAGCTACTTCCGCTGGAGTCAGAAAATTCATTTATAATTCACTCTCCCTTAAAATTTACTTAATTCATGTTCAAAGAATTGGCAAATTGCACTAGACAGCAACCTTGAGGATTTCCCAACCTGATTCTAAGCCTAGCCACGCTCGCTACGCATGTTCCGCGCTTAAGATGGTTAACAGATTGGTTTATAGCTTCTCCCAGAAAAATTATTTATCTCTAAATAAAATCCACTCTTTCTGGGCAGAAACTAATCCGAACAATACTCTCCGCCCTTAGCCAAGAACCGAGGTAATTATTGCGTTCCTCCCTCCTTCCATTTTTTTAAAAAGCAGCCGCCCAATCCCCAAACGGATACTTTTCTAAACCCGGGCATCTCTATACAGTTCCGAAATACCTGAGTTTGTTAGCAATTTGATATATGGATTCTTAATAGTCATTCTATGTTTAAGCTCTTAGTGTTAAAACAAATTAAAACAAAAAAAATCCACATCATGTTATTTTCCACAAAAGAATTCAAAACCCTGCGGGCATTAATCAAGTATTCCATATTTTAATATATTATATTATTATATATTATTTACTTATGTGAGTACAGCCCCCAAATCATGGCTTCCAGCAGATCACTATCGCTCACTGTTATTTGATTTTTTGCCAGCATATCCATAATCAGCAATACTATCATTACTCCTTTAGGAATAATATCTGCTCTTTCCGGTTGCAGCCCCGGCAGTCTTTGCCTTAAGCGCAAAGGCATTCTTTCCATCATATCATAAATATCTGCAATCTCTCTCCGCTCCAGAATCTGACCGTGCACAAAATCGTGGTCATATACCGCCAATGAATGTTTAATTGCTACCAGGGTGCTGGCCGTACCACCAACCAAAACCAAAGGATAATCCGACAGTAAATCTTTATATTTAGCCAGCGGGGTCAGAGCTTGTACAATATCTACGGCTTTCATATCACTTTCGGTGGCCCTTACCGCCCCAATTGGAAGCGAAAGAGGAAAATTCCGGTTGTTTTTTATAAAAAATTCGGTACTGCCTCCGCCCAGGTCCGCTACCAGCGGTAAATGGTCAAATTTAAGACTGACCATTACTCCCTGGTAGCTTAGCTCGGCTTCGTGATTTCCGCTGATTACTTCAATTTCCAGCTTTAATCGTTCACGAGCCCGGTTCAACAAGTCCTGGCGGTTGGAAGCTTCACGCACTGCACTGGTCGCCACCACGCGGAAGGATTGAACCTGGTGTTCCCGCATAATATTATTAAAATCTTCAAGACACAGCAGAGTTCTTTCGAGTGCTTCCTGATTGATTTTCCCGCTGTGGTTCAATCCTTCTCCCAGACGGGTAGTAGCCAGTTTTCTAGCCAGCACAACCGGCCGATCTTTTTGTATGGAAGCGACCAACAAACGACAGGAGTTGGTTCCTATATCAATAGCAGCATAATTCATTTTTTTCTCCTTTAATTTATTAAGCACGTCACTTGAACTAAATTCACAGCTTTCTCGAGCAAAATGCATCACCCATTCGTGAGGGGTGATGAGTGAGGGGGCGGCTTTGTGTTATGGGTAGGCATTCACATTGCCTTTCAGTCACACATATTACAAGGGCAGAACACAGACGAACAGCTTACTTTTTCACATACCCTCCGAGTACCAACAGAGTTTGGAGGGCGCCTTTCGGATATAAGAAATTAAATTTTAATATTCTCCTAACCCCTTACCCCTTACGCCTAACTGCAATAAAAAACACTCCTTAAACAGGAGTGTTGAGATCTAATTGAACCGGTTACGTTTGCGAGGTTCCAGTTTATTTTTCAAGGGCTGCATCCGTTCATCGCTTTCCTTTAGGAATTTGGCGATCTTATCGTCAAGCGTGGCCGGCGCTCCGCCGCCTTTACCTGCCGGACTGCTGTTGTATCTGGGGGAGTAATTGCCCGCTGGCCGGCTCGAAAATGCACCGGGACTTCTGGTACTTCGTTCCGGGAAAGGTTTTTCCTCAACCTTTTTTGGGGGTACTGCCTGTTTTATGGAAAGCCCGATCTTTTTTCCTGCAACATTGAGGACTTTGACCTTCACACTATCTCCTTCCTTGATGAAATCTTTGACATCCTTTACATAAGTGTCAGCGATCTCGGAGATGTGAACCAGTCCCACCGTTCCACCCGGCAACTCAATAAATGCCCCAAATTTAGTAATACCTTGAACCCTACCCTCAACTATGGTACCCGGTACAATATTTGTTTGTTCGATAGGCATAAAAGTAAAGATCCCCCTCAAAATATACTACAGTAATTGTATAAAATGCCCGAGCACTAGTCAACTACAAAGAAAATTTAAAGCACCGGAAGAAACTGCGGAACAGTTTCAAAACACCTGCACCGAGGCAGGGAGGAGCTTTCACCTCGTTATTATGGTTCGTTGGTAAGCGGCAGTACATATTGCTCCCCATTTTTCACCATGCCTAATTGCTCGCGGGCCAGCTTCTCTACTGCAACACGGGAATCCAGGCTTTTTAACTCCTGCTCAAGTTTTTTATTTTCTTTGGCCAGGATAGCTTTTTGCTGCTCAAGTTGGTCCCGGCGCTCCGATAGTTCCCAAATCGTTTTTACTTTAGGGACCACAGTTAATCCAATAAGTACGAATATCATGCTGAAAACCGTTAACTTTAGGGCTGCCTGCAGTTTACCCGCCATCTTCATTATTATCCCCCTCCCCATTGAACAAAGCCAGCGTGTCACCGGGGAGTACGATAACCACTTCATATCCTTTGGAACGAGCCCGGTTGTATAAAGTAGCAATGGTGCTGGCACTTATTTTAAGAATACGGGCTATTTCTTCGGTGCTTCGGCCCATCTCTTTGAGTACCACCACTTGTTTTTCGCGAAAACTAAGTTTTTCTGCTCCCCGAATCTCGATTTTCATTACAGTATATCCACATCTTTTCCACAAACTGTGGACAATTTTTCGTAGATAATCTTATTCGGGGCCGCTATTAGGAATTCCTGCTTGAACGCAAAACTTTTTTAGCATCGGAAGAAACTGCGGAGCAGTTTCAACATAATTTAATCATTCCCGAAGGGACCTAATATAAGTGGCCCCCGTAGGGGGCAAAACACCGCTGCAACGAGCAGGGGACATCCTTTCGCCTCGTTATTCCGTATCGGCGGGAGGTTTCGGTCTATGGCATTTTTCCAGGGCTAAATTTATTGATCTTCGCAGACATCTAAACAGTCTCCTTAAATGACCAAGCAGGATTCTTAACAAATTGACGGTGAATTCGGCTATTCGGGATTGGGCTTCATAAAACAAGGAGGAAAAATAATGATAATAAATAAGTATTCCGCCCAAAAGGGCGATTAAAACATAAAGCCGCATTTCTCCATGGTTGATCAATAGCATGGAGGCAAAGACCAGTAAAAGCATAAAAATCCACAAAATCAGATCGATTACATAAAGAAAGTATCGTCCTATCCGGGCCTTACGGATAGTCAACTGGTAGTAATGAAATATCCCGCCTGCCAGTACTCCCAATATCAAGGTTAAACCGAATGATTTGAGCTGAATTAGTAGTGCGGACAATATAGACCCCCCCTATCGGGAAGCACGGGGACGTTCTTCCCTTTACTTTAAGAGCCGGTTTAAGATATTTTTGCTACGGGCCTTGATATCCGAACCAAGATCTTTGTATTCTATGCTGTCAATATTCCCCTCCAGGGCTACTTTGCCTTCATCCAGGTTAAGGGCTGTAATATGAAGCTCCTGACCTATTATATAGAGGTATCCCTCTGCAGTTTGCAGGATAATTTTCTCTTCATCAAAATTAATTACATTATTTACCCCATTCAACTCCATACTTTTCCGATTGCTCAGTTTCAGCGTATGTTCCGCCATTTTATCGCCTCCTTTTAATGTTCTAATGTCCAGGGATACACCCCTTAATTTTATTAACTCACTCTTAAATTAGCTTTATAGTTGTATGAACCAGCTTCTAAGTTCCGTTTTTTCTCGGGGAATGTCCCCATTTGGGCCGCCTCACTTAATTTACTTATTAATAAAAATATGTGCGATAAATTACTTTATGCCAGTTATTTGCAGGCTATTAAGAATGGTAAGGCCGGAGGGAGACCAGTAAGCTTCTGAAAGGAGGTGACGCCTGTCAATAAAGCCTTAGTATCAGCAGACCGAGCAAAAAGGGTGAAGAGCAAGGCTTTCAAGAAGCCCGTGATTGAGACGGATCAAGGTATGGGGACAGACCTTCCGCATAAATCACAAAAACCTTGTGCATCTAAATAAATTAGTGGCACATTACGTTGCAGTAAGGTCGCGTCCCCTTACAGAGTACGTTAATTGAACGGGCTTCTTGAGTAACGCAGCTATTCGCTCCCTTATTGGTGAGCAAAGCGAACATCCGTGTGCTCGTAGAGTGCCCTTTTTGCTCGGTCTGCGGAAAGTAAAAACCGCCCTGTTTTATATGAGGGCGGTATCTATTCTATTATTCGGTACAAATTTTTTGCCTCTGCTGCCGGGGCATTTTCTTTAACATCCAGCACTTCAAAAACGCTTTTCTTCTGCCCTGATTGGAGGGTTATAATGTCCCCGATTTTAACTTCGCTGGATGGTTTGGCTATCCGGCCATTGATCGAAACTCTCTCGCTATCCGCAAAGTCCCGGGCAACCGAACGCCTTTTGATTATCCTGGATACCTTGAGGTATTTATCCAGGCGCATTTTAACCTATTGCATCTTTCAGAGCTTTCCCTGCTTTAAAAGCGGGAACCCGATTGGCAGGAATATCTATTTCCGCACCGGTCTGAGGATTCCTTCCCTTTCTAGCTTGCCGCTCGCGAACTTCAAAAGTTCCGAAGCCTATTAATTGTACCTTGTCATCGGCCTTCAACGCTCCCTCTACCGAGGTGAAAAAAGCATTTACTATTTTTTCTACATCCTTTTTGGTCATACCTGTCTGGGCAGCAACTTGTCCTACTAATTCCGTTTTATTCAAGAACCTATCCCTCCTTAATTGTTTTGGTATATTGTGGCTATTCGCCGCATCTTCATAAATATCCTTTTTTTAAGGTTAAAAATCTAAAATTCAATTACTTTGGCCTTAAATATTAAGCACCGAAACTGCGAAGCAGTTTCAACACAACACTGTAACGAGGCTGGAGGATCAGAACCCGTTGCCTGGGTTGTTAGTAGTAATCCAACCACTTAATGAGCGGGGGACGTCTTTGCCTCGTTTAAGCATCAGCGGAAACTGCGGAGCAGTTTCTACACACCGCTGCAACGAGCGGGAGATCAGAACCCGCTGCCTGGGTTGCTGGTACTAATCCAACCGCTTAATGAGCGGAGGACGTCTTTGCTCGTTATAGTCCCTGCGTCTTAGCTTCGTCCCAAAAAAGGTCCATTTCCTCCAAGCTTAATTCTTTTAACTGGCGGCCTGCCTTTTTCACCTTTTCCTCTATGTAGTTAAAACGCCGGGCGAATTTGTCATTACAGGCCTGCAACGCCTGTTCCGGTTCGATATTTTTCAAGCGGGCTACATTAACCAAAGCAAAAAAAATGTCCCCCATCTCCTCTAACATCTCCGAATTGCTTTCAGCCTGGCAGAATTCATCAACTTCCTCCTTAAACTTGTCCAAAGCTCCCTCAACGGTGGGCCAGTCAAATCCCACCCGGGCTGCCTTTTCCTGCATGGAAACCGCACGCAGCAAAGCCGGCAGACTCTTTGGAATACCCTCTAAAAGGCTTTTCTTCCCCTCCTTCTTCTTGAAATCTTCCCAGTTGTCCATCACATCATCACTGGTCTTCAAGTTCATATCCGCAAATACATGAGGGTGGCGGTCGATCATCTTCTTTTCAACGGTTTTGGCTACCGCCGCAAAATCGAAATACCCCTCCCGCCGGGCTAAAGCAGAGTGAAAGACTACCTGTAATAGTAAGTCTCCCAGTTCTTCCCGGAGTTTATTCATATCCTGGCCGTTTATAGCATCAATTACTTCATAACTTTCTTCAACTAAATACCTTATCAGTGATTCGTGGGTTTGTTCCCGGTCCCAGGGGCAGCCATCCAGAGCCAGCAACCGGTCCATTACATTTAGCAGGTCATCTACCGCCTTAGCACTTGTAGTCATATCAACACCCCTTTTGGTGAGGTGTAAGGGGTGAGGGGTGAGGAGAGAATTCTCAACAAGCTCACTTACGTTACACCTGAATTTATCAGTTCTTATGGCAATCTTGCTTTAAAAATAAAAGCTCCTTTTTGGAAGCTTTGTTTTACGTTTAATGAATATTCCATAAAGATAAGTGTTTTTATTGCTACGGCCCTAATAATAGCCAGCTCATTCTACTCCTTACTCAATAACACCTCACGCCTTACGTAGTTCGAATTATCTTCTTAAGCATAGTTATATCCAGTTCCTTGACTATAAACAACAATATTCCGTATACGGCTACTCCGGTGCACATGGCAAGAAGTGTAGCCAGATGCGATTTGATGTCCGCCGCGACCAGGAAGTGATAGGATAGATAGGCACTTACAGCCATCAATGTAGTAACCAGGGCAATTTTTAATAGACGGCCGTATTCATAGCCAACCCCGGTTAACTTTTTCAGATAAATTATGTTCAAAAGCGATCCGATGGTAAATGCCAGAACGGTGCCGATGGCCGCCCCCTGAATATTAAGAGCAGGTACGGAGGTGAGGGTATAATTAAAAATCACCTTGAACATTCCGGTAATCACCAGGTTGCGCATAGCTATTTCAGGCTTACCTATTCCTTGCAATCCGGCACTGGACAACTGGAAAGCCGCCAGCATAATACAGGAAAAAGCCAGAGGTTCCAAAGGAAACCCGGCACTGGGAGTGGCATATAGCAAATCACATATTTGATAAGCTAGTATATAAAGCCCGGCTGCACAGGGAAAGGATATAATCATCCCCGCTCTCAAGCCATAGTTCAAACGCTCGTTTAAAAGGCTCCCGTTGTTGCAGGCCAGGGCTTCGGAAACCGCAGGGACCAAACTGGTGGCTATGGAAATGGTAAATATGGTGGGAAGCCCGATGAGTACTGCCGCCATGCCTGAAAGTTCGCCATAGAGAGCGGTGGACTGCGGTGTGGAATAGCCGATCGCCAGGAGACGGCCGGGTACAATTATGGCATCCAGCATTTGCACCAGGGGCAGGACCACAGCACCAAAAGATACCGGTATCGCCAGACGGATCATTTCGCGGGCCAGATCTGATGAACCGATTCCGGTATAAACCAGTTTTTCCCCGGACTTTTTTTGCGCTCTTTGGAAGCGATAATAATAAATCATTAGAACAATTAAGCCAAAGACTCCTCCCACCATGGCTCCGAAAGTAGCGCCGGCGGCAGCATATTCAAGTCCCCTGGGAAACAGCAAAAAGGCCAGGCATAAAACTGCGGTCACCCGGAATAACTGCTCAACCACTTGCGAAACCGCGGTTGGCACCATGGACTGGTGCCCTTGGAAGTAACCCCGAAACACAGACATCAAACCAGAGAAGAAAATGGCCGGGGCTACGGCCAGAATGGGATAGTAAGCCCGTGGCTCTTTTAAAACGTTATTGGCAATAAAGTGGGCTGATTGCATAACGACGAGGGTTAACAGGAAGCCAAAAACCATAAGTATCAATAATGATACACGGAAAATCTTTTTACTGTCACCGGTATAACCCTGGGTTTCATTTTTGGAAACCAGTACGGAGATGGCAACGGGAACTCCGGCAGTGGCCAGGGCGAGAATAGTAGTATAAATTGGATAGGCCATTTGGTAAAGTCCCATTCCTTCGCCTCCGATCAGGCGGGCCAGAGGGATTCGATATATCGCCCCCATTATTTTGCTGATAGCTCCGGCTATGCTAAGTATTAAAGCACCCTTTAGAAAATTCTGCCCCTTTGCCATGTTTACCTCCCCAATTCATGAAGCATATTATAGCATAATTTAAATTCCCGTAACACATTTCAGCATGGTTAAAGCCTTGTCGCCTCGTCTTAGGCATCGGAAGAAACTGCGGAGCAGTTTCAACACACCGCCGCAAGGAGGCGGGAGACACAGTTATAACTATTCCTTTCGCTTAACTCAAGGCACTAAACATAATGGAAAAACATCTTTCAGACTTCGCCTCGTTTAGGCATCGGAAGAAACTGCCGAGCAGTTTCAACACACCGCCGCAAGGAGGCGGGAGACACAATTATAGCCATTCCTTTCGCTTCACTCAAGGTACTAAACATGATGGAAAACATCTTTTAGACTCGCCTCGTTATATCGGCGCACACAAAGAAGCGATCTTATTTGGCATAAGACCGCTTCCACTAATGCTTGTCTACTGTTCCATTTGTTTGGCCAGGAATCCGGCCGCTGTTTCGGCAAGCTTGACCTCCATCTCGCCCATTTTTATACCGGATTCTTTACTGACGATAAGAACTGCTCCAATGGGATCACCTTGGGTTATAATCGGAGCTATTACCTGCGACTTGATGGTATATTCCCGGTCATCATTCTGGATGACATGGAAGTTGTCATCATCAGTACTTTCCATTTCGTTCATTACCAAAGTAGTTCTTTCTTCAATAGATCTTTCAACCGCCTTGCCAATGGCTTTACTCAGGAATTCCCTTTTGTTGGCTCCAGCAACCGCAATAATTACATCCCGGTCCGCAATCATTGAAATGTGACCGATGGTTTCGTTAAGCGAATCCGCATACTCTTTGGCAAAATCCCCCAGTTCTCCAATGGGCGAATATTTCTTTAAAATAACCTCACCTTCGCGATCAACGAAAATCTCTAGAGGGTCACCCTCACGAATGCGTAAAGTTCTGCGTATCTCTTTGGGGATAACAACCCTTCCCAGGTCGTCTATCCGGCGAACAATTCCTGTTGCTTTCAATTTACTCTATCCCTCCTTTTTTAAGATTGATTCAAGGCTTTATTTTTTTCTCATTGATAGTATATAACTCAAAATACCCTTTTATTCACTTTTTACCATCAAGCCCAAAAAAATAAGAGCTAAAATTTAATTCACCGAAAACTCGGCCTGTCCCAGATTTAACTAATATATGTTTAATTTATGGTCACACTAAAAATATATGGGAAAAGAGGTGGGATAGATTTTGTTTCGTATAAGCAAATTTCAGCTTTATAGTATGCTGCTTCTGCTGGCGTCACCGGTAGCTTATTTTGAAACACCTCATCTATTGATCCACAATCTGTTCAATAATTGCTGGCTGGCAGTTGTTTGTTCTGTTATTCCAGGATTATTTCTAATATATATGTACAGCCATATTATTAAAAAAAGCCGTCACCCTTTTCCGCTGCTTTTGTATGAGCACCTGGGTACCGTGCCGGGGAGAATAATCGGCTTCATTTATATACTCTTTTTTATTCTGGTTTGCAGTTATACTTTGCGTATTTTTATTGAATTCATGAAAATGAATGTTTTGCCCGCTACTCCGATCAGCGTTTTTATCGGGGTTTTACTCTTCTTGGGTTTTGTGGCGATTAAAACCGGGTTGGAAAACATTGCCCGCATTTGTGAACTGGCTATAGTCATCGGCTTGCCTTTTAGTTTTTTAATTGTGGCTATCGCTCTAGCCAACAATTTTCATTTGGAACGTATAATGCCCATCGCCTACATGGACTACCGGGCTTTGGGTATAGGTATTATTAACTCGACGTTTGTGCTGGGAAAAATCATGCCGGTCTTAAGCCTGGCCTTCTTTCTCGATCAAAAGAATAAGGCCGGGACCATTATGAATTCTTTTTTATATACCCACACCTCGCTTATTGCCTTAACCACCCTTAGCGTAATAATTATCCTGGGCACCGTCCCAGCTCTTTCCTTTACCTTTCCCACTTTTAATATGGTCCGTCTGGCCAGAATCGGGAGCTTTATCCAGAATCTCGATATAATTTTTATCGGCATATGGATAACGGGTATTTTTGGCGCTGTAACCGTTCCCTGGTTTATGGCCTGTTACATTACCCAGAAGATCTTTAATCTCCGGGATTACCGCTTCCTGGCGGCTCCCAGTGTATTGATAATTGGTGTTTTATCGATAGCCATTAGCCGCAATAATGTAGAAACCCTGGTTTGGAGCATGCATATCGTTCCTCCTTTATACTTGTTTTTTTTCATTGGCATTCCTTTTCTAATCTTCATCATCACTCTATTTAAACCATATCCGGGAAAAAGCTCTGCGGATCTTAATCAGCCACCGGAGCAAACTTCATTGGGCACAGAGGAAACTGCCTCGAAAAGCCAACTAATATCCTACTGAACCAAACCCTTCACTTAAGCATAGGAAGAAACCGTGGAGCGGTTTCCACACACCGCTGTAACGAACCGGGGATTAGAACCCGCCGCCTGTTTTGTTAATCGGCCCCCCGCTTAAAGAAGCGAGGGACCTCTTTTAGCCTCGTTATTGCATAAGCAGGTGTTTACTGGTTAAAACTATGCAACAGGGATTTATATATCAAAAGGTCCAGCATAATAATCATCAAACCAGGCAGGGGGATTACCATGCGCTATATAAACAATAAAAGCCACCATCAGGAAAACAAATCTCCCCAGGAATTGGCCGTGGAATCGCTGACCCCTGATCTGCGGGAAAATATGGACCAGCTCAGGGTACTCCTGCAAAATTGTTCCGATCTGGTCATAAAGGAATTTAGTTTTGGGCAGCCCCCAACTAAAGGAACGATCCTATTTTTTGATGGGTTAACGGATAAAAGAGAAATAGAATCCAACCTTTTAAAACCGCTTTTATTGGAATTAAATATGTTCAGTAATACTACTGCCAATTTTAAGGATCTGGATATTCTTGAATATATTCAAAATTCTATCCTTACCGTGGCTGAATTGAAGACTCTGGATTCGCTGCAGGAAACTTGCCACCATATAAGCTCCGGGGACGTGGTTTTGCTTATTGACGGCTATGCCAAAGCTCTGGTGGCCGGAACCCGCTCCTGGGCCGGGCGCCAAATACAAACCCCGGAAAACGAAGTTACGGTATTTGGTCCCAAGGAGGGTTTTTCCGAAACCCTGCGTTTTAATACGGCATTACTCCGCAGAAGGCTGAAATCAAGCAACTTCAAAATTGAATCGATGGTTTTAGGCAGAATTTCCAAGACCGATATAGGGATATGTTATATTGAAAACATCGCTCCTCCGGGGTTGATTGCCGAAGTTAGAAAACGGCTGGGCAATATTGACCTTGACGCCATACTCGATACCGGCTACCTGGCGGAATTAATTGCAGATAGTAAGTGGACTATCTTCACCCAGACCGAACACACCGAGAAACCGGACCGGGTTTGCGGGCAATTGCTCGAAGGAAAAATATGCATCTTGGCTGATGGCAGTCCCATGGCTATGATATTGCCTATTTCTTTTCCTGAATATATGGTTTCTCCAGAGGATTATTATATTAACTTCATACCTGCTTCCCTTTTCAGAATCTTACGATTTATTGCTTTTTTCATAGCTCTTTTAACTCCATCTTTATATGTCGCCATAACCACTTATCACCATGAAATGATACCCACTCCCCTTTTATTGACTATTGCTGCCACCCGGCAAGGTGTTCCTTTTCCCGCCTTTGTTGAAGCGCTCTTGCTGGATGCCACCTTTGAAATGCTGCGGGAGGCGGGCTTGCGCTTACCCCGCGCCGTAGGTCCGGCCGTCAGTATCGTTGGTGCTTTGATTATTGGCGACGCGGCGGTACGCGCCGGTCTGGTCTCCACCCCTATGGTCGTGGTAATAGCTTTTACGGGTATAGCTTCGTTTGTTAATCCTTCCTATAATGCCGGTATAATCGTGCGCATCGCCCGCTTCGGCTTCCTTTTTGCAGCCGGTGCCCTGGGATTTTTAGGGATAATTATCGGCCTTATATTGATGGGACTCAGAATGAGTTCCTTATCCTCCTTCGGGCTTCCCTATATGTCACCGTTCGCACCTTTTAACATGCACTATATAGGGGACGTACTGGTGCGGCGTCCCTGGTTCAACAATTTTAAACGTCCCTATATGGAAGGCATGGTAAATGAAGTTCGCCAGGCTGACAAAACCAATAGCGGGGATCAAGCATGATGAATAAAATTGTAATGCTCACTCTATTGGCAATCCCACTGTTATTAACCGGATGTGGCGTAACCGAAATCAACAAGGCCAGCATTCCTTTAGGTTTTGGAACCGATTACAAAGATAATAAAATAATTTTTACCAGCCAGTTAGCCAATCCCAGTTCGCCTGAAAAAAGCTCCGGTCAGGGTCCGCAGTTTACGGTGGTGTCGGCTGAAGGGGCAAGCATATCCGAAGCAGCCCGCAAAGTAAGTCTTTCGGCTTCCCAGACCCCTTTGTGGAGTCATTCCAGTTTGCTGTTGTTTAGCGAAAGCTTTGCCAGACATGACATGGCCTTATTTATGGACTTTGTGGCCCGCAATCGTTTTGTCCGGAAAAACATTCCAGTGGTAATAACCCACAACACCACCCCTGAAGAAGTATTCAATATCAAACCCCTGGTCAGTCCTTATACGGCTACGGTGATAAGAGACATATTGCAGACCCAGGAATCGCAAATCGGCATTTATACCTCTTTAAGCTTGCTGGAGCTAATCGATAGATTCGCCGCACCGGGAATTGAACCGGTAATCCCGATGATAAGCATTGACAAGAGCAGCCAGCCGGAAAAGCTGAAACTTGATGGTATGGCCATATTCAAAGGCCGGAAAATGGTAGGCATTCTAAATGAAACTGAAAGCCGGGGCTATCGTTATATGCGGTCCAAAATGATTCAGGGCGGATTATTCACGATCCCGTCACCTGTTGAACCGGATAGCAAGGTCACTTTGGAGTTATCCCGTTCGCAGACCAAAATTACTCCCATAATCCAAGGTAATAATATTAAAATGATAATCGAAGTAAAGGCTGAAGGTAATTTTTATGAACAAAGCGGCTCCGGCAACTTATTTACCCCTCAAATGTTCCGGCAATTGGAGCAGTCCGCCAACCGGGAAATAGCAAAACAGATAACTCAGTGCATCAACAAAGCCCAGTCCCTGGAAAGTGATATTTTTGGCTGGGGAAAAGCAGTGCATAGTTCCGATTCCCAACTGTGGATAGAGATATCATCCCAATGGGATCAGATTTTTCCCACGGTAGAACCTGAGATAGAAGTCAAGTACGAAATAAGAAGGAGCTATCTGACCGACAAATCTTTTGTTTTCCGGGAATAAGCTTTGCTAGTGAGGAGTAAGGTGTGAGGGGTTAGGGGTTGGGGGTTGGGGGTTGGGAGTGAGGGAAAGACTTTGGTGGGAAATAGGAAGCAACAAGTGAAGGATGGATTTTGGAAGCTTGCATAGATTTTCAGTGAAATAATTGGGTGGTATGGGGAATTAATTAAGAAAATCGTTTGGCTTATTGAGGTAGCAAAGGTGGTCTAGCTCATCAGGTATGCGAGGCTCAAAAGGGTAGTTGTAAGAATATTAAGCGTAACGGAGCAAGCAAGATACGAAATTCCCCTCACGCCTCACGGGCGAAGCCTTACCCCTTACACCTCACGGGAGGATAGCGAACATGATTTGGATTTTAGTGGTGATTTATATCGTGATAATTGCCTTGGAAGTTCCACCCCTGGCTAGGAACCGGATGTATCCAGAGTTGGGAGCCTTTGTCGTTGTGTTTGCAATCGGCTTGTATATGAGCCTGGCCTTTTATTATGAATGGCCTTTGACGGTTTATTTTCAGGCCATAATTAATTCTGTACAGATGGGGATGGAATAAGAAACTTATGATTAAAAAAGGTGCTATAATTATTTGCATTTTATCCTTATTTATGCTCAGCGGCTGCTGGGATCTGCGGGAAATTAACGCCAACTCCATTTCAACCGCTGTGGGAATTGAACAACAAGATAATAACAAAATTACTTTTTCAGCCCGCTTAATTCGCCCCCTCCCCCCTGGCGAAACCAGCATTGGGCAAATGGAATCGGTGGTGGCTACCACCGATGATTACGGAGTTGCCCTGGCGGCTCGCCGGCTTTCGCTTTCCCTGTCCCGGGTTCCTGAATGGAGCCATGTTCGAACCTTAATTTTAGGCGAAAAACTGGTTGGCCAGGATCTTACCCGGATTGTGGATTTTATGACCCGCAACCGCCATCTCCGACCGGATACCAATCTTATGATAGCCTCCCAAGCCACCCCGGAAGAGCTATTATCTTCGCGCTTGCCTTTAGTAGTTGAGCTGGGCAGCGGTTTGCAAGACCTTTTAAGGCTTAACGAGAAGGAACTGGGAATTTATGTCCCGACAACTATGGGTGAATTTACTTATAAACTAATGACTCCGGGGATTGAGCCGGTGGTTCCGCAGATTACTTTAAAAAAGGTTGAAGGCAGTGAGACTCCTCAAAACTCAGGGGATAAGAACAGCGGGAATACAAATAATAAAAAAAGCAGTATTATCCTTAATGAAACAGCCGTCTTTAAAGGCAAGAAAATGGTAGGCACTTTCAATGAAAATGAAAGCCGGGGTTATCGCTGGCTAAACGCCACCAGCAAGGCTGGAGGTTTATTTAATACTGTATCTCCCTTAAATCCAAACCATTATATTGCCCTGGAGATAATTCAGTTCAGCAGCAAAACCAGGCCTGATTTCAGCCGGGATGGATTAAAAATGATCATAGAGGTCAGTGCCGACCTTGGTTTCTATCAGCAGGACAGTGATAATGCTCTGCTTGGTCTGGAGCGGAAGAGTCAGTTCCAGGAAGCCGCCAATATGGAAATCAAGAGACAAATTGCCGCCTGTATTGAAAAGTCGCAGCAGCTTAGCAGTGATGTGCTGGGCTGGGGCAGGATTATTCAAGAGTATGAACCGAATCAATGGAAGACCCTGGCTGCTGTTTGGCCCGAGCGGTTTCCGCATATCGAAAGCGAAATAAAGGTTAAAAGCAATCTAAAAAGAAGCCTGCTAGCTAAAAAATCTTTTCACTTTCAATAAATATTGTGAGGTATGAAAAATGCCTATTTTGTTGCTCTATTTTATTATATTATCGGTATCTTTATTCTTCCTTTGGGAATGGAAGCCTTTAATATCACAACGCCGTTGGTGGGATTTAACAGTTGCGCTTTTATTTCTGTTCATTGGTTTAAGCTATGGACTGGATTACGCTTTGGATTTAAAAATGCTGCCTAACCCTAATCGATTATTTGAAATGGTTAAACCGGTATCGAAGGCGTTTGAGAAGTTCTTCCAGGTAGCCGGGTAAATTCTATGGGAGATGCTTGAGATGAATAAACCTATTTCTACGCAGCAATTGTCATTCATGACCTTTATCCTGTTAATCGGCAGCGCCCTGGTATATATAACAGGCCAGGCAGCCCGGCAGGACGCCTGGCTAGCCAGCCTGCTGGGACTGGTGCCCGGTTTGTACATCCTTTATGCGATATTTAAACTACATACCATGTTTCCCGGATGCCGCATAAGCGATATTAGCACCCAAGTACTGGGCAGGTTTCTGGGAACTATCTTAAATCTCATCTTTTTCTGGGCCGTGTTTATTTTTTTAATCACCTTGCTTTATAATATATTGATCCTTTTAAAGATAACTTACCCATCCATTCCCCGGGTCATATTGTATCCTATAATACTGCTGCCCTGCATCTATTGTCTTTACCAGGGTCTGACAGTCTTGGGCCGGCTGGGGGAGCTTTTTATCTGGGGCAGTTTGTTTTTTGCCATTGCCGGTTTTTTCGTGGCCTTGCCTCTGGTCAGCCTATCCAATCTTACCCCGGTTCTGGAAGCCTGGAAACCTATACTGGCCGGAGCTGTTTATACTGCGAACTGGCCTTTTGATGAGGTGGTGATCTGGGGTTTATTTCTGCCCCTGGTTTCCGGCTTGAAAGAAAATAAAAAGTACGTTTACTATTGGTATCTGATAGCCGGGGTGATGCTGATAATTTTTGATTTTGAGGTTATGGCTATATTCGGGCCAGAGTTAACCCAACTTTTCAGTTTCCCGCTCTTTGAGGTTTTCCGGGTGGCCGGGTTCGGTGAATTTCGCAGAGTTGAGCTCATTTTTCTCGTATTCTGGTTTATAACCGACATTACGGCTGTTATTATTTTCTACCAGGGCATCCTTTTTCTTGTCCAGGATACTTTCAAACTCAAGGATTATAAATCTTTAATTCTGCCAATCGGATTATTCTTAATAGTTTTTGTCCTCTATATGTTTCCTTCGGATTTGATGTTTCAACTTCTTAATGTAAAATATGCCTCGGTTTATACCTTTCCCATCAATCTACTCTACCCGACAATTATTCTGCTGACCGCTAAAATCAGAGGGCTGCCCCGCTAAATGCTGTTTAAAAACCCCTGTAAATCATGGAGTGAGGCAACATCGCTCTGCATAAGAATTGTCCGGTCATCCACCCTGGTGATATTCAAATCACGGGTTCGATCCACAAAATTTCGGGACAAAGGTTGGGCCATCTGAATTTCGATCTTGCGCCCCTTGCGCCTTAGTGAGCTTATTTCCTTATCCCGGGCGGTTATGCGCAAGAGGGCGATTTGTAGGAAGTTTTCCACTACCCGGGGCAAGGGGCCAAAGCGATCCAGCATTTCGGTACCTATTTCATTAACTTCTTCGTAATTCCTGGCCAGCAGCAGGCGGCGGTAAATTCTCATCTTGGTTCCCGAATCGGGGATGTAAGTATCAGGTATATAGTAGTCGACATCAATATCCAGTTGCGGGTTGATTTCTTCCCGCAGGTTCCGGCCTTTCAGCTTGGCAGTCTCTTGTTCCAGGAGGCGGCAGTACAGGTCAAAACCGACTGCGTGGATATAGCCATGCTGCTCCGAACCTAATATATTTCCGGCTCCTCTTATCTCCAGGTCGCGCAAAGCAATTTTCATTCCCGAACCCAGTTCGTTGAATTCCCGTATGGCATTCAGCCGTTTTTGGGCGGTTTCGTTAATAATCCGATCCGGGCGGTAGGTTAAATAACCATAGGCTAGCCGACTGGACCTTCCCACCCGTCCCCTTAACTGGTAAAGCTGGGCAAGCCCCAGGCGGTCCGCCTCATCAACTATCAAAGTATTTACATTGGGCATATCCAAACCTGACTCGATGATAGTCGTACATAGAAAGAGCTGATACTGTCCAGCCACGAAATCCATCATTACCCGGGCTAGTTCTTCTTCGTGCATGCGTCCGTGCCCCAGAGCAATTTTAATTTCGGGAAAAAGCACTTCCAACTGTTCTTTCACCTTGTAGATGTCTTCAATCCGGTTGTGCACAAAAAAGATCTGGCCTTCGCGCTCGATTTCATTGCGGATAGCATCCGCTATGATCTCTTCATTATATTCCAATACATAGGTGGTTACCGGATAGCGTTCCGGTGGAGCAGTTTCAATCAGACTCAGATCGCGAAGTCCGGTAAGGGCCATATGCAGACTGCGTGGTATTGGGGTTGCCGACAGGCTTATGACATCGACCATCTCTTTTAAAGCTTTTATTTTTTCCTTCTGAGCTACTCCAAAGCGATGTTCTTCATCTATTACCAGAAGTCCCAGTTCTTTGAATTGAACATCTTTGGAAAGCAGGCGGTGGGTGGCAATAACAATATCTACCACACCTTTTTTTATATCATCGATTATCCGTTTTTGTTCTGAAGAAGACCTAAAACGGCTGAGAGCTTCAATAACGGCAGGGTACTTTTCAAAGCGATTGACAAAGGTATGGTAATGCTGTTCGGCTAAAACCGTAGTAGGGACAAGTATAGCCACCTGCTTGCCATCCATAACCGCCTTGAAGGCAGCCCTTAATGCTACTTCGGTTTTGCCGTAGCCTACATCTCCGCATACTAAATAATCCATCGGACGATTTCTTTCCATGGCTCTTTTCACATCATTGATGGCTTTTAATTGGTCAGGGGTTTCCGAATAAGGAAAATCATCCTCAAATTGCCGCTGCCAGGGGGTGTCTGGAGAAAAAGCATAGCCTTCGATACTCTCCCGGCTGGCATAGAGTTTTAGCAAATCCTCCGCCATTTCCTGCACTGATTCCGCAACTTTCTTGCGGGTACGCTCCCAGGCATTGCCGCCCAGTTTATTGAGACGGGGCTCTTTCTCACCGGAACTTGCATATTTGTAAAGCAGATCAAGTTTGTCTATAGGCAGATAAAGCCGGTCGGTACCAGCATATTGCAGCAAGACATATTCACGGGTAAGACCCTCGTTTTCCACCCTGGTAACTCCCCGAAATATTCCTATGCCATAGTTTTCGTGTACCACATAATCGCCCAGTTTCAAATCCTCCAAGAGGATTCGTTCTTCTCGTGGCCGCTGTTGTTTGCCCCGGCTGACGCTGGCCTTGCCCCAGATATCCTTTTCGGATACTATCGCCAAGCCCAGAGTGGAACTACTGAATCCGCCGTCCAAGGCTTGTTCGCTTATTTCCACTCCGCTGATACCCTGGTCGCAAAGTTCCTTTTTCATTTGCTCACGAGCCAGCTTGCTTTTGATAGCCAGAGACACCTTATACTTTTTACTTTGCCATTCCCGAAGCCGGTTAAATAGAATATCCCAATTATTATAAAATGGTTCCATTTCCCTTTGGGCCACATGCTCCATAAAAGCTATTTTGATTCCAGGAATACTGTTGGGAAAAAAGCAGTGATATAGAACCGGTCGGGACTCCAAAATTTGCTCAAGCGTTCCCCGCTCCCACAAAGGCAGTTCACGAACCGGTTTTTCCTCCCGTCGTGCTTCTTTTACGGATTCCTGGTATCGTTTGATGTTCTTATCATAAGCCTGGCAGAATTCCCGGGCTTCATCAAGAAATACCGGTCCAGCCTGAGGCAGGTAATCGAAAAGACTGAAATTCAGACTGGCTCCGCTCAATTCATCAGCCGGCAAAACTGTCAGGGTTTTTTCTTTTTGGCCGGAGCGCTGGCTGTTGATGTCAAAACGGCGTATGGTTTCAACAATATCGCCAAAGAATTCGATTCGGCAGGGTTTGGAGTCGGTAACCGGATAAATATCTAAAATTCCGCCACGCAGTGCAAATTCTCCAGGGCGGGTAATCGTGTCAATCCGGCTGTATCCACTGTTTATCAGCTGCCAGAGTATCTCCCGCAGCAAGTATTCCTGGCCGGTCTTGAGCACCAGGGTATTGTGCTGCATCTCGCGGGGGGATATAAAGGAATACATGAAAGAACCCGGAGTGGCGATTATAAAGGTCTTTCTTTGCGGGTGGGCAATACAATCCTGTAAAGTGAGAATACGTTCAATTTCGACCCGGGAATGATTTTCCTGCATAAATACCAGTTCCCGTCCTAAAAACATAGCAATCCGGTCTTGCTCAACAAAGCCCTGCAAACTACGGGCCAAATCATATGCCTTCTCTTCGCTGGGCAGCAGGCAGAGAACTTTGCCGGAATGTCCTTTAAACAGCTCCGCCAATACGAAAGCCTTGGCAGTGCCGGAAAGCCCGGTTAAAAGAATGTTCTCCCGGCTTTGTAAGTATCCTTCAATAACAGATAATAAGCCTTGATTCAATGCTTTGGCCTCCCACAACTAAAGGTGAGCACCGTAAAAATGGCCCCCACTTCAATAATTTTTAATTATTTTAATTTATGAATTATGGTCAGGAAAGCTACATTTTCCTCTTTTACAATCATATATTCTATAACTATAATTTGACACAAGCAATCAAAGATAATGAAATTTCATTACCCACAAAATTCAAATAAAATATAAATGCGGAAAGCGTAAGCTTTCCCAACTTAATTAAGAATTCATAGTTCTAACTATAGAAGTGCTGGTTGTGCAGCGGGGTTTCCATCAAGCCCATTTCCATGGCGCAGTCTTCACATATCCCTTTTACTTCAACAGCTCCTTCTTCTTCACCCGATTCAATTACACTAAAAACCTGCTCACAATACTCGCATATATAGTAAATCTTCATTTGCCTGCCTCCTTTTGGAAATATATTTCCTTTTTAGCCAGGCAAATATACTTTGATGCTTCTAATTATATTCGTTCATGGCCCGGTTTATTCCCTCTTTAACCCAAACTTCGGCAGCTTCAGCGGCTCTTAAAATGGCTCCCTGCACCAGTTGCTTTTCCTCCGGGCTGAATTCTCCCAGAACCCAATCCACGACTTCCTCCGGCGGGCGGCCGATCCCCACCCGAATTCGGGGAAAATCCTGATTATTTCCCAGGCATTCGATTATTGATTTCATTCCTTTATGGCCGCCTGAGCCACCCGAGGCACGAATCCGCACAACTCCCGGTACAATATCCATATCATCATATATTACCAGCAGTTGGGACAGGTCCAGCTTAAACCAGTTTACCAGACGCTGTATTGGGCGTCCGCTTAAATTCATATAGCTTAAGGGTTTGACCAGCAAGACCTTTTCCCGGTCGATTTTGAGATGAGCAATAAGAGCATCGTATTTGCTTTCTTCTTTTTCGATGCTATGATGCCCGGCTATTTCTTCCAGAACCCTGAACCCGCAATTATGGCGGGTAGAGCTGTATTTACGGCCCGGATTGCCCAATCCTGCGATAATTTTCATTTTATTCCTCAAAAAGCTTGCTGACTTCCAGGTCTTCGTGAATTCTTAGAATTGCTTCACCAACCAGAGGGGCAATTGACAAGACGGTCATATTGGGTAATTTGGCTTCTTCTTTTATAGGAATGGTGTTGGTAATTACAATTTCCTTTAATGGGGCCTGCGATAATCTTTCCATGGCCGGTCCTGAAAAAACGGCATGGGTGCAGCAGGCATACACTTCCTTGGCTCCCTTTTCCATCATGACTTTGGCCGCTGAACAAATGGTACCGGCGGTATCAATGATATCATCAACGATAATTACTGATTTGCCGGTAACTTCACCAATAACATTCATTATTTCCGATACATTAGGCGCCGGCCGCCGCTTATCTACAATGGCCAGCGGGGCACCCAATTTGGTCGCCAAATCACGGGCGCGGGTTACTCCGCCCACATCAGGGGACAAAACTACTGCACCGTTTCCCAGTCCTTGGCCTTTAAAATATTCAGCCAGGGTGGGAACCCCAGGCAGATGGTCAACCGGTATATCATAAAAACCTTGAATTTGCGTTGCATGCAGATCAACTGCCACCACCCGCTGGGCCCCAGCCTGTACTATTAAGTTGGATACCAGTTTGGCAGTTATCGGATCTCTAGCCCGGCTTTTGCGGTCCTGGCGGGCATAGCCGTAATACGGTATAACCGCATTGATACGGGTGGCTGAGGCCCGGCGAAAAGCATCAATCATTATCAAGAGTTCCATCAGGTTATCATTTACAGGTGAACAGGTAGGCTGGACTACAAAAACATCCACCCCCCGCACACTTTCATGAATGGCACAACTTATCTCCCCATCAGAAAATCTTGATACGCGCGCATCGCCAATCGGGATGCCCAGGTATTTGGCTATTTCCCCTGCCAGTTCATAATTGGCATTACCGGTAAAGAGTTTCATCCTCCATCTGGATGACTGCATTTTACAAAACCTCCTGTTATGGATGCTTAACAAATTTTTAATTTTAATTCTTAATTTTTGAATTGTTTTAAGAGGATATTACTGGGGATAACGACCATTTTATCATATCTCCTTTGTTGTGGATAACGGATTGCACCCTTTGAGCAGCTAATACTAGCGCAGGAACCTGTTATCTAAGAAGCTTGTCATTATAGGAAAGCGGCAGCTTTCCTACCTCAATTCATAATTAAAAATTCAACATTTAAAATTTCAATTGCGGCCCTTACGGGTAATAATCTTCTGCGGCGCGCGCTCCACGGCCAATGACTCCGGGGGAACATCCCGGGTAATAGTGGAGCCGGCTCCCGTAATGGAATTGCTTCCTATGGTAACTGGCGCAACCAGGTTGGTGTTGCTCCCTATGAAAACCCCATCTTCTAAAATAGTAGGATACTTGTTTTTTCCATCATAATTACAGGTAATGGTCCCGGCGCCAATGTTAACCGCACTTCCCACTATGGCATCCCCAACGTAACTTAAGTGTGGGACTTTGCTGTTTTTCCCGATTGTAGATTTTTTGACTTCGACAAAATCGCCGACTTTGACTCCTTCCAGCAAAATGGCGTCCGGGCGAAGATAACTGTACGGTCCAATTGTACATTTATCTCCAATTCGAGCTTTCTTTACCCGGGAATATTCTATACTGACTTCATTGCCGATAGTGGAGTCATTTATGCGCGTACCCGGGCCTATTTCGCAATGCTCACCGATCACCGTATCCCCTTCGATTATTGTAAAGGGTAATATAATAGTATCACGTCCAATTTGTACTGCGCTATCTATAAATATTGTATTCGGGTCGAGCAACGTAACACCGCTCTTCATCAAGGCTATATTTTTTCTTTGGCGCAGCAGGGCTTCGGCTTGCGCTAATTGCACCCGGTCGTTAATACCGTAAATATCTTCTTCCACCGGACTTAGGAATATCCCGACCTTTTTTCCCTGACCTTTTAATACTTCCAAAACTTCGGTTAAATAGTATTCCCCTTGCGCATTATCGGAGCTTATCCCCGCCAGGGCCCGAAAAACTTCACCCGCCTGAAAGCAATACATTCCCGAATTAATTTCCTTAACATTTTTTTCACTGGGAGAAGCATCTTTCTCTTCCACTACCCGGGAAAATGAATCATCAAGGTTCCGCAGCACCCGCCCATACCCGTAGGGATTGGCAACTTTGGTGGATAAGAGGGTAGCGCCATATCCACCTTGATGGTGGTATTTCACAAGCTGTTTTATGGTGCTGGGCTGAAGCAAAGGTGTGTCACCCGCCAAAACCAGCAAATTGCAGTTGGAGTCTATGGCCTGCTCAGCCTGCATCAAGGCATGGCCGGTTCCTAACTGCTGTGCTTGAACCGCAAATTTTATTTTATCATCATCGGCAAAAATTTCCTTGATTATTTCTCTGCCATGCCCCACTACCAAGGTAATATCATCAATACCGGCCTCACGCACTGCTTCTACCACATGGGTTACCAGGGGTTTGCCGGCAACCCGGTGTGCTACCTTGGGGAGTTCCGAATACATTCTTACTCCTTTTCCGGCGGCCAATATAACTGCAGCATAATTCACTATTTAAACACCTCTTAGTATTTTTTGATTATGAATTCAAAATCTTGCTCTATCTATTCTATGTATGGTACTAACTTTATGTAGCCATTTTATATAATTAGAAGTTTATATCCACCAGATATTTCTGGGCAATCTCCAGATCACTTGGCTTGTCTACATCAACTCCTACTTCGGCATAGGATGAGATTATAGCTTTTCCTTTAATTCCAATAACCTTGGCAAATCTTTGCTCGGCAACAGCAATACTCAAGCGCTTGGTCAGCAGTTTCCAAACCAGTCCAAAACCAAATAAACGGGCCATCGCAACCGGACTTTTCCGTCTTTCCACCAACTGCAGGGCTGCATCCAAAGCTTGGTCAATTATTTCTCTGCGGAGTACAAAAAGATTCCCTCCGGTAAAAACACCCTCTTTTAAATTCACATAGGTCCGTGAAACTCCGGGGAATCTCATTTCATTCACTTCTTTGGTAATCAATGGATAATAAAAGTCTGCTTCTTCCCGCTCACAGCGTTCAATAAAATCATCAATTGCTTCTACGGTTATGAAGGGGATGTCGGTGGGAGCAACTAATAATCGGCTATCACTGCCCATCTCGTTTAAAAATTTGACTGCACTGACCAGGCTTTCAATTGCATTGGTCCCTTTATCTACAAAAAATACGTTCTCTTCCCGGGAAAAAATATTGCGCAATGCCTCAGTCGGGCCGCTGATAACAATTTTTCCCACCCGGGAAGAATTCCGTAAAGCATGGTACACATAATAAACCATAGGATATTTGCCTATAATAATCAAGGCTTCGTTATCATATGGCGCAATTTTCTTGAGATCACTGCTGTTCTCACCACCGGCTAGAATTACAGCATCATAATACATCATGGTCCTCCTTATTCAGCCAGTGGTAGCCCGTCCTTCTTTATGGACTCAATCATACTTTGTTCAGCATTTTCTATATGTTCCTGGGCTAGCTGCCGGGCCAACTGAGGGTCCCGCGCCTGAATAGCTTCCACCAAATGGCGGTGTTCATTCAGGGACTGCTGCATACGACCGGGATAGGCCAGGGAAGTAGTGCGAAAACGCTGGATTTGTTCACGCAGGTTATTTATTATAGTCCAAAGGCGCTGGTTGCGGCTGGCTTTGTAAATACCTTCATGAAATCCAGTATCCACTTCAATTAGCCGTTCCATATCCTGCCGAGCTATAGCATCAGCCTTTTCCACTAGATGTCTTTCCATTTCCTCCAGTTCTTCATCGGTAATCCGTTCGGCGGCCAGGCCAGCTGCCAGCCCTTCCAGGGCAGTTCTGATTTCAAAGACATCAGCGATATCCTTAAAAGAAATATCGGCTACATAAGCACCTTTACGCGGCACCATTACTATAAATCCTTCCAGTTCCAACTTGCGCAGGGCTTCCCGGATAGGAGTCCTTGAAACTCCCAATTCCTCAGCAAGTTGGATTTCCATCAGGCGCTCCCGGGGTTTTAGAATTCCACTCTTGATCGCTTCTCTTATTGCCTCCAAAACCAGTTCGCGCAAGGGTTTATAAGAATCCAGGTTAACCGGTACCAGACGATTTCTTCCGCTATTAATTGTTACCACCTCATTCCTCATAACGATTCGAAAAATGTCCCTCGCTTCTTTAAGCGGAGAGCCTATTAACAAAACAGGCAGCGGGTTCTAATCCCCCGCCTCGTTGCAGCGGTGTGTTGAAACCATAAATACCTCACGGTAACTGGTTTTCATAGTTTCCATAGCTTCAAACGCTCGTTTCTTCTCATCAAAGATTCCAAAAACACTGGGGCCGCTTCCCGACATTAAAGCATTGAGCGCTCCTAGTTTTTTCATTTTAACCTTAATTAATGCTATCTCGGGAAATTTTTTTATAGTTACTGATTCCAGGACATTCACCATATGTTCAGCTATCCCTATGATATCACAATGCTGCCATGATTCAAGAAAGCCCGCTGTGTCAGGGGATCTCTCAACACTGGTCAAATCGAACTGCCGGTATACTTCGGCAGTGGATACTTGAAAATCAGGTTTAACTAAAAGCAGGCAAAGCGGCACCCTGGATACCAGCGGCTGCAGTATTTCGCCTCTCCCCCGGGCAAGGGCACAGCCCCCCAATAAACAAAAAGGGACATCAGAACCAACTTGGGCAGCCAGATCTAATAATTCCGTTTTGGCCAGCCCGCAGTCAAACAAAAGGTTTAGTCCCCAAAGTACAGCCGCAGCATTAGAACTTCCTCCTGCCAGTCCTGCTCCTATTGGTATATTCTTCTCTATAAATATCTTTACTCCTGCTCCGATTGCATATTTATCTATGAATAAGGCCGCCGCCCGGTGGGCCAGGTTTTCTTGGTTATGAGGAATTAAACTGCTGTTGCTGTCAATCCCGATATAACCCAGAGGTCCCTTTTCAATCGTAATCCGGTCCTGCAAATCTATTTGCTGCATAATTGTTTCCAGTTCATGGTAGCCGTCGGTTCTTTTTCCCTTAACATCAAGGGTTAAATTGATCTTGGCCGGGGCGGCAATTTCTATTCTGCTCTGCATATCCCGTCTCCTCGAAATATTCTCATTCCTTTAATTATAGCTTTAAGCAAAATAAAAAGGAACGGATAGCTTGGCAATCAAGTCGGTCGCTTGGCAAACCGGTGAGTTAACAGGAGGACGGGGTTGGTTTTCCAACCCCGTCCTCCTGTTACTTTTTAATTCCTTGGCTTAAGTTATCCGCTTACTTTTTAGACATATGGACTTTTACACCATGTGGTATGAGTTGCAGGCATTTTAAACTGATTTTGGCTTCTTTCGAACTGTCCAAGCTTAAGCCTTTATCAGAAGAGGAAACCATGCAAAGCGGGGGAAACAATACACACCACCAATTCTTGCCCTCTCCCTCGCCAATAATTACTTTTACCGCCTGATACTTGCCTGATGGAAACACCAGATTGCCATAGGTTTTACTGGGAAATTGGCTGTCCCCTACCGAGACTTGCACGGGATAATCATAACCCCGGGAAGCTATCATCTGTTCCGCGACTTTTTTGATTTGCGGTATATCCTTAACGGCCTTGCACCGTGCTTCTTCAGCATTTTCCAGATCGTCAAATTCCTGGTTCATCATCTCAACAATGGCATTTTTTACTTCCATCTTCAAGGCCTGATCTCCAGGATCATCGCTGTTCGCAATTACGTGCAGCCGCAGCACCCGTGAGTAAAGCGTCGCATCTTTTTCAGTTAAAACGTACACACCCAAAACAACAATTATTAAAAGTAGTATAATTCCGGTAATTTTTTTCAGCAATTTTATTGTCCCCCTCTCATGTTTAAATTTTTTCCCGAAAGTTAAATTTTTAAACATGACAAGAATGAAATGACAAGGAGGCTGACAAGGGGACGGTTCTCCTGTCAGGAAATACTTTCCTGACAGGAGAACCGTCCCCTTGTCAGCCAAAAATTTTTATTTATTTTTACTTGCCCTTATTCCCTTCCTGTCTGGCCAGATATTCGCGAATAATCATTCTTACTAAGGCGCTGCGAGATATTTCATTCTTTTGGGCCAGTTCTTTTATGTCGTCTACCTGATTTTTCGTCAGGTAGAAGGTTGCATGCTCAAATTTGTCGGTTGCCATTTTAACCTCCTCCCCGCCTAAAACCCCCTTAACGGCGCTTCATATTTTGTAAGTATTATATGTAGCGGGCAGCGATTCTGTTACTGGCTTAACTCTCCAAGCCTTTTTTTATTTCGGCCACTTGCTCTTTGGCGGCTCGTCGTCCGGCCCTAATAATTTGCTCGGCTTTATCCACATCTTCCAAATGGACTTCGCCTACACGGGGGAATACTATTAAATCCGCAAAAAGTTCTTCAGCTGTGTCCGAGGTTTCATAGGTGAGAATATTCAGACTTCGTGAGACTATCTGGATTATGCCGGATACCTTGGTCTGGTAGGTCTCCTGCCCTAAATTTACGGCCAGTATATATTCGGCGCCCATAGTTTTGGCCGTGCTGACCGGGACAATGTTGCGCACCCCGCCATCGACCATTTGCATACCGCAAAAATCCAACGGTACAAAGGTTGCGGGGATTGATATGCTTGCCCTCACCGCCTCACTTAACAGAGCATCTTTTATTATCCGGACTTCAAACCCTTCTACTTCAAAATCCTGATTGGTAAACACCACTTCCTGACCGGAGTCTATATCAACCGCGATTATGGAGAGGGGCAAATCCACATCTTTAAGACTTTTGCCATTAGTCCATTGATAAACCATTTCCTCCAAAGCATCTCCCTTGATTATGCCATCCAGTGGCGCTTGATATCCGGGAAGGCAAATGCCTAAAAGGTACTTCACTATCCCTATAATATTATAGTCAAGATAGTCCCCCGGTTTAAGATTCAAAACCAGCTTTTCCATTTTGCGGGCCGGCATCCCGCTGGCATAAAGTGCTGCAAAAATGCTGCCCGCACTGGTCCCGCATATCATATCGATGGGTATTCTATTTTCAGCAAGTACCTCCAAGACCCCGATGTGGGCCAGTCCTTTTAAGCCTCCACCCCCCAGAGCCAAACCCAGACTTTTCATACCAACACTCCTTTTCTGTCGTTAGGCGTAAGGGGTGAGGGGCATATTATAAAACTAACCCCATGCCCGCAGGACATACCCAAAGGGCACAGGCAAGCACTGCTAAAATAGCACTGACGTTACAGCCGGGAACCATTTTTGACGCAGATCAATGCAGATTTAATATGATTTTGTTCTTGCTATTTTTCTCAGCGTTATTCACAATAATCTGTGTATATCAGCGTTTAATTGTTGCTTATCTTCGTTTACTTAGTGCATTTGTAATCGGTAAATAGGCTGATACCTGCCCACCTTGTGCCTTACCTCTTTCCCCTCATGCCTTGCTCCTTTTGGACGTAGCCATTCGCCTCACGGGCGAACCTGCTCCTTATATTCAGCGGTTGCATTTGCGGACCATGAAGCGGGAAACGGTTTGCATATTCTGGTTGTTGATGTTTTTAAGCTCACCTAGAAAAGACTTATATTCATCCACCGGAGTTTCGGCCTGGAAAGCTGTTATATTTCTATCCATTTCCTTTTGCATCTCCAGCAATTGCTCCAAATGGCTGCGCATCAAGTTTTTGTCTTTTCTTTCAATCCTTATCCCATCAATAATCCAGCCTCCTAACATTAAGAAAAGTAAATGCCCGGCTGAAAGGCCGAGCACTTACAGATAAGTCCACCCCTAAAAATCTACGTCCGGATCCAATTCCCCGTATACAATTACATCATGGAATTTGCCTAGTTTATCGATTATATCGACATATACCTTAAGTCCAATACAGGTTCCCTTGATGGGAGTGGTCAGGTGGCAGGGATTACTGGGATCTTCACAATTGCCTTTGATTTCGAAATCAAAAGACCAGTTCTTCAAAATAATTTCCGATTGTTCGATCTCGGTCCGGAATTCTTCCGTGGTAAGTGGCGGATCAAATTCATCCAATTCGATCGCTTGTTCATAACGGTCGGTAACGGTTATAATCTGGTATTCGCCATCTACCAGAACAAAGAGGATAACTTCGTAATCGATAAAGATTTTGACCTTGTTAAACATTAGATCTTCGTATGCCTTGATAACCTTGACCTTAATGTCTTCCACCGTGGAGACTTTGCCTCCTACCTGCTCATCGGGAACACAAAAGACGGTGTCCAAAACCTTGACCTGTTTTTCAATAAATTTGGCTTTGATTACCTTGGCCCACAGATCCAACATACAACCTTCGGGAAACTCACATTTCAACTGTCTTGACATATTACTCTCCCCTCCTTTTTATCTAGTATTTCTTGCCCCTTCGGCAAGATTGAAATTTGTACTTCCAAATTTCTAGGATATACTATGAGAGGAGTTGACAAAATGTGATTACCCCAGCGGTATTTTTCACCCTGCGATGAAATTTTGTAGTTTATTGGATTCATGTTCAAAAATGGGCTTAGATTGGAGGGCATACATATTTTATGGAGGAAAAGAGATAAAGGCGGGGGGAGGTGGCTTAGAAATCTTATTCGGATGACATAGCATATGAAAAAAAATACTGCCTCTTTTCTCAACCACTAGTCCGGGCTTTTACGGAATAACATGTGTATGCCCTCCAATCTAAATTTTCTCAATAACTCCTTCACGCATCAAATGAGTGCATTCGAGCCGGCCGTCACAGTAAATACCAAAGCCCTGCTGCCGGGCAGCCTCACAGAATCCAATGTCTTCGGCCCCTTGGTGGCTGGAATAGCGGACTCCGTATTTTTCAACCACCGCCCTTTTAATCAGGTAAGCGGCTCCGGTGCAATCCACCGGAAAAACCCGGTCCCGGGGAAAGTCGCGCCAATGCACGAGTTCTCCCCGGATATCTCTAATAAGGATGTTGTACAGGCTCTTATCTCCCATCTCATGCCCATTACAGACCGGAGCAGATACTATGTCACAGTCGTCTTGAATTAAACGGGCCAAGGTTTCGGGGGGGGCCAGAATGTCGCTATCCAAAGAAAACAGCCGTTCACAATTGGATTGCAGAAATGCATTTAAGAGGTGGTTTCTTAATGCAGCAAGGCGGGAAAAGTCATACATTCCCCGCCGGTAGCCTTTATTCAATCCAAAATTGATGGTAAGCAAATTAACCCTGCCCGCGTGCTCCCGTGCAAAACGTTCCAGAATCAACGGGGTCTGGTCGGTACAGTCATTAAGAATGAAACAAAATTCAATCTTTGTCTCAGGGTACTCCAGAGTCTGCAAGGCCTGGAGATAAAGCGGCAAAACCCAAGCCCGGTTGCGAACCGGGCAGCCGATCATCACCTTCCCTGCCATTGTTGTCCCTGCCTTTATCGAGCAATTCTGCTGCGCTCAGTCTGATATCTAAAAGCAGTTTTGCCTCCGATCGTCAGAAAACGATGGGCGGATCCTAGATTGGCCTTTTTTCCCCCATGGAATCCATAGCCGGAACCATAGCTGAACGAATAAGTTGAAAACCGAAAAAACGGCCGCCGTGAAATCATCAGCTTTCGGTAAGGAGCCAGCCGGTTAACAAAATGAGTATATTCCTCACTATAGGTGAAATCCTGCTGAAATATCAGGGTATCTGTGGCTTCGGGAGCAATCGGCTCTGAATTATGGCCCATTTCCGCCAGTTTGTTATCAATAATATCGATTATTTGCCGGGCCCTGGCCTGCCATGAATTGGCGGCTGCCAAGTTTATTCGGTTTTGCCTTTGTTCAGGGCTGTCATTATGCAAAGCATTATAAATATTTTGGATAAATATATCCTCATTATCCGAATACAAAACAACATCCTGGTATTTTCTGGCTTCAGGTATAGCGGTAGTTACTACGGGCAAACCCGCCCCCATGTATTCCCACATCTTAATCGGATTTACCGCTTCAGTCATACTGGAGTTTTTAAAAGGGATTATACCTACATCAAACAACTGGGCATAAGAAGCCAACTGTTCATAAGGCTTGAAACCCAACCAGTGAATATTAGGCCGCCGGGGCACCTCATTGAGATTATAAAGGGGACCGACCATAACCAGGTTGTAATTGGGATAGCTTGCAGCCAGACGATCGATGAGATGTAAATCCAACCAGGTGGCAATCACCCCTATATAGCCTATAATCGGACCGCTGATACCGGCCATATCATCGGGAATCGGCAGGCTTCTGGTACTGGCCTGGGAAAAGTATGCATAATCACAACCATTGGGAACCAGATGGGTATTGGCATTGAGACTTAGTGCCAATTGATATAATTTTTCCGAAGTGGTAAATACCAGATCGGAAGATACCACAGCACGCTGGTAATATGGCCGCCAGGCCTCAAATTCATCGCTGGGTTCATCCACGCTGTCAAACACTACCAGTGATGGATTATATTGCCGCACCTGATCAACATGCGCCGGAGCACTGAAGTAAACTACCGGTTTTACTCCCTTGAGAAAAGGCATGGGATTTACATTGTTGAAAAGAAAGAAGTTGTCATTGATTTTCTCAACCCCCGTCACCTCAGGCAGATGAGGACTGGCATTATTAATATAATATACGGGTACGTTCAGTTCTGAAAAACTGGTCATTAATTGCTGCGGCCGTTGTACCAGATAACGATAATCCAGGGTGGGTGGGTATAGGATACAACTTATATTGGACATCTATATCCCCCTATCTTAAACATTTTTTTATTTCTTTACGCTATGCCAAAAAGTTCTGCCCGGTGAACTATTAGCTTCTCTTTTCTAAAAAGTTGTTACAACTATGGTTCTTCACCATCTTCATCAAAGAGCACTTTATCCTGATACTCGCTCAAACAATAGATACAAACCTCACTGCCGCAGCTTTCACAGACACGGCTGTCACCGGGGCTTATCCTCTTTCCGCACTTGGGGCAAAAGTTTTGAGCATCCAAAATGCATTTGCGGGCGGTAGTAATTAACAACAAGGATTCCTTACCAGGGTTTTCAAGAGGAATAGCTTGGTATTTCCTTTTTATCTGGACCTGGGCAGCCCTCTCCAAACTACACTTGTCTTGACTCTCCAAAAGTGACACCTTCCCTTCCCAACTAGCTCGCTAATTTAATTGCCCGGGTAATTACTCTGTACTTTTATATATGAAAACTGGTGCCAATAGGTGCATTAAGTTGGGCAATTATAGCATCAGCGGAAACTGCGGAGCAGTTTCAACACAATTTAATCATTCCCGAAGGGAATCAATATAAGTGGTCCCCGTAGGGGCAACACACCGCTGCAACGAGGCGGGAGACCAGAATCCGCAACCTGTTTTGTTGGTAGGAAGCCGACCACTTAAAACCGCAGGGGATATTTTTCGCCTCATTATAGCCTAACCGCCCGACCCGAATACCTTATCTGCAGGTTTTTCTGTCCACCCGCAAACCTCGCCACATGAGCCCCACGACTTTCCAGCAAGGGCAATATGTCGTCAAAAATTCGGCGGTGATAAGTGTGTTTTTCATAAACTTCCTGCTGTCCTTGCCGCGCAATTTGGGCCCGGGCATCGGGCTGGGACAAATAAAAGTTTACCAGATCAAGGGTTTCACCGGCACTTTTGCTCCAAACCAGGTGATGATGATTAATAAATAAATGTTCAATGGAAGGTGTCCACTGGGTCAGGTAAAAACCCCCACTGCCCATTATTTCGAAGGTCCGCATGCTCATCATGCTCAGCGAAGTATCCACCGAGTGCAAGCCTAAAACTATCCGGGCCGAGTTACAGGCCGCAGGAAGGTCTTCATTTGGCATCAGCCCGCCATAATAATGGGGTGGGATACTAAAGGCCTTGGATGTATCAAGCCACCATTCATTGCCAAATATTTTGATATCATAGCCACCGTTAACCAGCGGGCCTATAAGATTACGTAAACCCGCCATCCGCGCAGGATGGTAGTCGTAGTTATTGCCGACAAAAATTATGTCGTGATTGTAGCGGGGGTTGGGATAAGCCAGGCGATGAAAATCAGGGTGGCAGGCAAACATCAGTAAGTGGGCTTTTATCCCGTGCTGGGCATAATCAAAAATGGATTCCCGGCAGGGAGTAAATACATAACGCGATCTCTGGGCATAGGGCAGCGAAAGGTCGAGGTAGCTGACCGGGTCTTCTATAGCCCAGTAAATATGTGGGATGTTCAACTCATCCAGGAGGGGAAAGATCTTGTGCATTCTCCCAATGCCGCCGTCGGTGAAGACATAATCCGGCTGGAATTGCTGGATAAAAGGCAGCAGGCTGGCTTCTTGATCAAGAAAAACAAAGCGGACTTCATGTCCCAGATTCTCAAAAGCCTGTCCGATCCCATACTTAATAATCGGAGCCGTATTGGTAAACAAGATTTTCATTGGCATAACTCCTTTATGCTGTTACTCTTAACAGCTTATGCTGGAGTCAGCCACATAGTGAATCTTAAATTCCAATTTTAAATGCTGTTCATAAACAAGCGTTTAACCCGCCTGCCCAGGCTCAATTCAGAATTGTCAGCCTGTTCTTTCATTTGTACTGGGGGCAGATAATCATCGGGTTGTTCTTCATTCGAAATCTTGTTTGCGTACCGGTTCAACTGACGTTCCTTCTCCCGGATGGCAAACTGCAACTGGGAAAGCATTTCCTGATACTGTTTACTCTCCTTATTTAGCAGGCTGTTTCGATCTTCTACTTTCTTAATACCTCTTCTCAGACTTGAGATATCTCTCTCATACAGAAATATTTGATGCTGGAGATTTTGTTTTTCGTTTTGGGTGCGGGCAATTTCATGCTTGAGCTCTTCAAGCTTTTCACTCAAATCCCGGCTTTCGGTCAGAGCGTTGCTTTGTTCAGACAATTGTACCACCTGTTCACGGGTAGCTACCAAGAAATAATCCACGCTTAGGATTAACTTGACTTCGTTGTCATTGACATCAGTTTGCCAGGATAGTTTTTTAATATCTCCGTTAAAGCCAATCATCCTGTCACTCCCCAGCAAATCCCAATTGCCATCAAATTCGGAGAACGGCACCCGGTCGCGCAGACTGGTTTCCTGACTCACTAGTTTCATTACCCCGTTGTACTCCTCCACCAAAAAAAGCAGATCCAAATTCAGTAGGGTTTCAACTGCCTGACCCTGTCTCTTCCAGCTTAATTCTTTAATCTTTACTTTCACATCTTCAAAAGATTTAAAACTCGATTTCAATATATGTACCATTTCCTGGTTGATCCTGCGGGGGCGGTTTAATTGAGCCAGTACTACCCGCGACCAAATAGAAAGCCCCTCTGTCACATTTTCACCTTCTTTAACTCTTTTAAGAGAATTATATTAGGCGAGCGGCTTGACTATGTTTGAAATAAATGTTGCAGAAAAGAAAAAACTGCATGTATTCATGCAGTCAGGGTGATGACAAAAGCACTCTTCACCCTTCAGGTACTACCCTCTACGAGGACTACTGATGCAGCCACCGGCTGCAATTAAGGTTGCTGATGCTCTCGTTGGTCGCAGTTAAGGTTGCGAGCACACGGATGTTCACTCCTCACTAATAAGGAGGCGAATCTCTGCGTTATTGAAAAACTCCGCTCAATCAACATACTCAAGTACGTCTCAATCGCGGTTTTTTAAAATGCCTTGATCTTCACTCTTGTCATCGACCTGGGATCTTGCCGACTGATAAGCTCAACTGATGTATTCGTACAGCAGAGAGTTGGCTGGATAATAATGTTAGTGGTTAACTGAGGCAATTTTTATTTCCGCGTCCTGGGTGTCATAAACAAAAAGTTCAACCGTTTCGGTTAGAACATCTGCGTAAGTATAAGAAACACGTCTTTCAACTTTTCTTTCGTCCAGTTTAACGATAAATATATTCGGGTAAATTGATTCGAGTACGCCTTCCTTCTCTATAATTCGGTTCCTTCCCCGGTTGGCCTTCAGTCTGATCTTGCTGCCTACAAATGACTCTAGGTCCTTTTTAATGTCTGATATAGCCCTTGGAGAATTCAAGCTACCACCTTCTTTATTTATATATCGTATTAATTCTATACTAAACGCAGAATATTGTCAAATAAAATATTTAGTATATAAAATTTACCTGACGGTGTCAACTAATTTATTTAGAAAAATTCATTTGCATGCTTACTTGGTGTATTTGTCGGCAACTTTACTGGCAGCACAGGCATCCGGCTTTATTTGTGCTGCAAAGCCACTGGCTATAATCATTCCGATTACCTCTTTTATCAACTCCCTGGTTTCCCCCTTCATTCCCACATCCAGGTGAATTTCCACTTTCATATCCTCCCGCCCGTGTTCTTTCAGGCAAATACTTAACTTATCGGCCAAATCCAGACTTAAGGATGCTTCATAAAATATACGCTGGCGCAGACTGTTCATTTTACGATCGGTGAATTTGCTGTAATAATAGCGAGCCCCTTTACCCTGGCGATGGATAATAATGGCACTCACAAAACAGGTCCCCTGGCTGGCAGGATGGGAATCGCTGCCGACTATCACCTTGTAGCTTCGACTAAGGTCTTCACTGACATAGGCAAGCATATCGCATACAACTTCTTTTAAACTTAATTCTCCTTTGCTGGGGCTGGTAAAATTCATTTTTGCCGCCTCCTGAAGGTACTAAGTCAACCTGTTCACTATGTCGGCAAACTCCTGGATACTGAGATTCTCCGGCCGGCTGGCCGTCGGTATACCCAAGCTCTTCAATTGTGCCTCCGCTTCACCTTTATCTATTGCAAAAAAACTGCTGCATATATTTAATATGGTCTTTCTACGTTTTTGAAATGCAGCCCGGGTAAAATCTCTGAACCTTTGCTGATCCTGAACCTGCACCCTTTTTTCAGCTAAAGGAGTTATGCGGATTACACTGGAATCGACCTCTGGTTTGGGATAAAAGCAATTATGGGACACTTTCATTAATAATTTGACATCGGAATAATAGCTCATCATTAAAGTGAGCAGCCCGTATTCCTTATTGCCGGGTGCGGCGACAATGCGCTGGGCTACTTCTTTCTGCATCATCAGGGTTGCAGCAATCATATGTGGGCAGTTTTCCAATAGCTGAAATATAATGGGGGTGGTTATATTGTAAGGTATATTGGCACATACTTGATATCCTGGCACTTGCTCGAGATTAAAAGCTTTTTTAAGCTCGGCTTCGATATCCACTTTCAGCACATCTGCAAACAACAACCGCGCATTGGGGTAATCATCCAGGACCGCTTGCAGGGGCTCCTGCAAATTTTTGTCGATCTCTATGGACAGCACTCCCCGACTCCTTACCGCCAACTGCCGCGTAAGCGCACCCAACCCCGGACCTATTTCCACTACGAATTCATCCTGCTCTGAACCACAGGCATTGGCTATTTTGTTCAGGATATTTCCATCCACCAGAAAATTTTGGCCCCATTTCTTCTTGGGAAACAGTTTATATTCTGTCATCAGTTTTTTAACAATATTTATGGATTCCGGCCCCGGCATATTATTACCTCTGTCTTCAATTTCTGCTTTCCTCAAGCTTTGCTTATTATACTACAGCTTATGTAAATCCTTCAGAAAAAGTTGGTATATGTAAATGCTGTATTATCTTCTAAAAACGCAGTTCCCATGCAGGCAAAAATATACCCGGGAGCAGATATGCCCCCGGGTTCTAGAGCTTTTTTAAAGGATTGGGCTTTCTTGTTTGAACCTGGCGTTCAGGTCTCTTATATCTTTTTCAAAAGATGTGATTGGTTTGCCTTGAATTATACCGGCTGCTACATCACTAAGACGTTTAACCAGATTGGAGTCGGTGGTGACCAGCACCTGAGTTATTCTGCGGTCACTGGCTTTTAATTTGTTCATGACCATAGTTTTTACAGAATTGATTTCAGTGGGATTTTTCATTATGGCCGAATCAACAGTCAACCCTACCATTACTATTACTCCATTTGCCTGGTTATTCAGCCAAACATTATTATTGGTGGTAATATTTTTGGTTTGTCCGGGCTGAGTGGTTGTCTGATTGGGAAGAGTAGTATTATTGGTGGTTGTCGTTCCTGTAGTTCCAGTAGTTGTGTTAGTTCCCTGATTATTGCTCATTCCTACATCTGCTACCACCACAGTTGCTTTTTTTACTCCTTTAACCGATTCAGCCATATTAGATAGTTTGCTGGCCAGGACCCGTCTTTCACTGGCAGTCATTTGCCCGGTTTGAGTTACTTTCTTTTGCGGGGTAGGAGTTATGGGCTTTTTAGAAGCAGTACTGGAACAGCCGTTTATAATTAGAAATAGCGATAGGCACAAGCTTAGTAATAAAAGAGTTTTTCTTTTCATCATTTCACCTCCTTTTCCTTTCACTCGATATAATTTTCTGTAGTTTCAGGTGTTTAAGTCGTGGGAAAAGGTGGTAAAGATTTTTTGGCAAAAGGCGGCAAAAGAAAGCCTCCTGAAATGAATCAGGAGGCTTAAGTTAGCGATTTTTTATTGCAGTAAATAGACTTTTACGGTTCGGTTCCCCCAGTTTAGGCATTGTGATCGTTCTTCCATAAATAAATCCAATTTATTGCCTTTGATGGCCCCGCCGGTATCAGCTGCATGGGCATAACCATATCCTTCTATATAGAGCTTGCTGCCCATGGGGATTACCCCGGGATCCACAGCTACCATACCTACCTGCGGCGTCTGGCCGGTGGCCGTATGAGAGCCGGTATAAGTGTAGGCCGAAGCCTGCATGTATTTAGCTTCCCTGAAGTCCAAACGTATGCCCCCACGCGAAACCGAGGTGATAGTTCCCAAGGCTACTACTTTGTTTACCGGTTGCTGCACGACTTTGCTGTCTATGACTTTACGTTTAACTTCCTGCCCATTGTGATAGATGATTTTAATAGTATTTACGGCAATTCCATTTTTGCCCGGGCTCACGGTTTTGGTCAAACCCCGCTCCAGGGTATTGTCACTGGTTTTTTCGATTTGAAAGGGAATAGCATCTCTGCTTTCCACTTTTGCTTCTGTAACCCTTATAAGTTCGATCTCTTGATTGGGGACCGTTAATTGCCGGGGAATGGTTTTTACTATATCCTGTTCGCCCAACTTAAATCCAGCCAATTTAATTGCTTCGGCAACCGTAATCGGAGTACTTACAATCTCGCGGGTTTGTCCATCGGCTATAACCTTGACCTTGAAAGCTCTAGTCACTACGATCTTCATTTCTTTGCTTACCGCCGTTTTCAGCGATGGTTGAACTTTGTCCTTTGCTTGAAGGGTTATATGGTTCTTATCCAATACATACCCCACAGTTCCTGAAAAGAAAACTCTACTCTTAACAATTTTGCCGTCTACTTCAATGTTAACTGGTTTTTGTAGTGCAAAGAACATGCTTACCAGCAGTATGACTCCTAAGACACCGGCTGCCAGGTAAGTCCGTTGCTTGGACCACACAACACCCATACACTTCCTCCTTTTCTTCCTCTCTCAAACCCAATAGGAGTTGAGACATTAACTACATTTTAAGCAATCTGCAACTGTCAAGTCAAATATCGTTCCATTTTATGCCACAATTGCCTTATTGTGTAGTTAAGGCGGCTGTCTCCTCTGATTAATTATTATCGCTCAATATTTATTTTATTCACGGAACCTTAAAAAGTTTGCAGAAAAAGAAAATGCCGGCAATTCTTTTTTCTACTATCTTTTTTAAAAAGGGATAATAGAAATTAAATCGCCGGTGTAAACGGACTTATGGGCTTCCATTATTTTATCCTATACACTTTTTTGGCATTAAGATTGGTTATATAGGCTATTTCTTCTTCACTTTTGCGTCGAATTTCCGCCAGTTTTCGGGCCGTGGAAACCACATAGGCCGGTTCGTTGCGCTTGCCCCGCCATGGTTCGGGAGTTAGATAAGGACAGTCAGTTTCGATCAGGATTCTGTCCATCACTATCTTGGCTGCCACTTCATGGGTTTTTTGTGCGTTCTTAAAAGTCAAAGGGCCAGCAAAGGAGATATAAAAACCAGCTTTGATCAATTCAATGGCTAATGGCAAATGTCCGGAATAACAGTGCATTATTCCGTCATTTTTACCGGCTTTTTCTTTCTTAATAATATCCAGCACTTCCTGATGGGCTTCGCGGTCATGTATAACCACCGGTTTATATAATTCCTGAGCCAATTTCACCTGCTCCACAAAGGCTTTCCTTTGTTGTTCAGGACTCGACAAGTTGCGATAAAAATCAAGACCGGTTTCCCCAATCGCAACAACCTCGGGCTCCCGGGCCAGCACATAGAGTTTTTGCAGAACCTCGGTAGTCAGGCTGTGGGCATCATGGGGATGGATTCCCACCACTGCCCGGACCTGGGGATACTTGCGGGCCAGTGCCACCGCTTCTACTGATGTTTCATAATCATAGCCGACACAGATTATTTTCTCCAGCCCTGCTTTTTCCGCTCTCTCCAACACTTCCGGCAAGTCATTTTTAAAATCTTGGTCTTGTATATGAGCATGGGTATCTATTAACATTTTATGCTTCCCCTTTTACTTTACCCGACTGCCAGAAGGAATGTCCCTGTCGATCATCAATACTTCAAGTTCTTCATCCCCGGAGGCTGCCAAAATCATCCCCTGTGACATTACCCCCCGCAGTTTGGTTGGCTTTAGATTAGCCAGCAATACGACCTTCTTGCCAATTAGATCTTCGGGAGTGTAATGTTTGGCAATACCTGATACTACGGTTCTTTCTTCCTCACCGACTTTTAGACGCAGTATCAGCAGCTTGTCGGCTTTTGGCATCTTCTCACAAGCCAGCACTTCGGCTATCCTTAGATCCATGCGGGCGAAGTCTTCAATTGTAATAAACTCATCTTCCCCCTTCGCCGGGGCTGGCGGTTCGGGCTTAACAACGGCTTCTTTTGGCTCGGGTACTGCCGCACTGTTTTCCAATGCTTTCAAATCTATCCGCGGGAATAAAGCCTCGGCTTTTTTAACCTGACTTCCGGCCGGGCAGAGTCCCCATTGCCCTGCTTCATCCCAATTAACCATCTTTATGTCACTGAATATTCCCAGCTGGCGATTGGCCCTTTCCATTAAAGTAGGCATGGCAGGACTTAACAATATTAAGGCAACCCGAATACTTTCCGCCAAATTGTACATTACGGCAGCCAGCCGTTCTGTGTTTTGCTCATCCTTGGCCAGCAGCCAGGGCTCGGTTTCATCAATATATTTGTTGGCGCGGGAAACCAGTTTGAGACTGCTGATCAGGTAGCCGGCAAAATCCAGTTTCTCCAGTTTTTCGGTAGCCTCCTGATAGACCTGGGCTGCAGTATGCATCAAATCCTGGTCGACCGCAACAGCAGTCCCGGATGCTGGAATTATCCCTGCGAAATAACGGCCAATCATAGCTACCGTCCTGCTGATCAAGTTGCCCAGATCATTGGCCAAATCCGAATTTATACGGCTGACCAGCATATCTTCGGAGTACGAACCATCTTGACCAAAGGTTAATTCTTTCACCAAATAGTACCTGACAGCATCCACTCCATACTTCTCAACCAAGATGCGAGGGTCCACCACATTTCCCTTAGATTTCGACATTTTTCCACCTTCGAGCATTATCCATCCATGGGCACATACTTTTTGGGGCAAGGGCAAATCCAGGGCCATTAATAAGGCCGGCCAGATAATCGCATGAAAACGCACAATGTCCTTGGCCATAAGATGAACGTTAGCCGGCCAGTAATGCTTAAACTTGTCATCATCAGACAAATAGCCTATAGCTGTAAGGTAATTCAGCAGGGCATCAAACCACACATAAATTACATGTTTGTTATTAAAAGGTACCTTTATTCCCCAATTAAAAGTGGTGCGCGAAACACAAAGGTCCTCCACCCCGCTTTTTATGAAATTGACTATTTCATTGCGCCGGGATTCGGGCTGGATAAAATCCGGATGTGTATTAATATGCTCCAAAAGGCGGGGAGCATACTTTGCCATATCAAAGAAGTAGCTCTCCTCTTTAAGCAGTTCTACTTCCCGTCCGCAATCCGGGCATTTACCTTCCACAAGCTGCCTTTCAGTAAAGAAAGTTTCACAAGGGGTGCAGTACCACCCTTCATACTGGGACAGGAAAATATCCCCCTGGTCAAACAGCCGCTGAAATACTTTTTGCACCACTTCCTTGTGCCGGGATTCGGTGGTACGTATAAAATCATTGTTGGATATCATCATAGTATCCCAAAGCTCGCGAATCCCCTTGACAATTCCATCTACGTAACCTAGCGGCTCCAGGCCTTTTTCCCGGGCGGTCTTTTCAATCTTTTGGCCATGCTCGTCAGTACCTGTCAAATAGAAAACTTCATAGCCTTGCATTCGTTTAAAACGGGCCATGCAATCTGCCGCTACGGTTGTATAGGCATGGCCTATATGTAAATTATCACTGGGATAGTAAATCGGGGTGGTGATGTAAAAAACCTTTTTCTCCTGCAATTTCTTAACCTCCTAGTTTATATACTAACCAACATCCTCCATTAAGGGTTGGCAGTGGCCTACTTTTGCATAATCAGCTTAAGCATCAGAAGAAACTGCGGAGCAGTTTCAACACAATTTAATCATTCCCGAAGGGAATCAATATAAGTAGTCCCCGTAAGGGGCAACACACCGCTGAAACGAGGCGGAAGATTAGAATCCGCCACCTGTTTTGTTAATAGGACCCCGACCGTTTAAAGAAGCAGGGAACATCTTTTCGCTTCGTAATAGTTTACCACAAAAGTCCCATTGTATCCCATTCTAATGTGGATTAAAATTTACGATTGTATATCCTTACTAATTCTGTTATTATTTCTTTGTTGTCTGGGATTTTCCCCATTCTTCGACTGCAAATCGGTCCAGATTATTCATAAATAACTATAGTATAGGTGAATATTCAATTTTTTGTCTAAATAATTGAGAAATGCCTTGACTTATTCTACCATCTCTGGTACGCTTTTGTTGAAAAAGATAAACACAAAGAGAGGAGTTGTATTGTACATGCTTAAATCCACCGGGGTTGTAAGGAAAGTTGACGAATTAGGTCGTATAGTAATTCCTATAGAATTGCGCCGCACTATGGGAATTGAAGAAAAGGACGCCCTCGAGATCTATGTTGATAACGAGAAAATCATCCTTAAAAAATACGAACCCGCTTGCATATTTTGTGGAAATGCAGAAGATGTTGTCAACTACAAGGGTAAAAACATTTGTAAAAACTGCCTGACAGAAATAGGCAAACAGGTTATCTAATACATAGCGCTATTATTTTTTGTATTTTTCGATGTAATAGTTATAAATCAATGACTTTGTAATTTTATATTCCCGGGCCTTCATTTTGAAGGCCTCTTTTTTATCGATTCCCGAGCCTATGAGTTTCTCTGCCTCTTCACAAATTTCTGCCAAAGATACTTCTTTGACCTGAGTTGGCTCGGGGGCAATTAGAATGCATATTTCACCCCGGGGAGGTTTGGTTTGAAAATATGCCAAAACTTCAGCGGCCATGCCCCGTTTGACTTCTTCGTGTTTTTTGGTCAGTTCCCGGGCCACTGCGACCTGCCTCTCCTTCCCCATCACTTCGATAATATCCTCCAAAGTATCCATAAGGCGATGGGGAGCTTCATAGAGGATAACTGTTCGCCGCTCGTTTTTGAGAGTCTGAAGGCTTTCCTGGCGGGGTTTGCGCTTGTTAGCCAGGAAGCCGGCAAACACAAAAGTACTGCTGTCCATTCCGGATACGACCAGAGCTGAAATTAAGGCCGAGGGCCCCGGTATAACCTCCACCGTCAGGCTTAATTCAATCGCTCTTTTAACCAGTTGCTCTCCTGGATCGGAAATCCCCGGCATGCCTGCATCAGAAACCAGAGCGATACTTTTGCCCTGGCTCAGTTCCTCCAGGAGATAATCTTCCTTTTGGCGGCTACTATGTTCATGGTAACTCTGCAGTGGTTTTTTGATTTTGTAGCGGTTGAGCAGTTTCAAGGTTTGGCGGGTGTCTTCACAGGCGATTAGGTCAACCTTGCGCAAGGTCTTTAATAGCCTTATGCTGACGTCTTCAAGGTTGCCGATCGGGGTAGCGCATATATATAGAATTCCGTTTATAACCACCTCACCCCCTTTGACAATTATGAATTTTGAGTTATTAATTCTCAATTAAATGTAGAAAAGCTATCGTTTTCCATAATTATTATCATTAATTATTGGCTGTTAATTAGCAAACAAATTATCTTAGTATTAAGCAAATAAGCTATGTCTAGAACAGCAAGAAATGCGGAGCATTTACTCATTAATTTACCCTGCGGGCACAAGCAAAATTAAGAATTAATAATTTATAATTTCTCGTTGTAGATTTGTTTGATTTCCGCACAATAAATGCCGGTTTTTTGATAAATGATAAGCGGAGGGAGGATTTGAAGCTTCCCTTTCCCGTTTTTTTCGGCTTCCACCAGCAGCAAGTTAGCATCCCGGTCCGCAAAAGGATGAACCAGACGCAGCCTACGGGGAGCAAGCTTGTAATCAGCCAACAGTGCCATAATTTCCAGCATACGTTCAGCCCGGTGAATGAAGACCAGCTTTCCTCGGGCTGCCAGCAGATAAGCAGCCGCGAAAAGCATTTCCGGCAATTCAAGCTCTATTTCATGGCGGGCTATGGCCTCTTCAGGGTGGTTGTTCAACAATCCCTCCCCTTTTCTCCAAAAAGGGGGATTGCTTAAAACTAATTCAGCCCATCCCCTGCTTAAAATCTGTTCAACTTTTCTTATATCACCTTGAATTATCTCAATACGTTGACCTAAGTTATTGTACTCAACATTGCGGCGGGCTCTCTCCACCATACCGGGCTGGAGTTCTAGGCCGGTTATATTCAGGAATGGTGAACGATGAGCAAGCAGCAGAGGGATTACTCCATTACCGGTGCCCAGGTCTACTGCCCTGTCAACTCCCTTGACCTCAGCAAAATGGGCCAATAATACGGCATCCAGGGAAAATCGATATCCCTCCCGGGCCTGGATCAGCTTCAGCCCTCCCAGCAAAAGATCATCGATGCTTTCATCCGGCCGACAGGTCCACTTAGTATTATTCCTCACTTTTACTCCTTTTCCATAAAAGCAACACAGAATAAACATTCACCATCGCGAAATTGTCCGAAAGCCATCGGGCATACATGATAGCCTTCATTATATATACGCCCCAAATTACCATAAGCCTCGCCTTCGATCTTCAGACTGTACGCAAGCGGCGGTTCTGTATGTTCATTATCTTTTAAAATATCTTTTTCCAGGTAGGCAACTCTCTCCTTTAAATCACCAAGTTCAAGAATCAGCTCCCTGATTATCATTTTCAGTTCCTGGACGGTTTTTTCCATGCTTTTTCTCTCCATTTTTACGACCATCGTATAATTCCGATTCATATTTCAAGCAGCACATCAAGCGCCCGCAAATTCCCGATATTTTGGTAGGGTTGAGGGATAAATTCTGTTCTTTGGCCATACGTATGGAAACCGGTGCAAACTCGCCCAGAAATGAATTGCAGCATAGTATACGGCCGCAGCTTGCGATGCCCCCGACCATTTTGGCTTCATCCCGGACCCCGATTTGGCGCAGTTCAATCCGGGTCTTAAAAATAGCCGCCAGGTCTTTGACCAGTTCCCGAAAATCAACCCGCCCTTCAGCGGTGAAATAAAAAATAATCTTACCCAGATCAAAAGTATATTCAACATCGATTAAGCGCATGGGAAGATTGTGTTCCTTGATTTTTCTTTTGCAGACTTCCATGGCCTCTTTACCTTTCTGCTGGTTGTTTTCATAGGCTGATTTATCCTCCTGGGTAGCTTTGCGGATAACTTTCTTCAAAGGAAGCACTAACTGGTTTTCACTCAAATCCCTTTTCCCCACGGCCACAATACCGCATTCTATCCCTCGCACCGTTTCAACTATTACTGCATCCTCAGCCTGCAAATCAAACGCTTCACATTCAAAATTATATATTTTCCCGGCCGGTTTAAATCTTACTCCAACCACCCAAACCAATATGCTAACCTCCTCTGTTATTGGAACGCTTTCCATAATTCATAAGATATATTCATATTAATGAGCAAAGAATTGACATTAGTCCGGTAATAATTTCTTAAGGCCATTATCTTTTCTATAGCCTCCATAAAGGCCAACCCGTGTTCTTTCTTAATCAGCTGCGCAATGCGTTTGCTGCCGGGCAGGGTTAACAGTTCTTCTCTGCCGGTTATTCTGAATATATTAATGTCTCTTAATATTGTCACCAGCATACTGCAGATTAAATCGGGATCACGTTCCATTTGCTCTGCGACATTGAAAATCTCAACCTTCTCGCCGCCTGCCATCTTCTCTACAATGCTGCTGGCAATATCCCAGATTGCCGCCAAGGCTTCTTCCTCAACAAAACGGCGGGCCAATGATATGCTGCCCTGTCCCAGACGGGCGGCACTACCGGCCTTCGCGGGGTCGATTCCCTGATCCAGTAAATACTGCTCGATTTCCTGGTCCGTTAGGATAAAGAACCGCAATAATTGGCACCGTGAGACTATTGTTTCAAGAAGGTTGCTGTCATCGGCGACCAGTATTATCAAGGCGTATTCAGGCGGCTCCTCCAAAGTTTTTAAAAGCGCATTGGCTGCTTCCTGACTCATTAAATGGCTGTCCCTGATGATTACCAGCCGGCGGGAGGCCCGGTAAGGTTTTAACCCCAGCCAGGGTTCCATTTCTTTGGTAATTTGATCTTTGGCGATCACCGTTTTATTTTCCAGGCGGCTGATTATAAACAAATCAGGATGCAAATTCTCTTTGAAATACAGACCTGCATCCGGGTCCCCGGCTTGAATAACCGAACGCGCGAAAGCCTCCGCCGTGAGCATTTTCCCGATCCCGGATGGTCCCAGGAAAATATAGGCATGGCTGACACTATTATTGTTCAAACTCCTTTTTAGCTGTTCTATAGCCCGATTCTGACCCACGATAGCAGAGAAATTATCCATATATTCATTATAATCCCTTTAGATATTTCCTTAGTTTCATTGTATTTTTAATCTAACATTCCCGCCTCGCTGCAGCGGTGTGTTGAAACTGCTCCGCAGTTTCTTCCGATGCTTAAAAAAGAACAGGAGTATTCCCCAAGCTTGTTTCGAATTCAGATTCTGACAGGCCGAGCAAAATGGGTGAAAAGCAAGGCTTTCAAAAAACCCGCGATTGAGGCGTACCTAAGTACGTCGATTGAGCGGGGTTTTTGAATAACGCAGCTATTCGCCTATTTTGCTCGGTCTGTCCCTATTATATCATTAAATCAACCAGCATCCCCCTTATTTTGTCCAGCATTTCAAGCACTTCCAGTGGCTCCTTTTTCTTTTTTATAAAGTCTTCAAGCAACTGCTCAACTTCGGAGTCAATGGTGGCAATGGTAGTCAGCATGGTTCGGCCCCGCCGGTTCCTGCCCCGTTCCTGCTTAAGCAAATAGGCCTGGGTGGTGGCTTCCTGCAAAAAATTTTTAACTCTTTTCTTGTAAAGCATCAGGTCATTGATATTTAAATTTTTGTTCAGTTTCTCGCCCAGGCGTTCCAACTCTTTAAGGATTTCCTCCATTTTGTAGCGGCCGGCTGCTTCCCTGCGCTGAGTCAATTCCTGATCAAAAGTTGATTCGGAACCGCGGTTAACCCCCCTGACATCTGCCTTGCCAAGCGTTGTATAACTGCCTATATCCTTGCTGTCCCGCTCAATCTTCATAAACTGCTCCTCTTCGCTTTTTCACGTTCCAAAAGTATTTCGTAAATAGATATTCTCCGGCCTGTATCCTCAATTGTGCATGCGTATACCCGAAAGCACATGAGTTGTGCCGGAAGGTCGCTTCTCATATCTATATATTCCCAAATAAATTACTCTTCTTTGAACGTTTCACGTGAAACATTTTTCTTTAAAACTACACCTGATTCCCCGACTACAATTGTATCCGCTATTAAAGGAGTAATTGATCTATATATGTAATAGCCGCTGCCAAGACGTGATCAAAGTCCTGTCCCGCATCCAAAACCTTTATCCGCTGCGGTTCCTCACGGGCCATATTCAGGTAGCCCTCCCTGACTTTTTGCTGAAAGGATACTCCTTCTTTCTCCAGACGGTCGGGAATATCCTTTCTCCGGCGCCGCAATCCTTCTTCAGGGCTTATATCCAGCAAAATGGTCAAATCCGGTTTTATTCCTCCCGTGCACAAGTGATTCAACTCCTGCAAAAAGCCAAGATCCAGGCCACGCCCATAACCCTGGTAAGCCACGGTTGAATCCATATAACGGTCGGCCAGGACAATCCTGCCTTCGGCCAGGGCCGGCCGAATTATCTCATCTACGAGTTGGCAGCGGGCAGATGCGTACAGCATTGCTTCAGTCCGGGGCAGAATCTTTTCATTGCTTATATCCAGCAACATGGCTCTTATCTTTTCTGATATGCTGGTCCCTCCAGGCTCTCTGATACTTATAACTTCGTATTTGTCCAGATAAGCCCGTAGCTTTTCCTGCAAGCTGCTTTTACCGCAGCCATCAATGCCTTCGAGGCTGATAAACTTGCCCTGTACATTCATATCTCTTGCTCCATTCACAATTAAGTCCAACTACTTTTCAATCAATTACCTTTATATAATTCAAGCTGGGATCATGTGGTCCCTGCAAGTAAATGCCGTTTTTTTGCAAATACTCCAAATAGGAAAATTCCTCGGAACCAATCAGTTCACCCGGTAAAAGGCAGGGTATCCCCGGAGGATAGGGTGCCACCATCTCAGCTGCGATTAATCCCCGGCTATCTTCTAACCGGACCGTTTTAGAGTCCGCCAAAAAAGCCTCCCGGGGGCTAAGCTTTAATTCGGGCAAAGGCGGCAATTCAGGTTTTAAATCATCCTTACGGCTTCCGGCATATTGCCCTGCAATATCCTTCAAGCTTTGGTACAGGTTCTCCCAATCCTCCATCTCATGAAACATGGACATCATGGCCAGGATAAATCTATTATCCGCAGCTTCAACCTCTATTTTATAGGATTCCCGCAAAATTTGCGCCAGTTCAATACCGTTAATACTTAAACCTTCAGGCATTATTATCAGCTTAAGGGGATCGACTTCCTTAACTCCGGGAATCTGTTGCATTTCTGCTTCCCCGTAACAATGCAGTATTTTAAGGCGGTTAATTTTTTTGCGATATTCGGCAGACAAATGTGATGCCTTGTCCAGCCAGGCTTCACCACTTTCCTGCATAAACTGCCTCGCTAAATCAAGCGAAGCCAGGATAGGATAAGATGGGCTGGTGGTAGTTAAAAGGCTGTAAGCGGCAAAAGCCCTATCCCGGTCTGGAAAATCACACCCCAAGTGCAGGCAAGCCCCTTGATTAAGCACCGGCAAAGTTTTATGCAAACCATTTACCACTGCATCGGCTCCAGCTTGAAGTGCGGGCCGGGGGTAAGACTGGTGAAAAGGGAAATGCCCTCCATGGGCTTCATCTACCAGCAGCAGGGTATTAGCTTCCCGGGCGGCTTTGGCAATACTGATTATATCGCAGCAGCTTCCATAATAGCTGGGGCTGTTTATAAATACAGCTTGGGCATCAGGGTTTAATGCAAGCAAATCCGTGACATCTTCGCTGGCAACCGACAGGGCCGTTTTTAAAACCGGATCTAGCTGGCAAGGAATATAGACCGGTCTTATCCCTGCCAGGACCATGCCGCCAAAAAACGAACGATGGGCATTACGCGGCATCAATACCTTGGGGGAGGGAGGCTGCAGACTCATAAAAAGCGCATGAATCCCTGAAGTAGCTCCATTGACCAGAAAAAAACTCTCCCTCGCTCCATAAGCTTCGGCCATTAAAAAAGCAGCATCTTTAATAACGGTATTGGGCAGATGCAAATCGTCCAAGCCGGATACTTCAGTTACATCCAAAGCTGCCAGATCCTTCAGTTCCGGTGCATGGATGCCCCGGCCCCCAACATGCCCCGGCATATGCAGGCGCAGCATTTTTGCTTCGCAATAATTTTTGATTGCAGAGTATATTGGCGTACTCATTAACGTAAAACCTTCCACCTAAAAGTTCAATAATTACTATTAACACTATTTTATATTAAAAATAGTGTTCAAACAAAAATCACTTCCAAGCACTTGAGATTATCGAGACAGATCGAGAGCGAAGATAACTGTGGAGGTCAAGGCATGCGAAACGCCCTCTATTGAGGGAGATTAATGTCTGGCGACAAACCTTCTGCTTTGCAGCAAGGTCGCCTCCCAGTACAGAGTACGTTAAATAAGCGGGCTTTACAAAACAGGCAGCGGGTTCAAATTCCCTGCCTCGTTGCAGCGGTGTGTTGCCCCCTACGGGGACCACTTATATTGATTCCCTTCGGGAATGATAAAATTGTGTTGAAACTGTTCCGCAGTTTCTTTCTATGCTTAAAGTGCAACCCGCGCTTGTAACTTCGCTTTCAGCTTGCCACAGGCTCGGTTTTCTTTAGAATAACGCAGTTACTCTGATAGTCATTTAACGGCCCATTTTATTTCCATATCTTTTTAATTAGCTTGATAAACTCCTGGTAAGTTTTTGAACCTGTATCACAAGATATTATTTTTTGTTCACAGCCCCGGCAGATATATCTCCGGCCAAACTTTAACACTCCGCAAATACCGTCCTCCGGTACCTCTCCACAGATTGCACAGCAGGGCAGCAGTTTGCCGGGTACACCTTTGCTTTGACGGCAGGTATTATTTATGCCCATATCGCAAACATCCTTTTTGCTAAAAGTATCACCATCATCTTATCAATTGATACTTTAGCATCCTAATGTATCTTAGCTTATGGCATTTCTGCTTAAAGTGTTACAAAAACAAGCTGCCTAATTCAGCCCATTTGGTGATAAATTTCTATATGCTGAAATCAACATTGCCTTCATAAAAAGCATTATACATTATGCTTTAGAGTGCCAACGAAGCCTTTTCTATTACCAAACTAAACAAAAAGCCCCCTCCTGGTACCATTGCTCACCCTGCTCTACCCGGGCATTAAAAATATTCCGTTTAGGCCCTAATCTACCGGCTTTTGTAAGCCCCAACGTCCTGAATGTACTGGTAAATACCTTTGATTTGAAATCCACTTCGACGGTTGAGCAGGATTTGGCTGCTATTTTAGCTTAAGCCGGATATAATATAAACAAAAAGAAAGCAGGCAATAACGACATTAGACCGCCTTATTGCCTGCTTATCACAATCTTGCAAGGAAGTGCATTCAACCTCGTTTGCTCGAACAGTTCGAAACATGATAGGAGGATTCATATCATGCAATGGAACGATGAAGCCCAAAAAGAATTGGAAAAAGTGCCTGCGTTTGTACGCAATATGGCCAAGCGGGCTGTAGAAAATGCGGTTAGGAAAGACGGCCGTAATGAAGTAAGCATAGAAGATGTCCATCAGGGGCGGGAAAAATATATAAGCTTTGCTGAAAAAAAAGACGGGGATGAAAAAAAGCAGCGTATCGCAATAGTTCGCTGTGATATTGTATCTGAAGTCTGCCCGGGTATCGCTTGTTTCAAAGCCTTTAACCAGCGCCGTCTGGCTTTTGCCCAATATGGGGACAATGTTGAAATAATCGGTTTTTTCACCTGCGGGGGCTGTTCCGGGCGCCGCGTCTCCCGGCTGGTCGACAAACTCTTGAAATACAACCTGAATGCAGTACATCTTTCATCCTGTATGATATTAGAGGACGATTATCCCCGCTGTCCCCATCTGGAAGAAATCAAAAAATCCATTACCAGCAAAGGTATTAAGGTAGTAGAAGGCACCCATCACTAGTTTACTCGTTAGGCGTGAGGAGTGAGGCCTAAGGGGTGGAAGACGGGAGAAACTAATCATCCTTTTTAACTCTCAACCTTCCTAATCGTCATTGACCATAGTTTAAGCAAGGAACATGTACATGTTTCACCTGAAAAGCGACCTTTAGTTGCGGTTAGAAATTTAATTTATACACATAAAAGAGTCCTGTTGTATGATTACTTTGCCGTGGTTTTTTTGTTTAGGTTAAATATGAGGTAAAGGAGTACCCTCACCCCTTACCACAAAAGGAGGTTTTTAAAATGGTTAAAAGAACCATTGTTAAAATTGATGAGGAACTCTGCAATGGCTGCGGGGTATGTATAAGTCCCTGTGCAGAAGGAGCACTAAAACTGGAAAACGGCAAAGCTAAGATTATCCGTGAGGAACTCTGCGACGGAGCCGGGTTTTGTCTGGGTATATGTCCCACCGGAGCTCTTTCCCTTGAACAAAGAGAAGCTGAAGATTTTTCCGAGGAAGCGGTCAAAAAGCAAACCCAGGAGCAGAAAATTAGATACATCCCCCAGAATTGCAGTTTCTGCAGTATCTCTGAAGAGGATGCATATCTTCTGTCGGTTAAATATCAAGGCCAATCCCTCTGGGTCTGCACCCGCTGCCTGCCCCGGCTGATTCACGGCTAAATAATTTGATATACCCTGTTTTTCTACAGACCAGTCAATCCTACATTGAGATTTTACTGTATGTTTCTGCTCAATCCTATACACCAAAAGCAACAGCAACTATTTGAAATAGGAAATGCAGGCTCCTATTTCCCGGGCAATCACCGAAAAATACCTTGGCAATGTGCTAAAATGTAATTTAGAAAGTGCTTAAACAGGAGGATCCCTTATGAAATGGAGCGACTTCGATCTGGAGAATACCATTATGAATACCCTGGGTATTGATGTAATTGAATTTACCCGGGAAAGGGTGGTCGCTACCATGCTGGTCACGCCAAAGGTGCACCAGCCTTTTGGATTAATGCATGGCGGGGTATCTGTAGTACTGGCTGAGACCGTGGCCTCCTCCGGGAGCTATCTGTTTATTGATCCGGAAAAGCAGCGTGCGATGGGCCTGGAGATCAACGCCAATCACGTTCGCAGTGTTAGTTCAGGTATTGTAAAGGCCATAGGCACCCCGCTGCACGCGGGAAAACGCACTCTTATCTGGGATATCCGCATTTATGACGAGGACGATCATCTGCTTTGCGTCTCACGCTGCACAATGGCGGTTGTTGATAAGCCGGACCCTGCCTAAACAACCTGTACTCCTGATGCTGCCTGATATATCCCCCTTTTAACCTTTTATCAGACATCATCCTGTTTATGGTGTCCAAACTCGTAAAGCATTAGCGCATACGTCTATTTTCCAGGGAAAATCAGGGCCTTTTTCTCCATCCAGATCGGTCACAATGCGTGGTTTAGCATCAAGCTCCAGATGCCTTGCCTGAAAATAGAACACATTCTCATCGTTAAGGTGTATTCCCTTTTTATAGCTGTATAACAACTGGCTAAAACGGCTGATTGCCATCGGTTTGATTGCCAGAAAGTCCAGTATGCCATCACTCATACTGGCCTCAGGCAGCAAATTCTGAAATCCTCCTACTGTTCCTCCATTGAGTACTGCAAAAAGCATAATTTCCATATCATATATTTTCCCATCAGCATTTACGTGAAGAAAAATTGGCTGCATTTGAGGGAGCTTTTCCAAGGTCTTAAGGTAATATGCAATTTTACCCAATGCATTTTTCAGATGATGGTCAACCTCATGAGCCGTCTGGGTTAACAATCCGGCTGATGCTACATTAATAAAATATTCTTCATTTATCCGGGCTACATCTATAACCCTTGGGGTCCCGGAGCTAATCACCCGGCAGTATTCGCTGGTTTTGGTTGATATATTGAAATAACTGGCTATGTCATTAACAGTTCCTTCCGGAAAAATCCCTAACGGAAGATTTATATTAAGCTTCATTATTGCATTAATAACTCCATGAATTGTCCCATCTCCGCCTGCTGCAATAATGCTGTGATATTCAGCCGGATTAATTCTACCGGCCTGTTCCATTATTTCCTTGTTGCTCGTAAGTCTCCAGGGAATCAGCAGAAGCCCGTTGCTTTGAAAATGTTGAATTACGGTATCAAGTTTGTTTTTAAATTCTCCTCCACCGGCAACCGGGTTATAGAATAGGGCTACTTTATTACCCAAAATGTTTGGCCTCCCACATTAAAATCACTTTTGAAATAGTTACCCGCAACCTTTGGACTTAACAGGTTATTGTTTATTATGGCTATTATTGTTAATGTAAGTTTAATTAATTCACTATATCACAATTAAAATAAACCTGCTATTGCCGCTGGAGAAAAGAATTCGGCATAACTAAACAATATTTTTTAGATGCTGGTCACCAATTTCCAATTGGGGCTGCAGAAACTCGAAAAGAAAAAAATGAGTGAATAGACCTCATCTTTTTTCGCCACATCAGAAAATAAATAATTCCTGGCAATGTCCTACTCTCCCACGGCTAAACCGCAGTACCATCGGCGCTGGAGAGCTTAACTGCCGTGTTCGGGATGGGAACGGGTGTGGCCTCTCCGCCATTATTACCAGGAAATTTAATTTCGTATTCAATTATTATTGGTATCATTATTTATCGGATATTCGTCTTCCATGGCGGAGACCCGCCATTACGACGCCGACGATGTTTCGGCTAGTGTCGATGGATCGAAGCCCTTAGGCTGAGCATCGACGTACCAGGAAATTTGATTTCGTATTCAATTTTTCAGTTCTTTCAAGACTGCACACATAGAGATTACAAGCAGGAAAAAGAAGTCCTTTCGTTAATCCATTAAGGATTATTTAGGTCAAGCCCTCGATCTATTAGTACCGGTCAGCTGAATGCATTGCTACACTTGCACTCCCGGCCTATCAACCACCTAGTCTTGATGGGATCTTACCCCCGTCACTTGCGTGCGGGATGGGAGAACTCATCTTGAGGTTGGCTTCGCACTTAGATGCTTTCAGCGCTTATCCTTTCCAGACATAGCTACCCAGCTGTGCCTCTGGCGAGACAACTGGTACACCAGCGGTCTGTCCATCCCGGTCCTCTCGTACTAGGGACAGCTCCTCTCAATTCTCCTGCGCCTGCGATGGATAGGGACCGAACTGTCTCACGACGTTCTGAACCCAGCTCACGTACCACTTTAATGGGCGAACAGCCCAACCCTTGGGACCTTCTC
>JAVBWA010000003.1:0-41983 GCA_036677685.1 Syntrophomonas sp. | reverse complement strand
ATGTTTATTCCTCCGGAGCCGGGAGCGGAGGTTCGATTCCTCTCGGGCGTACCATAGGTAAGATAGGCACTTTCAAGGGTTTTTGAGAGTGCTTTTTTTATGATCTGACAGAAGTTTTAGAGTAACAATTATAGCATATATGCTATAATTGTCTAATGGAATGGGATATTTATTATTATTCAGAAGGGACCCGGCAACCGTTGAAAGAATTCGTTGATAGCCCGTTTCCTAAAGCAAAATCTAAAATACTCAAAAATTTACTGCTTTTATCTGAGTTTGGTCCAGATATTGGCTATCCTTTAATAAGTAACGTAGAACGCAATTTATGGGAGCTACGTACTGTATATCAAGGTAATCAGTATCGAATTCTATTTGCTGTTATTTCGGGTAAAATAATTTTACTGACTCATGGCTTTCAAAAAAAGACTCAAAAAATTCCTAAAAGAGATTTGGATTTGGCAAAAAGGCGACTGAAATACTTTCTTGAGAAAGGTGGTTATTAAAATGAATGATTTACAGCAGCATATTAAAGACAGTCTAAAAGACCCTGAATTCTCAAGGGTATGGGCGGAAAGTGAAGTCTCATATGAGATTACCAGGCAGATTATAGCCCTACGCCTTCAAAGAGGTTTGACACAAAAAGAAGTAGCCCAGCGAGTTGGCACTACTCAATCAGTTATTGCTCGTATTGAAAACGGAGAACAAAATATAAGCTTAAAAACTCTAATAAAACTAGCTAACGCATTAAAGGCTAATATTAAGATTGATCTACAACCAATGTAGTATATAACTTAAAACTGTTGTGGACTGACAGAAGTTTTGACAGTAAAATTGACAGTAACCCGACTTAAAATTAGATAAACTAACAGTGATAAAGGTAAGCCGGAGAATATTTTTAGATTGCCTTTGGCGTCGTATTCGCTGATCATGTTGTTATTAGTTCAATTCTTGTAGTAGTCCTGGCGGTTTTCATTATAATCCTGGGTGTAACTACACTCACCGGTGATTTTCAATGGACTAAGAAAACCCTGATTGAGCAGGTTGAACAGACTGGCAAATTCGACCCCGCCGCTATCACCGGCAAAATGGCCCTTGAAGAAGTCAGCCGGGTTTCCGGTATACCTGAAGAAGCTTTCAAAGAGCGGTTTCAATTGCAGGACAACGATTTTACTATACCCTTGAAGGAGCTTGGTCCACCCAAAGGCTTTGAAACTTCTGATGTACGAACCTTTGTTGTTGAATACCTGAGTAAAGAATAGCAGGGTTGGTGAATATAGGGTGCGAGGGAAGCAAGTTTTTCTTTCGATATTATTGCTTATACTAATTGCTATCGCGTTAAAACTGTCCTTATCGTTTTATCAAGGAATGAAAGGCCTTCCCCTGCCCTCTTCGCAAAGCAGGCAGGATAATGCTATCACTGTTCACCGCTGGATGACGGTTAACGAAGTAGCGGAACGCTATGGCTTAAGTGTGCAGGAAGTATTTGATCTTCTGCAGATTGTTCCCGAGTCAGGGGATAAAAATCTAACCCTGCGTGAACTGAAGATCAAGTATGACAAGCCTCCGGAAGTAATGCAGCAAAACGTGCAGCGCATCTTGGACAGTGCGAGAAATTCGGAGCAATCGCCATGAATGACTTTGTAGTATGGCTGATCGAGCTTTTCCGTCAATATAATTTAGCCTTTCTGGCATTGCTGATTATACTACAAACTAACGGTATCCCGGTAGGAGCCAATTTTCTGGTGATTGCCTCCGGTGCCTTTGCCTATTTAAATGGGGGCAATATAATAACTTTGGGTCTGGAGGTCTGGTTCTTTTCTGTTCTGGGCGATACTATCAGCTACTGCATATGGAGAAAAGCGGGGCCGGGAGTAATTACCAAATTCCCCCGGATGGGCAGCTGGTTAGAGAGGGGGGGCGCTAGGCTGGAGGGCTATTTCACCCGTTTCGGTAGTGCCACTGTATTTTTTACCCGTTTTCCCTTTTCAGCCCTGGGACCATTGGTGAATATAACCGCCGGTTTCAGCGCCTATAGGTATGTAGTCTATCTCGGCTGGGTTATCCTTGGCGAATCTTTATGGTCGGCATTCAACCTGGGTATCGGCTTCTGGTTTGGTGATTCGTTTGAGCAGGTGGTTCCGCTGGTCACTCAGTTCAGTCAGCTTATTTTACTTTTTGCTGCGATAGCTGGCATAGTATACTGGTTATTCTCAAAACGTCGGCATAAGAACCTAACAAAAGTAAACCCGGTCCATTAATTCCCAATCGTAGCCATCACTTCTTTTTTATTAATCCTCCACAAACTCATATAGCTATTTTAGAAATAAAGAAGGGTTCAATGTGTAAAAAACAATGCAACCCTTAAATCCCTTCCAATCTATAACCAGGTGAACAACTGTTTAACATCAATGACCAAGATACTAGACCAGCAATGCCAGTATCCCCACTGTTGCTTTGTTCTCCCCCATGGGTAAACGTCAAAGACTTCACACATACCAAAGGAGAGCAAAGGATGCGAAAATAACCTGAACAAAATGCCATATTTTTTATAACTTGTATCATCGGGTTGTCCTTTACAATTTTCTGGTGGGGCAACGTTGATCAGACATAGAAAAACTTATATTGGATTCATCTAACCAGTATTTAAGAACTTGTATTAGCAGCAACTTTTCTTGCATATATGAAATATTGGGCTTTAGGAACATATTCCCCCCTAAAAATAAAAGCCTGCTGACTTTTACTTTGTCAACAGGCTGAACGGTTCTCTGAGGAGAACCGACCTAAACAGGATTAATTAATTTTAAAACCGTCGGTAATTTTCTTTAACTGCTGGGCCATGTTATCCAAATCATGGCTAGTATCAACAATATTGTGAACAACGGCCAGCTGGTCTTGGGTTACTGCTGTCACTTGCTCAGCAGCGGCAGCTGATTCTTCGGTTACCGCGGATATGTTTTCTATAGCTTGTACTATTTCGTCTACAGAAGCCAACAATTCTTCAAAAGTGGCTGATACATCTTGAATGGAATTGTCGATTTCGAGGGCCCCATGCTCGAGTTCTCCAAAAACAGCAATGTTGTCACCCAGGGAGTGACCCTGCTCTTTAATCAAAATGTCCACTTGGTTTACTTCCTCAACAACCTGTCCAACCTGATCCTGGACCTCATTTATTATGGATGCAATACGCAAAGTCGCTTGGTTAGTTCCTGCAGCCAGTTTCTTGACCTCTTCAGCTACAACGGCAAAGCCCCTGCCCAATTCACCAGCCCGGGCAGCTTCTATGGCAGCGTTAAGTGCCAACAGGTTGGTTTGGCTGGCGATATCAGCGATAACCGTTATAATTTCACCTATTTGCTGAGTTTTGGAATCGAGATCCCTTATGACAACAGACACCTTATTGGTCCGTTCCACGGTGAGTGTCATATCATCTCTTTGGCGTTTAATCAACATTGTTACCTTTTCTACGATCCTTTTAAAATTAAGCGACTCTTGAGAAATCTTCTCCGTGCTTTCTCCTACGGACTGCATAGCATAGCCGACCTGCTGGGCCAATTCGCTGGTTCTTCCCGCGTCTTGCGCCTGTGATACGGCGGCTTTGGCCACTTCTTCGGCACTGGCGCTGACCTGCTCTGATGCTCTTCCACTTTGTTCAGCCGACGATATCAGATTCTGTGAAGCATTGGATAAAATGTTTGCGCTGTCGGCAATTCTCTTAAAAGATTGCTTAAGGCTTTCGTTCATTTCTCCTAATGAGTTGGCCAATACGCCGACTTCAGATTTGTCTCTACTCTTGATCGTCTGTGTTAAATCCCCCTGGGAAAGACGAAGCGTAACACCAGTCATCTCAGCAAACGGTCGGGTTAACTTGCCACTGATGAACCAGAGCAGGGCAAATAAGGCCAGCAAGGTAAAAACAGAAACTAATATCGTGTTCCTAAGCATCTTATTTAGGGGCTGGTTTATTTCTTTCTGGGGAACGGACACCGAAATCGACCAACCGGTATATGAGATAGGTGAATGAGCCACAATTTTATCGATACCATCGTCCGATACTGTTGTAATTCCTGGCTCCTTGTTGTGTACTTTCTCTGCTATTCCGTCATAGCTGCTGCCCAGATCCTTTATGCTCTTTTTGAGGATAAACTCCTTATCCGGGTGGCATACAAACACCCCGTTTTGGTCTACTATCGTAGCATAACCAGTCTGCCCAACCTTCACCAACTTAACCATATCCACCAGCTTATCAGCCTTTATCGTTGCCGCAACAACCCCGATAACTTTTTTATCTTTATATATAGGAACGGCGATCGGCAAGACTACATTACCAGTTACTTTGGACAACACTGGTGAACCTACGTTGGACTTTCCTGCCATGGCCGCCTTAAAATAGTCGCGCTCATTTAACTTGAAGTCTCTTTTTTCTCCACCGGCACCCAGGGGCGTACCATCGGGCCAGATGACAAAGAAATTCTCTTGTTCAGAGGTAATATAACGCGACATCACTCCTGGAATCGCTGCTGCATCCATATCCACAATCTGATCAACCTTGGCGATGGCCTCGAACTGATTGTAATAACCCTGGATCCAGCTATCTATTTCATTACCCGTAGACATCACCAGACTCTGGCATTGATCATTGATCTGAGCTTCGACGATACTCCTGCTGTTGAAGTAAGAAACCACACTTTGTCCAGCTAATGCAATAAAACATGCGATTAGAATCCAAACCAAAAGCTTAAACCTGAGACTTTGTGTAAATTTCACATTTTTACCCCCCTAATCATTTTTTCTACATTGACCATGAAGAAGCAAAAAAACAAATACAATTACCCCCAGAACAATAATATAAGGACTGGAAATGGCTCCGATCCATTTATCAGGAAAGACAGAAGTAGTGTTAAATACAGCCACGTTTCAAGCAATTTCGATTTTATAATTACGCTTAAAAGCTTTGAAACCAATTAGTATATATACCACACGCAATTCTATGGCTGCTAGAATACCATGTGCCTTTTCTATCATTAATAAGGCTAAACACATAACCAATACCGCAAACAATTTTTTACATTCTTCTTCATGATCCAACTCATTAATATATGCAATTAATATGCCAACTAACAATCTATGGAAACACCTAGAAATAGCGAGAAATACGACGGTGGAATGATTAGGATTGCTTTACGGGATTAATTTTTTGATATTAAGGTGTACGAACAACGCTACATATGTGTGTAAAACCGGGCATAATAGAATGCTGCCAAACGTAAAACAAATTATTGCCATGTCCCTTGAAATCAATATATAGGGACTGGTAAATTAAGATTTGAAAAGTGAATCTTACAAAAATGTACTTCAGCCTTACAAATCCCACGAAAAAGGTGGTTTCAAGGATAGCAGGCGAGCTTTCGGATAGTATATTACTTTCGAGAGGAATCATTTGGAGATTCATTTTCTACTAAGAACAGGATTATTGCTCCTGATAAGCATAGCAAAGATTACCAGGCAGATTATAGCCCTACGCCTTCGAAGAGGTTTTACATAAAAAGAAGTGGCCGCATTGGTTACATATTGGTGCATTGAAAAAGTCAAGAAAGGCACACATCCAAAGCATCGGTAGAATGTAGCAAATCGGCTCCGTCGACGAAACTTCAAGAGCCGTAAAGAACGGAGCCGCAATTGGCTTGGCATCAGCGACAATAAGATAAGTCCCCAAGTTGTCATTTTAACTTCGCTTATTTTGTTAACTGGGGAGGAGCACTCGAATTTTATTACGAAGATAGGTATTCTGAGAAAAGTTTTGGAGTCTTTGTTTTAAAACAGCTGTAATTTCTTGACCTTGAGGAAGAAGAACCCGCCCCTTATCATCTTGAAGATCATCAAGCAATATCTCCACAGCCCGGCTTAAGGCGGAATCCAGAATCATAATATCATCCGGATGCTACAAATTGTAAATCGATATTCCGATTAATTCCTGAGGATTATAACTGAAAAGAGGAGTATTGGAGGGACTGGCAAATTTAATAATACCGCTTCCATCGGTTTCAATAATTATTTCCAGCAAATAATCGGTTATATAACGGAGCCTTCGCTCATTGCCCTGCCAATCGTCCATCTTTTTTGCTCGTATTCTGAAACTGCAAACACCCCCTGTTATCATGTATTTCTGTCCGGAAGCGTTACTATCGAAAACCAAAATTCCCCAAACACCTTGATAACTTCAAAAAAATTATCTAGATTAACAGGCTTATTGATATAACAGTTGGCATGCAGCTTATAGCTCTTTACTATGTCCTGTTCAAGATTGGAAGTCGTAAGGATAACAACCGGAATATCTTGCAGATCTTCCTCATTTTTTATTTTCTGCAGCACTTCAACCCCGGACATTTCCGGAAGATTAAGATCCAACAAAATGATATTGGGCTTTACGGCATCCGAATACGGTTCCTCTTTTTTCAAATATCTTATGGCGTCCATACCGGTCTTAACGACATTCAGTTTGTTTGCCAGCCTGTTTTCCTCAAATGCCTCTTTGGTCAGAATAATATCGTCCTCATTATCCTCAACCAATAAAATTTCTATCAGATTCATACTTTTCATTTCAAATTTTCTCCTTTACGTCTGGTATTGAAAAATAAAAGATCGAGCCATTTCCAAATTCCGACTCCACCCATATTTCCCCTCCGTGGTTGGCTATGGCCTTTTTGCACACGGCCAGCCCGATACCGGTTCCCGGATATTTGTCTCTGGCATTCAGCCGCTGAAAAATATCAAATATCCTATCTTTTGATTCTTCCCTGATTCCGATTCCATTGTCTTTAAAAGAGAAAACCCATTTATCGCTTTCCCTTGCAGCTTTGACGTCGATGACCGGCGCTTCGTTTTCCTTGTGAAATTTCAGACTATTTCCGATAATATTTTGAAAAACTCGGAGCATTTGGCCTTGATTTCCTCTGATGACCGGCAGGGTTCCGCAGTTGATCGTTGCTCCGTTTTCCTTAATGGCGATTCTCAGATTGTTAAGCGATTCATGCACGATTTCATTGCAATCGCACGGCGTAAACATATCCCTGTTTGAAACCACACGGGAATACTCCAACAGATCATTAATCATATCCTGCATCCTTTTAGCGCCCTTTATGACTCTTGTAAAATAGTCTTTGCCCTTTTCATCAAACGCTTCAAAGTAGCTCTTCCGTTCTATGAGCTGCAGATAACTGCTGATTGCCCTTAGAGGTTCCTGCAAATCATGGGATGCAATATATGCAAAATGTTCCAGTTCCGCGTTTGAGCGTTCCAGTTCCTCCGCCTTGCGTACCAGTTGTTCCTCGGTCAATTTCCTTTCTGAAATATCTATCAGGCAGCCGATGATCTCAACCGGCAGATCATTGTCGTCCTCATTAATAAGCTTGAGCACATTCTGTACCCAGATGTAATCCCCGCATTTACGCTTAAATCTGTATTCACAGGTATAACGTCCTTCTGCAAACAGTTTGGGAAAGCCTGAAAAAACCTGTTCCATATCGTTACCGTGAATGCATTCCACCCACAGGCCGGGATTCTCTATAAATTCAGCGGCCTCATAACCCAACTGTTCCAGTGTATTCTGGGTGGCGAATGTCACCGTGAAATCCTCCGTAGCCTTCAGCGTAAATATTACGACCGGCATGGAATTAAATATAAAATTCAGTCTTTCATTGGTACTTTTGAGCATATTGTATTTTTCGTTTGATATGCTCAATTCTCTGTTTATTTTTTCCGTCTGCAGGGTTACCGCGTTCGTCTCCTCATTCAAACGAACCAGTTTAACAAACACCGATACTTTGGCTTTTAATATTTCAGGGTTGATGGGAGCGAAAATATAATCCACCGACCCGAGGGAATACCCCTTTTTAACATTGATCTCATCGGGGCTGTACGATGTAATAAAAATAATCGGCGTATTTTGGGACTTGGCCCTTTTCCTGATCAGTTCCGCAGTTTCAAACCCATCTATTCCCGGCATTTTCACATCAAGAAGAATAACGGCAAAATCATTTTTCATCAGCAGCCTGAAAGCCTCATTCCCCGAAACGGCTTTCATGATATTCAGTTCCATATCGGACAATATTTCTTCCATTATCTTTAATTTTTTTTGATCATCGTCAACGATCAAAATATTCGGCTTATATGTATGTTTCATATTCATAATCTCCCAGCGATAATTGCATGTTATTTTTTGCAGGAAATCCCGGTTAAAAATCCGCTTATTGATTCAAGCGGCATCACTTTGTCCACAACATGGGCTGAAATCGCACTTTCCGGCATAATACCGCATTCAGACGTCACGGGGTCCTGTGCTATCGTCAGCCCGCCGTATCTTTTTATTTCTTTCAGGCCACAGGTACCGTCCTGATTGGCTCCCGTCAGTATGATCCCGATTGTTCTCCTGCCGTAGATAAATGCGGCCGATTCAAACAAAACGTCGATAGACGGACGCGAATACCACACCTGTGCATCGGTGGACAGCGAAAACCATCCATCCTCAATAAGCAGATGATAATCAGGAGGCGCGATAAAGACGCGACCCGGTACAATATTATCCTTGTCACAGACTTCAACTGTTTCCAAATTGCTGTAACTTTGCAAATATAAACTCAGCGGTTCTTCGGAATTCTTATCTCTGTGCTGAACAATTGCTACAGGCATTGGAAACTCCCTCGGCAATCCTTCCAGGATGGTTCGAATGGCGTACAGCCCTCCAAGAGAAGCACCTATTACAACAATACCGTAATCCACTTTACCCCACCTTTTTATAAAGCTTCATTTTGCCGTCCAGTTCTTCATAGTAATCTTCAAAAGCAGTAAAGTTCACTGATTCGGCGGTGCCAAGTCCGAGGATTCCGTCAGTTTTCAGGCTGTTGTAAAGCAATTTATGCACCCTGTTTTGCAGAGATTTATTGAAATATATCATGACATTTCTGCAAAAAATAACATCGAATTCATTGAACGATGAATCCGTTACGAGATTGTGCTGCCCCCATACGATATTCTTTTGCAGGCTGCCGGCTAATACCGCATTTTTATTGTCGGTAGTGTAGTAGTCGGAAAAATAGCCGGCACATCCCCCCTTTATATAGTTGTCTGTATATTCTTTCATCAGGCTCAGCGGATAGATGCCTTTTTTGGCTGTATCCAATACGACTTCGTTTATATCCGTGGCATAAATTTTGGATTTTTCATACAGACCTTCTTCCTTAAGCAAAATTGCCATGGAGTAAACCTCTTCGCCCGTCGAACATCCCACATGCCATATCCGTATAAACGGCAGCGAAGAGAGAAGCGGCACGACTTTTTTCCTGAAAGCGATATAAAAAGGCGGGTCGCGGAACATGGCCGTAACGTTGATGGAGACCTCCATCAGAAAACGTTCCATGAACCGGCTGTCATGAAGCACCTTGGACTGCAATTCGGATACCGTTTCCAGATGCTCGTTTCCCATCATGTGCAGTATCCTCCGCCTGATGGAGGAAGACGAATAATCCCTGAAATCATAGCCATACAGGCGGAATACTCCCTCAAGGAACAACTGTATTTCGATTTTTTCCAAAATATCACCGTTATGTTCCGTATTCATGGCTTCGGTACCTTATCTCTTCCTGCACGGCCTATTTGTCCGGCAACATTTATTTGTAAAGCCATACTCTTAGCAGTGAAAGCAATTGCGCAGTATCAACAGGTTTGGTTATGTAATCAGATGCTCCGGCTTCGATGCATTTCTCGCGATCACCCTTCATAGCCTTTGCGGTAAGGGCTATAATCGGAAGAGATTTGAATCCCGGCATTTTCCGGATTGTACGCATCGTCTCATATCCGTCCATTTCGGGCATCATGACATCCATCAGAACAATCTGAACATCAGGATTGCTTTTTACAGTGCTAATTGCATCTTTTCCGTTTTCTGCGGATAATACGCTGACGTTATGCTGCTCCAAAACGCTGGTCAGGGCAAAAATATTGCGCATATCGTCATCAACGATCAGTACTTTTTTATCTTTCAGCACGTCGTCCGACTGATAAATTTTCCTGATCATGTCCCTTTTCGTATCGGGCAGGCTATCTATTACCTTGTGCAGGAAAAGTGTTACCTCATCAAGCAATCGTTCTGAGGACTTTACTTCTTTTAGAATTGATTTTTCGGCCAATTCATTGAGCCTTCGCTCTTCCTCTTTATCGATATCATCTTTGGCATAGACAATGACCGGAATCTCAGATACGACCGGATCTTTTTGCAGTTCAGCCACGAATTGCGCCGAACTCATATCAGACAAATTCGAATCGAGTATTATACAGTCGACCGGCTGTTTTTGCAATGCGGCAATCGCTTTGCTGCCCGAACTTACGGAGATGACTTTAACATTAATACCGTCCAGTACTTTCTTGGCATCCCACTGTTTATTATTTGCTGAAACTACAAGCAGGTTTTGGACGCTGACGTTCAGATGCGTTTTTATGGTATCGAACGTCCTTTCAATATCTTCATTGCTGACGGGCTTGTTCAGAAAAGTAAGCGCTCCTCTCTGAAGCCCCCGCAGCCGTTCGTCCTCGGCAGAGATAATATGGACGGGTATATGTCTGATTCCTATCTCGCTTTTTATGCGTTCAAGTATGACCCAGCCGTCGATATCCGGCAGGCGCAGATCAAGTATGATCGCGGCGGGCATGTATTGGCGGGCGAGTTCGACCGCATTGCCGCCTTTTAATGTAACAATTGCCTTGAAACCTTTTGATCTTGCCATATCGGACAAGATGCCGGCAAATTTGGCATCATCCTCGACAATAAGCAATGCGTCGTCTCCGGGTAAAATCTCATCCCGGTCATCTTTTAAGCTGTCTTCTGATGAACCGGCAAAAATCTCTCTTTGAGATGATATCCTGATCTTTTCCCGTTTCTCTCCAGAAATTGTCCGGGGATCATTTATGTTTTTTCTATAAGGATTCTGATCTGCAGGCAAATATAGCGTAAACGTGCTCCCCTTGCCCACGGTGCTATGCACGTATATCTCACCTCCGAGCAACAGAGCGATTTCTCTGCTGATTGCCAGTCCCAGTCCGGTGCCCCCGTATTTCCGGTTGGTGCTTCCATCCGCCTGCTGGAAGGCTTCAAAAATGATTTTCTGTTTCTCCGGCGGTATGCCGATGCCGGTATCGGCTACTTCAAAAGCCAGAACACTTTCCGCACCGTCAAGTACATCATGGCCGGATGACCATCCATCTGTTGCGGGCCCGATTTTTATGGAAACGCTTCCTTCCAAGGTGAATTTAAAAGCGTTCGAGAGCAGATTTTTAAGTATCTGCAGAATTCTTTTTTGATCGGTATTAAGAGATACCGGCGCTTCCGTATCAACCAGCACGCTGAAATCCAGGCCCTTATCCTGAGCTATATGCCGGAAAGTTCGCTCTATATTATCCCGTATGTCCGACAGAAGTATATCCGTATAGCTGGGAGTCACGGTTCCGGATTCGATTTTTGAAAGATCAAGTATGTCGTTGATCAAAGCCAGCAGTTCGTTGCCTGAATCTTGGATGATTCCCGCAAACTCAACCTGCTTTTCGGTCAGGTTTCCATCCGAGTTGTCTTTGAGCTGCTGCGCGAGCACAAGCAGGCTGTTCAGCGGCGTCCTCAACTCATGCGACATATTAGCCAGGAATTCTGACTTGTATTTGGAAGTCACCGCAAGCTGCTCGGCCTTTTCCTCCAATATCCGTTTTGATTGTTCCACTTCGTTGTTTTTCCGTTCAACCTCGGCCTTTTGATCCACAAGAAGTTTTGCTTTTTCCTCCAGTTCCTCATTGGTCTGGGTAAGCTCCTCCTGCTGCTGCTGCAATTCCTCGGTTAGTGTCTGGGACTGTTTAAGCAGTTCCTCGGTGCGCATATTCACATGTATTGTATTGATCACTATTCCTATACTTTCTGCGAGCTGGTCCAGAAAACTCAGGTACATGTCATTGAAAAAATTAAAAGACGCGAGCTCCAGTACAGCAAGCACGTTCCCCTCGAAAATCACGGGCAGTATCACAAGGTTCAGCGGCGCCGCTTCGCCCAGCGCGGAATTGATTTTTACATAATCGCCCGGAACGTTAGTTAGCAAAATGCGTTGCTTTTCAAGCAGGCACTGGCCCAAAAGCCCTTCGCCCGGTTTAAACTGACCGGACATATATTTCCTTTCCTGGAAGCCATAGCTCGCATACAGTTTTAATAACTGTTCTTCATCATTCGTTTCATAGGCATAAAAGACACCATGCTGCATATTTATCAGCGGAGCCAGTTCTGTCAAGATGAGCTTACAGACCTGCGACAGATCGCGTTGTCCCTGCAGCATCCGGTTGAATTTGGCAAGGTTTGTATTCAGCCAGTCCTGTTCGGTGTTCTTTCTGGTGGTTTCCTTGAGATTTGCAATCATTCCATTGACGTTGTCTTTGAGTACAGCAACTTCGCCTACCGCTTCAACCGTAACGGAATGAGACAGATCTCCCATCGCAACGGCCGTCGCTACGGAATTGATTGCGCGCACCTGAGTCGTCAGGTTTTCGGCCAGTTGGTTTACGTTGTCGGTAAGACTTTTCCATATTCCGGCGGCGCCCGGCACGCTTGCCTGCCCGCCGAGTTTTCCTTCAACGCCGACCTCGCGCGCAACCGTAGTCACCTGTTCTGCAAACGACTCAAGGGTATCGATCATATTGTCTATCGTTTCCGTCAGATCAGCCAATTCGCCCTCGGCGTCCACCGTCATTTTCTTCTTCAGGTTTCCTTTTGATATGGCGGTTACAACCTTTGCAATATCGCGAACCTGCCTTGTAAGATTTGCGGCCATCGTGTTGACGTTGTTGGTAAGATCCCTCCATGTGCCGCCGACACCACTGACGTGCGCCTGAGCGCCGAGTCTTCCTTCAGTACCAACCTCGCGTGCAACCCGCGTGACCTCGGACGAAAAAGAGTTCAACTGGTCAACCATTGTATTGATGGTATTCTTCAATTCAAGAATCTCGCCTCGTACATCCACGGTTATCTTCGTCGAGAGATCGCCGTTTGCCACGGCGGTTGCAACCTTGGAAATGTCGCGCATTTGCTCGGTCAGGTTGCCCACCATAATATTTACGCTGTCGGTCAGGTCTCTCCACGTGCCGCCGACGCCCTCAACTTTTGCTCGGCCGCCAAGCCTGCCGTCAGTGCCGACCTCGTGTGCGACTCTTGTGACCTCCGAAGAAACCGTACCGAGCTGATCAACCATCATGTTGATGGCATTTTTCAATTCAAGTATCTCGCCCCTGACGTCCACGGTGATCTTCGTTGAAAGGTCGCCGTTCGCTACGGCGGTTGCGACCTTTGAGATGTCGCGCATCTGGCTTGTCAGATTACCTACCATGAGATTGACACTGTCCGTCAGGTTCCTCCATGTGCCGCCTATACCTTCTACCTTGGCTTGTCCGCCAAGTTTGCCATCCGTTCCGACTTCACGCGCAACTCTTGTCACCTCGGAGGCAAAAGAGTTCAATTGATCGACCATCGTGTTGATTGTGTTTTTCAGTTCGAGGATCTCGCCCTTGACGTCCACGGTGATCTTCGTCGACAAATCTCCGTTCGCTACGGCTGTAGTTACTTTGGAAATATCACGCATCTGGCTTGTCAGATTGCTTATCATCATATTAACGCTGTCGATCATATCCTTCCACGTGCCGCCGACGCCGCTGACATGCGCCTGAGTACCAAGCCTGCCATTCGTTCCGACCTCGCGCGCAGCTCCTGTGACTTCCGATGCAAACGAATTTAATTGATCAACCATGGTGTTGATGATATTTTTCAACTCAAGGATTTCGCCTTTTACCTCGACGGTAATTTTTTGAGTGAGGTCACCGTTTGCAATGGCCATCATAATTTCCTTAATATTTCGAGTTTGTTGGGCCCGATTATTCGACATAGAATTGATGTTATCCACTATATCGCGCCATATGCCGCCAATATTTTTCACTTCCGCCTGACTGCCCAGTCTGCCGTCGGCGCTCATTTCTTTCAGTACTTTTATAACCTCGGACGCAAGCGTATTTAATTGCACCACCATGGTGTTGATGGTATTTGCTATATGCAGAAAATCGCCCGCGATTTTTTTTCCTTCAATCTCGGTTTCCACCACCTGAGTAAGGTCGCCTTCGACCACAGCGCTGATTACCCGTGCTATTTCGCTCGCAGGTTGTGTCAAACCGGCAATAAGACTGTTTATTGCCTCTATGCAGGCCGACCATCTGCCTGCGCCGCCATTATTGGGAATACGATAAGCAGTGTTTCCCTCTTTGATTACCGCTTGGACGCCTTTATCAAGTTCATCCGAAAAATCATTGTTTGCCTCAATGATTTCATTCAACGTATCGGCAATTTTACCGGCCATGCCTGTCCTGTCGATGGGCATTCGTACGGAATAATCACCTTTTTTGATTGACAAAAGGACACCCAGCAATTCTTTCATGTCAAGGGTATTAGTGTCTCCGTTCCCGGGCGTTATAATAGTATTGTCCATATCTGATAAACTCCTTTTTTTACTAACACTTAGGTAAATCTTAGTCTAACATGCCTAAATGTTTTAAATATGTTATAAAAGACTTCGCCAGTTCGGGATCGAACTGGGCCCCGACGCATCTTTTAATTTCATCAGCGGCCTCCTGAGCGTTCATTGCCTTTTTGTACGGTCTTTCGTGCATCATGACATCAAATGTATCAATGATCGACAGTATTCTCGATGCCAGTGGAATTTGCTCGCCTTTAAGCCCATACGGATAACCTTTGCCATCCCATCGCTCATGATGATACAGGATATCCTCGGCAATAACGCTCATTCCGTGCGTGTTCATTGCTATTCTGTAACCTGTTTCGGGATGCTTTTTAACGATTTCCCACTCTTCGTCTGTCAACGGCCCATTCTTTTTTAGAATGTATTCAGGTATAGCAATTTTCCCGATGTCATGCAGGGAGGCTAGAACAACGAGTTCGTCGATAACGCTATCGTTCAGTCTGAGTTTTGCTCCGAATTGAGTGCACAATTCACGCACACGCAAGGCATGCTCTGCTGTTATATAGTCTTTTTCATACAGAGATTTTTCCAGAGAGGTAATAAATGAACTGCTCCTGCTCGTGCTTTCGGCAAATTTATTGGCGTACATTCGGCCGTCTGCCAAGCCTAATAAATCGGAGATGGACTGTCCAGGCTTAAATTTAATTGCCGCTCCCAGAGCAATGGAAGCGGGAATGGTGTCCGAAACGATGCTCCGGCAGGACGTTTTAATGTTGTTGATGACCCTCATAGCCGTCTTTTCGTCACATTTAGTCAAAAGTATGACAAACTCGTCGCCTCCGAAACGAACGACGATATCATCTTTCCGGCACGATTTTTTCAGCATTTGGGCTATTGCAACCAGCAACCGGTCTCCCTCGCTGTGCCCCAATGCGTCGTTGACGAGTTTTAAATTGTTTATATCTCCCATAATAAGACATAACGGATAATTCCTGTCGGTATCCAGACGTTTTGCTTCCTCTTCAAAATATGCCCGGTTATATAGGCCGGTTAAATTGTCATAAAAGCTCAGGCGCTTGATTTCGTTCTGCAATTGCTTTTGTTCCGTTATATCCCGAACAGAAGCAAGATAAGCAGCCTTGCTTTTCCAGGTTATCTCCACCGCGCGCAGTTCGGCTACGGTTGTAAGTCCATCTTTGCGGACAATATCGAGTTCCAAAGCTTTGCCCGCAGTAACGGGAAAGCCAAAATCCGTGCCCATCAATTCTTTCTGACTGCGATTAAAAATTCCGGCGGCGGCCGGATTAGCGAAACAGATGCTCCCCTGTTGATCTATAACCATTATGGCATCCGCGTTATTAGCGACAATATGCTCCAGACTTTCTTTGAGAGATTGGATTTCCTCCGTCTTATGCTTCAGGCTGACAAGCAGTCTCTGCCTCTCTATGGCATAGTTGACAGAATGCGTGAGCACATCAGGGTCTATCGCTCCTTTGATCAAATAATCCTGCGCACCGTTCTGCAGTAAAACGCCGATGATTGATTCATCCCTGTGGCCGGTAACAACGATTATGGGCGTTTCTGGTACTTTGTCCCGAAGCCTGTAAAACGTATCATGCCCGAAACTATCGGGAAGAGACATATCCAGCAAAACAATTTCAAAGCGCTCTTTCTCCAAAAGCGCCAAACCCTCCGAAAGCTCGCCCGCATTCACGAAACCCGATAGGGAAAATTCGGCTTCCAAAAACAATTCCTTAAGCAGTTCAACGTCATCCGGATTATCTTCGATTAACAGCACCCTTATATCTTTCATTTATACTCACATACCTTTTCTTTCGGATACGCTCGCAAATCAAATCTTAATATTTTTTTCTGATTCCTAAATATTTTTCTCAGTAAATATTTTCTTACTGTGTTTCACCATCCTTGAAAAGACCGCTTAGATTATCCAACTCGCTTTGCACAACAAAGGTGGGGGTTCCGGACAATATTCCGGAAATATTCCTGAAAGGCTTGCCAATATGTATGCCTTGACCGTCGATGGTGAATTCACGGATATCCTTGTCATGCATGGAGCCGCGCATTTTAAGGACCGTCAATCCCCTGCGCATTTCACCGTACGCTTCAACATAGCGGAGAAGAATGATCGAATCGGTAATGGTGGAAATATGTGTTTCAGTTATCGACGTGCCCCCTAAAAGAGAAGGGGTGGTGGATGTAAATAATCCGGTTATTTCCTGTTGCTTGATAAAACCGGTCAGACCGATTACAAATTCACGGTAGCTTTTAAGCGTCGATACGCGTTCAAGGGCGGAAAGACTGTCCACGGCAATCCTGGTGGGCTTGTACTCTGCAATTATCTTTTTCATATCTATAAGGTGATCTTCCAAACCGGCCGATTCCGGATATTCGCAGACCACCGCCAGTTTACCTTCGTTTTCCATTCTTTCAAAGTCTATGGCCCAGCCTGTAGCGTTGCGAAAGAGCTGTTCCCGGCTTTCTTCAAATGCAAACAGAAGGCTCCTTTCACCATTGGAAGCCCCCTGGGCCATAAACTGGGTAACCGTCAGCGTCTTTCCCGTTCCGGTGGCCCCTGAAACCAGTACGATCGAATCGCGGAAGAAACCGCCCCCGCACATGTTGTCCAATTCATTATTGCCTGATGATATCCGTATATTGGACGACTTCTGCTTCAATTCCATGGCAGAAAGAGGAATGATGATTATGCCCCTGCCCGGAGTAACGGTAAAGGGGAATTCTCCCTTTTGGTGAAATGTACCGCGGAATTTAAGAATTTCTATGGTACGGCGGCGTTTTTCGTCTTCCAACACGTTGCGCAGTATGATTACATTGTCAGCTACAAATTCCTCCACGCCGTAACGGGCAATTTCCCCGTATTCTTCAGCGCGCTCCGCCGTCATAATCGCCGTTACGCCCATACTTTTGATAACCATGGAAAGCCGGTGAAGCTCGCTGCGAACATGCGAAGGCTCAGGCAGCATCGAAAAAATATTGCCGATTGAATCAATGGAAATACGTTTCGCGTTAACTTTCTTTACAGCATGTTCTATTCGGGCCAGCAACGCTCCCAAATCGTAATTTTGCGTATAAACAGTATCAATTTCAGGAGAGGGTGTGGCATCCACAAACGCCCATTTCCCAGCTGCCTCCCATTCACGTATGTTCCAGTTGAAACCCGCCATGTTTTTGCATATTTCTTCTGGAGACTCTTCAAAAGTAACAAATACTCCCGGCTCATCGGATTGTAATATGCCTTCAGATAAAAATTGCGAAGCAAAAATAGTCTTGGCGCTGCCCGCCGTACCTGAAATCAAGGTAGTCCGCCCTTTCGGCAGACCGCCGCATGATATCAGGTCAAAACCTTCTATCCGGGTTTTCAGTTTTTCAAATTCAGTCATGGGGATCTGTTTATTTAATTTGTTCATGTCTCTATTCTCCTTGTTCGAAACTGGACGGGCTCAAATTCAATTTTGACAGGAATTTTTTTTCGTCGGATAAATCGCCTACAATACGTCTGCATGGCGGAGGCAATTCTTTTATTAACGTAGGAGTAGCCAGTATTTTTTCATCCTCGGCCAGCTGTGGGTATTCCAGGACATCTATAATCACCACGCGGCAACCCTCTCCGAATTCCTTTTTGCAGATCCGGCGCAGATTTACAACCGCCCGCTCCGAAGCAGGCGTATGCCCGGTGATATACAATTTAAACGTAAGCATATTCTCCATTGTTTTTCACCTCTTACATGTTCCGTTTGAAATTCTTTCCCTTTCTTGCAGCAACGGCATATCGCTGCTTTCAACATAGAAATTGCGATAGAACATAACAATGTATCCCATCAGTTCAAGCAATAGTAACCTTCCTTCCTCAACAAAAGCCTGAGCTTTCAGTTGCGTAGCCCCACTGCACTTTTTTCCCAAGACACCGGTATGTATTTCGATCACATCGCGCGGCCCTGCTTTTAAAAAGCCAAATAATTCTGCCAAAGAGCGAAGACTTTCCGAAATATTGTCTTCCACTTTATAAATGCGCTTTTCAATGGCATAATCCAACAGTTCGCCATAGCGTCGGGTTATGTCTTTATAAATGTCCGGGGCATAGTTTTTTAATGATGTAATGCCGAAAAACTGAGCAGTGATTTCTGTCGAGGCGGGACTGGAGATCCGCTTAAGGGAATCAAGTTCCTTTTCCTGCTGTTCGCGCTGGCGCATCTGTTCGAGCTGGGCCATCATACTTTTTCGCTCAATGGCATAATTTACTGAACGCCACAAAAGATTGGCATCCGTCTGCCCCTTAATCAAATAATCCTGTGCGCCCTGTTGTACCGCCATAATGGCAAACTTTTCGTCATTATGACCGGTCATTATGATTATAGGCAGTTCGCCCGCTATGGAATGGAGCCTTGAGAGGGTGTCAATTCCTGCACTGTCAGGCAGAAAAAGGTCAACTAGGACTATGTGGAATTCCTTTTCGGCTAGAAGCATTATGCCTGTGGATAAGCAGTCGGCGGGGGTAATATCAAATGAACCGGCAGTCATTTCAGCGCTCAATATCCGTATCATTTCGATATCATCAGGGTTGTCCTCTATCAATAACACATTAATTTGCCTTTTCAATATGTTTCATACCCTCTCCATGGAATTAAATAATCTGAACTGGAGGTACGTTATTCACATAATTTTATGACGTATTACCCTCTAATACTACCTATATTTGCTTTTCTTGACAAGTCCTATATACTGCTCCCAGTTAGTGACTGAGCCAGTTTTAAGAAGTCTGTAAATGGTAATAATATCCACAAAGGAGCTGTTACATTATGTACGAACGAGAAAAGAATAAATAGCACTGTTGTCAGAGGAATAGTAACATGGAAGATGTTCACAAGCTGCTGAAATCGCTAAAGGTACAGTGGAAGAAATGCTCGAAGCTGAAATGGACGAATATCTCGGTTACAAAAAACAAATGCGTATATTCAATATTCAGCACAAACATGGACGGCAGGATAGAAATATTAGGCATATGGATATCAGAAAACGAGAGCGCTTCTTTTGGCTGAGCATCTACAACGAGCTAAAAAAGAGGCTGTGCCTCAATCTGTTTTTGGATTGAGGACAGCCTCTTTTAAGTATCCGATGATAATCTAATTACGGCATAGCTTTGACGATTACTGTTGCTGCTTCTGCCCGGGTTGCCTTGCCTTGCGGTTTGAATGTGTTATCCGGGTATCCTGATATAATGCTGTTTTCATGGCAAGAGGCCACCGCAGCTTTGGCCCAATCAGAAATGGATGTGCTGTCGGCAAAGACCAGGCTGTTTTTGGCTGCTGCCAGTTTAGCCGCTTTGCTTATCATTACTGCCATCTGTTCCCGAGTAATACTGTCATCCGGGCCAAATGTATTATCACTGTATCCGTTGACAATTCCTGCCGCATTGGCAGTGCTGATACTTTCCTTGGCCCAGTGCTGTACCGTGTCACTGAACAGCTTGCCGCTCTTGGCCTCCAGTTGGAAAGCCTTGACCAATACACTGGCAAACTCGGCTCGGGTGATGGTGTTGCCGGGTTTGAAGCTGCCATCCGGATAGCCTTTGATAGCTCCTGCTCCTACCAGTTGCTTGATGTTTGCTTCTGCCCAATTACCGGCAATATCGCTCAGCTTGACTTTATCGATAACTATTTCTTTTTCCGGAGCTTTGATAGCTATAACAGCAAATTTCGTGAAATGGTCCACCTGTACTTCAATTAATGATCCAGAGACTATTCCGCCCAGGTTCACCCACTGGGAAGCACTTTCATCGAAATAGTGGACTGCAGCGACTTCACCGGTTCCTACATTGGAAGGATTGAAAGCCAGCTTAATAGTAACCGCCTGGTTAAAGGCATAAGCTTTCTGACTGCCCACGCTGAACTCGTAAACTTCGCTGGCCAGTTTGCTCCCTGCAGGTATTTCCGGAACTGAGATTGCCTTTTGCACTTTCACTTCTACAGGAGCAGTATCTTTAAGCGCATTGGCAGGTATCTCAACTACTGCGTCAGTGCCCATTCCAATACTGCCGCCCGCAGCAGGTTCAACTGTTGCGCTTCCGGTGATGCTGTTGACTACTTGCGTTGTTTGGCTTGTAAGTGACCCTCCACCGGTAGTGACATAACTTTCATCACTGCTGGAGCTTCTTATGGTAGTTGTCTGCTGCGGCTGCACTATGGCAAACTTGGTGAGATGGTTGGTGTAACCGCGCAGGATATAGTTGATTGTATCATTGGTGGAATCGATGCTTACCCAGTCTTCGATATTGTTATCCCAGTAGGCCATCTGCAGGTTGGCAATCTGTTCCGGGGTCAATTGGCCTGCATACTCGCTGTAATCGAAGGTGAGTTCAATACTGTTGTTAAGGGTGGTAACTGCATTACCGCTGTTATCCTTGATGTTTATCTCCTTGCCCACGCCAATAGGTGCGGAACTGCCAGTACTGGGAACTATACTTGTATTCTGGGTGGTAATGCTGGCATTGTTGTTCCCGCTGCCCAAGGCTCCGGCCGGAATATTGAGCTTGATCCCGGCGTCGGGGTTGCTGACTACTCCACCTGCGCTGGGCAGGACACTGGCATTATTTTTGCCCAGGGTGAAGTTGGGAATAGCGGTTAGAGTGATATTCTGACCGCTCATATTGGCCTGAGGCGTTATAGTGACCTGATTGGCTGCTGCGGTTTCATAGCCCTCAGCCTTTGCTTGAATAGTCCAGGTATTTGCACCGGGCAGAGTCAACTGGTAGGAAAGATTGCTGCCATCAGATTCGATGGGACGGCCAACCCACTTGCCATCGGCAGTATTCGCCCAGACAAAGGCATGGTCAGGCAACGAATCAAAGCCGGTCAGATTTCCGCTGACAGTATAGGTAGTCGATACCGGAATAAGGGCGCAGGTCAGGTTAATCGTGCCTTCAGTGGCTGTAATAGCTTCTGACTTGTAGGGCAGGAAGTTTGGACTCTGGACCTTAACCTTTACCGTTTTGCCCCCGGGACCGGTGAATGTGGCTTGACCGGCAGCGTTGCTGAGCTGGCCGTCAAACCCAAACTTGCTGACTGCATCTTCCACCGTTACCCAGGCATCGGATACCGCTGCTCCAGTTGTGCTGTTGGTCACCTGAACCTGCAGGGTAACCATTTGACCAATTTGAGAGGAGAAATCCACGGTGGCATTCCCGGAAGTAGTATCCGCAGTCGCCGCCAGGCGTCCATTGCCTTTAATAAAGGCTTCAACCGTATACACCCCCGGAGGAACTTTAAGCGCAATACTGCTATTGTTGTTCAGTTCCTTACCCGAACCGTTGTACTGGTTGAAAGCACTGGCAAATCCCTCTACGTTTTGGCCAAAATTGAGCGTTATAGTTCTTTCCGTTATGGCGAAATTTTGACCACTGGCATTGGCGGTCAGGGTTCCCAATTCAATGGGGGGAAGATCGCCGAATCCGGGTATCCAGCAATGCAGACTATAGCTGGCGTTTTTGGCCAGTTTCAAGGTGTAATTTCCATTGCTGTCGGTCATGGTTCCATTGCCGCCGCCGGAGCTTTCGGCCCAGACAGATGCATTGGCAACAGCTGCGCCGCCTTTGCTAACTGTACCGCTTACTTCAGCAAAGTCATTGGCCGATGGAACCTGCAGTATGCTTCCGGTCAAGCCGGTGGTATTTACTACATCTTCACTTGCTACACTTATGGTATGCTCCGGTATGTCACCAAAGCCGAAGACGAAAGCTCCGACTTTCCAGGTGCTGTTGGGCTTTACATAGAGGATATACTGACCGCTGCTGTCGGTTTTGGTATCTATAAAGCCCCAATCGTTTTCCTGATACGCCCAGACGGCAGCATCGGCTACCGCTGTACCATCAGCTTTTTGCACCTTGCCGACTATCTTGCGTTCCGGTTTCTTGACAACAAAGAGGGCGGCGCTGCCGTCAGCTGGTGCCGGAGTAACCGCAGTTATTGTTTTCTCTGGAACAGTGGGCATACCGGGTTTGAAAACACCCACCGTATAGGTGCCGTTCTTTAACTTGAGAGTGCAGTAACCATTGCCATCGGTGCTGCCTCCCATACCGCCTCCCATGCTATCCAGGGCTGCTGCATTATAGGCCCATACTGAAGCATTGGGAATGGGATTGCTTTGACCGTCCACTACCCGGACTTTGATGAAGTAATTGGCTCTGTTGACAGCTATAGTATCAATGGCCGGTGAACCGCTGGCTCCAACATAATAAGGCTGAGGCATGGGTGGAATCCAATCCGGCATTGCTATGGAACCTGCCGTAGTGGTTTTGGGCATCCAGGGTTGAACACCTATCATATATTCCTGACCCCGCGGCAGGTAAAGGTTATAAGTCCTGTCAGCGGCACTGCCGGTATACTCTTCACTCTCGGTATAATACAAGGGATGGCCGGCAAACACCACAGCTCTTTCCGTGTCCGCCAGGCCTGTAACCCTGACACTGACCTGCGCCAGATTGGCATTTCCAGCCGTCGGTTCCAGGCGCAACTGAACGGCAGCATTATTCGCAGCCAGAAATACCTGTTTGGGCATTAAGATGGGCAGGTATCCGGCCGGCGGATTATCCACTATAAGGAAATAATCCTTGCCTGTAGCCAGATTGGCAAAGGTGGTTGCTCCATTGCTTACCGTCTGGTAAATCATACCCATGCCCGGTCCGCCCAGGGATACGATCGCTGCGCTGTCGTTAATGACAGCTCCTGAATTGCTGTCCCGCAATTCTACGCTTATGGAACCGTTTCCACCCTGCTCCAGAAATACCGGCGGGAGGTCGAAAGATTCCAGCAGTTCTCCGGTAGACTTTTTAGTCTTTAATTTAAAGGTTTCGCCCACGGATGAAGCCGGGTTCTGAATACCACTTAACTGAAATACCAGGTAATCACCGTTTAAAGAGGTATCTCCGTTGAATTTCAGGGTTAATTTGTTATTTAGAGTATCTATATCCAGAGAGGAAATGCTCAGAGTGCCCTCTCCGGTTCCGTTGATATCCAGATTCATCGGTGCTACCAGACTGTCCGATACCCTGACATTGGCCAAACAGCCCTGATAGGCGGCGGGGAATCCTATGGCCAGGCTGCCGCCGGCGGGCAGTTGAGTAAATATGGGAAACTGGAATATATAGTCGGAAGTTTGACCCGGAAAAGGAGTAAGGGCTATGACTTCAGCCGGCATCATTAAGAACTTTTCATCCTTGTTCATCAGATAACTGGTGTAATCCATTTCCATACCCAGGGGCATCACCAGATGATTCTTGACATCATCAGACATGGTATTGGTCGCTCCCTGTGATGCGTCCGTGTTCAACGCCTGGGACGTACCTGTCATTGTCATGGCGGTCAGGTTATTAACCGTTATCGCCATATTGCCGCTGAGGTCCATAGGACCTGTGGGCGGGATGGCCAGGCCGGTAAGGGCAAGTTTTATGCTGCCCTCATTGGCGTCAAACCCCTGGTAAGTGTAGGATACAGGATTATTGTTCAGACGGACATCAAACTGCGGTGTTCCCGGCTCAGTTACGCTGTTTCCGTCAATTGGCTTGGTAAAGTAAAGTTTCAGGAGATAACGGTCAATGGACTGATTGTTGTCGGAATCCTGTGGTTCCAGGTCAAACCAGCACAACCCGAATGCTCCCTGGTCGAAGGAGGCAAACTCGTCGGCACTGCCGGTGGTGAATTTTAGTATGAAATCAGTGCCCAAAGAATTGTTTGCATCATCAAGCAGGTTGCCATTAATGGTCAAGCGGTAATTGCTGTTGCCTTCCAGGAATTGCTCCAAATTGACTCGGATTACTTTTCCCTGCATAAGGGGGTCGGGTACAAATTCTTCCCGGGAGGCATTAAAGGAAACCGAACTGGCAATTGTCCCATCGGGATTGAGCTTTACCATGCTCACCAGGGAACTGAAATCCTGGTCTGCTTTTAGATTCTTGTTAAAGCCCACATGAATATCGGAAAGCATGACAGGTACTCCTACTTCCCCGTTCACCGGGCCTGAACCCAGAGCCGCAAAAGAAGCATTAGGGTCGAATAGATTGCTCATGTCCTCTACGGTGAAATTAAAAACTGACTGCTGACCCAGAGTAGTACCATCCGAGGCCTGGAAAGCAGCGGGTATGTTTACGGTATAAATTCCCGGTTGGAAGCCGTTGCTGGGTATGAATCGAAGTATGTGGGAGTCCTGTATCGTCTGATTAGTAAAACTATCCCACCACGAATCCACTTCAATCGTTCCCGGAACAACAGCGCCATTAATACTTACATTAATCAGGTTAAGATTTGTTGCATTGGTGTTAACTTCCTGGCTAAAGCCCAAAACAATATCGGGTTTGGGTGGAATAGTCATCCCATTCTGGGGTTCGCTCCAGGCCAGGAAGAATCCCTGAGCCATAGCTTGGCCAACTGAAAAGGGAACAATAAGGTCCTGAGTAAACTGTTCTCCGCCGGTTCCGGCAACACTTCCGGCTGTTACCTTGAGATTGTAGAATCCGTCGGATAAATCACTTGCAGTTGTAACCACTAATGTATTGCTATTGATAATTGATTTGGTGGTGGTGATTGTTTGCGGAACGGCCATATCCATTCTTTGGAGATAGATATCGACTTCATTGGAGATGGCTATATTCGCGTTAAAGTTTACAGAAATGCCATCTGTCTTAACAAATGTATTGCTTACAACTGCAGGAACCATAGGAATAACTTGTGGATCCGGAAGAGGTGGATTGGTGCCTGTAACCTGCAGCCCCTGAGGTGATGCGGCTCCGCTAATGGCCGCCTGCATCTGAATTTGATTGCTGATATCCAAATATGCGGTTTTGCCAACAGTACTATTACAAGTATTAAGCGTTGCGGTATATTGTCCAGCAGCAACATTTACGGCAAAACTATAAGTGTTGTTTGGGGGGCCAAGCGGCGCTGTACTAAAATCAACAGTATTCAGAGGAAAACTTATGCTGGCATTATGGTTGGTCCAATTCAGTCCTTGAATATGAATTGGTGGTGGATTGAATCCGCCGTTGGTAATCAGCAAATCCACTGCAGTAACTGAATCATCCGGTGAATATAAATTGGCATTGATTGCATCTGCAGTGGTCAATGCAGGACTATTTGCCCAATTAACATTGCCCCAGCTTATCTCCCAGTTGGCCATGGCCAGAGGTGTCTGGGTCAACAAAAACATCAGGGCAATTACAATGGCCAATACCCTTGAAGGCCTTCGAAAACGATGCAAAAAAACTCCTCCTTTACATTAGAACTCCTCCCCCCTATATAAAAAGAGAGTATTTGCTTTGAAACTTTATGGTGCTTCATAGACAACAAGAATAATCATAACACCCCCTTTACAAGGTTTTTATTTCCATAAAAGTTAAAAAGCATACCTTTATGGATAAATTATATAATTAGTATTCGACATATTTATGCAATTTCCTCTATGGGGAGTCAATTTGACGGGAATTATGACGAATTTATTAATGGGTTTTGCCCTTTTTAACAACCTTGTACATTGAGACCGGTTGGCAAGCAGTTCCCCTCAGGAGTACTATTTGGATTAAAACACTTTCAAGGATATTTAAAAGTTTTTGGATTTGGCCGGACTTTAACGAAAAGCCTACTCCCAATATGCAGGATAAAGGTTAATGACAAACAGCACTATCTTGTGTATCCTGATATACAAATTCATTCCCTATTTTGTTAATTTTTGATTTAAGATGAAATAATAACATTGGCCGGTAGAATTGTGAAACGGAGTGATAGTAATGGATAGAGAAAAAATCTACCAAAAATTTGGCGGTAATTATTTAGCGGATGACATGACCTTTTTAATGGGAATTGACATTCGTTTTACCGATCACCTGGCTTCCAGGATGAAGAATTTTATAGTATTGGAAACCTGCACGGGCGGAGGTTTTAGCACTATATCGCTGGCCAGGTACGCAAAACATGTATATACAGTGGAAATCGACAGCAAGCGTATCAACGATGCAAAATTTAACATTCGGCAAGCTGGATTTGAAAGTAAAGTTACCTTTATTAACCAGGATATACTTTCCAAAGAAGTTAACAAATTAATACCGGAAATAGATGCTGCTTTTCTGGACCCGGACTGGGCGGTATCAGGGCCCCAACATAAATATCGGTTTATAAACTCCAACACTCGCCCGCCCTCTGATATATTGCTGAATATGGTTTTTTTGAGAACGCCTAATGTAACCTTAGTCCAACCACCATTTATAAATCCCTTGGAGTTTAAGCACCTGCCTCCTCATGAGTGTGAGAATTTGTACCTGGATGGGAGACATGAACTGATTTGTCTTCATTTTGGAAAACTGGCCAATTATATTGGAAATAGTGAATTTAAATTATAGCAAAACTTTTTATATAATAGCCAATTGCCTCGCACAATAAGGCTTGCCTCTTATGGAATAAGAAAGTTGGTTCTCATACATTATTCTGGAATTGATCAAATAATATAATTGAGCTTAAATTTAAGTCTTTTTAGTAAAGTCGGACATAAAATTCAAGAACCTTTTCCTCAGACCAAATCCAATTAAATTTTGATTATTGGGCATTACTAATTTAAAAGGGGGTGAGATAATGTCAAAAGTAATGAAATGCATGTGTGAAGAATGTCATTATAATCAGGATTTTCGTTGTAACGCGGATGAAATCGAGGTTAGATCCAGCGCTGAAGGAAACAAGGTTATATCATCAGAGGGTACCTGTTGCAGTACTTTCAGGCATGGTAAGAAATAAACTGCTCCGGGGAGGCATGAGAACGCCTCCTTTACATATACAGGTTTCCAGCAGGTACATGTGCTTAACATAAATCTTTTGAGTCTGCTTAAAAATACCATGACTATGTGTACCTAAGCCGCAGGTGTTTTTCTGTTGATTCCAGGTGAAGAAAGGAGAATTTATCATACCTTATTAAACCTTTTCTTACTGACCTCCCTACTATCCCCTATTAAGCTTTCCCAAAGCATTTTAACAGCAGTGGCTGCAGCAACAGAAGTTCCCAGATTCATTGCCATGGTCAGCGCCTTTCTCCGATTATGTTTATCTTTAAGCAGTTGTACCCCCTCATGAATCCCCTCCCCATAAGTATAAATAACGTTGTAGTCCTTAATATAAGTACATGGAGATTCTAAATAATCCTCTGAACTCTACTGTTTTTCATCTTTTAAAGACTTATGGTCCCCTCACCAAGAATAATATTCAAAATGTGACTGGAGAAAACAAACCGGACAACTCCTGAACAGAATAATTTGGGCCGGTGCAGTCAACCTTATTACTGAATATTTTTTTAGAAGTCCGCATTCCAGATATAATAAAGGACTGGTAAAAAAACGCCTAGGGGTTGATAAATTGGAAATACGGCAAAATGTTATTGTTCCGCTAGGATATGGGAAGTTTGTTCGTTCTGACAAGATAGTTGCTCTGGAACCTATTGAGGATGAGAGAGGTCCAGGACGCAGAACCCGGGTCTACATCGAGGAAGTCGGGAACCCCATGATTGCGTCTCGTACTGAAACCGCAATACTGGGAAACATGGTGGAAACCTCAAGTGAGGAATTAGAGGTTAATACTTCTTTAGAACTCCTCAAAGACATTTATGATGATCAGCATCATATCGGCCCAATGCTCAGAAAAAGCATAAAAAAAGAAGCTCAGTTCGACCTGGAAAAAATCGAGCGGCGTATTGGAGATATATTAGGGGCCAAGACTGACGAAGTCCATTAACAAGCCGCGTCCGTTATTATTGAACAGGGAAAGAAAGTACAATAGTTGAAATAAAGGGAGGAAACTTTTTGAATCTCATAGCTATCGGCAAAGATGCCATACGCAAGGATGCCTGGGAAAAAATTAGCGGCCGGGCCACATATACGGCGGATGTGTCATCACCCGGACTCCTGCATGGGGTGCTGGTAACCAGCACCTGCGCCCATGGAAATATCAAGAGTATCGATTACGCCGAAGCTAGTAAAATGCCAGGTGTAAAGACTATATTGATTGGCGCCTCCTATTCCATTTTAACCGGCTCGGTTTTAAAAGACCGCCCACCCCTGGCTATAGGCAAAGTTCGGTATTATGGAGAACCGGTGGCTTTGGTCGTCGCCCACAGCGCAGCAGAGGCAAAGGCCGCTGCTGCCAAAGTTAAAGTCTATTATGAAGAACTTCCGACTGTAAACTCCCCAAGTGAAGCGATTAAACCGGATTCTCCCCTGGTGCACGAATATCTTTACCAATATGTTAAGGTCATACCCGAAGTGTACCCGGAAGCCAATTCCAACATCGTCCATCACACCAAAATCCGCAAAGGCGACATGAATCAAGGCTGGAGTGACAGCGAAATTATTGTCGAAGGAACCTTTTCCCTGCCCATGGCTGATCATATAGCCATGGAAACACGCTGTGCTAGGGCCGAAATCCTACCTGACCAACAAATAATTATTCATACCGCATCCCAAGGGCCATTTCCGGTGCGCAAATTAATCAGTGAGCATTTCGCAGTCGATTTGGGTAAGGTGGTTGTTCATGTGCCATTGGTTGGCGGCGCTTATGGCGGAAAGGCTCCGGTTGATCTTGAATACCTGGCGGTTATGGCATCCCGAGCGGTAGGAGGCCAACCAGTCATCGTGGCTAATACCCGGGAGCAGGATATAGCCAGTTCACCCTGCAAACTGTCGATGGAAGCAAAAATCAAGCTTGGCGCGAAGAAAGACGGCACCTTGACTGCCGGGGAATACACTTTTATTGTAGGAACCGGGGCTTATGCCGATACAGGCCCGCGTATGGCCAATTCCATGGCCATGAACTGCACCGGGCCGTATAAGCTTGACAACGTGTGGTGCGATGCTTATTGCGTTTACACCAACCATACCTATGCCACTTCATTCCGTGGCTTTGGCCATACTTCGATGACCTTTGCCGTGGAACGGATGATGGATAAAGTGGCTGCCTCTTTGAATATGGACTCTCTGGAACTGCGCCGTATAAATGCCATTACCCCGGGGCAAAGCTCCCCCACCCAATTGATGATGACTGCCAGCAATCTGGGTGATGTTCCGGCTTGCATCGATAAATTGAAAAGTCTCATTAAGTGGGAAGAAGGACAGTTGGTTGATATGGGTGGCAGCCGGATTCGTGCCAAAGGGGCCGCCTGTTTCTGGAAAACTTCCAACTCACCGACTGATGCTATTGCTTCGGCAGTCGTTATATTTAATTCCGACGGCAGTGTTAACCTGGAAGTGGGCGCCGTTGAAATTGGCCCTGCCACCAAAACGACGTTGGCTCAAATACTGGCTGAACGCCTGAAAATTGATTTTAATAAGATTCACGTGGAAATGGAGGTTGACACCCGCACCAGTCCCCACCACTGGAAAACTGTAGCCAGTATGACTACCTTCATGGTAGGAAGAGCAGTCGAGGAAGCCGCTGATGACGCGATCCGCCAGCTCTTAAGCATGGCTGCGACCGTTATGCGATGCTCTCCCGAGGACCTGGATCTGGATTTCGGGCGGGTATATTTGAAAGACAATCCTAATTTCTACACGGAATATGCCGACATCGCCCACGGCTACAAATATAAAAACGGCAATACTGTCGGCAGCCAGGTAATCGGTCGCGGTACCTATGTCATGCCCCATCTTACCCCTATAGACCGGGAAACCGGGAAGGGCAAGCCTGGCCCCTATCTTACTCCCGGAGCCCAGGCCGTGGAAGTGGAGCTGAATACCGCCGATTATACCTATAGAATTATTAAAGCGGCTACAGTACTGGATGCCGGCAAGGTACTCAATCCCAAAGCTGCCCGTGGAGTGGTTATGGGCGGCATGAGCATGGGTTTGGGACTGGCCACCAGGGAATCCTTTATTTATGATCAGGAACAAAAGCTGCAAACCACCAGCCTGCGAACTTATAAAGTGCTGCGTATTGGCGAGCAGCCCGAATACCTGGTGGATTGGGTGGAGACTCCCAATGCGATTGGTCCTTATGGAGCCCGAGGCCTGGCTGAACACGGGATTTTGGGAATACACGCCGCCCTGACCAATGCCTTGAGCAAAGCCTCAGGTGTGGAACTGGACCAACTTCCGATATATCCCGAGCTAATTTGGAAAAAGGTGGAGGGGAAAAAACATGATAGCTTTTAATTTTGAATACTACCGCCCCACCTCGGTCGAGGAAGCCGTCCAGACTTTCGATAATCTTAACCGGCAGAACAAAAATCCGATGTACTATGGCGGCGGCACCGAGATTATTAGTATGGGGCGGATGGCAAACATCTCCACCGGTGCGGTTATTGATATCAAGGAAATCCCGGAATGCAAAGTTCTGGAGATTCAGGGAGATCATTTGATAATAGGCGCCGGAGTAACTCTTACTCAGATCCATGAATCCAATATATTCCCCCTGCTGGCCCTTGCAGGCGCCCGGGTAGCCGACCACACTATCCAGAACAAAATCACTCTGGGAGGCAATTTGTGCAGTACTATCATTTACCGGGAAGCGGTTTTGCCCTTGCTGCTGGCCGATAGTGAATTAATTATCGCCGGACCCCAGGGCAATAGAACACCGCCCATCAACCGGGTTTTCCAGCAACGCATGCAATTAGATAAAGGTGAGTTCATTGTCCAGGTTAAGGTTCATAAATCATTTCTCGACCGGCCGCATATCCATGTGAAGCGTACCAAACAAGATAAGATAACTTATCCCCTGCTAACAATTTGCGCAATGCAGGTGGACCATAAAGTCCGAACCGCTTTTAGCGGGGTCTGTGATTTTCCGTTCCGTTCCCTGGAAATGGAGAATGAATTGAACAATATTTCCCGGCCGGTCGACCAGCGGGTGGATAACGCCATTACCATAACACCGGGCCTGATTCCCAGCAACCTGGAAGGTTCCTTTGAATATCGAAAATTTGTACTGCGCAGTCTTTTAATCAGTATTTTAAACGAGTTGGAGGACTAACAGTGTTTCAATTGACAAGTGAAGGACTTGTTGAATTAAAGGTTAACGGAGAACTTAGAAAAGCATTGGTCCGGCCCGCCGACACCCTGCTCTTTGCTCTGAGGGAGCGTATGGGGCTTACCGGGGCCAAACCGGGATGTGAAAACGGGGATTGCGGCGCCTGTACTGTCTTAGTTGATGGATGGCCGATCAAATCCTGTCTGATGCTTGCCGTAGAGGCCGTTGGCCACGAGATTACAACCATTGAAGGATTGAAAAATGCCCCAATACAAACTGCTTTCGTCGAAAAATTCGCTTTTCAATGCGGATACTGCACTTCAGGTTTTATCATGAACTGCCAGGGATTAATTAATATTCATCCCAATGCCAGTAACGAAACCATGCATGAATGGCTGCAGTCCAACATCTGCCGCTGCACCAGCTATCAGGAAATTACGGAAGCTATCAAATCAGTTCTGCATCCCTAGAATCAGTGTTTCCTGTTATAGGAGCAGGACCGGCCTTGGATTATCTTTTTTAGTAAATTACCCCAAGTGTTTCCACATTATGTCTGTTCAGCAGTGAAATTATTTTTTACGATTTGGTAAACAATAATAAAAAAGGGAGGTGATAATATTTGGCTCAACTAGGCAATCCCTTTGTGGGAAATGTCCCGAAGAAACTAAGCCAGGAGGAACTGCTGCAAGCTCTGCGCGTGGATATGGCGGGAGAACTGGAGGCTATTATGGGCTATGAAGCCCATATTATGGCAACTGACGATAACAGAGTGAAGAAGGTACTCACTTATATCGCCAACGAAGAGCGTCGTCATGTCGGGGAACTCACCCAATTAATGCTACTGTTGAACCCGGACCAGGAAAATTATATTAAACAGGGAGAACAGAAGGTCCAGCAGCAACAAACCCAGAATTTCCAAACCCCTATGCAATAATTACTTTCACAATAGCTCGAAGAAACATGAGGGTGCCATCGTCCGACCTAAAATTATTAAATGACTTAAGGTAATCAAGGGAAAATCTCCGTTATTATGATGAAAAAGCCCTACCCGTCAGCCGGGTAGGGCTTTAGAAAATTTTTGTGATCTAAATCAGCGTATTCTCCTCCAGATAAGCCAGTCTGCTGTTCAGAAATTCCAGGTGCTTATCAAGATCCTTCGCCATTTCTTCATATCGGCCTTTAGCAGACATATCCTGAGTTGATTCGGCAGCCATAAGATAGGTTCCTTTGGCTGCCATTCCTGCCGCTGCTGCCTTTTTAATATCACTTTTTACTGTCAATACTAAGACCTCCTAAAAATAGTAATTACAAGATTATTGTTTCTTAAAGATCCATATAGTATACATTTCGCTAGCTCTATCTAATAGAGGCACAGTAATGCATCTTAGAGATCCTTCAAAGCAAAATCTTATCATATAAAACCATTCTCCAATGTTTTGTTTACACCCAATTGTTGTGCTTCTCTAGCAAGCTTACATATAATTAGTATATAAGTTTTTCAATGTATATTAGGTTAACCTCACAGAAGGAGTAATTATGAACATATTGGTTCTAAATGCTAGCCCACGAAAGAATGGAACAGTTGCTAATCTTCTTCAAATGGTGGTTGACGGCATCGCCGGTAACCATAGGGTGGAGTGGATTAATCTTTATGATCTTAAAATGAAGCCTTGTGTTGCATGCATGAAGTGCCGGCCAGACCAGGAATGCGTCTTACCCCGGGACGATGCCCATATAATCGGGCATAAAATCAAGGATGCCGATGGTCTCATAGTAGGCACGCCAACTCATTGGGGGAATATGAGTGCTCAACTTAAGCTTCTGTTTGATAGGAATGTACCTGTGTTTATGGGTGAAAGCCCAAATGGGATGCCTATTCCGCACCAAAAAGGCAAGCCCGCGGTAATAGTAACTGCCTGCAGCACCCCCTGGCCGTTCAATTTTATCGCAGCCGAGAGCAGGGGGGCCGTAAGAGCAGTCCATGAAGTGTTGCACTATGGGGGATATAGACTTCTGGGCAGGATTGTCAAACCGGGAACTAAAACAAAACCGGCAATTTCCGATAGATTATCGAAAAAAGCCAGAACCCTGGGTAAAAAGTTTTGAGTATTTTTATAACTTCATATTAGCCTTCAATAATACCTATACCGATGGCCCCCGGGCCGGAATGCGCCCCTACAACTGCTCCCACCGGGCTTCGGTATATCGGGCCATGGAAATCCAGTCTTTCACGCAGTTGGGCAATTAAGAATTCGGCGTTTTCTTCAGAAAGGGCATGTTGCACACAGATAACAGCCTCTTCGGTACGTTTAATCCGTTTAACTGCCTCGTCAACCATAATCGACAAAGCTTTGCTTCTGGAGCGCACGGCCTTGATGGGCTGAACCACCCCGTCGACGAATTCACACACCGGTTTAATATTTATAAGTTTGCCCAGAAAAGCTGCTGCCCCTCCTATTCTTCCTCCCGCCCTCATATAAGTAAGCTCGTTAACCGAAAAAAGTGATGTTACCCGCGGTATTAGCTCCCTTACCCGCTTAAGCAGTTCATTAAGGTCCAGCAGCCCCGGTTCTATAAGCCCGGCAATATTTATCTCCAAAGCCTCCTGACCACAGCCGCAGGTACGGGTATCCACAATCTCTACGTGGGCATCGGGGTAAGCTTCGACAAAGGCATGGGCTGCGATGGTGGCTGACTGAAAACTTGCTGAAAGACGTTGAGCAATGGTGGTAACGATAATGTCCTTATACCCGCCATGGTACTTTTCCTCAAAAACCTCGGTCCATTCGGAAACTCCGGGAGCCGAAGTTTTCGGAACTTGGTCGGGTTGATTCTTCATACGCTCATAAAACTCTTGACTGTTTATATTAAGGTTCTCTCGATATTCCTGCTGTCCAAAGTTGATATGAAAGGCAACTTCTCCTATATGATACCTTTCAATTATCTCCCGGGGTATACTCCCCGCCGAATCCACTATTTGAGCTATTTTTCGTCTCATCTTGTCCGCTCCTCACTTTGAAATGCGCGCCACTGTTCTACAGAAGTAGAAATTTTTCTCAGTATTATTAATATACATCTAATATTAAAATCTGAAAAATAATAATTGTTAGGGCGGACAATCTAGTTTCATTTCCATTGCTCGATTTATTTAAAACTATCGGTCGTTAAATATTTGGGGTATTACCGATATCACATAGAAAAACTGAATATGTTCAGCCCGTGGGCATGGATGAACCCATAACACAAGGCCAGCCATACCAGTATGCTCAAAATACATCCTGCCCTGGTGCTGTTATCGAGCCGATGCCACCGGGCAGCAGCATATATTAAGACTAAAACTGAAGCGGCCAGAAGAGAGTATATAAGGCAGAATAACGATTGCCTCTGCGGGTTCAGCAGGCATACCAGGACGGCCAAAGCCAAAACAGCCGAAACAGTTCCTAGAAATGTGACCTTCTTTAAAATTATAATCGCCTCCCCAGTTAAACTCACACATACCGGATTAAAAATCAATCAGATACAGGATCAATAGAATAGGGGTTCTGTTTTCGTTTTCCCCAAAAAGCAAACTAATCCGCCGCCGACTTTAAATAACAACGTGCCCTGCAAAGAATATTAATATAATAGAATGCCGGGGCAATTAAAACTGTTACGATTTGCGGTTTTGTGCAGCTAACCGGCTATTTTGGGGTTTTGTTACTCTTTTCTAAGCCGGGAATCGATATTATCTCCAAAAAGAATAACGGGAATTGCAAATTCGGGAATGCCGCTGGAATAAGGGGCTATCTCGTACTGGCCAAAATATACTACGATATTCCCCGGTTCAATGTAATAGGAACGCTGCTCGCCTATTCCCTGAAAACCCTCGCTGCCCTCAAAAAACTCCTCCGGACGGGTCGCAATCTCCTGACGGACCTGTTTATCAATAATACTCGGATAGTCAAAACCTGATGGGAATAAATCGGCCAGGGCAAGTTCCTGCCCAGTTTTAAGATCGAAATTGTAAGGTATAATATCGGTCAGGCCATGTGCTCCCCCAGAATATCGGTAGTTTTCCACAGTAATGCTTAGAATGCCGTTTCCATTAAAATGTATCGAATAGCTTGATACAAATTCATAAGGCATAAAGTGATCCCCGGATTCACGGGTCTCCTTATAATAAGCCCGGGCATCCTCAACAGTCTGTTTCTTTAAATTCAGGGTTTCGGCCGCCAATTTGCGGTTTAAAGCAGCCTGCAGGTTTTGGGATTTCATACCGCTGATTTGCGGTATGCTTAATTCAACGGAAATTGCTTCTTCTTCGGTTTTTTCCTTTTGCGCTTTTATTTGTACGGAATTATCGGTTCCGGCGGTTGATAGCGGTTTGGCGGATTGCCCGGCGGTTTTGTCCGGAGCCTGCGAATTCTTGCCGGATTGCTGGCTGCTGCATCCGGCAATCAACCCCATTAGCAAGCATAATATCCCAAGTACCAATATTGGCCTGTATTTTTTGTCTTTCTGAACTTTTGTTATATTCACCTGGTCCCATCCTTTCTCCTATTGTTGCCATCGTTTAAACAACGCGGTTATGAATAGGCTCCCCACATTTGCATCATTTATTTTAAGCAGCGGAAGAAAGTGCGGAGCAGTTTCTTCACCATTTAATCATTCCCGAAGGGAATCAATATAAGTAGTCCCCGTAGGAGGCAACACACCGCTGCAACGAGGCGGGGGGATTGGAATCTGCCACCTATTTTGTTAATACGAACCCGGACATCTAAAAAAGGGGTACATCTTTTCGCCTCGTTATATATTTTATAATTGCCGGTTTAAAGGCCGGATGCACCGAATCAATTTCAGGATCATCCAAAGTCAGCCATAGAAACTTGTCATGCTCCTTAGACAGAACGACTTCGGAATTCTCAGTCCGACATAAATATATTACTCCGGTAAGCTGGGTTGCTTCGTCTTTTTTATGCATCCAGGTATCAAACAAAACCAGATGGTTAACTTTTAATCCGGTTTCTTCGATAATTTCCCGCATAACGGTCTCTTGCGGCGTTTCGCCAAATTCCAGAGTTCCTCCGGGCAGATCCCACAAAAATTGGGGCATTCGATAATTGGATTTCTTATGTAATACCAGAAAGCGGTCATTATTAAATATCAGGGCTTTTACTGAAAAAACAATCCTCTTTGATTCATTCATATAATTACGTTCCTGTTCAAATAGTGCATAACTTTAAAACTCCTTCCCTCTCAGGTAATCCTCAGCCAAAAATCTGCTATAATCAAATTCTAACGTTTTATCTTTTATGTTCAAAGAGCTTTTCTGATCCAAGCGCTGCTTTAGATCAATAACCATAATTCAATCTTTTAAACAGACATTTTCCATTTTGCATATGAATATTACGGCCAGCACCGGATCGAATTGGGTCCCGGCGCAACGCCTTATTTCCGCCAGCGCATCCTGGGGGTTCATGCTTTGACGGTAAGGGCGTCCACTGGTCATCTCATCATATGCATCAAGAATTGCCAAAATCCTGCACTCAAGCGGAATATCGTCCCCCTTTATGCCCAGCGGATAACCCTGCCCATTCCACCATTCATGATGTTTTAATATCCAATCCGCAATGGGGCGAAATTCTTTTAGGGATCTGGCTATACGAAATCCGATTTCGCAATGTTTATGCAGTTCCATTATTTCCTCCGGGGTTAATGGTTCCGTTTTTGAGAGAATCTCTGCGGAGATGCCGACTTTCCCTATATCATGAAAACGAGTGAATATAAAAAAATCACTCAGGCTGCATTGCGGAAATTCCCGGTCCAACGACAGGGTAATGAATAGATCCTGCAGGCGTCTACTGTGTTCCTCGGTTGTAATATCCTTTTCTTCCATTGTCCTCATCAATGTTCGAGCCATGTCACTATCAGTCTTTTGCCTATGGTAGAGTTTTTCCCAATACATCTCATTGTCGGCTTCTTTTAGCAGGCTACTCATATCATCTGTACCACTGTCATGCCAGGCATAGCCAAGCGATATGCTTAATGGGAATGCGGGTTTTTCAAAGTTGTATTTTTCAACTGCGTTTCGGATCTTCGCACAATATTCCTCCGTAATGGTTCGCGAGGTGTCGGGCAAAAGTATCGAAAACTCGTCGCCTCCAAATCTTGCTACAACAGCTTCCGGTGCAAACAATGATCTTAATATACCGGCTGCCGCTTGCAGAAGCGTATCTCCCTTACTATGGCCAAATGAATCATTGACCAGTTTGAGTCCATCCACATCACACATTATGATTCCCGCTGGCTTCCCTTGCAGCCGTTCCATTTCCTGATTAAAAAAGCTGCGGTTGTAAAGGCCGGTAAGTTCATCGTGGCTGCCCGTATATTTTATTTGTTCGTTCACTAATTCCAATTCGGCAGTTTTATGATTCAGTTCATTGGTAACCGTATCGACCAAACACGTCAAAGCTCTCAATATTTCTATGCTCCGGTCGGCTACATTGTCTTTACATGGGGCAATTTCATCAGCTATCTCCTTGGCCGAATTCCCTGCGTCAGCTTTCGGCATCCGGTCTCGGTTCTTATCAAGTGATTCTGATAATGCCAGGGTTGTCATCGTAGTATTGAGCAATTGATTGCCGCTGCCGGTGTGAAAGAACTCGCCGCTGGTAAAAAAACCCGCAGTCGGGGCAATACTTTGGAGCGGCAGCGTTTCAATTTGAGCTGCTTCCTGAAGAAAACCCCTCCGGGAGGCACAGGAATACACAAAAATACTTTCAACCGCTGCTTGATTGATTTTCTCCAAGAGCTTGTCTATTCTCTCCAGAATCATCTTCACGTGACCGAAACCCAGACGCACCTTTTCCCCCTCGGCAAAGTCACCGAAGAATCCAATCGAATCGTCGTCATACCGTAAAAAAGGCGCCCTGGCTATATTAATGTCCGGGCGGCAAATAATCAGCGGAAATTCAACGACTTTAAAAATATTGGATTTAGTGCTTAGCCCCAGGTATTGATGGTAAATCTGGCAGGCGGGCAAATGGTCTATTGTATATACCCGTGAACCTTCAGATTTGGTAATGGTCATTTCCTTGCCTATAGGCTGCCAGCCAAGATGGCTGTGACAGGTCGCAGTTAGAATATCACTATTTATGACCACCCCTGCTGCACCACAATCACTGGCTTTTTCATTGCAGCATACAAAACGTCTGGTATTGGTCCGATTATCACCCGCATTGCCTCCCGCCACCGGCAAATCAGCATTAATCGATTGTATCCCGTTCAATAACTGGCTCGCGTTCAGGTTTAATCCGGTCGCAAAAAGTATCAATACCCTTGCTTTTTCATTGTTAAGTGTTGATGCAATAGATTTTCCCAATTCAAAATCATTCTTTACACCCTTCTCCATTAAAATCGATTCAATAGTACTATGATGAAATACCGAAAAAGACAACACCGTTTTCAGCCCGCTGACTAGCCCGTTCATAATCTCCCCGCTGGTAGTTGTTCCGATCACCTGGGCCTGCGGAATTTGCTCACGGATTTGCTTGGCGATAGCCAGCAAAAAATCCTGTTCGCAAATACCACTAAACACCTGTACCAATACTGCCCTGTTATGGCTGTTAAGCAGTATATCCCGGTTACTTTTGATGAATTTCTCCAAGCCTATATGGTTGTCATAATATGTGTTGATGGTTTTCAAGGCCATGCCTCCAATAATGCAGATTAGAGGGAACAAGCCGAAGCCGAATTCCGATCCCGGCCTTGTATTGAGAGAAAAAACGTATTTGGTCTTAAGTTCATAAATACTTTTAGGTAAAATAGCTGCTTGCCAGCCATTAGAGAGATGAGGTTTTCTTAACAAATTAACAGTATATGAAGTCAGAGTTCATTGAAAAATGTGCTTTCTGAAGTAATTCCATAAGTATTCTACGTTTTCGCAGTTTTTGTCGTTTTATAGTATATTCTTTAACAACTTCCTATTTCCTCTATTTTACTTTTATTTGTTCCTCTATTTCATTATCCCCTCTAAGGAAGAGTCTGTACGCTGAAAGGCTAATAATCGAACTGAAAATCAAGGCAGAGAAAAGCCCGAGATTGAACCGTACCTAAGTACGTCAATTGATCGGGCTTTGCATTTCCAGTATTTTACGATTTGCCTTATTTACATTTCACCATTCAGCCTTGGAAACGAACGTTAGAGAACCTCGCAGGATTCTGTCCAAAGATTTTTCTATAGCTGATTATCTTTTTGCTACCAGGTGTCTATTTATTTAAGCATCGGAAGAAACTGCAGAGCAGTTTCAACACAATTTAATCATTCCCGAAGGGAATCAATATAAGTGGTCCCCATAGGGGGCAACACACCGCTGCAACGAGGCAGGGTATTGGAACCCCTCCATTTGTTTTGTTAATAGGAACCCGACCGTATAAAAAAGCAGGGTCACCTTTTCGCCTCGTTTAAGCATCAGAAGAAACTGCGGAGCAGTTTCAACACACCGCTGCAACGGGGCGGGGTATTGAAATCCCTCTGTCTGTTTTGTTAATAGGAAGCCAACCACTTAAAGAAGCTTAGGTCATTTTCCCGCCTCGTTATACACCTTATACAGGAATACAGCCGCCTTGGCCCGGGTGGTATTGGCCCGGGGATTTATAGCTTCACCTGTTCCTGCAATCAGGCCTGCCTTGACCAGGCCGGCCAGGCTCTCCCGCGCATAATCGGCAATGTCCGCCTGATCCTTAAATTTATCCAGCGTGGTGGACGATTCTGCATCATCAAGCTTTTTATATTTTTCCAGGGCGCGGGCGGTCAGTACCATCATATCCTGGCGGGATATGGCTTCCTGAGGGTTGAATCTGTTTTTACCGCTGCCTGAAGCTATCCCGAGCTTTTTGGCAATGCCAACCGCTTCATAGTAATAGCTGCCCGGTTCCACATCATCAAAACTTCCATCAATTCGCGCAGGAAGTCCCAGGGTTTTTACCAGCAACAACAGGTAATCGGCTCTTGTAATCCTGGCCCCCGGAGAAAATGTCTCATTTGAGGTGCCATTAATAATCCCCTTCGATGCCATTACCTCTATCTGCTTCTTCGCCCAGCTATGATTATCCAGGTCATTAAAGGTCTTTTTTACATAGGCCAGCGCGTAGCGGCTGAAATGATGGATGCTAAAGCTAACCTGACCCGTAGCCGGGTCATATCTTCCGCTATTTACGGGCACGACCTTCCCTGCCCCGTCAATGTACCACACCGTAATATGCTCCGGATTTTCCATTTCCTCCCCGCTCGGCGTATAGGGTATGCTTACCGTTACAGGCGCCTCCGGGTTGTTCCAGGAAATATTCTTTCCTTCGGAGATCAGCTTAAGCTCAATGACCGGCTTATTAGCTATCTGGGTTCTTAGTGCCTGGTCAATGCCGCTCAGGTCCGCCGTTCCTATGCTCAATCCCACCATGCCGGAACCGCTTGCACCTTCGCCGCCCAGCATATTGCCTGGTACGCTTAAGCTTCCGATTCCGGTTTTTATCTCTATCCTGCTTGCTGCCGATGCATCCAATATCGTTACCGGAAGCTCTGTTATAAAAGAACTGGCTCCGGGTATTTCGGGTATCTCAATACTCAGAGTGCTGATTTCACCGGCTTCACCTGGAGCTTGGGTCAGCATATTCTCCAAATCATCGGCCGGCAATAAGGTTGTCAGCGTTCCCGTTGCTTTATCCAGCGTAGTGACTGTCGAGGCCATGGCTCCACCGTTAAGCCATGCCTTGACTGGAATGGACTCCGGCTGTACCGTCGGGCTGGATGGAATATTGCTTCCGCTGCCCCCGCCGCCGCTGTCACCGCCATTACTGCCACCACTGTCACCGCCATTACTGTCGCCATCGCTGCCCGGCGAGTTTTCTACAAGCTGTGGCAAGGAATGGTCTGATTCGGGTGAATCCGTATAAAGCCCACTTCCCCGGGCTATGACCGTAACCGTATAGCTTCCCGGCTGGGTCATGCTTGCGGAGAAATCATGGCTTAAAGCCGCACCATGGGCGATACTTAATGCTGCACCTGCTTTAATCCCGTCCTGGTATAACTGAACCCGGTAGCCTTCGTTTTCATGGGCTACCGCCGTCCAGCTGGCCGTGAAATTAGCCAGCCCCGGCTGCCCGGGTTTGCTCAAAGCTGTGGCTCCTGCCGGGTCGTTGAAGTCGATGCAGATGTTTTCGGTGGCCAGGTCGCTATCCGCCCCATTTATCTTGCCCTGGGCAATGGTGAATCTCAGGTTGTTTACATCATCTGCATCGGCGTGATTTATGGCCTGGCCGCTTATGGTGATTATCAAGGTATGGCAGTTAACCCTGGTTTCCTCGACCGGGTTCATTTTTTTCACAGTATAGTCAAACCCCGGCGGGAGATTCTCGGCTATTACATGATCTTTGCCTATATCCGAAGCC
>JAVBWA010000002.1:0-19246 GCA_036677685.1 Syntrophomonas sp. | reverse complement strand
AATGTGGTCTTGCCATGATCTATATGCCCTATGGTCCCGATGTTAAGATGAGGTTTTGTCCTCTCGTATTTTGCCTTTGCCATCCTTTCTCTCACCTTTCCTTTTTTAGTATTTTTATCACAGGGGTCAAGTGCTTAAGGTTTCTGTTACCTTGAGGTCAGTAAATTTACTAATGCCAGACTGATAATGCTGACATTTAATATATTTCCCTTGCCTCTTCACGCCTCACCCCTCAATCTTCCGTTTACGTGCCAGTCTTAATTTCTTAAACCGGCAATCCATAACGCCGAGCAATTATTTCTTTGGCCCGGGATTCGGGCACTTCAGCATAATCTCTGATATTCATGGAAAAACTGGCGCGTCCCTGACTGGCCGACCGCAAGCTGGTGGCATAACCAAAAGTCTCAGCTAAAGGTACGGTCCCCTTAATAATCTTGGTATCCCGGTTCTCTTCAAACCCGAATATGCGTCCCCGGCGGGCATTAAAATCGGATATAACATCTCCCACATATTCTTCGGGACAGACAATTTCCATATCCATTATTGGTTCCAGGATAATGGCCCCGGCTTTGGACAATGCTTCTTTAACTGCCATACTGGCGGCGATTTTGAAAGCTACTTCGCTGGAGTCAACTTCGTGGTATGAACCACCGGTTAGTACAATTTCAAGATCATCCACCGGATAGCCAGCCAGTATACCGGCCTGCAATGCTTCACGCGCTCCTATTTCCACGGCTGCCACAAAAATTTTCGGTATGTTTTCATGGCTGGATTTATCACTAAAACAAATGCCTTGGCCTTCATTCAATGGATTAACTTCCAGAATCACATGGGCATATTGCCCGCGCCCGCCGCTTTGTTTTTCAAATCGAGCCTCGGCGCGGCCCTTGGTCTTTATGCTTTCTTTATATGCTACCTGGGGCTTGCCTACATTGGCATTAACCTTAAACTCCTTCAGCAGTCGATCGACAATAATCTCCAAATGTAGTTCTCCCATTCCAGAGATTATGGTTTGACCGCTTTCTACATCATTCCTGGTTCTGAAGGTGGGATCTTCTTCGGCCAGGCGCCGCAGGCTTTCTTCTATTTTTTCCTGATCCGCACGGGTTTTGGCTTCGATGGAAACATCAATGACCGGCTCTGGAAAATCAATGGATTCAAGCAGCAGCGGTTTTTCTTCGGAACAAAGGGTATCGCCGGTTACAGTATTTTTAAGACCCACTCCGGCTACAATATCTCCCGCGCAGGCTTCATCGATTTCTTCACGATGGTTGGCATGCATTTTGAGTATTCGAGCCAGGCGTTCTTTCTTGTCTTTACCACTGTTGAATAAATGGGTCCCAACTTTGATACGACCCGAATATATACGAAAATAGGTGAGCTTCCCAACATACGGATCAGTAGCTACTTTAAACGCCAGGGCACACATTGGCGCATCCACGTCGGCCTGCCTTTCCACTTCTTCCCCGGTGGCTGCATCGATTCCTTTGACCGGTGGTTTGTCAAGCGGTGAAGGCAGATAATCCACAACTGCATCCAATAGCATCTGCACACCTTTATTTTTAAAGGATGATCCGCAGAGTACTGGGACTAGCTGGTTTCCTATTATCGCTTTTCTCAAAGAACTGCGAATGAGACTTTCAGAAATTTCCTGCCCCTCCAAATATCTTTCCAGTATTTCATCATCATATTCGGATAATTTTTCAAGCAGTTGATTTCTGTATTGCTCACTCTGATTTAATTCAAGCTGACTTAATTCTCTCTCCAGGAATTTCTCCCCGGTTTCATCTTCGTAAATGTAAGCCTTCATTTTGATCAGGTCGATAATTCCGGCAAAACTGTCTTCGACTCCGATGGGCAACTGAACCGCCAGGGCGCTGCTGCCCAAATTGTCTTGAATCATTTTTACTACCCGAAAAAAGTCAGCACCTATTCTATCCATTTTGTTTACATAAGCTATACGCGGCACATTATAGCGATTGGCTTGGCGCCATACCGCCTCGGATTGTGGTTGTACACCGGCTACCGCACAAAATATGCCGATAGCCCCATCAAGTATCCTCAGTGAGCGTTCTACCTCAACCGTGAAGTCCACATGCCCGGGCGTGTCGATAATATTTATAAAGCAATCGCGCCAATTGCAGGCGGTAGCAGCCGAAGTTATGGTAATGCCTCTTTCCTGCTCCTGGCTCATCCAGTCCATAGTGGCGGTCCCTTTGTCAACTTCCCCAAGTTTATGGACTTTGCCGGTATAAAACAGCATCCTTTCGGTAGTAGTTGTTTTACCGGCATCAATATGAGCCATGATCCCAATGTTTCTTATTACTGCTAGATCGAAGCTTTCAACCATCAGAACACTCCCCGCCAATAACTTTACCAGCGATAATGCGCAAATGCTTTATTGGCTTCAGCCATCTTATGGGTATCTTCTCTCTTCTTAACGGAACCGCCGGTATGATTGGCGCCATCCATTATTTCACCGGCCAGCCTCTGGGCCATGGTTTTCTCACCGCGTTTACGCGCATAGGAAACCAGCCATCTGATGGCCAAGGTTTGCCGCCGGTCAGCTCTAACCTCAACTGGAACCTGATAGTTGGCTCCACCCACCCGTCTGGCTCTGACTTCTACGATGGGGGTAATATTCTTCATTGCTTCTTCAAAAACTTCAAGGGCGTCCTTGCCCATCTTTTGTTCCACAATATCGAAAGCGCCATAGCATATTTTTTCAGCTGTACTCTTCTTCCCATCCCACATCACCTGGTTAACCAGCTTGGTGAATATTTTGCTGTGATAAATAGGGTCGGGTAAAACATCTCGTTTGGGAACTGGTCCTTTTCTGGGCATATCGCGCCTCCCTCCTATTTTTTCTTAGGTCTCTTGGTGCCGTATTTGGATCTTCCCTGATTGCGTTTTTGCACACCAGAAGCATCCAGGGTTCCTCTAATAATATGATACCTGACACCTGGTAAATCTTTTACTCTGCCTCCCCGGATAAGAACTACGGAGTGCTCTTGCAGATTGTGTCCTATTCCAGGAATATATGCAGTTACTTCTATACCATTGGTTAATCTTACCCTGGCAATTTTACGCAAGGCTGAATTCGGCTTTTTGGGGGTTGTGGTATATACGCGGGTACAAACCCCTCTTTTTTGCGGACAGCTTTTAAGGGCCGGTGCCGTTGATTTCTTCTCACCTTTTTCGCGTCCTTTTCTAACCAGTTGATTGATGGTTGGCATACTTGCACCTCCCTTCTTGTGTTCTGGCTTTGGCAGCTATTTAAGCATCGGAAGAAACTGCCGCCAATTTGTCAACAAGTCTCGACCGTTTAAAAAAGCGGGAGACATTTTCCGCCTCGTTATAAAAGAGCTACGGTAGCGGAGCCTACATCTATACCGCATGCCCTGCCCAACGCATCCATACTTTCCGCCAATATAAACTCTACCTGGTGTTGTTGGCATAGTTTCTTGATTGGTTCTATAATATGATGTTCGGCATCAGCAGCAATATATACTTTCTTGACTCCACCCTTAGCCAGTGCTTTTTTAACCTGTTTGCTCCCAATTACCCTGGTAGTACTGTTTTTTACTTCCTCAAGCGGCAAATGGAAATCCTCCTAACCAGCAGGAATACATTTTTTAAGCATCGGAAGAAACTGCCGGGCAGTTTCAACACACCGCTGCAACGAGGCGGGAAATTAGAACCGACCGCCTGTTTTGTTAATAAGAACCTGACCGCTTAAAGAAGCGGGGGACATCTTTTCGCCTCGTTAGACTTTATTTGCCACGCACTTAAACATTTTAGCACCTGGCGATAACTCAGTCAAATTAATTCTATAGGCTGTCCTCATCGAATATTTCGGTATCTTCCAGAACCTCATGGAAAGCGGTTTTCCGGTAAGTAGAATATCCGGTGCCGGCCGGGATAAGCTTACCGATAATAACATTTTCCTTCAAACCAATCAGGTAATCAATTTTGCCTTTGATGGCTGCTTCGGTCAAGACCTTGGTAGTCTCCTGGAAGGAAGCTGCCGAAAGGAATGAATCGGTATTCAAAGAGGCCTTGGTTATACCCAGGAGCATGGGAGAACATACCGAAGGCAGGCCACCCTGGCCAACCACCCGGACATTCTCATCTTCAAAGTAGGAAATGTCGATAAATGCTCCGGGCAGGAGCGAGGTGTCTCCTGAATCTTCGATTTTAACCTTCTTCAGCATTTGGCGTATCATAATCTCAATGTGTTTATCACTTATATCAACACCCTGGGATCGGTAAACTTTTTGCACTTCCTGCAAGAGATACCTGTGCACTTCATGCGTTCCTTTGGTCTTCAAAATATCGTGTGGATTTAAGGGGCCTTCGGTCAGGGCATCGCCCATTTCCACATAGTCGCCTTCGCGAACCCTTAAACGGGAACCGTAATGCACCAGGTAAGCCCCCAGGACTTCATCATTATCACCCAGGATTTCTACTTCACGCCGGCCCTTGTTTTCACCAAACCTTACTTTTCCTGATACTTCCACAACTACGGCCTGGCCTTTGGGTTTGCGAACTTCGAAAAGCTCCTCAACGCGGGGCAGACCCCGGGTAATATCATCACCGGCTACGCCGCCGGTATGGAAAGTGCGCATGGTCAACTGGGTGCCTGGTTCACCGATTGATTGGGCTGCCAAAATACCTACTGCTTCACCAATTTCCACATCATAACCGGTCGCCAAGTTCCGGCCGTAACATTTCTTGCAAACTCCATGGCGGGTTTTGCATGTCAATACAGTTCTTATCTTAACTCTTTCGATACCGGCTCTTTCAATGGCATAACCGGTATCATCATCGATCATCTGGTTTTCTTCAACCATTATTTCACCGGTTTTGGGATGAACAATGGTATCCACGGAAACCCGGCCAATTATACGCTGGTGCAGCGGCTCAATCAGCTGGGAACCTTCCATGATTTTAGCTACCCATACACCCTCCACCGATTCACAGTCTACTTCCCGGACGATAACATCCTGGGAAACATCTACCAGCCTTCGGGTCAGATACCCTGAATCGGCAGTTCTTAAAGCCGTGTCAGCCAGACCTTTGCGGGCTCCATGGGTAGATATAAAGTATTCCAGAACGGTTAACCCTTCCCGGAAGTTAGCCTTAATCGGCAAGTCGATAATTTTTCCGGAAGGATCCGCCATGAGACCACGCATACCTGCCAACTGGCGGATTTGCTGGAAATTACCGCGGGCTCCGGAGGTGGCCATCATATAAACCGGATTATCTTCATGCAAGGCTTCTTTAAGAGCATCAGTAACATCATCAGTAGCCTGGTTCCATATTTCAACCACCTGGGCATGGCGCTCGTCATCGGTAATCAAGCCAACCATGAAATCGGCTTCGATTGCCTCAACATCCTCATCCGCTTTGGCTAATATGGCAACTTTGGCCTCGGGGGTTTCAAAATCGGTGACTCCCACGGTAATCCCGGCCCGGGTGCTGAATTTATAACCCAAGCGTTTTATGCCATCCAGCATTTCCGCAGTCTTGGCGTTGCCTTCAAGCATATAACCCTCATAGACCAGATTGCCCAGTTTCTTTTTATCAATGACTTCATTGTAGAAACCTAAACTGTCAGGGATGGCCTCGTTAAAGATAATACGCCCCACCGAGGTGCTGACCATCTGTTTTTTGTAAGTTTGGTCTCCATTGCTCTTCAATAATTCTTTGCCGGTTTTCTCGGGCATATCCATCCTGACCCGGATAGGCTCGTGCAGGCTGATCTGATTTACTTCATAAGCCATACGGGCTTCTTCCGGAGTGCTGAAAGCCCGGGTCTTTTCGATATCAACTTTTTTGTTTTCGGCCATGTAGGTCAGATAGTAAAGACCGATAACCATGTCCTGGGTCGGTGTAACTACCGGTTTACCGTCTTTGGGATTAAGAATGTTGTTGCTGGCTAACATTAAGAGCCGTGCTTCGGTCTGCGCCTCCGCCGAAAGCGGAACATGAACCGCCATCTGGTCGCCGTCAAAGTCGGCGTTATAGGCTGTACATACCAGAGGATGCAACTGCAATGCCCGGCCTTCCACCAAGACCGGTTCAAATGCCTGTATTCCCAAACGGTGCAAGGTTGGGGCGCGGTTTAACAAAACCGGATGTTCCTTAATAACATCATCCAGAATATCCCATACTTCTTCCCGACCTCTTTCAACCATTTTTTTGGCGCTCTTTATATTGGAGGCAATCATACGATCCACCAGTTTCTTCATCACAAAAGGTTTAAAAAGCTCCAAGGCCATTTCCTTGGGCAGTCCACACTGGTGCATTTTTAAATTAGGGCCGACCACGATAACCGAGCGGCCTGAATAGTCAACGCGTTTGCCCAAAAGATTCTGGCGGAAACGACCTTGTTTACCTTTGAGCATATCACTTAATGATTTAAGGGGACGGTTGCCCGGTCCGGTAACCGGACGGCCCCGACGGCCATTATCAACCAGGGCGTCAACCGCTTCCTGCAGCATTCTTTTCTCATTGCGGACGATTATATCCGGGGCTCCCAGATCCAGGAGCCTTTTTAAGCGGTTGTTGCGATTGATTACGCGGCGATATAAATCATTTAAATCGGACGTGGCAAAACGCCCGCCATCCAACTGGACCATCGGACGCAGGTCCGGAGGAATAACCGGCAGTACATCCAGTATCATCCATTGTGGGTCATTGGCTGACAGACGGAAGGATTCTACAACTTCCAGCCTTTTAATCGCACGGCCTTTACGCTGGCCGCTGGTGCTGGCTATTTCCTGCTTCAAATCTGCAGACATTTTTTCCAGATCATTGTCTGAGAGCAATATTTTTATGGCTTCGGCCCCGATCCCGGCCTGGAACGAATCTCCGTACTTTTCGCGGTTTTCGCGATATTCCCGCTCATTGAGCAATTGTTTTTTCAATAGCGGGGTATCACCCGGATCAATAACCAGATAGTTAACAAAATAAATGACTTTCTCCAGTACTTTAGGTGACATATCCAGTAGCAATCCCATCCGGCTGGGGATGCCCTTCAAATACCAAATGTGGCAAACCGGGGCTGCCAGTTCAATATGACCCATTCTTTCACGGCGCACCTTGGAGGTGGTTACTTCAACACCGCAGCGGTCGCAGACAATACCTCTATGCCGCACCCTTTTATATTTACCGCAGTGACATTCCCAGTCTTTAACCGGGCCAAAGATTTTTTCGCAAAACAGGCCTTCCTTTTCAGGTCTTAAAGTCCGGTAATTTATAGTTTCCGGCTTTTTAACCTCGCCGCTGCTCCAAGACCTTATTTGTTCCGGGGAAGCCAGTGCTATTTTTATTGATTCAAAATTATTGACATCTGACAAATCAGTCTCTCCCTTCCAGAAGAATTGTTCTTTCACCTTAAGGGCAAGTCCTATATTATCGCTGAACTGCCCACACTTCGGCTATTTCCGGTTGAGATCCTCCTTTTTAATCTTGTACAGTAAAACCTTCCAGGTCGTCAACTATATCAAGATCCTCGTCTTCATTGTCTTCGAAGTCCGGGTCCTCGACCAACTCCGGATCGATATCACGCGGCCTTCCCACGGTGTTTTCCGGTATATCCAGGCCCAATTCCCGTGCTTTTTCTTTTTCGTTGACATCATAGTCCACGTCTTTAATCATTATTTCCCGTTCATCTTCCGAGCGAATCCTTACATCCAGAGCCAGACTCTGCAGTTCTTTGATCAGAACCTTAAATCCTTCCGGAACACCGGGTTCCGGAATATTTTCACCTTTGACAATTGATTCGTAAGTCTTTAACCGGCCCGCCACATCATCCGATTTGACCGTAAGTATTTCCTGCAGGGTATATGAGGCTCCATAAGCTTCCAGAGCCCATACTTCCATTTCCCCAAATCTCTGTCCCCCGAACTGGGCTTTGCCTCCCAGGGGCTGCTGTGTGACCAGAGAATAGGGACCGATTGAGCGGGCATGTATTTTATCGTCAACCAGATGCGCCAGTTTTAACATATAGACGTAACCAACGGTTATTTCATGGTCAAATTTTTCACCGGTGCGCCCATCATAAAGTATGGTCTTGCCTCTTTCTGGCAAATTGGCTTCCCTTAGCTTGTCGAATACATCATCTTCATGAGCGCAGTCGAATACCGGAGTAGCTATATTCAACCCCAGTGCATTGGCCGCCCAGCCCATGTGGCATTCCAGTATTTGTCCGATATTCATACGCGAAGGCACTCCCAGGGGATTCAAGACAATCTGTACGGGTGTCCCGTCTTCCTGAAATGGCATATCTTCTTCGGGCAGAATCCGGGAGATAACCCCCTTGTTGCCATGGCGGCCTGCCATTTTATCGCCTTCGGAAACCTTCCGTTTCTGAGCAATGTATACCCGGACCAGTTGGTTAACTCCGGGCGGCAGTTCATCACCTTTTTCCCTGGAGAAACGTTTTACAGCTACTATTTTGCCTGCTTCACCATGCGGAACTCTTAATGAAGAATCCCGGACCTCGCGGGCCTTTTCGCCAAAGATGGCTCTCAGCAGGCGTTCTTCGGGAGTAAGCTCAGTCTCGCCCTTGGGGGTAACTTTACCCACCAGAATGTCGTCCGGCCGCACTTCGGCTCCCACCCGGATTACCCCCTGGTCATCCAGGTTCTTCAACATATCTTCGGATACATTGGGAATATCACGGGTTATTTCTTCCGAACCCAGTTTAGTATCCCGGGCTTCACACTCGTATTCCTCTATATGAATGGATGTAAACACATCCTCTTTGACCAGTCTTTCAGATATGAGAATTGCGTCCTCATAGTTGTAGCCTTCCCAAGGCATAAAAGCTACCAAGACGTTTCGGCCCAGAGCCAGTTCCCCTTGGTCGGTACTGGGGCCGTCAGCGATAATGGTGTCGGCTTCCACTCTTTCGCCGACTTTCACAATCGGCCGCTGGTTGTAACAGGTTCCCTGGTTGGAACGTATAAATTTCAGCAGGTTGTAAGTATCCAACTCACCATCATCATTTTTAATTACAATCCGGTCAGCACTGGCTCTTTGCACTACACCGCCTTTTTTGCTGACTATAACGGCCCCCGAGTCTTTGGCGGCTTTATGTTCCAAGCCGGTGCCCACGATTGGAGCTTGGGTTTTTATGAGCGGCACTGCCTGCCGCTGCATATTGGCACCCATCAAGGCACGGTTGGCATCGTCATTCTCCAAAAAGGGAATCAATGAAGTTGCCACACTAAAAACCTGTTTGGGGGAGACATCCATATAATCAACTCTATTTATGGGAACTTCCAATATTTCCTCGGCATGCCTGGCTTCAACCCGCTCTTCGGCAAAATAGCCGTTATCATCAAGCGGAGAGTTGGCCTGGGCAATAATAAACTCTTCTTCTTCATCGGCTGATAGATAATGAATTTCATTAAGTACCCGGCCCGATTTTTTATCAACCTTGCGATAAGGTGTTTCAATAAAACCAAAATCGTTGACCCGCCCAAAGGTTGCCAGCGAGCCGATTAGACCGATGTTGGGACCTTCAGGAGTTTCAATCGGACATACGCGTCCATAATGGGAGTGGTGAACGTCTCTAACCTGGAATCCCGCTCTCTCGCGGGTTAATCCACCCGGTCCCAGAGCGCTGAGCCGCCTCTTGTGCGTAAGTTCGGCAAGTGGATTGGTTTGATCCATAAACTGTGACAACTGCGAACTGCCAAAGAATTCTTTAACCGCCGCAGTGATTGGCCTGATATTAATCAAGACCTGGGGAGTCAGGGTTTCTACATCGTGGATGCTCATACGTTCCCGGACTACTCTTTCCATTCTTACTAAACCGGTGCGGAACTGATTTTGCAGTAGTTCTCCAATGGAACGCAATCTCCGGTTGCCCAGGTGATCTATAATATCCGTTTTGCCTTCTCCTTTGATTAATCTGAGCAGGTAGGCTATGGTTGAAGTAATATCTTCAATATTTAAATGACGATTTTCCACCGGGATATCCAAGCCCAGCTTTTTGTTGACTTTGTAACGTCCCACATTGGCCATATCGTAACGGCGGGGATCAAAAAACAGGTTGTTCAACAATTGTTCGGCAGCATCCTCGGTAGCCATTTCACCAGGCCGCAACCGGCGGTAAAATTCGATTAAAGCTTCTTTTTTATTGGTACTGGTATCCTTTTCCAGCGTTTTGGCGATGGTTTCATCGCCTTCATAAAGCTCCATTATGGATTCATTGGTTTCAAAACCAATCGCCCGCAAAAGGACAGTTACCGGTATTTTACGCGTCTTGTCGATCCGGGTGTAAATCAAACCCGCACTATCCATTTCCAGTTCAAACCATGCTCCCCGATTGGGAATGATGGTCGCACCATATAGAGTATTTCCGGCTACATCCAGTCTTTCGCTGAAATATACTCCCGGTGATTTAACCAACTGGCTGACTACCACCCGCTCGGCCCCGTTAATAATAAAGGTTCCTTTTTCCGTCATCAGCGGGAGGTCGCCCATGTAAACCTCTGATTCTTTAATTTCTCCGGTTTCTTTGTCGGTCAGCCTGACTTTAAGCTTGAGGGGTGCCTGATAGCTTACGTCTCTTTCTTTGCATTCGTGGATTGAATATTTCGGTTCGCCTATGCTGTAACCGATAAAATTCAACTCCAATTTCCCGGTAAAATCCGAGATCGGGAACACTTCCTGCAAAGCATCGCGTAATCCCTGTTCTTGAAACCACTGATATGAACTGAGTTGGACTTGAATAAGATTTGGTAATTCGATAGGTTCTTCAATTCTGGAATAACTAAGCCGTTTTACCCTACCATATTCCTGAAGATGAGCCATTTAATTCACCCCTTTTAAAATTTCCCAAAAGAGTGAAAAGCAAGGCCTAAGCATAAACCTCGCTTTTAATCAAAGCTTTAAAAACCATACAACATCTAATAAAAATCACTCGACATATAATGGCAATTATTAATGTTAGCATATAAAGTACCACAGGTCAACTATGATTTCTATTATTTCCAATCATCTGTTTCATCATCGATTTCGCCAATCCTATCCAGGGAGTATCTTTCATTAATTAACCTGTTTACCCCCCTGGTTTTAAAGGCAAAAAAGATGGCTATTGAAATAAAACCTATCAAGAAAAGGGCTGACCCCAGATAAAAACCGTTCAAAGTGTATGTCTCTAAAAGCAGTTCCCCCTGCTTCATATTAGAAATCTTGGTCAGTTCCCAGCTAACTGTCAGCTCTTTTAATTCACCCACCGGGTTCTGCTTGATATAACCAGGTACCTCGATAGCTACCTGGCAGCCTCCGCTTGCAAGATCTTTGAGCAACTGACTTTCAGCTGCAGGTTTGTCGACTTTTAAAGTTGTGGTTCGAAATACTATGTAATCATTAACCTGGGCTTTTATCGGCAGCCTTTCACTCAACTTGGTATAAGCCTGCCAGTCCTTGGTTTTCCGGCTTAAGACAGTTTTCCCGGATTTTTCGCTTTTCTCCCACTGCGGGCCGGCATTCTGAACCCGTTCCTGATCTATGGTCAGATGCTCCAGCAAGGCATTGTCATCCGCCCAGAATAACTGCCATAAGGCTTCACCGGCAACCGCCGGCGGAATCCATATGAAATTTATTAATAGTACAGCAAGTGTTAGCATTGGGAAATATTTCTTCATAATTATCATTTCCCTTCTATTTATTTATTAAACCCTAAAACTAGATTATAATAGAAATTTCTTTTATTCAAGCCGAAAAACAAGCATTTAAGCATCGGAAGAAAGTGCGAAGCAGTTTCAACACAATTTAATCATTCCCGTAGGGAATCAATATAAGTGGTCCCCGTAGAGGGCAACACGCCACTGCAACGAGGCAGGAGATTAGAACCCGCCGCCTGTTTTGTTAATAGGAACCCAAGCGCTTAAGAAGCGGAGGACATCTTTTCGCCTCGTTATTTTGTTTTAATGAATCTGTCGAGGACTCCAAAGTATTGTTCCGGGTTCGCGAATATTATATCGTTATGATCTGCTTCGTCTATGATGAGCAATTCCTTATCCATGCTTCCCAATTGTTCATAAACCAGCTTACCTTCGCGAAGATATACCAAATTATCTTCCTCCCCGTGAATTACCAGGGCTGGAAGCTTGATCTTCCGTATCATTTGCAGACATTGTTCTTCAACTTTTTCCAATTCTTGATAGTTGGCGGGCAGCATCCATTGTTTAACCAGGCGGCTGACACAAGCAAATCCGCTCTCGATTATTAAACCTTTAAGATGGTGCTGCTCGTTATAAGCTATTTCCAGGGCTGACATACTGCCCAGAGACCTGCCCATTATCCACATGCCTTTATTATATGCCCGTTGTTGGAGTTCCTGCCTGACACGGGTAAATATTGCATGGGCATCATTAATCAAATTTTTAAAGTTCGGCCTGCCGCTGCTCTTGCCATAGCCACGGTAATCCGCCACAATCAGGTTTAATTCCCGGGCCCGATAAAAATCCTTGATATCATCATAGTCAGCAGCCACTTCGCCATTGCCGTGGAAGTACAAAAGCGAAGGCCAGTTAGTGTCTTCCAAATAGTAACGACAGGCCACCGCGATATTGGCTTCCACCGGGATCATCAAATCAAAGCTTCCGGGGGGTGGCCCGGTGCGGTCCGGACGCGGGAAAAAAAGACAATCGATTAGAAAAGGATCATCCAGCAATTCATAATCAGGCATACTCATCCCCTCCCTGTAAAAACTTAACCTTGGCAGTTTAACTTGCACACAAATCTATAGCTTTTGAGCAACTTGGCGCAGGAGCTTAATGATAGCTAGCAAAGCCGAGTAAACAAAGGGGTGAGCGACAGGAGGTCGCGAACGTGCTTCACCCTGCGGGTACCACTGATGCTCACGGACGGTTGCCACTAAGGTTGCCGACCACGGATGGGAGGTTAGCGCGGTACCCCTTGAGCAGCGAGGCAAGTGATGCTATCAAAAGGCTGCGGAGTAGGCGCGAGAAAGCTATGGATTTGTGCCAAGTGCGAAACCTCAAGACAAACTCATCAGGCGTTCTTTGAGCCGGGTAAAGCGCTTCTGGGTTTTATTGTTTCTAATGGCCATCGCCAGTGCTTTCTTGCTGCCGATCAAAATTACCAGACGCTTGGCTCTTGTTACTCCAGTATATACCAAATTTCTCTGTAAAAGTAAATAGTGTTGGGTCAGAATTGGCATTATTACCGCCGGGTATTCACTCCCTTGTGCTTTGTGAATCGAAGTCGCATAAGAAAGCTGGATTTCATCAAGCTGGGCAAAATCATAGTTTACCCAGCGCCCATCATAATTTACGACCATTTGCTGGTTTTCCACGTCGATACCGCTGATCCAGCCAATATCGCCATTGTATACGTCTTTTTCATAATTGTTCACCAGTTGCATAACCTTGTCCTTGATCCGAAATGACCTTCCCCCCCGGCTTAGCTCATAACCCTGCGGGTTGAGGGCTTTTTGCAATTCCACATTCAGGTTCATGGTTCCAACAATTCCACGGTGCATCGGAGTCAGCACTTGAACTTCACGCACCGGGTGAAAGAAGAAGCGGTCGGGAATGTGGTGCTGGCATAAATCCAAAATTTTTTCCACAACTTTTTGGGGATCTTCTTCCTGGATAAAATAAAAATCACTCAAGTCCCGGCTTTCGGGATTGTCTATATACGGCAGGTTCCCTTCATTAATGCGGTGGGCATTGCTTACTATGCGGCTGCGCCGGGACTGGCGAAATATCTCTTTGAGTTCCACGACGGGAAATTTCCCGGAGTTGATTAAGTCGGAGAGCACATTGCCGGGACCAACCGAAGGCAATTGATTGACATCCCCGACCAGAATAAGCATGGCATGCAAAGGAACCGCTCTTAACAGTTGATACATCAACATGGTGTCAATCATCGAGAGCTCGTCGATAATCAATACATCGGTTTCCAGAGGGTATTCCCGGTTCCGCTTGAAGCTGCCCTCCCGGGGGTTGAATTCCAATAGGCGATGCACCGTCAGCGCATCCCAGCCGGTAGTTTCCTGCATACGTTTGGCCGCACGGCCGGTCGGAGCAGCCATGGTTATTTTTAGTTTTAATCCATTAAATATTCTCACCAGGGCATTTATGATCGTGGTCTTGCCGGTTCCCGGACCCCCGGTAATAATCATAAGCTTTTCCCGGACCGCCATGGCAATCGCTTCTCTTTGGCGGTCAGCCAGGTTGATATCCAGTTTTTGCTCCACCCATTCCAGCATCTTGTCACTGTCAACTGCCCGCACGCGGCTATCCGCGTTCTGGAAGAGCAGCAGTTGTTCCGCCACTTGACTTTCGGCAATATAAAAGGGCTTGAGATAGACTACTTTGAAGTCATCATAGCCGCCTTCTTCTCCCCCTTCCACCTCAACATCCTCAATTATAACGCGCTGTTCCGTTTTTAATTCGTCTAAAGCCTGTTCGGCGATTTCAGCTTCAATTTGCAGAATCTCCGTAGTTTTATGCAAAAGCCCGAACTGAGGATAAAATACATGCCCTTCCAACAAGGTCTGCTTAAGGACATAAACGATTCCTTCCTTGGCCCGCAGTACCGAATTGGGATCAACTCCCATGGCCCGGGCAATATTGTCCGCTGTTAAAAAACCTATACCGCGAATATCTTCGGCCAGGCGGTAGGGGTTGGCCTTGACCATGTCAATCGAATCCTGTCCATAACATTGGTATATTTTGGCAGCATGGGAAGCGGCCACCCCATTACCTTGCAGGAATATCATAATTTCTTTGATTTCTTTTTGTTCTTCCCAGGCCTGACTGATCATTTCGATTCTTTTGGGACCGATGCCGCTGACTTCGCTGAGCTTTTCGGGATGGTTTTCGATAATATCCAGGGCCTGGACACCAAAGGTTTCCACTATCCTTTTTGCCATCACCGGGCCTATGCCTCGAATCAAGCCTGAACCCAGATACTTTTCAATTCCTCTGATGGTAGCCGGCACAATTGCTTCAAAGCTTTCGACCTGAAATTGCAGCCCGAACTTGGGATTGTGCTTCCATTTCCCGGTTAACTGCAAAGACTCGCCGGGATTGACTCCCAGCAAATTGCCCACTATGCAGCTAAGTTCACGCTTGCCTTTTTCTTTTAGCTTGGCCACCACAAAATTGCTTTCCTCATTGCAGTAGCTTATTCTATCCAGGTAACCATAAATGGTTTCCAAAGCTTATATACCTCTCTTCGTTTGCAAAAATAATGTTTCACGTGAAACTTTTGCCAGATCTGAAGTGCCATCTAATAAGTATTATAATAAATTATCCCTGCTAATATATAAATAAAACGTATCGAAAAATAAAGCCTCTCCAGAACTAATAATTCCAGAGAGGCTTTGCTTTACGCTAAGTAAAAACAATTATTTAATTTCTACACCGCCGCCGACTTCTTCGATCTTGGCTTTAATCTGAGCAGCTTCTTCTTTGGTAACCTTTTCTTTGATAGGATTGGGGCACTCGTCAACCAGAGTCTTGGCTTCCTTGAGACCCAGACCGGTAAGCTCGCGAACCACCTTGATAACATTGATCTTCTTGTCACCGGAAGAAACGAGGATTACATCAAATTCAAACTGTTCTTCGGTAGCTTCGGCAGGGGCGGCAGCAGCCGGGCCTGCGGCTACAGCTACTGGAGCAGCCGCGCTTACGCCAAACTCTTCTTCCAGAGCTTTTACCAGTTCGGACAATTCCAGAACGGTCAACTGTTTAACAATATCAATTACTTCCTGTACTTTACTCATTTAAATACCCTCCTAATTATTTACGCTGACGCGTATTTTTATTTTTGGCCCATGTTGGGCATTGGCTTCTCAATAGATATAGAGTTAACTGGCTTTCTGTTCCCTGATCTGGTCCAACACTCTTGCCAAACCACTGATGTTGGCATTCAGAACCCGTACAAAGCTGCTGATAGGAGCCTGCATGGTCCCCAGCACCTGGGCAATCAAGGCATCACGCGGCGGCAGATCAGCCAGTGATTTAACTTTGTTGGCGGATAGCATTTGACCCTGCAAAATTGCGACTTTTACATCCAGCTTCTTATATTGCTTGATAAAGTCATAAATAGCCTTGATGGGTTCCACGGGGTCTTCATTGCTGAAAAGCACAGCGTTGGGACCGGCAATATGGGGAATAACATCGCCATGGCCGGTATTGTCCAAAGCAAATTCAGTCAGCGTATTCTTCAGAACTTTGTATTCGACACCGGGAGCGCGCAGTTTGTTGCGAAGCTCAGTCATTTCTTCGACATTAATTCCCCGATAGTCGGTAAAAACGACCAGCATTGCATCCTGCAGCTTTTGTTCAATCTCCTGGACTACCTGTTTTTTGGCTTCGATTTTGGGCATTCAATTTCACCCCCTCTTTAAACATTCTTGATTACAAATCTTTTAAGCATCGGAAGAAACTGCGGAGCAGTTTCTTCCGCACCTCTATAACGAGGCGGAGGATTAGAACCCGTCGCCTGTTTTGTTAATGGGAACCCGACCGCTTAAAGAAGCGGGGGACATCTTTTCACCTCGTTATTAATGCTAAAAACCCCTGCAGGCAAATGCAGAGGTTTAAAAAGTCACGCTTTATAGCTTAACCATCTATTAACAACCTCGGCAGGCGAACTCGCGTTCTTTAAGGCTTACACCACCGGCTGTCTGCAGTTTATTTTTCATTTTTTAGGGTACCTAATATTTTACTTGTTAGCCGCCATTAATACAAGCGGATTTATCTTGATGCCCGGGCTCATGGTAGAGCAAACGCTTACCGAACGCATATATTGTCCCTTGGCAGCGGCCGGTTTGGCTTTAATGAGAGCTTCCGCAAAAGCATTCAAGTTGCCTTGAAGCTTTTCAATATCGAAAGATACTCTGCCGATCGGAGCATGAACGATGGAATTCTTGTCAACCCGGTATTCGATACGGCCTGCTTTTAATTCGGTAATGGTGCGTTCAATATCAAAAGTAACCGTTCCGGCTTTAGGATTGGGCATTAAACCGCGGGGACCCAATATTTTACCCAATTTGCCGACTACCGCCATCATATCGGGGGTAGCTACGGCTACATCAAAATCAAACCATCCACCTTGAATTTTTTCGGCGAGTTCTTCACCGCCTGCGTAATCAGCTCCGGCTGCTTCCGCTTCTTTTACCTTTTCGCCCTTGGCAAATACCAATACTTTTCTGGTTTTACCGGTTCCATGGGGTAAACTTACGGTCCCTCTGACCTGTTGGTCAGCATGGCGGGGATCTACGCCCAATTTAATATGAACTTCGACTGTTTCATCAAACTTGGCCTGTGCAACTTCTTTTACCAGTTGCAGAGCTTCGGTTGGCTCATAGAGCTTAAACCGCTCTATTTTGGCATTGGCTGTTTTGTATAATTTTCCTCTTTTCATTATTAAACCTCCTCGTGGTTATTCCGGTACTAGACCTCCCACAGCTGCGCTACGCGCAATTAAAATCTAAAACTAAACTAATCAACTACTTCCAAACCCATGCTGCGTGCGGTGCCTTCAATCATCCTTATCGCAGCTTCGACGTCGTTGGCATTCAAATCTTCCTTCTTAGTAGCAGCAATCTCTTCCAGCTTGGCCCGGGTTACTTTGCCTACCTTTTTACGATTGGGCTCTCCGGAACCTTTCTCCAAATTGGCTGCTTTTTTCAGCAAATCTGATGCCGGGGGGGATTTTATTACAAAGGTAAAAGACCGGTCTTCAAAAACAGTTATTTCAACCGGAACAATATACCCGGTCTGATTGGCGGTTCTTGCATTATATTCTTTGCAGAAACCCATGATATTAACTCCATATTGTCCCAAAGCCGGTCCCACTGGCGGTGCCGGGGTTGCTTTGCCTGCGGATATTTGCAGTGATACCTTTCCCATTACTCTTTTGGCCATTTTCCCACCTCCCTACATTTTCTCAATTTGTTCATACTCTAATTCGACAGGAGTTTCCCTGCCAAACATAGAAATATTAACCCTGATTTTACCGCGCTCCGGTAGCAATTCTCTGACCACTCCTTCAAAATTAGCGAAGGGTCCGGTTTTTACGCGAATATTTTCACCAATTTCAATATCAATGATCTTGGTCTTCTTCTCCAACAAGCCCATCTGTCTTAATATCTTGTTGATTTCTTCCGGGAGCAATGCAATTGGTTTGCCGCCGCTGCCGACAAATCCAGTGACCCCAGGAGTATGACGGACTACATACCATGAATCTTCACTCATGATCATGTTGACAATCACATAACCGGGGAAAACCCGTTTGGTAGTAACCTTTCTTTTGCCGCTTTTATATTCGACTTCCTGTTCCTCAGGAATAATCACATCGAATATTTTGTCCTGCATGTTCATGGATTCAACTCTTTTGGCCAGGTCTACCTTGATTTTGTTTTCATAGCCGGAATAGGTATGTACTACATACCAATCGCCTTGCCACTTTCTTTCCTCGTTCAGTTCTTCCATGCTGTTTTCATTCTCAATATTTTTGTCCAGTTCCAATTGCTGGTCTACGTTAATCAGGCCCACCCCTTCCATTTTATCCAAAGGCCTTAAACAATTTGTCCAACAAAAACGAGAGCCCGGAATCAAATAACCATATAATTAAAGCTACCAGTATGACAGAAAACAGAACTACTCCAGTATAAGCCATTAGCTGCTGCCTGCCGGGCCAGTGAACCTTTTTTAATTCACTGTAGACATTATTAAAATACTGCCTGCCGTTTTCCCAATAACCCTTGATGTTGAAATCTTTGGGGGCAGGAATATTATTGTTTTTAGCCACTATATTCACATCCCTGAATTACTTAATCTCCTTGTGAACTGTATGCGTGTTGCAAAATCTGCAATATTTTTTGACTTCCAGCTTTTCGGTTTGTTTCTTTTTATCACGAGTAGCGGTATAGTTGCGTTGTTTGCAGTCACTACAGGCCAAAATTACCCCAACTCTCACGATGATGACACCTCCATCCTGTGCACAAAAATTCTATAATACTCTATCATAAGCCCGTTGCCTATGTCAAATAGCTATCATTACCACAATGATATTGGCCCGTAAACTCTTTAAGAATTTCATGTATCGGGACAGGTTCCTGGGACGCCTCACACTCACGGTTTAATTAAATAGATATAACGACTCCGGAACCAACCGTTCTGCCACCTTCGCGGATAGCGAATCTTAAGCCTTCTTCAATGGCTATCGGGGTGATCAG
>JAVBWA010000001.1:0-4147 GCA_036677685.1 Syntrophomonas sp. | reverse complement strand
TGCCTCTCTTGCCTACTTTGAAATAGGAATAAAAGGTTGCTACTCCATAAGCTTTGGCTTTGGGCATATCAAAGGCTTCGGCAGCTGCTGCTACCGCCTCCTCGGGTATATAGCTATATTCCTTCTGGATAGCATGGTAAGCCTGGATGATTCCTCCCGGCAGGTCTTTATAGGCACTGATAATCGCTTGGTAGTCTGCCATTTAACCCACCTCCTGCAGTTTTTCAATCTTGACTGCACATACCTTGTACTCATATGTGCCGGCAATATCACATACATGATGACTGGTAACTTCATTGGTCGGTGTTTCACTATGATGATGAGCCATCCAGATGACCCCGGGCTGCACCCGGTCAGTTACCCAGGCGGTGGTTACTACTGAACCCCGGCGGGATGTAACCTTCATCCGGCTGCCGGTAACCAAGCCTAAATTATCCGCTTCCTGCGGGTTCACCTGGGTCATCTCTTTATCCCATATGCTGTTAATCCCCGCAGAATATTGGGTGGTAACATTATAGTGCTGCATTATCCGGCCGGTACACAGCAGAATGGGATAATCCGCATCGGGCAGTTCCCCCGGGGGAATATGCTCATTGGGTTGGAATCCTCCAAGTCCGCGCGTAAATTTACCGATATGCAGAATGGGGGTACCAGGATGATCGCTGCTGGGACATGGCCAGTGCAGAGATTCATTTTCAAGACGCGCATAATTGATGCCGGCCATCGAGGGGGTTAGGGAGGCCATTTCGGACCAAATTTCACTGGGATGATTGTAACTCATGGGATAACCCATGCGGGTAACCATCTGACAAATTGTTTCCCAGTTGGCCTGACCGGGCAGTGGTTCAATGGCTTTACGAACCCTCTGCGGCCGACGTTCGGTATTGGTAAATGTACCGTCGCATTCCGCAAAGCTGGCGGCCGGCAGCACAACATCTGCAAATTGCGCGGTTTCGGTAAGGAAAAGCTCCTGCACTACAAAGAACTCCAGTTTTTCCAGAGCTTCTTTTATAAAATTTACATTACCATCCGTCAAAATTGGGTTCTCACCCAGTATATACATGGCCTTGACTTTACCTTCGTGGGCGGCTTCAAACATTTCCGGAATCTTCAAGCCGACTTTATCCGGCAATTTAGCTCCCCAAACTTTTTCGTGTTTTTCCCGGATGGCCTTGTCGGTGACACTTTGATAACCGGCATAGACATTGGGCAGAGCCCCCATGTCACAGGCCCCCTGCACATTGTTTTGTCCGCGGACGGGGTTTACGCCAACGCCCGGACGGCCGATATGACCGGTCAGCATGGCTAAGTTGGCAATGCTCATAACATTACGGGTTCCGCAGATATGCTCGGTGATGCCCAGTGAATAGAAGGCCATGGCTTTATCGGTAGTGGCATACAAACGAGCTACCCGATAAAGGTCTTCCACGGAGACTCCGGTTATCTCAGATACGCGTTCCGGAGTATATTCAGCGGCCAGCGCTTTCATAGCTTCGTAATTTTCGGTGCGGGTTTCTATGAAGTTTTTGTCTTCCAGACCTTCTTTGATTATGATGTGCATTAAACCGTTAAGCAGCGGAATATCAGTACCGTGCCGCTGTTGCAGCCAGATGTCCGCTTCGGCTGCCAACTCCGTACGGCGGGGGTCGCAGACGACCAGTTTGCAGCCATGGCGATGGGCTTGACGCATTTTATAGCCCAGGACCGGGTATGCTTCAGTAGGATTGATTCCAATCAGGAATAAGAGTTCGGCTTCATTGGTAACTTCAGAAATGATATTAGTCATCGCGCCACTCCCGAAAGAATTGGCGAGGCCTGCTACTGAGGGAGCATGGCAAACACGGGCGCAATGATCGACATTGTTGGTTTCCATGACCGCACGGGTGAATTTCTGAACTAGAAAGTTTTCTTCGTTGGTGCAGCGGGCTGAGCTTAGCGCCGCAAAAGAATCGGGACCATTCTTGGCTTTAATCTCATTCAATTTGGTGGCAATTAGCTCAAAGGCCTCGTCCCAACTTGCCTTTTCAAATTTCCCATCCTTTTTAATTAACGGTGTGGTAAGCCGCTTTTCATTATAAATATAATCCCAACCGAAGCGTCCTTTAACACATAAGCTGCGTCCGTTAACCGGTGCCTTCGGGTTGGAGAGTACGCCGATTACCTTCTCGCCTTTTACCGCCAGGTCAAAATTGCAGCCGGTACCGCAGAAGGGGCATGTAGTCTGTACTCGTTCGATTTCCCATCGTCTTGCCTCGCCAGCCATAGTCTTTTCAGTCAAGGCTCCAGTTGGACACACGGCTACGCATTGTCCGCAGAAAACGCAATCCGATTCGATGTAGGGAACATCTCCGGCAGTAGTCGCCTTGCGATGGAAGCCCCGGTTCAAATAGGAAAGGTTATCCTTGCCGGTCATTTCCTCACAGGCTCTAACACAGGCTCCACATAAAATACACTTGTTCAGGTCGCGAATTATGAAGGGATTGCTGTCTTCAATACTATAATGGTGTTTTTCTCCGATAAAGGGACTTTCCTTGACACCGTACTTGTAGCAGTAGTCTGCCAGCTTGCAATCACCCATTTTATTGCAAGTCATGCAGTCCAGGGGATGATTGGCGACCAGGAGTTCCAGAATCGTCTTGCGGGCTTCAACAACCGAATCAGATTCTGTCTCGATTACCATTCCCTGAAATACGGGCGTTACGCAGGAAGCGGGTAATAGCCGGTTGCCGCTAACCTCCACTACGCATAAGCGGCAGGCACCCAGAGCGCTTAAGTCCGGGTCGTAACACAGGCGAGGAATCTCTATTCCTGCCAGTTCTGCAGCCTGAAGAACCGTACTCCCGGCTGGAGCTTCAACCTCCTTCCCATTGATGTTAATTTTGACCAGTTCCACTACCATCACTCCTTTCAAATACTTATGGCGGTTAGAATTAACGCCATATGGACGCAGAAAAACCCCTGATGCTTTTCAGGGGTCCAATAATCAACATTTCGGTAAGGTTTGCCCAATCCAAAACCAGACCCGGAAATGGTGATTATCCGGCCTCTAAGTGGATACAGGCTCCTTTCCAAATAAGGGAGGTATAAACGTTTTCAATTATACCGTTCGGCCTGGTTGCCATAGACTCTTAATCCTTAGGCCCACAGGCTTGGAGCAGAATATTAAATTGTAAGTTAGTAAGGCGTTAGGGGTGAGGAGTAAGGGGTAGATCCCTAATCCTATTCACTTTATGTCATACTCTTTTCCTATAACAAAATAAAAAAACAGGGGTGTCAGCATACAAACACACCTGTAACGATATTCATCAAACAGCTTTGGTGTGCTCCTGCTCACAATACGGGAAGGCAAAAATCTTTCGAATTCTACCCATAGGCTAAACCGCCATAGTAAAAAACCTTAGGAGGATTAGCTCGGAGCTTATTGCCTATGAAGTTTAATAGTGAAAACATAAAATATTCTATTAATGCTTATTCAACATTAAAGCAAAAAATCCTTTTTATATTCCAAAAAAAAATCGTTTATATAAAATATTTTAATAAATACCTAGAGTTAGCCATTTTGCAAAAGTGATTAAAAGCACAATAAATGAAGTATGAGTGATATAATATTAATCGATAAATATTAATAATTAATATTTATAAAATAAAGTATAGACATAGCATGCTAATTATAGTTATACAATAAATAATATAAAGTAATAAAACATTTAACAAAATGCCGGGGGTGATTGGATGGTCAGAAAATAGGAGAGGGGGAGACGCAAGCGTCTCCCCTGGTAAATGGTTAGTTAGGGTAAATATTGCCAGGTATTTGCCCTCAAAGTAAGTTAATGATCGGGATCATCTATTCATATCGTAATATTTTTGAAAGTCCAGAGCTAAAAGTTATGGAAAGCAGGTGCATCTTTTCATCTATATTACGATACGAAGTACCAGGTCATTCTAGGCCTGGATTTTAGAAAATAAGAGTGGAAAGGGAAGCCTTGGAAAGGCTTCCCTTTCGCTTTCGCTCTAGCTGAAGAAATAGAAATACTATATCTAGTTAAACTTGGCTGCGTAGTCAGCTTTGAAATGTTTCATGGTAGTCAAGGCCGGAGACGGTGCTGCCTGTCCCAAACCGCAGAGGCAGGCCTTGGACATCACAGTT